>JANQSC010000045.1 GCA_028284235.1 Opitutaceae bacterium
CTCTCGCAGTACGTAGGGCCTTCGCTTGCGAAGCGCCGCGTCGTTAGCCCAAACGATCTCCATACGCGGCGCTTCGCAAGCGAAGGCCCTACAAACATCCCTCAATCTCCCTATCCCTCCGTCTCCCAAAACCGTCCGGATACGAAAAACCCGGGCGAATCCCCATCCGCCCGGGCCCTCCTCTAGTTTTCTGGGTTCCTCAAATCCACTCCAGAAAAAAATTACAACTATCGTTCGCTCCTGAGAACGAAACACAGCCACGTTTGAATGAGACCAATTGCAGACATTTTAGTTTCCCTGAATCTGAACATTGTTTAAATGCCTGCTTAACAACAGCTTAACCCAATAAAAAATCGTCGAAAATTCGCGCTCGATTCGATCTCGATTTCCCGCCCGAGTTGATTCAGAGTCTGGATACCTTCTTCACCATGGATCCTCAGACTTCTTCGTCACCGCTTCTCCGCTCCTTTCTCTGGCTCGGAATCACGATTACCCTCTTTTTCATTCTCTACATCGGGCAGAAGCTGATCATTCCGCTCATTCTAGCGGTTTTCATCTGGTATCTGATCAACGTGCTTTCGTTCGCGATCATGAAACTGAAGATTGGCGGACGTTCGCTACCGGCTTCCCTGCGCTACATTGCGTCAGTGTTGGTCATCGTGGCCATCCTCGGAGTCTTCTTCAATTTCATCACCAAAAACGTGAACGAGGTCATCCGCGTGGCGCCGGAGTACCAGGAGCGTATCGAGCCCTTGATCGACAAGATCTACGGTTTCCTCCCCTTCGAGGAACCGCCTCCGCTCAAGGAGTTCGTCAGCCAGCTCGACTTCAGCGGCATCGTTCGAAACGTGGCAGGAGCCCTCGGCACTCTGGCCGGCAACGCGGGGCTGATCAGCATCTACGTCGTGTTCCTTTTTCTCGAACAACGCAGTTTCGGCCCGAAAATCAAGGGAATGGCGAAAGGGAACATCAAGGAGCACGAGGTCTTCAAAATCATCAAGGAGATCGACGAGGATACTCGAAAGTACATCGGCATAAAGACCTTCGCCAGTCTCACCACGGGAGTGGTGAGCTACGGGATCATGGCCGCCGTCGGACTGGATTTCGCCGCGTTCTGGGGAATGCTGATCTTCTTCTTCAACTTCATTCCCACCGTGGGCTCCATCTTGGCCACCGCCTTCCCGTCGATCCTCGCCCTCATCCAGTTCGAAGAGCCGACAACCATCGGGATCGTCATCGGCGGGATCGTCGCCACGCAAGTCGCGGTAGGCAATTTTATGGAACCGCGCCTCATGGGCAACTCGCTCAACCTGAGCCCGCTGGTCATCCTCCTCTCGCTCAGCCTCTGGGGCTCCCTCTGGGGCGTTCCCGGGATGTTTCTCTGCGTGCCGATCACAGTCATCGCCATGATCATCTGCTCGCATTTCCCGCAAACCCGCCCCATCGCGGTGCTGCTTTCAGGAAACGGCAAGATCAAGGGCGGCCGCTAGGCCACGTGGCCTAGTCGTCGCAGTACTCCGCCATGTCGTAGAGATTGGGGTCCTTGCGCGGGCCCAGGATCTTGCGACGCAGGCGCTGCAAGCTCTCTTTTCCGCTCGGTTCGAACTCGTCGCCCACGTCGTCGAGGGCGTCGCCAAACTCCGACTCCAACGCTTCCGGATCTTCGCCGGCCTCCAATCGGCTTGCCATCTCCTCCATTTCCTCGGGCAGCTTGTCTCCGGTCAACGCCGACATCTTGCGCATCAGATGGGCCATTTGCTTGGGATCCGGATTGTCCTCGTCGAACCCCGCCATGTCCCGCTCCAGCTCGGCCATCATCCCTTCCATCTTCGCGTCGTCGAGATCGCCCAGCCCGTCGTCGCTAGCCGGGTCCCTCGCTTGGCCGATAAACGCGAAGCCCGAGATTCGCTTTTCCAACGCAAACTCGGGATTGTCAGGACACCTCGGAGTCGCGTCCCGATAGGCGAGCGACTTTGCCAAGAACGAGTAGACCGTATTGTTTTCCTTACAGTAGAATTCGTAAATCGGCATGATCGACTTCGAAACCAATCGCCCTCTCGATGGCAATCGAAAAACGCCCCGCCCTACGCGAGGGCTTCCACTTCTGTAGTCACTTCCTCGATACTCTTGACGCGCGACGGGTCGAAGTAGCCATTCACTTTGGCGATCACCTGCTGCAGCAAACCGTCCGGGCAAGACGCCCCGCCCGTGATCAGTATGCGAAGCGGCTCGTCGCGCTCCGGGAGAAAAGGCCGTTCCTCCATGCGGCCCTGTTTGGGGTCCTTCGGGTTGTAGGGGAAGACGAAATGCTCGACGCGATCGCGTGACAAAATATTGGCTTCCGACTGGATGTAGAACGCGCGCTCGCCGAATGCCTCCTCGCAAATCCGAAACAACTGGAAGGTGTTGGAGCTGTTCTTCCCGCCAACGACAATCGCCAAGTCCGCCCCCTGCTCGATCGCCCCGCCGAGCGCGTCCTGATTGACTTGCGTCGCGTAGCAAAGCGTGTCGCCCTTGCTGCTCATCTCCATCCGCTCTTCGATCTGGGCCGCCCCGTAACGGGCCTTCAACGCGGTTTCCAAGAAATCGATTATCTTGAGCGTTTCGTTTCGAAGCAGCGTCGTCTGATTTACCAGGGCCAGCTTCTCGAGGTCGCGACTCGCGTCGAAACCCGGACTGCACCGGTCCGCAAACGGGGCAAACAGACGGGCCCGTTCGTCCGCGTCCTCCGCCGCGATCACTGCCGCCAATTGGGTCGCCTCCGCCATGTCTCGGACGATCAGAGACGGGGCGTACTTCGAGCTGTTGGAAAACGTCGCCTTCGTTTCCTCGTGCTCCGCTTTTCCATGAATCACGACCGTGTACCCCCGCTGGCCGTAGCGCTTCGCCGCCTTCCATACCTTTTCCACCAGCATGCACGTCGCGTCGAACGCATTTAGCGGAAGACCTTTTTCGATCAGCCGAACCTTGTCCTCGTCGCGGGCCCCAAAGGCGGGGATGATCACAATGTCGTCGTCAGTGAGCGAATCCCAATACGCCTGGCCCGTCTCGGGATCAATCGCGGGAACGCCTTTGTCGCTCTGCAAGTACAGCAGCCCTCTCTCCTTCAAATCCGCGTTCACAAACGGATTGTGAATCAGCTCGCTCAACATGAAAACGCGTCGGTCTGGAAACGAGGCGATCGTCTCGTAGGCCCGCTCGATCGCGTTTTGAACGCCCAGGCAGAATCCGAAGTGGCTCGGCAGTACATAGTTCACCGCCCCGAAATCGAGTGTGGCCGGTCCCGCCGCCGAGCGCTCCTTGGACCGCTTGACCGTCTTGATAGCGTCGCACAAAGCGCTATGGTAAAGCGCGGTCGACGAGTCATCCACGTGGTAGATCCGCCGGTTGCGCTGCTTCTCGGTGCGAAACCGGTAGATGAAGTCGGTTTCTTTAAACCGCAAATAGGGAATGCGGATGGCGTTGGAAACGATCAGGCCCAAATCGGCGCGAAGGCCGGCGCTCAATCCGTCTGCCGACTCGGCGAGCGAGCAGATCGCTTCCAGAGCCAAGGACACGCAGCCCTGGGCTTTGAGAAACTCCGGCAGCTCGCAACCGTCAATATTGGAGAAAAACACCGAGGCGCCCTCCGACTCCCCGATCCAAACGGGAGCTGACGCCCCTGCCTCCAAAACACGCTCGAGATCCGCGGCCGACTCGATGGCCGACTGATACGCCTCGACTTTGGTCCCACTCGGACGGGCCGCCAGCTTGTTGTTCTCGAGAAACAAATAGAGGCGCTGACCTGCGTTCGCGGGGTCAAAGGTCTCCGTTGCGTTTTCTGATACCATGCGCCGCGAATCATCGACACGGAGCCCGAACTTTCAAATGCAAACCGCGCCCATTCCGACAACGCGGACGAAGCGTTCGCGCAGACTCGCGACGGCGCCCGACATTAAGCTCGATTTCTCCAGACAGTCTCTCAAATTCTCACCATTCGCAAATGGCGCTCGCCTCCTCTCACACACCCAAGCAAACGAAAACGCGCTTCACCCGCTCGCTAAACTTGTTTCCGCTCCGGCAAACCGCAGCCGGCTACGATCGCCAAGCGTTCGGCGGAGACACCCGAGCCGCCCTGAACGTGGCGCTGCTCGCCTTCCCCCAAGGCATGGCCTACGCCGTCATCGCAGGCCTTCCGCTTTCCTACGGACTCTTCGGTTCGGCCATCGCGTCCATCGTCGGCATGTACTTCGCCGGGTCAAAGTTCATCGTCCTCGGCCCCACCAACGCCACGTCGGTCATGGTGATGAGTTCCTTCGCCGCCCTCGGGATCGCCGGCGACCAAGCCGTCGCCTACCTTCCGCTCCTGCTCGTCATGGTCGGCGGCTTCCTCGTCGTCGGCGCCTATTTGGGCGTGGCCACCTTGATCCAGTACATCTCCCGTTCGGTCATCACCGGATACATCACCGCGGCGGCGGCGCTCATCATCGCCAACCAAATCAAGAAGACGCTTGGATTCGAACTCGGCAGTAACCAGTCTGCCACTACATTTTTCGAAGTAGTCGGAGCCACGTTCAAGCGACTCGACCAAACCCATCTGCCGTCGCTCGGGCTCAGTATAGCGACGCTTCTGATATTTCTGGCAATTCGACGATTCGCCCCGAAGCTCCCCAACGTGGCCATCACGCTGACCCTCGCCTCGGTCGTCGCTTTTCTCGCCCAGAAAATCGACCCCGCGCTCCAAGTCAGCCTCATGCCTCGATTCAATCCGGCCGAGTGGAGCCCCTCTTTGCCTAATTTCGGATTCGGCGCCTTCAACTTGCTGCTCACGCCCGCAATGGCCATCGCCCTGCTGTGCGTGCTGGAAGGAAACTCGATCGGCAAATCGCTGGCCGCCCGCGAAGGCGCCCGGCTCGACAGCAACCAGGAAATGCTCAGCTCCGGCATGGCCAATATCGCCTGCGGACTGCTCTCAGGGATGCCCGCGTCCGGCTCGCTCACCCGCTCCCAGCTCAGCGCCAACAGCGGGGCGAGAACGCCGCTTTCCAGCCTCTACGCCGGGCTTATCGTGCTGGCCGGAGCGATCCTGCTCAGCCCGCTCATCGAGTTCATCCCCAGCGCCGCTCTCGCAGTCGTGGTCGTTCTCATCGGAATCTCCCTCCTCAACAAGCACCAGTTGCGAATGGTCACCAAGAGCACTCGCTCCGACAGCATCACGTTCTACGTGACCTTCCTCACCGGTTTGATTTTCGCTCTCGATTTCGCTATCTATATCGGCGCCGGCTGCTCCATCGCCCTCTTCATCAAGAAAGTCGCCAACCCGGAAATCGTCGAGTACACCTTCGACAAGGAAGGAAAACTCGGGAAGCACGAACCGAAAAAGGAACGAGGCAATTTGGAAGTCTCCATCGTCCACGTCGAAGGCGAACTGTTTTTCGGCGCGGCCGAGCTCTTTCGGGATCAAATGCGACGCGTTAGCGACGCCGAGAACTTGAAAGTAGTGATAATGAAACTACGCAACGCTCACAACTTGGACGCCACCAGTTGCATGGCTTTGGAAGAGCTCATCAAGTACATGAACGAACGCGACCGTATCCTCCTCGTCAGCGAGGCGCGGCCCGACACCATGAAGATCCTCCGCAACTCCGGACTGGTGAACGTCATCAATACCCGAAACCTCTTCGAGGACGACGAATCCAATCCGACCCTGAGCACCGCGAAGGCCCTCAAGCGCGCCAAGGAGATAATCGGCGACCGAGAGGCCAAAGTCTCGATCTACGCCAAAGACAAGCGGTGAGGGAGAATTCTCCCAGTTTGAGACCGTAGGGCTGGCGCTTGCGCCATGCCGCGAATGCCATTCGCAGTTTAACCTACGCGGCGCTTCGCAAGCGAAGGCCCTACATTTTGGGCCCTACCACTTCAACGTCGGCGGCAGGTACTTGGCGATCAAATCCTCGTAGTACGGCTTGAGCTCGCTCCACACCGGAGCTTCCGGGCACTTCGTGTACAAATCGAATGGATTGAACCGCTTGACCCACGGCAGCATGGCCCGGTCGTGATCGTCGAGAAGATACTCGTACTCGCCTTCGCGATGCCACGCGTAGAAGCTGTGATAGCGAATCATATAGAGCGCCGGGTCAGGCAAGTAGTCCTTCACCAAATGATACATGTATTCATCGTGGCCCCACGACATATGCACGTTGCGCAATCCGCATCCTTCCTCGTAAACGCCCAGGCGGGTGTTGTAGCGGGGGTCATTGAAATCCGGATTGTCGGCGAAAAACTCGGGATAGACAATTTTGTCGCTGTACTTGCAGCCGACCGGGAACGTGTCGCCAACGACCGCCCATTGCGGCTCTCCAAAGATGCACAGCAACTTTCCCAGATCGTGTATCAAACCTGTCAATACAAACCAGTCTTCACATCCGCGGGCGCGGATTGACTCGGAGGTCTGCAGCAAATGCTGGATTTGAGCCAGATCGATATCCGGGTCGGAATCGTCGACCAGCGTATTGAGAAGCTCGATCGCCTCGATGACCGTCATTTCCTTCCGCTCGCGATCGGGGCCGAGATACTCCTCCTGCTTCTTCATCACGAAGTCGAAGGTCTGATGGGTATGGTTGAGTCGGTAGAACTCCCGCACGCAGTCGCGGGCCGGATCGTCGTAGTTGCGATAGTCTTCCTTCTTCTTGCGCTCCGGCTCGGGATAGGTCGCGGTTTCCACGAAATCCTCCCATTGATCCAGATTATCAAGCGGATTCGATTCTTTTGATGAGTCACTCATATCAAAGCTCCTTTATTTTAAGGTTCCGAAACCATAGCAAATCGCCGTGGTCCTGTAAAACAATATGTCCCTTCTCCGATTGGACGAAATCCGGGAGGTCCGCGTACTTGCTTCGTTTCAAGCTCCGCTTCCAACGACCGGATCCGATCGTTATCGACACCGTTTGCTTCCCGTTGAGCCACTGCTCGATCTGGTCCCCGGAAACGACGATGCGAGAGGTGTTCCACTCCCCCGCCGGACGGGTCGAGCGCGAGCGGGATGCAACCATATCGTAAAGGTCTCCCGCCCGGTGCGTCTTGACCTTCCCTTCCTCGTGTCCTTCGTCGTCCAATAGTTGCATTTCCAGGCCCGTGTGCCACGGCTTTGGATACTTCGGGGATTCAATCACTTTATAGAATACGCCGCCATTGCCTCCCGGTGACATTTTCCATTCGAAAGAGAGTTCGAAGTCTCCGTAGGGTTTGGGAGAGACTACTATATCGACCTTGCTCTTGTCGTTCTCCCCCGCTCTCCCATCCAACCGCAGGGCGTCGCCTTCGATGCTCCATCGAACGAGCGGCGCATCCGCGTCCCCATAAACATGATACCCCGACAGATTCTTGCCGTCGAATAAGAGCGACCAGCCCTCCGCTCGCTCTTCCGATGTAAGCGTGTTCGGGGCCGCGAGCGTCGCGAGCGAAAGGCTGGCGGCAAAGAAAACCGCCCCGCCTAATTTGCGGCTCGCTTTGAGAAAATGTCGATCTGTCGCGATGGGTTTCATGGTCGTGATCCTCGTTAGTTTGTTTACGCTTTGTACTCTTTGAACGACCAGCCGTCGCGGTAGGCGCGTTTGATCATGCTATCGGCTTCCGGAGCGCCGACAACGCTCATGGTGTCGGAGTTCCATTTGATCGGTTTTCCGAGACGAACGGCGAGGTTGCCCAGCAAAACGACTTCCGTGAGCCGAGCGGCGTATTCGAAATTCGCGCCGGGCTGCTTGCCCGCGTGGATAGAATCGATCCACTCTTTGATCGGGCCGCCCTTGACGCGCGGGAGCGATTTCGCCGGTCGATCGAAGGCTCTCATGGCCGATTCGGGGATCAGGCGCAAAGTCTCACAGTAGCCGCTAGGGGAGTAAATCTTGCCCTTCGATCCCGTGATAATCTGCCCGAACTCTTCGTGCAGTTCGCCGTCCGGCCCCATTTCCTCCGGCACGTTGGGCTTCAACGCCCCGTCGGACCAATGGAACTCGACCGGCTTGATCTTCTTGCCGCTGCGGTTGCGGGTGAATCGGTATTTGATTACCGAATGCGAGGGTGCCATCTGGTCGGTGAAGTCTGTTCGCGATTCGGCAACGACTTCGTCGGGCATTCCGAGATCGAGGGCCCAGAACGCGGCGTCGAAGAGATGGCAGCCGATGTCACCCAAGGCGCCGCATCCATAATCCCATGACGCTCGCCATTTTTTCGGATGCAGGTCAGGGCTGTACGGGCGCTCCGGGGTCACGGTTCCCTGCCAAACGTCCCAGTTAATATCGGCGGGTCGACTCGCCGATTTCCACTCCACGTCAACGCCTTGCGGCCAAATCGGGCGGTTGGTCCAGTAGCGGACCTTCTCCACTTCGCCGATCGCGCCCGCGTCGAGCCATTCTTTGAGAAGACGAATTCCTTCGAAAGTATGGCCTTGTATCCCCATTTGGGTGACAACGCCTGCTTCGCGCGAAGCGAGTAGAAGCTGCCGCGCTTCCCAAATCGTGTTGGCCAGCGGCTTCTGCACGAAAACATGCTTGCCGCGCTCCAGAGCCATCATCGCCGCCGGGTAGTGAGAGTGGTCGGGAACGGAAACAGTCACCGCGTCGATCTCGGAGCCCATTTTGTCGAACATGACCCGGTAGTCGGTGAACGTGCGGGCTTTCGGGAAATTCGCCACCGTCTTCGCGGCGTCGCCTTTCAAATCGATGTCGCAGAGGGCGACGACGTTGCCGTACCGGCCGGCGTCCGCGACGTCGCTCTTGCCTTTCCCGCCGACGCCGATGCAGGCAATATTGAGCTTGCCGGAGGGAGGGGCGCTGCGCTGGGCCTGGATGAAGCTGGGCATGGCGACGATGCCGGCGGCGGCCGAGGCGGTTTGAACGAATTGACGGCGCGACACCGAGGGAGTCGAACCGCTAGGGCGATTAGAAGAATTCATAGCCGAAATCTGGATAGTGGCGACGCGAAACGCAACGAATCTCAAAATGTAACCGTTACGGTTTCTCGAGCGGACCCAAGGGCAAAAAAAAGCCGGATCCGCCCACTAACGGGCGAATCCGGCGAATCCAAACTACTACCTAAAGATTCGGACTAAAATTTGTAGCCTACGCTGAGGTTGGTGGTCATCCCCTCGTTGGTGAAGTCCTCGAGGCGGTCGATCACATCGTAGTAGATGTAGCGCTGCTCCTCAGTGACGTTGATCAAGTCGAGGGCGATCTTGAAGCCGTTCTCGAAACGGTAGCGCACACCGATGTCCGTCCGGCCGGAGCCTTCGACAAACTCGTTGTTCACGCCGTCGCCGGAGCTCGAGGGAACAATCAAGTAATCGTCGCGGAAGTTGTAGGCGACACGGAACGAGAAGCCCGACTTTTCGTAAAAGCCGACGATGTTGTAGGTGTTTTCAGAGGTGCCGGGAAACGGGTTCGAGTTTCCGGACTCGTCGATGAAGTTCGAGTCGATGAAGGTGTAGTTCACCATGGCCCCGAAGTCGCTCCAGATCCCCGGGAGGAAGGTGAACGGCGTCTGCCAGCTCAACTCGACCCCTTCGATCTTGGCGTCGCCCACGTTGCGATAGGTGTCGACCGTGTACTCCATCGGCGCGAGACCACCGACCCCGAAATCAATCGTTTCATCAAATTGCGTCGCCGCGATGAAGTTCTCCACGTCTTTCTTGAACGCGGCGATGGAGAAGAGGCCCTCGTTGTCGTCGCCGAAGTAGTACTCCAGCCCGAGATCGAACTGCCACGCGGTGAAGGGGTCGAGCAACGGGTTGCCGCGCTCCACCTCCGCGTCGGCGTAGTTCACTTCCCAGTTCGGGTTCATTTCCCCGACGGTGGGTCGCGTCAGCACTTTCGAAATCGCGGTACGGATCAGGTATCCAGAACTTGGATCATCCGGAGCGAAGGTCATGTTGAATGACGGGAGCGCTTCGGTGTAGTTCTGGTTGAGGGTATTGAAATTCGGGACGATTATATCGTCGCTTTCATCGATATCGACGATGGTCAGACCGCCGTCTCCATTCGCTTTCGTCTCGACAAAGCGGACGCCAATGTTGCCCTGGGTCCGGAAGTTGTCCGTCTGGCCTTGGAAATTGCCCTGCACGTACGCCGCGTTGATATCCTCGGTGATTACATAAACGTCGCCGCCGTTAACGTCGGGGAACACGATCGGCCCGTCGAGAGGCGAGATCTCAAGCAGCTCCAAGGGGTCGACATCCGGAATGTCGAGCGGAAATCCAGCGGGTCCCGCGCCATCGAAAAACGTGCCCTCAGGTCCGTAGGGCAGCATGCCGCTACCGAAGGACAGACCTGAATCGTCGGCGAAGAAGCGTACTTGCTTGCGATTGAACTCGGTCTCGGAAATCCGAATACCGGTCTCGATCGAGCTGAAGAAGCCATTGTTCAAATCGTATTTGAAGTCGAGCCGAGCCACGTCCTCCGCCCAGCCAATGATGCGGCGTTGCTGGCTCAATTCGCGCAAGCCCATGTCGTTGGGATCCAGGAACAAGCTTGGAGTAGTCAACTGAGGCATCTTGAAATTGGGCGACATGTCGTAGGTGCCGGCGTCGTCCGAGTTTTCGCGGAACCAAGCGCGGGCTTCATGGAAGTCCTCTTCGCCTTTGGTCGAGCTCAACTCGACGGTTCCACTCCAATTGCCGTTTCTCCACTCGACGCCCGAAGTCACGCCCACCGAGTCCACCTCGGCGTCGCGAATGAACGACTGGTAGTCGGCGCGATGGCCCTCGATCGTCGCCCTTGTGAGCGTATTGGTGACCGGATCGACCACGCCGCTAATGATGTCGCCGCGGCTCCATTGGAACTGCATGCGCGAGCGGTCCTCCATACGAGTCTCCAGCGTGTAGAGAGACTTCAAGTAGAACTCCAAGTCCTCGGAAGAACGGTAGCGAATCTCGCCGTTGAGGTTGATGCGCGGATTGTCCCCGCCACGATATTCGTAGCGCGTGCGGCCGGGGAAAAACGCTCCCACCAGCGCCAGCGCGTCCGGATCCTCGTCGTCCGCGAGGTCGCCCGTTCCAACCGGATCGAAATCCTGGTTGCTCTGCACCTTGTCGATGCGGCGGTCGCGATCCTCGTAGGTTCCGTGGATCAATACGCCCAGCTTGCCGTCCTGGAACACATTCGAGTAGTATCCAGAAAACCCTGGCTCGCCGGTGTCTTTGGTCGTGCTCGAAGAATAATTGGCGTCCACGCCCCAGGAAAGGCCGCCCACGTCGAGCGGGTTGTGGGTCGTCAGCTTGACCGTGCCGCCGATGCCGCCTTCGACATCGCGAGCGGATGGCGACTTGATGACTTCGATTTTTGAATACAAGTCCGAGTTGAATACCGAGAGTTGAGCGTCTCGCTCGGGCGCCGAATCGTCGACGGTCACCATAGACGCCCGACCGTCAACTTCCACTCGAGTGAAGTTTGGAGCCAGTCCACGAACCGCGACCTTCTCGCCCTCGCCGTTGTTGCGCGTCATGGCGACACCGGTGATACGCTGGATCGCCTCGGCCAAATTCAAATCCGGAAACTGTCCGATTTCCTCAGCGGTGATCGAATCCGACACCTGGTTGGAGGAGCGTTTCGCCTCGATCGCGGCAGCCATGGCCGAACGGTATCCGTCGACTGTATACGTTTCAAGCGTGTAGACTTGATCGCTGTCTACATCTTGAGCGTTCATCGCAGTCGATCCCACTATTGCCAGAGCGCTGGCCAAAGCGAGCGACGCCCGCCGGTATTCCTTCCCTCTCCAGAAAGATCGGGTCGCTACACCCCGAGCCGGGGCATTGCGGTAGCTAAGAGTTAGCTTTGGTTTGTTCATTCTATGTATGCGTTGGTAGTTTATAGTATGTTCGCTTGAAAACGCGTGAGCTCGCGCTCGCGCAAATTAGGTTGAATAGAGGGGTATTTCTCCCCGTGAGCCGGGAATATCGGCAAGGGGCGTCGCGCGCAATATCGCTGCCGTTACAATCGCGCGAAGTTCTCTATGAGATTTGTAGTATGTAACTTGTGTGCCGTTCCAAACGTCGCCCTTGAGTACCCGTCGATACCCCCGAATCGCGACAATTCATACTTTGCCTATTGTAACCCGCTGATCGAATCCCGTAATTTGGAACCGTTACGCAACTCTTGATTCATGACCAAGGACGCACAGCCCAGTATCCAAGAAATCGCCGACAAGGTCGGCGTGTCCAAAGCCACCGTCAGCCGCGCATTGCGCGGACTGCCCGGGCACAAGCAGGAAACGCGGGACAAGATCCTCAAAGCCGCTCAGGAACTCGGCTACGAGTCCCACCCGATCCTCTCAGCCCTCATGTCCAGCGTCCGCTTCAAAAAGACGTCGGACTTCTCGCCCGTGATCGCGGAAGTCCACTGTCAGCCTTGGAAACGGGATCTCGGCGACAACATGGTCTCCCTCAAGAAGAACATCAAGGACCAGGCCACAAAACTTGGATACAATGTGGAAGAATTCCACTGGTTCGATCCCGACATGCCGCCCAAACGGCTTTTGGACATTCTCCGCGCTCGGGGAATCCGCGGCGTGCTCCTAGAGTATTTCACGGAAAGCCGCGTCGACTTGACCGAATACGACTTTTCCCAGTTCGCGGTGGTATCGATCGGAGGGGCCGCCATCCGGCCGCGCTTCCACCGCGTCGAACCCAACCACTACAGCAATCTCATCAAGTCGATCCGAACATTGCAGGAGCGCGGCTACCAGCGGTTCGGCGTCATGATTCCGAAGTTTTTCGAAAAGCCCTCCGGCTTCAAGCGCGACGCCGCGCTCTACAGCGTCCACAACACGATCGCCGAGGAGAACCGCGTCCCCATGTACCAAATGGAAGAGGAGCACAACTTCAGCGGCTTCGAAGAATGGATGGAGACCCACCAGCCCGACTGTATTCTCGGCGTGGGCGAAGACATCCCGATCAAGCTCGAATCGCTCGGCTACCGAATACCGGAACGCGTCGGCTACGCCCACCTGGGCTGGCACTCCTCGTACAAAGGCATGGCCGGGATGAACCCGAACTGGGGCGGCGTCGGCCTGACCGCAGTCAACCTGGTCGTCGACCAACTCAATCGCAACGAATACGGATCGCCCGAACATCCGAACTGGGTCCTGGTCGAGGGCGAGTGGATCGACGGCGAAAGCGTCCGGCCGGCCCAGAGCGAAACGACGAGCAACGCCAAATAGGCGTATTCGACTATGCGATACTTTGGGGTCAGGATCCTCCGCAGCAAGTGGACCCGGCCATAGTCCAGGTGTCCGGAGCATTCGCGTCTATTCGCGTCCATTCGCGGTTCCTAAAAACCCGAGGTCGAATTCAGTTCGCCCCCGGCCCGTACGAAAAACTCGAAGAAGGAACGTCCATTCGCTTCCCGCTCGGCAGCGTGTAGTCGACGCCCACTTGCATCCGCTGCCTGCTTTGAAAATACTGCAGCTCGAATGGAACGCGGCCTTTCTCCAAGTCAACAGACCCGCTCAACTCGTGCAAGGGATGCTTGAGCGGATCGTCCACGACCCACTTCCCGTCGATGATCAAACGAGCCGCATCGTCGGACTCGACATGGAACTCGTATCGCCCGGACTCTGGCAAATCGATAAACCCGCGATAGACGAGCCCGAATCGCTCGTCTCGACGCGCCGCCGTTTCCGCATCGATTTCGGACACCACCCGGACCGTCGTCGGCGTCATTTGCGAGAAATCAGGCAATACATAGCCCAAAGCCCGATTGTCACCGTATTCATAGTACTCGCACAAAAGCCCCGCCCCCGATCCGACCTCGTCAAATACAATCGTATCGACCTCGCTAGCGATTCCATTTTTTGAATACAGCTTTGCCTTCAATTCCAAATCGCGGTCAATCGCTAGGGGCCATTCGAACTTAAGCGACTCCCTCGTGGGCTCGCTCCCGTCCAGCGTATAGCGAATCTCCCCCGTCTCCGGCTCCAGATCGGGCGCCCATTCCGTCGAGCCGCTAAACGCCACCGATTCGCTTTCCGAGATCTCCACCACGCCCGCCCGCAAGCGGATCGGCACCGACCCCGACATACTCAGATTGGGGACTTCCTCGCCGACAAATCCGATCGAGCCATTGAACTTCAGGGCCACGCCGTCCTCGGCCCGAAACGGAGCCATCGATTGAAACCCGAGCTCGATCGTGCGCGACTCCCGTGGCGAAAGCGTCAGTTCGATTTTTCCCGAGTCCGCGTGGACGTAGTGGTTGTGAAAGAAATCGCCCTTGTATTCGATCGAGTAGGGAGATCGATTTCGAAAAGTCAGGAAAACGGACCCGCGTTCGACCGAGTCGCGACCCTCGAGCAGCACATTCGTCTCGATATCCGCGTTTAGGGTCAGGAGCGACGAGTACAGCCCGACATCCGAACCCGTGACATCGTGCGGGAGCATCCCATCGAGGCGGATATTCGTCAGCACGGGGCCCTCGTCGGTCATCGTCACCCAAGTAATGTGGTCGAACTCGCCAAACTCCGTTCCCCGCAAGGGACTGCCGCCGCCCGTCGTCGCCAACACGTAGTAGTTCGAATTCTTGCGCTCGAAGTGACGATAAAAGTGCTGGTGCCCCGCGAACACCGTGTACTGCCGGCCTTCCAGCAGCTCCTCGACCGCCCCGAAGTTGCTGTCGTGCGGATAGTCCCACAAGGGATGGTGCAAGAATACCATTGTCCAGCGAACGTCCGAGTGCTCCTGCAACACTTCCTCGAAATACGAAACTTGCTCGTCACTGATACTCTGCTCCTTGCCATCATTGCTGAACAGAGCGATAAACAGCGTATCTTTGTATACAAAATAGTAATACGTCGTCCCGAAACGCTCCTCCCATTCCCGACGCATCTCCTCGTAGTGAACGCGACCGTCGACCCATTTGGCTTGGATGTCGTGATTGCCCGCCAAAAAGAAGAAGGGCATATCCAGCGGCTCGACCCAGCTCATAAACTCGTCCCACTCCGCCGCGTTCGTATCGCCATTGGGGGAAGTCCCCTTGATCAGATCGCCCACGCTCATTACAAACTCCGGCCGCATCCAGTTCAGCTTCTTCACCGCATCCTCGAACACCCCTTTCCTCGGACTCCCGGTCCGATCCGTCACAATGGCGAACTGGAATTGCTCCGGGTCGTTTTGAAACGCAAGGTGCGTCCACGGCGTCGCCGCCGACGTCACTCCCGACTCGAAACGCGCCCGCGCTTTCGCATCCTCCGCGTCATGGCCCGAGCTGGATGCCATCAATGCAGCCAGGGCTAATATCCCAACAAAATTCCTGACAAGTCGAACCCGTAGGGCTGGCGCTCGCGCCATGCCGCGAATGCAATTCAGAAAACAAACTACGCGGCGCTTCGCAAGCGAAGGCCCTACAAAAGTAGCGCGGTCGTGACGGCTTAATGGGCGCTTTGATAGGGGCATTCGATCCATAACGGCCCCAACAATCGCCGCTCGCTTCCCAAAACGCCAACGCGAAACCGGCGAAACCGTTACAATTCGGCGCCTCCGCGCCGCGCCGCGACCGACCCATTCGCAAATAGACTTCCCAAGCCCGCCCCAACTAGGCTAGTTTCTCCGTTGTTACACTGGTATTTACCCATTCAAAACCGACATATGGATACAATCGCGCTCAAACCCGACATTCAACTGGGCATCGTCCCCACACACATTAAATTCGTAGGAGGGCTCGTGCCCGACGAAAACGGGAAAATGCCCCGAGGGGACGACGGCCGACTCCTCGTCACCACCGAGCTCGATCATATCAACCAAACCTCCCGCGTCGCCCCCAACTGCGCTCAAATCTCCATCTTCCCGGGCACGGACGAAGGCGACCTCGACGAAATGGTCGGCGACATCAAGAAATTGGGACTCATCCCTCATCTCATCATGATGGTCGCCGGCGGCAACCCCATGGACCCTGCCGACGAGGATGCCGTCCTGCCCAGCCTAATGGCCGGAATCGACGCCGCCAAGAAACACGGCGTCGAGCACGTCGCCTCCACCTCCTTCGAAGAATGGATGAAACCCGGCGCCCAGCCCCTCACCGGAGCGGATTTCGACGCCGCCGTCGCCCAGCTCGTGAAACTCCATGTCCGCGTGTGCGAGGAATCCGACGTCTTCAACAGCAGCATCAAAGCCTGGCACTTCGAGTTCCTCCGAGGCATCGAATTCCAGACCTTCACCGACATCGGCAAAGCCTGGGCCTTCGTCAAAGCCGCCAACGAAGCCATCGGAAGACCGTTCTTCAAAGTCCTAGTCGACGCCGCCCACTGCGGCGACTCCACGCTCAGCATGGAGGAAAACGCCGCCGTCATCAAAGAAATGGGCGAAGCCGAAGGATTCAGCATGTTCCACGCCTCGGCCAAGACCACCCGCGGCTGCCTCTCCACCGACGACGGCTGGATCGGCAACCTCCTCACCGCCTGCGCCGAAACCGGCAAACTCGAAATCGTCCTCGTCGAGCTCTTCCACCACGCCGACGACGCCCTCGCCGGCCTCCGCGAAGCGGAGCCAGGACACGGAATCGACACCACCGACGGCCGTACCTACTCGGAAACCGTTTGCGACGGACTAGAAACTGTAACCCGTCGCCTCAACAATCTCGTCAATCGTAAACGAATGCCTCAATAGCTAGCAGGCCACGCAAACACCAACCCCAGACAATCCAATGCCCACCCCAACCAAGCTTCTCACCGCCGCCCTCCTTTTCACCACGCCCCTCATCGCCGGCGACTGGCCCCAATGGCGCGGCCCCGACGGCACCGGAATTTCAGCCGCCAAGAATCTGCCCGTCAACTGGAGCGCGGATGAAAACGTCGCCTGGAAAGTAGCCCTCCCCGCCTGGAGCGGCTCCACGCCGATTGTCGTGGGCGATCGCGTATTCGTGATGTCCCCGTCAACGCAGCCGAAAACCGAAACGGCCGCCGTCGAGGAAGCTCCCCCCAGACGCGGACCCGGAAATCGCGGGGTTGAAAATCGCGGCCAAGGAAATCGAGGTCCCGCCAACCGCGGCCAAGGAAATCGCCCCGCGGGTCGACGCGGCCCGCAGCAGTCCGCTGTCGACGGACCCGGCGGCCAGGAATTGCTCATGATCTGCCTTTCGCGCCAAGACGGAACCGAGCTCTGGCGAGCCCAAGTCGACTCCGGCAACGAACTCAAACGAAAGCAAAACAACAGCTCCCCCTCGCCCGTGAGCGACGGGAAACACGTTTGGGCCACCACCGGCAACGGAATCGTGCGCGGCTACACCGTCGACGGCAAAGCCCTTTGGAAAGTCAGCCTCGAAGACGAATACGGCGACTTCGGACTCAACTGGGGATTCGCCTCGTCGCCCCTCTTGTACGAAGGCAAGCTCATCATCGGCGTCGTCCGCGGACAAAATACCGACGCCCCAGGCTATGTGGTCGCCCTCGACGGCGCCACCGGGAAAGAAGTCTGGAAGGTCGACCGGCCTTCCGACGCTCCCTGGGAATCCAAAGACGCCTACACGACCCCCATTCCCGTCGACGTAAACGGGGAAACGCAAATCGTCGTTTCCGGCGGCGCCTACGTCACCAGCCACGACCCAAAAACCGGACACGAAATCTGGCGCTCGGGAGGATTGAACCCCGAAAACGCCCGCAACTACCGAATCATCGCCTCGCCCGTGGCCGCCAACGGCATCGTCTACGCCCCGTCGCGCAAAACTCCCCTGCTCGCCATCAAAGCCGACGGCAAAGGCGACGTGACCGATACCCATCTCGCCTGGAAAATGGAAGATCGCGCCGGGCCCGACGTCCCCACGCCCATTTCCGACGGCACCTATTTCTACGTGCTCAACGACTTCGGCCAAATCTCCTGCTTCGACGCCCGGTCCGGCAAGAACCTCTGGGGACCCGAGGAAACCGGCATCGGACGCGTCAGCTCGTCGCCCATCCTCGCCGACGGGAAACTCTACCTCGTCAGCGAAACCGCAGAAGTGGCCGTCGTCCAAGCCGGCTCGACCTTCAAGCTTCTCGGCAACAACTCGCTCGACGACACCTACACGCTTTCGTCGCCCGCCGCCGCCGGCAACCAGCTCTTCATCCGCACCGGCGGACACCTCTACTGCCTGAGCAAGTCGTAACGAGAAGGAGCCTTGCAATTTGTTCAACAGTGATCTCTCCGAGATCAAATTTCGTTCCGTCCCGCTTAGCGAGACGGAACGAAAACAAGATCCCGTCGAAGACGGGAACAGGATTTGTGGATATCCCCAAAAGCCGGATCAGGTAGGGCTCGATTTAGGTAGGGCTCGATCGCCGAGCGAGCCGCGTCGGTTGAGAAAAAGGTCAGGCAGACGTTCCTAACCTATTACCTAGAAATCAAGTCCCTAACGGGATCGGGACGGTGACGGATAAATTTTTGTCATCGCTTCGCTAGGATATAACCGATTCTCGGTTACAAATAGGCGTCTCCTACGGAGCCGATAAGGTTTCTTCAACCAATGTGATTTGGACAGCCCTTGTCCCTTCCGCGAGCCACCGACGATGTCGGGGTCTTCGACAGGATGGCTCTCTCGAGCCAACAGGATTTCGTTTTATGGCTTCTATCATCTTGCTCCCGCGTAGCGGGATCCTGCTTCCGTCCCGCTAGGCGGGACGGAATTTGATCTCGAAGAGATCACTGTTAAGGAATCTCAACCGTGTACTCCGTTGTTTCTTGGGCTCCACGGACCGCCTGGCAGTCGGTCCCTACCCGTGAACTAGTACCTCAAATCCAGCCGCACCCCGAAGGCCTCAGGATCGCCCGGCGTTCCCGCGAAGATCTGCGGGTTGATGAACGAGTAGTACTGCTCGTCGCCCAGATTCTCTCCGTACACGACAATCGTGAACCGCTCCGTCTGGAAGCCGACCTGGGCGTCGTACACCTCGTAGCTGCCTTGGCGGAACAGAGCTGAGTTCGGCTCGTCGAAGAAGGTCTCGCCAATGCTGCGGAAGGTGCCCTGAAGAAAAAGCCCGTTGTCGAATCGATAGCGGGCCGATCCGCGCATCGTGTACTTCGGAGTGAAGGGCACCTCCAAACCGCTCAAATTCGCTGCAGTGAACGGATCGGAGTGACGATCGAAAGTCACGTCGTTCGCGCCGAAACTGCCTTCCAGCACGAAACTCGGAACCGGCTGCCAGACCACCTCTGCCTCGATTCCCTCCGAGGAAACTTCGTCCGCGTTGATGACAATGTAGTCTGTCGCGTTCGGCACCGACCGCTCGAGCTGGTAGTCGTCGATAGCGATGTCAAACGCGGTCACCCGGGCTTTGAACGTGCCGTCCGCCGCGGCGAAGGCGAAGCCGAGCTCGTTCGACCACGCCGATTCGTCGGTGAAGCCCGCCAAGTTCGGCAGGTCGGTAAAGGCGCTGTAGCCACTCGGCTTGAAACTCGACGCAGTCCGGCCGACAAACGAGAAATGGTCGCTCAAAACAAACTCGAAACCCGCGTCCGCCGACGAATACGTGTCGGAGAACGAATCGACCACCGTCGCCGCGCCCACAGGGGATACCTTGGTTCGGTCGATCGACGCATCCGTTTCTTGAATACGGACGCCTCCATCTAGAATAAACGTGTCCGTCACCGCAAACGAGGCGTGGGCGAAGGCCGCGATCTCTTTCTCGTCGATCGCAAACACCGTGTCTTCCGTAAACACCGGGAAAAACGGCGGAGCCGGGAACACGCGCGTCGTGTCGCCCGCGGTTTCCTTGTCCTGATAGAAAAGACCCGCCCGCCAGGCGAGGGCGCTGCTGTTGTCCGTCGACTCGAATCGAAATTCCTGCGTCAACAAGCTCTGGTCCTGACGGATCCGCGACGTCGAAATGGGATCCGGACTCAAGTCCAAGTCAACCGTCGACGGATTCAATTCCCAATCCTGGTAGGCGGTGATCGACTTGAACACGCCCCAGTCGAACTGGCGGTCCAGATGGACGGAAACCTGATTGCGGTCGATTTGCGTTTCCCCTTCCAAGTTCGAACCGACCACGAAGGGATCCGGGCTGAAAAGCGACGATAGGCGCTGGCTGCCGTCGTCGATCGACTCGGTTACCAGCTTAACCCGGCCGCCCCACTGGTTGCCCGGCGAGAAGAACAGATTGTACTGGGCCCCCTGCGCCTCGCGCGTGTCGGTATCGCGGCCCAAAGTGACGTTGTTCATGTAGCCGTCGCGCTCGTTGTGGAAAACCGTGAGGCTGTGCGACAAGTCCGAACCGGCGATCGGCCCCGAAATATTCGCCCGGAACGCCCGCTTGTCGAAGGAGCCCGCTTCCGCCGAAAGCTCGATCCGCTGCTCCGCTCCCGGTTTCTGACTTTGAATCTCAATGACGCCCGCAGGGCCGTTGCGGCCGAAAAACGAGCCCATCCCCCCGCGGTGCACCGTCAAGGCGTTGCCCGAGAGCAACTCCGAGGAGTACGTAAAAACGTCCCCGGACGGCACGTCGTCGATGTACTGGGAAACGCCCGCCGGACTGAAAAACAGCGTATTGCCCATCCCCCGCAGGACGATCGTGTCGCCGAATCCGCGCGTCTCGCTCGACGCCACGAACAAATTCGGCACCAGGGCCGAGGTTTCCTGTACCGCTTGCATCTGGTAGAGATCCACCGCGCCCGTGGTGAAACCGCTCATCGGGCCGCCCCGATCGGTCAACGAATCACCCGCGATCACGCGGATGGGAGAAAGTTCAACGATATCGGATCCGTCCGCGTTAACAGAAGAGAGAGCGCTCAAAGCGATCAGCCCCGCGGAAAGGCAACGAAGAAGTTTAGTCATAATAAGTAGTGGTTCTATTATAGGTGGTCAGAGGACAATGTCTAAATAGGACGAAAACGTAAGGCCGGCGGTTGCGCCGCCCCGTAAATGCGATTCTGGATTCAACAAACACGGCTCACCCAACACCAAAAACTACGATTCCATCCTAACTAGACAGCCCCAAAGAGAATGAAAATTCCCTAAGTAACAACGAAAATGGACCCAATCCCCCCAATTTTACAAATCAACGGCTTCTAATATCCAAGTCCCCTCATTCACCCTTCACAATTCACTCCTCACCATTCACTATTCACCACTCCACCTTCCCCATGAAACCGCCCCTGATCTTCCTTGCGCTCCTCACTCTTCACACCTCGCTCCTCTCCTCCGACCCCCGAGACAGTCACACCGATTGGCGCGTCTACAACGGCGACCTGAAAGGGACCAAGTATTCCGCCCTCGACCAAGTCAACCGCTCCAACGTCGACCAGCTCGAACTCGCCTGGCGCTACCACGTGGGCGACCACAAAGACACCCTCCGGTCCACCCTCCAATGCAACCCCATCGTGGTCGACGGAACGCTCTACCTCACCACCGCCGGCCAGAAAGTCGTCGCCCTCGACGCCGCCACCGGAATCGAACAATGGAAATTCGATCCGCATTCGGGCAGCGAAACTCTCGGCTACTCGCGTGGACTCCTGTATTGGGAAAACGGTGACGACAAGCGAATCTTCTCCGGCGCCGGCAATCACTACTACGCCCTCGACGCCCGAACCGGCCAACCAATAGAATCGTTCGGTACGGCCGGACGTATCGACCTGCGCGAAAATCTGGATACGGACGGCATCCTTCGCAGTTATTCATCGCGCGCTCCTGGAGTCGTCTACAAAGACATTCTCATCCTCGGCGGCTCCGTGGGCGAAGGCCCCTCGCAAGCAGCCCCCGGACACATTCGAGGATTCGACGTCCGCACCGGCGAACGGAAATGGATCTTCCACACCGTTCCCCATCCCGGGGAATTTGGATACGAAACCTGGTCCCCCAACTCCTACAAGCGCAACGGCGGGGCCAACGCCTGGGCGGGGCTCACCCTCGACTCCGAGCGCGGCATCGTCTTCCTTGGCACCGGCGCCGCCAGCTACGACGGATACGGAGGCGACCGTGTCGGCGACAACCTCTTCGCCAACTGCGTCCTCGCCCTCGACGCGGAAACCGGCGAACGCGTCTGGCACTTCCAAACCACGCGCCACGACATTTGGGACTACGATCTCCCCGCCCCGCCCGTCCTCATCACTCTCGAGCGCGACGGCGAGACCATCGACGCCGTCGCCCAAGTCAGCAAAATGACCCTTCTTTTCGTGCTCGACCGCGAAACGGGCGAACCCGTTTTCGGAGTAGAAGAACGCCCCGTCCCCCAGTCGATTATCCCCGGCGAACAAACATCGCCCACTCAGCCCTTTCCGCTCAAGCCCGCTCCCTACGGACTGATCTCTTTCACCCTCGACGACGTGACTGACCTCTCCAAAGAGTCGCGCGACGCCGTTCTCGAAATGCTCAAGGAATTCGAGCTCGGGCACCTGTACAGGCCCCCCGGATTTAAGAAAATGGTTGTCATTCCCCAATTCAACGGCGGTTCCGAATGGCCCGGTCCCGGATTCGATCCCGAGACGAACCTGCTCTACGTAAACGTCAGCAACGAAGCGGAGTGGACAAGCATGAAAAAAGCCGAAGAGAAAGGCGAAATCCCGCTATGGAAACTCGGTTCGGAAATCTATCAAGGCGTCTGCTCCAATTGTCATGGATTGGATGATACAGGAAAAGTCCCCGGCATGACGCTGCCCGCTCTGCGCACCGTCAAAGAACGACTCAGCCAAGACGAAGTTCGCGCCATTCTCAAAGAAGGTCGCGGATCCATGCCCTCCTTCGCCGCCTACCAGGACGTCGAAATCGAGAGCCTGCTCGCATTCCTCTTCCGCGATCGCGACGAAGAGACGATTCAGGCCGAAGACGTCGCCCTGACCTGGCGTAACGACATCCCTTACGTCCACACCGGGCATCGCGACTTTCACGATCCCTTCGGCTACCCGATCAACAAGCGGCCCTGGGGACAACTCCACGCCATCGACATGAACACCGGCGACTTCGTTTGGTCCGTTCCGCTCGGCACCTATCCTGCCCTCGAAGCTCAAGGACTCCCCGAAACGGGCACCTTCAACATCGGCGGCCCCATGGTCACCGCCGGAGGACTCGTCTTCATCGGAGCAACCAAAGACGAACGCTTCCGGGCGTTCGACAAAGCGACTGGCGAAACGCTCTGGGAATACCAGCTCGACGCCGCCGGCTACGCAACGCCCGCGACCTTTCAAATCGACGGCCGCCAATACATCGTCATCGCCGGCGGAGGCGGTAGCAAACTCCAAACCCCACCCGGCGACAGCTACTACTGCTTCGCCCTTCCGGATTGATGTAGGGCCTTCGCTTGCGAAGCGCCGCGTAGGTCAGGTTGTGAAACGCAGTTGCGGCATGGCGCAAGCGCCAGCCCTACTTCTTCTCCTCACGAATCAAAATCCCGCTGCAAATCAGCGATAGCAGGCGTATTCCGTCGGTAGCCCAAGTACGACCAGAACGCCGCATTCAACACGATTGCCACTACAAGTATCGCCAAATTGAATACCGGAGCCGCCACGCCCAAATGAGTCATAGACGGGACAATCGACACAACCGCCGCGATCAATCCGATCCCCATTCCCCAACCGACGAGCGAACGCAGCTCGGAAAAAACGATCCGGCGACGCGTATCCGATGGAATCCCCATGGCGTCCAGCAGGGCGAACTCGTGCCGGCGTTCCGACAGATTCCGAGCGACGACGACGCCAAGACCCGCGCTGCCCAAAATGACGCCCAGACCGCCGAGTACATGGAAAATCGCGATGTACGTGTTCTCGACTTCATGGAACGCCTGCAACCGGTCCGACGCGATTTCCACCTGACCGCCCCACGGGCCTAAAGACGACTCGATCCGGGCCCGCTTGGCATCGATCGGCTCGTCCCAAGCGTCCGCGAGGAACAGCCGATAGCCTTCGTTCTGTGGAAATCTCTCTAGAAATCGCGCTTCGTCGATCAGCAAACTTCCTTGGAACATCGTGTCGCGAATCGCCCCCACCAGTTCGACTTCGAATACACGCCCGCTGTCGTCCACATAGGAAAGCCGGTCGCCCAGCTTCCGCTTCAAAGCCCACTGCAAGGTCGCGCTGTCGATGATCGCCGGAACCACGTCCGGATCGCTCGAATCCCGCAACAACGCCCACCCGTCGCTACCGTCCAATCCCTTTTTGACCGAATGAAACGTGAAAGCGCCGCGCTGCGAGAGTCGCTCGCTCGACAAGCCGAGCAAACGCGGGTTGGCCGTCTGGTTCAGATTGAAGCAACTCGCGTCGTCGCCCTGCCCCGTGCGAATCGGCAGAACCGACTCACCGTCCAACTCAAACAAATTGTCGTCGCCAGAATAGTCGTCCGGGTCGCTCAGGGGAATCGACGTTTCCGCCCAATAAGTATAACCTCCGTATCCGTTTTTTGGATCATTCCCAGAAGTGTCCTTTTCCTTGCGAAACGCCGCCACCGACACGACGAGAAATACGCCGCAGGCAAGCGTCCCCACCACGGTCAAACTGCGCAACGGCCGCCGTCCGTTGTTCAAACGGCCCATCACCATGGGATTGATGGCTCCCCCAGCGATGGCCCGAGCGAAGCTCAACCGAAACGAGCAAATCCCCAAACCACCGACCAAGCCGCAAAAACCGACGAGAAAGTACCCGATCTGCATAGGCAGCTTGCCCAGCAAGGAAAGCCCTAGCAACGACAGCGCCCCCGCCAGCCCAGCGCTGCCGATGCGCAACGCCCAGCGGCCCTTGCTCGCAGGAGCGTCCTCGCCTTCCTCCGAACCTTGCTGCAGACGGAAACTCGCCTGTGTCTTGCTCTGCTTGCGCAAGACGAACCAGATCGCCCCCAGCGCCAGCAAGATATTGGCGCCCATACCGATCGCGACCGTCGGAGCGCTGACCGAAAACGAGAAAATCGAGCCAACCGAATCCTCGCTCCAGATCGTCTCCAAAAAGCGCAGGATCCCCGTCGTGTATCCAATCGCCAATGGCAGGGCCGCGAGCGTTCCTACGGTGACCAGCAAGGCCGCGCCCGCCAAGCGCCAACGATAGATTCGCCGTTCTCCGATCCCGAGGGCGGAGAGTAACGCATTCTCCCGATTGACCTGCTGCATGGAAAAACTGAACAGCATCCCCACCAAGCTCAGCGCAGCCACGATCAAAAAGAAACTCATCCCGATAAAGAGCCCGCCAATATCCACCGGCGAATTGGCCGAGTCCAGAGCCCCCTCGCGAAACGCGACCGTTTGCATCCCGATCATTCTCGGATCGAGCAAGTCGTTCAACTCGGCCTCCAACTCCGTAGCGCTCTTCGCGCTGTACGGCACTCGAAGCGCCGTAAACGCGCCCCAGCGACTGGCCCACTGCTCGACGCCCGCTTCTAGCGAGATAAACGCTTTCGGGGCCCCTTTGTAGTCGTCCCAATAATCCTCGTCCTTGTCTCGAATTCGGTCGAGATCCAGCGGCATTCCCGCGTCCCAGTCCGCCGAATCCTCGGCGTCCGCAACGCCCGGAAAATCGGGCATCCACAACGAGTCGGCCACCAACCCGGAAAGCGGCGCGACCGATCGAATCGTGTAAGACCGGCTCTCCTCAACCAGCCGACTTCCCGTGTCGACCACGTAGTAGCGAATGTCTATCCGATCCCCTGGCTCCGCTCCCAAGTCGTCGGCCAGCCATTGAGTGATCACCGTTTCATTGGCCCCCAGTGGCGCCCCCAAAAACGGAGCCGCGCCCGGATCCACGGCGGTAACCATGGAGTAAGGCGTTTCGCGATCGCCGACCTTCAGCCCGTTGGCGAGATAAGTAATAACCGGTTCCACATCCGCAATCCTATCCTGCGCCGCCGCTACCACCGCCTCGTCCAGGAAAACTCGCTCCGAACGCAGCTCAGTCGCCCCCGCCAACGGAATATCCACGAGCGACAGTCCATAATCTTCCAAGCCCATGAGCGGAGCGATCGCCTCCGATACTTGCGAAGCTGAAAGCGTCTCGACCTCGCCGGAGTCGCGTTTCATCAAAAGCAAATTGACGCGATCCGGTTGCTCGATCTGTTCCTGTATCCAGGAAATGGGGGCAAATAGACTAAATGGAGCGATTTGATTGGCTTCGAGCCCGAAACGCCCGAATTGGTCGTCGCTCATCACCGCCGCCACAGTCACCCGAATGCCAATCATATTGTCCTTGCTCCCGGACAAAGGCGCGTCGCGCGACAACAATCCCGGCTTCTCGATACGCAGAATAAACGCGTCGCCTGCCTCCAACTGGAGCCGGTCCGCCAATCGTCGATTCACCGCTACCGTTCCACGTTTCTCCAAGGAAGGCGCATCCGTCGATGTCGGAGCGAACTCCCAAAAACGCTCGTCCACTCCCAGAGCCTGGATCTGCGGCGCTTGGCGGTTGATCTCGGAACGGGAAGCGCTCCCGCGCAGCATCAATATCGGAGCCGCGTCCAGATTCAGCGACTCCTCGATCGAATCGGCTAACGTCTCGCTGACGAACCGGTCGCCCACAGTGAGCACGTATTCCGCCTGACCCACCCGCAGGCTCGCCAAGCGCTTCAAAGTCCCGCTCACGGAGTCGCCGGCAAACAGGGCGCCTAACAATACCGTCGCCCCCACAACCGTACCCGCGAGCACGCCCAGGTGCGACTTGCGGTGGTGCCAAAGACTTCGAACTAGAAATGCGAATTGCATACGCTAGCGCCGCTGCAGTTTCCCTTTCTCCAACGCGTAAACGACCCCCATCCGCTCGGCCAAAGCGGCGTTGTGCGTCACGGTCACCAGCGTCACCCCGTGCTGGTCGTTCAGTTGGGCGAACAAGTCGGCAACTTGCTCCCCCATCGACGGATCCAGCGATCCCGTCGGCTCGTCCGCCAGCACCAGCGCCGGCTGATTGATCAAGGCTCGGGCGACCGCCACTCGGAGACGCTCGCCTCCAGAAAGCTGATACGGGCGATGGGCGACGCGCTCTTCCAACCCCAAATCGCGCAACAACGAAATAGCCCGCTCCCGCGTATCCGATTCGCTCTCCTCCCAGCCGCCCGCCAAGCGCGGCATAATCACGTTTTCCTCCACTGTGCATTGGGGCAGCAGAAAATGCTGCTGGAAAACGAAACCGAGCGATCGGTTGCGAAACTTCGATCGCTCCTCCGCGTCGAGCTGGCTCAGTTCCTTCCCGGCGATCGATACCGATCCGCTCGTGGGAACGTCCAGTGTACCCAAAATATTGAGAAGGGTCGTCTTGCCGCAGCCCGAAGGACCGACGATGGCAATAGACTCCGCTTTCCCAACGGAAAGATCGAGACCGTCCAAAACCGAAATGTCTTCCGCCGGACCCGGATAGGTTTTCACTAGCTCGCTAATCTCAATCATAGTCGCCTGTCTATTCGGAAATATTCCATCTTTTCGCTTTCATTTCAAACTGGGGGAGCGACCCTGTGGCCACAATTGATATCGGTATCCTCAAACCAAATACTTCCCGCATCCGCTTTTCCATCGCTTCCGCCAATTCCCCGTCCGGATTCGACGACACGTTCTCCACGCGCAGCGCCGCCTGAACCATCGAGTTTCGCTTGTCGACTTCCACCTGATACTCTCCTATCTCCGGAAACGAGCGAACCACCGCGTCGACGGCGCTCGGGTAGAGATTCACGCCGCGCACGACGACCATGTCGTCCGCCCGGCCCAAAATGCCTCCGTCAAACGCAAACGCCCGCTCGTCTTCTCCTTCCACCGCCACCGGTTTGACCAAGTCGCCCGTCCTGTAACGCAACAGCGGACTTCCCGGCCGGCCGAGGGTCGTGAGTATCAACTCTCCCGTTTCACCCATACGGACCGGCTCTCCGGTTTCCGTATCCAAAACTTCCATAAAGTACGACTCGTGCAAAGCTCGTAGCAGATTCGGCTGTTCGTGATCGGAATAGGTCACCGGGCCGACTTCCGTCATCCCATGATGATCGAACACGCGAGCCCCCCAGCCAATCTCGATACGCTCTCTCACTTCGGGAACACTTCCGCCCGGCTCGCCGCCCACGATGATCCGGGAAACCGGACTGCTCGCCAAATCGACTCCTTCTTCATTAGCCACTTGGAGCAAGTGCATCGCGTAGGTCGGCGTGCAGCACATCCAGTCCGGCTCGTGTCGATAGATCATCTTGATCCGCTCCCGACTGCTTTGCCCGCCACAAGGAATACTCCGTACGCCCACATCGATCGCCGCGTCGAAGGCCGCCCAGAACCCGAGGAACGGGCCGAACGAAAACGGGAAGATGGCGGATTCCCCCGGCTTCGCTCCACAGGCCTTCCAGCAGGCCCGCCAATTGCCTTTCACCCAATCCCAGCCGTCCTGAGTGTCGAGCCAGGCCATTGGCCTTCCCGACGTGCCACTGGTCTGGTGGATGCGAACGTATTGATCGATCGGGTACGAGAGGTTCGTCCCGTAAGGGCCGTTCTCCAACTGGTCTTGAGCCAGTTCTTGCTTGGTCGTGAATGGCATGAGTCGCGAGTACGACTCGAGACTCTCGAATCCGTCCGCGCTGCCGGAGGCAGCGATTTTCGGCTGGTAGAAGGCGTTGCCGGCAGCAGCGACTGCCACCACCTCGTTGAGTTTGCTTAACTGCCGCTCCGACAATCCCATCGTCGCTCAGGCATCCGCGTCCGCAATCGCCGCTGGCGGCGTTTTTGGCGGAGCCGGGGCTGGCTTGTACATCGTGACCAAGCACCCGCCGACCGCGGCGAGACCGATTCCGAGAAAAAACTGCCAAGGAATGGCGGACACGCCTCCCTTGGGAGGATGCAAGCTCATGGAAACGATGGCGTTTACTACGGGCGCTCCCGCGAAGACGATCGACATCACCGCGGCCGGCGTGCCTTTCGCACCGAACGCGAGCAAGATGCAAAACGCTCCCAGCGCTCCGAGGAGCCCGGCGACGAACGAAAGCGAGATTCCCTTCATCGGGAATTTCAGGGCAGTCCCTTGAAACTTGAGCATGATTATCGGGACGACTACCGCGATCACCAGGTAGGCCACTCCGACAAAGAGGAAGGCTTTGTAGCGCCCCATGACCGGGTCCTTCATGGCGATCTGCCCGGTATGGAGAAATATGCCGTACAGCCCGAAAAACAGAGCCGTCATTAGAGAGTAGATGAGCCAATTCATAATTCGTTTTTGGATACGTGGTAGATTCTACAGTTTTTGCGAAGCAAGCGCCTCTTGAAGCTTTTCGTCGATAGCGGACGGGATGGCGATCGATTCGATGGCGCCCGTGTCGCGATTGATTTGAACGCAGGCGGCGACGATCCGCCCGGAAGCCAGGAGGATTTCCCCTTCGTCGGTTTCCTTGAAAAAGTAGTAGAGGTACCGCACGGAGCGGCGGCGGATTTCCTGAATCGTCAACCGAATGAGAATGGTCTCCTCGAACCGGATCGGCTTGAAGAAATCGCACGAGGCCTGCACGCGTGGCCAGCCGACGGATACGCCGTCGATGATCTCGTGGACGCTTTTACCGAAGGAGCGAAAAAACGCGTGTTCCGCCATTTCCATGTACCGGTAGTAGTTCGAGAAATGGACAATCCCCGCCATGTCCGTTTCCGAAAACTCAATCGTCTTTCGGTATTCAAAGCAATAGGGCTGCGGTTCGAGTCGACTCATTGGCTAGGCACGGTTTTGTAGTAGTGATTCCATGACAGAGATGAACGAATCCCTCATTGACTCCCGACTGTAGCCGCTGGCCGCTCCGAGTCGACCCCGTTCTCCCAGTTCGTTGATTCGCTCCGGATTGTCGAGCAGCTCCTTCCAGGCGTTCGCCAGCGATTCGGGTCCGTCCATATCGACGCAGATGCCGCCGCCCGTCGAGTCAATCAGTTCCGGGAACGCGGAGCGATTCGGTTGCACCACCGGCACGGAAGCGGCCATGGCCTCGACGACATAAAGCCCGAAGGCCTCGTCGTAGCCGACCGGCACGGAGAACAAGGTCAACTCGCTAAAAAACGCCTGCTTCTCCTCGCGGGAGAGATTGGGACGCCACTCGACCGCGTCCGCGAGTCCAGCGTCCGCGAGCTTCGCTTTGAGAGAGTCCACCAGTTCCACATCGCCCGGGGTCATGGCGCCGGCGACTTTCAGAACGCAGTCGGTCTCCCCGAGACGCGTCCGCAAGTCGATAAACGCGTCCACTAGAAGCGGCAGTCCTTTCACGGCGCACATGCGAGCGAGGTAGCCAATCGCGGGGGCCGACACTTGCTTTCGCGGGAGAAACCCCTCCAGATTGATCCCGTTGTACTGAATGTTGATCGAACCCGCGTCCAATCCAAGCCGATCCTCCATCAAGCGCCCGTAGAACTGGCTCGGAGCGATGAGCAAGTCCGCGTCGCGGCAACGCTCGGCCATCAAGTTCCAGCAGCGCTCGCGATACTCGTCGGGCAGGGAATCCAAAAACGAGTCCTCGCCCTGGAAGTAGCAGACAACGGGAATGTCCCATTGCTTTTTGATTTCGCGGGCGAATCCCGATTGCAACGCAGTGGACAAACAGAGGACGTCGGGCCGCCCATGATCATTGATCCATGAATACAGTTTCCCGAGCTCCTTTTCGAAGACCGCCCCATCGAGCTGGAGCATTTCGAAGGTCATGGCTCCGTGCGTGTGGGCCGACGTCATATGGCTCCGCCGCGCCGCCGAGCGCAGCAGTCCGGGTCGATTGAGGAGCCGGTCCATCCATTCCGGCGAGTGGCGGAACAGGGAGAATTTCTGCTGCAAGAAAATGTTGATCCCGCCGAAGAAAACGGGCGAATCCGACTCGAGCCCCTCCGACTCCTCGTCGAGCATCAAGGGCAGGTACATCGGCAGCAACTCCGCCTCGTGCCCGGCTTCGATCAGCGCGTTGGCCAGCGCATTGTCGCGCATGCAGGCGCCGCAGTAGTAGCTGCCGGTTCCGGGGGTGAGGAATGTGATTTTCATGCCGCGCTTCGTTGGGATCCGAGCACATTCAAGCGCCCGCGTCGAAGCACAACCATGTTCGATTCCCGTTCAATAACCAGTGAAAAATCCGCTTCGCGAAGCGCTTATGCTTGAGAGGGCGCCGCGACGCGCCCGTGAGCGAGCGGTTCGGGCAGTTCCGTGATCTCGCCGATCGCCTTCATGAGCGGTCCATAGTCCTTGTTAACGAGGTCGCCGATGAGGCAGTCCGTCAGGATTCCACGCAGATCCGGATGGTTGCGAATGAGCTTTCCGAAGCTGAATTCGTTGTCGTAAAACGCGTAGACCAAGCTTCGCATCACTTCGATCGCCTGGCACAAATCCTCGCCGTAGGTCGCGAACCGAGACGCGGAAACGTCGCCAGCGTCCAGAGCCGAGTCGATGGCGTCCGCCGCCATTTCCCCGCTTTTCAAAGCGAGAAAGACGCCCGACGAGAAAACCGGATCGAGAAAGGCGAACGCGTCCCCGACGAGCACGATTCCGTCGTCGGCGCAGTGCTCGGAGCGATAGGAGTACTCGCCCGTGACCCAATACTGGCCGAATTGCTGGCCGCAGGAAAGGTGCTCCTTAATCCAGGTGTTGTTTTCGATTTCGCGTTTGAAAATCGCTTCCGGATCGCGCGTGTCCTTGTACAGGTAGTCGCGCTCCGCCACGATTCCCGAGCTGACGATGTCGTCCTGCATCGGGATATTCCAAAACCAGCCGCGGTCCTCCAAGTAAGCGACCGTCGTCGCCCCTTCGTCCAAATCGGGGTCGCGCTTGGCTCCCTTGAAGTAGGTCCAGATAGCGATCTTGTTGAGCTTCGGATCGCGCTTGCGCCAGCGACGCTTGCTTTGGAACGCGCAGTCGCGCCCCGACGCGTCCACCGTGATCGACGCCCGGTATTCGCTGCGTTCGCCCGCGGCGTCTTCGGCGATCACGCCGACGACTTTGTCCGACTCGTATAGAAAATCCACTACCTGCGTCTCTTCGAGCACTTCCGCCCCCTTTTTGCGGGCGTTGTTCAGCAACAACTCGTCGAACTCCGAACGCTTGACCTGCCAGGTCGTCGCCGCCGGGTGGTCGAGGTGCTGGAAAAAGTAAAACGGGGCGGACATCACCCCATCGCTAGTCACAAACTGGACGCTGTGCTTTTGCGTGTAGGCCCGCTCGTTCAGCTCCTCCACCACGCCCAATCGATCGAAGGTGAAGTAGCAGAAAGGCATGAGCGACTCGCCCACATGGTAGCGCGGAAACCGCGACTTCTCTATGATCAGAACATTGCGCCCTTTCTCCGCGAGCAAGGCTCCCACGGTCGAACCCGAAGGCCCGCCCCCAACTACAATCGCGTCGTATTCACGCTCGTTTACCGTAACCATTTTTCTATTCCCTTTCTCTCCTATAATTTAACGAAATGCATTATCGGCGCCGGACAAAGGCGATTCAAGGCGACTCGGACGATTCGCCGCGTTCCTTCCCATCCAAATTCGATCCGGCAACTATTCATCATTTGTCCGAGCTCCTCTTGCGGGAGGCAAAATTTCGACGATGGACGCCAGAATCCGGCCCTCGCCGTCGAACAGCTGGTTGTAGCGGCCGTACAGCGTCGTCCCGCGCTCGCAGCCGAATTCCAACTGGCACACGACCGGAGCGACCAGCGAAAAATAGCCGTGCGGATCGCTCACGTAGCCTTCGCTCCGGCGATTGAGAATCGCTCCGAGCGGCTCCGATTCGCTCAAAATCGCGTTCCGCTCCGCATGGTTGAAATTCTCCAGCCGCATCTCGATGGCTCCGTACTCAACCGGCCCTTGCGTCGATTCCGCGAACAAAACCACTTCCCGGCGATAGCAGTCCTCGCCCGATCGAGACCGCAACGTCTTCAGGCCGATCCGGCTCTGGTGGAAAGACTGAAGCGTCGAGGTCATGTCTTTCTGGTGGACGAGCAACCGCCGGTAAGGCTGAGGCATCTCCGCGCCGTCGATCCACTCGAAGCGATCCGAAGCGATTCCGCAGTCGTCCAACAACCGCTCAAGAGACTCTGAAACTCGCTTTACAGGACTCATCCCCAACGCTCGTCAACGGCTAAACGATACGCGATGTCACGTGCTCCGGCAGGAAGAACTTGAAGAGCAAATTGTCCACGCAAAGCAACCCGCGACGATGCAACCGTATGCGCTCGCTGTCGTATTCAAGAAATCCTTCTTCCGTCAGTTCTGCGAGCTCGCCCGCGTAGCGCGAAAGCAAGTCTACGTCGAACTTCTGCCTAAAGTAGTCGATGGATACCATCCCCAGTTTCATCTGCAGCAGGAACTCGCGAATCATCCGCTCCTCGCTGCTCGTTTTCAGAGCCCGGTGCACCGGCAACTGTTCCTTGTCGATCGCGTCCGTGTATTGAGAAATCTCATTCACGTTCTGATAGTGGACGCCGGCGATGTGGGAAATCGAAGCCACGCCGAGACCGAGCAAGTCCGCCCCGGTCCAAAGCTCGTCGCGATAGACGAATTTCGTCTTCTCGGGATTGAGCAACGCCGTATAGCCGCTGCTGATCGAATAGCCCGCGCTCTCCAAAGCCTCGAACGCCTCCTTCACCCAGCGGCGCTTCACCTGCCAGTCGGCCACCGGGGCGACAAGCGTCCCGCTCGCCTTCATCTCCTTGTAGATGGTAGTGTTGTACGGGATCTCCATCTGGTAGATGGTCACGCTGTCGGGACGCAACTTCAGCGTCTCCTCGATGTTGCGCTGCCAATTCTCCTCCGTCTCGTCGAGCATGCCCGCGATCAAGTCGATGTTGATCTGGTCGAAGCCTTCGCTCAACGCGGACTCGTAGGCCTTGTACACTTCGGGCGCTTTGTGGGCCCGGCCGTTGATCTCCAAGATCCGGTCGTCGAAATTCTCGATTCCCAAGCTCAAGCGCGTCACGCCGATATCCTTGATCGCCTTTACCTTGCGCGGATTGAGCGTTCCCGGCTCGCCTTCGAACGCGACCTCCTCGGCCTCGTCCCAAGGCAGAATCGCCTTCATCTGGTCGGTCAATTCAGTCAGCTGCGACGCCGACAAATACGACGGCGTACCGCCGCCGAAGTACACGAACTTCGGCTTGCGACCCGCGATGCGCGGCTGCTTGGCGAAGTACTCGAGCTCCTGAATCGTGGAATCCAAGTAGGCCTTGATCTCCGACGCGTTCTTGTCCGTGTACACGCGGAAATAGCAGAAGTGGCAACGCTTGCGACAAAAGGGGATGTGATGGTAGACACCCAGCGACGCGCCGTCGTCGTGCGGTTTCTGGAACGCCTCGTCCACGTCCTTCTTGTTGTCCGGCGACCAAAACGAAAACGGCGGATAGTTGGATATAAAGTAGTTGCCCGCCTCGGTAGGCTTCTTCTTGGGCTCGACGGTTTCTGCGCTAGAACTCATGATATTTTTCCGATTATATTTCCGGGTCGCCCGATTCCAATGAGAAAAGGACGCCCCCTTGGCTCCCGATTACAATTCGCCCGTTGGCGAACACTGGAGAAGCGATCAACGACTCCCCCAACTCCATTTTCCAAAGCTCCTCCCCATTCTGCTGGTCGACCGCGTAGAGCCAGCCGTCCGTCGAACCGAACACAACGGCGTCGCTGAAGGCCAACGGCGAACTGTCCACGCGCCCGGACGTCCGAAACGTCCACGCTGAAACGCCGGTCTCCCGGTCGATGGCGTGCAATCGCTTGTCCCGCGATCCGATGTACACGAACCCGTCGTTAACCGCCGGGGAACTGAAAAACGGGAACTGGCGATCCGAATAAACCCACAGCTGTCCCGCATCGCCCGGATCGAACGCGAGCACTTCGTTGGCGTAGTTCCCACTGTATCCAATGCCATTATACACAGCGACCGATGACGGAATGTAGGCGTTGGTCTCGTACTGCTCGATCGATTCGCCGTTCTCCAGATCGACGATGTGCAAAAACGCGTCGCAGCCACCGAAAATCACCCGCTTGTCGTCGAGCATGGCAGGCGATCCGTTGATGAGATTGTCGGTCTGGTAGGACCACATTTCGGTCCCGTCGTCGGTGTTCAAGCACCGCAGCAAGCCGTCGTTGCCCGCGACGAGCACGCGCGGCTCGCCCGTGGCCGGATCGGTCACCAAATTCGCGCCGGCGGTGACTTTGTCGAGAAACTCGGCCTTCCAGCGAACCTCTCCGGTCGCTCGGTTCAGAGCGTAGAACTGGCCGTCGCTCGCGCCGACGAAAACCGTATCCTCGTTAATCGCCGGCTCCGATTCGAATACGTCCTCGCCAACGAAGCGCCAAATCTCTTCGCCCGTTTCAAAATCCACGGCGATGAAAGCGCCGTCGTCAGTCCCAAAGTAGATCGTCCCGTCGTAGATTCCCGCGTCTCCAGAAATTGGGGACCCCGCGTCGAAGCTCCAGGCGATTCGAGGCGCCGTGATCACCTCGTCGGGAATCGAACCGCTCAAAGACGGGCCACCGCGCGGCAACGCCCAGTCTTGCGTCAGAAAAGTCGATTCAACGGAAACCGCCGCGTCTTCCGCTTCCGGCTCGGCAGGACCGCAACCCGTGAATAGAAGTCCGACCAGCGCGAAAACGCCCGAGAACCTTCCCGCGATCCATAACCGCCTGTTCGCTCGACTCTTCATACCCGCTCCGGCGAAGACGAGAGCGCGCAGCCGTACAGCGCTTCGAAATCCTCTTGGTTCAATGGGCGCGGATTAAACCGTCCCGTCCACTGTTGCGTCGCCGCTTCCGCCAAGTCTAGCAGAGACGTTTCACTAATTTCCAGAGCGCCCAAGCCCGGAAGTTCCGCCCGCAAAATCAACTGTTCAATCCACACCGCCATATCCGTCGCGCCTCCCGCGTTTTTGGGGATATACGATTGATAGGATTCATAGATTTCACGAACCGCCGATTCCTCGCGATTAAATCGAATCACATGCGGCATCATGAGCGAAACCGCATGACCGTGGGTCAGATCGAAGAACGCCGTGAGCGGATTCGCGCAGGCGTGAGCCGCCCCAAGCATACTGTTCTCGATCGCCAGTCCCGCCAACGCCGCCCCGAGCTGCATATTGCTCCGGTCCTCCATCGTCGCCCGGCTCTCGATTACCGATTCGATGGATGTCGCGAGGAGTCGAAACGCTTCCCGCGAATGGATTTTTGAAATCGGGTTGCGCGGGATGCACACCGCCGTCTCGATGGCGTGGGCCAAAGCGTCCAAACCGGTGAGCACTGCCACCTTGCGCGGCTGCGACTCGGTCAACTCCGGATCGAGCAAAGCCACTCGGGCCAAGGCCTTGGCGTCGCCGCACGCCATTTTCACGTGGGTTTCGTCGTCGCTCACCAACGCGTACGACTGGCATTCGCTGCCCGTGCCAGACGTGGTTGGGATGGCGATAAACGGCAGCAACGGACTCTCCGCCTTGCCGTATCCATGATAGTCCTTCATCTCCCCGCCATTGGTGAGGAGAAAATTGCTCCCCTTGGCAGTGTCCATGCTGCTCCCGCCGCCGAGTCCAATAAACGAGTCGACACCCGCTTCTTTCGCGTACGCGCAGCAGGCGGCGATACAGGCGTTGGTCGGGTTCTCCGTGACCCGATCGAATATAAACGCCTCGATGCCCGCGTCTTCGAGCAGATCCAGGGCGCGATCCGCGTGGCCCGCCGCTCGTATCCCAGAATCGGTTACAATCAAAGGACGCTCGCTGCCGATCTCCTGGACAAAGTCAGGGAGTTTCGACAACTTTCCCGGTCCGTAAGCGATCCGGGGACTAGGTCTGGTAGTAAACTCCACTGCTACGCGATTTTTAAGGCCTTCGATTGAATGGCCCGACGCCGGTAAAGGAACTCGAAGAGATTTCCCTCGTGCGGCTGCTCCCATTGTACCCAATTAGTCGGCACCGATCCCAAATTGAGTCGATCGATATCCGGACTCCCCATCAAGTCGCGCATCCAGTCCTCGTCCTCCGTCACCGCGGAGACCACCAAGGTCGAACCGATTGAACCGAGCATCTCGGATTGCGGACGTTCCACTACGCTCACGAAGGGGAACATGTACTCGGTGTTGGCCAGCGGATGCTCGGGATCCGAACACGCGATCAACGTGGGACAGAGAAAAGTCTGGCCATGCTTTTCAACGAGACGCGGCCCGTTGCGATACTTCGCGGTCAAGTCGACCGCTCCCGGAGTTTTCAGCGCCTCGTCGATGGCCTCGTCCATGGCTTTGGCGAAATCCGCGTTGGCGAACCCGCAGAGCAAAGCGTCTTCGTCGTCCCGCGATCGCGGCTCAATCGCGGCGAGCTTTTCCGCCATGGCATTGGAGATTTCCTCGAAATGCGAAGGCACCATCACCGACGACGCGTTGATGCAGCTGCGTCCTCCATTCGCGGATACAGACTCGACCATTACGTCTAGATGCTGCTCCCACTCTCTAGCGAGATCCTCGCCGATGAGCACTTTGCTTCGGCCCGAGCCATGCACCTGGATATTGTCGTAGCGTGCGTACTTCTTAACCGTCGCGTCGCTTCCGAAAACGATTCCGCGACCGCAGGAAAGCAAAATCGCGTCGCCGCCTTCGTGCGTTGTCGGGTAGAAGCCGAAGGCCTCTTTCGGGAATCCCGCCGCGATCATCGCCTGGATAATGCGATACGGCGTCAGCGGATCCTCGCGGCCCGGCTTGAGAAAGACCGGCGTCTTCATGACCAATGCTGGAAGCCAAAGCGAGTTCACTCCCGGCGAGTTGCTCGGAAGCGTCACTCCGAGGCTGTCGGCGGTCGGGAAGAAGTTCATGTCGATGTCGCCCAGTCGGGCGCAGCCGTCGTCGAAGAGCTTAGCCGGGAGGCCGCGGGTCAGGCCCGCGACTACGGCCCGTATGTTTTTCAACGCCGCTGAAACCTTGAACATATTCGAGCGACAAAGCGAGTGTGGCAATCCGGTCAGCTCGGACAGCGCGGTCACGTAGTCCGCGACCGACTGGGTCTCCCCGTCCATTCCGAACGGCAACTCGCCATCCAAATAGAGGTCGGCCGCTTTTTCCGCGTAGTCGAGAAGCGTCTCGGCAGGAATGGCCGCCAAGGCGGCACGGGCTTTCTCGATGGAGAGCTTGTCTCGGCGGATAATGCCCGCGTTGGCTACGCTGACCTCCAATCGAGCTCCGGAGCGCAGCACGTTCCCGAGATCGTTTGTATCCAAACTCTTATAGGCTTCTCCAAATCGCAGAACCGGTAGATGTGAAACGTTTTCTTTCATTGCAGCTATATGGGCTTCCTCCTCAACGCCCCGTTAATAGACGCCCTCGATGACTTTCTTCTTCGTCGATTCGAACGGGCGCACGTCCCCCACCCCGTCCCACGGAAAGAGATCGCAGGGCTGTCTGCGAATCGCTTCGTCCCGCTCCAGGAATCGAGGCATGAAAAATTCCTTGGTCAAAGTCGTCAGCTCGACGCGACCGTAAGTGTCGTACTCGACCCCTTTGGTGGAGTCCTTCGGATCGACAATGCGCAGCACTGCTCGCGGCTGCGGCGCGTAGTAGGTCAAGCTGTAGTTGTCTTCCTCCGACAAGGGTCGACTAATGGCGAGCCCCATGAGCGTGTTGCCGTAAGTCGGAGCGAAATTCACTTTCCCTTCCAGGACTTCCTCGGTAAGGAAACGCACGTACTGGGGAGTCATCGTCGTACCGCCGACGAAAACGCCCTTGATTCCCGCTTGCGGGATTGAGATGCGCTCGGCGAGCGCCTCGAGAATCGTCGGCGTCGTGAACATGCAGCCGATGTCGCGCCCCTTAAGAATGGTGATGGCCTGCTCAACCACGTGCTCCTTGTACTTGCGAGCCATGTCGTACTCGCCATCGCGGATAAGTCGTTTTACCCAGCGCGGATCGAGATCGATGAAGTAGCAAGCGCCTCCACGCACGTTGGCCAAGTGCTCGATGGCCAAGCGCAAGCGGCGCGGACCGGTCGGACCCACCATGAGCCAGTTCGCCCCTTTTGGAAAAAAGTCGTCGGAGTAGAAATCGCTGAACTCGGAGTAGTCGACCCTGTAGTCCTCCCAGCCGATACGCTGCTTCGGCATTCCGGTCGTGCCGCCTGTTTCAAATACATTGTAGGGGCGGTCCTTGAACGCGGCCGGAATAAACCGGGCGGGATCGGTGTCGCGCAGCACTTCGTCGTCGAAGTTTTCGAAACGCATCATGTCCTCGAAACCGGACACTTCGGTCAACGGATTCCAATCCGCTTGCTTGGCCCAATCGAGCCAATACGGGCAACCGGTCTCGGGTGAAAAATGCCACTGGACGATTTCGCGCACATGGCGATCCAGCTCTTCTTTTGCGGCGTCCACCGCGCTTGTTAATTCGATTGTCTGAGTCATTTTAAAAAAGGCCTTGTTAGTTCGCGGTGCGATTTGGCGCAAGCGGCCGCCCGTTGCGCCCACAATTCAAGTGATTCGTTTTCGGTTCTAGGATTTCTTGACGAAGAATTTGTCCAAGGTCGCCTGCGACGGCGCTTGGGTGAGCAAGGACACGACCACAAGCGAGAGAGCGCAGGTCGAGAAAATCACCGCCACCGGCATCACGCCCATAAACATGTACCCGCCGTTCGCTCCGTATCCAGAAGCTGCGAACAGCAACAGCCAGGAAATAGCCGCCCCGATGACGCCGGCGTAGGCGCCCGCCTTGGTCGCCCGTTTCCAGTATATCGCGGCAAACACCAGCGGGAACAAGCCGGCGAATCCGCTGAAGCACCAGACGCCCAGCGAGAAAACCTGCCGCGGCTCCGCCAGCGTGAACAGGTAGGTAACCAATACGATGGTGCAAATGAAGCCGCGGGCCAGAAGTACTTTCTGCTTCTCGTTAAAACGATCCGCGCCAAAAGTGTGCACGACGATGTCCTTGGTGAACATCGTTCCCACCGCCACGAACTGCGAGTCGAGCGACGACATGATCGCAGCCATGATTCCCGCCGTCACAAGTCCGCCGATTACCGGCGTGGCCAGTTTGCCGACCATCATTCCCAATACGGCGTTGGGGCTCGTTCCTTCGGGGATCACCGGCGTGACCCCGTCCGGCATGACCGCTCCGGTCGCCCAGAAGCCGATCAAAATACACGGTATCCAAGTAAGCATGATCGCTATCGGATGGGCGACCAGCGTGAGGCGGAACGACTTTGCCGTCTTCGCCGTCAAACAGTTCTGGAAGAGATGCGGGAACATTCCCACCGACAACGGAATGAAACAGTAGGAAAGGAATTGAAGCTCCGTCAGGTTCCCAGCCCGCACCGCTTTCGCCGGATCCCCCATTGCCGACGCGGCTTGCATGCCGCCCAGCTTGGAAGAAATCGTTACGAAAGCGATAAAGCCCATCACAATGAACACCAGCGTCTGAAACGTGTTCGCCCAAGCCGCGCTGCGCACGCCGCCCGCGAATATGTAGTACAGAACGACTCCGGATATCACCGCCATCGTCAACCAAGGCGGGACGGCTCCCCCAGTGTTTTCAAAAACACTGGGGAACGCCCCGCGTGTCACGCCTTGCATGACGGTTCCTGCTCCCAGCAGACCCACAAGTAAATAAGGAATAATCAGTCCGACCAAAATCGGGAAAAGGAGATAGCCGAGCTTGCTGCTTTCGAACCGCGAACGGAAAAACTCGATCTGCGTATGGAAGCCATTGCGCTTCCCCAGCGACCAGAGCGGCAGGCCGACCAAGAAAAAACAAGCGGAGTGAATCAGAGCGGACGACGACGCGATCTTGCCGTAGGTCGCGATCCCCACTCGGTACGACTCGCCCGTGCTGCCGACCATGGCGAAGGCCGTCATCGTAGTGCCGAAGATCGACATGAAGAGCACCAGCGGGCCGATGGAGCGGCTGGCGACGAAAAAGTCGTTGGAGTTGCCACGGAACAAACGGCTGCTCAAATAGCCGAGCCCCAGAAGCAGTATTAAGTAGATAACTACGATAATCGCCTGAGTCATTGACCTGCCTCCTCTTCGCCTTCTTCTTCGCGAAAGTTCGGCCAGGCGTATTTCACGACGACAAACCAGCCGGAAGCGGCGAGCACCGTGAAGGCCATGTGGTAGGCCAAGCCTACCGGGAGAATACCGAAAACTAGACTACCGTTATCCTTGAGCCAGAAGTCCTGATGCAAGACGAAAAGGACCAGCATGAACGCGATTACAGCGCCCCGGCTCATTCTCCGCCTTTCTTCATCGCGTACAAGTGGGTCTGCGTGGCGACGTACAAAACGTCGTTCGCGACCACCGGACTGCTGTAAATCGGGGTGAAGAACTCGATCTCAGCAAGCAGTTCCTTCTCCTTAGTCGCGGCGAGCACTACCAGTTGGCCGTCTTCGTTCGGCAAATACACTTTGCCGTCCGCTACCAGCGTGGATCCCCAAATGCGGCTGTCCGTAGCGTGCACCCAGTGCACCTCGCCGGTCTCGATATCCAAACAATGGATATCGCCATCGTACTCGGCCGCGAAAATCATTCCGTTGTAAATGCTCGGCGTCGAGACCGTGCGGCCGATGTCCTTGTAAGTCCAAATCGCTTTGCCGGAGATGTCGCCTTCCATCGAAGCGTCGATGGCGCTCAGCATTCCCACGCCGTCGCCATGCTCCGGATCCTGGCCAATCAGGGCGTAGGCGATGTTGTCGTACACCACCACGGTACTGATCACTTCGCTGGGCCCGGGATAGGTCGCGTACTTGATTGGCTTGCCATCCTTTTCGCGGTACTCGGGAGGATTGCTGTCGTAACGGAAAACCTCTTTGAGAATTTCATAACCATCCGGACCGACCACCGGCTCGGGCTCGTAGGCGTAGGTGATCCCGTCGCCTCCACCCCAGATGATGAGCGGCTTGCCGTTAATCTCGCCGTAGGCGGGCGAACTCCAGCTCGCGTGCAAAACGCGCTCGGAAACTTGCGACGCTTCCTCGCCTTTCAGCTCGCCAGTGTTCTTGTCCAACGCAACCAGAGAGGGCGAGAAGGGAGCCGGAATGTTGTTGTGCGACCAGTCCACGCCATTGGAAGTCGCCACATAAAGCAGATCCCCGATGATTAGTGGGGAGCAACTGGATACATTGTGCGGGAAGACGCCGAGCTCTTCGCGCATGTCGTAGGACCAGATGATGTCGGCGTGCTGGTCGGTGAGCTCGACCGGCTCGCCGTTCGCGGACATATACATCGCTTCATCCTGGAACGGGCCGTCATTGCCGTCAGCGAGACCGTTGATGTCGAGACAAACCGCTTGTCCCCGATTCGTCACTACGTAAACCATGTCGCCTTCCACGGCTGGCGACGAACAGAGACCGACGTATTCCCAGTCGCTCACTTTTCCCGCGCCGAGCTTGGGAACGAGCAACTGCCACTTGAATTCGCCTGTCTTCTCGTCGAAAGCCATCAATACGCCTCGGTCGCCTTGCTGATTCGGATCGCGCGGCGACTCGTTGTTGGTACCGGCGAAGACCACTCCACCCGCAACCGTCACATTTCCGTACGCCTGCGAACCCAGCTTGGCCACCCAAAGAACGTTCTCCGTAGTGGACATGTCGATATCGTCACTGCCCGGAAGCGTTCTTCCCGGCTCGACGTTAACCGGCAAATTCGAGGCTTCGCCCACCATGTTGCGGCTTGGGGTGTTACCCCACATCGGCCATTCCGAGCCGTCGCTCGCGTAGTTGAGCGGCAACGAAGCGCCTCCCAAGGCAAGCGCGGCCAGTCCAATAGTTGATTTATAAATACTCATGGTTGCTTAGTTGTTTGGCGTGATTTCTAGATTATCGATGAACACCCGCTTCTGGGCTTGCGGCGACAAAGCGAAGATTGCCGGAGCCCCCTTGGGGTGAAGTTTGTCGACTGGGACTTCAATCGTCCAAGCGTCAGGCTCCGGCTCGCCGCGTACCCACGCTTTCGCCTTCACCACGCCCGTTCCGTCGCGGTTGTCTTGAATGGTTGTTTTGAGCCGGTACCACGTGTTCGCCTTCACGTTGAAGGGGACCGATTCCTTGAGCCGGTCGTGGTTGCTGGAAACCTCGAGAATGCGCCAGTTGCCCACCAGGGTGATCAGGTAGCGCTGGTTCACCAAGCCGATCGAGGACATGATTCTCCGATTGCCGTCCGTGAGCACGTCGGCGGAGAACGTGTAGTTCGACAGGTCGTGGTGACCGACGAAATTCATGGTCCGCTGCTTGATGACCGAGTCGAGCACGTTGGCGACCACTTTCTCGCCCTCACGTTCGACCACGCTCCACTTGACCCGCGCGCCGAGCCAGAAGGACGGCGGAAAGGAAGCGGCTTCACCCAAGTAATTCTTGCTGTTCAGCTCGAAGCTTTCGAAATCCTCGCTGTAGCTCGGTCCCGCCACCACACGTCCACGGATGCTGGTCGAAACGCCGTTCGCAGTCGCCTTGATCATGCCAGCGGCGTAGGGAGCGTCGCGATTGACCGTCAACGTCTTGCCCGAAACTTTCGCCGCGAGCGGACCGGTGTCCCATTCGACTTTATCCAATTTCTTGATACGCTGCCCCACGGCGTTCAGTCCCCAGACCGTGAAGTCGACCGACTGTCCTTGCATCAGAGCGATTTCCGCGGGCACCACTTGCAGGGCGGCGATCTTCTTGTCCTTGATCCGCGTTTTCGGCGTTTTCACCCCGACAAACTTGCCGCCCTCTTCACCGAAACAGTGTAGGGCTTCTTTGGTTTGTATATAAACCTTGCCCGCGTAGGCGGACGGAGCCGCGAGACAAATCGCTCCCATGTCCACTTCGTCGAGAATTTCGCCGCGGTCGTCGTGCGGCTTAACCACGTAGGCCTTGCCGTCGGCCATTGGCACGTAGAGTTTGTCGTCGGCATACAACGGCGAGGCGTGCAACTGGTCCGGCGCGAGTTTGAGCGACCAAAGCGTTTCGCCGGTATCCGCGTCGACACAGAGCAAGCTTCCCGTAGCGATCGTCGTGTAGACGCGGCCGTCGTGGAGAACGGGCGAACTGCTGAACGAGACGTGTTCGTCGTTGCGCCAAATCTCGTCGGACGGAGAAAGGATGACCGGCTTGTCGCCGGTCGGATACTCGGTCGGAATGCGATAGCAGACGAGACGACCTTTGGCGGTCGTATCGATGTTCTCCTTACCATGAACGGCGATGATTTTGTCGTCGCCGTAGAAAAGCACCGTGCCATTCACTCCGCCCTGCGAAATCGTCACCCGCCAGACCGGCTCGCCGGTGAGGGCGTTCGAGCAAATGATGCTGCCCGATCCCGTTCCCGCTATGAATACACGGCGTCCGTCCAGATCGCCGAAGGTGGGCGAGGAATTGGAGCTGTCGACCGGGCGGACGTCGGGCGACGAGTGCCAGGCCAATTCGCCGGTATGCTTGTTGAAGCCGTAGAACCGATCACCGGGAGGTCCCGTAGTGCCCCAGTTCGCGGTGATGCCGCGGAAGATCACGAAGTCGCCCTCGATAACCGGGCCGCCGGTACGGCCGTTGGGGAAGGTCAAGCGCCAGAACTCCTCGAGCATGGACCGCTCCCAGAGCTTGTTGCCATCGCGATCGAAGGCCAAAGCCAAGCCCGAAGTCGGCATAAAGTAAACGTTTCCGGTTTCCGGGTCGACGCAGGGCGAACCGATACCGTAACGGTTATAGACATTGTCGCTGAGGAAGTCGCGCGAGCGGTATTCCCACAGCTTCTCGCCCGTATCGGCGTCGAGACAAAGCAAAGTCTCTTCGACGAGCGTGCCGTCGTTCTCCTCGTAGTAGCCAAAGACATACACGCGCCCGTCCGCGATAACCGGGGCGCCGCCGCCCTTGACTGGATAGCTCCAGAGGTGGGATTCCCCTTCCGGATCAATGGAGTCCGGCAAGTTTTTCTCCAGCGAGACGCCGGTCTGAAGCGGGCCTCTCCAATTAAGCCAGCCATCGACGGCCTTCGCCGAAAGGACCGGCGCGAGCGCCAGACTCGCTGCTGAAAGCGCCGCCCACAGCAGCGCCTTGTTTCTTCGTGGGTGAGAGTTCGTGGATGGAGACGAGACGCCTATATTATTTCCATGCATAGCGATCAGATATTGAAAAACTCAACGATTGGATTTCTTCCGTCTTCGGTTTCGGAAAATAGAGGCGCCGCAGCGCTTGAAGCCAAACAAGCTGCGCTTCCAGAGAATTGGGGGTGACAAAAATCTAAGCGATGGGGGCCCATTAACCAAGAAAGACGGTTTCGAGCGGAACTAATACGAACACGTATCATCGTGTCAATCTGAATATCGCCCAATTTGCCGAACTGTTACGTAAAAATCTCGGAACGAACCAATTCTCGTTGGACAAACCGCGCTGCTTTTACTATGTGTGCGTATCAAAATCCCTCTATGAACCCATCCCCACAAACACCTGAAAGCCAGACCAGTTCCTCACAAAAGCGCTTTCCGCTCCTGCTGCGGTCCGCCTGGTTTGGTCTGAACCAGAGTTTCCGCGCTCGTATCAAGCCACTCGGGCTAACGCCTGACCAGTTCACCGTGTTGCGCTGGCTGTATGAAAAGAAGGACGAGTGTATCCGACAATCGGATTTAGCCCAGCTGATGGCCAGCGACAACAACACCATCACCTCCATCATCAACCGCATGGAGACCAATGGATGGGTCAAACGCTCGCCCCACACCCACGACCAGCGGGCCAAGCAACTCAACATCCAAGAGGCGGGGGAAACGCTCTATTTCAAAGCCCAGGCGATCGCCCACGCGCTCGAAGACGAAATCATGAGCAGCCTGAGCGAAGCGGAACGCTTGATGTACTTGGAATTCATGCAAAAAGTCGCCCAAGCCTGCCTCGACTCCCGCGACACCAGCCGGACCGCGTAGTGGATTCTTCGTTTTTGCGCTCGATAGGTCCTGTAAGTCCTGTAGGACGTATACGTCCTATCTTACAGAACCCACTTCTACCAAACATGCGCTCCCTTCCCTACCTCTTCGCCGCCTTCTGCGCGACCGTCCTAACCGCGAATGCCGACAAGCCCAACTTCGTCGTATTCCTCGTCGACGACATGGGCTGGGGCGACGTCAGCGCGTACAACAGCGACTACCACGAGACACCCCACATCGACCAGCTGGCCGCCGAAGGCATGAAGTTCAACCAGGCCTACGCCGCCTGCGCCGTCTGCTCACCCAGCCGAGCCGCCATCCTGACCGGCCAGTACCCGGCCCGAACGAACCTCACCGACTGGATTCCCGGACACAAACGCCCCCACGGTAAACTCAAAGTGCCCGACTGGACCATGTACATGGAACACGAGCGCGTCACTCTGCCCGAAGCGCTGCAAGCGGCCGGCTACGCCACCCAGTTTATCGGCAAATGGCACTTGCTGCCCGTCCCCTATCCGGACGAATGGGTCAACCACTACCCCGACAAGCACGGCTTCGACAGCAACATCGCCGGCCGCGAATGGGGACAGCCCAAAGGCCCCGGAAAGTATTTTTATCCCTTCGGCATGCCCAACTTCGAAGGAAAAGAAGGCGACTATCTCACGGACGCCCTCACCGACGCCGCGGTGGACTTCATCGAAAACGCCGACAAAGACGACCCCTTCCTCCTCTATTTCTCGTACTACACCGTACACGGCCCAATCATCGCCAAGCCGGACCTCGAGGCGAAATACGCGAACAAAACCGTCTACAACGAGTTCGACAAAATGGAGAGCCACCAAGCCGCCGGCTACGCCGCGATGGTGCAGTCGCTCGACGAGAGCGTCGGCCGCGTCACCGCCGCCCTCGAAGCCCAAGGAATCGCCGACAACACCGTCGTCCTTTTCACCTCCGACAACGGCGGCGTCTACAGCCGCGCCAACAACGGCCCCTTCCGCGACGGGAAAGCGACCCCCTACGAAGGCGGAATCCGCGAACCGCTCATCATCAAATGGCCCGGCGTCGTCGCTCCCGGCTCCGAATCCGAAGTCCCCGTAATCGGCACCGACTTCTATCCCACCTTCCTGGAAATCGCCGGCCTGAAAGCGCGGCCAAAAGAGCACCGCGACGGACTCAGCCTCGTTCCCGTGCTCAAGCAGGAAGGCGACTTGGACCGCGACGCCCTCTACTGGCATTACCCGCACTACCACAAAGCCAACCCCTACAGCGCCGTGCGGGCCGGCAACCTCAAGCTCATCCACTACTTCGAGGACGACAGCTACGAGCTCTACGACCTCGCCAACGATCCCACCGAGTCCACTGATCTCGCCGCCAGCCGCCCCAAAGACGTCCGCAAACTCCGCTCCCAGCTCCAGAAATGGCGCCGGCAAGTCGGGGCCCAAATGATGACCCCCAATCCCGACTACGACCCAGACGCAAACTGGCGCCGCCCGCAAGGGTGACGCCAGAAATTCAAACGAGATTGAGCGACTCGCGCAGCGATTATCGCAACTCGAACTAGCTGCTCCAAGGAGGCACGACGCCGTAGGAGCGGGCGTAGGCGATCAGTTGGCCGAGGTGCTCGTAAGCGTGGCCGCCGACAACCAGAACCGCGCCCATCTTGTTCATGTCCTGGCCGAACATCTTGATGGACTCGTTCAGCGCTTCGTCGTTCATGTGGCCGACAGTCGACTTGATGAACGCGATCGAGTCCTTGAGCGTCTGGACCGTCTCTTCCTTCGAGGTGATCGTCTTTTCGAACTCGCGCGGATTGAGACCCTCAGGCATTTCGCCGCCCAAACGTGATCCGATAAAGTAGTTGGCGGCCGCCACATGCAAAATGCTCTCGCGCACCGAGCGAATCCCTTCCGCCGGACGCCACTTCATGCCCTCCTCCGAAAACGCTTCCGCCAAGCTGACCAGCTTGTCCGTCTCGTTCCCGTACGTGCCAAGAAAGGTTTTCGCGAATACAGAACCGCCGCCACCGTGATGAGCAGCGAAGGAGGAGGTTGCAAGGCCCGCCAAGAGCGCGGCCGATAGGAGTAGATTTCGAATTGTCATAGTTGTTGGGATTGGAGATTACTTGGTGTGATTAAGAGAGACAGCAAAGCCATCTGAGCGCGGACTGTCAACGCGATGACCGCTTCGACGGCACACGCCATAAAGCGCAACGCCCGAACCGCCTCTCCAATTGCCTAAATTATGAACCCAACACGAAAAGTTCCCGTCGCCGCCGCCCTAACAGCCCTGCTCGCGACCGTGACGCTCGCCGCGACTGACACGGAATTCTGGCCCCTGCATGTGATCGACAACACGTCGCGCGGCGCCGACGGCGTAAAACTCGGCGACCTCAACAACGACGGTTTGCTCGACCTGACCGTCGGCTGGGAGGAAGGCGGAGTCACCCGCGTCTACCTCCACCCCAGCCCGAAATCCGCGACGAACCCCTGGCCCGCCGCCACCATCGGGAAGACCCCGAAAGCGGAAGACGCCGTTTTCGCCGACGTCAATGGCGATGGCCGCCTCGATATCATCGCCAGTTGCGAAGGCAACGAGCAAACACTCTACCTCCACCTCGCGCCCGCGAAAAACGATCTACTCCACCCCGATCGCTGGACCCAGTCGCCTCTCCCCGGATCCAAAAACATGACCCGATGGATGTTCGTTACGCCCGCCACGCTCGATTTCGGTCAAGACAATCGGAAAGTCCTCATCGCCGGCAGCAAAGATCCCAACGGAACCATCGGCTACTGGGAGATCCCGAAGAAGCCCGGAGACGAATGGACCTGGCGACCCCTCTCCGACGCGGGCTGGATCATGTCCATCATTCCCCGCGACATGGACGGCGACGGCGATACCGACATCTACTACAACGACCGGAAAGGCAACCTCCGCGGCGCGTGGTGGCTCGAAAACCCGGGCAGCGCGGACCACCGCTGGAACAAGCGCCTCATCGGCGGGCAGCAGACGGAACTCCTCTTTTCAACTCTCAGCGACCTGGACGGCGACGGACTGGAAGACGTCCTCGCCACCGCCAAGGACAATCGAATCATCTGGTGGAGACGCCTCAACGCGTCCGGATTGGCTTGGGAACAACGCGAAGTCGAGTATCCCGAAAACGCGGGCACCGCCAAAGCCGTCGCCGTGGGCGACATCGATCAGGACGGGCGACTCGACCTCGTCGTCGACTGCGAACACGCCATTCCGCCGAAAGAAGGCGTTTTTTGGTACCGCCAATCTGCCGATCGCCCCTTCGAGAACTGGAAAGCCCTTCCCCTCAGCGGCCCCAAAGGCGTCAAGTTCGACCGAATCGAACTGATCGATATCGACCGTGATGGAGACTTGGACGTCCTCACTTGCGAGGAAAGCCACGAAGTTGAGGGAAAACGAATCGGGCTCGGCGTCATTTGGTACGAAAACCCCTTTGGTCGATAGAGACCGGCCCGTTCGCAATCCAGGGCTTCGGCCAAAATACTTGAAACCCGACTCTACCGAGTGGCGTTTGCTCAGGGACACGCGCCGGCCGTCAGGACGGCTTCCAACTTCAACCACCCAAACGAACACTACTATGAAATCACGCTACCTAATCGCCCTCTCCGCTCTGCTTATCGCCGGCAGCTCCACCCTCATCGCCCAGAACAATCAACGAGGCCAAGGCGGCAACCGGGAGCGTCCCGACCTTTTCGCCCTCGCTGACAAAGATGAAAGCGGCACCCTCACCCTCGACGAAATGGTCAACGCCCGCATCGAAATGATGAACCGCCGCGGAGGACAAGGACAGGGCGGAGGAAATCGCCCCAATCCGGAAGAAATGGCTGAACGCATCAAGAACCAGCTGAGCGCCGTCTTCACCGAAGCCGACAAAGATGAAAACGGCGAACTGACTCGCGAAGAATTCGCCACCATTCCGCAAGGACGTGGCGGACGAGGCCAAGGCGGTCGCGGCGGACAAGGCGGTCGCGGCGCTCGGGGCGGAGGCGACGCTTAACAAGACCCCCTTAAAGAAAAACCCATTGTCTCGAAGAGACACCCATTCCCGCTCCCGCGTAGCGGGACGGGACTAGCGCAGCGGTGTTTTTAACATCGGCGTGCCGCCTAGCGCCTTTGCGAGGCGATGGGTTTTCGCGTTGCGAAAAATGGATTCGCTTTCAAACGCTGCTCGCCAATCGGCGGCAGCGTTTTTCGCGTCCCTACAGTTCCGCGTCCTCGTCGAGATCGTCCAAGTCGTCCAGCTCGTCAAGATCGTCGGGTTCGAGATCGTCGAGCGCTTCGAGCCGCTCGTTCTCGGCCGACATGACTTCGGTTTCCGCTTCGTATTCGAGAATCGAGTCCATGAGCCGGTTCGCTTGCTCGTGATCTTCATTCCAAGCCAAGGCGTGGATAAACTCGCTTTTCGCCGCCGCGTAGTTCTGCTGGAAGTAGTGGATGTATCCAAGAACGAAATGCGCCTTGTAGTCGCGCGGGAAATCGGCAACCCATCGGTCGAGATTATTGAGATGCTCCTCGAACCAAACCGGATCGCCGTAGAGCTCGACAATGTTAAAATCGACTTCCGTCCACTCCGGCACCAACTCCATCCCTAGCATCAGATCGTCGTAAGCCGCTCGATAGTCCTTGATAGCGATGTGGGCCTGGGCCCGGGCCAAGAAGAGAATCCCGTTGCCCGGATCCGCCTCAATCGCCTCGTTAAAGGCAATCACCGACTGGTAGAAACTCCCTCTCCCAAAAGCAGCGTACGCCCGGCTCACCGGATCGCCCGCCACGAAGACGTCGACCGGTTCAGTGTCGTGGTAAACGTAGCGCTCGTAAACGCGCGTGGTGATGTTCCGGCTCCGGTAGTTACCGAGGTCGACGAAAAAGTAAAAGCAGTTGCGACGGTGGCGCGTGTAGTAGTATCTCGGATACAGACTCCAACGGCCGACATAGTAGTGGTGACCATAGCCCGGCCCGTGCCGGTAGTGAATATTGAAGTCGTGCCAGTAACCTCCGTAGTAATAGTGGCTGCGCTTTGGCCGGTGGGCGTGCCTGTGCTCGAAATCCTTAAACACAGTCCGAGTCACCGTTTTCGGGTGCTCGCCTCCCGCGTGGGAGCTTCTCTGCCGTGTCGGCATCGGTCCCATCTGCCGTCGGCCTTCGCTCGAAGCGGTCGAGAACTCGGAACCAGCGCCCGCTCGTCGGCCATTCCGGACGTCGAGAGTGTCGTCGCTCGACACTCCCGAGACGCTGTTGTCTGGGAACGGGCCCATTTTGGAGCGATCCACGCGGTTCGACGCCGCGGTCGCCTGCGTCGCCGCCACTCGGCTCGCTCCGCTGGTGGACCGAGAGGAAAGCGTATTGGCATTCGGAGTGGGCCCCATGCGGGAACCGTTGTTCGAACGCGTATTCGTGAACGCTACTGGACTATTGAGGTTCGACGACGAAGACGAGGCCCCCGAACGGGACACTCTCGGAGCAGAGGCCGTGGCGCTCGGCGTGACCGACGACGAGCGGCTGGAGCGGCTGCCCGAGCCCAAAGTAATGCCCGTGGAACGCCCCGGAGAACGCGTCACCGTCGAGCGGCTTTCACTGGATCGGGACGAACCGCTCGAGGAGCGGGTCACCGTCGAGCGGGACGTGGATACGCGCGGGGCCGAAGATCTCTGTTCCGGCGATCGGGTCACCGTCAGTCGAGACGAGGAGGACGATGACGAAGCACTCGGAGTCCGACTCGGCGTGGTGCGTGTCACCCTCGGGGGCGACGAGGACACGGAACTGGATGGGGCCCGGCTCGGAGTCGGTCGAGAACTCACCGATGAGCGCGACTGGGGCAGGCGCGAGACGCTGGGCCGGTTGCTCGAGCTCGTCGTGCTGCGCGTAACCGTGGGAGCGGACACGCTGCGACGCGGTGCCGACGACGATTGGGCGGGCATCCGCTGAGTAGAAAGGGTCGGAGTGCGCGAGCTCGATCGGCTGCTCGACGGCGTCCGGGAAACTGTGGGTGTACGCGACACCGAAGGGGTACGGGAAGGAGTACGCGAAACCGACGGGGTACGAGAAGGCGTGCGCGAGACGGTCGGTCGCGAGCTGGACGAGCGGCTCGAGACGGAGTTAGAAGACGGTCGAGGCGTCGTGTACCGCGGATTGGAAGAAGAAGACGACGAGCGGCTCGTCGAAGGCGAGCGGGACGGGCTGCGGGACGGGGAAACTGCCCGCGGAGCGCTGCCGGTCGAAGTGCGCTGACGCGAAACTGTGGGAGCCGGAGCGGAAGAACCGGAGCTCGAGCGAGCGGTCGAACTCGAGGACGAGCTGGAAGACGGCGAGCGACTCCTGTTCTGCCCGCTCAACAAGGGGATCACGCCTTGAAACACAAGACTCGCGGCGAGAATAACTATGGCGAGCGACGGAAAACGGCGACGGGGATCTCGGACTGAAGAATTCACACTAATCTTTCTCCTTAGCTCTCGTTAAAATTTGGGGTCAATCAGGGAACGCGTCGGGGAACGCAACTCCTATGACAGCGCGTTTGGGCGATTTAGACGAAGAAAAAGCGCCAATTATTCAGACAATTTTCAGGACAGTTTTTCGGGATTAGCCGACCTAATCAACGCCCCGAATCCCGCCTCGCAGTAGAATCATCCTATCAAAGCCGCCATAAGGAACTCTAATGGAAAAATCGCAGCGAGTTTAGCAATTCGACTGGATCGGAGGACACAACGACCCTCCGAACAATCAAAATCGGGAACCTGGTTTTTGGATGAACGTCAGGGATCGAGGTCTGCCCGATTCGGCAAAACTAGTATCAACAAATCCTTGTCTCGTCCCGTACGGGACGAGATCCTAGTTCCGGCCCGCTGAACGGGACGGAATTTGATCTCGAAGAGATCACTGTTAACAATTCAAGCGCCAAACGACTCTTGCACTGTGTTTTATTAACAGTCGCCTAGCGGCGAAATGACGCTCGCGCGTCACAAAGATCCCGTTCCTCATTGAGCAACGGGACAAGGATCTAGATTTCCAAAACAAACAAGTCCTTGTTCCGTGGAAGACCCCGATACGGTGGGTGCCTACGCGGGGTCGAGACGATGTCAAAAAAACCTTTTAAATGACGACTCGCTTCCCTCCTTGCTGGAGGGACTTGTAGAGGGCTTCGATCACTTTCATATCGGCCAGGCCTTCTTCGCCTGGAACAATTGACGGGGTCCCCGTTTTGACGCTGCGCGCGAATCCGTCCATTTGACGCCGTTGCTGGTTGATCGGCTGCGGATCCAGGATCCGGTCTTGAATGCTCCCTTTGATGCCGCCGTACTTCGTGGCGGGTTCCAACTGGGCGAGCCCTTTGCTGTAGCTGACGTACAGTCGATTGGATCGAATGTTGTAGGAGGTCGTCGAGTTCGAATAGGCGCCGCTTGGGAATTCCATCTGGAAGGTGACGGTCTCGTCGACGTTCTTGAACTTGTTCCAGTCCGTCTTGAACTCCTGAGACCGTATGGCGATGGGCTCCTCACCGGTCGCGTATCGGGCCGCTTGGATACAATAAACGCCCATGTCCATCACCGCGCCGCCACCCGCCAGTTCCCGGTCGAGCCGCCAGGCGTCCAAATTGTTGCCCATTATGAACGACGCTTCCGACTGGACGTATTGGATATCTCCATACGGTTTTTCTTTCGCGACTTTCATGATTTCACGCGTATTGGGATCGAAGTGGAGCCGATAGCCGATCGACAGCTGCACGTTGTTTTTCTTGCACGCGGCGATCATGGCTTCGCACTCCGCCACGTTCATGGCCATCGGCTTCTCGCAGATCACGTGCTTCCCCGCGTTGGCCGCTCGGATCGAATATTCCGCGTGCATCGAATTCGGCAGCACCACATAGACGATGTCGATATCGGGATTGGAGGCGATGGAGTCGTAGTTTTCGTAGTTGTAGATGTTCGACCGCTTGATGCCGTACTTCTCGCGCCAAACCGCTTCCTTCGACTTTGTCCCGGTCACGACGCCCGCAAGATAGCAGTCGGTCGCTTCTTCCAGGGCCGGGGCGAGCTGTTTGGTCGAGTAGTTGCCCAGTCCCACCAAGGCGATTCCTAGTTTCTTGGGGGAACTGGCGCTCGCTCCTCGAGCGAGGCTGGGAAACGCGCTCGCCGCGGAGAAGGCGGCGATGCCGGTGGATAGGCCTTTGACAAAGGAGCGACGATCGACGTTGCGAGGGGCAGTATTCATGATGCTTCGAGATTCGAATGGGTTAGCGGTAAAGGCGGATACGAGTCGAAACAAAGGCAGTCTTTCCCGTCCGGCAACTCCATATTCAAAGGGAACAAAACGCCGCCCCTCATTACACACTTGCAAATTCACGTTCGTTCTCTACCGTCAAACGTCCGCGGGCGAAATCACTCGCGCGCCAATTCAAGTACCCTACCTATGAAAAAACTACTGATTTTAGTCGCGAGCGTCGCTCTCGCCCTCCCGCTGATGGCGGAAGACAAGTCGGTCACACTCGAGGGAACCGGCCTCTGCGCCAAATGCTCGCTTGGCGAGGCGAAAGCCTGCACCAACGCCCTGCAGGTGAAGGGCAAAGACGGCAAGTTGCTTACCTATATTTTCACCGAGAACATGGCCCACGGAAAGTACTTCTGCCAGGGCAAGACCGAGAACCTCCTCGTAACCGGCGTGGTCAAAAAGGAGGACGGCAAATTGATGATCGTCCCCACCGCCGTGAAAGAAAAAGAGAGCTGACTCTCCTTCGAGACGGCTTAGACTTTACACGCCCGCTGCGCTTCGGCCCGGCGGGCGTTTTTTTAGTTTCCAGTCAAGCGAGCCGCTCGGCGTTGAGCGAAGGCGCTGAGACAAAGGACCACAACCACGATCGCCGCGGCAAAATAGAATTCCCGCGACATCGTTTCGGTCTCGGGCCAAATGAGAACGGCCATAAGGATGGCGTAGATCGGCTCGAGATTGACCGCCATCGCGAAGGAGTAAGGCGTGATCACCTTGATCAAGCGCACGCCGAGCATAAACGAGAACGCAGTGCACAGAAGTCCCAGGATCAACAGCCAACCTGTGTCTCTAAGGGAGATCGCGAAATCCGGCAGGCCGGCGCCGAATCCAAAGAGCAAGCACAGGCTGACCGTTAAGAAGGCCCCGAGCAATTCGTAGAAGGTAATCGCGCTCGCGCCGTGCGAACGAACTAAAACCCCGTTCAGGACCGTGAACCAGCCCGCCAAGGCCGCCGACACCACGCTCAATGCCATCCCCGCCGCATAGGAGAACTCCGACCGAAACACGAGGTAAAGCCCGACAACGACGCACCCGGCGAACAAGGGCTCGCGCCACGCAATCCTCCGCTTGTAGTAAAACGGCTCAATGAACGAAGTGAATAGCGCCACGCTGGAAAAACAGACCAGACTGACCGATACGTTCGAGCGCTTGATTGCTTCGAAAAACGTAATCCAGTGGAATCCGAGAATTACCCCCACTCCCAAAAGGCGCAGGACAACAGCGGAATCCGCTCCCAGCTTTTCGCCCCGCATCCTCAAATACACCCCAAGCGCCGCAATCGCGATCGCCAGCCGATACCAAACGAGCTGGTAGGCGTCCAAGGAAATCAACTTCCCCAGTACACCCGTGAAGCCGAAGATGAGAACCGCTACCTGCAGCCATATCTGGTACTTGAGGCGTTCGCGCATTCGTAATGCAACCAGTTTCAGCGAGTGAATAGACAACGCCGACCATCACTTTTCGGCTAACGCTTCTCGATCAACCACAACATTTTTCGGGGCGTTCACTTGCCAACGCCAATAAGCGGCGAAAATCTTTTTCAAATCGTCAAGAATTAGCGTGTTAACCGGTACCAGAATCAAAGTAATGGCCGTCGCGAAGACCACGCCCCATCCCAGTGAAATCGCCATGGGGATCATGAACTTCGATCCCCGGCTCTGTTCCAACATCAAGGGGAGCAAACCCGCGAAAGTAGTCATCGACGTTAGCAAGATCGGACGAAAACGTCGTACACCCGCCGCTCGAACAGCTTCTCCGAGAGTTACGCCTTCTTTCACTCGAGACGAAATGAAATGCACCATGATGAGGCTATCGTTTACCACCACGCCCGACAGGGCTAGGAATCCAAGTTGGGACATAATGTTAACCGTCACGCCGTCGCCCCAAACCGCTCCAAATATCCAATCCATAATTACATGCCCAAGGATGGCCCCTACAATGCCGAACGGAATCACCGCCATGACGACAAATGGCTTTATGTAGCTTTTAAACGGTATAGCCAATAAAATGTAGACCCCCATGATTACTAAAATTGTATTGAAGCGAATGTTACGCGCATCCTCTTCTTGCTGCTTCGCATTGCCTGACTTAACGTAATTCATCCCTGTGTACTGCTCGGCGAGGCGTGGCAGAAAGTCGCGCTCCAGCTCCATGACAATCGAGTCTACGTCGATTTCATCCGACTCCGCCTCCGCGGATACCGTGAGCTGTCGCATGCGGTCGACCCGATAGATGGCCGGGAGGCTTTTCCCCGGCTGAATCTCAGCTACCGTGTCGAACGGCACCTCCGTTCCATTAGGGGTTCGAATCATCATCGAGTCCAAAGTGGCCAGCGACTTTCTTTGAGCCTCGGGATAGCGAACCATGACGCGAACATCGTTGCGGCCTCTTTGGATGCGCTGGGCTTCGGTTCCGAAGAACGCTTGTCGTACTTGTCGGGCCAAATTGCTGGCAGTGATTCCCAAATACTCGGCCTGCGGTTTGAGAGTCAGCTCGAATTCGGCTTTGGCGCTCTCGAAAGAATCCGTGATTTCCGCCAATCCTCGATACTCGGCTAGCTTGTCTTGCAGCTGACTCGACGCCGCCTTTAAATCGTCGAAACTAGGGCTGGTGAACCTCAAATAAACGCCCGAGCCACCCCCTCGCAAGAAGCCGAGCGATAAGCGCTCAGCATCCGGAATCGTTCCGATGGTCTCCCGCAAATAAGCGGTCGCTTCCGAACTTCCGTAGTTGAATCCATGCACCTCGAAGGGCGTCAGTTCGACGACCACCTCTCCCAGTTCCGCTACGCCTACGGCTCGAGTGCCATAGCTCCGGTACATCGGCTGGCCTCCCGCCGTCGCAAATACATTGCGAATCATCTCCGTCCCGTACTCCTCGTTGACCTTTTCTTTGTACTCGAGGGCGATCTTCTCCATTCTTCGAATGTGGGAGTCCGTTGTCTCGAAAGGAGTCCCAGCCGGCATTTGCAGCCGAATCGTCACCTGGTCGCTAGGAATCCGCGGATAGAAGCTGGACTGTATCCGATTTGTCTCTACGAGACTCCAAACAATCGCTAAACCACCCAGGAATACCGAGAACGTGACGTATCGATTTTTTAAGCAAACTTCCAATACAGGTCGATAGAAGCGGTCGATTCCTCGCTCTAAACCATTAGCTATCCCCCGTTGAAATCTCGATATGAAATTGGTTTTGCCGTCATTCCCTCCAGCAGCTCCAATATTCGCGCAGTGCTTGAGGTGAGCCGGAAGAATGAGCTTCGATTCTATTAAAGAAAACAAGAGCACAGGAATCACCACGTAAGAGATCTGCTTCAAGTTATTGCCCATGAACCCCGTCATCGCCTGAAGGGGGTAAAATGCGACAATCGTCGTGAGAACGCCGAAGATAACCGGTACGGCAACCTCTTGCGTGCCTTTCACGGAAGCATCGAGGGGAGCTTCTCCCTGCTGCATGTGCCGAAACACGTTTTCGCCCGTAATGATCGCGTCGTCTACTACAATGCCTAGGACGAGGATGAAGGCGAATAGCGTACTTAAATTGAGGGATACATCCCACAAGTAGAACATGATGAACGCTCCTGAAAACGCTATGGGGATTCCCAAGCTGACCCAGAACGCCAGGGAGGGCCTCAAGAAAAGCGAAAGCACTATGAGAACGAGAACGAATCCCGTAACAGCGCTGCCTGCCAATGTAGAGAGCCGTTGTTTAACCCGTTCGGAATCGTCGCTCCAATAGCTGAGATTTACGCCTTCGGGCAGAGTAGGCTGCTTCTCCTCCAGGTAGGCTTTAACCTCGTCGGCCAAGACGATTAGATTCTGATCGCCAGAGCGATAGACATCCAGAACGACGCATCGCTGCCCATTGTAGTTGGAGATCAATGGCGTTTCGTCAAACCCGTCGTTGACCTTTGCAACATCTTCCAAAGTCAAACGAGTTCCGTCATCGCGCGTGTAAACGACGATCTTTGTAAAGTCCTCGTAGTTGTAGGCCTGGTTGGAGGTCCTCAGGAGAATGTCGCCCGCATTGGTCCTCACGCTGCCTGCCGACAGGTTGACCGAGGAATTTCGAACAGCTTGAACAATTTGATCAAACGTAAGCCCATGTCGTTTTAAAGACTCTTCCGAAACCTCGATGCCAATCTCGTACGGGCGGGCCACCTTCATGGATACAAGGGAAATGTTCGGGAGCGCAGTGAGATCGTCTCGGACGATCTCGCCCAGCGCCATCAAGTCCTTTTCGCCCAGGTTTCCGGAGATGACCACCGCCATCAGGCGCTCCGTAAACGTATCCTGGCTGACGCGCGGCCGCTCCGCTTCCACCGGGAACGTATTGATCGAATCGACGCGATCCTTCACCTGATCCAGGATTTGGTTCATGTCGTAACCCTCTTCGATCTCCAAGGTAACCGAGCCCGATCCTTCCGTCGCTCGACTCTGCATTTCTTTTATGCCCGCTACGTCGAACAAGGCCTCTTCCAAGCGCATGACGATCGACTCTTCCACTTCGGCCGGCGTGGAACCCCGGTAGACGACACTTACCTCAATTTCTCTCTGCAGATAGTCTGGCCATTCCCTTAGGACGACTTTGTTCAATCCTAGGTACCCGCCAGTCAACAGGATGGCGAACATCAGTATATTCGCGGCTACGCCGTTATTCGTAAACCATTCTATAATCCTATTCATTGCGGGCGGCCTCCAACCGATTACTGAACAACCTGTTTAGCTCCGGCGCTCTCAGGGAGTGACTTTTTCGCTACATCAATTCCGTCCTCGGAAACGACCGCGACCATCATGCCTTCCGAAGGAAAGCTCAAATGCGTCAAGCACACGCGATCGCCAGGATTCAATCCACTGCTTACGACAAGGTTTTTCTCGTCGCTCCATTCGATCTCAATCGACTTTCGCCTCAGCGTTCCATCTTCCTCGATAACAACAACGTACTCGTTTTTTCGGTACAGCTCCCTCGGAATGACAATCACATCCTCCAGAATCTTGCCTTCAATCTTTGCCTGTACAAATGAGCCGACCTTCAAAGGCGGTCTGCCATCCTCTTGCTTTCGATAGGGGTCATCGACTTGAGCCACGAAGAACAACTGACGGGACTGGACATCGAAGGCGCCTTCAGCTCGGACGATTCGACCTGACCACGCAAGCGTTTCATTGCCAATCGTAGTCGTCAAGGTCACCGCTGGCATCGGATGAACCGGGTCCAACCCATTGCGGTAAAGCTCCGGTACATCGATGTATCCAATTTCCCTTTCGCTTAGAGGCAGGCGTATTTCAGCATAGTCCACGGCGTATATCTCAGCCAAAACGCTCCCCGAATTTACAAACTGCCCAATGTCGACGCGTTTTTCCAAGATGCGACCCGCATAGGGCGCAGTGATCGTAGTACGCTCTAGATTCAGCCGGGCGTTTTCGACCCGAGCCTCGGCGGAGTCGACATCCGCCCTGGCCTGAGCAAGTTGAGGTTCGCGGCTAACGAGCTCGGGCGCCTCAATTCCTGGATTCAAACGTTCCCAATCCGTCCGCGCTTGAGCCGCATTCGCTTCCTCCTCGGCCAAAGCGAGTCTCGCTCTCGCCAAGGTCGCTTCCGCGGAAACGACGGCGGTTTCATAATCCCGCTTGTCGATCTCCAGAAGGGTCTCCCCTTGCTCAAAAAATCCGCCTGCCCCGAAGGAAAGGCTCACTCCAACCACCCGCCCCCTAACTTCGGATACCAGGGAGCTTTCCGTCCTAGCCCGAACCGTGCCTTGGGAGTGAAGCCAAACCTGATAGTCGCCCTGCTCAAGTCTGTAGACACTCACTTCCGGCAAGGATTCCTTCTGGGGAAATTTCCGCGGCGGCGGCTCAGACCAAAAAATCCAGTAGCAAATCCCGGCAGATAATGCCAAGACAACTAAAGGGGGAAGCATGCGAAGGAATGACATAGCAGCAACAAAAACGCGGAAACACTAAATATTCATTCGATTATCTGTCAATTGGACCAATATTCCCAGTTCGAAGCAAATTAAGTTCTAACCGCTCGCCGCCCGCGCCACCGCTGAAAATTGCCCTTGAAACCTACCTCTATTGTTAAATGAGCAAACTCGTACCCAGCAACAACGATTACTCCGACAACTACAGCGAATCGGATCTCTGGGACAAAATTTCCAAGTTCGCCAAATCCGCTGGACGCGAAGTCATCGAAAAAGCCCTCGTACTGTATTACGCTGCCTCCGATCCCGACACGCCGACCAAAGCGAAGGCGATCATCTTCTCCGCCCTCGGCTACTTTATCCTCCCGCTCGACGCCATCCCAGACATCACTCCGATCCTCGGCTTCTCCGACGACCTAGGGGCGATCGCCCTCGCCCTCGCGACCGTCGCGGCCCACATCAAACCCGAACATCGCGCCCTCGCCCAAAAGAAGATCACGCAATGGTTCGGGGACGAGTAGTCTGACCGCCCCCGCTCGAGAAACCGACCGACAACGGATAAACAGCAAAGCTCGGTCACCCTGAGCGGATCGCCATCAACGCCGAGGGCGACACCCTCACGCTCCCGTTCGACTTCCCCTCCCAGCCCCGCGCTCCAACCACAACCAACCACTTAACTTTCCAAGGTTGGAAAGTTAAGTGGTTGGAATGTCTGGTTGGTGGATGTGGGGAGACGGCTAGTTCGGATGGATTGGCGATTCGATTCAGGGTGAGTTTATGAGCTACGCTACGAATCTATTGGAGTCGGAGCGGACCGAATTTTTCGTAGAGCCACGAGGACAAACGACTTTGGCGAAATGCGCGTACGGTGGGAACCAGCCGCAGTGGTTGAGTTCTCCCCAACAACACGGCCCGCTTGGCCTTAGCTTGTATTCAATAGGCAAGTCAGCCTCTAACGCCACTCCATCGTAACCGGGCAGTGGTCGGAGCCGTGAACGTCCGCCAGAATCTCCGCCGCTTTCAGCCGCTCTCTCAAAACCGCTGAAATGACGAAGTAGTCGATCCGCCACCCCACGTTGCGGGCCCGGGAATTCGCTCGAAAACTCCACCAGGAGTAGTGGCCCTTCCCTTGAGTGAATTCGCGGAAGGTATCGACAAACCCCGCCTCCACGATGGCGTCGAAATCCGCCCGCTCCTCGTCCGTGAAGCCGGCGTTTTTCCGATTCGTCTTCGGGTTGGCCAGATCGTCCTCCGTGTGGGCCACATTCAAATCCCCACAAAACACCACTGGCTTGCTTGCCTCCAGCGCGCGCATCCGCTCCAGAAACGCCGCGTTCCACTCCCGGCGATACGGCAGCCGCTTCAGTTCGTTCTGGGAATTCGGCGTGTACACGTTCGTCAAAAAGAAGTCCTCGAACTCGAGCGTCACCACCCGCCCTTCGTGGTCGTGCTCCTCGATCCCAAGACCGTACACGACCGACTGCGGCGCGTGCGGGGTAATGATCGCCGTTCCCGAATAGCCTTTCTTTTCCGCCTCGTTTGCGAACACATTCAAGCCCGCGTCCCACTCCATCGATTCGACGATCTCACGCGTCGCCTTCGTCTCCTGGAGACAAATAAAGTCCGCCCCGCTCGACTCGAAAAAAGACATCGCCCCCTTCTTCATCGCCGCCCGAATACCGTTCACGTTCCACGAAATGAATTTCATTCCACCGGTGATAAAGCGAACGATCGAGCTCGCAACCGTTTAGTTGAGACAATCGCAAGTCCCCTCCATGACGGATTGAGCTCTCGACAAGCGTCTTCCGCCTCCTAAAGTCGCGGCACTTTTCATGATTCCGAGCAAACAGATTCCCTTGGGAACCCGTATCCCGCCACAGCTCCACTCGGTTTCCGTGAGCCTGCCCACAATGAGCGACGTCATCGGCTACGAGGAGCGCGACCCCGCGATCCTCGCCCAGATGAACACCGGCTACCCGCGATTCGTGAAACACGCCTTCCTGCGCCAGATCGAGTCCTACTGGCAAACGCTCTTCGACTGTCCCGGCCAACCCATCTGGCTCGCCGCCACCGAGCGCTCCGCCCGCCAGCTCCAAGAACACCTCGACTGCCCCGATTCCAAATTTCTCAAACATCAAGGCGTATCCGGCGTTAGAATACCGAAAGACGAAACGCTCAACCAGAAAGCGAAACTCTTCCTCCAGCACACCGGCGGCTACCTCTGCTCGCGCGAAGCCGAAGACTACCTCGTCGCCAACGAACTGATCAACGCCCCCGGGGCCGAAAACGCGTATTGCGGCGACGCCCAGGCCAAGATCCTCGACTTCCTCCAGCCCCTCCTCAACGCGTCCGCGCCCGAAGACATCGTCCTCTCCAACTCCGGCATGAACGCGATCTACGCCGTGTTCGAAGCCATCAACGCGATTCAGCAGCCGCGCGGCCGCCACGCCTGGATCAAGCTCGGCTGGCTCTATGTCGACACCATGCACATACTCGACAAGCTGTCGCCCGTTCACGATTCGAGCCACAGCCTCTACGACGTATTCGATGTTGCAGGACTGGAGGCCCTCCTGAAAAGCCAGCCCAACACTTTCGCGGGAATCATCACCGAAGCCCCCACCAACCCGCTCATCCAAACCATGGACCTCGAGCGGATCCACGCCCTGGCCCACCAGCACGGCGCCTACTTCGTCGTCGATCCAACGACCGCTTCCCCCGCCAACGTCGACGTCACCCCCTACGCCGACATCGTCGTCAACAGCCTTACGAAATACGCCGCCAACGAAGGCGATCTCATCGCCGGGGCCATCGTCCCGACCGCAAGCTGTCCCGATCGCTCCACCGTGCTCGACGAGATTCGAGCGCGCGTCAATCCGCCCTACGAACGCGTCCTCGCGAATCTCGCCCGACAGATCGACGGCTACCTCCCGCTCGTCGAAACCGTCAATGCCTCAACCCGCCAGATCGTCGACTATTTGGAGCGCCACCCAAAAGTGAGAAAAGTCCACTGGGCGAAAGAAGCCGCCTCAAAAACCCACTTTGAGAAAATCGCTCGAACCCCCGAATCGATTGGCGGAATCATTTCCTTCGACCTCGAGGGCGAACTCGCCCCCTTCTACGACCGGCTCCTTCTCGCCAAAGGCCCCAGTTTCGGGATGGCCCACACGCTCGTCTGCCCTTTCATGTACCTGGCCCATTACGATCTTGTATCCACACCTTCAGGACGCGCGACTCTTAAAAACGCCGGTATCAATCCCGAACTCGTCCGCTTCAGCATCGGCTCGGAGCCCGTCGACGAGATAATCGCCGCGCTCGAACACGCGCTCGACTAGATTCACGCGTCTCGTATGCGCAGGCGTTCTCATGCATTCTACCCAGAACAACAAGCGAAAGCTGTATAAGCTGAACGCGTCCACACTCCCCGCCAACTAAAAGGTTGAAATACCGGCGTTCTTATCTACATCCAGCCCTTATGTCCCGCAACGGCAGACCCGACACCGGCGAAATTCACTACGACCTCCCTTCGCCCTATATTCCCCACTCTTGCGGCTTGCTCCATCTCCCGCGCTTCATCGCCAAAGCGAAACGCCACGTCAAAGGGGAACTCGGCAAATCCTACCAACGAAACTACAAGAAAGGTTTTGACCGGTTTCTCTGCCTCCATCTGGACATCGATCCCGACGCGGTCGAGGACATCGTCCGAACCAGCCAGTCCGACGACGAGATCGATCGCCGCCTCGCCGAGTTGCTCCCGGCAGACTTGCGGGTCGAAAAGTGGAATCGCGAACTCGTCCAGAAAGGGATGAGCGAAATGGGTCGCGACGCGCTCGAGGCCGCCAAACGCAAAATGGACATCTCCGAGCGGACAGACCTAATTAGCTTCGCCGACATGATCGAATTTGACGAAGAGCGCATTCCGTGATTAAGAGTTTCTAATCCCATAACGCGCCTCTCCCGCCTTTCATGAACGACACCTCCGAACGAGAACCCGCCATCAGCGCGGGAAGTATCGCCCAGCTGCGCGGCTGCCACGAAATCGCGTTCCCCGCTTCCTCCCCCGATGGCCCCGACCTGCCCTTGCTCGCTTCCTACACCCTGCCAAGCGGAGCGATCAAATCCACCCGCGGGTTCGCTACAGCGGACGGGCAAATGAAGTCGCGCTGCTACGTCGACGAAGAAGGACTCTGGTCCTGGGAAGCGAAAAACCTCGAGGGGCGCTGTCTGCAAACCGGGACCTTCTCGGTGGTGAACTCCCCGCTGCCCGGCAAATTGCGAATCTCCCGCTCGGACCCGCGACAGCTCCAAACCGACATCGGTCGCTGGTATCTGAATTTTGGCGACAACGCCTACCGTTTTCTCGCCTTGGACGAATCACGCTGGAGAGCCTACGTTGACCAATCGGCCCAAGCCGGATTCAACCGCATCCGCTCTTGGCTGAGCCCATCCGTCGACGCTCTCCTCGACACCGAACGGAAAAAACTCGACCTCGACGCCTGGGAGCGAATCGACGAGCGGCTTTGCTACGCCCTGCAACGGCATCCGGAAATGCAGTTCGAGCTCGTGCTGCTCGGGCCGAATGCCGACGACATCAAGCGCTTTGGCGAAGGCGAGCTGGGCGCCCACTCCGTCTTTCGCTACGCTATCGAACGATTCAGCCCGCTCCCGAACGTGCACTGGTCACTCGCCGACAACGCGGACGACACCGACACCGAAATTGCCCAAGCCATCACTATGGCGGGAGACGCACTGTTCGAAAGCGACCCCTGGAATTCGCTCTCGACTCAAACTGGCTCATATTTCCAATCTCCCCGAAACGCCGATAAAAAATGGGTATCCATCCAATCGATACGCACTCTCGGCGAAGTTGTCGGAAAGGAAACCCTCTCCGCCCGCGCGGCCCAAGTCAAGCCAGTCGCCGTTTCGCAGGATCGCGGCGAGCACGAATACGCGCCGAAGTTCCCGCGCTACTACTTTCGACGCCTCTTCTGGGGAACTCTCCTGTCCGGCGGGCTCCCTACCTACACGGGATTGAAAACGAGCAAGCCACACGACCGCAATGACTGCGGCATCGAAGGCTATTACGACGCCTGCAACTCCAGTCGCCTCCGATCGGGAGCCCACGACCTCTTGCAGATCAAACGCTTCTTCGCCGAAACCCAAGTCAGCCTTGAGAACTGGACGCCCGACGACTCACTCTCCGGCAACAATCCGCTCCTGGTAAAGACGGCAATCTCCGAGGAGGGAGACGCCTGCATCGCCTACGTCGCCAATCCCGAGTCCTACGCCGCCCACAGCCCGGAGGGATTCGACGGCGTTCATTCCGACGCGTTCTCGAACACGAGCGAGACCTTCACGACGTTCACGCTGGAGTTGCCCTTCTCCAGCGGCCGCGTCAAGTGGTACAGCCCCACAACCGGCGAATGGAAAGGCGAGGCGGAAATCACGAAAAACTCGACCACCCTGCTGACCCCCGAGCCAGGCGACTGGGTGGCCTGGGTCACCCGCGCCTGAATCGCCGCAAACGGCCGTCTCGACCCGAAAGCCCCCGCTCGCATGGATAAAACCCACATCCTCGACACCCTGGTCGCCTCCGTCGAATCCGACCTCTCCCAAGCAACCGAAGCCGCCCTCGAGTCCGCCGAGTCCGCGACCCACGAGGAAGCGCGCTCCGAAGGGAAATACGATACGCGCGGACTCGAAACATCCTACCTCGCAACCGGTCAAGCCAAGCACGCTGCCGAGCTACAGGAGAGCCTAGCCGCCCTAAAACAGCTTTCCCCGCCCGAGTTCGGACCCGACAGCCCCATTGCGCTCGGCGCCCTCGTAACCGTCCTTTCAACGAGTGGACGAGAAGTCTACTTCCTCGCTCCCGGAATCGGCGGACTCGAAATCGACGACGGCAATGGAAACGTCGTCACCACCATCAGTCCGAAATCCCCGCTCGGCCGAGAGCTCATCGGGAAGCGGACCGGAGAGCGCATACAAACAGGCGGCGGCAAGACAATCCTCAGCATCGCCTAGCAACAGAACCGCGTCAGTCTAAACAGAACGAAGACGCACTATTTTATTAACAGGATGCGTTCGCCCGCGCGACGGGCTCACTCACTTGATCCCGACGAGTCGGGAACTCGATTTTTAGATACAAGATAGGGACTGATTTCTGCTTGATTCGGCTAAATAGAATAGACAAATCCTGCTCTCGGCCCGTCGGCGACGGGACGGAATTTGATCTCGAAGAGATCACTGTTAAACAAACCAGCAAGCGGTCCTTGCGCTGCACTTTTTCAACAGTCGCCTGACGGCGAAATGACGCTCGCGCGTCACAAGGATCCCGTTCCGCTCTGCGGAACGAGACAAGGGTCTAGTTTCTAACAATCGTCACCGTCCTCCAGCTTAGCGGAAGGGCGTTTGCAAATTCGAAAACCACTCGAATCTCCTAAGGAATAATCAGCGACATCCCCGGCTGCAATTGGGACTCGCTCGGGAGCACATTGCGGTTGGCCTCCAGAATCTCGCGCCAGCGGTTCGGATTCCCGTACATTTCGCGGCTGATCTTGTATAAACTGTCGCGTTCCTGAACCACGTAGACGCGCCGTCCGCCGGGCGCAGTCGCAGCCGGGCGCAGAGGCTCGTTGCGAGTGGCGACTTCCCTCAATTGATCATCGGCCTGAGGCGCTTGGGAAACCGCCGGCGCCGCTCCACGTCGGATCTCCGCCAACTGTTCTTTCAAAGCTTGGTTTTCGGACTGGAGTTGTTCTATCGTACCAAGAAGCCGGATACGGTACTCTTTGGCGTCGTCGGTAGCGATCCACTCCTTCTTGGCCGTCTTGATCAGCCCTTCCACCCGTTCGATGCTCGCGTTTCGCTGGGGCGTCTCCGGGTCGCGGCCCTTAATCGCCTGGTAGCGTTTGAAATGATAGATCGCCGAAATCGGGTCATCCCGGTGATTGAGGAAAATCAGCCCCGCCTCTAGGTGCGACTCCGGCGCGTTGCCGTCGCGCATGGCGATCAGCTTGGTGAAATTCGACAGCGCCTCTTTTTCGAGATTGCGGGCCAGCAAGTCCTTGGCCCGACGGTAGACCGGATCCTCCGTCTCGCTGAGCACGTCCAAGGACACCCGCTCCGAACAGCTCGACAATGCGAGGCCGACCAGCAGAGCGAAAATAAGTTTTGATGCAAAGGGTGTTCTCATCATTGTCGTGAAGAACCGTATACTATGAGACCACCTCTTCTCGACTTTCCAAGTCTGAAATCGGACAAAGGCTCACTCTTTTCCTAATCCATGGATACCGAAGACATTATCTCCAAGGGGAGACGGTGCATCGATATAGAAGCCGACGCCCTGCGAAAGACCAGCGAACAGCTCGACGGGCGTTTCGCCCAGGTCGCGTCAACCGTAATCGAAACACTCAACGCCGGCCAGAAGCTCATCTTCTCAGGAGTCGGCAAAAACGCCCACATCGCCCAGAAACTCGTCGGCACCTTCAACAGCATCGGGGCTCCGTCCACGTTTCTCGACCCGGTCAACGCATTGCACGGCGACATGGGCCTATGCCGCAAAGGAGACCTGCTGCTCGCCTTCAGCAACAGCGGCGAGACCGAGGAGCTGCTCCGGCTGGTCCCCGCCCTCAAGCGATTCGACACCCAAGCGATCGCGGTGACGGCTAAACCCGAGTCCACGCTCTGCCAGCTCTGCGATTCGAGCCTCGTCTATTCCGCTGACAAGGAGGCGTGCCCGCTCGACCTCGCCCCCACCGCCAGCTCGACCGCGGCCATGGCCATCGGCGACGCCCTCGCCATGGTCGTTCTCGAATGGCGGGCCTTCAGCCGCGACGATTTCCAGCAGTTCCACCCCGGCGGCAGCCTCGGCAAGTCGCTCGCCGCCAGTGTCGACACGATTATGCGGCCCACAGGGCAGTTCGCCCAGCTCGAAGACACCGCGACCTGCCGCGAATGCCTCACCCAAATGACGAGCCCCAACAGCGGCTGCATCGCCTTGACCGATGGCGACGGAATCCTCAGCGGCGTCTTTACCGACGGCGACATTCGGCGGCTGCTGCTGGAGGATTCGGAATTCTTAGACAAGCCGGTATCGGGTTTCATGATACAGAGCCCGATCACCATCCCCGCGGGCTCCCTAGCCATCGAGGCGCTGCGGATCTTCGAAAAACGGGCGATCGACGACTTAATCGTCGTCGACGGCCACAACCGCCCCGTTGGCGTGATCGACGGGCAGGATTTGACCAAAGTCCGGATGGTTTAGCGGCTCGCTTTCGCTTGAACGGACCATTCGAACCGGGCTAACTCGTTCAGGATCCGGACGATAGCCTCCCTTTCGGAAAGCGAAATCCGAGTATTTTTGTTTCGGAATTTCGCGAAACGCAGTCAAGGTTCGTCTCAAGCCGTCCCTTAAAACCAGGGGAAGCCTCAAAACGACCGATCATTCCACCAGCCATGAGCCACGCCTCCCAGACTACCAGCCCCGGCGAGACCCAACCGCTTTCCGGTCTATTCCAGCTGCTGGAACCTCACTTGGCCCAACTCGACGCCTTCCTCCTCGCCGAAGTCAACAGCTTCGAGGAAGAGATTCAAGACTACGTCCGCTACTGCATGAACACAGGCGGAAAGCGTATACGACCCTCCCTCATTTTCTTCAGCGGCTGGAATGGCGATGAAACCGTCGACCCGAAACTCGTCAAACTGGCCGCGGTGATCGAGACCATCCACTTGGCCACGCTCGTTCACGACGACATCATGGACGAAGCTGACATCCGACGCAGTCGTCCCACCGTGGCCAAATTGCACGGCAACGCCACCGCGGTGCTCCTCGGGGACGCCCTTTTCTCGCACGCCGTTTTTCTCGCCACCCAGTTCCCCACTTCCGAGGTGAGCGAAAAGGTCGCTATCGCCATGCGCAATGTCTGCACCGGGGAAATCCTGCAAACCATGCAGCGCGGCGACCCCGACATCGATCTGCCGACCTACCGCCGGGTGATCGACCTCAAGACCGCCGAGCTCTTCCAAGTCGCCTGCTTCCTCGGAGCCCGTCTCGCCGGGCGCGAGCCGGAATACGTGGAGGCCGCCGGCGCGTTTGGCCGGCATCTGGGGATCGCCTACCAGATTTACGACGACCTTACCGATCTTGTCGGCTCCGAGGAGAAAATCGGCAAAACCCTCGGCACCGACATCGCCACGGGCAAGGCCACGCTCCCCTTGATTCTCCTCCGGGACCGCCTCCCGCCCGAAGAAGCCGCCCAGCTGAGGGAAACGCTCGCCGGGAAGCGCGACGCCCAAGTCGACCGCTGGCTCGACTTTCTGGACTCGACCGGAGTGATCGACGAGGTGCGCGAGGCGATTTTCCAGGAAATTCGCTCCGCCCGAGCCACTTTGGAGCCGTTTTTGGGGAATCCGGACGCCGACTTGCTCAATACAATTAGCCAACTCCTATGGAACCAGGTCGACACGCTCCAGTCAGACGGGGCAAGCCATTGAAACTCCACTGAATTCCAGCCAGCACGCCCCATTTTAAGTGGATGGAATCTAGACATTTAGCGTATTTCGTATAGCGTTTCTGAAAAGTAGCCGTCATGAGCCTCTCCAAAGCCATTACCAAAACGCTCGCATCCTCGCCAGAACGGCGCCGGGAAGCGGACGAGGACCTCGCCATCGTGCAGAAGGTCCAGGCCGGCGACGTGGACGCATTCGACGCTCTCATCCTCAAATACCGGGAGCGGGTCTACTCGGTGATTTACAATTTAACCTCCAACCGTGAAGACGCGTCCGACCTCGCCCAGGAGACCTTCATCAAGGCTTTCCAGTCGATCAACCGCTTCAAAGGGAAATCGAGCTTTTTCACTTGGCTTTACCGCATCGCCCTGAACACGTCGCTCACCCACCTACGGAAAAACAAGCTGCGTCGCTTCTTCAGTTTCGAAAAGATGGTCGAGGAGGACCATTCCGCCGGGTTCATCGAGAACATGGCGACCGAGTCCAATTCGGACAAAGCAGCCTTGATGAACGAGCTGCAGGAAACGCTCAACGACGCCTTTCAGAAACTCTCCGTCAAGCACCGCACCGTAATCACGCTTTTCGAGATCGACGGGCTCAGCCACAAGGAGATCGCGGAAATCATCGGGACCTCCATCGGCACCGTCCGGTCCCGCCTCCACTACGCGAAACAATTTCTACAAGGAGAACTGAAAGGCTACCTCCGCTAATCCAACCGCGCCCCCGAATATGTTTCCCAAAAAACCCATTTCCAAAGCCGACGACGAGAGTCTCAGCCAGCTTCTCCAACTGAAGCGGCAGGAACGCCCGGACGACGCGTTTTGGGGGAAATTCGACGAAGAGCTGCGCAGCAAGCAGCTCGCCGCCCTCGTCCGGACGCAAAGCTGGTACGAGCGGACCGGCAAGCTGGTACTGCTCGTCGCCCGCAAGTCGGCGGCCGCGACGGCGACCGTGAGCGTATTGGCGATCGGGGTATTCACCTTGTCGCAAACCGATTTCTACTCCTTCGAAACGACTGAAACGCAAGCAAACGTCCCGACCGGGGAAAACCCGGCCGAACTGCTGGCGGACCTCGACGACGCCCCCGTTTTCGTCGTCGACAATCATTCGGCGCCGCAAGTCGGACTGGAAACGGAATCCATCCCAGAATTCGACGCAGTTTCCTACTACGAGGTCAACCCCCTCACCAAGGACGCCCTCCCGGTCAGCTACCAAATCATCGCGGAGCCCAAGCAGTTCACCGCTGGAGCCCGCGTTCGCGACGCCGGCCTGGGAGCGAAAGTCATCCGCTCCGGAAACGATTTTTGACGCAATGGCGGTCCGGCCTCCAACCCGCGCATCAAGAGCGAAGTGCGTCCTCGCGTTGGTCGCGACGCTCTGTCCCGTTCTGAACGCGGAAACGGAACCCACCAGCGCCCTCTCGCTCCAAGAGACGATACAGGCCGTGTATCAAGAGCATCAAGACGCCGTAGTCCGCGTGAAAGTCGCCACCGAGGAACGCGACGAAAACGGCGAGCCCAAAGTCTCGCTCCTCGTGCTCTCCGGATTCTTCATCAGCGAAGCGGGCCAAGTGCTCACCAGCCATCTGCCGCCGAACGAAACCACCCGCGTGTGGATCGAGCAAAAAGGAATTTCCTATCTCGCGGACGTCGTCGGCACCGACGCGCGAACGAACGTCGCCCTGCTCCAGGTCATTAGTCTGCCGGAGTCCTTCGACTACATCGCGCTCGACGACTCGAAGGAAACCGACCCGATCGGTTCCTTCGCCTTCGCGATCACCAGCCCGCTCGACTTCAACCCCACTCCGAAATTCGGGCTCGTGGCGGGATTCGAAAGCCATTTCGCCGAAGTCGAGTTCCCGCTCACTTATACCCGCTTGAGCATCGCGATCGGACCCGCGGAAGGCGGCTCGCCGACCTTCGACGCCCGCAACGAGTTGATCGGAATCGTCATGGCCACGCTCCCCGAGGTGAACTCATCCTACATCATTCCGACCAAAGCGCTTGCCCGCATCGTCACGCAACTCGCCGAAATCAAGCGTGTGCGCTACGGCGTCCTCCCGATCCAGTTCGAGGAGAAGGCCGACGCCTACAACATCGCCAAGCGTGTCCTCGTGAAGTCGATCGTTCCCGGCAGCCCGGCGGAGCGCGGCGGCCTCCAGGCGAAGGACGAAATCGTCAGCCTCGACGGCGCGCCTATCGCCACGCTCAACGACCTGCGCGACCACATCTTCTTCAAGGACCCGGGCAGCTTCCTCCTGTTTAAAGTCAAGCGAGACGACAAGGAGCTCGACTTCGCGATTCTGCTCGAGCCCGACGAGGACCATATCCAAAAACCAAGCGCGCCACAGGCCGAGGACAAGTAACCGCGAATCGTGAAAGTCGTTCAAACGGAAATGCGCGTCGAAACGCGCGGACAAGGAACCTACGAGATTTCCGACAAACTCCGCAACGCGCTCAAAGTCGCGGATCTCGCCTCCGGTTCGCTCACCGTTTTCTGCCGCCACACGAGCTGCAGCCTCGTGCTCATGGAAAACGCCGACCCGTCGGCCCGCCGCGACCTCGAAGGCTATATGAATCGGCTCGTCCCCGACGACGATCCGCACTTCACCCACACCTACGAAGGACCGGACGACATGCCCAGCCACATAAAGATGGCGCTCACTCGGAGTTCGGAGTCCATCCCCTTTCACGACGGTCAACTCCTTCTCGGCACCTGGCAAGGCGTGTTCCTGTGGGAACACCGCGCCGCTCCCCACACGCGGTCGCTCGTGGTGACGATCATCGGGGAGTAGCGGCCGCCCTTTCCGCTCGGAGCATACGCGTCGACTTAAACCCGCCGGGACGGCGGGTTTTCTCACGCCAGAAATTCAACAATTCGACACGTGCGCGCTGAGCGAAAAAAAGGCCTCGTCCCGAAGGACGAGGCCCGTGAAATTACATCGCTCGGATCGAATCTTACTGATTGCGGATGGAGTCCGGGTCGATTCCCACGTCGTCCATGCGGCTCTGCGAGAATACGTCTTCGAAATCGGCATCCTCGCTCGAGAGGATTTTGGCCGTGATGAAGATCAACAAGTTCATCTTCTCGCCATCCTTTTCCTTGTGCTTGAACGCAGCCCCGAGACCCGGGATCTGGCTGAGGAACGGAACGCGCGTGTTGTTCTCGATCTCGCTCGCTTGCAGCAAACCACCCAAGCCCATCGTGTATCCATCTTTCAATGAAATCTGGGTGGTTGTTCTGCGAGTGGAGATGATCGGAATGCTCGCTCCGCTGGCGCCGCCGAACTCGCGTTCGCCGGTACGGCTGCTGACCTGCGGGTTCACCTTCATGGTAATCAGACCTTCGTTGTTCACGGAAGGCTTAACCTTCAGAATAACGCCGATGTCCTTGTACTCGAAACCGCTTACCTCGAACGAGCCACGCTCTTCGTTGTACTGATAGTTCGGTATCGGAAACTGCTCGCCGATGGCGATTTCCGCCTCTTGGTTGTTGAGCGTCACCACGGTCGGGTGCGATACGAGACGGCTGTTGCCTTGCGTTTTCAGGGCGCTGAAAACGTAGCCAATCTGGCTCGCGCTAAATACGGCGGTCGTGGTTCGCTCCAACGCTCCGCCGTGAACGAGCGAAGTCAGATTTCGAACCGCGTTCTGCTGGATGAACGTGTCGGAAGACGAAGTCGCGTCGAGCAAAGTCTGGCCGGTCAGATTGTTGACCAATCGACCGGATCGCGTTCCCGGGTCTCCCGAGATCGACGAGTCGCCGATCGACAAATCGACAGTGCCGAAATTGGTTTCAGTATTGCCTTCGGTACCCGCATTATTGGAGCCCGTACGGGTATCCGCGTCGTTATACCCGCGCGTTAGGTTCGTGGCGCTCACTTCGAATTCCTCGAGGCTGTTCCACTTCATGCCGATTTTGGATACATCGCTGTTGGTGACTTCGACGAAACGCGTTTCGATCATCACCTGCAAAGTCGGCTTGTCCAAACGCTCGATTACCTGGCGAATCGTAGACATGCGCGACTGGCGCTCGGTAACGATCAGGCCGTTTGTGCGAGCGTCGATTTGAACGCGTCCGCCCTTTTCAGGGTCGACCATGTTGCCCACGGTCGATGCGATGTCCGACGCGTCCGCGTAGTTGAGCATAAAGATGTCCGTGATCGGCGGCTCGAAGTTCAAGGTGTCGTTGGAAACGATCTGGATGATGTTCCCTTCCTCGATGTAGGTGTAGCCGATCGGCTCCAATACCACTTCGAAAATCTGCCTCCACGAAACGTCCCTCAGCTTGATCGACGTCGTTCCCTGGAGATCCTCCGGGATCACGATGTTGAGCATGTAAAGGTCCGCCACGTTGCGCAGTACCGTCCGAATCTCCTCGTTGGGGAAGTCTACCGAAATCATGTCGGCCTCGCCCAGTGAAAGTTCGCTGTTTAAAGGCGACGCGCTCAAGCCGCTTCCCGCCCCCTCGTTTTGGCTCGACTCGGATTCGCCCGTCAGGACGGAATCGTCGAACTGCCTGCCGACGTCGGACCGGCTAGGCGGGTCCGTATTGACGTCTGACTGACCGGTCTGCCCGAGCGCCGCCAATGGCAGGCACGCCAGCAGAATAGTGTTAATCATTAATCGGATTGCAGTGTTCATATCTCTCTCTACTTTAGTTATAATCTCTAATTCTTGAGTTTTACCTCTAATTCAGCGTCTTCCAAACGCAGGTTGAACGCGTTTCGAAGGACACTAACAATTTCTAAATTGTATTCTTTATTTTGATACACGACTGGAATAACGCCACCGGCTTTAACTTTCTCCTCCTTGAACATGAGGTAGTACTCTCCGCCAATGGCGAAGATACCGGTCGGGTTCACGTTGCGGGCCAGCAGCGGGATCAGCTCGTGAGGGGGTAGGTTCGTGTCGACGATCACTTCCTCGACGACTTCTTCCTCTTTCTCAATGGCCACTCCGAACGGGTCGCCGATCTGGGCGATCAGCTCGGGCTCGGGCAGAACGACTTTCTTGGCCAGGAGCTTTTTCCCGAACTCGATCTTCTCCAAACGAACTTCCGGCTCCTTCACGACCGCGGTCGCAAAAGCGGAGAACGCGCAGCACAGCGCGGCAAGGGCGATAGCTTTAAAAGGGATTCTCATAACACGTTTAAGATGGCTTCTTTCCGAGCATCAAGAACGACACGTCCATAGAGAGCTCTTCGATCCCGGCGCTCGACGGGCGGGACAGTTTAAATTTCTCGAGTCGGTAGAACGAAGGGCCGCCTTCGAGCTTTCTCATAAAGTTCACCAGTTCCCCGTAGCGACCCGTCGCTTTCATGTGGTAACGAATTTTCACATACGAATTGACAACCGGCTTGGGCAGGCGCCGTTTTCTCGGATCCACCTTCTCTTCGACGATGCCGATTTGCCTCAAGTCGTTCACTTCGATATCCGTCGCCGCTTCGATATTGTAGAAGTAATTGTAGTTGGTCGCGAGCTCCTGGGCATGGAACATACGCTCGTCGAGCGCCTCGATTTGCTCCTCGATAGCGGCGATATCTTCCTCGAGCCCCTTGCTGTTCTTGATGTTCTTCAACATCGTGGAGATGCGGATATTCAGCTGGTCGATTTCAGAATCCAGATCCGACTTCTTCCCCAGGTGAAGCGTGTAAACCGTCATGCAACCAGCGATCACTACCACCGATAGGGCGATCATCAGGTTCTTGCGGACGAATTCGATTATTCCTTCAAAACTCATAGCTAGGATTTCTTTTTAGGGTCCTCCTCGGGTTTCGACGCTTCCAGGTGAAAACTGATCTGGTCCGTATCCGGTTCCCGCTCCACTGATATTTGCGTTACTTCCGTATAGCGGTCTTTCAATGTATCCACATTTCTAAGTCGCTCCATATATTCTTTCAAAAGCGAATCGGTCTCCTCGCTAGCGATTACGTATCCATGCAGCACGGTACGAGTTTCATTGAACTCGACGCTGGTCAGTGACATCCCGGGAAGCAGGCTCTTGCCCACGTCCAGGATCAAGTCGCTGGCGATCATTTGCTCTTTTCCAAATTCGCCAATTTCATCGATGCGGCGCTCCTGCTCGATAAACCGGTTGTTCATCCCAATCGCCTTGGCGTGCAGCCCTTGGCGGGTGGCGACTTCGACCTTGCCCTTTTCGATCCGCTCGGAAGCGGAGTAGATCGAATACTCGTAGAAGCCGACATGTATGAGACTCATTACCGCGATGGTCACCGCCACTGCCGACAAGAAGAAGCTCGTCCGAACCGTCTTGATATCCGGCAGGGAGTCCCGGTCGCGGAAGTCGGGACGCCAATTCAGCTCCTTGACCTCCTCCACTTTCTTTTCTCGCTTCTTAATCACGCGACAGCCTCCTCGCGGTTGAAGGTGCAAAGAGCGGAAAAGAGCCCCATCCAGGAAAGGTCGGTCATGTCGCGCAGCTCGTCGCTCGCGAACTCGATCCCGCTGGACTCGAGCCATTGGGGAACTTCCAGTTGAAACGGCTCTAAATTGAGAAAGCTCCCGACGCTTTCCTCGAGCCAGTCCATGGCAACCCTTCGCGACGACGAGTGCACCCAGCTGACCGATTGCCCCGTCTGGACCTCGTAGTAGCCGATGGACGACTGCAACTCACGAAGGAGCTTCCTGAGAATCTTGCGCGAAATCGAGCTGAAGTCGAAGTCCTTAGACGACAAGAGACGGAAGGACGCTTCCATGTCTTTAAGATTCAACTCTTCTTTCAGCGCCTCCGCGATGTCTTGAGAACCGGCGTCGATCTTGCGGGACATCTCGATTCCCTTTGAGCCGATGATCACCGCGTTGGCCGTCCGGTCCTCCAGCTCCAGAAACAAGGCGGGAACGTTCGAGTTTTTCCAGGCGAGAGCGCTCTGCAACGCGCCGATCGTCCCGACCGTTCCCAATTCCAGACGCTTGGGATAAATCGCGTGGTCCAGCATACGCTGCTGCAACTCGGAGACATCCGGGTCCGGCACTCCGCAAACGAGCACCTCCTTGCGATTGAAGTCCGACGGGTCGATCTCCTTGCCAGTTTCCGGCGACAAGCAATGGGCCGACAGCTCGGGGGGGGCGTTCTCGATCTCCTCGTGGAGCAAGTTGAAGATGAACTCCGTCTCTTTGCCTTTGGGCGCTTCGATCGAAACTTGGCGCACCACCCGGCGTTCCGGATAGACGATACAGGAGCCATTCAGGTAGCCGTTCGCTTTCGCCCCGCTGAATTTTCGGACCGCGTCGGCGACCGCGTCCGCGTCCTCTTCGATTGGGACCTCTTCGATCGCTTCGATCGTGATGGGCGCGGCGAAGGAACTGACCCGAGCCATCCTAATGGAGGCGGGACGATACTCTACGATGTAATCTTTTTTACTGGAGGAAATCATGTCTGGATTCCCCGGGCGAATAGACACCCCGATGGGATACCTATTCGTATCGGCTCCTTCCTTTCATAATTGAGCCCAATAGAGTGAAGTTATCCCGGTTTCGATTCACCGACCACGGCTTCGTCCGCGCTTTCCACCCTAAGAGAATGGATTAGCCCCCGCCGCGTCCTCTACGCCTTTCCGCGAATCCACACTAGCCGCGCTGAGCGCTTTCCGTAGCCTCGAATTGCCCGCCCGTGGTCGAGACGCCCCAATCCATCCGGCGTACCAGCCCCTCAGGGAGCTGAGTATTGAGGAGGCGAACCCGCCAATTCGGCCTCCCCCATACAGACGCAAAAAAGCCCGGACGAGACAGTCCGAGCTTTGGAAAAAAGGGCGACAGCCCAGCGAAGCGAATCGGCGGTGGAGCGCCAGCGCTCCCACCCCGCTCTACAAGGCGGTGTACTCTACCAAGCCTTCTTCTTGTGGCGATTCGACTTCAAACGCTTGCGGCGCTTGTGCTTCGACATCTTCAGGCGGCGTTTTTTCTTCAGGTTACCCATAGAGTGCTCTCTTCAATTTTTTGGAAAAGCCCGAGAAGGTGAGGCGAGCCCGCTCCTCTGTAAAGAAGAATCTGCAGATTATTGGACGCCGCTCCCCACCCTCTTATCGCCGGGGGCCTTTGTGGAGATCCAGCTTCTTGAGAAGCGTCTCGAAGCCTTTGGGGATCGGCGCCCCGGCCCCGGGGAGATCCCAGTCGGGGATCTCGAATTCGACCGAAACGAGATGGGCGCAGAGCGCGTCGTAGATCGGTTTTTCCGCCTCCCGGCCCCGACGGTAGTCGCGCTTGATCATGGATAGGAAAATTCGGTCGCCCCGGGCGTAGTCTCGTTCTCCCACAACGTTCAAGCCCCGCTCCGCGGCGTGCAGTCGAATCTGGTGAGGCCGAAAGTCCCGCGTCTCCGCCTCCCAAAGCTGGTAACGGCCATAGCTCCTCAAGTACTGGAACCGCGTCTCGCACTTCTTGCCCGTCTTGTGGGAAACCAGCATGCGCTTTCCATTGGAATGAAGGGCAATTGGGAGGTCGCAGTACAGCGATCGCTCCTCCCGTTCCGTCGAAACCAGCAAATGGTAGCGAAACACCAGCTGACGGGAGCCGAACGCGTTCCGCAGCCGCTCTTCCCATTCTTCGGTCTTGCCGTATAGCAGCACGCCGCTCAGCTCCGCGTCCAGTTTGTATACGCGAAACAGCCCTTCCAAGCCGAGCGCCCTGAGCTGCGGCTTCTCGTTGAGCAACTCCCGCCGCAGGGCCATGGAAATGTCCGGCTTCCCCACGTTCCAGTCGTGCTGGAAACAGGCGACGCCAGCGGGCTTGCAAATCGCGAAATAGCCTTCGTGGTCCACCGACAAGGGGAACTTGGCGGATTGCTCGCCCAGATAACGTTCGGGGAAGGAGATGAATGGGACGGAATCCGACATGTCGCTCTATTATAGTCTGGAAACGGTCAGTAAATCGGAAATCAGCCGCCCCAGACAGTCAATCTAAAGTCATAATCTTAATCTTAATCGGTGTTGGGGATGATTAGGATTATGAGTAGGATTAGGATTAAGAGGTGAAGTGGGGGCGCGGGCTGATTGGACAATCTCTTAGAAAAAGGAAGAGCCCCCATCGCCAAAACGTGGGGGCTCATAGATGGGAGGAGGGAAATTCGTGCGCGCTAGGCGGCCAGCAGTTTGGCCATCGACGCTTTCGTGCGGTTGGCTTTGTTGCTGTGCACCAGGTTCGTCTTGGCAGCGCGGTCCATCGCCGAGATGTACTCGTTGGCGGCGGCCCGGAGCGCTTCCTTGTCGCCGGCGGCGGCGAGCGCTTGCACTTTCTTGGCCAAAGTCTTCAGCCGCGTCTTGCGCGAGCGGTTGCGCAACGTGCGCGCGACCGTCTTGCGGTGGTTCTTTTGTGCTGACTTGGTATTTGCCATAGGAGGGGCGGATATTCCCCCAAAAGTTATGCGTGTCAAGGCATTTGCGCCCAATTGCGGCGCGGTGGTCAAAAAGTTCTAGCTTCGGAGCCGATAAGCCGGATTCTGTACGCCGCCGAAGCGACGCCACGTCCATTTATCTGTCCCGCGCAAACGGGACCCTTTCGAAAAAGGCGCGACATACCCGGGGCATGAAAAGCGGGCCGCTCTGCCCCCTATTTTGTCTTGCGTCGGATTGGGCTTGCCCTGCCCGCCCGATTGCTCGGAACGGCGGTGGGCTCTTACCCCACCTTTTCACCCTTACCCGGGACAAGCGAACCCCCGCTCGAGTCGCCTCATAGCGAGGGGCTTGCCCTGCGAAGCTCCGCTAAAAAGCGGAGCGAAGCACGGGCGGTGTATTTTCTGTGGCGCTATCCGTCGACTCGCCTTGAAGCGAGCCTCCCCCGCTTTCGCGAGGAATCCTGCCCTGCGACGTCCGGACTTTCCTCTCCGCAGCCTGCTTTGAACGAATTCATAAAAAGAACGGCGGAGCGAACGCGTGGCTCCGAAGCTAGGCGTCCCAATAAAGAATGCGACCGCAATTGTCGCAAGTCGTTATTTCCGTTCCCTTGCGAGTCTCCACTTCCACCGACGCGGACACCCGCATATGGCAGCCTTCGCATTTCGAGTCTCGGAGGGCGACGATGATCGGGAACTTCAAGCCCCTCGAAACGCGTTGGTAGACGGAAAGCGACGGCGGGTCGATTTCGCCTTTCACCTGGGCCAGCGCCGCGCGGGCCGCGTCGATCTCACTGTTTAGCTGGGACTCCTTCTCGTCGAGCCTTCCCAGAAAGCGCTTCTCGGCATCGATCTTCTCGTTCCACTCGACCTCCGACTCGCCCTGTGTCTTGCGGGCTTCGTCCAACTCGTAGAGCAACTCGATTTCCTGCTCCTCCAGTTCCGAGGTCTTCTTCTCGGTCGACTCGATCTCGTGAGTGAGCGCCTGGTACTCCTCGTTCTTCTTCACCAGAAGCTGCTGGTTCTTGTATTTAAGAGCCTGGTTCTCGACTTCAGCGATTTCCGCCTCGATGGACTTGCCGCGCACCTCCATCTCCTTCACTCGCTGGCGACCCGCTTCGATCTCGGCCGTGTATCCGTCGATCTTGCCCTGGGTCGTCGCGCGCTCGTTGGGAAGCTCCGCCAGCGACCGCTCGATCCGCTGCACGTTCATGTCGCGATCCTGAAGGACGAGGAGGCTGGTGTTGCAATCGGTGGTCATGCGAACGCGATTGGAGGGCGGAATGACGGACGCGTCAAGGCGCATCCGAAACGAGCGTCTAAATGTAGTACATCGCGCTCGTTTCGCGCGACGCCAGATCCGCCAGCGTCACCGCGCGAGCGCTCGATTCGAGGTCCGAGCGCAGCGCGTTCCAAGCCGACGCCACCGCCCCGCCCGACTCGCCTTCGGAGCCGCTCGCGGCCGCGAACCAGTCGCCCTCGATCACGGCGATCGCGTCTCGAAGCGTAATGTCGCTCGGCTGACGGGCCAGCAAGTAGCCGCCCTGCTTGCCTCGGCGGCTCTCGACGAGTCCGCCGTTTCGGAGCTCGCCCAAGATCTGGGCCAGGTACTTGGCCGGCACCTTTTCCACGCCCGCCAGCTCGTCGATGCTGGAAACTTCGCCACGCTCGTAGCGCTTGGCCAGCTGCGCCAGGGCGCGGCAAGCGTAGTCCAATTTCACAGTCAGTTTCATCGTTCCGCCACACGCTGGCGCCCCCCCAGTCGCCGATCCAGAAAAATCGCGGGAAAACGCCCCGAAAAACCCGGTTTCGAGCCCGATTTCGCCCATTCCGGAGCCGCGGCGAAAAAGGGCCTTGCGCGCCTTGCAGCAGACGATTCAATGGCCCGTTTTTATCAGAGAAAAAGGTTGTGATCGCCCGCGCGATTTGAGACCGTTTCAATCGACAAAAACGACTATATGGACGACCAGAGCGACTCCGAAAACATTCCCGTAAACCACGAAGGCGCAGAAGACTACGACGCATCAAAAATCCAGAAGCTGGAAGGCCTCGAAGGCGTGCGCAAACGCCCCGACATGTACATTGGCGACACCAATGAGCGCGGCCTTCATCACTGCGTGTTCGAAGTCGTGGACAACTCCATCGACGAAGCCCTCGCCGGATTCTGCGACAATATAAAAGTCTCCATTCACCTCGACGGCTCGTGCTCCGTCGAAGACGACGGCCGCGGCATCCCCGTCGATATCCACCCCAAGTACAAGATCCCCGCCCTCGAGCTCGTGCTCACCAACCTCCACGCGGGTGGAAAATTCGGCAAAGGCGCTTATCAAGTTTCCGGCGGTCTGCACGGAGTCGGGGCCAAGTGCGTCAACGCCGTGTCCGAGTGGTTCGAGGCGGAAGTCCGCAAGGACGGAAAAATCCACCAGATGAGCTTCAGCCAGGGAATCACCACCAAAAAGCTCAGCATCATCGGCGACACCCAGAAAACCGGTACAAAAATCAGCTTCAAGCCCGACCCGGAGATCTTCCTGGAAACGCGTACTTTCCAATACGACATCCTGGCCAAGCGCCTGCGCGAACTGGCCTTCCTCAATCCCGGGATCAGCATCACCCTCAAGGACGAGCGCTCGGACAAGAGCGAACACTTCCAGTTCAACGACGGAATCGCCGAGTACATCCGCTTCCTCAATCGCTCCAAGAACGTTCTCCACGAAGACCCGATCTCTTTCGGCGACGTCTTCGCGGACCCCAACGATCCCGACGCGCCCGCCACCGGCGTCGACGTCTCCCTGCAGTACAACGACTCCTACAACGAGCAGCTCTTCGCCTACGCGAATTCCATTTTCAACATCGAGGGCGGCACACACCTCTCCGGTTTCCGCACCGCCTTGACCCGCGTCATCAACCAGTTCGCCCGGGCCAACAACCTGATCAAGGAGAAGGACCCGTCGATCACCGGCGACGACGCCCGCGAAGGACTCGTGGCGGTCGTATCGGTCAAAGTGCCCGAGCCCCGCTTCGAAGGCCAGACCAAGACCAAACTGTCCAACTCGGAAGTCGACGGGATCGTGCAGAAAATCGTCGGCGAACGCCTCAAGTACGCCTTCGAGACCGACCCCAAGCTGGCCAAGCGACTCATCGACAAATGCCTCAACGCCGCCCGCGCCCGCGAAGCCGCGCGCAAGGCTCGCGAAACCGTGCGCAAAGGCGCCCTCTCCGGAGGCGGACTTCCCGGCAAGCTCGCCGACTGCTCCTCAAGAAAACCCGACGAGAGCGAACTCTACATCGTCGAGGGCGACTCCGCCGGCGGCTCCGCCAAGCAGGGGCGCGACCGCCGCACACAGGCCATCCTCCCGTTGCGCGGCAAGCTCATCAATTCCGAGAAAGCCCGAATCGACAAGGTCCTCTCCAACAACGAAATCCGAACCATGATTACCGCCATCGGCTGCGGTATCGGCGACGTGGAAGGCGACGGCGGCTTCAAAATCGAAAAAGCCCGCTACCACAAGATCATCATCATGACCGACGCCGACGTCGACGGCTCCCACATTCGGACGCTCTTGCTGACCTTCCTCTACCGGCAGATGAAGGAGCTCATCGAGACGGGCTACGTCTACATCGCCCAGCCCCCGCTGTACAAAATCAAACGAAAACGCCGCGAGCAGTACATCGACAACGACGAGCAGCTCAACCGCATGCTCCTCGAGCTCGGTTCGGAAGACGTCAAAATGACCCGCCTCGACGACGGCCACGTTTTCGACGCCACACAGCTCGACCAGATCGTCGAGATCTTTGCTCAAATCGAACGTATCGGCGGCGCCGTGTCCCGCCATGGAGCCTCCCTCGGCGAATACCTCGAGCAGTATTCAAAAAACGATCACACGCTCCCGCGCTACCTCGCCCGCGTGCGGGAGGGGAACGAGGAGTCCTTCGTATTCCTCCCGAGCGAATCCGACCGGGCCCAATTCGTGCAAGACGTCGGCATCGGCTCCGAGGAGCTCGACGGCGACAACGCGACCGTCACCATCCAGGACGACGAATCCGGCATTTCCAAGCGCATCTCACTCTTCGAAATATTCGAGTCTAACGAGATGTCCAAACTCCTGCGCGAAGTCGAGAGCATCGGCCTCGACCTCACCCAATTCCAAGGTTCTGAAACGCCCATCTACACGATTTTGGAGAACGAGGGACAGAAAAACGAAAATACCGTCGAGATCCATTCGAACCTGGAAATCCTCAACCAGATCCGGCTACTCGGACGCAAAGGCCTGACCATCCAGCGCTACAAGGGTCTCGGGGAAATGAATCCCAAGCAACTGTTCGAGACCACCATGGATCCGGAAAAACGGCGCTTGCTGAAAGTGAATATCAACGACGCCGCCAAGGCCGACGAAATGTTCACCATCCTAATGGGCGAGGAAGTCGCCCCGAGACGGGCCTTCATCGAAGACAACGCTCTCAACGTTTCCTATCTCGACGTTTAACCCCTTCGACCGCTTCTGTAATTACAAAATAAATACGTATGGACCCCGTTTCCGAACGCATTTCTCCCGCCAGCATTACCGACATCATGTCGACAGCCTACATCGACTACTCGATGTCGGTCATCGTCAGTCGAGCCCTCCCCGACGCCCGAGACGGCCTCAAGCCCGTGCAGCGACGCATCCTCTACGCGATGTTCCGGGAAGGACTCCTCCACAATCGCGCCTTCGACAAGTGCGCCGGCGTCGTTGGGGAAGTCCTGAAAAACTACCATCCGCACGGCGACTCGTCCGTCTACGACACGCTCGTGCGAATGGCCCAGAAATGGGTCATGCGCTACCCGCTCATCGATCCGCAAGGAAACTTCGGTTCAGTCGACGGCGACTCCCCCGCCGCCTACCGCTACACCGAGTGTCGCCTCACCGACGTAGCGGAAGACCTTCTGCGCTTTCTGGACGAAGACACCGTCGATTTCGTCGCCAACTACAAGGAGAGCACGACCGAGCCCGACGTGCTTCCCTCCGGTCTGCCCAACTTGCTCATGAACGGATCGACCGGGATCGCGGTCGGCATGGCCACCAACATTCCGCCCCACAACCTCAACGAGCTCGTCGACGGCATCTGCGCCCAGATCGACAACCCCAACATCGAGATCGAAGAGCTCGCCACCCACATCCAAGGTCCCGACTTCCCGACCGGCGGTCAAATCGTCGGACGCAAAGGAATCGACGAGTACATGCGCACCGGCCGGGGCATCGTCCGCATGCGCGGCATCGTTCGCAAAGAGGAAATGGACGGCGACCGCGACCGGCTCGTCGTATCCGAAATTCCATACAATGTGAACCGCGCCTCGCTAGTCACTAAAATCGCCGAGCTCGTTTCCTCCAAGGAAATCGAAGGCATCAGCGATTTGCGGGACGAGTCAGACGAGAACACCCGCATCGTCATCGAGCTCAAACGAGGTGAGTTCCCCGAAGTGGTCATGTCCAAGCTGTTCAAGAAAACCGCTCTAGAAAGCAGCTTCGGCGTCAATCTGCTGGCCCTCGACAATCGTCGCCCCAAGCAGATGAACATCAAGGAGCTGATCAACTGCTACGTGGACCACCGCCGCGACGTCGTCTACCGTCGCACCGCTTTCCGCCTCAAGAAAGCCGAAGACCGGGCCCACATCCTCGAAGGCTACAAGATCGCTCTCGACAACCTCGACGACTTTATAAAGATCATCCGCTCGTCCGCCAACCGTGACGAAGCCAAGGAACGCCTGCAAGAGAAGTACCCGCTCTCCGACCGGCAAGTCGCCGCCATCCTCGACCTCCGCCTCTACCAGCTCACCGGCATGGAGCGAAGCAAGATCGAGGAGGAATACGCCGAGCTGATCAAGCTGATCGAAGAACTGCGCAGCATTCTCGAGAGTGAACAGAAGCTACTCGAAATCATCAAGACCGAGCTTCAAGAGCTGAAGGAGAAGTACAGCGCGCCGCGACGCAGCGAGATCGTCCCCTACGAAGGCGACATCTCCAAGGCGGACATGACCCCGCGCGAAGGGTGCTTCATCACCGTTTCCCACAAGGGATTCATCAAACGCACCAGCGACAGCGAGTACCGCACCCAAAAACGCGGCGGCAAGGGCGTGCAAGGCGGAAACACCTATGAAGAGGATTTCATCGAACACATCTTCACCGCGAATACGCATGACTACATATTTTTCGTCATGAACAACGGTCGCGTGTATGTAGAAAAAGTATACGAAATCCCCGAAGGTTCGCGTACCTCCAAAGGCCGTTCCATCGCCCGGGTTTTCCAATTGCAGGAAGGCGAGGCGATCGCCGCCATGATCTGCCTGAAGGAAATCGTGGATACACACCACCTCGTGATGTGCACCAAGAACGGAGTCGTGAAGAAAACGAATCTGATCGACTACAAGAACTTCCGCAAAGGCGGCATTATCGGCATCAATATCGACGAAGGCGACGACCTGATCTCCGCCAAACTTACCGGCGGTGAAGACGATCTGGTCATCGTCACGCTTAAGGGCAAAGCCATCCGATTCCCGGAAACCGACTTGAGGGACCAGGGCCGCGCCACCCGCGGCGTTCGCGGCGTCCGACTTGGCGAAGGCGACGAAGTCAAGGCCATGGAAGTGGTCAACCCGGACGGCACTCTCCTGATTTGCGGCCTCAACGGCCAAGGCAAGCGCACGCGCTTCGAGGAATTCCCGAAACAGAAGCGAGGCGGCAGCGGCGTCATCGCCGCCCGCACTTCTGGCGTATCCGGAGCGCTCACGGTATTCGATACCGACGAGATGATGATGCTGACCCAGAATGGCCAAGCCGTTCGAACCAAGGTTTCAGACATCAGCGTGATCGGACGCGCCACCAAAGGCGTACGTTGCATCAATCTCAACGAAGGCGACCGCCTCCTTGGAGTCGCTCGTATCGTCGAGGTCGAAGACGAAGGGAGCGAAGATGGCTCCGAACCGGAAACGGACGCTTAAGCGATTGCGAGCAAGACACCGATATTGGCAAAATTTCGAAAAATTTCCGACAGGCTGCCACTCTGACAGCTATTTGTACGCATACGTCGCTGAAAACCAGAAACAGCCCCAGAATCCCTTGGATTCAACCCAAATGGCGGTTTTCTGCTTGCTCAATCCCTATCCGTTTCATCTATTTCTCTCAGACTTATCTTAGATAAGCCTGTCTCCTGCACAGATTTGGGCATCTGCCTACATCGACGCGATCAATCAAAAACCCACAATGCTACCGACTGGATCCCAGCCGGCGAATGTCGCCTTTTAGTCACGGTATATCCCGTGGATAGCTGTGTCCTAGCCAAATTACTCAAACGTCACTAACTATAAGTACTACAATGAACAAACTACTCAAAGCTCTGCTGGCAGTCTCACTGCTGGCATTCCCCTCCCTGCAAGCGCAGATCGAAATCAACGAAAACCTGTCCGTTAGCGGGTTTTTTGACATGTCTATTGTAAGCAACAGCAACGAGACCAGGGAGGACGACTCGTCCTTCAATCTCGATCAGGCTGAACTCGATTTCCTCTTCGATTTCGACAACCTGACCGGCCAGCTCGACCTCAACTACCTCGGCGACAACGACGACGAGGAATTCGACCTGGAGCAGGCGTTCCTGAACTACTCTTTCGGTGACGGATTGTCAGTCGAAGCGGGCAAGTTCCGCAGCTTCCTCGGATTCGAGTCCTGGGAGCCCACCGGTCTCTACCAGTACTCGACCGCTTACGACCTCATCGATATCCGCCCTGGCCACCACAACGGCGTCCGCGCCTTGTACGCCGACGACTTCGTCGCGTTCGGACTCTCGCTCGTCGATTCCTTATACGATCCAGACGGATCGATTGAAGACAGCGAAAAGGGAATCGAAGCGAAAATCGCCATCTTCCCCATCGAGGGACTGACGATCCAAGCTGGATTCGGACAGGAGTCCGGAGCCTCTTCTATTAACGACCGCGATGTCATCAACCTGTGGACCTCCTACGAAGTGGGCAACATGACCTACGCCTTCGAGTTGAGCCAGTACGACTTCGGCCTCCACCCGTGGGGCGACCAATGGGAAGGCAGCCAGTGGCTCGCGATGGCGAACATGGGCATCACCGACAATTTCGGAATCACCGCCCGTATCAGCGAGGACACGCAAGACTTCCGCGGCGGCGAAACCGCAACCAAGTTCACTATCAGCCCCAACGTGACGGTTCACGACAACCTCGGAATCATCTTCGAAATCAGCCAGACCGATTTCGGCACGGAAGGCACCGACACCAGCCTCGCTCTCGAGACGATCTTCACGTTCTAAAGCGACGCCCGAACGAACTCACTTTCAACCCTCCTCCGCTCACGCGGGGGAGGGTTTTTTTTCGCCTTGGCGCTCAAGCCCGCGGGTGGCGAACAGGCGACGACCGAGATATGTGGCAATTTCCAATCCGGCATTGCCCCATTTTGAGCCCAAAACGGTCAATTCTAACCAAAACGGCGCAATTCGGGCCAAATCCCTAGATTGGCAACCATCTTGCTAGAGAACGAGCAAGATCAACGGAATACGAAATCCACTCCGCTGTTTCTGCTCTAAACAAACAAATCACACCAAAAACGAAAACAATGACCAAACCACTCAGAACACTGGCCGCGGGACTCCTCTTCGCGGCGCCTGCAACGTACGCTCAAATCGAGATAAACGAAAACCTCTCGGTCTCTGGCTTCCTCGACATGTCAATCGTTGAGACTGACGACGAAACCACCGGAGTCGACTCGTCCTCCTACAACTTGGACCAAGCGGAACTCGACTTTATTTTCAACTTCGACAATTTGACCGGACAAATCGACTTGAACTACTTGGGCGACAACGACGACGAGGAGTTCGATCTCGAACAAGCCTTCATTACCTACGACTATGGAGACGGACTGACTGTCGACGCAGGCAAGTTTCTGAGCTACCATGGCTGGGAAACCGCCGAGCCGACCGGCCTCTACCAGTACTCCTACGCTTACGACATCGCCGCAACAATCCCCGGCTACTTCAATGGGGTCCGCGTCAACTACGCTGACGATTTCGTCGGATTCGGCCTAGGTCTCGTCGATTCGATCTACGGGGCGGACGGATCCATCGAGGACAGCGAGTACGGCATCGAGGCGAAAGTGGTCTTGACCCCTGTGGAAGGACTGACCCTCTACCTCGGGTACGCCAAAGACTCCATGGACTCAGCAATAGACGATATGGACCTCATCAACTTCTGGGCGTCCTACGAGGTCGGCAACATGACCTACGCGTTCGAGTTCAACGACTACGACTTCGGCTTTGGCGACACCGGAAACCAGTGGCTGGTCATGGCCAATATGGGCATCACCGACAGTGTCGGGGTCACGGCCCGCATCAGCGAGGACGAGCAAGACATCCTCGGCGGAGACACCGCGACCAAGTTTACCATCAGCCCTAACTGGACGGTGCACGACAACCTCGGCATGCTACTCGAACTCAGCCAAACCGACTACGGCACCGAAGGAACCGTCACCTCTATGGCGTTCGAGACGATATTCACGTTCTAATCAAGAACTTCTCGACTGCCGACGATTTTCAGCCTCTCCCGCCAAGCGGGAGGGGCTTTTTCATGTTCCGATCTCTCAATCGAGCAAAGCGGTTCAGCCCGATTCAGACCTTTTTGCCCTAAACCGTGAGGTAGCGCGCAACGAGCCCGTCGTTCAACCCCTCAATCGAACCGCTCTCCACAACGCTGCCACGCTCGAGAATGTAAAACGAATCGCAGGCATTGCGGGCGAAGTCGATGTACTGCTCGACCAAAATCACGCTCATCTCGCCCCGCTTCTTGATCGCGTAGATCGCGTCTTCGATCTGGTCGATTATCGACGGCTGGATGCCTTCGGTGGGTTCATCGAGAATAAGCAGCTTAGGCTTGAGCAAGAGCGCCCGCCCAATCGCCAATTGCTGCTGCTGCCCGCCACTGAGGACGCCTCCCTTGCGTTTGAGCATTTCCGAGAGGACCGGAAACAAATCGAAGACTTCGCTTTTGCGAGAATTCGCCTCCGCTTTATCCGCCTTCGCGACGCGTAGGCTTACATCCAAATTCTCCTGCACGGTCAAATTGGGGAAGATGTCTCTTCCCTGGGGGACGTAGCCGATCCCGAGACGCGCCCGTTGATCGGTCGACAACGCATCCAATCGAATTCCGTCGAACTCAATCGAACCCCCGCCGCCGGAAACCAGGCCCAAAATTGAATTGAGCAAGGTAGTCTTCCCCACGCCATTGCGACCCAAAAGCGCAACCACTTCTTTTCGTCCGACTTGCAAATCGACATTCTTCAGGATCAACGACTCGTCGTAGCCTGCGGAATAGCCGTCGATTCGGAGCAAAGCGTCGTGTTTCTGCACGCTTGCGTCGGCCTCAATGGAATTCGTTAATGTATCCATTTTATCAGTTCAATGGTTTCGAGTTTGACGACCGAGATAGACTTCCACCACCTCAGGATCGCTCTTAACAAATTCAAATGCGCCTTCTTTCAATACATGGCCCTGGTGCAAAACTGTTACGCGCCGAGCGATCTGGCGTACGAATTCCATATCGTGCTCGATTACGATTAGACTGTGCTTTCCTTCCAGGCTAAGCAGCAATTCGCCCGTGCGCTCAGTCTCCTCGTCGCTCATCCCAGCCGCCGGCTCGTCGACAAGCATAATCTTGGGATCCTGGGCAAGCAACATTCCTATTTCGAGCCATTGCTTCTGCCCATGCGACAACGATCCCGCCAAGCAGTCTTCGTAATCGGCAAGGCGTATTGTATCCAAAACATCGTGAATCTTGTCCCTGTCAGTAGCGCTTTCCTTGTAGAATAGCGAGCTCAAGACCGATCTTTCTCCGCTGAGCGAAAGTTTCAAATTGTCGTAGACCGTGTGAGAACGATAAACCGTCGGGTTTTGGAATTTCCGACCAATCCCCAACTGGCTCACGTCGTGCTCCCGCACTCGAGTTAGATCGACATCTTCACCGCTATCCAAATGGTAGAGAATCTTGCCTTGGTCAGGCTTCGTCCGGGCGGTAATCAAGTCCATGAAGGTGCTTTTTCCCGCCCCGTTCGGACCGATTACCGTGCGGAGTTCCCCTCCCTTCAAATAGAAATTCAGATCATTGATCGCCTTGAACCCGTCGAAGGACTTGGTCACGCCCTCCACGCTCAATACAAGCGGCGTATGCTTTTCTGTTGGGACCCGAATCATAAGTAACTACGCGCGGTTTTCAGTTACGTCTCCCTTCGCAATCGAACGCTTCCGGAAACGCTCAAAAACAGGCTTCAACTGGTCTGGCAGTCCAATAAGCCCGTTCGGCATGAACAGCACCACCAGAACGAATATCAACCCGAGAATAATGAGCCAGCTATCCGGATACGCCCGCGTCGTATAGCTCTTTATCATGCTCACCACAATCGCTCCGAGAATAGGGCCGAACTTCGTGCCACGCCCTCCAAGGGCTACCCAGACCACTACGTCCAACGACTTCGCGGGGGTCATTTCATTCGCGTTTATTCCGCCCACCTGCGGAACGTACAGCGCTCCGGCCATGCCGGCGATCATCGCCGATCCCACAAATATGAGAAGCTTGTAGGAAGTTGTCGAATACCCCGAGAACCGCACTCGATTCTCACTGTCCCGAATCGCCTGCTGTACCTTTCCGAATTTCGTCGTCAATAGCCAGGCGATAAGCAGGTACACTCCGAGCATCAAAACAGAGCTCGCGACAAACAAGGCGATCTGGGTCGACTGGGCGTCGACCTTCGAGCCGAAGATCTCCTTGAAATCCGTCAGCCCATTGTTGCCGCCGAACAAGATAAACGACTGGCCAAACAGCTCCAAGTTGTTCTTGAAGAACAACAACATCAACGCGTAGGTCAACGCCTGAGTCAAAATGGAAAAATAGACTCCCTTTATTCGGGAGCTAAACGCCAGGTATCCAAAAATAAACGCCACCATTCCCGGAACGATCATGGCCGCGAGCAGGGCGAATCCTCCGTTTTCGAACGGCGCCCAGTAAACAGGAAGCTCCGTGTATCCCTGGAAATCCATGAAATCCGGCAATGCCGTATTGTACACGCTGTCGACTCCAACGTGCAGCATCAGGTACATTCCGAACGCGTATGCCCCCAACGCGAAAAATAGCGACTGGCACAAGCAAAGAAGACCCGTGTACCCCCAAAGAAAATTGAGGCTCATAGCAAGCACCGCGTAGGTGATGTACTTGCCCCAGAGCGACAACTGGAACGAGGACACATGCAAGAAACTCCCTTCCGGGACGACTGCATTCAGAATTGGGATACAAAATACTAATACGACCGCGATCGTTAGAAACGCCTTGTACTCGAGATTCGATTCGAACGCTTTCATCCAGGCTAACAGTCAGTCCTCCATACTTCTAGACCTGGCAGGGAACAAACCTCCCGGTTTCCACTGGAGAAACAAGATGATCGCGAAAAAGACGAGTATCTTCCCCATAACCGGCCCTAGCATAGGCTGCAGGAACTGGTCGACCGTCCCGATTCCCATCGCCGAAATCCCCGCCCCGAGCAAATTGCCCACGCCACCGACAACGACCACCATGAAACTATCGACAATGTACGCCTGCCCCATGGACGGCCCGACATTCCCGATTTGCGAGAGCGCTGCGCCCGCCAGCGCGGCTAGTCCGCAGCCGTAGGCAAAAGTGATCGAATTGACACGGCTAACCGGTATTCCGAGCGACGACGCCATCTGGCGGTTTTGCATCACCGCCCTGATGTAGAGTCCGAGATTCGTTTTCGACAAGAGAATCCATGTCATTAGAATTACGATACCAGCGAACGCAACGATGAACACTCGAGTGTAGCTCAGCGACACTCCTCCCAGATCGAAGTTTCCAATGAGAAGCTGCGGCGTGTCCACTTGCACGTTGGCAGCGCCGAACACGAGACGAAAGCACTGCTGGAAAATCATAGACAGCCCCCAGGTCGCCAACAGCGACTCGAGCGGCCGCTTGTACAAATAGCGGAATAGGCCTTTCTCCAGTGCGAACCCGACTGCGGCCGCGACAAGGAAGCAAAGCGGAAGCGACACCCAGAAAAACCATTGGTAGGCTGCCGATTGCGCTCCAAACAAGCGCTCGAACACCACATTCATCTGATAGCAGGTATACGCCCCGATCGCGATAAACTCGCCGTGGGCCATATTGATCACTCCCATCAAACCAAACGTGATCGCCAACCCAAAGGCCACGATGAGCAATACCGATCCCAAGCTGAACCCTCGCACCAAGTTGCCCAAATTCTCGACGACCTTTTGATGCCCGTCGATCTTGCCCAGAGCCGTCAGGCATACACGGGCTAACTCGGCATCACCGCTCTCTTCGGCGCCCTTCAAGATCGACGCTATGCCATCGCGGCTAGGAAGCGACTTAAGTTCGCCCAGGCGCTGAATGGAATCCCTCAATACAGACGCGTCCCCAGCATTGGCCAGCAAACTGATCGCTATCGCCTCTTCGAATCCTCGAACGACGCGAGACGATTCCTCCAAGAGTATTCGTTTTTCCAGCGCTTTCAGGTACTCGAGATTCTGGCTAAGCCCCAGTTTCAAGGCGGCCGCAATACGCGTATCCGCATCCGGAGACGACAAGTCGATCGTATCAGTGATCCGCTTCAATTCCCGCCGAAGACTTCTCGAGGGACGGTTTTTTTCTAGCGACTCCTTCTCCTCTTCGGAAAGAGTCATCGTCTCACCGCTCGTGAGACGTATGAATTTTTCGGATACTTGTACTAAAATGAGCTTGTCTCCGGACTCGGTTTCATGGGAGTACACCTCGCCCACTCTCCAGGCATCCACGAATTCGCTAATGTAGGAGTCTCCCGTATTGGACAAGTCCTCGAGTATCGCGGGATAGGCGTCGCTTTCCGCAAGCGCCAGACGCTCGAGCAGCAAACGCGATTCCGACTGTCCAAACGCGGATGCGCAAGTCGCTATCAGCGCAAGTAAATACGAACGTACCGGTTTCATCGCAGGAGAACTTAATTGAGATACCGCCTGGCAGAAGATGGGGGCTGCCAGGCGGCCGTAAAACGAAAAGGCAGGACGGAGCTTACTTAAACGTGCCCTTCAAGAACGGCTCGCCGTAGACGTTGTCGAACGACTCCAAGATCTCGAACTGGCCGTCCTCGAGCGTCTCGCCAATGTAAACGTTTTTCGTGAGGTGGTGATTCTCCTGAGACGTTACAGTGCCGCCAGGACCGTCGAATGAAATTCCTTTCCTCAGCTCCGCCAGCACTTTGTCGACGTCGAAGGTGCCCGCTTTTTCCACAGCAGCCTTCCAAAGGTAGACTCCATTGTAGGACAGGACCATCGGCGAACAGGTGACACGGCCTTCTCTCTGGACGCCCGCTGGAGCGGTTTTCAGCCACGTCATGAAATTCTTGACGAACTTCTTGTTCGCCGGCGTATCCAAAGACTGGAAGTAGGTCCAGCAACCGAGATGGCCGACTAAGTCCTTTGTCGGCAGACTCCGGAACTCGTCTTCGGAAAGACTGTAGGAAACGATCGGGCAATCGTCGGCCGTCAAACCAGACGCGGCGATCTCCTTGAAAAGGGATACATTCGAGTCTCCGTTCACCGTGTTGATGACGCAGGCGTCTCCGCTAGCAGCGAAGGCCTTGATCTCCGCCACGATCTGTTGGTAGTCGGAATGGCTGAACGGCGTGTACTTGCCGGCTGAGATCACCTGCCCGCTCGCGTCTTTGCGAAGACCGCCGCCGATGTTCTCCACCGGGATGCCTTTGGATTGCAGGTACTCGAACAGGACCAGATTCGTCGTCTGAGGATAGACGTAGTCCGTGCCGATCAGATAGAATTTCTTGTACCCCTCTTTGAGCAGATAGTCGACCGCGGGGATCGCTTGCTGATTGACCGCCTCGGCGGTGTAGAAGATGTTAGGCGACATTTCCTCCCCCTCGTACTGGACGGGATAGAAGAGGAGCCCATTGTACTTCTCATAGACAGGAAGGACGAACTTTCGGCTGACCGAAGTCCAACATCCAAACGTCGCCGCCACTTTGTCCTGGGCGAGCAACTGCTCCGCCTTTTCCGCGAACGTCGGCCAATCCGACGCCCCATCGACGACCACCGGCTCGATCTTCTTGCCCAGAACTCCGCCGTTCGCGTTAATCTCGTCGAATGTGAAAAGCAAAATGTCTCTCAAGGACGTTTCGCTAATCGCCATTGTCCCGCTCAAGGAATGGAGGACGCCTACTTTTACAGTTTCGGCGGCGCCCAAGGTCGCGATGGACGCGAGGAGGGCGATCGCGCCAGTCAGTTTTCGAAATAGGTTCATAGTGTTTTTCTGCCTCTAATTGTTGTGGTTAGTTGGTTTGGTTTTGAGGAGCGAGCGACACCGCCAAATCGGATACCGATTCAGTTGCGCACTCTCGGATAGGCCTCCCTACTAGCATCAGCCGGGCCAACTCACCCGAACCACGCAAAAAAGAGCCACACACGCTCGAATTGTCATCGAGGCTTCATCAAAGTGGTTAATATTGATCAGGTCCCCGCCTCGAATCGCCTCGAATCAAATCCCTTTGCTCAATCCCAATTGCGAAATCGAAGTTGGCTTGCGATCTGCTAGACGCATTGGCTAGAAAAATCCCTTTGGTCGACTCGATTTCCCGAGTCGAACCCTCAATCGCCCTCATCCGGCTTAACCATCATGCACCTAACTCCTCGCGAAAAAGACAAACTCATGGTCGTCGTCGCCGCCGACCTTGCCCGTCGACGGCAGCAACGGGGCCTCAAACTGAATTATCCGGAAGCCGTATCCATAATTACATACGAAATCTGCGAAGGCGCTCGCGACGGAAAATCGGTCGCGGACCTGATGGCCTTCGGAGCGACGCTCCTCAACAAGGAGGACGTGATGGACGGCGTTGCCGAAATGATCCACGAAGTGCAAGTCGAAGCCACCTTCCCCGACGGCACCAAACTCGTAACTGTACACAACCCGATCCAATGATACCCGGCGAACTCATACCGAAACCCACCGAGGAGAAACTCCCGGCCAACGTCGGCCTGCCAACTTGCGTAGCCACCGTCAGCAACATAGGCGACCGACCCATTCAAGTCGGCAGCCATTTCCACTTCTACGAAGTGAACGAGTCGCTGGAGTTCGACCGAGAAAGCGCCCGCGGCTTCCGCCTGAATATCGCCGCCGGAACCGCGGTTCGATTCGAGCCCGGCGACAGCAAAGAGGTGGAACTGGTCGCCCTCGCGGGACAACGGCAAGTCCACGGACTCAACAACAAGATCGACGGCCCCCTCGACAAGGCTTCCAGCGACTAACCAAGCCATCCCATTTCAGCCTGCAAAAACATGAGTTTAGAATTCGAACGACAAAAGTACGCGGAGATGTTCGGCCCCACTGTGGGCGACCAACTGCGCTTGGGCGATACCGACCTCACTATCGAAGTAGAACAGGACCTCATCGCGGAAAGCGGGGGCTACGGCAACGAGATCAAATTCGGAGGCGGGAAAGTGATACGCGACGGAATGGGCCAGTCGCCCCTCGCCGTCGAGCCCGACTCGCTCGACCTCATCATCACCAACGCGACCATCCTCGACGCCAAGCTCGGCGTTATCAAAGCGGACATCGGAGTAAAAGGAGGCCGCATCGTCGGCATCGGGCACGGCGGAAATCCCGGCATTCAAGACGGCGTTTCCGAAAACATGGTCGTAGGAGCCTCTACCGACGTGATCGCCGGCGAAGGACATATCGTCACCGCGGGCGGCTTCGATTCCCACATCCACTTCATTTGCCCTCAGCAGATCGACGAAGCCCTCGCCAGCGGCATCACGTCGATGACCGGAGGAGGCACCGGAGCGACGACCGGGACCAACGCCACCACCTGCACGCCCGGCTCGTGGCACATGTCCCGCATGCTCGAAGCGGCCGAAGAGTACCCAATGAACCTCGGATTCATGGGCAAAGGAAACTCCTCCAATCCCGAAGCGCTGCGCCAGCAAGTGGCTGCCGGAGCCATGGGCTTGAAACTGCACGAAGACTGGGGGACCACGCCCAGCGCCATCGACTGCTGTCTCACCGTCGCGGACGAAATGGACGTGCAAGTCGCCATACATACCGACACCCTGAACGAATCCGGATTCGTCGAAAGCACCATCGCAGCCTTCAAGAACCGAGTCATCCACACCTTCCACTCCGAAGGAGCCGGGGGCGGCCACGCGCCCGACATCATCAAAGTGTGCGGAGAACCCAACGTCCTGCCATCGTCGACAAATCCCACTCGTCCTTACACAGTGAATACAATCGACGAGCACTTGGACATGCTCATGGTCTGCCACCACCTCGACTCCTCCATCCCAGAAGACGTGGCGTTCGCGGAGTCGCGCATTCGACCCGAAACGATCGCCGCCGAGGATCTGCTCCACGACCTCGGCGCTTTTTCCATCATGTCGAGCGACAGCCAAGCCATGGGGCGCGTGGGCGAAGTGATTTCCCGCACGTGGCAAACCGCCCACAAGATGAAGACTCAATTCGGCCCGCTCGAATCCGAGACCCACCCCGCCGCCGACAATTTCAGGGCCCTACGCTACATCGCCAAATACACGATCAACCCCGCCCTCGCTTGCGGCGCCGCTGACGAAGTCGGATCGCTCGAAGTCGGAAAACTCGCCGACATCGTCGTGTGGAAACCCGCGTTCTTCGGCGTAAAGCCCGAGCTCGTGCTGAAAGGCGGCATGATCGCCCTGGCCAACATGGGCGACCCCAACGCCTCGATCCCCACGCCCCAACCCACCCACTACCGGCCTCAGTTCGCCGCCCACGGTAAGGCCGTTTTCAATACGTCCGTCACCTTCGTCAGCAAGGCGTTCCTCGAAAGCGGCAACGCCGAGTCCCTCGGTTTGCAAAAGCGTCTCGTCCCCGTGCGCAATACGCGAACCCTCTCGAAAAAAGACTTGGTCTACAACGACGCCACGCCGAAAATCGAAGTCGATCCCGAAACCTACATCGTTAAAGCCGACGGGGAAACGCTCGCCTGCGAACCGGCGGAAGTCGTCCCGCTCGCCCAGCGCTACTTTCTGTTCTAACGTCGCGTCGAACGCTCCCTACGCACATCGAAACTGAATATGATACTCGTAAACGACCACCTCGGCCCAGGCGAAACACACAAGCGCGTCGTCCCTCTGAAAACCGATCGCCGCACGTTGGCGAAACGACGCTGGAAAGCCAGCGCCGACGACGAAACGGAGTTCGGCTTCGACCTGCCGCACCCCATAAAAAACGGAACCCCGTTCTACGAAACCGACGACTGCCAATACCGCATCGAGCAAACGCCGGAAAACGTCCTGCGGATCCCTTTCCAAGACCCGAAACAAGCCGCCTACTACGGATGGATGGTTGGAAACCTGCACTTCTCCGCCGACTTCGATTCCGACGCGGTGATCGCCGAAGACGATCCCGCCATTCGCCAGATGCTCGATCGGAACCACATCGCGTTCACCGAGACGACCGCCGTGTTCGAACCCGTCATCGTCTCGCACGGGCATCACCATTGATAACAATATTATGGATACCGCCGACCAAGAGAGCGCCGCGGAGTTTCCCTGGCTCGCCTCAATGCTCCAAACAGTAGACCCCCTTTTCCCTATCGGGTCCTACGCGCACTCCTACGGCCTCGAAGAATTGGTCGCAGGGGGACTAGTGACCACCGAGAAGGACCTGTGCCGCTATTTGGACTCCATCGTCAACCTCAACTTGACCCAGTTCGAACTCCCGTATTTGAGATTCGCCTACAATGCGCTGGAAAGCGGCAACCCAATGCTTGTGGCGGAAATCGACTCCGAAATTGGCGCTTCGAAACTGAGCAAGGAGATTCGAACCGCGAGCGTCGCCCAAGGCAGACAGCGCCTCTCGCTGCTCCTGAAATTGCGCCCCGGCCCCGAGTTCAACTTGCTCGAACAGCTCCGAGAAGAAAAACGTATCGCCCCCCACCATATCACGGTCTTCGCCGCCGAGCGAATCCACCACTCCACCCCAGAGGAAGCCGCCCTCGCGTCCTGGGCCTACCAAGCGTTGGCCGCCCCCTGCGCTGCCGCGCTAAAAATCATGCGCATCGGCCAGGACACCGCCCAGAGAACTCTCACTCGCGCGATCGGCCAAATAAGCCGGGTCATCCGCGAATCCTTGCGAATCGAGCGAGAATGGGCGGGGGCCTTCAATCCAACGATCGACATCGCCTCCGATCGACACGAACGCGCCTTCGCGCGATTATTCATTTCCTAGACTCGCGCCACTCGAAATTCCGCGCGCCAACCTCTTCAATACAATCCCATGACTGAATCGAAATTCACCCGCCCGGTACGAATCGGCATCGGAGGCCCCGTGGGCTCCGGCAAAACCATGCTCGTCCTCCGCCTCTGCCAAACGCTCCGCGACGCCTACAAGCTCGCCGTGATCACCAACGACATTTATACACGCGAAGACGCCGAGTTTCTCGTCCGCAACAACGCCCTCGAATCGGAGAAGGTGCTCGGTGTGGAGACCGGAGGCTGCCCACACACCGCGATCCGCGACGATACCAGCATGAACATGGCTGCGATCGACGATCTTATCGAGCGCAACCCCGAAACGGAGGTCATCCTAATCGAAAGCGGAGGCGACAACCTGTCCGCTACCTTTTCCCCGGAACTCGTCGACGCGTTCATCTACGTAATCGACGTCGCCGAAGGCGACAAGATCCCCCGGAAAGGCGGGCCCGCCATCCAATACTCGGATTTGATGATCATCAACAAGATCGAGCTCGCTCCACTCGTCGGAGCAGACCTGGGCGTAATGGAACGAGACAGCAAACGGATGCGCGACGATCGACCCTTTCTCTTTTGCGACTTGAAGTCCGGCAAGGGTGTCGACGAAGTCTCCTCGTGGATACAGAAGGAAACCCTTTTCTCCTGAATGCCTCCCCTCCAGCTCCGCCTTCCCGAAAGCGACTCGAAGGCTATTTGAAAGCGACCGCGATTGCAGACGAAGACGGCCAGACGCGCCTGGACCGCAAAGCCTACCGAACACCCATACACATCAGTAAACCGTACTGGGACGGCTCCTGCTTGCTCCTAAATGTGATGAGCCCTACCGCCGGACTGCTGGAAGGGGATCGCGTCGACGTCGATGTCAATACTCTCAGCGGGGCGAGTCTTTCCATTTCCAATCCAACGGCGTTGAGAATCCATAAAACGAATACGGACACGTCGAGCTGGACGCAACGGTTCCACGTCGAGTCGGGTGGATTCCTGGAAGTCAATCCAGAGTGGACCATACTCCAGGCGGAAAGCCGATTCGAACAACGCACGCGCATCGAACTAGACCCAGGCGGCCGCTTGTTTTTTATCGAGGCGATCGCTCCCGGAAGGATCGCTCACGGGGAATGCTTTACATTCCACTCGTTTAAAAATCGCTTCGAGCTCCTCTACGACAATCAGCTGGCGGCTCTCGAGCGCAGCGCCATCGAGCCGGCCAAGGAAACGCACTCGGGATGGAACATCGCATTCGAGCAACCCTTTTTCATATCGATCTTCCTATCCGCGCCGGAGCTGGAAAGCGACGACTCCCTCTTTCAGTACCTGCACGAGCAGCAAACGGATACGCTGCTATGTGGCTGCAGTCGACTCCAGCGCGGGCCTTGCTGGAACCTCAAAATCCTCAGCCCAAACCCCATCGAAGCGAAGTCGACGCTAAAACGCATTCGCGATCAATACTACCGCGCCATCCATCGAACGCCGGTAGATCTGCGACGATAACCGAGAGTCAACTACCGCGAAAGCCGTCCGTACGCCCGGCTGTTCAACTTCCGCGCCGCGTTCTTCTCCTCGGCATCGAACAACGCCGAGAACATGTAGGGAAAGCCTTCGATTTTCTTGCGGTCGATCTTCTGCCCCACGAAGTGCTCGATGGAAGCGGCGTTCTTCAGCTCGTCCTCCGTCAACAGCGTAAACGCGTCGCCTTCGCGCTCCGCCCGGCCGGTACGGCCAATCCGGTGCACGTAGTCCTCCGCGTTCAAAGGCACGTCGTAGTTGATCACGTGAGTCACTCCCGCGATGTCCAGACCGCGGGCCGCGATGTCCGTCGCCACCAGCACCTCGTACTTGCCCGACTTGAACCCGTTCAACGCAGCCGTTCTCTCCCCTTGGGCCCGATCCGAATGCAGCACCGCCACCGAGTGGTTCAGCCGCTCCAGGCGACGCGAGATCAAATCCGCGTTCAGTTTGGTGCGGGTGAAAATCAATACGCTCTCGAAATGCGTACGCTTGAGCAACTCGATGAGGAGTTTGTACTTCTGCTGCTCCACGACCGGGTAAAACGCGTGCGTCACCGTTTCCGCCGCCGATCGGTTTCGGCCAATCTCGACGACCTCCGGATCCTTCAAAACCCACTTCATCATCGACTGGATCGCGGGCGGAACCGTCGCCGAGAAGAAAAGCGTCTGCCGATTCTTGGGACACATCTTGATCAGCCGGCTCACGTCCGGGAGGAATCCCATGTCCAGCATCCGGTCCACCTCGTCCAGAATGAGCACCTGGACGTTTTTCAGCGAAATATTCCCTTGGCCAATGTGGTCGAGCAAGCGTCCCGGCGTCGCGACCAGAATGTCCACGCCCTTCTCCAACATCTGGCGCTGCCGCCCGTATTTCACCCCGCCGTACACCACGCCAACGCGCGTCTTCAAATGCTTCGAGTAGCTCTGCAGCGCCTCTTCGACCTGATGGGCCAGCTCGCGCGTCGGCTCCAAAATCAGGCACTGGACCCGCTTGCCCGGCTCGAGACGATCGAGCGTAGGCAATCCGAACGCCGCCGTCTTCCCCGTGCCCGTCTGGGCGGAGGCGATGATGTCCTTCCCTTCGAGAATCAAGGGGATCGATTTCTCCTGCACAGGCGTCGGTTTTTCGAAACCAAGCTCCGAAATCGCTTTAATTAGTGAGTCTGACAGACCAAGACCATCAAAAGGCATCCCGGGTATATGCGCGCCCAGTTCTTCCGAAGCAAGCCCTCCCTTGCGCAATCTACAGTTCTCCACTCGACCCCACCCGCAGCCGCGCCTGCCCCGCTAATGACGCCAAATAAAATCGACACGAGGCGGCCCATCCCTTTCTCCTCTAGTCCGTCCACCGTGAAAATCATGAGCGACCGCACCACACCACCGACCGTACCGGCCATCCTGCAAGCCGCCCGCGACGACTTCCCCATTCTCAAGCGAAGCGTCAACGGCAAGCCCCTCGTCTACCTCGACAACGCCGCGTCCACCCAGAAACCGCAGTCGGTCATCGACGCGATCACTCACTACTACGCCAACGAGAACGCCAACATCCACCGCGGCGTCCACCTCCTCAGCACCGAAGCCACCGCCGCCTACGAAGAAGCCCGCGCCAAGCTCGCTCGCTACCTGAACGCTCAGGACGAATCCGAAATCGTCTTCACCCGAGGCGCCACCGAATCCGTTAACCTCGTCGCCCACTCCTTCCTCGAGCCTCTCGTCGAAGCCGGCGACGAAATCCTGATCTCCCACCTCGAGCACCACGCCAACATCGTCCCGTGGCAACTGCTGTGCGACCGAACCGGCGCGGTCCTCAAAGTCGCCCCCATCTTCGACAACGGAGACCTCGACCTCGAAGCCTACCTGAATCTCATGGGCGCGCACACCAAGCTCGCCGCCATCGCCCACGTTTCCAACGCGATCGGCACCGTCAATCCAATCGAGACGATTATCGACGCCGCCAAAGAACGCGGCATCCCCACATTGATCGACGCCGCCCAGTCCGTTCAACACATGACAGTCGACGTCCAGAAACTCGATTGCGACTTCCTCGTCTTTTCAGGCCACAAAATGTTCATGCCCACCGGCATCGGCGGCCTCTACGGCAAGCGCTCCCGCTTCGACGCGATGCGGCCGTACCAAGGCGGAGGCGACATGATCGCCCGCGTTTCCTTCGAAGGCACCACCTATAAGGAGCCCCCGTCGCGCTTCGAAGCCGGAACCCCGCACATCGCCGGCGGTATTGGACTCTCCGCTGCCATCGACTACATCGAAGCGATCGGGCGAGACGTCATACACGACTACGAGTCCCAACTAATCGAATACGCTGCCGACCAGCTCCGCGCCGCTCCCGGCGTGCGCCTCATCGGCGACCCCACCCACCGCTCGGGCGCAATCTCCTTCGTCATGGGC
>JANQSC010000027.1 GCA_028284235.1 Opitutaceae bacterium
CCCAGGCCCGCTACCTCGCCAAGCGCGGCATGGTCGCCATCTGCGCCCAGTACCGGACCCGGACCTCCCACAACGTCCCGCCCAACGTCTGCCTCTACGACGCCAAAAGCGCCGTGCGCTACGTCCGGGCCAACGCCGAACGTCTCGGAATCGACCCCGACAAGCTCGCGGTCGGCGGCGGCTCCGCCGGAGGTCACCTCGCAGCCGCTACCACCTTCTGCGACGGCTTCAACGACACCCGCGACGACAAAAAGATATCCACCCGAGCCAACGCCCTCCTCCTCTTCAACCCCGTCATCGACAACAGCGTCAACGGCTACGGACACGAACGCGTCTCGGAATTCTGGGAGGATTTCTCGCCACTGCACAATATCTCCTCCCCGCCCCCGACCCTCTTTTTGCTCGGCGACAAAGACAACCTCATCCCCGTCGGAACCGGCGTCGCCTTCCAAGCCGCCATCGAGAAAGCCGGCGGACGGTGCGAGCTTCGAATCTACGAAGAAGGCCCCCACGGCTTCTTCAATCCCGGCCGCTCCGGCCCAAACGGCCGCGACTACTACGCCGAATGCGTACAAGAGATGGACGACTTCCTCGTCAGCCTCGGCTTCCTGAAAGCGCAAAACTAGAGCTGCCATTTGGCTTCGCTTTAACCACAACCTTCATTGTACCCAAAGTAAAAATACAACTCAAGAGTGCATCGCTCCGCGTTCGCCGCGACCTCGAGCGAAACGGGCGGCTAACTTCTCAAACCGCTCCAACTCCCTCAATCTCCCAGTCCCTCCATCAAACGCCATATTTGAAACACTTGCCAAAAAGAACCGAGGCGAAGAGATTCATTGAAACCCGGCGCCTAATCGCTTGTTTTATTAAGTAATCCCCCATAACTAGTAATCTCATGCAGAGTATAGGCGAACGTCTGGAAGAAGCGCGCAAGCGCCGAGGAATCACCGTCAGGGAAGCGTCGGAAGCGACGAAGATCCGTGGCGAGTACCTCAACAATTTCGAATCCAACACTTTCAAGATGAACCTGCCCGACATCTACGTCCGCGGGTTCCTGCGCTCCTACGCGAACTACCTCCGCCTCAATTCCGACAAGATTATCACGGACTACAACGCCCACCTTATCAGCGAGGGAAAGTCCTCGCGACGAGACACGCGCGAATTTCTCGGTCGGCTCGAGCTCCAGCAGCAGCCCATCATCTCGGAAGAGCCCAAAAACGCCGGCGCCATCGACGACGCCCAAATCGAGGAAGCGGAAAACGAAGCCCCCTCGACCCCGATCTGGGAGCGCTTCAACATCGAGAAGGACGTCGCCATTAAGATAGGCATCTTCGCCGGACTCGCGGCCCTCGTCGTGATCGTCCTCGTCTGGGGCTTCCTCGCGTTCGTCGGATCCGAAGAACCGGTTACAGACTCTGCCTTGACCGCGACTCCCGCAGCGATCGCTCCGGCGACTAACGCTACGCCCTTCACGCTCATCGCCAACGAGGACGTCCGCGTCGAAGTCAAGGAAGCCGATGGCGAGCAGCGCTCCCTCTTCTTTGCCGTCCTGCCTCAAGGACAGGAAAAAGTCCTCTACGCGACCGGGACTGTCCTCATCTACTACAACGACTTCCAGGCTCTATCCGTAAAAATCGGCGAGACGACCTATCGAATGGTCGAGGGGAAGACGTCGATCCGAGTGACTCCCTCCAAGTTGGCAAACAGCCCGCCGAGCGGCAATTGAGGGCGGCGAAAATCCGTCCAAATTTACATTGAGTCGCCATCGGGCGCCCCGTAGACCAATGAGATGAGCAAACTCACTGTCGCCATTGGTTCCGACCACGCCGGTTTCGCCTACAAACGGGCGATCATCGACCACCTCGCCGCTCGCGGCTACACGGTCAAGGACTACGGCACCCATTCCCCCGAGTCCTGCGATTATCCCGACTTCATTCGCCCCGTCGCGGAAGCCGTCGCCGCCGGCAAATTCGATCGAGGCATCGTGCTCGGCGGCTCTGGAAACGGCGAAGCAATCACCGCAAACCGAGTGCCCGGAATCCGCTGCGGCGTTTGCTGGAACGAACAGCTCGCCATTTGGAATCGCTCCCACAATGACGGCAATGTCCTCTCGCTCGGAGAACGCACCGTCACTCAGCAAGACGCCCTGGACATCGTCGACGCATGGCTGGCGACCGAATTCGAAGGCGGACGCCACATCCCGCGAATCGAAAAAATCGACGCTAAACGCTACCCCTAGAAAACGACCGGAGCCGCGAATCCAGCGTTTCTTCCCCATGCGCTCCCTCACGCTTTCCCTCCTTCTCCCCCTCCTCGCCGCCTGCGGGCCCGAACCCGATCCAAACGTCCCCTTGGAAATCGCGCTCCAATTTCAGACGCCCACACCCGGCTGGAGCCTCGAGTTGCAAAACGCCTACTTCGTCGACGACGAACTCTGGTGTATCCATCAACTCACTTCACCAGACGGTATGGTTGCCCAAGTCATTTCCGACGTCGTCGGGAAAGCGACACTGACGCTGCCGGCTTCCCGCGCGACCCCGCCTCCAGCTATCCGCCACTACGTTCTCGGCAAAACCTGGAACTGGAATCCCGACGAAACGCTCGTGTTTCTCGACTCGCTAGACGCAATCGCCGGCACCCTCGAACGCGCCGTTCCAATCCCCCTCGGGCCACCTGCAGAATAGCGCCCATCCGACCTCCAGACACATTTTTCCTCGCCATCCCCGTCGCTTGGAACTCGAATCCTCGGCGAACAATCCAATGCTCCCGCCGAACCGAGCCTTGAACCCTGACACGCACAATGTCCATGACCACCGCACGTAGCCAGGTCGCCTATCCAGAGACGCCCGAAATCCTACACGAACGCGACCTCCGCGTCACGGACTCCGGGGCGACCGACGAAGACCTGCTTCTCGCCTGGCGTTGGATGACCTACAGCCGCTTCACCGACAATCGCATCTTCGAACTCTACCGGCAGGGCAAAATGAAGGGAACTGTCACCGTATCCGACGGGAACGAGGGACTTGTCGCCCCGATAGCGCTCATGATGGACAAGGCGATCGATTGCGTCTCCTGGACCCACCGCGGCATGCCCGGCCATCTCGTCTGGTCCGACCACCTGGGCGACCACGTGTCCCAGTTTCTCGGAAATTCCGCCAGCCCCACCAAAGGACGCGAAGGCAACGCCCACCACGGCGATCCCGCCAACCGGTCCTTCCCGATGATCAGCCACCTCGGCAAAATGTCCTCCAACGTCCTCGGCGGCACCGATTCCCAAAGACGCAAAGGGCACAACGCGATCGGCGTCACCTTCTTCGGCGACGGCGGCTCCAGCACTGGCGAGATCCACGAGAGCATGAACCTCGCCTCCGTGCTCGACCTTCCCGTCATCTTCATTGTCGAAAACAACCAGTACGCCTACTCGACCCCGCTACACGAACAGTATGCCGGAAAACTCGTCGACCGCGCCGCCGGCTACGGGATGAAAGGCATCGAGCTGGAAGTCGCCAACATCGAGGAGAATCTGAAAATTTTCCAAGACGCCATCGACGAGACCCGCGAAACCGGTCGTCCCATGCTCATCGAAGTGCACACCCTCCGGCTCCTGGGCCACGCGGGCTACGACACGCTCGACTATATCGATCCCGAGCTGTCCCAAAAATGGCTCGACGAAGATTGTCTGAAAAACCTGCGAGAACGACTGGTCGCGGACGGCCACGGCGACCGCGTCGAAGCGGAAGAAGCGACCCTCAAGTCATTCGTCACCGAAACCGTCAACGAAGCCCTCAAGCTCCCGATGTGCCAACCCGAAGGGCTCATCGACGACGTCTACGCGCCGTCTACCACGCCAGTCGATTGGAAACCCGAAGCCGAAACCGAAACCGAAACCGAAACCGTCACCTTCGCCCAAGCCATCAACCGAGCCCTCGCCAAGATTCTCGCCGAGTCGCCGGAATCGCTCGTCATGGGCCAGGACATCGCCGACTACGGCGGCCCCTTTAAAGTCACCAAATCCCTATTCAACACCCACGGCCGCAGTCGCGTCATCAACATGCCCATATGCGAGTCGGCCATGGTCGGCTACGCCACTGGGCAAGCAGTCAACGGGCACCGCCCCATCGTCGAATTCCAGTTCGCCGACTTCGCCACCGACGCCACCACCCAAATCACGCTCAACGCCGGCACCTACCACTTCCGCTCCGGCGCCAAAGCCCCCATGATCCTGCGCTTCCCCTGCGGCGGCGGACTCACTTTCGGCTCTTTTCACTCGCAGGACCTCGAAGCGCTCTATCTCCACATTCCCGGTACGAAATTGCTCTACCCGAGCACGCCGCAAGACGCCTACGACGCGCTGCTCGCCGCCTACGAGGACGACAACCCCGTCCTCTTTTTCGAGCATAAGAATCTCTACAACCTCCTCAAAGCGCCCGTGTCATTCAATCCCAACTACCGGGACGTTTGGCAACCCTCCCTGCGCCGCCAAGGCGACTACGCCACCGTCGTCACCTACGGCGAGATGACGCTCTGGGCCAACGACGCCCTCGACTACCTCTCCGAAGAGTACGAGCTCGAATGCGATCTCTTCGATCTGCGGGCGCTCGCCCCGCTCAACCTCGACCGGATTCGCCAGTCCGTCGCCCGCACCGGCCGCCTCGTCGTCATTCACGAGAGCCGTAGCAACGTCGGGTTCGGAGCCGAACTCGTGGCCCGCATCACCGAAGAACAGTTCTTCGACCTCGAGGCCCCGCCCCTGCGCATCGCTTCCAAAAACATGCCCGTCCCCTTCGCCGCCGAACTCGAGGCCGACTACCGGCCCGACAAGAACAGTATCCTCAACGCCCTCGTCGACTGGATCGAAGCGGAGTAGCGACAACAAATGGCCGAATCGGATTCATCGCCCTCTCTTAATTGGAACGCCGTCAAACTGTTCGCTATGGACGTCGACGGCGTCCTGACCGACGGCAGCCTCTACGTCTCCTCCGACGGAGCCGAAAGCAAGCGCTTCTCTATAATAGACGGACTCGGACTCGTCATGCTGCGGGAAGCCGGCGTAGCGGTCGCCTGGATATCCGGTCGTGGCTCCGAAGCAACGAGCCGACGGGCCGAAGAGTTGAAAATTGAATACGTCGTGCAAGGTCGTAAAGACAAAGCGGAAGCCCTCGCCGCGCTCCTAGACGAAATCGGCCTGAAACCGGAACACGCCGTCTACATGGGCGACGATATCATCGACACCGGAGCGATCGAACTCGCCGGAATCGGCGTCGCCGTTCCCGAAGCCCAGCCTGAGCCGCTCGCCGCCGCCGACTACATAACCACTCGATCCGGTGGCTCCGGAGCCGTAAGAGAAGTTTGCAACCATATCCTCGCCGCGCGTTCTCAATAGCTGACATGAATGCCAAAATCCGACAACCACGAAGGCCGCTGCTCCTGGGAGCGCTCCTCGCCGCCGCTCTCGCCTTCGCCCAAACCCCCAACGAGCCAGTAGTCAATTTCAAGCTGCCCCTTTTCAACGAAGCGGGATACCGCACCGGCTACCTGCGCGGCGAGCAGGGCATCTACGTCAACGCGTCGCAAATACGAATCCTCGGCATGGAACTCAGCCAGTACACCGGCGACGAACGAGACGCCGTAATCGGAAAAATGGAAAGCCCCGAAGCGCTCTTCGAGTTCGACGACGCCCGCCAAAACACCGCCTCCGGGCCTGGAAGCATCAAAATTCAAAACGCCTCCTTCATCCTCACCGGCGAAGACTGGAACTGGCGCGAGCGAAACAACCAGGTCGTCATCAACAGAAACGTCAAAATAGTCCTCTTCGACAACATCGGAAACGTCATCAAATGAAACGCCTTTCACTCATCGCTATCCTCGTCTCCGCCGTCGCCCTCGTCGCGAACGCCCAAACCGAGCCCACTCGGCCCGAGTCCACCATCGTCCCTTCAGACAAGCCGCTCGTTCCTACCGTAATCGAAGCGGAGAACCTCCAGGCGGAAATCACCGAAGAGCGCGGCTACTTGAAACTGATCGGCAGCGTGAAACTGTCGGGCACAAACCTCGAAATCACTTGCAACCAGATGGAGGTCTTCACCGACACGAAGGACACCGAAGGTGAAGACACGATCGGCGACTTTAGCTCCATAAGAAGAATCCTCGCGACCGGCAACGTGAAGATCGTCCAGGAAGAACGAACCGCGACAGCCGGGAAAGCGGAAGTCCTCCGCGACGAAGAGGTCATCATACTCGACGAAGACCCGATCGTCTACCAAGACTCGATCGTCATGGACGGCACCGGCGCCCAAATGATCATCGAACGCGGAAACGGAACCGTCAAAATGATCGGAGACCAAACCAACAAGCTTCGAATCACCGGCCCGCCCATCGAGGACTTCGGTTTTGAAGAAAACGAAGCGGCATCCATCGTGCCCGAAGAAACGGAAACGATCATCCCTACCGACTCGGAGGAAGAGGCGAACGATCCGGATGCCGGCGACGCGAACGAAACGGAAGAAGAACAAGGCGCCGCCAACAACAACAACCGCAACCGCCGGCAAAACCGACAATGAGCGAGACCGTTGAGAACGAAGTCGAAGCGGCGGAAGAAAAACCCGCCGAACCGGCCAACATGATCGAGGTCCGCGGCCTCGTGAAAACCTACGGCAACAAGTCCGTCGTCAACGGAGCCAGCCTCGACATCTCCACCGGGGAAGTCGTTGGACTCCTCGGACCCAACGGGGCCGGAAAAACGACAACCTTCTACATGATCGCCGGGCTCATCGAAGCCACCCGCGGCTTCGTCCTTCTCAATCGCAAAACGATCACCCACCTCAAAGTCCACCGCCGAGCCCGCCTCGGCATCGGCTACCTGCCGCAAGAGCCCAGCGTATTCAAAAAACTCACCGTCTGGCAGAACATTCAAGCCGTCGCCGAAACGCTTCCGCTCAATCGCCGCCAGCGCAAAGGCGTGATCGAAGCCCAGCTGTCCGACCTCGGCCTCACCTCCCTAGCAAAACAAAAAGCCTACACGCTGAGCGGAGGCGAGCGACGCCGACTGGAAATCGCCCGATGCCTCGTCACCCAGCCCGAGTTCCTCCTTATGGACGAACCCTTCGCCGGCGTCGACCCCATCAACGTAGCCGAAGTACAAAAGATCGTCCTCGCCCTCAAAAACCGCGGTATCGGAATTCTAATCACCGACCACCAAGTGCGCGAAACACTGGCGATCGTCGACCGCGCCTACATCATTCACGAAGGCAAAGTCCTCACCAGCGGCACGCGCGAATTCCTCATCAACGACCCCAAAAGCCGCAAGCTCTACCTGGGCGAGAACTTCAACATGTAGCAAGCGCGGCGTACGCCGCGCGAGGTTTCTAGGTTTTAGGGGTTTAGGTGTTTAGGGACGGAAAGTCCTCGTCATCCTCCCACACAGAACCATAACCTAAAACCCTAAACACCCACCGCCTAGCCACCTCTCTACAATGCCCTCCCAAAAACCGTACAAGAAAATCGACAGCCTCTCCGTGCGGGATTTCCTCAAAGAGTACGGCGACCATTTAAAGCTCGAGCTCGTCGCCGGAGAGCGCGGACTGCGGCGCGTGATTCGCGAAGGGAGCGTCAATCGCCCCTCCCTCGCCCTCACCGGGTTCTTCCGGTATTTCGCCAACAAGCGACTGCAAGTGCTCGGCGCGTCGGAAATGACGTATTTGCGAAGCCTCGACAAAGCGACCCAGAGACAACGCCTTTCCGAATTGATCGACAACTCCATTCCCTGTCTCGTCATCGCCCGAAACTACTTGCCCCTTCCAGTCATGAAGGAAATCGCGGAGACGCGCGGCCTGCCGATCCTGCGCACCTCCATGATCACCATGAATTTCCTCAACGCGGCCACATTGTCCTTGGACGCCGCCTTCGCCCCGTCGACTTCCGAGCACGGCACCATGATGGATATCAAAGGAATGGGTACACTCATTCGCGGCTCCAGCGGAATCGGCAAAAGCGAATGCGCCCTCGCCCTCATCGAACGCGGACACAGCATCGTCGCCGACGACCTCACGCGTATCCGCTTGTTGGATGAACGCGAGTTGATCGCGTCCAGCATGGAAATGAACCAAGGCTACATGGAATGCCGCGGCATCGGCATCATCAACGTCGGGGAAATGTTCGGCGTTCGCAGCATCCGTCCCGAAAAACGCATCGACCTCGTCGTCTCACTCATGGAACTCAAGCCCGACGTCGAAGAAGACCGCACCGGGCTCGACCAGGACTACTTCACCATCCTCGGTATCGACGTGCCGCATATCGAGATCTTCGTCCGCCCCGGCCGAGACATCGCGCGAATCGTGGAAGTCGCTTCCATGGTCCAAGCCCTCAAACGCCTCGGGCACGACCCCGCGAAGGAATTCAACGACCGGTTGATCGCCACAATGGCGAAAGGAAAATAATTCGAAAACGAATCCACGCCGTTTTCCCAATCAAACCGTCGATTGCCCGATCGAAACGGACCCGAAAAAATGCCCTTGTCGAATGACCGCCGTCTTAAAGAGCTTAGTTTAAGCGAGTTCGGAACGAGAGAATCCCCGATCGCCGTGGCAAGGACTTTGCGAAAAAACTTATGCGCAATCCGATGTTAATAACTTGTCCAAAACTAGGGCTTGAGATATCCGTTTCTCTTTACGTTACTGTTACAAGATTTCAATTTTCAACGCATCGCGCCCGCTCAGTTTACACCTTGTCTTCCTGAATCGAATTTTCCACTACAAGCTATCCGTTAAATCCCTAGAAACCAACGACTTGAAAGGTTACTCCCCTCTGCTCACCCTTCAAGCTCGCAACTCTCTTTTTGCTGTGGCCATTCTCCTCGGAATCAAAGTTAGAAACTCGCTCCGCGAAGCGTTCCGCCCAATGATGTGAATAACCGCCAACGTTTCTAACCCTTTCAATGCCACAGGTCTCCGAACCCGCCCAAATCTGGGAAAAAGTAAAAGCCGAACTTTCCGAACTGCTCCCCCGCGACATCTTCGAGAGCTGGTTCGCTGCAGTCGAGTGCCTGCACGCCGAAGACACCTCCGTCGTGCTGCAAGTGCCCAACGAGTTTTCCGCAATCTGGATCAACGACAACTACCTCGACCTGCTAACCAAAGCCTTCCAGCGCTTTCTCGGATACCCCGTGACCGTGTCCCTGAAAAACGACACGCAAGAAGCGCCCGCGGAAGCAGACGAGCGGAACCGCGTCGACGCCGCTCAAGACAGCGATCGCCAGGCCCGACCCGGAACGGCCGACTCCAAAAAACGCCGCCCGGACATCGCCACCCTCAACCGGCGCAACACCTTCGAGAACTTCGTCATCGGCTCCAATAGCCAGCTGGCCCACGCCGCCGCCATCGCCGTCGCCCACGCGCCCGCCGGCGCCTACAACCCGCTGTTCGTCTACGGAGAAACCGGTCTCGGCAAAACCCACCTCATGCACGCGGTCGGGCACCACATTCTGCTCAACAAGCCCGACGCTCGCGTCGCTTACCTTTCCTCGGAGAAATTCACCAACGAATTCATTTCCGCGATCCAGGACAATACCCTCACCCGATTCCGCAAACGGTACCGGAAAGTAGACGTGCTGCTCATCGACGATGTCCAATTCCTCAGCGGCAAGGAACGGATACAAGAAGAGTTCTTCCACACCTTCAACGAGCTGTTCGAGCAGCAAAAGCAGATCTTCCTCTCCAGCGACCGGCCCGCCAACGAAATCGCCAAACTCGAAAGCCGGCTTGTATCCAGATTCCAATGGGGACTCGTGACGGATATCCAGGCGCCCGACTTTGAAACCCGCGTCGCCATCCTCCGCAAAAAAGCCGAGCAACATAACTTCAAAGTTCACGACGAGATCATCAATTTTATCGCCGAGCACATCGTGAAGAACATCCGGCGACTCGAAGGCGCTCTCATAAAGGTCTGCAGCTACTCGTCCCTCACCGGCAACCCGCTCGATATCGCCACCTGCGAAATGCTCCTGAGCGACGTGCTGATGGAAGCCGCCAAACAGCAGCTCACCATCGACGCCATTCAAAAGAAGGTCGCCGAGTACTTCGAACTGCGGCACTCCGACATGCTAAGCCGCCGCCGGCCCAACCACATCGCCGTGCCGCGACAGATCGCCATGTACCTCAGCCGCGAACTCACCAAGCACTCGCTACAGGAGATCGGCGAAGCCTTTGGAGGCCGGGACCACGGAACTGTCATCCACGCCTGCCGCCAAGTCGAGAACCTCGTCGACCAAGACGACACCGTGCGCCACAGCGTCGACTACCTGAAAGTCCAGCTGTCCCGGTAGCAAAATAGGACCTATAAGTCCTATACGTCCTATAGGACCTATTCACAGCTCTTCCCCATGAATCTCACCGACGAACAGAAACAGACGATCGCCCAACGCCTCGGCGACGGAGCGTCCATCGCCGATATCCAAAAACTCGTGACCGACGAATTTGGCGTCGCCATTACCTACATGGATACGCGCTTTCTCATAGACGATCTCAACCTCGAGCTCAAACCCGAGGAGCCCAAGCCCGAAACGCCCGCGAGCAACGACGTTTCCGCCGCTCCCGATCCATCAGCCCCTCTCGACAGTGGCGGGCCCGGCTCAGTCAGCGTGGAAATCGACAAAATCAAGCGCCCCGGCGCAGCTGTCAGCGGAAGCGTCACGTTTAGCGACGGCGTATCCGCAAAATGGTACGTAGACCCCATGGGCCGACTCGGTCTCGACCCGTCGCAAGAAGGCTACCAGCCAAGCCAGGAAGACATCGAAGCCTTCCAAGTCGAGCTGCAAACCAAGATGCAAGGACCTGGGGTCTAAAGAAACTCTCACTTCGTAGGGCCGGCGCTTGCGCCGTGCCGCGATATTAAAGCTCTAGATACTCTCTGAAACGCGGCGCTTCGCAAGCGAAGGCCCTACAGTTTCCGCAAATCACCCGATCCGCTCAAGCAGATCCGCCTCGCTCAACACCTCGACGCCCAAACTATCGGCCTTCGTCAACTTGGAGCCAGCGGATTCCCCCGCCAAAAGAAACGTCGTCTTCTTGCTCACGCTTCCTGCGACCTTTCCGCCTTTGCTTTCGATCAACGCCTTCGCTTCGTCCCGCTTCATGGACGGCAGCGTCCCCGTAATCACAAAGGTCATACCGTCGAATATCGCCTCGCCCTCCGCCACCGATTCCGGCGCGGTCGGCTCCATTCCCAAGGCGAACAAGGTGTCGATCACTGCGACATTGGTCTCGTTCTCGAAAAAGTCGACGATTCCCTGAGCCGTCTTTTCACCAATTCCGTCAACTTCGACCAGCCGTTCCACATCTGCGGCCCGCAGCGACTCCAGCGATCCGAACGCCTTGGCCAAGTCCTTGGCCGCCGCGGCTCCGACTTGGGGAATGCCCAAGCCATGCAGCAACCGCCACAAGTCGTTTCGCTTGCTTTGCTCAATCGCAGCGACGAGGTTCGACGCAGACTTTTCAGCGAATTTCTCTAGATCAACCAGCTGTTCGAACGTCAACCGATAAATGTCCGAAAGATTGGACACGAGCGAACGGTCCACCAACTGGTCCACCACCGCCACTCCCAAGCCCTCGATGTCCATGCATTGACGCGACGCGAAATGCTCCAGCCTCCCCCGCACCTGAGCCGGGCAATCCGGATTGAGACAACGCCAAGCGACTTCGCCCTCCAATTTCACGACCTCGGTCCCGCACTCCGGGCAGGAGGACGGAAACGCATACGGCTCCGAGGCGGCGAGACGCTTCTCGAGCACAACGCGAACCACCGCCGGGATAATCTCGCCCGCCTTCTCCACGATCACCGAGTCGCCCACGCGCACATCCTTCCGCTCCATTTCCTCCTGATTGTGAAGCGTCGCCCGCGAAACCGTAGTGCCCGCCAACTGGGTCGGCTTCAACTCGGCCACTGGAGTTAACACACCCGTGCGACCGACTTGGATCGTGATCCCCTCAAGCACGGTTTCCGACTGCTCCGCCGCATACTTGAAAGCGATCGCCCAACGGGGCGCCTTCGAGGTTTTTCCCAGCAAATCCTGATGATCCAACCGGTTCACCTTCACCACAGCCCCGTCGGTCGGGTATTCGAAGCGCTCGCGCAGCGTATCCAATTCCTCGATCGCATTCCAAGCGTCCTGCGCGCCTGTCACTTTCCAATGCCGTTTCCCAATGGGAAATTTCCACGACCTCAATCGCTGATGGAATTCCGACTGCGTCGCTGCAATGTCCGGCTCGCAAAACCCCAGGCCGTATAAAACGATATTCAAGCGACGCTTCGCAACCTCCTCGCGATCCAGCATCTTCACAGTGCCCGCCGCCAAGTTGCGCGGATTCTTGAACTCCTCCAATCCCGCCGCGTTGCGCTCCGCGTTGATTCGATCAAACTCGTCGTTGCGCATGTAAATCTCCCCGCGAATCTCTACCACGTCCGGAACGCCGTCCCCAATCAGCTCTCTCGGGATCTCCTCGATAAACAACGCGTTGGCGGTAATGTCGTCACCCTCCGTCCCATTGCCGCGCGTCACCGCCCGGACGAGTTTGCCCTTTTCGTAAGTCACGCTCACAGCAACCCCGTCGATTTTCGGCTCCACTACGAATTCGACGCCCTCCAGCTCCAATCCCTTTTCCACCCGCTCCACGAAAGCGAAGAATTCATCTTTCGAATACGTGTTGTCGAGGCTCAGCATGGCGAGGCGATGCGCGTACGACTCGAAGCCGTCGACCAAGTCGTCGCCCACCCGTTGCGTCGGCGAATCGGGCGACGCCAATTCCGGATGCGACTTCTCCAAATCCTCCAGCTCGCGCTTGAGCGCGTCGTACTCCTGATCCGTGATCTCCGGATCCGAATTGCGATGGTACCGCTCGTCGTGCCGTGCCACTTCACTCCGCAAAAATGCGACACGTTTCTGTTCCGGACTCTCAGACATTCCCGCTATTCAAACGCGCCGCACGAACGAAGCAAGAATGAGGAGACAAAAAAACGGCCGATCGCAAACGATCGACCGCTTAAAACGCGGATACCCCAGCAAACTCGGGCATCCCTAGTTTCAACCCAAAGCTCTCCGCTTGCCGCCTCGCTTGAACTCCATGCGCTGACGGACAAGCACACTCACCGCTTCCCCGTCCTTCGTGGCCGGATGCCATTCCGACTGCAAAATCGCGTCGATCGATGGTTTCCCAAATCCCCGCTCGGAAGAATCGACTACCCTCGGCCGAATAACTCGACCTTCGGAATCGATCACCCACTCAATCGTAGCCCAACCTTCGTCGGGCAAATCTTCGGGATACTCCGGGTCAATCTGATAGATGGCTTTAGGATACGTGTCGACTTCGCTCAGTTTGTAGATCGTCTTGGAATTCGATAGATTCGCAAATTCGACCCTTTCCGCCAACGCAGTAGACGAAGCCGAGACCAATGCTCCCATCAGGGCGACGGAAAACGCAATCAGCGCGACTGCTTTCAATTTCGATTCTTTCATAGGATTAAACGTTAGTATTCTAGTTACGCGTTTCTTCAGCGACGTCCCCGTCAACGAAGCCGCCCAGGCCCCACCGCCCGTCGAAACCAGCGTCGCAGCTCTCACGAGACACTCCGCATAGCGACTGGGCGATTCTTCCCTGGAAAGCACCGCCTCATCGCAAGCATGTTCGCTTTCCAGGCAAAGCCGGGATCGCAAAAACCAAACCAACGGATGAAACCAAAAAACGAATACAGTCAAATTGTGAATACCTCTCCACAAGTTGTCGTATCGTTCGATGTGCGCTCTCTCGTGAAGAAAAGCCAACTGGACTTCCTCTTCGGACAATGCCTCGAGAAACACTCGGTTTATTACTATTTTGGGTCGAAAGACTCCACGGACGCCAATCGATGGAAACTCGGGCCCATCCACCCATTCCAGCGGGCATCCTGCTTGTTTAAACAGTTCGCGATGGGAAGCGGAACATTCCTCATCGGTCCACTTATCACCAACTTTCGAATACGTTTTTCGTATCCAAGCACTCGCGGCAAAGCCAAACAGGGCCAAAATTCCCGCCATCCATACGCACGCAATCCAGAACGGCCCGCTTGGAGTGATCGACGCGCTCGGGGCCATCCCAGCCGATCCAGAAATCGCGGATACGAACAGCGAATCTAAAGGCGTCCCGATTGACTCCAGCCGCGGCAGCAACCCGACGATCAACGAAGTCGGGACCACAAACTTGAGCATCGCCGCCTGAAGCAGAATAAAGCGATGCCGCGCTCGAACAAAGGGAAACAAAAAGTAAACGGCGACCATCCCAGTCGCAAAGAGCGAGGACTCAATCAAGTGCACCCACAAGTGCGCGAGAACCGACTCAATCTCACTCGCCATCGTCAGAACCCTCCCGCTTGCTCTTCTCGATCAGTCGCTCCAGTTCGAGCAACTCTTCGCGGCTCAACCGGCCCGACTCGACCAAATGCGAGACAATCGGCTGCGACGCCCCTTCCAATAAAGCGACGACATCGTCCACCAACCTCCCCACGATCGACTTGCGCGTCACCAACGCGCGATACAACCAGGCGTTCCCCACTTTCTTGACGCGCTCAATCGCGCCTTTGGCCTCCAGCCGACCCACAATGGTCTGCACCGTTGTATACTCCACTTTGGAATCCGGAGTCTCAGCCAAGGCTTCGTAGGCCTCGCGAGCCGTCGCCCGGTCCAATTTCCAAAACGCTCGCATCACATCCATCTCCAGCTTTGAAAGCCCTTTTTCCAATTCTGTCATAACAATTGTAGTTATATCTACCACGTTTGTGGTATTTGACAAGAAAAAAGCGCATCGGCATCGATTCTTTCGATTGAAGAGGTTTCGTTTCAGTCGATATCCGCGAGTTTTCCTCGAAATAGATCGCCGATGCGGGTTTCCAGAGTTCGGCGGTAAAGCCGCCAGCCCCGATACACGAAAATCGCTGTCAGCGCGCCGCCGCCATCGGCTACCCAGTCGAGAACATCGCTGCTACGATGGGGATTGCTCGCTTGTATCCACTCGTCAACGACTCCGTAGGCCAACGCCAAAGCAACCGCCGCCAGCCAGCGGGCCCGTCGCATGGATCGGTCCGGCAAGCAGCGATACCAGAGCGTTCCCATCAGGCCGAATACAAAGAAATGGGCAATCTTGTCGAAATAGGGAATTTCGGGGCCGTCGGGACCGCTTTGACTATACCCCGACGCCCAGGCGAGAGTCGCCATCAAGGCCAGCACCGGCCATAGCATTCGCGTCGAAAACCCTGTATTCCTATTCATCGCCTGGGCTTCGCCCGATCGCTCCCTCCTCTCATTCCAGTTGGAAAATGGTCGGGCCACCGAGATTCGAACTCGGGACCTCTTGTCCCCCAGACAAGCGCGCTAACCAGGCTGCGCCATGGCCCGACAATTAGGAAAGGCTGCAAAACTTGGGCCGCTCTTTCCTCGATTTCAAACGCTTTTTTGCCAAAGGGCGCAATTAATTCTCCCAACTCGCCTAAATGCCGAAATTGGCTTGCCTCCGGTTACGCGGACAGGCATACACCTCTCTCCTCTCTCAGAAGGATGCCCAGGTGGCGGAATTGGTAGACGCGGCGGATTCAAAATCCGCTTTCTTCGGAAGTGTGGGTTCGAGTCCCACCCTGGGTACCAGGCTTCGCGAGGCGCTAGCCGGAGACAAAGCCTGTCGCGGCGAAACGACGTGAAGCCGGACTGTTGCTCCAACCCGGTTGCTACGCCTCGGCATGCCAGGCTTCGCGAGGCGCTAGCGGAGACGAAGCCTGTCGCGGCGTAGCAACGCGAAGCCGGACTGTGAGCCAAGCAAGACGCTACGCCCCGGCATGCCGGTTTCGCGAAACGAGCTCGAATCGACATCACGTTCGAAGGAGCCGTTCTGCTTGGCAATTTTGGACCAAACACGCTCCTCTAGCGACTCCGCCGAGCAGCGTCTATCCTCGCCCAAGCGTCCAGCTCCGTTGCCGCTCCGTCATCGCCTTGTTCCCGCATCCAGGCGAGGAGCAAGGAGTGGAGCGTTTCCAACGTCTTCTCGTAGTCCGGGTTCGCCGACAAATCGCGCAACTCGAACGGGTCGTTCGACAAGTCATAGAGCTCGAACTCGTTCCTCACCTGATAGCGATGGTACTGGTTCAGCGCAAACGCGTCGCCTGTCTCGCCTTTGGCTCTCCAAGACGCGTATATCTTGGAATTTTCAACCACCGAGTTTCGAAATTCATTGGGTGAATTTACATTCCAAATGAGACGAAACCGGCTGTCCCTGACAGTTCGGATCCCAAACGCGTCCGGCCCGTGGTAAATCCCTTTCGATGTTTGCACGCCGTACACCTGCGTTCGGTGTTCCGCGTCAGGATTCTCGAGAACTGGGACGAAGCTCTTCCCGTCGAGATCGAATGCGCCGGGATCGCCTCCCGCGAGCTCGATACATGTGGGCAACAAATCTACATATTGAACCATAGCGCGTGTACGAGCGCCAGGGAGCACTCGCTTCGGCCATCGGATGATCTGGGCGGAACGCAAGCCGGTGTCGTAGCAGGTCCACTTGCAGTGCGGAAAGTTGGATCCTTGTTCGGAAAGAAAGACGACAACCGTGTTCTCCGATTGCCCGCGCTTTTCGATGAACTCGAGGCACCTCCCAAGTTGTTCGTCCATGTACGTTATTTCCGCATAGTATTTCGCCAGCTCGTCTCTTGTCCGCTTCGTATCCACCAAGTAGGGAGGAAGCGTCAATTCGCCTGCATCGTATTGACTCGGATCGCCTCGGTTCCAGGGAGTGTGAGGTTGATTGGAATTTACCATCAAACACCAAGGCGACTTTCCATTCTCCTGGATAAAAGCGTCTACTTTGCTCAGCTCCAGGTCTTCTCCCTGGCCGTTGTCGTGATGCCGGCCACCCAGGAATTCGAATGGAAAATTCTCCTTCGGCGAATGATGCGTCTTGCCGATCAGAGCGACTTTGTAGCCCAAGGGCTCAAGGTAGTGCGGGAAACTCCGCACGTGGTCGTAAACCCTGCTGTGATTCGGGTGGGCTCCATTCCTAACCGGATGAATGCCCGTGTAGAGACTCATGCGGGTCGGAGCGCACATCGGCGAGGAGTTGTAGGAATGCTCGAAGAGCAATCCTTCTCTCGCAAGCCCGTCAATATGGGGCGTCTCCACGTCCCCATTGCCATAGCACCCAAAATCGTGATACGTGCAGTCGTCCGAAAGGAATATAAGAAAATTTGGCGGGTCAACTTCACTTGCTCGAACGCCCGAGGAGTAGAGGCAGGCCAACGCGAAACATCGCATTGCAACACTTGTTAGCGTAAGAATTCGTCTTGACATAACAACTACATCAAATCGACAGCGGCATTGACGAACACTGCGACAGCCTAGTCTCACGGATAGACATAAGGGTAAAGATTGACTCGCATCGCCCAGGATAGCCAATCGGCCCTGAGCTTTTCAGCGATCTCGGGGTGGACCGCGACGAGGTTCTCAGTTTCGCACCGATCCTCGTTTATATTGTAGAGCTCCCAAGTCCGATTGTTGTACCGGGAATTGCCTCGAACGAGCTTCCAAGGACCTTGGCGAACGGCGCTCGATTCAAAGTGGTCGAAATACAAGGTTCGGTTCGCCAAACGACCCCTGTTTTCGAACAGCGCGACCCAGCTCAGCCCTTCTTCGGGCGCAATTGGGAATCCGTTGAATTCCGCGGGATAGTTCGCTCCTGAAACTTCGCGAATGGTGGGCATGAAGTCGATCAAGTGAACCGGATCCCTGACCCAGCGATCGGGTTTTTGGATACCGTTTGGCCAGTGAGCGATCAAAGGACTGCAATTGCCGCCTTCGTGATTGAAATGCTTATACATGCGAAGAGGAGTGTTGCTCAAACAAGACCATGCGCTCCCTACAGAGTGATAGGTGCCCGGTCCGCCCACTTCGTTGAGCGTCTCCGCTTCATGAACGATGTTGATTCCTCTGCGACTGGCGCCGTCGAAACCGTAAGGACCCCATTCGTAGCACGCTCCATTGTCGCTGGTTACGAGTATCAAGGTGTTTTCCAAATCGCCATTCTCTTCGAGCGCTTCGACGATTCGGCCAACGCCGATATCTACATGCTCGATCATCGCCGCGAACGTCGCCATGCGATAGGCGAGGTCCACTTGTCGATCCTTCTCCAGACTGTCCCAAGTAGGATTGACCTGCCCCGCATAGTGGTTGGCAACTTCAGGCTTGTCCTCCGGAACCTGAGAAAGCCCCGTAAAGGACCAGGAGTCGTCCGCGAGGCCGATTGCCATTTGCCGCTCGTATCTTTTCTCTCGGAGCGTGTCCCAACCCCTAAGGTAAGTGGCCACATACTTGTCTCGAGTCGAGGCCGGGGCGTGCAACGGGAAATGGGGCGACGAATGAGCGAGGTACAGGAAAAATGGCCGTCCCGAACTCTGCCCTTGGCGAACGAACTCGACCGCATAGTCGCTAAACGCGTCCGTCGCGTAAAAATCCTCTCTGTCATACTCGATTTCGAGAGCGCGGCCTTCGGGTAGGCGAATGTTTTTTGCAGGATCCCACTGGTCGGCCGCATAGCCGCGGACGTAACCATAGTACTCGTCAAATCCTCGGTCGGTCGGCAGTTCCTGATGTCCCACATGCCATTTCCCGACTCCGTAGGTCGCATAACCCGCTGCTCGCAATACCTCGCCGAGAGTCACGCACGTTTTATTGAGACGCCCAAGATACGCAGGACCTCTTTCTTCGGTCCGGTCTCTACCCGTGAAGTTTGCAATGCCGGTTTGGTGCGAATAAAGCCCCGTCAATAAACTAGCCCGTGAGGGGCAACAACGCGCGGAATTGTAGCTTTGCGTGAACCTGAGCCCCCCTTTCGCGAGAGCGTCCATATGAGGCGTTTCGATTTCTCCTCCGAAGCTTCCAAGGTCGGAATACCCCATGTCATCCAGGAGAATAATCACCACGTTGGGCGGCGCGGCGACAAGGTTTAGACCGGCGAGAAGCGACAAATGAAAAAGTCCTACAGCTACGAGTCGTTTCATGAAAAAATGTGGCTAACTCCTCAACTTAGCCCGATCTCGATGAGGATTTCTCTAGGGGCTCCATGGATTTTTGCGATCGCCTGACTAAGACAAGGGGCAGCCAGATTCGAATTTCACTGTCGCAAGCCCGCTGGGAGTTGGCAAGCCCGGGGACCGACAGGGATTCCGATCGGCCCGCCCATTCTCCCCGATCCCGCTCCCTAGACTCTATGCGATTTTTGTTTTCTATAAACCACTCTAGTTCAATTACTTAAAACAAAGTAATCCCCATCTCCAAACTTTTCTTCCGACTTTTTGAACGTATTGGGACCCGGACCGTCTACCTCAATAACAATTTTATAGGGTATTGTTCATATTTCGTATCTAGTTTGTAGTTTGATAAGTTGAAAAAGCGCCGCTTAGCGGCGCTTTTTTGTATCCCCACCTCCCCTAAAAACACGCGTTTTCGGGGGATTTTTCACTTTTCGGCCAAAAAGATGAATTTTCTTTGAACGTTTTCCCCCCGACTGCGCCTACCCAAAGTGGATGAGGAAGTTGTAGTTTTTCTAAATTCTGGTTTGTAGTTTGATAAGTTAGAAAGGGTCCCGCTTAGCGGGGCCCTTTCGTTTTTCCAAAATCGACCCGTGAGCCCGTCCTCCGGGCGCGTTTCAAATTGCCCCTCGCCCCCCAGCCTCCAATGTCGATCCCATGCCCGACTTGAGGAGCTACCACCCGAATCTCTCCCCCGACCAACCCGAGATCGCGCTCTCCAGCGAGGAGTCCCAACACTTGGTGGCCGCCAATCGCGGGCGGAACGGCGACCCGGTGACCGTCTTCGACGGCGAAGGGCGCGAATGGGAATGCGATCTCGTCGAGGCCGACAAACGCTCCGCTCGACTGCTAGGGCGCTCGTTCACTCAACATTCGCCCCCTAATTCCACCATCGCTCTCGCCCAAGCGATTCCCAAGGGGAAAGGCCTCGAGGCGATCGTTCGCAAAGCGACCGAATTGGGAATCCAAAGCGTCTACCCCCTCGTCACCAACCACACGGAGATGAAAATCAAGGCGGATCGCGCAGAGACAAAATCCGAAAAATGGAAAACCGCGGCGATCGAGGGCGCCAAACAAAGCGGAAACCCGTTCATCCCAAAAATCCATGCCGCCCGCGGACTTGAACAGCTGATCGAGGAAACTGCCGACTCGTTCGCCATCCAACTGGTCGCGTCGCTGCAACCCAACAGTCTCTCGACAAAACAAGCCCTCGGCTCACGCGCCCCCGCGGACTCTCCGTCCGCCTTGATTCTAATCGGGCCCGAAGGCGATTTTTCCGATCGCGAATACGCCGCCATCGCCGCCGCTCGCTTCCAGCCCATCACTCTCGGACCCCACGTACTCAAGTGCGAAACCGCTGCGGTTGCCGCCTTGAGCATTCTGCGACACGAGCTCGGATAAGCGTTACCAGGTCATCAAGCCACCCGCGTAGGTGAACCCCGCCCCGACAGAACAGAAAATGATCTTGTCGCCCGCTTCGAAAATCCCTTCTTCCGCCGCCCAGCCCAAGGCCATCGAAACCGATGCCGCCGACGTGTTGCCGTACTTGCCTACGGTCACGATGAACTTTTCGTAGGAGATTCCCACGCGTTTGCTCACGGCTTTGAGGATGCGGGCATTCGCTTGATGCGGCACAATCCAGGAAACGTCTTCTTCGGAAAGCCCGTGACGTTTCATGGCGCTCTCGATAATATCGGAAAACGCCAGTACCGCTCGTTTGAATACAACCCCGCCGTCGAGCTGTATGTAGAACGAGTCGAGACTGTCGCCCGGCTGCGGAATCGGGTTCATCGCCCCGCCGCCCGTGCGGCAAATCGCCTGCGTGAAGCGCGAATCGCCGCTGAGCTCGTGCCGATAGAAGCGGTGGCCGCCTTCCTGCGGGGTCATCACGGCCGCGCCGGCGCCGTCGCCAAACAAAAACGCCGTTTCATGGTCTTTCGAATTGGTAATCTTCGACAGAATCTCCGCGGTCACGACGAGCGCGTTCTTCGCCGTTCCCCCGGCGATGAAGGAGCGTCCCACTTCCAACGCGTACAGCCAGCCGGAGCACGCCGCGTTCAAATCGAATGCCAAAGCCTGCCCGATCCCCAGTTCTTTCGCCAAAGCGCTCGCGGCGCCCGGAACCGGCTGGTCGGGCAACAAGGTGGCCACGATAACCGCGTCGATGTCGTCCACGGACATTCCCGCCATTTCCAGGGCTTTACGGGTCGCCTCGGTCGCGAGGCTCGTCGCCGACTCGCCCTCGCTGATCACGTAACGCTGCTTGATTCCAGTAACTTTCTCGATCTCCGCCGCCGTCTTGCCCGGAAACTCCTTTAGAATCTCTTCGTTGGACCGAGCGTTCTTCGGAACCGCGTAGCCAATTCCTGCGACACGCACCGTTTGCGACTCCGGCGACGAAGCCGATGCCACCTGCGGCGCCGGCGAGTCGCTCGTTTCCGCAGCGCCTTTATATTGATCGAGATCGTCCGCAGTCACTCGCCCTCCAGGGCCCGTTCCAGCGATGTCCGTGATCGAATCCGGATCCAATCCACGCTCCTTCGCCAACTTCCGAGCCTTGGGCGTCCAGCGAGGACCGCCGCTCGCCGCAGGAGTCGCGCACGGAGCGACTGCAGCCGGCTCGGCGACCGGAGCGACCTCCGTCAAAGGCGCCACCACCGGCGCGGCTGCCGCGGTTGGGCTCGACTCTGGCTTCGCCGCAGATTCACCTCCGTCCCCGTCGACTTCCAAATGGCGCATCGACTCGTCCTCCGTCTCCATACGGAAGAAAGGCACCCCAACGTCCAGAATGTCGCCCGCACGGCAGAGAAAGCTCTTTATCGTCCCGGCGCAGGGCGCCTCGAAATCGAAAATCGACTTGTCGCTCTCCAGCTCCGCGAGTTTCTCGCCTTTCTCAACCGACTGGCCCGTCTCGCAAATCAAGTCGATCAGCGTGATCTCGTTCACAGTCGCGCCCATCGAAGGAATCGGCACTTCTATTAGCAGCTTAGACATGGTGAATCTTCGTTTTGAACCTTCGGCCCAAGCTTACAAGGAATTAATCGGCGACTTCTACGCCTTACGGTGATCCAGACTCGCCTTGACGAACGCCTGAAACAGCGGGTGGGCCTTGTTCGGCTTGGATAGAAATTCGGGGTGGGATTGGACTCCCAGAAACCAAGGATGATCCGCTAGCTCGACCATTTCCACCAGATCGCGCTTCGGATTCTTCCCGCTGACGATCAAGCCCGCCGCTTCGATCCGGTCGACATACTCGTTGTTCACCTCATAGCGGTGACGATGCCGCTCCCGGATAAATTCCTCGCCGTAGGCCTCGAACCCTTTCGTGCCCTCCTTGACCTGACACTCGTAGGACCCCAATCGCATGGTCGCCCCTTTGTCCACGATCTCCTTTTGCTCGTCCATCATGGAAATCACCGGATGCGGCGTCGACTCGTCGACTTCGATGCTGTTGGCGCCTTCCAACCCCAGCACGTTGCGGGCAAACTCGATCACGGCGATCTGCAAGCCCAGACACAGCCCGAAATACGGGATGTCGTTTTCTCGAGCGTATCGCACCGCAGCGATCTTCCCCTCGATGCCACGGTCCCCAAAACCGCCGGGCACCAGGATTCCGTGCAACCCTTTCAATTTGTTCAGCCCCTCCGGCGTCTCCAAAGACTCCGCGTCTAGGCGCACGATGTTGACAGCGCAATCGTTGGCGATGCCCGCATGCGTCAGCGACTCGTAGACCGACTTGTAGGCGTCCTGCAGTTCGATGTACTTTCCAACCACCCCGATATCAACCCGCTCCGACGGGGATTTCAATCGGCGCACGATGTCTATCCAGACGCTGTGCTCGATCGGCGGGGCCTCCAAGCCGAGCAAGTCGACCACCAAGTCGTCCATCTCCTCGCGCTGCAGGGCCAACGGCAATTCGTAGATAGACGACTCCACGTCCATCTCCTCGACCACCGCCTTGACCGGAACATTGCAAAACAAGCTCAGCTTTTCGCGAATCTCGCGATCGATCGGGTGCTCCGTCCGACACACGAGAATGTCCGGTTGGATACCGATCTCGCGCAGCTTGGCCACGCTCTGCTGCGTCGGTTTCGTCTTCAACTCGCCCGCCGCATTCAAAAACGGCACCAGCGTCACGTGGATGAAGATCACATTCCCATGGCCCGCTTCGAGCGAAAACTGACGCATCGCCTCCAAGAACGGCAACCCCTCGATGTCCCCCGTCGTTCCACCGATTTCCGTGATCAATACGTCCACATCGTCGCTCGCGGCCCGAATGCGCGCCTTGATCTCGTTGGTCACGTGCGGGATCACCTGCACCGTCGCGCCGAGATACTCGCCACGGCGCTCCTTCTGGATAACCGATTCGTATATCTGGCCCGAAGTGAGGTTGTTGAACTGGCTGAGCTTGCCGGAAGTGAAACGCTCGTAGTGGCCCAAGTCCAAATCCGTCTCCGCGCCGTCGTCCAACACGTAGACCTCGCCGTGCTGAAACGGATTCATCGTGCCCGGATCGACGTTGAGATAAGGATCGAATTTCTGGATGCGCACCGTCACCCCGCGCTCCTCGAGCAAAGCGCCTAAAGAGGCGGCGGTGAGACCTTTTCCGAGCGATGAAACCACGCCGCCAGTTACGAATATGTACTTCTTAGCCTTATCTTTCTGCACTTCGACAGCCATGTGAATGCAAGCCCCCATACAGGTCAACTAGGGAGTTCCCAAAAACAGAAATCTCTAGGCTCAGAAGTCTGTAGGGCCGGCGCTTGCGCCGTGCCGCGTGAGCTAGATCACAACTCCTGTCATACAGCGCTGTGCGAATAAACTCCCTACGCTAAAAACAAGGTCCACGCTGCAAACGCCACCAACGCGATCAACAACGCCGTCACCACTAAAACGATACCGAACTTCACGATTCGCCACAACGCGTACAGAGCCCCCGCCCCCACCACCACCAGGCAGACGGTCACCAGCCAGGGCGGGTACTGGGCCAGCAATTCGCGGGCTTCATTTATCCATTCGGTCATTGCCAGCGACACTAGGCCAGACGCGATCTCGCCTTCAACCCCGAATTTTTGTTTGCGCGACACAATCCAGACTATTTCGTCGGAGCCCAAGCCTCTCCAGGCCAGCAACAGGAAACTATTTAAATGAGCGAACAGTACCACATCTACGGCATGGGCAACGCCCTCGTCGACATCGTCACCGAAGTAACCGACCAATTCGTCGCCGACCACGCCATCGAGAAAGGCATCATGACCCTCGTCGACGAAGAACGCCAGCGAACCCTCGTCGACGCCATCCACCTGCCCAGCGCCGATCGCCAATGCGGCGGGTCCGCCGCCAATACAATCATTGGCGCCGCCCAGTTCGGAGCGCAGTGCTTCTACTCCTGCAAAGTCGCTAACGACGAAATGGGCGACTTCTACCACGACGACCTCACCGCCAACGGCGTCTCCACCAATCTCTCACCCGGCGCCCACGAGGACGGGATCACCGGGAAATGCCTCGTCATGACCACCCCCGACGCCGAGCGAACCATGAACACCTTCCTCGGCATCACCGCCGAATACTCGGTTAAAGAAATCGACGAAACCGCCCTCAAAAATTCCCAGTACCTCTACATCGAAGGCTACCTCGTCACCGGCGACGCCAGCCGCGAAGCCATGATCGGCGCCAAAGAGCTCGCCGAAGCCAACAGCGTAAGAACCGCCCTCACCTTCTCAGACCCCAGCATGGTCAAGTACTTCCGAGACCAAATGGCCGAAGTCGTCGGCGACGGAATCGACCTCCTCTTCTGCAACGAAGAAGAAGCCCTCCTCTACACCGGCGCCGACAGCCTCGCCGCCGCCGTAGAGTCCCTCAAGTCCGCCGCCAGAACCTTTGTCGTCACCCTCGGGCCCAAAGGGGCACTCGTCTTCGACGGCAACGCCGAAATCGAAATCGACCCCTTCGAAGCGACCGCCATCGACACCAACGGGGCGGGCGACCTCTTCGCCGGCGCCTTCCTTTACGGCGTCACCAACGGGAAAAGCTTCGCCGAAGCCGGCGCCCTCGCCAGCCTCGCCTCGTCGCGCGTTGTCTCGAAATTCGGACCCCGTCTCGCCGCCGACGACGCCCGGGCCCTCCACGCCCAAATATTCGGCTAAGCCCGAACCCAGCTCCCACTCCCCCACCCGCATGGCCTCCGACTCCATTCGAATCGCCGTCATCGGGGGAGGAGCCGCCGGCTTTTTCGCAGCGATATCCGCGGCCGAAGTGAATCCCGACGCCCGCATCACTGTATTTGAAAAATCGGGACGATTCCTTTCCAAAGTCAAAATTTCCGGCGGCGGACGTTGCAACGTCACCCACGCCTGCTTCGATCCAAGAGAACTCGTCACCCGCTACCCGCGCGGCTCGAAAGAACTCCTCGGCCCCTTCTACCAATGGCAGCCCAGCGACATGGTCGCGTGGCTCGAACACCGCGGAGTAACGCTCAAGACTGAAAGCGACGGACGCATGTTCCCCATCACCGATTCGTCCCAAACGATCATCGACTGCCTCGAAGTCGCCGCCCTCGAACATCGAGTGTCCCTTCGGTCCCGCGTCGGCGTCGAACGCATCCAATGTTCGGATACTGATACTTTCACTCTCGAAACCGTCGACGGCGAAACCCTCCACGCCGACCGCGTCGTCATCGCCACCGGCGGAGGCAAGCAAGGCTCCGGGCACTCCCTCGCCCAATCGCTCGGCCACACCATCACGCCGACCGCGCCGTCGCTCTTCACCTTCCATATCGACGACGAGCGCATCAACGGCCTCCAAGGTCTATCCGTGCCCAACGCCCACGTATCATCGCCAGAAGCGAACCTCTCCCAGACCGGCCCGGTACTCATCACTCACTGGGGGCTCAGCGGACCCGCCATCCTCAAGCTGTCCGCGTGGGGAGCTCGCGCATTCGCCCAGCTCGACTACACCTTCGAACTCGTGGTCAACTGGACCGGCGCCCTGCGACGCGAGCAAGCCATCGAACAACTGGCCCGCAGCAAGCGCCAACACGGCGCGAAACAAGTCGGCTCCCACTCTCCGCTCGGACTTCCCAAACGACTGTGGGAGCGCTTTTTGCAACTCTCGGAGATACCCGCTCGCACGCAATACTCCCAAGTATCGAACGCCCAGCTCGACAGGCTCGCTAACCAGGCGACCGAAAGCCGATTCCAAGTGGCCGGGAAAAGCATGAACAAAGAGGAATTCGTCACCTGCGGCGGAGTCGCCCTCGACGAAGTCGACTTCAAACGAATGGAGAGCAAACGCGTCCCCAACCTCTTCTTCGCCGGCGAAACGCTCGACATCGACGGCGTCACCGGCGGATTCAATTTCCAAGCCGCCTGGACCACCGGCCACATCGCCGGAACCTCAGCAGCGATATAAGAAACAAGGTGGAACGCGACGTCCCGGCGCGTTTGTTCATCATGAGCGAGAATAGAACTCGAAAAAGCGGAAACTGGACATCGCTTCGCTTGATCCGCTCCCTTCGGTCGCGGCCAGGATTTCTCCCTGCGGGAGAGGCAGGTTCGTCCAGAATGCAACAATCCCAATTGTAAAATCGTAGGGCTGGCGCTTGCGCCACGCCGCGACTTACAGAATGAGATCTTCATACGCGGCGCAGCGCAAGCGCTGGCTCTACAGGATTGCGGCGCAGCGCACAGTGGGGGCGATGTCAAAAACACTATTGCTCCTACGGCTACTTCATGAAATTCTATTCAGGATATGAAGCTGATTCACAAAACCACCCTTTCCCTCCTGGCAGCGTCCGCCCTCCTTTTCTCCGGCTGTTCCGATTCCTCCGACAGCGAATCCGTCGCCGCCGCGCCCGCGCCCGAGAAAGCAACCAAAGACGACCTCGCCAGCGGCCTGGCGAACGTGCAAAAGAAGGCCGACGACCAAGCAGCGAAGCTCAAGTCCGAAGTCAGCGCCGCCCTCGCCAAGCAGCGCGAAGAGCTTCTCTCCGAGCTCAATGCCAATACGAGCAATCTCACCAGCCAGATGACCGGGCTGAAAAAACAGTACGACGACCTCAAAGGCAAACTGCCGGACGAAGTACTGAAAGTCGTGAAAGAGCAAATCCCCGACCTCGAGGCGAGCATCGCCAAGATCAAAGACATGGTCGCCAAGTTCGACCCGAAATCCGTCGAGGAAATCGCCGCCTTCAAAACGAAGTACCAAAAAGAGTACGACATCGCCATGGACCTCATCAAAAAGGCCTCCACCCTACTAGAGAGCTCCGGCGTCAAAGTCCCCAAACTGTTCTAGGAACGCCCATCTCCCTCATTTTTTCCGAAAAACGGAGCCTCCATCAGGGCTCCGTTTTTTATTGCCAACTCGCGCCGTCCCAATCGACTTCATAGGCCATGTCCTCCGCCCCGCTGCAAACGCTCGACCGAAAACTGAAGCGCATCCAAACCCTCGAATCCGTCTCCGGCCTGCTCGGGTGGGACGAACTCGTCAACCTGCCGCCCGAAAGCGCCGACCAACGGGCGGAACAGTCCGCCGCGCTCGCCCAAGTGTGCCACAACGCGTCCGTCGACCCCGAACTCGGGCAAGTCCTCGCCGATCTCGAAGCCCAAATCGAATCGCTCGACGCCTCCGATCAAATCGTCCTCAAAGAGGCTCGCAAAGACTACGACCGCGCCGCGCGCCTCCCCGAAGAATACGTCGATCGCAAAGCCCGTCTCGACAGCGCCGCCTACCACGCCTGGGCCCGAGCTCGGGCCGACTCCGACTTCGCCCAGTTCGCGCCGTTCCTGCAGCAGCAACTCGACGCCGCTCGAGAATTCGCCGAGCACCTCGGCTGGGGCGATCGAGCCTACGACTGTCACATCGACCTCCACGACCCCGGTATGGACACCGCCACCATCGCCGCGCTCTTTTCCGAACTCAAAACTGAACTGGCCCCGATCGTTGAGCGTATCCTCAATTCCAACACGAAACCAGATGTATCCATATTTAAAGGATTTCCCATCGAAGCCCAATCGGAATTCCTCAAAACAATCACCTCCGACCTCGGGTTCGACTACCAGCGCGGTCGCATAGACGTCTCCCTCCACCCGTTTTGCAGCGGCAACGGCGCCGACACCCGCATGACCACCCGATTCGACGCGGACAACCCGCTCGACTCCCTTTTCAGCGCTATCCACGAAACCGGACACGGACTCTACGAGCAAGGGCTTCCACGCGACCAGCTCCACACCGCTCTCGGAAAAGCCGCCGGCATGGGAGCCCACGAATCGCAAAGCCGTCTCTGGGAAAACCAAGTCTGCCGCAGTCGCGCTTTCTGGAACCGATACGAGTCCGACTTCCGAGAACGATTCCCCAGCCAATTGGAAAACGTATCCAGCGATGCTCTCTACCTCGCCATCAACAGCGTATCCAGAAATCCGATTCGCGTCGACTCCGACGAAGTCACCTACAACCTGCACATCATCATCCGATTCGAACTGGAGCAGCGACTTTTCGACGGGTCACTTTCCGCTAACGACCTGCCCGAGGCCTGGAACGCGCTCTACAAGGAGCTCCTCGACATCACCCCGCGCAACGACGCGGAAGGCGTCCTCCAGGACGTGCATTGGTCCGGCGGCGCCTTTGGCTACTTTCCCAGCTACTGCCTCGGCAACCTCCTCGCCGCCCAGCTCTGGTACGCCGCTCTCGAGCAACTCCCCGAGCTGGAAGCGGACTTCGAACGAGGCGAGTTCACCCGGCTCCTCGAATGGCTACGGACCAACGTCCACGCCCATGGAAAACGCCTGCCCCTCAACGAACTCGCTGTCGCCTCCACGGGATCCCCGCTCTCGACCCAGGCCCTCGTCAAATACCTCGAAGATCGCTACTTGCCGCTGTATAGTTAGATCCCGGAAACAGCGCCGCGGCCTGAGCCAAAAACAAGCGACGATCTTCTTAATTCTTAACGTAGGGCCGGCGCTCGCGCCGTGCCGCGTGAGTTGCTTCCTCTCAAACTTCGCGGCGCGGCGCAAGCGCCGGCCCTACAAAGAACCCTGTTCCCGCCTTGGCGGGATCCTGTCAGAGACCCCGACGTAGTCGGCGGTAGACTAGAAGAGTCGTATCCTGTTAAATACCCCCTGGTTCCTCCCTTGATAAAACAAGATTGCCACCCCCGCACGCCATCGCCAACGTCCCCCCTCTCAATCGGACTTTCACCATGACGACGGAAACCCTCGACATCGACTCCCTCGTACGGGCGATCGCTAGCGACGCGCGGGAAGCCTCCTTGGCCATCGCCAATGCGCCCACCGAGCAGAAGAACCGGGCCATTGTCCGCCTAGCCGACCTTATCGAGGCAAATCTCGACGCCCTGCGAGCCGAGAATGCCAAAGACCTCGCCGCAGCCGAGGAGAACGGCGTCACCCCGTCCATGCTCAAACGCCTCGAACTGAGCGACCGCATGGCGTCCGACATGGTTGCAGGCGCCCGCCAAGTGGCCGCCTTGCCCGATCCTCTCGGCGAAGTCCTGGAAACCTTCACCCATCCCCAAGGATTCGAAATCGCCAAAGTCCGCGTGCCCATCGGCGTCATCGGCATCATCTACGAATCGCGCCCCAACGTCACCGTCGACTGCGCCATTCTTTGCCTCAAGTCCGGCAACGCCAGCATTCTGCGCGGCGGCAAGGAAGCGTACCATACCAACATCGCTCTCGCGAAGCTGGTCACCCAAGCGCTCGAAGAAAGCGGCCTTCCCGCCAAAGCCTCCCAGTTCATCCCCACCAAAGAGCGGTCCGCCCTCGGTACGCTTCTCAAGCTCGACCAGCACGTTCAGTGCATTATCCCCCGCGGCGGTGAAGGACTTATCCGATTTGTCGCTGAAAACAGCCACATCCCCGTAATCAAGCACTTCGACGGCATCTGCAATGTGTACGCCGACAAGTCTCTCGACCTTGAACAAGCCCAAGCGCTCGTCGTCAATTCCAAGTGCCAGAAACCCTCGGTTTGCAACGCCGCCGAGAATCTACTCGTGCACCGCGACGTCGCGCCCACCGCCCTGCCCGCCTTCGCCCGAGCGCTCGCCGCCGAAGGGGTCGAACTCAGAACCGACGACGACGCCCGAGCCATCCTGAGCGAATGCGGGATCGAGTCCCAGCCGGCCACCGAGGAGGACTGGAAAACCGAGTACCTCGACCTCACGCTCTCCATCAAAATCGTCGATTCGATCGACGAGGCCATCGCCTTCACCAACCACTACGGCAGCGCCCACAGCGACGCCATCCTCACCACCGATCCGCAAGCGGCCGAAGCCTTTCTCAACGGCGTCGACTCCGCCACGGTCTACTGGAATGTGAGCACCCGCTTCACCGACGGCTTCGAGTTCGGCTTCGGAGCGGAAATCGGGATCTCCACCGACAAGCTCCACGCCCGCGGCCCCATGGGGCTGCGCGAGCTGTGCAGCTACAAGTTCAAGATCACCGGCGACGGGCAGATACGGACCTAGCGTCTTGAAACCGCGAATGGACGCCAGTCGCAAGAGTTTTGAAACCGCGAATGGACGCGAATAAACGCGAATAAATGAAAAACCGGATGAGGATGTGAGGGGATCGAAACTTAAAATAATCAACTACCGGACTGTATTCGCGTTTATTCGCGTCCATTCGCGGTTCCTCTAAAATCGACCGTTAGTCCCTACCCATCGTTCTCCTGCTGCACCTGCTGGCGGGTGATGTCGTGCAAGGTTACGACGCCGACCACGCGGCCTTCGTCGAGCCGACTGACCACCGGCAAGGCGCTCCACTCCGTATCCACAAACTGGTTCGCGACCTCCCGAATTTTCATATCGGGATAGATACAAGGAAATTCGCTGGCCACGAAGATCTCCCGAACCAGCTTGTCCGGCTCCTTTTGACTGACGACGATAATCCCCTTGCGGTGCACTAGCCCCACGTACTTCCCGTTGGAATCGACAACGGGATAGATTTTAAATCGCTCGTCCTTAATTTTCAAATACGCTCGCTCCAATGGCAACTGCGCTTCGAGCGTGTGAACCGTATGTGTCATGATAGCGCTCACTGGCAATCCTTGCCAACCCCGGTCCGGCCGCAAGATCGGGAACTTCTTTAAATTGATCCCGTCCTGCAAAAGCAGCGCCTCGTAAATCGGCACTTGCCGCAGCTTGCTGGCGATTGCATAGGCCGACAGATTCGCCGCCATAATCGGCAGGATCAAACTGTAGTCGCCGGTCAGTTCAAAGATAATCAAAATCGAAGTGACCGGCGCTCGAATCACACCCGCGAACATCGCCCCCATTCCCACCAATGCCAAAGTGCCCGGCATAGAAGAGTCGCTCGCCGCCATCAGTTCCGAAACCGAACCGACCAATCCCCCTAGCATTGCCCCAATGAAAAGCGTCGGCGCGAAGATTCCCCCGGCCCCACCACTGGCGTACGAGAAAATCGTAGCAGTGAATTTTCCAATAAACAGAGCAGCGAGCAGCCCAAAGCCCAAACTCCCGAACAAAGCGGCCGACAGGTCCTCGTAGCCAATCCCGAAAATCCCCAGCCGCCCCGAATTCGCGAATACCGCCGCCCCAATGCAGCCCGTCGCCAGCCCGCCCAGCCCGGGCATCAAAAACGCGTAGCGCCCGCGCACCCGTTTCACCTGCTCGCGAGCCACTAAAAGCGTCTCCACAAACACGTGGGCCACGAATCCGGCAATCACCCCGAGAGCGAGACTCAAGACTAAGGTCTCCAAAGCGTGCGACTCGGGATGCTGGGGCACTTGAAACAACGAACTCGTCCCGAGTATCGAACGCTCGATGACCGCCGCGATCACCGCCACCATGACGATGCCCGCCAAGGCGCGATGCTTGAGGTCGCCCATGATCTCCTCGATGGCGAAAACGATCGCCGCTAGAGGCGTGTTGAACGCCGCGGCGATCCCGCCCGCGCAACCTAGCGGAATCAAAGACATGACCTGACGCGGCGCCAGCCCGAACCAACGCCCAATGCACGAGGCGATCGCCGCCGAAATCTGCACAGTCGGCCCCTCGCGCCCCAGACTCGCGCCCGAACCGATCGAAACCGTTCCCAGAACGAACTTGCTCACCGCCGCCCGAAACCGGATTCGCCCGAACTTAAGGTAGTACGCCGCCTTCGTTTGAGGAATGCCGCTCCCCGCCGCTTCCGGCGCCCAGAACTTTATGAGAAACCCGACCACGACCCCGCCCAGCGCGGGCATCAGTATCAAGACGACTATCCCTACCGAGTCCACCCAGTCGGCGGCTCGGTGTATCCAATTCGACTCCGCCCAGTGAATCGCGCGGTGAAACGCCACCGCCGAAAGACCACTCAGCACGCCGATCACGATCGCCAGCACGTGAAAACGCCTGCGCTGGTTAAGCGCGAGGACCTCCATCAAGCGGGAGAGTCGTCGCCTCGCCCGCCGGTAGAACGTTCTCTGGGTAAAAGGCATTTTCGGACTATCAATGAGTTTGCTGAAAGTCCCACTCAACGCACTTTTCCACGCCCCAATCTCAATTCGGCGCTCTTCTATTGCAATCCTAGTCGCTAGTCTCCAATAATTTCCGCGATTTAACTATCCCGCGAAAGGGAACTTCCCGCACAGTCCGCACATCCCAGTCAAAATGAACCGCATTTTTCGGAATCTCACGATCGCCCTCGCGCTCCCAATCTGCGCCCAAGCGCTCTTCGCCGCCCCCACGCGCGAAAACCTCGTCACGCGCATCGTCAACAGCGAATACGCCCTCGAGGAAATCATGGCCAAGCGGGACACGCAGATTCCCTCGTCCATTTTCGAAGAAGCCAAGGGGATCATCATCACTCTCAACTACCGGGGAGGTTTCTTCCTCGGCGGACAAGCAGGACGCGGCGTCCTCGTGGCGAAAAACCCGCTGACCGGTGAATGGGGCGTGCCCGCATTCGTCTCCACCGGCGGCGCCAACTTCGGACTGCAGTTCGGAGTCAAGGAAGTCGACACCGTCTACCTCATCATGGACGAGGCCACCGTGCGCAGAGCCTATACCGGACGATTCGACCTCAGCGCCGACGCGGCTGCCGTCGCCGGACCCAAAGGCGTGCGACGCGAAGCCAACGAAAGCGACGACTACAAAAACGCGAACATTCTCGTCTACACCACGACCAAAGGCCTCTTCGCAGGCGTGTCCGTCAAAGCTGGCTGGGTGAAGCCCGACAACGCCGCCACCAAGATCTTCTACGACACTCCGTACAACGCCCCGGAGATCGTCCTGAGCGACTGGTTCGAACTGCCAAGCGAGGCTCAAGCCCTCATCAATCGCATCAACTTCTACACCCGAGGCGGCTACTAGTCCGCAAAGCCGGCCGCTCTTAGCGAGTCGCGCCCGCTACGAAGATCGACTTGAAGTTCTGGCGCTTGGCCAAGATCACTTCCGGGGACTCCGTCTCCGCAACAGACTCCTCGCGCAGCTTGAAGGTCGACTCGACGCGTCCGCGACCGCTTTTCTCCTTGGGAGCCGACTCGAGTGTACCTCCGATGCGCAGGCGCGGGCGATCCGCCTTGGGCTGCGGCTTCTCGAAGTTCGGGCGTTCCCACTGGGCAGACACCGGAGCGGCGGCGGTTTCTTCGACTTCGTTAGAGAGAGTTGTATTGGTTTCCGTTTTCATGATGACTGGCTTTACATTCTATTTACGGCCCTGGGCGTTTCTACTTTAAGAGTTTTTTACGCTTTTTCGTGAAAACGAGCCGATCTCGAGTGTAAAATTTTACTTTAGTTATTGATTAATAGCAACTTATGAGAATTTAAACTTTTCTCACATTTTTCCGGAAAATCGGAGTCAAACGTTCCAAGTTGCCCTATCTGAATCTGAAATGCTGCTAAAATTGTAGGGCCTTCGCTTGCGAAGCGCCGCGAAGCTAGCTCATCGGCATCCTCACACGCGGCGCTTCGCAAGCGAAGGCCCTACGAATACTCTCTCACCGCCGACCGCCGCGAATGATGTCCACCGCGACCCATACTCCGAGGAGCATCGACAATACATAGCCGATCCAGCCAATCACCGGGATATCGAAGAGCAGCGGCGGGACTTTCGTCGTGATCACCAGAGACGAGCCAACGATCAGGCAACCCAAAATGATGCCCAGTGTAATCTTGTTGCTGGCGTCGCTGATCGTGTAGTCCAACTTGTCTAGGCCCTTGTGCTGGAGATTCACTCTGAGGCTGTCCTTCTCGATTTTCTTGAGAATTCGCCGCAGCTCGTCCGGCAGCCCCTGCAAGTACTGCAAGCCTTGCATGGCCCCATCTCGAAATCCCCGCATGAGACGGGCGGGATCGCGCCGCTCCTTCATCATCTCGAGAAGCACCGGTTCGAAGGCCTCCCGCAAATTGTAGTCGGAGTCGAGACTCGTGCCCATCTCTTCCACGCAAAGAATCGCTTTAGCCGTGAGGGAATAGTCGCGGGCCAGGTCAATCCCGTTGCGGCCAAATATGAAAAGCAGCTGCAAAATCGCTTTCCCAATCTCCCCAACTCCGGTTTCCGGATCGTAATGCTCGCGCATCGCGACCATCACCTCCCGCTCCATCGTCCGCTCGTCCACCGCCAGGCCCGAATCCGCCAGATTGATCGCGGTCCGCACCACCCGCTCGGCGTTCCCCTGCACAAATGCCAGAAACAAATCCACCAACCCGTAGCGCATGCGCCGTGTCAATTGACCCACCAATCCCCAGTCCATGAGACACAGCTTGCCGTCTGCGAGCAGTCGCAAATTCCCAGCATGCGGATCGGCGTGGAAAAAGCCCGTGATCAAAATCTGGTGGAAGAGCGACTGCGAACCGCGCGACGCGATCCGTTTCGCGTCCGGCGAGTCCGGTTCCACTTCAGAAAGGGTTCTCCCTTCGATCCACTCCATCACCAAAACTTTGCGAGCACAAAGCGACTCGTAGACTTTCGGCGCGTCGATCGACTCCGGGTACGGATTCTGCAAGGCGAAGAACGCCATGCTCCGCGCTTCGTAGCGGAAATCCAATTCCCGCTCCAGACCGCTACGCAAGGTCTCTACCACGCCAGGCAGATCGTAGGGCTTGAACTCTTCCAAGCGCTCGTGGGCCTGCCGAGCGAACCACATGAGAATGTCGAAATCCGCCTCGATGATCTTTCGCAACCCCGGCCGCTGCACCTTGATGGCCACCCGCTCGCCGCTATCCTTCAGCACCGCCGAATGCACTTGGGCCATGGACGCCCCCGCCTCCGCCGTCTCCTCGATCGACTCGAATACCGCATCCAACGGCTGCTCGAGGGACTCTTCGATAATGGGGCGCACGCCTTCAAACGGGGCAGGCGGAACGTCCTCCTGCAATTTGCGCAGCTCGTTGATCAACGCTTCCGGAGCCACGTCGGGACGCATACTCAGCAACTGCCCGAACTTGATGAACGTCGGCCCGAGCTCTTCGAGCACCTTTCGCATCCGCTCGAATTGACTGAGTTTCTCCCGGCCCGCATCGCCAAACGCGCTCAAGACGCGCGGCGGCAAGTCCAGGCGCTGCAGCACATCGGCGAAGCCATTGCGAGCCAGCACGGAGACGATCTCTTTCGCCCGAGCTAAATTCGCGAACAGCTCGAACGGTTTAATCGCCATCCGAAGAAGCGCTGTCTGGCTGCGAGCAGCGCTTTTCTAGCTCCGACACACGCGTCTCCAATTGCTCGATACGCTCCGCTTGATTCCGACCGAGCTTGGCGAGAAGCTCGTCGAATTTCTCCTGGACGCCCTTCGCCGCCGACTCGAACTCCTCCTTCCCCTCGTCCGAAATCTTCTGGGCCGCTTCCTTTGCCTCGCTGGCGGAGATCTTCCCCTTTTCCACCAAGTCGCTCAACGCTTCCTCCGCTTTCTCCTTCGTTAGCACCGCAGCTCCCACGCCGGCCAGCATCGCTTTCTTAATTACGTCAATCATAGTGAAGGAAAACCTACTCCCTCGGGACGAATTCCGCAATCGATAAAATCAGCATTCGCGCGGAAACAAGCTTTCCTCTCGCGCCGCGCTCCCCTTTACTCCCTGGTCTTTCTGAAATGCCCGAAATCAACTCGAAAACCCAATCCTTGCTCTTTGTCTGCTGGGGGAACATCTGCCGTTCCCCCACCGCCGAAAATGTCATGCGCCAGAAACTGGAGAAATCCGGTCTCGACAACATCCGATGCGACTCCGCCGGCACGCTCAACGCCCACCAAGGCCACCCGCCGGACTCGCGGATGACCGCCGCGGGAAAACGTCGCGGACTCCCCATGACCGGCACCGCTCGAGGAGTTCGAACCGGAGATTTCGACAGCTTCGACCTGATCCTCGCCATGGACAACGCCAACCTCGAGGACCTGCGCGCCTTGGCGCCCAACGCCGAAGCCTTCCAAAAAGTGCGGCTCTTCTGCGACTTCTGCCGCGAACACGACTACACCGAAGTGCCCGATCCCTATTACGGCGGTCCCGAAGGATTCGAGCTTGTGCTCGATCTGCTCGAGGATGGCTGCGACGGCATCCTCGAAACGCTCAAAGCCACGCAGTCCTAGGCGCCCGCGGGATGTCGATCTACGCCCAGATTGAATCCGCCATCGCCGCCGCGATCGACCGCCCATTCAAACTGACCGACCGACGTCCCATTGGCGGGGGCTGCATCAGCCAGGCTGAGCGAATCGGCGCCAACGCCGACTTCTTCTTCCTCAAAACGAACGACGCTTCCTTCCTCGACCAATTCGAAGCCGAGCAAGAGTCGCTAAACGCCCTCGCCAACTCCGGCGCGCTCAAAACCCCGCGACCGATCTGCTCCGGAATCGCCGAAGGAAAATCGTATCTAGTAATGGAATACATAGCCATCGGTTCCCCCAACGACAGCAGCTGGATACAGCTCGGCGAAGGGCTCGCCGCGCTCCACCGCGCGACGCAGCCCTACTACGGCTGGATTCGCGACAACGCGATCGGGGCCACGCCTCAAGCCAATCCGGTCGCCGATGAATGGATACCGTTCTTCCGCGAGCATCGACTCGGTTTTCAACTGGACCTCGCTCGCGCGAACGGATTCTCCCCCAAAGGAGCCCGCGAGCTGCTCGACCGGATCCCCCGCTTCTTCGAGAACTACCAGCCGCAGCCATCGCTGCTCCACGGCGATCTTTGGTCCGGCAACGTCGCCTTCACCGACTCATCCGAACCCTTCCTCTTCGATCCGTGCTGCTACTTTGGCGACCGGGAAACCGATCTCGCCTTCACCGATTTCTTCGGCGGCTTTCCCGCCGCGTTCTACGCAGCCTACCAGCGAGCGTTCCCGCTCGATCCGGGATACGCCCAGCGCAAGGGCTTATACAACCTCTATCACTGCCTCAACCACTTCAACCTGTTCGGCGGCCCCTACGACCGCCAAGCCCAGTCGATGATCGATTCGCTGCTCGCCTGGTCCGAGTCATAAACCCGAGCGTCGGGGCTGAACTCCGGTGTCTCGCTGCCGATAAGGATTACGACTCGCCATCCACAGCCCTCGCCCTCAACTTGCCCAGAAAATGTCACTGCTCGAAGCGATCATACTCGGAATCATCCAAGGCCTTACGGAGTTTCTCCCCGTCAGCAGCAGCGGCCACCTCGAACTGGGCAAAGCCATCCTGGGCATCGAGGCCACCAGCGACGTCACCTTTACCGTCGTCGTCCACGGGGCCACCGTGCTGAGTACTCTCGTCGTTTTCCGCGACGACATCCTCGAGTTGATCCGCGGCGCCCTCCAGTTCCGTTGGAACGCTTCCACCGACTACATCGCCAAACTCGTGATCGCCGCGATTCCCGTCGTGATTGTCGGACTGTTCTTCAAAGAGGAAATCGAAACGCTTTTCAGCAACAACGTCCTCCTCGTCGGCAGCATGCTCATCGTCACCGGCTCCCTCCTTGCATTCACCTACTACGCGCCGAGCTCCGGCGAGGAGGTGACGCGAACTAAAGCCTTCCTTATCGGCGTCGCCCAGGCCATCGCCGTTTTACCTGGAATCTCCCGCTCCGGATCCACCATCGCCGTGGGACTGCTTCTCGGCGTCGACAAAAAGAAAGTCGCTCGCTTCTCCTTCCTCATGGTCCTCATCCCGATCATTGGAGCGAACGCGAAAGACATCCTCGACGGCGGCATGGCCGAGAGCACCGTATCCGCCCTCCCGCTCGCGCTCGGCTTCCTCACCGCATTCGTATCAGGCGTGCTCGCCTGCAAATGGATGATCGCCATCGTCACCCGCGGCAAACTCATCCACTTCGCCTACTACTGCTTCATCGTCGGGACGCTTTCAATCGGCGCCCACTTCGCCCTCTAATCCCCGTTCCCGCGGCTGCGATTCGCTCCAGCAAGCGTAAACGAACCTCCGGGCGCGACACGAGCCGAGTCGCCTCCCTTAGCACGACGAACGCATCGCCCGTCCATTCCCAATGCCCCCAACCCATCGGGATTTCCGCGTCGCGCCGAACCACACCCGGCAGCGTCGCGAGAATGCAGTAGGTCGCGCACCCGTAACGGGCGATTTTCGAGAATTTAATGCCGCTCCCCAGGCAGTTCTCCAAATACTGGAGACGGCGCGTCAGACGGTACCAGGTGTCGTGACGCCAATCTGAAAAGTCGTACGAATCGTATTCATAAAACAATGACTCTTGACGGCGACACTCCGGTAAATGAGCGGCGAGCAACTGGCGCAGTCCGTCGACCCGTGAACGCAAATCCGCCTCCTCTCGGCGAACTGGAATTTCCAAACCCGCGTCCTTCAAAAAATCCGCCCGGCTCTGCTTGCACTCCACTGCAAAGGTGTCGCCCGGCTGGCCGTCGAGAGCGCGGTTGAAACGATAGCCAACGACATCCGCTCGGTAGTTCGACAAGGGAAGCCGCGTTTCCGCCGCCACCGCCGCGCAGCCATGCGCCCGGCGCAGCCATTCCATCGCGCGTTCCTTCAAATCGAGATGCTCCGCGCTTTCCGCCATGAATGCATACTAGCCCGGCGCCCCGGACAACCGCGGTCCGTCCCAATCGGAATCCGCCACATAGGCGATTGCGCTTCCGCCCATCACGCCTCAACCTCCCGACCCTATGAAACTGGGATTCCTCGCTTCCCATGGTGGAAGCAACATGCAGGCCATACTGGAACGCTGTCGCAGCGGCTCCATCGCCGCCGAGCCGAGAATCCTCATCAGCAACAACGCCAACGCAGCCGCGATCGAGAAAGCCCGCCGCTTCGGCTTGGAAACGCGCGTATTCAACGGCAAGACCCACCCCGAATTCGAGACGCTCGACCAGGCCATCGCCGACGCCCTGCAGACCGCCGAAGTCGACCTCGTGGTCCTTGCCGGCTACATGAAGCAAATCGGTTCGCGGGTCTTGACCGCCTACCGAAATCGCATTCTCAACATCCACCCGTCGCTCCTGCCCAAATTCGGCGGCAAAGGCATGTACGGGATGCGGGTTCACGAAGCCGTTATCGCCGCCGGGGAAACCCAATCCGGAGCCACCGTCCACCTCATCGACGCAGAATACGACGAGGGGCCCATTCTCCAGCAGAGAACCGTGCCCGTACTGCCTAGCGACACTTCCGAATCGCTCCACGAGCGCGTTCTCGAGATGGAACACAACCTCTACTCCGACACGCTCGCGCGGATCGCCAACGGGGAAATCCGCCTGCCACCCCAGTAAGCGAAACAGAGCCGACGCGTCCCGCCCTGACTCGCTTGACAGAAAAAACGCTCATCGTAGAGTTTCGTTCAGGAATCCGCGCTCGGTATGCCGAGCGGGCTATCATCGAATCATTTCAACTTGTATGAGAGGACCCAAACCCAACATCACCTCTTGGAGGGCGTTCGTCGGCGGCGAACAAATCGGCTACCGGTATCCCACGCAAATGGATGCCCACCAAGCCGCTCGCATACATATACGGGAGAACTACGATCCCAACGCTCGGCCGCCCTCAGTCGTCATTCGTCCGTCCTATAGCCCCATCGAGCTTTCCCGCCGCAATCAAGAGCTCGATTCCGATCCGAAGGACTAAACCGTTCGCTTTGACAGGCGAAGCCAATCGACTTGGAAGCGAACGCTCCGTATCGGTTTTTATTTCACCCGACTACTTTGCGACCACAACGGTCGCAGCGGCGACCCCCACGCGCTAAAGCAACGCAGCGGCGTATTCTGAACTTGTCCTGAAACGCGTTTTCGATAGGTTTTCCAAAGCCAACTACCCCTGCCATGAAAACGACTGTCGCGTTCTTGGCGCTCACTCTCCTCATCCGAGCCAGCGCTAGCCCTGAATTGATTGAAGAACATGTCTTCGGAGGCCTGCCTTCGGAAGACGACTTGATGGTTCGGACCGCCTACGTCCTCGACTACGACGCCGACCGGAAAGCCCCCCGATGGGTCGCTTACCACTTGAACGCGAACTACCGCCAGACACCGAAGCGGACCGGGAAGTGGAGTAGCTACCGCAACGATCCCGACCGGACTGACGAGCCACGCGAAGCCGACTACCGGGGCGTCTTCCAGGACGAGATCCGAAACTACGCTCGCGGGCACCTCGCCCCCTTCATGATCAGTGGAGGCGACCGCGACGGCGACGGCAAGATCCTCGACGCGGACAAAGACGGCATAGTCGAAGCGGGCGACGACCCCGACGAAGCCGACACCGTCAAGCAGGTCAACTTCCACAGCAACCTCACTCCCCAGCACCACCACGCCTTCAACGGCTCCGGTGGCGTCTGGTTCGAAATCGAGGAACGCGTCCGGGAGCTACAAGAAGAGCACGGCGAAGTCTGGGTCTTCGCAGGACCCGTCTTCGGCCCGGGCAACTACGACATCATCGGCAACGACGTCCACGTCGCCCCCATGTTCTTCCAAATCATCATTTGGGAAACCAACGCTAACGAACCCGACATGGAAGCCTACCTCATGCCCCACCACCAACGCGACCATGGCTCCATCGCAGAGCACCTCGTATCCGTCCGCCACATCGAAGCCATGACCGGCCTGAACTTCTTCCCCGACCTCGCCCTCGGCGACGCCGAACGCATGTCGACTTACAGCGAGAACTGAACCCTCCAGTTCACGCGCTCCTCGCCCGCAGCCGCTCGAATCAAATCCCAATGGCCTTGGCCTCGCGACGTCAGAACGTAGCAGTTTCGGTTTTTCATTAAAAACCAGCCGACCGCCTTTCGCTTCAAAGCGATACCGGAAAACAGAGTCTGGCCTCGCGCGCGGCGCAAATACGAGTCGATTCGAGGGATCGATCGCCGCGTAATGAGGACGCTCATCCGTCGTGACAACCTATGACGGCGCTCGTCCGAGGAAACAAGTAGTTAAAATCTGGCGACATGACCGTAGATCTAGGTCCGCCACTGGTGGCTGTTTCGTTCGAAAACTAAGGCTTACCGTTGCGTTTGTCCTGCTCATATACCGCGACTCTATTTTCGACATCAACCGCAACAATCCGTAATCCGCGATGGCGTCTCTCACCCAACACACCAGATGCACCCCTTGAATATTTGCATATAAAGTAATTACCCTTAATCAAATACCTTAATAATATACGCTTATTTTTCGGGCCATCGAACCGAATTACGAACAGTCAACATAAACCGATGGCCACCAGACTCCACTCTCGACTCATCCTGCTCGCGCTTGCCTTGCTCACGGTTTCTAGTGGCGTGTCGGTGCACACGACGACGGTAACGCAGCAGTCTCCACGTCCTCCAGAAAACGTTCCCTGCGAGTCTTCTCCCGATGCCTTCCGAGATCGTCTTTCAGCTAATTGTAGGCGGACAAATATAAACTTCTAGGCGTATACGCGATAAAAGATATTACCGCCCATTCTAGAATGGGTCACGGCTACCGCAAGTGACGGATTTCACAATGATATATACAACTCTAACGCTAGGTCAAACTGCACCGGAACTAATAAATAAAATTCAAGATTTCAAGTTATGACTCTATACAAGGCATCGCGGATCAGCTCTTCGATTGGCCTTGCAATTATAGCATGTAGCGAAATGACTATTGCTTCCTTTACAATAGAAAGTGGAGAAACTCTCTCCTTAAGTGATCTCGAGACCTTTCAGATTGAAGGTAGTTTAACTATTGATACTGGCGGTACTCTCAATGCGGGAATCGGCTCAGCGCTGCACGTTAGTGACAACTGGAACAACAATGGCCACTTTAATCCAGGAACAAGCAGTGTGTATCTTGCGGACGGCAGCGCCACTACAACTATTAGTGGCGACAATGCCTTTTATAATCTGACGATTGAGAGCGACGAGCCTGATCCTGGGAATAGAGCTTTGGGTTCCACCAATGGCAAGACTCTGGTATTCGTACCGAACGCCACCCAGACTATTCTTAACAACCTCTCAATCCAGGGTAGCGCCGACACGCTAATTGAGTTGCGTTCCTCAAATACTGGAACGCAATACAACGCCTTCGATATCAGCACGGCGAACAGCGTTGAAGTGTCTTTTGTCGATGTGCAGGACGCGATCGCGCTCAACGGTACCATTAATCCAACCGATTCCATTGATTCGGGTAATAATATTAACTGGTTTGCTGCTTCCTATTTAAAGACTATCGGCATGTATCCGGCGGACAATGCTATCCTGGACTCCACCGACACTCCACACCTGAGCCTTCGCTTTTCCTCCGATATCGAGGCGGCATCCGATAAATTCCTGCGCGTTTTCCGTGATGACGGCTCGTTGATGCAAACGTTAGCGGTCGGCGATAGCTCAAGGGTTGGCATTGACCAGAATGTCGTGAGAATCGAGTTGGACGCCCTCCCGGCCGATACCCGGTTTTTTGTGGAGTTGGAAGAGGGCGCCTTCCTGGAGGCCGGGGGAGTCATCCGCTCTCAGGCAATCAGCGGTAGCGCCGCCTGGAATTTCAGCGCTGCGCCGCCTAACTACGCCAGTGAGCGCTCATTGACACTGGATAAGGGTATCGTGCCTCTAGATGAAACTTCCGCCCATTTCCTGGACCCAAACAACGACGGCAATCAAGACGATTCCCCGATCGCGAGCCTGATAGCGAAAATCGATCCCGGTCAGCCCCATCGCGGCTACCGCGAAATCGCCGGGCAAACCGCTCTCGCCAGCATCACCCACACACTGGATGTTCGGCGCGACGATGGACGCGTAGAAGCCTACATCGATACCTCCTCGCCCGCAGACGGCGTTCCCGACCTTCTATGGGATCCCGACGCCAATACTCTCGAGCGGGTGAACCTGCGCATCACCCACGCCCTGGACGCCGAAAACAAGAAAAAGGACGCGACCAGTGGTGTTGGCCTGCCTTTGGGAGACGCCAATGCAGTCGCGATCGCGAGTGCAACACCGGGCCTGTCGGGCGTCAGTGACGATGCCGACCACACCTTTAGAGTATGGGCCTATTCCGGGGGCGAGTTCCAGCCCGTTACCGGCTGGCTTAGCGCAGATGGCAATGATTGGGAGCTAGCGCCGGACGACTATATACTGCCACTGGATATTGGCGCCAATCTGGCGATACTACGAGGTTCAGCCTCCCTGCCCCTGGCGATGAACGCTCCCGCCAGCGTCAAGATTACTAAAACCGTGAACCGCAAGGAAGTCTCGGTGGGCGGCATTGTCACCTATACCATCACCGCCGAGAATCTGACTCGGCTTGAACTGGCGGCAGTCAACATCGTTGATGATATCCCTTCTGGCTTTAAGTACCTCGAGGGTTCAGCGCATTTGGAGGGAGCGCCCGCAGAACCCGAGGGCATGGGTACAGGCGTTTTGACTTTCGACTTGGGCCCCCTCCAGGCGGGTAGCGAGCATATCAAGACTCTGCGGTACCAACTGATGGTGGGTGCTGGAGTGAATTTTGGCCGCTACACGAATACGGCGGTGGCGACTATGCCGGACGCGGGGGTTGGCTCGGCCCTGTCGGCTCCGGACAACGCTCAGGTTGAAGTCGTGGTCGATGCTCTGTTTGATCTTTCCACTATCATTGGCAAAGTGTTCTTTGACCGCGATGGTGATGGCTATCAAGATTCAGGCGAGCCGCCTGTCCCATATGCGCGCATTGTCACCGCCGATGGCCGGCAAGTTACCACCGATGCGGATGGCCGCTACCATATTGCCGGCGCGCTGCCGGGACGGCACGTGTTGCGCCTGGATGAGCGCAGTCTGCCCGCTGGCAGCGCTCTCACCACTCGCAAGGCCCTGATCGTCAATGTCAGGCCCGGACTGCCAGCCAAGGCCAACTTTGGCGTTCTGCTGAAAAGTGATGACGTTCTAGACAAATACCCCTTGAACATCCAAACGCTTCCCGGCGAACCCCGCCCGCGTCTAAGTGTCAGCCACGTTGGCCCGGCGATGCTCAATGCCGGCGGCAAGGGTTTGCAATACCCTCTGGCGTTCCGGCTGTTCAGCAACTACAGTTCCTACTTTGACCGCTGGGAGCTAGAGATACTCGAGCCCTTTAGCAAGCGAGTGATCGCTCGCAGGGCAGGCGCGCGTGACGACTTCTTCGAGCCTGCGCTATGGGATGGCGAAGAGCTTGAACCCCTTGATCTCAAGCCCGGCAAGACGCTGGCGTACCGCCTGCGGGTAAGCGACGCCGAAGGGCGTTCGGACATTACCCGGGAAAAGCAATTCCAACTGAGCGCTTTCGACAAGCGCCAGCCACAAACTCCGCCACCCGAAAGCCACTGGATGAGGCAGGAAAGCCGCCAGGATCAGAGCGATAAACGCGAGATACCTATTCAGGGTCAGGCGGTGCAAATATACGGAGACGGCTTTGACCGTATTCGCGCGATCGGAGATAATGCCACGTTGTTAACAGTCCCCGTGTTTACCGGACCTCTGACCGCAGCCGATATACTGTCAGACGGCACGACCTTTGCCCCGAACGAGCGGCCGCGAGCGGAACTGATTCTGCCCTATGGGCAAATCAACATCGAAGCACTCGCGTCCACTGGCTATCAAGAAAGCGGAGCGCCGCCGCCCCTCAAAAGCGAATCAAACCCGGGTGTATATCGCTCCGTTGCCGATGCGCAGAAGCCGCTCCAGACCTCGATAGCGTCGCCCGCCCCACGTGTGGTGAACAGCCGAGTCATAACAATTGGCCCAGGCGCAAAGAGCAGTAAAAATGATCTCTTCCTGGTCGCATTGATCGATGGAGAGATCCACCACCAGGAAATCAGCGGCAATATGGAAACCGCGACCTCCGGTGACCGCCGCTTTAAAGACCGCGTATGGAAGGACGGCAAAGTTGCGGTGTATTTGAAAGGCGCGATCAAGGGCAAATACCTGATCACCGCCAGCTATGATAGCGAGCGGGGCGATGAAGACCTGTTCCGTCAACTGGATCCGGACGATGTCTACCCCATCTATGGGGATGGCTCAATCACTCAAGACCTAGCCGAAGAGGCTGACGGCAAGCTCTATCTCCTGCTGGAAGGGGACAACGTCCACTTTAAATGGGGCCGTTATTCAACCGCCTTGACCGAAACCGACCTGGCGCGCTTCCAGCGCAACTTGCAGGGCGGTAAGCTACATTACCGGAGCGAGGAAAAAACAAGCTACGGCGACGCAGCGACTACGGTCATCGGCTTCAATGCCAGAGCCAGACAAAAAGCCTCGCGCGATGAATTCCAGGCCACCGGCGGCTCCCTCTACTACCTCAAAAACCAAGACATAGTCGCCGATTCGCTGCAATTGCAGGTCCAAGCGCGCGATCGGACAACGGGTGATGTGCTCAGCAGCGCGGCGCTGACGCCAGAAGTAGACTACGAAGTGGATGCCTCCGCCGGCAGAGTGAGCTTCTGGCACCCGGTGAAGCGTTATGTGGACTCCGGCCTGTTGACCTCATCGGATGCGGATACGGGCAACCTGGTCTACATCGTGGCGAACTACAGCTATTTTGTCATCGACGGCCTGGACAAGGGGGTCAGCGGTGGCCGTGTCGAGCAGGCCCTGACTGATGCCGTTAGACTGGGAGCGAGTTATGTCGATGAGGATCAGAACGCGACCCGTTATGCATTAAGAGGCTTGGATGGCTCCATTCACCTCGGCGAACACGCCAGCATCAATCTGGAATACGCGGAAACCCAAGGGCGGGGCGTCTCTAATTTTGTCTCAACCGATGGAGGGCTTACTTGGGGCATCGAAGAGCCAATAAATCCACAGGACGAGGCGGACAGCGGCAGCGCTTGGTCAATCAAGGGGGACGCGAGCTTTCTGCAAGACCGCCTGAGTCTCGATTATTACTATCGTCAAGTGGGTGATGAATTCTCCACAAGCGCCACCGACCATGAACAGGGCAAGAAAGGCGCAGGCCTCAATTTGTTTTATGGGCTAAGCGACAATACCGGACTGCGCTACAAACACGACAGTCAATGGCTGATCAATGAAGGCAGCCAAGAGGCGCAACTGCAGGTGGACGGCAAAGAGAAACACACCGATACACTGCAGCTACAGTATGACAATGGCCCCATAAGGCTGACCGGCGAATACCGTCATCAAGATATCGTCCGCAATTCCAGCGAAGGGAGGGATACCGACGGCGATCTGCTCGCCATAGGGGGTACTTATCAATGGAGCCAAAGCGCCGAAATCAGCGCCGTCCAGCAAATCAGTCTTAAGGGTGAAGCCAACAACCAGACCCGCGTAGAGGTTCGCAAGCAACTAACCGAAGCGCTCGATTTGGGCGGTAGAGTGGCCACCGGCAGTAAAGGCGCTGTTTATGAGGTGGATGCCGGTTATCAAGCGCTTGAAACCCTCCGTCTGAACGGTGGCTTTGTCCAGGACTCCGACGGTTCCAAACTCACGCTGGGCAGCGCTTACCAGCCTCACGAACAGCGAAGCTACCGCGCCTCAGTCGCTCAAATCCGCAAGCAGGATAAAGACATCCGCCATGACCTATTGTTTGGCAGTAGTTGGGAAATGGATAACGGCTTCACCTTCGATTCAGATCTGGCCATCGGTCTTGCCGGCGACCGCCGCCGTATTGGCAAAAATGCGCGCGCCAGTTACGCTTTGGACGAGGAACGAGAAGTCTATGCGGATCTGAGCCGCTATAAACAGGGGAAAGCGCAAGAGACCAGCAATGGCAGCGAGATCGAGATCGGCGGAGATTTGAATGCCGATTGGACCGGGTTTTTAAAAGCGGGACGAGGCTATGTCCACCGCTTGGACGGCGAGCGCGACAGCCGCAATAACTATGCCTTGGGTCTGGCCTATATACGCCAAGATCCGACAAGCGGTAAACCCTTGTTACAGGCCAGGCTCCTGCTGGAGGCAGTCGAGGACCGCGGCGCAACCAATCGCGACAGCCAACTGGCCCAACTTGATGTAAAAGGGCAACTCAACCGTGACTGGAGCCTGTTCAGCGAAATCGACTGGGGCCGTAACCGCAACACGGATACAAATTTGGTAGACGCCCGCAACAACCGCTTTGATCTGGGCTTTGCCTATCGTCCGGTGGATAACGATGTCGTCAACCTGATCGGTAAATACAGTTGGGTAGACAACAAAGCGCCTGAAGGCCAGGACAGCATCGCTGGCCTGCAAGCAGACAAAGGCCACGTCTTTGCCACAGACATTTTATGGGATGTAAATCGCAACTGGCAACTGGGCGGCACGCTTGCCTATCGCCAGGGCGAAGAAAAAATAGAGTTCCTGCCCTGGGCAAGGACCCAAACCTCTTTGGTCGCCCCTGAAATAGCATACCGCTTCAACGCGGACAACCGCCTATCGCTGGAATGGCGCCGGCTTGTCCAAAAACAGGCCAAGGACCGCAAGGACGGCGCCGTCGTTGAATACTCACGCCGTTTCAACGACCACATAAAAGTAGGGATTGGGTACAACTTCGCCGGCTTTAACGACGACCTGGGTGAACTGGATTACACCGTGAAAGGCATTTATATCAGAGTAACAGGAGTTCTGGTGGATCAAGAGGAGAATAAACGCGAATAAACTCATGCGCTGGACAGGATCAAACAAGGACAGTAAACGATCTGTGACGCAGGCATTCAATCAACTGGCAGCGACAAGCTCTGCTGGCAGGCGCAAGTTCGCGACGCCCCATTGCGTTATGGGCCTCGTATCAATCGTGCTACTACACGGCCTGACTCAAGCGGCCACGACTGACGCGGACCTCAGCCTGGACGACAATACTGCGCACTCGCCCCGTATCCGTTTTATAGATGCAGACGATAAAGAGTTGATACTGCAAAAGCTAGACTCAGGCGAAGCTATCCTGGTCAACAATGAAGGGAAGCTTTGCTTCAAGCCTTCCAACGATGAAGACGACTTTCTCTGCTTTGAAACGCTGGATAACCTGCCCGCGCTGTTATGGGAAGGCATAACGGCAACCAATGCCCCCGGTATCCGCGTAAATGCCGCTGGACAGCTGGAATACCGCGATGAAGATGCCGCCGCTTGGGTGCCCTTCGATAACTTCGGTTCGGGAACAAACCTGGCCGACGGCTCGGTGGCCGAAGACAAACTCGTCCCCGTTTTGATATTCGACGATGGCGATTTACTGGACCTTTCCGGGATCAACGCCAGTAGCGCCAGCGAGGGCCTAATTCTTCCCCAGAATACCGACACCTCGACGGCAACAGCCGAGGGGCAGATAAGTTGGGACACCGATAACGACACCTTGCTTATAGGAACAGGCAGCGCCCAGATTATACTTGGCAGCAAAGACGGGGGTGTTACCCAAGTGGGCGATGCCGCCGGGCCGACCGCCTTCACCGGCGCCAACGACGGTAACGCGCTCACCTTCGAAGGCGGGGCCACAGACGATGCCAATGACCTCACGTTGGTCGCTGCAGATGCCGCCTCCCCCGTGACCATCACGATACCCGCCACCACCGGCACCCTCGCGCTCGCCAGCGAGCTACCCGCGAGCGCCACCGACTCCACCCCAGGCCTGGTGGAACTCGCCGACACCGCCGAAGCAGCCGCCGGTGCCGTGACCGATCGCGCGGTCACCCCCGCCGGCGTCGCCGCCTACGTCGACGCCCAGAGTTTCAGCGCCGGCGACATCAGCGCAGTCGGCGACGTCGTCAGCGGCGAGGCCTTCACTGCCACCGACGGCAACGATGGCACCACGCTGTATTTTGAAGGGACCACCGCTGATGCTAACGAGGTCGCTGTAACCACCGCCGATCCGACGGCCGATGTCACAGTCACCCTGCCGGCGGCCGACACCACCTTGGTCGGCACCAATACCACCGACACCCTTACCAACAAGACCCTGGCCAGCCCGGTGCTCGACACCTCCGTCTCCGGCACCGCCGTCCTGGACGAAGACGACCTGGCCTCGGACAGCGACACCCAGCTAGCGACGCAACAGTCCATTAAAGCTTATGTCGACAGTAGCGTCAGCGGCCTGGGCAGCGGCGATCTCACCGAGGTCGGCGACGCCACCGGCCCGACCGCCTTCACCGGCGCGGGCGACGGCAGCCAGCTCGTCTTCGAAGGCGCCACAAATGATGCCAATGACTTAACACTGACGGCGGCAGATCCAACCAGCGCCGTGACCGTCACCATTCCGGCGGCCACAGGCACACTGGCCCTGACCAGCGAGCTGCCCAGCGCGGCCACCACCACCGGCGCGGGCCTCGTCGAACTGGCCGACAGCACCGAAGCTGCGGCCGGCAGCAATGATACCTTGGCCGCGACCCCGGCCGGGGTGAAGGCGTATGTGGATGCGCAAGGCTTTGGCACCGGCAGCGGCGATGTCACCGACGTAGGCGACGCGGCCGGACCCACCGCCTTCACCGGCGACAACGACGGAAACAGCCTCACCTTTGAAGGCGCCACTGACGATGCCAATGACTTAACACTGACAGCCGCCGACGCAGCCACCGACGTGACCGTCACCATCCCTGCAACCGACGGCACCCTTGCACTCACCAGCGACTTGCCCGGCGCCGCCTCGCACACGGTGGCGGGAACCGTGGAGCTGGCAACCGATGCGGAAACTGCTGCGGGGAGCGACGACGCTCGCGCGGTCACCCCGGCAAGTCTCGCGTCCCAAAACTACATTACCGCTGCAAGCACCGACACCCTGACCAACAAGGCCCTCGCCGACAGCAGCACCGTGCTGCAGGACGACGCCGACACCACCAAGCGAGCGACATTCCAGGTCTCCGGCGTGGCCACCGGCGCCACGCGCATGCTCGCCGTCCCCGACAAGGACGGCACCCTTGCGCTCACGAGCGACCTGCCGGGTACGGCCACCGCCGGCGGCGCGGGCCTCGTCGAACTGGCCGACAACGCCGAAGCGGCCGCCGGCAGCAATAACACCTTGGCCGTGACCCCCGCCGGCGTGAGAGCCTACGTCGATGCGCAAGGCTTTGGCACTGGCAGCGGCGATGTCACCGAAGTCGGCGACGCCGACGGCCCCACCGCCTTCACCGGCGACAACGACGGCAACCAGCTCGTCTTCGAAGGAGTCACCGACGATGACAACGAAGTCACCCTGACCGTCGCCGACCCGGGCAGCGACGTCACCGTCACCATTCCGGCAACCACCGACACCCTGGTCGGCCGAGCCACAGTCGACACCCTTACCAACAAGACCCTAACCAGCCCGGCGCTGAACAGCAGTGTGTCCGGCACAGCGGTCCTGGACGAGGACAGCATGGCCTCGGACAGCGACACCCGGCTCGCCACCCAGCAGTCGATCAAGGCCTATGTCGACAACAGCGTCAGCGGCCTGGGCAGCGGCGATCTCACCGAAGTCGGCGACGCCGACGGCCCCACCGCCTTCACCGGCGACAACGACGGAAACCAGCTCGTCTTCGAAGGCGACACTGACGATGGCAATGACGTGACTCTGGTGGCGGCCGACGGGTCGGCCGATGTCACCGTCACCATCCCGGCAGCTGACGGCACCCTGGCTCTGACCAGCGAGCTACCCACCAGCGCCTCTAGCGACGCCGAAGGCCTGGTAGAACTGGCCACCGCCACCGAAGCGAGCAGCGGCACCGACACCAGCCGCGCGGTCACCCCCGCCGGCGTGAAGGCGTACGTCGACGCCCAGGGCTTCGGTAGCGGCGACGGCGATGTCACCGCCGTCGGCGACGTCGCCACCGGCGCCGCCTTTACCGCCACCGACAGCACAATCGACAGTGACGGCACCACCTTGCATTTCGAAGGTGATACCAACGATGCCTTCGAGGTGGCGCTGACCTCGGAGAACCCGACGGCCGATGTCACCGTCACCCTGCCGGCGGCCACCGACACCTTGGTCGGTCGGGATACCACCGACACCTTAACCAACAAGGCCCTCACAGACAGCAGCACTGTGTTGCAGGACGAAACCGACGCCACCAAGCAAGCGACCTTCGAAGTGGCCGGCGTGGCCGCCGGCGCCACCCGAACACTCGCCGTCCCCGACAAGGACGGTACCCTGGCGCTCACCAGTGACTTGCCCGGCGCGGCGTCCGAGGCGAGCGCGGGCGTCGTGCAACTGGCCACGACCGGCGAAGCGACCAGCGGCACCGCTAGTGACCGCGCGGTCACCCCCGCCGGTGTCGCCGCCTACGTTGAGGACCAGGGTTTTGGCACCGGCGACGGCGACGTCACCGACGTCGGCAACGCCGACGGACCGACAGCCTTCACCGGAGACAACGACGGCAACCGCCTCACCTTTGAAGGCGACACCGACGATGACAATGACGTGACGCTCGTAGCGGCCGATGGCTCGGCCGCAGTGACCGTCACCATTCCGGCGACTGACGGCACCCTGGCACTAACCAGCGAGCTACCCACCAGCGCCTCTAGCGACACCGAAGGCCTGGTTGAATTCGCCGACACCACCGAAGCCCAAACCGGCACCGCCACCGACCGCGCGGTCACCCCCGCCGGCGTGAAGGCGTACGTGGATGCGCAAGGGTTTGGCACTGGCAGCGGCGATGTCACCGCCGTCGGCGACGCCACCGGCCCGACAGCCTTCACCGGGGACAACGACGGCAATCAGCTCACCTTTGAAGGCACCGTCAATGACCTCAATGACGTAACCCTCGTCGCAGCCGACGGCGCGGCCGCGGCGACCGTCACCATTCCGGCCACCACCGGCACCCTGGCACTGACCAGCGAGCTACCCGAGAGCGCCACCGACACCGCTGAAGGTCTGGTGGAACTGGCCACCGATACGGAAACAGCTGATGGGAGCGACGCCACTCGAGCGGTTACCCCGGCAAGCCTCGCCGCCCAAAACTACCTGACCGCGACGAACACCGTGTTGCAGGACGACAACGACACCACCAAGCAAGTGGCCTTCGAGATGGCCGGCGTGGCCACGGAGACCACCCGAACACTCTCCGTCCCCGACAAGGACGGCACCATTGCGCTCACCAGCGATCTGAGCGGCCTGGGCAGCGGCGATGTCACCGACGTCGGCGACGCCACAGGACCCACCGCCTTCACCGGCGACAACGACGGCAACCGCCTCACCTTCGAAGGAGCCACCAACGACGCCAATGACCTCACGCTCCAAGCCGCGGATCCCGCCGCACCGATCACCGTGACGATCCCCGCAGCCAGCGGCACCATTGCACTCACCAGCGACTTGCCCGGCGCGGCCTCGGATACGCTGGCGGGAACCGTGGAGCTGGCAACCGATGCGGAAACTGCTGCTGGGAGCGACGCCACTCGCGCGGTCACCCCGGCAAGTCTCGCGTCCCAAAACTACATTACCGCCACGAGCGCCGACACCCTGGCCAACAAGGCCCTCGCCGACAGCAGCACCGTGCTGCAGGACGACGCCGACACCACCAAAGAAGTGGCCTTCGAGGTCTCCGGCGTGGCCACCGGCACAACCCGCACGCTCGCCGTCCCGGACAAGGACGGCACCCTCGCGCTCACCAGCGAGCTGCCCGTCACGGCCACCACCACCGGCGCGGGCCTCGTCGAACTGGCCGACAGCGCCGAAGCTGCCGCCGGCAGCAATGACGCCTTGGCCGTGACCCCCGCCGGCGTTAAGGCGTATGTGGATGGGCAAGGCTTTGGCACCGGCAGCGGCGATCTCACCGCCGTCGGTGACGCCACAGGACCCACTGCCTTTACCGAAACCAGCGGTAATGACGGCACCATCCTGTATTTCGAGGGTGCGACTGCAGACGCCAACGAGGTGGCTCTGACCTCGGCCGATCCCGTCGCCGACGTCACCGTCACGATTCCAGCCACAAACGGCACTCTGGCACTGACCAGCGAGCTACCCGACAGCGCCTCTGTCGACACCGAAGGCCTGGTGGAGCTGGCCACCACCACCGAAGCGACCAACGGTACCGACACTAGCCGCGCAGTCACACCCGCCGGCGTGAAGGCGTACGTCGACGTCCAGGGTTTTGGCAGTGGCGACGGCGATGTCACCGCCGTCGGCGACGCCACAGGACCGACGGCCTTTACCGGCGACGATGACGGCAACCAGCTGGTGTTCGAAGGAGCCACCAATGACGCCAATGACTTGACGCTGACAGCCGCCGACGCAGCCAGCGCCGTGACCGTCACCATCCCGGCAACCACCGGCACCCTGGCACTGACCAGCGACCTGCCCGGCACGGCCTCCGAGTCGATTCCAGGCGTGGTGCAATTGGCCACCGCCGCCGAAGCGACCACAGGCTCCGCAACCGACCGCGCGGTCACACCCGCCGGCGTGAAGGCCTACGTCGAGGACCAAGGCTTTGGCACCGGTGATGGCGATGTCACCGCCGTCGGCGACATCACCAACGGCAACGCCTTTACCGAAACCAGCGGCAATGACGGCACCACGCTGTATTTCGAGGGCGCGACACCGGACGACAAGGAAGTGGCCCTGACCTCGGCAGATCCGACCACTGATGTCACCGTCACCCTACCGGCGGCCAACACCACCTTGGTCGGCCGGGATACCACCGACACCTTAACGAATAAAACGTTAACCTCTCCAACCATCAACGGCACGGACATAACATTGGACGATGGCGATCTGGTAGATATGTCCAGCGTCGGTGCCAGCTCCACCACCGAAGGGCTGATCCTGCCGCAAGCCGCCGATGTCTCCGAAGCCACAGCCGAAGGCCAAATCAGTTGGGACACCGATGACAATACCTTGTACGTCGGCGACGACACCGACGTCGTGGCGGTCAGCAATCCCTTCGGCGACGCTATTGACAGCAGCGACATTACCGATGGCACCGTGACGTCAACAGATATTGCGGATGGCGGTATCGCCACGGCGGACATCGACGACGACGCTATCACCGAAGACAAACTAGCCAGCAACCTAGCCTTTGACGATGGAGACGTACTGAATCTGTCGGCCATCGCGCCCTCCGCGGCCACCACGGAGGGCTTGATCCTGCCGCAAAGCGCCGATGTCTCCGAAGCGCGGACCGAGGGCCAGATCGCCTGGGATACCGACGGCGACACGCTGTACGTAGGGGACGGCACCACGGCGATTGCGATCAGCAATCCGTTTGGTACGGCCATCGATAGCGGCGAAATCACCGACGGGACCATCGCGGCGGAGGATCTGTCGTCGATGTCGGCGACAGACGGCCAGGTGCTGAAGTGGAACAGCGCCAGCGACGCCTGGCAGGCCTCGGACGACAGCAACAGCCAGGTGACCGTAATCAACGACCTGACCACCGGCGGCACCGCCGACGCCTTGAGCGCCGAGCAGGGCAAGACGCTCGACGCCAACAAGCTGGAGACCACGGCGAGCTTCGGCGGTGATGTGTCCGGCAGCTACGACGACCTGCAGCTTGCCGCCGGTGCCGTGACCACGACGGAGATTGCCGACGCCACGATCGCCACGGCCGATATCGCAGAGGCAGCCGTCACCGAAGACAAGCTGGCCGCCTCCCTGGCTTTCGGGGATTCGGATCTCATCAACCTGTCGGCCATCAATGCCAGCTCAACCACCGAAGGCCTGATCCTACCGCAGGCCAACGACGTCTCCGAAGCCAAAGCCGAAGGCCAAATCGCCTGGGACGACGACGACGACACCTTGTACGTGGGCGACGGCGCCAGCGCGGTGGCGGTCAGCAACCCCTTCGGCGACGCCATCGATTCTTCCGAAATCGCAAATGGAACCATCTCTTCGTCCGATATCGCCGCCAATGCCGTGACCACGACGGAGATTGCGGACGCCACCATCGCGGCGGCGGATCTGTCGTCAATGTCGGCGACAGACGGCCAGGTGCTGAAGTGGAACAACGCCAGCGGCGCCTGGCAGGCCTCGGACGACAGCAATAGCCAGGTGACCGTAGTCAACGACCTGACCACCGGCGGCACCACCGACGCCTTGAGCGCCGAACAGGGCAAGACGCTCGACGCCAACAAGCTGGAGATCACTGCGAGTTTTGGCGGTGATGTGTCTGGCAGCTACGACGACCTACAGCTTGCCGCCGGTGCCGTGACCACGACGGAGATTGCCGACACCACGATCGCCACGGCCGATATCGCAGAGGCCGCCGTCACCGAAGACAAGCTGGCCGCCTCCCTGGCCTTCGACGATGGCGACGTGCTGGACCTGTCGGCCATCGTGCCCTCTACGAACACCACCGAAGGGCTGATCCTGCCGCAAGCCGCCGATGTCTCCGCCGCCAAATTCGAAGGCCAAATCAGTTGGGACACCGATGACAATACCTTGTACGTCGGCAACGGCGCCTCACCAACGGCTATTTCCAGCCAGACCTATGTGGACAACGCGATAAGCAACGTCACGTTAGACTCGGCTTATGACGGAGGGCGCACGTTAGCTGTCGATGCCGGCGCAGTGCAACTTACCGGCTCCAATGCTTCTGATGAGACATTGGAAATCAGTAATTCCGGCAACGGCGGCGCCCTACTGGTGGAAAATACCGGCACCGGTCATTCGTTCGAGGTGAATGATGAGGCTTCAGATACGACCCCTTTTGTTATTGATGATTCCGGCAACGTCGGTATCGGGACCTCAAGTCCTGCTAACCACCTTGAAGTAGCAGGGCAGAGCCCCAGCCTGAAGTTAGGGACAACTGGTGATTGGCAAGCGGCAATAATTAATCTATCCGGAAACAGGAGTAGTGGCAGCGCAGGCGCGTTAGGCAGAATAGAATCCTATAACAACAGGTCGATTGATTATGTGCCGGTGGCGGGTATTAATTTCTATACTGGTGGTAGCGGGATGGAAAGCGGTGAGATCGCGTTCTTTACAAAGGAGCATACCGACGACGAACTAACGGAAGCGATGCGAATTGATGAGAGCGGCGACATCAGTGTGCCGCATTGGAACGTCACACAGATCTTCAATAATCAAACCGGTGGACTGCCACTCACCAGCGGATCATTTTCCACTAACGGAGGCACCTTAATCGTGTTTGCCGCCGGTTCGGGATCCCGAAGTGGTTCGGGAATCATTGGGATGAGCGTAGAGATTAACAATACAGAGGTGGGGCAAGTAAAAACGTATACCAGTGATACGTCTTCCAGTAAGCCGTTTGTTGCCAATGCCATCGTTGTGCCTGACATTGGCGAGGGCAGTTACACCGTTACGCTGACGGCGCTTAATGACACTACAACGAATGGCAATGACTTCTTTAATGTCACGGTTTATGAGCTGCCTTATTAACAAATTGGTAAAGGACAACGCAAATGAGCGGGTAAAAAGTCTCGGGGAGGTTCGTCTAACGACCCCTGAAGGCGGGGTACAGGCAAAATTATCCCGAAAGGCACACTTAACTATTGGGAATCTTGTTGATACTGATATAAAGTAGCCAGAAAACGAAAGTAGGGTCTCAGCCGGGTTCGAGGCGGATGATACCAGAACGCGCATTCGCTCAGGGCAAGAAAAGCCGATGCGCATCATCTTGCTGTTTATGGCGCCAGCGGCCACCCTGTCCGCGAGGGCCGAGCAATCTGTTGCCACCATTGCCGAGATCGACACTCAACGCTGCCCAATTGGAGGGCTCGGATGCAGATCCGAGGTTCGCCAACGCCATTCGGAGGTTAAATTCCGAGCTCAACGCCGTGGTGGCCGAAAACGAGAGCTTAAAAGCCCATCTCAATCGGCTCGAAGCAAGAATAGAGCAACTGTTAGAAATAGAGCCTCGCCTAGCGGCTACAGAGGCAAGATGACCGTGGCGAGGCAGGCGATCCGTCTCAGTCGTCACCTTTTACAACGGCAGGCGCTCTTTCAAACAATGGGTCGCTTTTAGCCTCTTTCGTAAACAGCCAGAAACGCAATCCGACCGTGCCGATCTACCCGAGTCCAAACCAGATCTCGGTAGAACTCCTTGGGGAGCTACGATCGCCGGACGATATATGAAAAACTACCTCGAAGCAGGACGAGATTTTATGAAACGTTTTGGGCGGGACAATTCACAAGATGTGTTGTTGTGGAAGTTTCCGTAGGAGTAGAATCCGGCACTCTATCTCTCGATTACGATTGGCGACTTAAAAACGTAGGCCTCCTTTAGATCGCAAAGCCGCCGCTGCAGAGTACGAGTGATCTCCGTGCCAGCAGATACTATGAGCAAATTTTCGCTGGTAACCAGATTGGAACAAAGGGTATCCCCGATGCGTATGCTCTCAAGGTTGACTTCTTTTCGTTTTTTCAAGGGCCGCAATGCGGGCTTAGAATGGGTTTGAAAATGCTTGATTGCGTCGACTAAATACAAGGCCATGACGTCGGTCGGGCACGGCTTGTTTATATATCGATACACCTGCGCTTGATTGATGGCGCTGACCGCGGTCTCCTGGTCGATGTTTCCGGTTAGCATTATTCTTACGATGTACGGCGATACTAGCCGAACTCGTTCCAAAAATTGGATACCATTCATCTTGGGCATCTGCATATCGGCGACTACTACCGCGTAGTCCTTTCCCTTTTTTATTTTTTCCAATGCGGAATATGCGTCTGTGCAGGTATCCACTTCAAACTGTCCATGCAACTGACGTTTGATCGCTGCTAGAAGATTAGGATTGTCGTCGACAAAAAGTATACGCTCGTTCATGCCGATATAGTTTCTCTGGCTTTCGGTTGGATCTGGTGTGGGAACGTTAGAATAAAGATAGTTCCCTTGCCAGGCTTTGAAAGTGTCTTGATCTTGCCTCCGTGCTTTTTCTCCACTACGGAGTGAACGATCGCCAGTCCTTGGCCAGAGCCTTTCCCGATGTCCTTGGTGGTGAAGAACGGTTCGAATATTCTCGATTCAATGTCTTTCGGAATCCCTGATCCGCTATCTTGTATCCGTATTTCTACTTCATCTCCGAGGTTCTTCGTCGAGATTCGAATCATCCCTTTAGAGTCCCCTTTTGGCCCTACGACTTCCTCGATCGCGTGAGCCGCGTTTGTAATCAAGTTCAGCATCACTTGGCTGAACTCGCCCGGGTAGCACTCGAAAGCGGATATGGTCGGATCGAAATCCGTTTGCACCTCGGCGACGCGTTTCCACTCGTTGCGAGCTACGGTGAGCGTAGACTCGATCGCCTTGCGAAGATCGATCTGGGCGACTTCGTCTCTGCCTTGATACGAGAACTGCCTCATCGCTCCAACGATCCGGGTCACGTTGGCGATACCTTCTAGAGTTTGGTTGATCGCGTTCGGAATCTCTTCCGAAAAGTACTTCAGGTCGGTTTCCCCTTCGATTTGAGTGGTTACTCTCGCATCGCGACTTGATTTCGCGCCGCCGATGATCGAATCGAGCATCTCCCGGTATTGATGGATCATCGTGAAAAGGTCTGCGTACGCCTCTTTGAGAAATCGCACGTTGTCGCCGATAAACTGCGTCGGAGTGTTGATTTCGTGGGCGATTCCCGCGGCCATCTGCCCAATGGATTCCATTTTTTGGGAGTGCCGCAGCTGTATTTCCATTCGCTCGCGCTCCTTTTCGAGCTCCTTTCTCGTTGTAACGTCCCGCGCGACCATGACGATTCGACCCGACTTGCTGGGGTCCTTTCGAATCACTCGGAAATTCGACTCTAGAAAACGCCATGAATCGTTTTCGCGTCGAATTCGATATTCAACTACATTGCCTAAGCCGCTATCCAGCGTCTCTTGGATAGCGTTTTGCACGAGCTGCCGATCGTCGGGATGGATGTCGGCGAAAATTCCCGATTGGCTCGTGTCGCCGTTTCTCTGTTTCAGAAGCGCCTCGTAGGAGGGGCTGCGATAAAGGCATCTGCCTTCGCGGTCAACGAGGGCGATCAGGTCGGCCGCGTTTTCCGTGATGAGGCGAAATCGTTCTTCGGATTGACGTAGTTCCAAAGTTCGGCGATCCACCTCTCGCTCCAGGCACTCGATTTGATATTTGCTCTCCTGCAGTAGACGCCACTTTTCGGTCATGGCGTGGGCAAGCTGAAGCACTTCCACGGTGTCGAACGGCTTTTTCAAAATCACGATCCGGTCGGATTGCCCCAATCGGCGGAAGAGATCGTCCCAGGAATAGTCGGAGTAGGCCGTGCAAATTACGATTTGAATGTCTGCATCTATTTCCCAGATTCTCGAAACCGTTTCAATTCCGTCCCATCCAGGTGGCATGCGAACGTCCATAAACGCCACTGCATACGGGCGTTGTTGACCGAGCGACCGGCGTACGCATTTCAAGGCCTCTTCCCCCTGGAATGCGGAATCCAGGACAAACTCGCGCCTGTCGGTTTCCGTCGGGGCTTTTCCTAGGAGATAGGATTCGGCGGCTTCCAGTTCGAGATTTTGACAAGCGGAACGGTCGAGGATCTTATTAAAATCCTGGTGGATGGACTGATTGTCGTCAACGAGGAGAATGCGGTTGTTTGTATGATCTTTCATTATATATATTGAGGATCACTTGCGCCGAGCTTCAAACGAAGAAACAGCGCTCCCTTACTCATGAGATAGGGGGGGAAAGAACTCGCGATTTTCTCTCTTTTCTGTGTTTAGGTTTTGCTGGTTATCCAGCAAGAGGAGCGCTAGCTGGTAAGCAATTCGGTTATCATATATTTCAGCGAATCGATCGGGATCGCGGCTAGGCTCTGAAACGGTTTCCTCGCACAGCTGGCGTGTGGCGGCGACAGCGGTTCGATAGTTCTCTATGGGGAATGGGTTGGGCATCATTCGTTTGCTCGTATTTGCTGGTTGACTCTGGAAATAGGTCTCGGGCTCCATTTTCAGGAATGGGTTGCGCTGCCGTCCGTTCTAGCGATGGGTCCGTCGCTTTTCGATTCGCTTCCGAGTTCCTTGCTTGGAGCGAAGGGCAGTCTCAGCGTGAATGCAGCCCCGTGGCCGATCCCTTCGCTATACGCTGTTAAATCTCCCTCTAGTTCCTGAGCGGTGTTCGCGGCGCTATGCAGTCCGAAACCATGACCGTTCTTCCGCGTTGTGAATCCGTGAGCGAAGATGCGCGTGAGGTTTTCTGGCGCGATGCCGATACCGTTGTCGACGACCGAAAAAAGCAAATCGCTATCGCGGCGCTTTAACTGCATTGTTATCAGGTTGTCGCTTTGTTGCGAATCGTCGCAGGCGTATTTCGCGTTGCGAATCAGGTTTATGAGAATCTGAAGAATCTTGTGCTTATTTAGTTCTGCGTCCGGGACATCTTCCAAGTCCCGTCTCAATTCGATCGAGTGTCGGTCCAGGGCGTCGGCGTTTAGACGCAAAGCGTCTTCAACGAGCTCTCGAGGGTTGACGATCTCCGCCACGGCGGAGGCGCCAGCGTAGCTCTGCTGCATGGAGACGATCTCCCTTATATGATCTATGTTCTTTCGAACGCTCTCTATCTCGGAAATCGACGCCTTGTTTTCATCTTCAAGATGCTGAGCGAACTTATCGAGATAGTCGGGCAACCGCATGGCTCGCGAATCGCGCGCGAAAAAGCGCGGCAGGTCATCCGCTTTTTCTTTAAGAAGTTCAGCGATACTCGCGAATCCCGATAGCTTGCTTTTCTTAAGCCGTTCTTCGAGTAGGTTGGCGGATACGTTTACGCTATTCAAAACGTTTCCCACGTTGTGCAGGACGCCGGTCGCTACCTCTGCCATCCCGGCTCTGTGGGAGGCGTCGCGAAGACGCGCGTTTAGTTTGTCGAGTTTTGACGCCATTCGCCGTCGCTCTGTTATATCTTCTGTAATTCCCAGGAGATATCTTGCCTTGCCGTTTTCGTCTTTAAGCGGAACCTTAGTGGTGCGAACGATTATATTCCCTCGGTTTTTCGTTTGTAGTTTTTCCTCCATTACTTCACGAAGCTCGTTGTCGAGGACGTGTCGGTCTACCTTGGTGTAGTGGTCCGCATCCTCTTTTGGGAAAAAATCGTAATCGTTCTTCCCCGCCATTTCCTCACGTGAATAGCCGATGAGTTCCGCCCCCGCTTTATTCCACATCACGAAGCGAAGTTCCCGCGCTTCCTTGATAAACACTGCAATGGGGAGGTTTTCTAATACTTCCTTCAGAAACATCTTTGAATGTTGGAGAGCGAAAAGGGGTCCTCTTACCCGCTTCTCGTTCTTTTCGTATCTGGGCGCTGATCGATAGGTTTCTACTAGACCCTTAATAGCGGCTTCGTATTCATTCATTGCATTAATCGTATGTTGGATTCGTTTCCTTCGCCCCAAAACGCCAACTTAGCTAGGGTCGATAGGCGGTTTAACTTGCTGCGTATTAATACGGTATTTATGCACGGAAGTGTCTAAGGAAATTACTTACGGCTTGCTTGAGCTGGGCGCATGCGTCCCCGGGAGAAGAGTTGCCGACCGCCAATCCAAGAAGGGGTTCTCCCCGGTTTCTCTACATCGAAACAAGACCATGCCTCATGGCGAAGCGAACCAGATCCGGCACGTTATAGATATGAAGTCGTCTCATGATCTCCCCTCGATGGGCGTCGACAGTCTTAATGCTTATCTGGAGACTATAAGCGATCTCTTTGGTCGAATTCCCTTCAGCGACGAGCTTCAGGATCTGTCGCTGCCGAGGGGTGAGCGTGCTTAGTCTCCTGTCGCTATTCTCGGCAAATAGGCGATCAGAGTTCACTAGTCTATCAATGGCGGTGTCGTATTGATTCATTGCTTTGTTGGTTGGTTGGATTCTGTTGGTTGGATTCGTTTCCTTCGCCCAAAACGCTCGCTTAGCTAAGGTCGATAGGCGGTTTAACTTGCTGCGTATTAATACGGTATTATTACACGGAAGTGTCTAAGGAAATTACTTACAGCTTGCTTGAGCTGGGCGCGTGCGCCCCGGGAAAGGAGTTACCGACCGCCAATCTAAGAAGGAGCTCTCCCCGGTTTCTCTACATCGAAACGAGGCCATGCCTCATGGCGAAACGAACTAGATCCGGCACGTTATAAATATGGAGTCGTCTCATGATCTCCCCTCGATGGGCGTCGACAGTCTTAATGCTTATCTGGAGACTATACCCGATCTCTTTAGTCGAATTCCCTTCCGCGACGAGCTTCAGGATCTCTCGCTGTCGAGGGGTGAGCGGGCTGAGTGTATCGTCGTTATTTTCGACCCGGGATAGGCGATCAGAGTTTGTAGCCGCAGGGAGTCGCCCCCCATATGTCAAGTCTCTTATTGTCGCGCTAAGCCGATCCACATTAACATCTCGTGAATAGCGAGTGTTGGTCTCGGGTGGATTGTCTTCTGTATTTAATGAGTTTTTGATTTCGTTTCTTATCGAGAGGATTTTAATATTCGCGAAAACCCCTAAGAGCTTGGTTTTGAGGTCGCATCTATCTAGCTCTCGATTGACACAACCTATCAATATTAGATCAGGCTTTTTATTTTCGACCAAAGCGAACGCTTCGCTTTCGTGTCGAGCTTCGGCGACGACGCGCATATCTGCATTTCGCTCAAGCAGTGCACGCAAACGCGCACAGCAAAAAGCGCATTCGTCAACGATCAAAATGCGGATTTTTCCCATTTCAGTGGATTCCTGCTATGACATAGAAAGCAAAAAGGCTAGTTGTCAAGCGAGGCGATGCTTTCGCGATCATTTCCATTGCTCTCTACGCTCTTTATAACGGAAATCTTTCACTCTATTGGGAGAAATGCATAGTCAGCGATCTGTTATATACTCGTATTTATAGAAACGTCTCTTTTGCTTCTAAATACGCCTTCGACTGTTGAGATCTTCGATTAAATTTTTCGTTCATATTAAATTAATAATATACCCTTTCGACAGTCGATATGGAAAACCAGCCTCAGCGAATGCCCGCGCAGGAGTCCGATTGCGCTAGCCTGTAGATTCGTTTGGAGTTCAATCCCCAAATATCTGATTATACGGATTCGTTCAAAGACTGCAGAAAGGCGTTAGCGGTATCCCTCCAACGGCGCGCACGGATTTTAGCAGGCGAACGGAACATTCAGATGCGTAGAGCAAGCGGGATGGGCCAAACACTTCGAGAACAGTTTCGAAGCTAGGCTTTAGAGACTGTCCAATAAGTCCGACGGTGACCTCGAACGCAGGTCGACCTCCGGGGAGAATCGAGAGAGCGACCCTCTCAATTGCGTACGTTTAGGTTGTCCACCGTGACGGATTCGCGCGTTTCGGGCCGTACCGAAATCCGTGTGGCGGGGTGCGTGATATCTCCTGGCGAAGGATAGCCATCGGTGTCCATGTCCGCGACGACGGTCAGGAAATAGTCGCCCGGATGCAGGTAGGTGAAGGTGAAGCTATCCGTTCTACCATTCAATTCAGGATACAGAAGCAGCGTATCGATAAGTTCCTCACGGACGTAGCCTCCTCTTGTAATCAGTTTTCCACTACTATCTGTTATCGCTTTTTGAGAAAGATATATGTGAAGGGGTTTGCCCGCAGTAAACGCATTTCTTTCGATAGATACCGACAACGTTGACAAATGGGGCATCTGACTCGCCAGGCGGGGGTCCTGGGCTTCCGTTCCTAGCTGGACAAGCGAAAGACCTCGACCCTCGTCATGGGCGATGTACGTCTGCGAGGTCTGCGGATATTCGGACACCCAAGTCGGGACCGGCATTGGATCCGGCATCGAAAAATCGACGACATTCCGGGGAAAACCGACCGACCGCGCCGCCGCCACCGCGAGTTCCGGCCGTTTTCGTTGAGCGTTGAAGGCCATGTGACGCTTTGGAGCCGTCAAGCCCAACCGGCTGGTGTAGGAGTTGAATTCCAACCGGTCGCCCGAAAAAGTGAGCTCCATCCACATGATCCCGTCGCCACCGAAGGCGTCGACCAATTTGTAGCGCGTCCCTCGCCAGGTTTTCCTCACATCGGTCAGAACGAAGTAGCTCGTCCGGTAGATGCCGTTCAACACGCCGCCATTTCGCGCCATGATCGTCTTTCTGCCTTTGAACTCGGTGACGAAAAACGATGTGAATAGATTCCCTATCGTGCCCGCCTCGAAAATGCCGTGGACGTGGGACGGAGCGATTGCCCGATAGTCGAAGGCCATCCAGTCGTACTTCTGTCCCATTAGAGTCATTGGTCCTACCCAATGACCTTGAAGCGCCTCGAGCAATTCAAAGCCCTCCCGCGATACGTCGACCGGTGTAATCTCAGGGGGGCTGAACTCTTGGTATTCACTTCTTCTCACAGGTTTTTCCTTCCCTCGATCAATGAATCCGGTCTCCGCCCAAATCGCGAATAGACGACGCATATGCTTGGGCATGAGACCGTCCTCCGGCATTGGATCGTCGTGATCGTTGATCCGCTCCAACAACTCTCCGCGCTCCACCTGCTTTCGGGCCAGTTCGTAGCTCGTCAACAGCATCTCGCCCTCCGGGTCGTCGCCCGAATGGCACGATGCGCAGAAATTCTCAATTACAGGTCGGATGTCGTTCAAGTATGACACTTCATCCTCAAACCCTCCAGTGGATTGGGCCAACGCCACGCATTCGCTCCCCGCAAGAACAACCGAAAGAAACGCGACCCGCCCTTTCCTGGAAGAAAACCATTTCACAACACTCGCAAAGTCCTCCTTGAAAAATAGATTGTCAACTATGAAAATCTATAATTGCATCGCGGAAATGCCGAGACGCGACCTCACTACTGAACGGACAGGGCAAATCCTCGACGCGTTCGAGCAGTGCATTCTTCGATACGGACTGGAAGCGAGCTCCCTGGAGCGCATCGCCGCGCAGGCTCGTATAAAGCGCCCGATTATCCGCCACTACATCGGGAACCGAAACGCGCTACTGCGGGCAATGACGGATCGTCTGATAGCCCGTTACCGAGCCCAAACAAAGGCGATGATCGCCGCGCTCGATCCGCAAAATCGGACCAAATCGCTCGTCGACGCCCTGTTCTCGATTGAAATGGAGGAGACGGCCGAGCGAGTCATGATCTTCGAGCATCTGGTTCTCGCCAGCGCGAGAGACGAGACTACTCGAGAGAAAATGGCAGCCTGGACCAACGAGTTCACGCAACAAATCGAAGACCAGATATGCCTGTCTTATCCGGACGCTTCTTGCGTGTCCGATACGGCGTTTGGACTCGTCTCCATCTATTTCAACTACGTCTCGTTGCTGCCGCTTCAAATCTCTACCCAAACGCGGGATCAAGCGCGGGCAGCATCGATGCAACTCATCGCCGCTCTGGGCTCAGGTTGCGAGCCGACAGATCAGGCCCACTAGATTCGGTTCGTAGAGAACGGCCAATCGGTACTTCCGTCTTAACGACACAACCACCCTGGTAGGGCCACCGAGAATCGAACTCAGATCTAACGTTTAGGAAACGCTTGTTCTATCCGTTGAACTATGGCCCCGTCCGGGATCGCGACGCGTCGCGATTACGGTCTGGGTTTTTGGCGTATCTCGCCCCCGCTGTAAAGTCTGACTTCCCCCCAAATTCCTTCGTTACGCTATTGACAAGCCCCCGCTCCCGCCTACTTTCGCCCCTCCTATGAGTAACGAAGAGATCAACAGAAGCCTCACGCCGCAAGAGCTGGACTTCACCCACGCTCACATCATGAGCCGTTACGTCACCGAAACCGGCAAGATTCTTCCCCGCAAAGTGACCCGTCTTTCAGCCAAGCAGCAGCGCAAGATCAACAAAGCGATCAAACGCGCCCGCAACTTGCTTTTGATGAAGTAGGCGGCTCGCCCGAGCGCGCTCCCGCAGGGACCTGGGTCGCCCTGCCGAGAATCACAGAAGTGGCTAACATACTAGAACCCAACGAGATGAACTTGCGCTCCGTGCGCAAGTTTTTGCGTTTGGGAGAACTGGTCGCCATTCCCACTGAGACGGTCTACGGCCTCGCCGCCAACGCCCTCGACCCCGCCGCCTGCGCCCGGATCTTCGAAGTCAAAGAACGACCCACCGCCGATCCGCTCATCTGCCACGTTCCCGGATTCGACGCCCTCGACGCCTACTGCCACGTCAACGAACGCGCCGCCCAGCTCGCCGAACGCTTCTGGCCCGGACCACTCACGTTCATTCTCCCTAAAAAACCGATCGTCCCGGACATTGTCACCGCCGGCTTGGACTCGGTCGCCGTCCGCAGCCCAAACCACCCCGTGTTTCGTCAACTCATCGACGGCTGCGACTTCCCGCTCGCCGCCCCGAGCGCCAATCCATTCTCCTACATCAGCCCGACGCTCGCCATACACGTCCAAGCAAATCTGGGCAATCGCATCGACACCATTCTGGACGGAGGCCCCTGCGATCTCGGCGTGGAATCGACCATCGTCGACCTGCGCGACCCTGACCGCCCCGCCATCCTCCGCTACGGAGCCCTGCCGGTCGAATCGATCGAGAACGCCCTCCAACGCCGTTTCGCGCGACCTGAAGAATCTAAAACCCCACTCTCCATCGCCCCCGGAACGCTGCCCAAACACTACAGCCCGCGCACCCAACTCGAGCTCCGTTCCACCCCTGTACTCGAAGACGAGCTCAGCTCGAACGACCGAACCGCGGCCTACCTGCTTCTGAGAAAGCCGCCCCATTCGCTTTCGAACCACATTCACTGGCTATCGGAAAACGGGGAACTCGAATCGATCGCCGCCAATCTCTTCGCCAAACTGCGTGAACTCGACTCGGCTGGCTACGAGAAAATCGTGGCGGAAGAAGCCCCCGAACTCGGTCTCGGTCTCGCCGTCAACGACCGGCTCCGTCGAGCCGCGTATCGCGGCGATGCGTGAAGGTCACAATCCATCGAATTCTCAAATCTAAGTCGTTAAACAGTCGCCTTGCAGCGAAATGACGCTGGCGCGTCACAAGGATGGCTCTCGCGAGCCACAAAGATTCATACAACAGAATCACGACCCCCCTCGAGATCCTTGTCGCAAAGCGATCCTTGTTCCGCGAAGCGGAATTTGATCTCGAAGAGATCACTGTTAAAATAGACGCGACCCATGTGCACGCCATTGAGCTCTCTAATAGAGCACCGACGCGGAGAGTCGGATTATCTGCTCCGCTTCTTCGTCGTTCGCCGCGCCTAGGCTCCCGCTGCGGAAGATGTAGCCGCCCGAAAATCGAATCGACTGAGCAGGCGAGAAACTCACCGCCATCTCGCCACTGTAGATTTCCTTGCCAAACCGCGGTTCGGAATCTATCCAACTTTTGGATACACCGTAGTACGCCGACCACATGTCGGAGAGCGTAAAGTCCCCTTCGAACGAAATCGTATCCGCCTCGATAAAATCGTTCGCTACGAGCGAGGGACGAGTCGAGCGATTGAAGGTAAGCGTGTACTGCGAACCCGTCCCCACCTGCCACACGAGCGTAGCGTCCGCTTCCATTCCGGAGGCCGCGCGTCCATCGTCGAATTGCCCAGCGCGGGCGCCAGCAGTAATTTGTCCGTATAGCCCTTCGCCAAGGTTGGAACCGACGCCCACCTTGATCGCCTGTTCCTGAGCCTGCGTGACGTCTCCGTTCTCGGCCAGTCGGGACGCGTCGATTTCCACGCCGGCGATCAAGTCCGTGTTTTGGCTTAGAGCCGCCCGGATTTCCACCGGAATGCTCGTCCGTTCGAGCAGCCCCGAACCTTCGCTTGAAAGGACGGACTCCGCGTGCTGCACCGCGGCGGACATTTCGAGCTTTCGACCGTCGCTGAACTCGCGGGTGATCAACGACTGGAAACGAGTCCCGTCCAGCAAGCGGGCCCTCGCCATCCGCTCCGGATCAGACCAGGCAGAACGACGGAGCCGATACTGGACTTCCGCAACGACGGGAAAATCGGACGCCGTCGCGTCGAACGGGCTGAAGAAACTCCCTCCCGACCAAATCGAGTCGATTCGATGGCGGAGCGCCAGCGGGAGCCCGGACGCCGTCACTGAACGGTAGTCCATCGGGGCCGCGTGCTCCAGGTCGCGTTCGAACGAGTACTCGAGAACGGGGACCACGTATTCCTTCTCGGAAACCTGTGAATTCGCCTCCAATTCCTGCCCGTCATCATCCGCCCGCAGAGCGCCGCACGCCGCAAAAAGGCAGGCGATTCCACAGGCCAATGAACGACCGAGCGGTCTTGGGCGAAGAGTGAGCATTCGTTTCTAGAGTGAAGTTTGACGCGAAACCGACGTTTCGAACCCGCAATGAAAGCGAAATCTAGGGAAAACTCAAGTTTCTAAACGCCTCGCTCCGCAGAGAAAGGGGAATCTCACTCGGGATCGTCCGCTTCCTCGGCCAACTCGCTCTCGCCAAGGACTCGAACCGTGGCGGCGATGACCCGTCGATCGTCAACGCTTCCCACCGCGATTTCCAGCTGGTCGATCGTGAATACCTCGTTAAGACGGGGCATTCGGCCGAGCCTGAGGGTTATGAACCCCCCGAAAGTAGAAACCTCCTCCGACTCGAGCTCCTGTCCGATCGCCTCCGAAACGTCGTGCAGCGGGGTCAGCCCGTCGACCAGGAAGCCGTTTTCCCCGAGGGAGGAAATCATCTCCCGATCCCGGTCGAACTCGTCCTGGATCTCGCCCACGAGCTCCTCGAGCACGTCCTCGAGGGTGACCGCTCCTACGGCCCCGCCGAATTCATCGGTCAACAACGCAAAATGCTGCTTCTGCTTGAGAAAACTCTGCAGCACCGCTTCCAACGGCTCGTCCATGGAAAACCGGGCGATCGGCCGCTTCAATTCGTTCAAATCAACCTCTCCGGTTTGATTCCCCGTACGGAACACGTCTTTGATGTGGACGATTCCCACACACTTGTCCAGGTCCCCCTCGCATACCGGGAAGCGCGTGTGGCCCGTATCGCGGGCGACTTTCAAGTTCTCGTCGTTGCTGTCCTCCACGTCGAAGAACTTGAGCTGGTTGCGCGGAATCATGATGTCGTGAGCCACCCGTTTCCGCAGATCCATGGCGTTGCTCAAAATACTCTGGGTCACCTCCGGAAGTTCTTCCCCTCCGCTGACGATCGACCGAATTTGCGAATCGACCGTGATCAAGTTGAGGTCGGACTCGGGATTGAGCCGCAAGCCCCGCAGCAACCAGCCGGACGCCCAATTGGCAGCGAAGGAAAACGGCCGGGCCAAAAACTGGAACAGGCGAACGACCGGTATCGTGAACTGGAGAACGCGGGCCGGGTTCTGCATGGCCATGGCCCGCGGAACCAGTTCGCCGCAGACGTACTGGGCCCCCACCGCGACCACAAAGCCGAGCGCCCAGGCGAACCCGATCGACCCGGGCCCCGCTCCGAGCGATTCGAAGGCGGAGAACGACAAGGGTATGACCAGGATTCCCACCGCGATCGTACTGAACGTAATCCCGAGACGCAGCGTCTTCAAGCTGGCGCTCATGTCTTCCAGCATCGAAGCGACCGGCTTGGATTCCTTCGCTTCGTCCATCTGCCCCGTGCCGAAACGCGTGAAACGCAATTTGAGCAAACTGAATTCCGTCGCCACGAAAACCGCGTTGAGAACGAGGAAGCCGCACGCGGCTGTCCCGATCAGGATCAGTTCATTCGAAGAGAAATTCACTAGCGTACCGAAATGCGATGCAAGCTCCCACAATGCGGCTACCCACCCGAACGACTCAAGAACGAAGTGAGAGATTCCAGAGCCCGCTGATTCTGCTCCGGACGGCCGACCGACACGCGAATCCACTCGCCCAGCCCGTACGGGGCCAACGGACGGACGATGACCCCGTCCGCCTGCATCGACTCGAATGCGGCTCCACCGTCGCCTACTCGAACTGTAACGAAATTCGCCGCGCTCGGAATGTATTCAAGTTTCAATACATCGAACGCCGTCTCCAGCTGCGTCAACCCCGCAGCATTCGCCTCGCGGCACGATCGAACAAACGCCTGATCCTCCAACGCCGCCAAGGCGGCCTCCTGGGCCACCGCGTTCACATTGAACGGCGCTCGAGCCCGGTTGAGCAGCGACGCCAGTTCCGCGTCCCCGTAGCCGTAGCCCACCCGGAGACCGGCTAACCCATAGATCTTGGAAAACGTTCGCGTGCAGAAAACGCGCTTGCCGCTGGCAATCTGCGGACGCAAGTCGATCGGCTCGTACAAGTACTCGGCATACGCCTCGTCGAAAACGAAAAGAACCGTGTCCGGCAGAACATCGACCAGCGCCGCAACTTCCTCCTGAGTGTTCGCCGCCCCGCTCGGGTTGTCCGGGCTGGCGAGAAAGACGATCTTCGTCCGAGGCGTGACCGCGGCCGCCATCGCCTCCAAATCGTGACGCCGGTCGCGCGTCGGCACCTCCACCGGAACACCCCCGAACAACAAGGTCACCAGCTTGTAGACGATGAACGCGCCTTCGCCCATCACCACTTCGTCGCCCGGGCCGACAAACGCGTGCCCCAAAAGCTCGAGCACTTCGTTGGAACCGTTTCCAACTACGAATTGCTCCGGCTCCAGATCGAGTGATTTCGACAGAGCCTGTTTGAGTCGATAGCATCCACCGTCTGGATACAATTCAACCTGATCCAAAGCGCGCTTGCCCGCAGCGACCGCTTGCGGCGACGCCCCGAGCGGATTCTCGTTGGACGCCAGCTTGTCGATCGTCGCCGGGTCCAGACCCAGCTCCCGCGCCACGTCGTCAATGGGCTTGCCCGGCTGATAGACCGGCTGGGCCAGCAAGTCCGGTTTCACCAATTCTGCATAGGTCGCCATAGTGTCAAAACCGAGCCACCCAATCCACTTCCCCTAGTCTCCGCAAGCTTAGAGGTATTCCAACGCTCTCGCAGTACGTAGGGCCTTCGCTTGCGAAGCGCCGCGTCGTT
>JANQSC010000035.1 GCA_028284235.1 Opitutaceae bacterium
GCGAGACTCTTGTACGAAACACCGGCCGTCGGCCTAGCCCCGACCCTGTCGGGGATGGGTGTCTGCGACGCAGACAATGGGTTTATAAATCAAATCCTCGAGTATCAGCGCTCTCCTAATCCTAATCTTAATCATACTCCTAATCCCACACCCCCCAGCTCCCTTCTGGTTTGGATTAAGAGTATGACTTTAGATGGATCGCCCGAGCGAACAGCCAACTCCTCGAGAAACAGAGACCTACTGGCTCCACAAAGTGGAGACACCCATTTCCTTCCGCAGGAAGGAACTAGCGATCCCGTCAGAGACGGGTGAGCGATGTTGAAAACTCCCGGAACGCTTCGGCGACCTCGGCGTCCCCCGCGGTTCAAGAACTTCCTTGTGACTCTTAACCGCGGAGGTCGCTGAGGACGCGGAGATTCTGGCATTGAGTATTTGAATACAGGATACACGACTGGTCTCCAAGCCTAAAAAAAGGCCGGGTTGCCCCGGCCTCCGGATTCCTGGTCCGTTTAAATTTCGCTAAGGAGCAATTACTTTCACGTTATCGACGTAGAAGATGGATTGGCCCCCTCCCTCCGCGACGAAGCGCACTTTCGAAATCTCGCCCAGGCCATAGAGGTCGATCGAGACTACAGTCCAGCTGCTCCCGGCGCTCTCTTCCCAGACAACCGTCCAGGAGTTTCCGTCGTACACTTCCACCCGCCCTTTCCGACTCGAATGCGGGGATAGATAATAATAGTCGAAATCAAGGCGCCCGTCGGAAACGGGAGCCGAAAGCTCGCGCTCAATCTGAGAAGGAGTATTAAATCCGATCCGCGCGTATCCGGGGTTGGAAGGGACGTCACAATCGCCGGTAGGTGCCCACGACCCGCTCCATCCCGAGCCACCTGTCCAGTCGCCGCTTCCAAACCCGTGTTTAGCGGCGATCGCGCCAACGTCGACTTCAACAATCGCGCTGTCGGACACCACTCCATCGGTAACGCTGACAACCACCTGGTTCGGGCCAGCGTCCGCCGCGCTTGGAGTGCCTGAGACAATCCCGCTGGACGACACCGAAACCCAGCTCGGGCCCGACAGTTTGGAGTAGGCCAGCGTGCCTGACCCCCCGTACGACACAGCGCCAGACACGTCGGCGCTGAAGAACTCGTCCGGCAAGGCAACTCCCCCGTGAGTCGGGTCCTCGTCGAAGCCGAGGTCGCTTTTCACGTTTATCCTTATCGTGGCGGAGTCCGAGCCGTCCGACCCCTTCGCCGCGGCCACTTCAAAGACGTTGATCCTGATGTCCGAAACGCCCGGCGTCCCCGAGAGAGTCCCGTCGGAGCCGACCGTCAGCCAGGCGGGGCCGGAGGTCTTCGAGAAGCTCAAGGGGCCGCTTCCCCACGTGGTCACGTCGTCCGACAGGCTGCCGTTGAAGGCCCGCCCGTAGTAGACCCAGCCCGCGCTGAAGGAGCCCGAGTCGAACTCCACTGCCGCGTCCAGCACCGTTACCGCAACCGTCGCGGTGTCGGAGTTGGCCCCGCGCGCCGCTGTCGCCGTGAACGTGCGCGAACCCGCGTCGGCTGCCGACGGCGTGCCTGAAAGACTGCCGCTTGTGTCGGTCGTCAGCCAGGAGGGCACGTCCGAATATGAGAACTGCAGCGAGCCGGACCCGGTAGACGTGACCTTGTCGGCGAGCGCGTATTGGAACCCCTCCCCGCTAACAACCGACCCCGCGTCGAAGGACTCCGAGTCGAACGCGACTACGCCGTCCACGACCGTGACGGAGAAAAGCGCGGTGTCCGACACCCCGTCTACAGTCACCCTCACTTCAAACGTGTTCTCGCCAATGTGGGAGGGGCTTGGATCTCCCCACAAATGATAGGGAAACCCAAGGTACGAAGCAACCGTCACCCAACTGGGGCCCGACGTTTTCTCCGAAGTTACATCATCCCAATCGGCAGACGTGTCCACGTAGGGTCGAATATTTTGAATAGCGAACGTGCTGCCCCCTTCGCTGTGGTCGACCACCCCCAAATGATACGAATCCGCCGTAAAGTAAGCGGCATGGCCCGTTGCGATGCTGAACGTCGCGTCGACGTCGCCCAGCGACGGATGGGTCATCCGAACCGTCCATTGCTGCGAGCCGGTCGTTGTAGGCGCGCCCGAGAGAGACCCGTCGCTGGCTATCGTTAGCCAGTCGTCCGAGCTCGGGCCGGATACTTTCGAGAAAGTCATACCCTCCGTTCCCACGCTGCTGGCGACATAATTCAAAAGGTTGTCTTCGTACGGCGTGTTCCAGTTCGCGGCAGCAGGATCCGACGTTAGGTAGGCATGGTCGCGCACGCTAATCGACAACACAGCGGTCCCCGCAGCGCTTCCTTGCCCGGAGTTGAAGGCGACCTCGAACGTATTCTCTCCAACAGTGTCTGGAACGCCGGAAAGAGTCCCGTCGCTGGCGACTGACAGCCATGACGGGCCGCTCACCTTCGTGTAATTCAGAGACAGGCCGGAGTTCGATACGTAGTTGGAAAGAGCGTCGGAGTAATCGACGCCCCATAGCCCAGCGGCGCCCGTTATCGCTCCCTCCGAGTCCTGTTCGAAGTACGCATTGTCGAGCGTAGTGATACGAAGCGTGACGTCCACCGGCGCGACTGACGGGTAATCCAGCCGAACGGTCCATTCCTGGAGACCGGTTGTTGTGGGCGTGCCCGTGAGCGTGCCGTCGCTGGCTATGGTCAGCCAGTCATCCGAACTTGGCCCCGAAACCTTGGTGAACGTGGGCGTCAGCCCAGGGGGGCTAGCGATATAGTTTTGAAGATCGCCGACGTAGGGCGCCCCCCAAACGGAATCGGGAAGAACGATCGGGTCTTCGACGAACGTCAACATGTCAACCTGCTCGTCCAGGTTATAGAAGCCAACGTTGTCGATGAACAGGTACTCGGATGCAGCCGAGTGACTGCTATCAGTCGTATACTTGAACTTGACGGAAACGACAATGTGATCGCTCAAGTCGATGCTCACTCTTTTCAGAGCATCCGGCTCGCCATGCAGATCGGAGCCATAGACAGCCGAGTCCCAAACCGTGACCTCTTGTTGCTGACCATCTGGTAGGGAAACAGTCACAACCGATACCTCGAAACTGGAATTGCCTCGCTCGCCGTCTAGGTCGTAGTCGAACGCCAGGACCCATCCCCAGGCCAATCGATCCAGACTACGCCTAAGCACATTCGTAGTCGAGTGACGGGTGTTGTCGTAGAGCTTGGCTACCGCGTTGTCGCCAAAGTAGTGAATATCCGCTTTGACGTAGTCGCCACCAGTCTTCCATTTCCCGCCCCATCCACTGCCTCCCGAGAACAGGCCGCTCTGGAACCGGTCGAAGATGTCGCTGTTGTGGCGATAGAGTCCGACACTACAGCTTCCAACGTAAAGGACACCTTCCTTGGACACATGTATAGTACTGACCGTGAGCCAATCAGGAAGCTCGTCCGAACTCACAGTATCGTGCATGTTAGACCAGGTTCGGCCCCAGTCCTCGGAGAAGTAGACGGGTTGAAAAGTACCGCCGCCAAAGTAACCGGTATTCACATTGAAATTCGGTTCATTCCAGTCCGACAATGTGCGCTTGTCAGTAGTCTTAAATGCATAGGCTAGCCCATTGATTCTCGGGTCGAACTGGACCCCTCCGATGAAATAGGCCTCCTCGCCGGCGAGACCGAAGTGGATGCTGGGGTCGAGTCCCTCGTTGTTGACGGACCAATCGCCAGCGGAGCCATCCGACGCCGTTGCGTTGAACTCGTAAACGCCAAGACGTCCACCCATAAGGACCCTCAACGATCCACCTTCGTGAGGATCGTGTTCGGGTCTTGGATCTATCGCGATCGCATGACGGGTGTCATTGAACATGTCGAAGGACACTGGATAGTAGTCGAGAGTATTACCGTTAGGTCTGGTAGCGGCTTCTTTATTCGGCTTGGGCATTTCAACCCAAGAGGTCCCTCCGTCGATCGTCGCATAAAGAGCCCAGGAGTCGCTCGCGACATCATCTCGATTTGGAGTGGCCACCGCAATCTCGCCATTCTCCGACGATACAGCGAATACCATCATTGGCTCGCCGAGAGTGTTGGCGGTTTCTCGAAAAGTAACGCCGTAATCGTCGCTCATCAGGCTGCCCATGTATACGTATTCATCGACCGCATACACTTCACCAATCGTGCCATAATCGTATTCATCTTCATCGAATACAGCGACACCGCTGAGAGGATCGCCGCCTTCGTCGTCAATCATGGTTATCGTCCAATCGTTGTCACTGCCGACCTGATTGACATCCATCAAGTAGCCCACCGCCGAATGGGCGCTAATCGCCTGATAGCCGCCCGTGGCGCTTTCATTGAACGCAATTCCGATGCCCCTTCTCCTTTGGCCTCCGGCATCAACTCCGTCATTCGAAGCCTTGTCTTCCGCCCGCTTCATGTCATCGGTATTATAAGCTGTGTAACCCTTCCACGAGAGCCCTCCATCAATGGAGAGAGCCAGCCCATACTCGCCAAGCGCGACTCCAATCACGTCACCCCCGTACCCCGTGTTGATCTGGCTCACCCATTTCGTCTCTGCGCCAGTAGTGAAATGCGTACCGTTTTCCCCATAGTCCTCGCTCTTGAATATTGGTCGGTCTTTCGCTGTCGATTGCCAAACGACCGTCGATGCGTTCATGAAACCCACCGCATGCCCCTGGCTACGGATACCGTTGGACGCGTCGAGCCAATTGTTTGCGACATGGTGCTGCTCGGGATTGCCTTGAACGAGAGATTTCACTCCCCCAGATGAGACTTCGCGCTCCTGATCATTCCAGGTCTCGCCTCCATCGTTGCTCCACACGAAGCTGAACGCAGCGTCGCCCCCTCTCGGAACCACCCAGTGAGAATCGTTGCACGGGTTAACGAAAATCGCGCCCAACTCATCAACGCTTTCATGGGAATTGTCCAACAAGAGATCTGTGAAAAGCGTATCGCCTTTGTCCTTAAAACCATACAATTCAGCTCCACCAGTGCTTTCTCCATATAACCCGGAACCGTCGCGTATTACGAATCCTCTACCTCCAACGTGATTGACCTCAACGTCCGCGATATCGCTTTCCTCGTTAGCGACAACAACCGGCCCGACTTTGATCTCGCCCGTGTTCTTTATTTCAATACGGTAGAGCTTTCCATGCCTGTATCGAGCGTTGTTGTCCTCTCCCACAATAGCGTAAAGCCGTGTGATGTCGTTTGTGCTTACCCCAGCAGCTAATGTCTTCACGTACTGATCCTCGAATGCAAACACGGACCAAGTACCCAAATCACCGCCCTCTGTGGACCTCATAAGCCCTCTTGTGCCGGACGCGAAATACACGTGGTCGGCACGGTTAGGAGATGGATCGACTAGCAGGATTCGTTTCCCGTAGAGCCCAGGCCACTCCCCTCGATCGTCACTCCCAGGATTCTCCGGAAGCTCCAGCACGTGTTCCCAACTAGAGCCCGTATCCGTTGTTCTCCAAATGCCAAAGGGATGACCAGATTCCCAATGCTGGGAGCTCGTCCTGAAACCGTAAACTCCAAATGCCAACGCCCCGTCGTGAGGGGAGAAACCAAACGCGGTACCCGCCCGTCCCGATTTGTTTCCACTCGGGAAGAAGTTCACTCCGTCCTGAGCCACCAGCGTTTGACCCACTTGGTTTCCCGCTTGGATCATGAAGTTCGGATTGGCGGGAGAGACGCCAAAAAAATTCACTTTCTGACCACGCATTTCCCCGCCGTATTCCAGGAAGCCGTCGTTTTTGTGCTTCTCGCTCGGGAAAGTGATCCGCGTCCAGCTTTCGGCGAAAGCCGAACGCGCGGAACTCAAAGCCGCCAGCAGCAAAACGAGCGCGAAGAGCGGATTACGGTAGACTGACTGGGACAGACGATTAATCGGGGGTTCTCTATTTCTCATGGGGGTTGGGCTGCGCTTGCCCGTGTGGGACTTCATTTAGTTGTTGAAGCCAGACACGGGACCAGCGACCTGATGAAAGGAGCCCCAATTCTAGCATCCCCAGCGCCCGATCCGTTAAGAAACTTGCCGCGCTTAATGGGAGAAAAAGGGCGCCAAAGCCCCGGATACACCCACCTTGCAATTGTGCATTCACATTGAAACGAGGACGCGTGCGCGAAACACCGGCCGCCGGCCTTGCGCCTCTCCGAGGCGATGGGTTTACATCAAATCCTCGAGTATCAGCGCTCTCCTAATCCTAATCTTAATCATACTCTTACTCCTAATCACCCCCAGCTCCCCTCTGTTTTTGATTAAGATTATGATTAGGATTAAGAGTATGACTTTAGATGGACCGTTCGAAGGGTTGATTTGCGACTTATCAAAACCTACTGGCTCCACAAAGTGGAGGCACCTATTTCCTTCCGCAGGAAGGAACTAGCGATCCCGTCAAAGACGGGAGAGCGATGTTAAAAACTTCACCTTTTTCGTGCCCACTCACGGGCGTCCATGTACTCCATAAGTATGACCCATATATATGGGTTTGACTATATGGCTAGATTGCCGATATTAGAGTGCATGAAGACTACAATCGACATCTCCGACAGTCTGTTGCGAAAAGCGAAGCAACTCGCAAACGCTCAAGGCATCACCCTTCGCAGCCTGACCGAGGAGGGCTTAAAGAAAGCGATCGCGGAACGCTCCGCTCGCAAACCCTACAAAGCCCGGCCCGTTACAGTGCGGGGGAAAGGGCTTTCAAAGGAATTCCAAAGCGCCACCTGGGAACGCATCCGCGACGCCTCGTACGAGAGCCATGGCTCATGATTGCCATCGACACCAACCTCTTGATCTACGCCCACCGGGAGGACGCCGAATTCCACAAACAAGCCATCAAGGCTCTATGCGATTTATCGGAAAGCGACCAGCGCTGGAGCATTCCCTGGCCCTGTATCCACGAATTTGTCGCGATTACCACTCACCCGAAGATCTTCGACCCTCCGAGCCCGATCGCCAAAGCGCTCCAGGCGATCGAGGCCTGGCTCGACTGTCCTCGCTGCGAAACCATCGGAGAGGAAACCGGGTACTTCAGCGTCCTCCAACAACTCGCGACCAAAGGGAAAGTAGTGGGCCCGATGATACATGACGCCCGCATCGCCGCCATCTGCATCAACAACGATGTCCATGAACTCTGGACCACCGATCGCGACTTCTCTCGCTTTCCCTCTCTGAAAACCCGCAACCCCATCATTTCCTCCTGAAACAAGCCGCAACTTGTCCACTTCACTTTTAGTCTCAATCCCAATCACCCCGACTCCCTTCCGGTTTTGATTAAGAGTATGATTAGGATTAAGAGTATGACTTTAGATGAATCGCTCGAACGGTTAGCGAACTTCTCGAGCAACAAAAACCTACTGGCTCCACAAAGTGGAGACACCCATTTCCTTCCGCAGGAAGGAACTAGCGATCCCGTCAGAGACGGGTGAGCGATGTTAAAAACACACTCGCTCATCCGTATCCAGACTTCAATCACTTAAGACCGCTTTCGCGCAACGCTTCGCCGCGAGCATGACTGGCACCCCCCGTCTGCGTCGAATTGCTGGCTCGGGCGTTTCTCTCGAACTGGGCTTTATAAGCCGAGGGTCGGCAGTGGTAGGCGGCTTTAAATAGTTTGCCGAAGTAGCTTGCATCGCTGAAACCGGTACAGTCGGCGATTTCAGAAACGCTGTGGACGTCCTCGAGCAGGAGCTCGGCGGCCCGTTTCAATCGTAGCTTCTGGATAAGGGACACTGGCGTCTCTCCCGTAACCGCTTTTATCTTACGGCCAAGCGTATAACGGCTGGTGCCGAGTTTTTCCGAAAGCAAGGGCACGCCCAGATTCGGGTCGGCCAAATGGTCGCGTATGATTCCCATCGCTTCGCTAACGAATCTGTTTTCGATGGATTCCGCCCCAGGCCGCTTCAAGGGCCCTCCGGGCTTGAGGAAATCCTCGCGAAAACGCTGTATGGCGCACGATCGCGTTTCGAGCCGATTTTGGATCTTTAGCTTCAAGTACGCGGGCCGAATTGGCTTGGCAACATAGTCGTCGGCTCGGGCCTCGAGACCGAGGATCGCCTCCCGATCGGAACCGAGCGCGGTGAGCATAATGACGGGAATGTGGTTCGTGGTATCGTCAGCCTTAACCGCTTTGCAGAGTTCGCGGCCATCCATTTCCGGCATCATCACGTCCGTGAGGATCAGATCGGGAATCTCGCTACGCGCCAACTCCAGCGCTTGCGAGCCGTCTTCCGCTTCGAGGATCCGATACGTATCGCCCAACTCCTGACGAAGAAAGGCCCGGATATCGGGATCGTCGTCCGCGATCAATATCGCCCGGTCCTCCCGATCGCTCGCCTCGGAACTAGGCCGTTCAATCCCCTCGGGAGAATCCTTCGCCTCGACCCAGGGAAGCCGCAGCGTAAAGCGCGTGCCGCCCGTTTCACCAGCCGGACTTTCCACTTCGATTCGCCCATGCAGAGACTTCGCCAGCGAGCGGACGAGCGAAAGTCCCAGTCCTGTACCTTTCTCCTCCTTTTTCCAATCGACCGAGCCCGCCCGGTAGAACGGGTCGAAGATCCGCTCTTGCTCGTCCGGAGCGATACCGACCCCCGTGTCGGTGACGGATAGGTTCAAGCTTCGGGCCGCCGGCTCCCCCGATAGCTCCACCCGGACGACTCCCTCTGGGGGCGTATATTTGATCGCATTGGAGAGCAGGTTGTTCACGATCTTGCAGAGTTTTTCCTCGTCGAGCTCCACCACGAGCCGCTCGAACTGGGAATGAAACAAGAGCGTTTGTCGCTTCTCACGAGCCGCGAATTCGTGCAGTGAAACGACTTCGCGCAGAAACTCGACGAAGTCGCCCTCCGTCGTCCGCGCAGGCGGATCCTCGCCTTCGTATTTACGGAAATCCAATAGCTGGTCCACCAGACGGATCGTTTTCTTCGCCCCTTTCAAAGCGAGCGCAAGCTGGTCGCGAATCGCCGGCTGGTCGATCTTGCTCAAAGCGCTCTCCAACGGGCCGGCGATCACGGTCAGAGGCGTCCGCAGTTCGTGGGAGATCTGAGTGAAGAAACTCAGTTTCACCTCCTCGATCTCGCGAATATGGCGTATCCGAATTCTTATTGTATTCACAATGAGAAACACGACCAAAGCCAGCAAAGTTGACAGTGTCGCCACAAACCAAGGACGCTTCCAAACCGGAGGGATGACAGAGAACGCCACCGCTGCGCCTGCGGCTTGCATGTTTCCGTCGAGATCCTTCGCTCGCACTTCGAAACGATGGTCGCCGGCAGGGAGCATGGCGATCGTGTGATTGGTCACGCTGGAGAACGGACTCCATTCTCCCGAGCCGAACCGGAACGAGTATCGAAGGGAATCCGCGGGCGTATGCCCCCAAGGATCGATTCCCCGCCAAGCGAAGTAGGCGGCGCCGGATTCCGCGATCTTGTCCGGAACCGTCGTGAACCGGACAACCGGCGGCGTTTTTTCCGGAGTGTAGCGAATCGTCCTAACGGGATTTTGACCTTTCGGATTCGCAAACTGATTGATCCAGATCGACCCGTCCTCGCTTTGCCTCAATGTGGCCTTTTCTCGGGAAAGAACCAGCCCTCGGCCGAACGGCATATGGGACCATTCACCTTCTTGGAAACGGGCGATCCCCGTCTGAGTAGCCGCAATTACCCCATCGGGCAATTGCCTGTCTTGCAACAAGTACACCACGCGGTTCAAGTCGAGTTGGCTATTCCGATCAAAGAGGGTCGATCCTCGACTTTCGAACCGGTATAAGCCCGTCCCCCAAAGGGGAATCCAAAGCGCGCCCTGTCGATCAACCAGGAAACGCTTAAATTTCATCTGTTTATCAAATCCATCTAGGAACGTCCGGAAGGGGGCGCCCGGTTTGTCTTCCTGTTTGAACAGGCCAAACTGGCCGGCAATCAAAAGATCGCCCTGCTTCGACCACCCGATTCTTCGAACGCGACGTTCAGGGGAGCGTAGTCGGGGGTCGTCTACGCGTCTCATGGAATCGCCCTCGCGCCGCAAGCGTATCATCCCTTCGTTCCCTGGTGGCTGCTCCTCCTCAACCAGGGAACCGTTCCCGAGCAAGATATCGCCATCGTCCAGAACGCAGGCCGAGTCGTAGGAGAAGCGAAAGCCCAACTCCGGATAGCGCTCTCGAACCCAACCATCGCCCCGCCAGAACGCCGCGGCGGAGCGCTCGCCGTCCGACCCGAACGCCCATACCGTGTCGTCCGAAGAACGAACAAGACCGGCGGGCGTGTCGATACACCCAGGCAGCGCTCGCCACTCGCCCGTTCTCGGGTGGTTCGTCACGATCTCTCCATTTAGCGAGATAAACCACAGGTTTCCATCGCGGGTCTCGCACTGGAACACAAGGTCGGAGTAACTCGTCCAACGCTGGTTCGAAGTGTCAATCTCGTACACGTTCGAGTCCGGCCCGCCTATGAGGCAGTTTCCGTTCTTGCGTTTGAGAAAGAACGTCTGCCGATTCGGGGCAAGGTACTCCGAGGACTTCAACGCGGCCCATTGCCCTTGAGATTGGTAGACAAGTGAATCTGCAAGGCGGATGACGAGATCACCGTTCGGCAGGGAGTCTATCCAGTGTTCGGGCGTCTTTTTCGTACCCGTATCCAGACCCATATGGACCGGGGTCCATTCATTTGCCCACTCGTCAAAAACGAAGGCGAAACTCGAATCGTCCGCGCTCGTGGCCCAGAGCGTCCCCCGTCCATCGACGCAAATCGACCGGTGGCCTTTCTTCAGTCTGCCCAGTTCGAACGAGGACCATGTCCCGCTTCCAACAGGAACTCCCGCCTCGAGGAAACATCGATAGATTCTGCCCGTCTTTTCCTCCGTAAACCAGAGGGAATCGTTGTGTTTCACAAGAGAGCAAACCGCTCCCCGCGTCCGTTTCAATAAAGTCGATTGGTCACCATATAGTAGATACAGTCCCGATTTGTTGCCAACAAGCACGGCCCCATTGTCCAGCTCTAGCAGGCATTGCGGGGCGTCTAGTCTGCGTCTGTACTCGAGGATTCGTCGCCATTCTCCATTCTCGAAACAGTAAATCCCTTTCACATGGCTAACGAAAATACCGCCACCCCGACTGGCGAGTATCGCGTGAGGAATGAAAGCAGTCCTTCCATCGGGATAGGGGCGCGACTCCAAATCAACGCCGTCAAAGGAGTGAATCCCCTCTCGGTCGGCAAACCAAAGCGTTTCGTCCTCGTCTTCAGCTACGCAAACGAACTCCCGGCCTTGCAAGGCCTCCAGCTCATTCCAACGCCATCTCTCCGACAAGGGACTCGGCGAGGCAGGGGGGACATACGCCACCGTGCCCGCGCCAAATGACGGGGCGAAGGCAAGGAGCAACAGGAAAATACAAGAAGGAACACGCATGAGCCGAAGGTCGCGCCAATGGCGGGCGTTTCGCCTGACGGGGTGACGACCCGTGAATGCGAGCGGCGGAGTCGAAGAGTTCGATTAATAGGGGGACTTGAGCACGCTCAATGCTCGCCCGGATCCAAAGTTCTAGCAAGTTGAATTCGCTTCAAAACCGGCTAGAAACTGAGCGAAAAATGAACATAACATGAATCCAACAGCCCATCATTCGCTCCTCCGCCCCAATTCAGATGGGATTGCCGTTGCGAGGGATACAAACGCGTCGAACATCAAGCTGGAGAGTCCACTCTGAGACACAGACACCGACAATTGAAACCGACGCAATACACCGCCTTCGCTTCGCGCTTTACTCGCCGGTACAGACCCTAAAACTTGTCTCAAACTTGAAGGACATTGAACACGCGCCTCGCGGGTCCGATATCCCTAAGCTTAGCCACCAAGTGGCGAACGAAAGCGCGCTTCATATCCCGTCTAGTGATCCGAGTGATCTCTCATCCTGCTACCGCAAAGCGGTATTCTGTTAAACTAACTTTCAACACCGTCCAAGAACTCACATCCAAATTCAAACCACTCTATGATTCCGCGCATACTGATTTCCTTCCTTGTTTTGATCTCCGTCGCGAACACTCAAGCCGAAGAGCGCTCCCCGCCCGTGGTGAGCGACTCGACTGAACGCGTCGAAGGCATGTCGAAACCAAACTTCATCGTCATTTTCTGCGACGACCTCGGCTACAACGACGTTGGCGCCTACGGGTCCACGCTACACCGCACGCCCCATATCGACCGCATGGCGCGCGAGGGTCGCGTCTTCAGCGATTTCTACGTCACCAGCGGTGTCTGCACCCCCTCCCGCGCCTCGCTCATGACCGGCTGCTATCCGAAACGCGTCAACCTGCACGAAAACGAAAAAAACGGATGGGTCCTTTTCCCCGGAAACCAGAAGGGAATTAGCTCCGACGAGATCACCCTCCCGGAAATCCTCAAAGCCGAGGGCTACGCGACCGCGATTATCGGCAAATGGCACCTTGGCGACCAGCCCGAGTTCTTTCCGCTCAGCCACGGCTTTGACTACTACTACGGCATCCCCTACTCCAACGACATGGGGCTGATACGAGGGAACGGGGAGCGCCACGGGCTATCCAGAGACCGTCCCGGCGAACTTCGCTACCCGCCTCTGCCCCTCATGCGGAACAACGACATCATCGAGCTCGAGCCCGACCAACGCCTCATCACTCAGAAATATACACAAGAAGTTATAAAGTGGATACGCGCCCACAAACACGAACCCCTCTTCCTCTACTTCCCCCAAACCATGCCTCACGCTCCTCAATACTCTTCTGAGAATTTTGCCGGAAAGTCGGCCAACGGAAAATGGGGCGACACCGTCGAGGAAATCGACTGGTCCGTCGGCGAAGTGCTCAAGGAGCTCGAAGCCCAAGGCATCGACGACAAGACCATGGTCGTATTCCTCTCCGACAACGGGGGAGCCATGAATTGGGGAGCCAGCAACTATCCGCTCAAAGGAGGCAAAGGAACGACTCACGAAGGCGGCCATCGTGTTCCCTTTATCGCCCGATGGCCCGGGACGATCCCGGCGGGCACTCATAGCAGTCAGCTCGCGACATCCATGGATCTCCTCCCCACGATCGCCAAACTCGCCGGAGGCGAAGCGCCCACCGACCGCATCATAGACGGGAAAGACATCAAGCCACTCCTCACCGGAAAGAATAGCGCTCAGTCGCCCCACAACGCGTACTACTATTACTACCGCGGCCGGCTCGAAGCGGTTCGCAGCGGCGACTGGAAGCTGACCGTCGAAAAAACCGTTACGCGAAGAGGGGAGACTATCGAGTATCCACTCGCTCTATACAATTTGAAAGACGACATCGGCGAAACTGAAAACGTCGCCAACGACCACCCCAAAGTGGTCGAACACCTGCAAACGCTACTCGCCGAGGCGCGCGTCGACCTCGGCGATGACCACCCGGACTACCAAACGCCCGGCAAAAACACCCGCCCATCCGGATTCGTCGAAGACGCCGTCTTCCTCCGTGGCAAACCGGATTAAAAAACAACGGCCGTTGGCCTTGTGCCTCTCCGAGGCGATGGGCGCCTGCTACGCAGACAATAGGTTTAATTCAAATCCTCGAGTATCAAGCGCTCTCCTAATCTTAATCATACTCTTAATCCTAATCACTTCTCGTTTTGATTAAGATTATGATTAGGATTAAGAGTATGACTTAGACGGATCGTTCGAGCGAATGGCTAGCTACTCGAGCAACAGAAGCCTACAGGCTCCACAAAGTGGAGACACCCATTTCCTTCCGCAGGAAGGAACCAGCGATCCCGTCAAAGACGGGTGAGCGATGTTAAAAGACTCCACTCCTCCCGCATCCAGCCTGAATCGAGACTCTTGCACGAAACACCGGCCGCTGGCCTAGCCCCGATCGTGTCGGGGATGGGTGTCTGTTACGCAGACAATGGGTTTACATCAAATCCTCGAGTATCAAGCGCTCTCCTAATCATAATCTTAATCATACTCCTAATCCTAATCACCCCAACTCCCTTCCGGTTTTGACTAAGAGTATGATTAGGATTCAGATCATGACTTAAATTGATCGTCCGAAAGACCAATTATCGAATTCTTAGACACTCGCTCAAACGGGACGAAGACGAAAGCGTTGTTTTAAAAACTCTGTCGCCCGTCTGTGAAGACTGGTTGCAACCAAGCATAGAATTGCTCGATCCCAGAGCCCGTTTCCCGGCCGTAAGTCACTTTCGCTCGAACGAACCCTCGTGACCCTTCACCGAAAACGCTGCCGTCGTCCCATTCACCGTTTCTAAGACCGTCCCGCGTTCTCCAATGAACTTGATCGTATAGCCCGTTCGCCCTTCATCGACCGCATGACCCACGACATAGGCGCTCGACAGCGTTTTCTCTGTTTCCCGCGCGTCAACCTCAACCGAAACGGAATGCTCCGAAACATCCACGACGCTCAGCATAACTCCGCTCGTCGCGTAAAAGTCGCCTCGATACATCGCCTCCGTGATAGCGTCAGGCGTAAGCTCTTTCGACTTCACCATCACCCATCCCCGGCCCGGGTTCGAGCGCTCGGAACCCAGATTTTGGAAGTGGTGGGCGTCATCCGACGACACACCGTAAATTAGCATCCCGTCGGTTAGAAGCTGATCCCATAGCGCCTCAACCGAGATATGATCCGCATCCCCGAAATTATTCACCGCCGGATGCCCATTGTAGAGCTCAAACATATGAAGCCCTTCAGCTGGCCTTATATCGTCAGCTGTATGCATGTAGTGGAAATTTGGATGGTTCAAAATTGCACGCCCATGCGCAGCCTCCGCTCCATGCACATGCGCCTGGATCACTCGACTCTTGCTCGCTCCTGGGGGTTGCCTCAGACGCGGATCGACCAACTCGCGCGTGTTCAACGCGGTCGTATGGGCCATTCGGCCGCCCGTGATCTCCTCTCCCGGAATCAGGATGAAATCATCCCGCCGGTTTTCAGGCATCGACACCGTTTTCGGGTCGATAAACTGATTGTGCTCGGAAAGGCAAAGAAAGTTATAGTCCCGGGAGTGGTACCATTCGACCACGGCCTCGGGCGTCGAGTCCGCATGGCCACACAATACCGTATGCGTATGAGTATTCCCCTTATACCATTTTTCCCGGGCGCAGCCTGAAAACAAAAAGACACCGACAAAACTTGTGGCAAGCCAGCTCACACAAAGACGAGAACAGGAGAACATCGATATTGAAATTACGACAGGTCGACCCGCTTGGCCATACAATTTATCCGCCTCGCCATTCGAAAGCGGACGAAAACTAATTCGATTTATTCGACAATTCCTCGGCACATGTTCTGGAGAAGAATCGTATACTTCTACGAGACTGTCTCAAACCAGGCGCGGCGTTCGATTCGGCTATTGTGTTATGCGAAATTCGTGTCTACATATCGCCCAACTCGTTTCTCCGCCCCATGAAAACCCATCTGCTAGTCCGCGCTCTTCTCGCGACCGTTCTGATTATCTCAGCCTCGTCCGCGCAGGCCGGCATGGACCTCCATGGCAAGCGCATCCTCATATTGGGCGACTCAATCACGCAAAATGGTAAATACGTCAGCTTCCTCTCCTACTTTCTGCAAAAAGCCCACCCCGACCTGCGCTACGACATAATCAGCATCGGACTCGGCAGCGAGACCGCCTCCGGCAATAGCGAACCCGACCATCCCTTTCCGCGCCCCTGTATCCACAGCCGCCTCGACGAAGCCCTCGAAAAAATCAAACCCGACCTCGTTTTCGCCTGCTACGGCATGAACGACGGCATCTACCATCCGCTCAACGCCAAGCGCTTCCTCGACTACCAAGACGGGATCGAAACGCTGGTCCAGAAAGTCAAACAGGCCAACGCCGAAGCGATCCTGCTCACCCCTCCCCTGTTCGATGCCACAGCCAAAAAGAACCTCGCCGACGCCGATGCACCGAACTTTGGATACAAGACTCCTTACGCCAACTACAACGACGTCCTCCGCACCTACGGAAAGTGGATACTCCTCTCGAAGTTGCCCGCGATCCACAAAGTCGACTTAAACACCCCCATGCTCGCCTACAATCAGCAGCGGCGCGCGGACGACTCCGAATTCCACCTGGCGAAAGACGGCGTTCATCCCGGCGACCTCGGACACCTGCTCATGGCCGCCACCATACTCGAATCGCTCGGCCTTCCCCTGGACGGCGAGCTCCCAGTCGTTCTGGAGGCGACACTCGCCGATCCCCTTTTCCAGAAAATCGACAAATGCCGTCAGACCCGCTCAAAAGGCTGGCTCGACTATATCGGCTATACACGCGGCAAAACGGTCAAAACAAACGACATCGAAAGCGTCGAAGTCGCTGTCGCCAAAATGCAGGCATCCATAGATCAACTACGAAAAGGCGACAACTAAAGGGAGCCGCCGATACAATGCACCCCCGCCAGTTAAAACCCGCCGGGACGGCGGGTTCCACCTTCTTCAAGCGGACCCAAAGGTGGAACGCGCCAGCCTGCCTCGGCATAGCCCCAGCGGGGCGAAGACGGGTCCCGGCGCGTTTGTTCAGTCGAAAATTCAACCTCACTCTCCAAAAACCGCTTCCAACCCGCCACGCATCACAGAGGCGTCCGGAGTTCGGCCTGTCCAGTACTCGATGCCGATCACCCCTTGCCCCACCAGCATGCTCAACCCGTCAATGACGCGGCATCCTCGCTCCGCTGCGTCGCGGATCAGCCGCGTTTTCGGCGGATTCGGGATCACGTCGGCGACAATCATATCCGATGCCAGCGAATTGACATCCAGATTCAGTCGAGCGTCCACATCTGGATACAATCCGATCGACGTCGAGTTAATGACAATGTTTGTTCCATCGGAAACCGAATAATCCCCCGACCAAGGAACGAAATCAGTCTCCAGATCGGGACACCGCTCCTTCACCCGCCCCTCAAGCAAATCCACCAGCTCCCGACCACGGTCCTCGCTGCGATTGACGATCGTCAAACGCGTCGCCCCTGACAACGCCATCTCTACGGCAATTGCCCGAGCGGCGCCACCCGCCCCAAATATAACCACCGACTTTCCCGCCGGATCCTCGATCTCTTTCAAAGACGACACGAACCCCTTTCCGTCTGTATTTTCTCCAATAAGACGGCCCTCGCGATTGACCACGCAATTCACCGCTCCCATCAGTTCGGCCGATTCCCCCAAGCCGTCGAGGTACTGAATCACCTCGACCTTGTGGGGGATCGTGCAATTGAATCCTTGAAATCCAAATACACGCGCTCCCTCCACCGCGCGCTGCAAGCCTTCCGGCCGAACCTCCAAGGTTAAATAGCGCCAATCCAAATTCATCGCTCCGAAAGCAGACTCGATCATCGCCTGCGTAGGATTTTCCGCCACCGGGAAACCGAAGCACCCCACCAATTCCTGTTTGAAGTTCAATTCTGACATAAATAGCTGTTTCCCACAGATTACGCAGATCATCACAGATATATTTCGCCTAAAATCCATCCAAAAATTGGACGACTCTCGGACGAAGTAACCTTCGCGTATTTTGTCGTCAGAATACTATCTGAGGCAATCTGCGTAATCTGTGGGCGAATCCGCTACCCCTCATTGAATATCACATACGTGCCGCTTTTTCCCGCGACCGCCAAATCCAAGCGTCCATCCCCGTTCAAATCGCCCGTCGCAATCTGCAAACCTGTGCCCGCCGATCCCACCGCAATCGTCTTCCGGTCGAATCGCTCATTCTCCTTGTCCCAATTATAGTAATACAAAACCGGTTCTTCCATCCCGCCGGGATCTTTGCCATTGTGAGCGAAAACGCGTTTCCCCGTGATCAGTTCCTCTTCCCCGTCCCCGTCAATGTCCGCCATGTGCAAGGTGTGCGGCTGCGAGAAGGAGTCGTCGATCAAATGCTCGCTCCACTGCAAGGTCCCGTCCGCCGCTGGCTCAAGCTGCTCGCGCCAGAAAAGCCCGTAATCATGACCGAGTCCATAAATGAAGTCATTCCGCCCGTCACCGTTCAAATCACGAACCACAACCGGAATCGACGCGTGCAAGTACCAGGCATCGTGATACGTCCACGGCCCAGTAAAGGCGCCGCCTTGCGGCTGTTCGTACCAGCCCGCTTGGAAGATGACGTCCTTGAGCCCGTCCCCGTTCAAATCGCCAATCCCAAGTCCATGGCCGTTTTTGCTAGAGCCGATCGTTCGCTTGACCAGGGTTGGGACTTCCCGCATCACTTTCTTCTTCCGATTAGCGACTTGCTCCACGACTTCGCGCGTTTCCGTCGCAAACTCCCAAGCCAGTAGCGACGTCTCCTTGTTCCAGGAATTCACTACGAATTCGACGACTCCGTCGCCATCGATATCGTACAAAAGCTCCGCCTCGTTGCGACTGACTCCCGTATCCACGAGAAGATGCTTCTCCCAAAGCAACCCGCGATCCAACACGTCCCGACCCGGATTCCGAAACCAGTGAATCTCCGTATGGAAAAACGAAAGGGCGATCACATCCACCCAGCCATCCCCGTCCACGTCGTAAGGAAAGTCGCCGTTCGATTGGGCGTACCCATTCTGGTCCTCGATCGCTCGAACCGCGCGAGGGGTGAAATCCGGCCCCGCGTACCAGTTTCGACCCGCGATCACATCAAGCTGGCCATCGTTGTTCACATCCACAATCGCGCAGCCTTCATTCGAATCGACAGCGAGCAGTTTCACAGAGAACGTGATGTCCTTTTCCTCTCCATCAACGATGACTGAAAACGGAAGCGTCGCTGCTAAAACCAGCGCGAGGGGTAGTTTTGGGGATTTCATATCTATCAAACCATTGTCTTCAAACGCGATGATGAAGCAACCTGTAAATTAGCCGCTCTTGAAACCATCTACTTCCCATTCACAATTTGAACCTGGGCCCGCGAACCCGCGATATCCACAATCTCTATACTGAACACACCGCTCTTCGCAGTCCCCTCCTTGATCGCCAAATAAATGGGCTGCACTCCCGCCTCGGCTTCGAAGGCGTAACGTCCCTCCGATCGCTCGACTTCCCCAGAAGACGCCCACAGATGGCTGACCGACGGACCTTGCAAACGCAAGCCAACCACCCCAGCAGATTTCACATCCAATCGGAACCGCGCATAGTGGTACCCTTCGCGGTGCAGACGCAGCGCCGGGATATCAGACAATGGAACCACTCCACCCACCCGCGCGTAAATCGGCGTCCACGAAAACCGAGGATCGTTCGAAGTGACGTATCCAAACGGCTTGTGCCTCAAAATATCGGCAAACCCGCTGTCCCCGTCCTGATTATCCAAATACTGGAATGTTCGGGCCAATCTCCGAGACGACACTTTAAAAGGGCCTTCCTTCCCCAGCTCGGAAAGAAAGGCGACCAAGTCGGCGAGTTCGTCCTTGCGCAACGGAGCGGTCAATCCCGGAGGCATCAACGAAACGGGACTGATCGTCTGTGACTCGACGTCGCTCTTGGCCACGACAATCATTCGGTCCGAAGTATCCCGCAGCGTGAGCGTCCGATCGTCCTCCTTCGCCAGAGTTCCCGCCAAGATCGAGCCGTCCTTCTTCGTCACGCTTACGACATGGTACCCCTCTTTAATCTTCTTCTGCGGCTGCAAGAGCGAATCGACAATATAGTCCATCGGCGCGCTCGCTCCCATGCTCGTCAAATCCGGACCCAACGAGCCTCCAGCGCCACCAATCGCATGGCAGGTCTGGCACAGAAGCTCGTCCCGCCGATAAACCGCTTCGCCGCGTTCGGCATCCCCATTGGATTGCGTGTATTCAATAAATGCCGCCATCTCAGTCGGATCTACAATCGGATCCAGCGGTTCTATCCCTCCCGCGTCCTCGATCGCTTTCTTAAGACGGCTCGCGTCAAACGGGGCGGAACCAATCAAACGGAGTCCATCCGTGGCCACAGTCGCTTCGATACGTTTCCCATCCAGCGCAGACGCCAGCGCGTTCGCAAACTTCGCCCGCGTCAAATAAGGACGGAACAAGGGTAAAACCCCGTCGGCTTCTCCCGCAGAAGCAAGCGCGTTCGCGACCGACGGAGCCGAGGCTTCCGGTTCCGCCCGGGCCAGTCCCGCAATCGCCCGAATCCGCACCGCCGATGGAAAACGCTCGCCGCCCAGTCGCTTCAACGCGGCGATCGACTCCGTTCCGCCCATTCGAGCCAAACCTTCTATCGCGGCCTCGCTCAACGCGGGGGGCGTTTCCAACGCTCCCGCCACCGACTCAAGCAGACCGACCGCTTCCACTGCGTTCCAAGTCCCCACCAGTCGGGCAGCGCGAGTCGCGACCGCGTTGCGTTCGCTCGATAGCAACGACTCGACTGCCTCCAACGACACCGCCGGAATAACTTTGCGTTCCACCGCCGCCGTTTGCAGGGCGTCCAGAATTTCAGGCGTCCCGGAAATACCGCCTCCTTCTCTCATCACGGCCGCTTCCACGACACGTTCCAATACCGACGAGTCCCCCAGCTCGCCCAGCAATATCAAGGCCTCGAGTGATTCGTCAGCGTCGAGCCCGCCCGCTTCCCAAAGGGCGACAAGCGGCGCGAGCCCCTCCCCGCGTCCCAAGGCCCGAATCGCGTACATCAGTCGACCCGGATCGTCTCCCAAAAAGAGCGGATTTCGACGAACCTCCGGCAGCCAATCCGATTCCAGCGCGGTTAGCGTCCGCCACAGGCCAAACTCCAAAGTGTCGTCCAACGAATCGCTGAAAACCTCCATCGCGAGTCGAGCGGACGAAGCCCCGCCCAACGCTCGCAATCCATGCAAGGCCTCTAACTGGACGCGGGGATGGGGATCGCGCGCGCCCCGCTCCAGGAACTCGAACGACCGATCGTTTTGCTCGGGATTCTCCTCCAAGACTCGCAGTGCCGCCGCTCTCACCCGGAAGTCGTCGGAACCCAAAAGCGTATCCACCAATCCATTGCTTACCTCCCGCAGCGATTGCGTGACCCACAAGGCCTCCAAGCGATGGTGATCGACCTCTTCGTCGGAGTCGTCCAATCGCGCCACCCACTCGCGCAAGACCGGAAGCGTCGCTTCCTTGCCCCGATGCTTCAACCACAGCTTCGCCTGCGAGCGCGGCCACCAATCCGGCGACTTCAAGATCTCGAGCAATTCTCCCACCGACGCATCCGCGATATTTGGAGCCTCGACGAGAGGTCGGCTCTTTGCCGTGATTCGCCAGATCCGCCCGTGCTTGTTGTCCCGCCGCTCGTCTCGGAAATCGACCTCGCCATGTTGAATGATCGGATTGTACCAGTCCGCTACATACAACGCTCCATCTGGACCGAGCTGCACGTCGATCGGTCGAAAGGCGCCGTGGGTACTCGTTAGCAAATCCTCTTGCTGCAGGGAGACGTAGCCGCTTTGCGAATCGACCGGCTTGAACACGCTAATACGGTTTCCGCGAAAATCGTTCACGATCACGCGCCCCTGCCACTCGTCGGGAAAATGGGAAGAGTCGATAATCTCCAACCCGCTGAACTTCGGCTGACCCGGATTGAGACTGGGCATGAACCGATCGACCCCAACCGAGGCGCGAAAGGCGGCTCCAGGAAATGAATACGCGATCCCCTCAAATCCCGCTCCATCCGACTGAAAAGACTGGCCCCAGTAGTCGAACTGGTGTCCCCACGAGTTGACGAGACCGTTGTTGTACACATCCAGCTCCAGCGTTTCCGGGCGGAGCCTCCACACGCCGCCCGCCCTCAGCTCCCGAATCCCGCGCGGCGTCTCGATATACGAGTGAATGTAGATCGACTGGTTGAAGTAGATCCGACCCGCCGGGCCCGCTCTGAGCGTATGGACGATGTGATGCGTGTCCTCCGTGCCAAAACCGGAGAGGAATACTTGCTCAGTGTCCGCCACCCCATCGTCGTCGACATCCTTGTAAAACATCAGATCCGTCGAATTGCCCACGAACACGCCCTCCGGCAAGGCTAGCACGGAAGTAGGAATAAGTAGTCCCTCTGCGAATACAACGCTTTTATCAGCAACTCCGTCGCCATCCGTATCCTCGAGCCGGTAAACCTTGTCGGATGCCAGCTCGCCCGGCTTGATATGCGGATAAGTCGCCGTCGTCGCCACATACAAACGACCTCTCGCGTCAAAACTAATGGCCAGTGGCTTGTCGATCATCGGCTCCGAGGCGTAAAGCGACACCTCGAATCCGTCCGCGGGCGTCATCAAACTCAATTGATGATCAACATCCGGATTGGGAATATCGGTCAGAGCTCTCTGGCCCCAACTCATGGATACACCCATAAATACAAGTATCAAAAAACGGTAGCGACCCATCCCCCGCCTTCGCATTGCCACGGACATAAACCCGCCGGGACGGCGGGTTCCACCTTTTTCAACTTGCGCGATAGGTGGAACGGGCCGTCCCGGCACGTTCGTTCGGCTGAGTAAAGAACCAGCAATCACTCTCAAAGAAGATCGGCCGCTACCAAACAAGCCCCTCACCCCTCGCCTCCTTCCACGCGTCGGAACACGAGCGAGTACGCCTTCGGCAGCCTCAGTTTCGCAATCTGCTCCTCGACCTTTTTGATCGGCTCCTCGAGTTCTTCGATCTCCTTGGCATTCTGCCCTTGCTCGTGCTTGCGGAAACCGCGCAGATACGTCTCGTTTTGCGGACGCCACTGATGGAAGAAGAGCTGATTCTTCTTCTTGATCGCCTCGCGCAGCTCCTCGACTTGCTGGTTCGACGGCTCCCAGGCCAGTTGGATTCCCGCTTTCCACTTTTCCGCTTCGCCGGTAGCCAACTCCTTCCCCAAATGCTCCAGCGTATAAATCCCCGGCGGCAGATTGCCGATCGCGAGCGTGAGGTTCTGCGAATGGTCCCCGCCCAAAGGCGACAGACTAAGCCATTGATCTCTCAATCGAATCGTCATCGTTTCCTTCGCCTCCGTCACGCCAATCAACTCGACTCCAAAACTCGACGACGCCTCCCCATCCGCGCCGACTACAATGGACTTGGTCGTCGGATACGGCGCCAGTGACTGGGCGATTCGTTCCGCCGCGAGAAAGTAGCCGTACTCGTTCAAGTGCACGCCATTCTCCGTAATCGCCCGCTCCGCGCTCCCCTCCCTTCGCGTCTCTAGCGTGTTGAATAAATCGACAAACCAAGCGTCCCGCTCGTTCGCGAGAGCGCTCAACGCATCCGTGTAGCGAGCGGCGTTTTCATTTTGCTCGCTCGGATCCGGCAACATTTCGCCAAACGCTTCCCGCGGCGTCGGAGACAACAAGGCCACTCGCGCTCCCGTCGATTGAATGAGCTCTACAAGTGTATCCATATTTTGGATAAATTTTTCCAACCCATTCTCCCCTTCGAACAACGCCATATTTCCATAGCTAACGAGAACCACGTTCGGATCCACCAGGGACAGGTGCGTCGCCAGGTTTTCGCGCCCCTTCTCAACCGGATCGAAAAACACCCGAGCCCGGCCCAGCGCATCGTCGCCCGCCCAGCCAATGTTGCGGAAAACAACGTCCCGATTCAGCCAACGCGCAGTCAAAACCGTCTCGATGTGCCCGTAGCGAACCGCTCGCTCGAAAAACGTATCCCCCAAAAACGCAACTCGATCGCCGTCCTTCAATTCCAACGGCTCCGCGCGAGCGGAAGTCGACAGCAACGATCCCAGCGAAGCGCAGAGAACCAGGGATCGGCCGACTCGCAGTCCGAAACCCAATGCGTAGGATGCAATCATGAGTATTTTCAAGGGCGTGAGCGAAGTTGGGGGCGTCGTTGAAGCGGAAGGTGAAGGCGAATGGAAAACGGGGCAAGGAATTGAACGCCCGCCGGACCTTTTTCTATCAAACGAGATGCGGGCCATAATAGGCGACGCCGTCATGACCGACTAGCATGATCGCTCCTAACTTTTGTACAGAATCGGCGCCGATAACGCAGAGGCGAGACCCCATAGCGCCGACGGAACGCTTTCGAAAACGCGCTCTGATCGTAAAAGCCGCAACGCAAAGCGATATCGCACAGACTCAATTCCGAACCCCGCAAAAACTCGACGCTCTTCTCGAGCCGCAACCGCTTCAAATACTCGACCGGCTTCATCTGAAACAGCTGCTGAAACACGCGACCAAACTGATTGACCGAGTAATTCGCCGCCGCCGCGAGCTCGCTCACCCGCGCCCCTTCACCATAGCGCTGGTTGGCAAGAGCCAGCGCCGGCTTCATCCGCTCGAATTCCTGGACCACCGAACCCTCGCCGTCAAAGGGCTTGAGAATTCCCGCTACGCCCACCACGCGCTCCACGCCTCCCCGCCTAGTCCGAATCGGGATCTTCGAGCACCGGTACCACTGTAGCGACCCGTCCGAAGAGACCAGCCAAACCGCGTCGATAATCGGCTCTCCCGACTCCATCACTCGCAAGTCCTCCTCCACGTACGCCTTCGCCAGGGCCGGAGGATGAAAGTCACTGTCGCGCTTGCCCAGCATTTCCTCCTCGCTCTCCAATCCAAGCTTCGTCCAATGAGCCCGATTGCAGCGGACAAAACGGTGCTCCCGATCTTTCACGAACAGGTAGCTCGACTCTATAAGATCGAACAACTGCCCCAGCGCCTCCGCTTCGTTGCGCGCCTCCCACGCTTCCTCCGAAAACTCGAAATTCGTAGCCATGGTGAAAATATACAAAAATCAGCCCCGAATTCTCCAATAAAAAGTGCCAACGAGCGTGTATTATAACCAAAATGTGTCTTTCCGTTCCCGTCCTGCCCCTCGCCGCTTCCCTCTTGCTCTTGGGAATGCCGACTCGCGGCTCGGCCCAGTCCGAACCCCTCTCGTTCAATCACGACGTGCGGCCCATCCTGTCGGAAAACTGCTTCCACTGCCACGGCCAAGACGCGGCCCAGCGCGAAGCCGATCTCCGGCTCGACACCCGAGACGGCGCTCTCGACGACCTCGGCGGCTACTCCGCGCTCGTCCCCGGCAATCCAGAAGACAGCGAGCTCTACCTCCGAATCACCAGCCCCTACGAGGACGAGCAAATGCCGCCGCCCGACTCGAACCGATCGCTCACCGACGCCGAACGCGCCATCCTTCGCCAATGGATCGCCGAGGGCGCCGAGTACGACACCCACTGGGCCTTCGTCCCGCCGCGCAAAACCGAATTGCCGAATCGGAACGCCAATCCGATCGACGCCTTTGTCGGCGAAACGCTATCGGAGCGCTCCCTCGAATTCGCGCCGCCCGCGGACCCAGCGATTTGGCTGCGCCGCGCGTCCTTCGACCTCACCGGCCTGCCGCCGACCCTCGAAGCAATCGACGCCTTTGAGACCGCGGTGAAAACCAAAGGCGAAACCGCCTACGAAAACGCGGTCGACCAGCTCCTCGCCTCCCCACAGTTCGGAGAAAAACTGGCCTCCGAATGGATGGACGCCGCCCGCTACGCCGACACGCACGGATTCAACAACGACAGCACTCGCTCCATGTGGCGCTGGCGGGACTGGGTCATCGACGCCTTCAACCAGAACATGCCCTACGACCAGTTCATCACCGAGCAACTCGCCGGCGACCTGCTTCCCAATCCCACGCTCGAGCAACGCATCGCCACCGGATTCAATCGCAATCACGGGATCAACTCCGAAGGCGGGATCATCGAAGAAGAATACCGCGTCGAATACGTCGCCGACCGAGTGCGCACTGTAGGAATGGTCTGGATGGGGCTCACCACCGAATGCGCCCGGTGCCACGATCACAAATACGACCCGTTCACCCAGGAAGACTACTACCGGCTTTTCGCCTTCTTCAACAACGTGACCGAGTTCGGCGAGGACGGACGCGTCGCCAACGCTGTTCCCATGATTCCGTCGCCCACGACCGCGCAAGCCAGCGAGCTAGCCTCACTCGAGCGCTCCCTCCAGGAAACCGCCCGCCTCCGCAATCGCCAACTCGCCAACGCATCCTTCGCCCTCACTCGCCAAGGGCTCGCTCAACTGCAGGCCCGTATCCACGAAACCACTCTCCCCGAGCCCGTGTGGAAAGTCGATTCGCCCGACTCCGCTCCCCTCGAAACCAAGAGTCAAACCACTCCCGCAACCGGAATCAAAGGACACGCCCTCGCCTCCACTCCCGACCAGCCAATCGGGAACATCGCTCCCAAAACGACCGCGTTCCAAGACGAAACCGACGCCTTTAGCATCGCATTCTGGACCCGGCCCGATCCCGAATCCCCAGCCAACGCCCCCCTCGTTTCCAACGCGAAATTCGACTGGGAGCCAAGCAGCTCCAGCTACGGAAAGGGTTGGGACATTCGAATCGTCGACGGCGAAGTCCAATTCGCCATGGCCAAACGCTACCCCGCGTACAGCGTACTCGTTCGCACGCGTTTCGCCCGCGTCAGGCCCAACGAATGGATACACATCGCCGTGACCTTCGACGGTAAAAACGAGTCCGACAACGCCTACACGCCCGCCTCCCGATTCCATATCTACATCGACGGCGCGGTCGCCCGGCTCGACGTCATCCACGACGGACTGCAAGACGTCGCCAAAGAACCCGACCTCCCGACGTTCCTGGGAAGCGACCTTCACCCCGACAGTGAACAATTCATCGGGCTCATCGACGAAATCCAGCAATTCGACCGAACCCTCAGTCCCCAGCAAATCGCCGGACTCTACCAGCGCGATCTCGTCGACTTCGCGGTCGCGTCGGACGAATCCGACCGTATGGATTCGCGGATACGCCGCGGACTCGCCACAGCGCTTCTCGACCGAGCCGCCCAACCCGAATGGAACGCGCTCGTCCAACGCTATCGCGACACCCGCCAAGCGCTGGTCGATCTCGAGCGTGCGCTGCCCACCACCATGGTGATGCAAGAACGCGACGGCATGCGCGACACCTTCGTTCTCAATCGCGGCAACTACGACGCTCACGGGAAACGTGTCGAGCCCGGCGTGCCGGAAGACTGGCTCGCTCCCTGGCCCGAAGGCGCCCCACGCAACCGACTCGGACTCGCCCAATGGCTCACCCAACCCGGGCAACCCCTCACCGCCCGCGTCGTGGTCAACCAGTTTTGGCAGCAATTCTTCGGCGTCGGTCTCGTGAAGACTTCCGAAGACTTCGGCGTCCAATCCGAATTCCCCAGCCATCCCGAATTGCTAGACTGGCTCGCCGTCGATTTCCGGGAATCCGGCTGGAACGTCAAGCGCCTCTACAAACAAATCGCCCTGTCGCGAACCTACCGTCAACAATCGAACCTCCCCGGCTCCCTGCTCGCCACCGACCCCGAGAACCGCCTGCTCGCCCGTGGGCCGAGAATTCGACTTCCCGCCGAAGCAATCCGCGATCAAGCGCTCGCCCTTTCCGGATTGCTCAACTCGGATATCGGCGGCCCCAGTGTTCGACCCTACCAACCGGAAGGATTCTACAACAACACGGTGGTCGGCGCCAACTACCCCAGTACAAAGTGGATACAAAGCGAAGGCGACGCCCTCTACCGCCGCAGCCTCTACACGTTCTGGAAACGCACCGTTCCCCATCCGCTCATGACGACCTTCGACACGCCCAGCCGAGAAGTCTGCACCGTCCGTCGTCCCACCACTAATACGCCTTTGCAAGCCCTTGCCCTGATGAACGAGCCCACCTTCGTCGAAGCGTCGCGAGCGCTCGCCGAGAGACTGCTTTCCGACGCCGACGCAACAACGGACGAACGCCTGCAACGCGCATTCCGCATGGCGACCGGACGCCAGCCAACGGTCAGCGAATCCGAAGTTCTGGTTCAGGCGTTCGACCAGATGAAGACCTCTTTCCGCGCGAATCCAAACGACGCAGACGAGTTTCTGCAATTCGGGGAACATCCCGCGGCCGACGAATATTCGCCCGTCGATATGGCCGCTTACACCGCCGTTATGAACCTGATTCTCAACCTGGACGAGACCCTGACCAAAGGCTGATCATGCACGATTGCGACAACTACAACGCTCCCACCTCCCGACGCGACTTCCTCACGAAAATCGCCTACGGCGTTGGCACTGCCGCCCTCGGCTCCCTGTTCTCACAAAACGGATACGCCAAGAGCCGCCTTTCCTACGCGTCCAAGTTCCCCGCCAAAGCCAAGCGAGTCATCTTTCTGTTCCAGTCCGGCGGACCCTCCCACCTTGATCTATTCGATCCGAAACCGCAAATCGCTCAACGCTTCGGTCAAGACGTGCCTGAATCCGTTTTTCAAGGACAACGCGTTACCGGCATGGTTTCAAACCAGGACCGCTTTGTCGTCGTGCCTAGCAAGTTCCAGTTCGGCCCCGCCGGCCAATGCGGCATGGAGCTGAGCGAACTGCTGCCTTGGACCCAGAAAATCGCCGACGAGATTTGTTTGATCCGAACCGTCTACAGCGAAGCCATCAACCACGACCCCGCCATTACGTTCATCCAAACCGGCAGCCAGCAGCCCGGTCGCCCCAGCATGGGGGCTTGGGTCGACTACGGCCTTGGGAGCGAAAACAACAACCTCCCTTCCTTCGTTGTCATGAACTCGGTCGCAAGCGAAGGCTCCGCCGGTCAAGGACTCCTCACCCGTCTCTGGGGATCCGGTTTCCTCTCCAGCAAGCATCAAGGCGTGCAAATCCGTAGTGGCGAAGACCCCGTGCTGTATTTGAAGAATCCGCCCGGATTTAGCCACGAGCGACGCCGCGCGTTCCTCGACCACCTCGGAGCCCTCAATCGAAAAAGCCACGCCCGCATGGGCGATCCAGAGATCGAAGCCCGTATCGCCCAATACGAAATGGCCTATCGCATGCAGACCAGCGTGCCCGATCTCGCCGACCTAAGCGACGAACCCGAATCGACGTATTCACTGTACGGAGACGATTCGAAAACTCCCGGAACCTTCGCCGCCAACTGCCTCATGGCCCGCCGCTTGGCTGAACGCGGTGTGCGTTTCATCCAGCTCTACCATCGTGGATGGGATCACCACGGAAGCGTGGAAAAACGCCTGCCCGTATCCACTCGCGACACCGACCAGCCCAGCGCCGCCCTCGTCATGGACCTGAAACGACGCGGACTCCTCGACGATACGCTCGTGATTTGGGGCGGGGAATTCGGACGCACCGTCTACGGACAAGGCGACCCCAAACCCGACGCCTACGGGCGCGACCATCACGGCAAAACCTTCTCGATGTGGATGGCCGGAGCTGGCATCAAGAAAGGCCACGTGCACGGCGCGTCCGACGATTTTGGATTCAACATCGCCGAAGGCGGCGTCCACGTCCACGACATCCAGGCGACGATCCTCCACCAGCTCGGTATCGACCACGAGGCCCTCACCTACCGCTTCCAAGGCCGCCAATACCGTCTCACCGACGTCCACGGCCACGTCGTCAAAGAAATCCTGTCTTAACTTGAGGTAGAATCAACAGGATACGCCCCGTCACTGTCGGGGCTACAGGATGCCTCTGCGAGCCAACAGGATGATTCTAAGAAAATTGATATCCTGCCCCTGCAAAGCAGGGATCCTGTAGCGAGGTACGAGCGTATCCTGTTAAAATAAATTAGTAACAGGATGCGTTCATCCGTTTCACGGACTCACTCGCTTGATCCCGTCTTCGCGGGAACTTGATATCGGCCAGGTCAAGTCTAGTAGTTAACTCAGTCTAGTCATCAAGTCGGCTCGAAGAGCCATCAAGTAGCGAGGTACGAGCGTATCCTGTTAAAAATAAACACAAGCTCGCCTCCCGTTTTTAGTTTTGCGCCGCGCGCATCTCCGCGTTCCAATAAACAGTGTGGAACTCACAACATTACCCCTTAGTTCCGAGCAGCGCGAATCGATCGACGCGCTGGGATTCGTTTCCCTCGGTCGCCTGCTCGACGACGTCCAGCTCGCCTCGCTTCGCGATCGCGTTCAAGAACTCATCGAAGAAGAGGGCGAACAAGGCGGTCACGAACTGTTCAACTCGAATCGCGTCAAGCACCCCAAAGAGGCTGGCGCCGACCGACTCGCCAATCTTGCCAACAAGGGAGCCGTATTCGATATCCTCTATACGCATCCACAGTTGCTCTCCGCCATACGCCAAGTACTCGGTCCCGAGATTAAGCTCTCCTCCCTCAACTATCGCTCCGCCCGACCCGGGCACGGACTGCAGAAACTCCACGCCGATTGGCCCAACGCGGTGGAGCCTGGAGAATTCAAAGTCTGCAACTCCATCTGGCTGCTCGACGACTTTTCCGCCGCGAATGGAGCCACTCGACTCGTCCCGAAATCCCACCTTTGCGGCGAGACACCCGAAGACGCAATGGACGATCCCCTACAAACCCACCCCGACGAGATCATCCTCGAAGCCCCCGCCGGAACCGTGGTCGTATTCAATTCCCATCTGTGGCACGGCGGCACGGTCAATCGATCCGAGGCGCCCCGACGCGCCATTCACAGCTACTTCTGCCGACGCGACCAGGTCACGCAAACCCCGCAACGCGAGCTCATCCGCCCAGAAACCCTCGACCGCATCTCCGACCAAGCCAAGTGGCTGCTGGATGTCAGCGATTAGCCATTTCAGACATACCCAATCCATGAATACACTTACCTCGATCAAGCGCATTGGAATAGCGCTCATCTTGGCGCTACTCTCCTCAACCTTGCTTTTCGGGCAGAGAAATCGCGAACTCCCGACCGACGCCCAGATACAGCAGCGTCTGCCTCAGGGAGTCACTTTCATCCCCAACATTGCCTACCGAGAAGGGAACGACGCCTGGAAACTCGATCTCGCCATGCCGGATTCGAACGACGGCCCCCCGCGCCCGGCCATCGTCTTCATCCACGGAGGCGGTTGGCGCAATGGAGACAAACGAGCCAACGCCTTTCTCAAACCCACCATTGACTATGCGGCGAACGGCTACGTTTGCATCACCGTCAACTATCGGATGCTCGGCGAAACCAATATCGTCTCTTGCGTCGAAGACGTCAAAAACGCGGTTCGATGGCTGCGGGCCCACGCCGAAAAGTACAACGTCGACCCCGATCGAATCGGGGCCACCGGCAATTCCGCCGGCGCCCACCTTTCCGTCATGCTCGGACTGGCGCCCAATTCCAAAGACCTCGAAGGGGATGGCCCCTACCAAGATCAGTCGAGCGCCGTGCAAGCCGTCGCCGCCAGCGCAACCCCTGCGAGCTTCCTCTTCCCAATGAGCGATCGAGGCAAAGCCAACTTGGATCGAATCAAAGCCGGCGAGCCCATTCCGGACCGAATGAAGAACAGCCCCTTTTTCGAATCCGAAGCGATCCGAACCCTCGTGTCACCCATCACCCACGCAAGCGCGGACGCTCCGCCCATGCTGCTCTACCATGAACAATCCGACGCCACGGTCGACGTTAAACACTCCGATCGGCTCGTCGCCGCGTTGCGCACAGCCGGCGCCAAAGACGTCAGCTATATGCTATTCGGCGATGGCTCGGGACACGGCGTCTTCCAGCGGAACATCGCCACCACCGAACCCCTGCGCGAAGCCTTCTTTCAACGAACCCTCGGCGCCGAATAATCCGCGCGCCGAACGCATCCACTATGGACGCTTAGCCATTTTCCACCTGTCCACAAACAGCTAGGGGCGGATGCAGCTAAACGTGTTGGGGTCAATTCGAACCCTATCTTCGCTTAAGACGGCGCATGGTGATTAACAGTGATCTCTTCGAGATCAAATTCCGTCCCGCCTCGACGGGTCGGAACCAGGATCGCTTCGCGAACAAGATTTTGCGGGAAGCTTTGTATTTAGGACGGAAGCTCTGGACTCTCGCCTAAGAATCCTTGTCCCGTGAAACGGGATCCTGGTGACGCGAAGCGTCATTTCGCCGCCAGGCGACTGTTAAACAAAACGAGAGTGAATTCAGCCCTAAACTGTTTTTTGCTAGTTGTTTAAGACTTAAGTTGACGTGCAAGCGACAATCGAGAGCCCTCCGAACAAAGATCACCGCATCCGATTTTCCAATACGAGAATCGGCGGACCGTCCCGGGCGAGTCGTTCAAACGTATCCATATGCCCATCCCGCATACCCACGGGCAAATACGCGGCCCCCAATACAATGTCCTTGTCCCCGTCTCCATCCGCGTCGCCCGAATCGATCGAAAGCCAGCGCCCGCCGCGCGTCGCCGGATGGGTTGTAGCGGAAAACTCCAGCGAGTCGGTTTGCTCGAGAAAGACGAATCCTTCCGGCTTGGAGGCGTTCCAGTCCGGGTGATACGCGATTGCCGCGATGTCGAGATCCCCGTCCCCGTCGAAATCCTCCACTTCCGCGCCATAGACTCCATAAAACGGATAAAAGTAAGCTTCCTCGAATGACAAGTCGCCACGATTCAAGTAAATCCGAATTCCATGGTCGCGCTTGAGCGTGTTAAACGGGTCGGAATCTCCATTGTCCCCATTGAGCGTGAGCAGGTCCATCTGACCATCGCCATTGAAGTCCCTCAATTCGAATCCAATGTAACCAAACGATGGATGCATCTCCCAAAGTATCTGTTGCGTAAATGTCCCGTCACGATTGTTGAGAAAGACACTCACGTTCTCGCGCCCCGCGCTCATCATGACCACAACATCCGGAAAACCATCGCCATTGAAATCGTGGGCGTCCCCCTTCACGATTCCCGGCTGGACGCTCAGAACTTGAGGCGGCGAAGTGAAGGGCGCGTCAACCGAGTCCCGTCGATAGATCGAGAAGTCTCCCGTGTAGTCCCCGAAATTGCTTACTAGCAACTCGTCCACGCCATTCTTGTCCAAATCGGCGAACGCGAAATCCGCCGGACGCTGCAGCGAGTCGACCAAAATCTTGAGCCCCATGAACACGCCGTCCAGAACCCGCGTCTCCTGAAGCTCGCCGTAGCGCCCACCGATATTCGACGCGAACAGATCCCCGATCGAGAGCAGGTACAGCCTCTCGCCAACCGACTGAGCCTCGACCAGCGACACGCCCGGAGACGGATGCTGGTCGTGAAACCGAAACGAGCGATCGAGCGCCGTGAGCTGCTCCGACCCGCTATCGTGGATCAAAAGCAGGCCACTCTCTTCGTCGATATGCACCAGCGATGTAATGGCGGACTCCATACGGTATTGCGTTGGTTTGACTCGAAAACGGGTTTCATCGTCAACGACCAGAGGTTTTTCGATAGCGCGAATCGCGTCCTCAGGCGCTGCATCCAAATAGTAGGCGCGCAAACGCGCCCACTCTTCCTCCGACAAAACGGGCGCATCCGGAAACAGGCCCGCCTCCCGGATAAATTCCTCCCGCAACTGGATGCTGCCCATCGCGTACTCCGCCTCGTCCTCCAGCGGTTCGAAATCCACGATCCCCAGAAACAAGCCCATATAAGCCAACGTGTAGTCCCAGCTCCGTTTCGTCAGCAAATTGGGCTCCGGCAACTGATGGCAAGCAACGCAATGCAGTTCCGCCAAAGCCTGGCCCGCAGCGAAATCCTCCTCTTCAGTCAATGCTGTATTCGGCTTTTGTTCGCATCCCGTGATCGCAAACGCGCAAGAAATTAGCCCATACAGGAGCGATTGTCGAAACCGCAGACTCATATGCCCGAAGTCTTAGAGACAAAACTACGGTGGGCCATCAAAAAGTGTATCACATCGCGTGTCTTACTTTGCGTAAGTAGGTACCAAAGCTTCGAACAAACGCGCCGAGACGCCGCGTTCCACCTTCAACCTGGACGCGACGAGGTGGAACCCGACCTCCGGGCGGGTTTGGCACAACTCGAATCCGTACCTCTCAAGTGCGGGCATCGCTCGCTCGCAAGACAAAGACCCCCCTAATCCAACCCCTTCACCTTCCGCTCCTCCGCGGGCCACCAACGCTCGATCTTTCGAGCCAATCGCCGAACGAGGCGCGGATTCTCGCCCGCCAGATCGTTTCGTTCATGCGGATCGTCTTTCAAGTCGAACAACAATGGCGCCGTTTCCGTGGGCGGATACTTCATCTTGCCAGGCCGCCCGTCATAGGAGAGCAACAACTTCCAATCCCCTTCAATCACCCAGCGATACAGGAGCGAGTCCTCGGGCTTGTGCACATCCGCGATGTCGTGGGCGAAAGACTCCCCGAACAAGGTGTCGCGCCCGATTCGCTTTCCGTTTTTCATTTTCGGCAACAAATTGAGCCCGGGCCAATTCGACGGCACCTCAATTCCCGCCGCCGCCAAAATCGTAGGGGGAATGTCGATACTGGTGCACAACTCCGGACGGTCCGCGACCTCAATCACGCCCGGCCAAGAAAAGAAGATCGGATTTCGCGTCCCCATTTCGTATGGGCTCCGTTTCGAGTGAGCCGCGTAGCCATTGGCTGTCTTGTTCTGTATCCAGCCATTGTCGCACACGTAGATGATCAACGTGTTGTCGCGCAACCCTTTGCTTTCCAAACAGTCGACCAGTTGCCCGCAGGTCTCGTCGAACCACTCGCACATCGCGTAGTACTTCGCCACGAACTCCCCCAGCCCCATTGCCTTGTATTTGTCCAGCAAGCGCGCCGGCGGGGTATGCGGCGTGTGCGGCATGAACGGCGCGTACCAAACGAAGAACGGCTTCTCCTCCGCCACCGCGTGATCGATAAAATCGAACACCGGATCCATTCCTTCGCGCCCGATTGTCAGGCCCGCGTCGCCATGGCGCCCTCTCGGCTTCGGGAAGCCCGCCGTCATCCCGTGCGTGAACCCGCCCCGCTCGTAAGAGCCTTCCCACCATTTGCCACTCTGATGGCTGAGATAGCCCGCCTCCGCCAGCAACTGGGGCACCGTGGGAAGCCGGTCGATGTGCGAGATGATCAGTTCGCGAGGATCCTCGCCCGTTTCGCGAGCGTGGCGCGCGTTCGCATCCGTTTCCGCCGGATTGTTGCCCGTGGTTCGATGCTGATGGGAATACAAACCCGTCGCCAGAGTCATCAGCGACGGCCGACACAGCGCCGTGGGCACGTAGGCTCGCCGAAAAAGCGCGCTCTCGCCCGCCAAGCGATCCAAATGCGGGGTCGCGATCTGCTTGTGGCCCATGAATCCATAATCCGTCCAGCCTTGGTCGTCGGACAAGATGAGAACGATATTGGGGCGTTCCTGAGCAGAGCAGGCCCACCCCCACAAACCAACCGCAGCGTAGAGAACAAGAAAACGAGGTATCATGAAATTCAGCCAAACAACTCACTTTCACAAAGACGATTTTAAAACCTCCTTTGCCGATTTTATACAACGAAACGCAGAATTCATCCTAGTCGAGATCCGCCGCATGGCAGATACTAGAACCTGGTTCGACCCACTTGACCCGCTCGGTCGACCCCGCTCAATCCCTACACCCAAAGGGAATCGCAAATAAACGGGTCATCAAATCGAGTTCTTGCAGCCACCTCCATCCGCAATATTATCACAATCTCGCCTATTCCCCTGGCTCGCTAGTTTTATACAATACAAACCACCCCGAAAACCCATGAGAATCAACCGCCTGAGCGCCGCGCTCCCATCCGCTTACTTCAAACTCGTCGCCACCCTCGCCCTAGCGTTCAGCGCCGCCGCGACCACGACCGCCCAAGACGGGTTCGAGTCTCTCTTTAACGGGAAAGACCTTTCCGGCTGGGAAGGCCAAGCGAGCCTCTGGAAGGTCGAAAACGAAGTCATCGTCGGCACGACAAAAGGCGTTACCCTCGATGCGAACACGTTTCTCATTTGGCAAGGCGAGGACGTCGCCAATTTCCACCTCAAAGTTAGGCTCAAGCTCGTCGGCGAAAACAACTCCGGCATCATGTACCGAGCCCAGCCAATTGAAGGCGCTCCCCATGCGCTTTCCGGCAATCAATTGGACATCCATCCAAAGCCCGAGTACCTCGGCATGTACTACAGCGAAAAAACCGGCCGCGGAATCGTCGCCACGCGCGGCCAGAAAGTCCGCGTCACCGACGCCGTGGACGCCAAAGGCAAGTCCAAGCCGATCGTTACCGGCGACCTCGGCCTCGAACCCGCGTTTAAAGTTGACGAGTGGAACACTTATGAGGTGATCGCCGTCGGCGCCCGGGTCGTCCACAAAGTTAACGGCGTAGTCACCGTCGACGTCGTCGACCGCTTTCCCGGAGTCCCGCGCAAAGGCGCCATTGGAATTCAACTACACCGCGGACCGGAAATGACCGCCTACGCGAAGAACATCAGACTGAAACGGCTGCAAGGACAAGAAGCCAGAGACGCGATCGCGGCCGCAGTACTCCCTCCTCCCTCTGAAGATGACGTCGCGGAAGGCACCGCAATCAATGAAAACCGAGCGACTCCACGCGACCGGATCACCGCCATGGACGGCTTCGATGTCGAACTGCTCTACTCCGTTCCCGGCGAAACCCAAGGATCATGGGTCAACCTCTGTCTCGACAACAAAGGGGGCATCATCGCCAGCGATCAGTTCGGCGGCCTCTACCAATTTCCCATCCCCGCCCTCGGCGAAACGCTCGACCCTGACGACATCCAGAAAGTCCCCGCCGATATCGAAGCCGTCAACGGGATGCTCTGGGCGTTCGACGCCCTCTACGTCGGCGTTAACGAATACCGCGACCCCTCCAAATCCGGACTCTACCGCTTGACCGACTCCGACGGGGACGACCGTCTCGACAAAGTGGAGCTTCTCCGCCAAATCTCCGCCCGCGGCGACCACGGCGTCCACGCCCTCCGACTCTCGCCCGACGGCGAATCCCTCTTCCTCATCACCGGCAACAACACCGAGCCCACTCAGTGGAGCTCCTCTCGCGTCAATACCAACTGGGGCGAAGACCACCTCCTCCCCAGAATGCCCGACGGACGCGGCCACAACCGCGACCGCCTCGCCCCCGCCGGCATTATCTACAAAGTCTCGCCCGACGGGAAAGACTTTGAAATCTACTCGCACGGATACCGCAATATCTTCGACGCCGACTTCAACGCCGACGGCGAGCTCTTCACCTACGACGCGGACATGGAGTACGACTTCAACACCCCTTGGTACCGCCCCACCCGAGTGAACCACGTCGTCAGCGGCTCCGACTACGGATGGCGTAACGGCACCGGCAAGTGGCCCGAGTGGTACATCGACAGCGTACCCGCCACCGTCAACATCGGGCCAGGTTCCCCGACCGGAGTCGCATTCGGCTACCAATCCAAATTTCCCGCCAAGTATCAGAACGCCCTATACATCCTCGACTGGAGCTGGGGCAAGATCTACGCGGTCCACTTGCAGCCCGACGGATCGAGCTACACCGGCGAAAAAGAAGACTTCATCTCCGGCGCCCCGCTCCCCGTCACCGACATAATCGTCAATCCCGCCGACGGAGCTATGTATTTCACGATCGGCGGACGCAGAGTGCAGTCCGGCCTCTACCGTGTCACCTACACCGGCGACGAAGACACCTCGCCCGCCACCGCCAAAACCAGCGGCCAACGGGCCCGCAATCTTCGCAAAAGCCTGGAAGCCTATCATGGCGTCGTGGATACAAACGCCGTCAGCAAATCTTGGCGCTACCTCGACCACGAAGACCCGTTTATCCGCTCCGCCGCGCGCATCGCCATCGAAAGCCAGCCCTCGCGACTCTGGGCCAACCGAGCCCTCAAAGAACGCTCGCCCTCGAAACAAATCCCCGCCCTCCTCGCGCTCGCCCGAGTGGAAGGAATCGATCCGTTCCATCGCCAGGAGAGCGACCCGCCCGTGAATAAGAAACTCGGAGCCGACCTAGTCAACGCCCTGCTCGGGATCGACTTCGCCAAGCTCAACCAGTGGCAACGACTCGGACTAGTCAGGGCCTATCAAGTGGTATTCAACCGATTCGGCCCCCCCAACTCGAGCCAGGCGCTGAAAGCGATCGTCCATCTCGACGCCCAATTCCCCGCCGAGTCAATCGAGATGAACGGAATCCTCTGTGAAACGCTCGTCTACCTCCAGTCCCCCACCGTCGCGCAAAAAGCCATCGCCCTTCTCAAACGAGCCCCGACGCAAGAAGAGCAGCTGGAATACGCCCGGTCCCTCCGCATGCTCACCACCGGCTGGACTAACGCCCTCCGCGCCGAGTACATCGAATGGTTCCTCAATGCCGCCAACTACCGCGGAGGGGCCTCCTTCGAAATCTTTATCGAGAACATCCGCAGGGAAGCCATGGCAACCCTCACCGACCAGGAGCGCTCCGACCTCGCCGGCTTGCTCGCCAAGAAGCCCGAGAAGAAATCGCCCATCGAAGCCCTCACCGCGAACTTTATGAAAGGCCGGACCTTCGTCAAAAACTGGACCTTGGACGACCTCGCCGCCGAAGCGGAAGCCTCGATGACAAACCGTGATTTCGAAAACGGCCGGACCATGTTCGCCGGCACCGCCTGCTACTCCTGCCACCGTTTCCAGAACGCCGGCGGCTCGACCGGACCCGACCTGACCGGCTCCGGCGGACGCTACTCCCCAACCGACTTCCTCGACCAGATCATCAACCCTAGCAAGGAGATCAACGAGCAATTCGTGCCCATCGTCGTCGAAATGCTCGACGGGCAAACGCATTATGGGGTTGTGGTTAATCTCAAGGCCGATACGGTGATCATCAACACCGACCTCACCAACCCCAACCAGCGCGTCAATATCGACCGAAAGAAAGTAAAGAGCCTCGAACCCTCGTCCGTCTCGCCCATGCCTCCCGGACTCATCAACCTCCTCACAAAAGAAGAAATATTCGACCTCACCGCCTACGTGCTCAGCGGCGGCAACCCCGACGACAAGCGTTTCCGCTAGTCGTCGACGGCAAAACCAACTCCTATGAAACCCCTTCTCCTGCTGTTCGCGACGACGACTCTCGCGACACTGGGATACTCCGCAACCGCCTTGACGAAGTATCGAGACGAGGAATACACGATCACGGGCGTCAAAAAAGGCGCCTTTGTTATAGAAGCGAGCGGTCGAGAGCGAACCGTAAAAGGCGAAGCTGTTAAAATCGTCTCGGATCCGGAAAACCAATACACCAACGGCGCGATCGAGATTTCGAACCTGCTCGTCACTCTCAAAACCAAAGGGAGGCGCTCGCTCATCATCGAAGCCGACCTGCAAGCGTCCACCACGCTCTCCGGTTGCTACCTGATGGTCGTGTCCGGCTCGAGCAACGACATCAGCGCGGTCGCCCGAACCTTGCCGAAGCTCACCGCCAACGAGAGCGCCCGCGTCGCCTTCTCCATAACCACCGACAAGTTCACGCGCTTCGACCCTTATCGACTCTGCCTGTTCAAGGACGGCCAGTCTATCCCGCTTCAAGACGGGGACGAGTTTGTTCAAGAACGCATCACTCCCTTCGAGCAACTCCCGCGAGCGCTCTTCCAAGTCGAGCCACGCTTCCCCGAGTCCCTCAAAGAGAAATTTCGACAAGCCACCGTCCGAATGGAGTTCGTCATAAACGCGGATGGCAGCGTCTCGGACTTGAAAGCGATCGAATCGCCCGACCCGCTCTTCACCCAAAACGCAATCCAATCCTTGCAGCGATCCAAATTCCAACCGCGCTACCTCGAAGGCCGACCCAAGCGAACGCGCCTAAATCAAGCGATTGTGTTTCGCAACAGCACTCTGGAAGAACCAACCGAACCCGACGAACCGGAATCGTAGCGGGGCAAGCAAGCGATGATCCGCATAATCCTCCTCAACACGATCGTCGTCGCCTTGTGCGTGATTATTCACTACGAGTCGCTCTACCGCCTCTCCGCCCTCATCCCCAAACTCCGAATCAAGCATCGGTTTCGAATCGTCATCGGCGTGTTCGGCGCCCTCTTGGCCCACGCCGCCGAAGTCTGGGTGTTCGCCTGCGCGTACTACTACATGCACCACGCAGACGGCTGGGGATACATCCAAGGCAACGCCACGGGCACCTTGATGGACTGCGTCTACTTTTCATTCTCCACCTACTCCACGGTCGGATTCGGAGATATCGAGCCGATCGGAGACATGCGCTACCTGACCGGTATCGAATCCCTCACCGGACTCGTCCTCATCACCTGGACCGCCTCCTTCCTCTACTACGAGATGCAACGCCATTGGGGTGACCGCTGATCCGCGCGGCCGAGGAAGACCGAATCTGAATCTTCCCAGCCTCTCCACAAGCGGGGATTCGAACGCGAAATGAACAGCTGCGCGAGGAAGTCCGGACACTTATTGAATCACCCCTAAACAGGCCCATTCGCCGCCCAAACGGCCAGAAATCGACCGAAAACGGTTCAAAAACCGTATTTTTACAAAATTGGGCATGCCTGCGACCTCCAAAAGTTGTTCGGATCAGATTTGAACAACTTTCTCGAACTGTTCATGATCTGTTAAGCTTGTTCTGGATTATTCAAAATGCCGTATTAGGCGGCACGAAGTGCTTCAGAAACTACTTTTGAAGCAGAAACCGTAGAAATATTGCATAACTGACAATCATGAAAAAAACCACACGCGCCCTGATATGGGCACTAGCACCCCTGCAAATGATCGCGATCGCGAACGCGAATACGCTGACATTTGTAAGCTCCATCGATGCCGCCCAATCAGGCACATCTTCGGACGCGTCCGGCTCGGCTATCCTCACGTTGGATACGCAAGAGAACACGCTGGATATCACTATCCAGATCAGCGACCTTTCCAACGATCTCACCGCCTCCCATCTGCATGCAGGCGCGACTGGTGAAACCGGAGACGTCATCATAAACATCGGCGACATGTCGGCCTACACGGTCATCGGGGACCTCTACATTCTCGAGCAAACCGACGTGGCCGTTCCCGCGGAGAGTCTCGCAGATCTCCTCGCTGGCGACACCTACTTGAACTTCCACACCGCGGAAAACCCCGCAGGCGAAGTACGAGGACAAGTTGACCTTTCCCTCACCAACGAAGACACGATTGTCAACATCTCCACCCGCGGGCTCATTGACCCCGCCAATGGTAACGAAGCCAATCTAATCGCCGGATTCTCCATCATAGACACAAAGCGAGTCATCCTTCGCGCGATTGGAGAAACCCTCGGCAGCCAAGGCGTCAACGATCCGCTGGAAGACGTATCCTTTAACGTCTTCAAACTCGATTTCAACGACCCCTCCAATACCGCGAACATCGGCTCCAACGACAATTGGAAAGAGGGTGGCCAGCAGTTCCAAATCGAAGCGTCCGGACTCGCGCCGTTGAGCGAAAGCGACTCCGCCATGATCTTCACGCTCGACGAAGGCACCTACACGCTCAACGCCGAAGCCGTCAGCGGCGAAGGCATCGCCCTCGTAGAAGTCTTCGGACTCGAAAACTCTGGAATCGGATCCACCATCAATGACGCGTCCGGGCAGAGCTTTTCTATTCTCGACGCAGCGCTCCAGGCGACTGGACTTGACGTAATCCTAGACGGACCGGGGCCGTATACGCTCTTCGCTCCGACACACGCCGCTTTCCTGGACATC
>JANQSC010000001.1 GCA_028284235.1 Opitutaceae bacterium
CCGTCGCCCACGAAGATCAACTCTTCCCGGCTCCCAGTGGTTTGGACGACGCTCAAGCCGCCATGTTCTGGGTGAACCCCGCGACCGCATGGCAGCTCATGCACACCTTCGAACACCTGCAGCCCGGCGACTGGATCGTCCAAAACGCGGCGACCTCCGCCGTCGGCAAACTCGTCATCCAATTCGCCAAACAGCTGGGAATCCACACCGCCAATCTCGTTCGCGACCCCGCCTCTGGGCCCTCCCTGCAAGCGCTCGGGGCAGACCTCGTCGTCGCCGACAACCGCGACGCGGCCAACAATCTCAAAGAGGCCCTCGACGGCCGTCCCGCCCAGCTCGCTTTCAACGCGGTCGGCGGAAGCAGCGCCCTGACGCTGGCAAAACTCCTCGAAAACGGGCGAACCCTCGTCACCTACGGAGGTATGGACCGCGAGCCTGCCCCGTTTCCCACCCGCTATCTTATCTTCAACGACCTTCGGCTCCGCGGATTCTGGGTGAGCCAATGGTACACCCAAGCGGAACGATCGGCAATTGAGTCGCTCCACGAGACGATCGCCGCCCTAATGACATCCGCGTCCATCACGACCGAAGTCGAAGCCACCTATACTCTCGACGACTGGCAGGACGCGCTCCGCCATTCCACGAAGCCCGGAAAAAAAGGGAAAATCCTCTTCCTTCCCCAAACCGGTCGCGCATCCTAGACCCAATCCAAAACGCGCGTTTCTACCCAGCAGTCACCCATGGCGAAATCCGAATACAAGTTCAGTCGAAGCGCGGAGAATCTGATCGCCAATCTCCGGGGAGTCCCTGAGGACTACACCCCGATCGTCCGCGAAACCGTCGACATGGGCGCCGTCTTCGACAAGATCCTCTACCGCTACAAAATCGGGGTCGAGTCGCTCGAAGACCGAATTCGAGAACAATGGGTCCAAATCGTGGGGCCGGCCAACGCCCAGCACTGCAACCCCGTGCGTATCGAGCGCGACACGACCTTGATCATCGCAGTATCCAACCCGATAATACGACAAGAACTGCAGTTCAACCAAACGCTCGTTCTCAAGAATCTCAGAGCCATCAAAGACGGAAGCCAAATCCGCGCCGTCGTTTTTCGGTCCGGCTGACTGCATCGATCTAAGACAACCCGAGACATTTCGTAGCTTCCAACTCATTAGGTAGGGCCTTCGCTCTTGACTCGGCGAAGCTCGTGGAGCGAAGACGGTTGCGAAGCGCCGCGTAAGTTGAGCTCCGGAACACAGACGCGGCATGGCGCGAGCGCCAGCCCTACGCTTTCCAGGAACTACCCAATCTCGAAGACCGTTCGAATCTTTGAGTTTACTCTCGCAAGCCCTCCCAAGATAGGTTTTGGGATAGGGTGACCCTTACTCGAATGGCAAGTTCTCAATCTCTCGAAAAACGCATCCGATCGCGCGCTAAAAAACGCCTGCGGTTCGACGACGACACTCCGTCGGAAACCAAGCTGGAAGCGTACCGGGAATTCCTCAAAACGGAAACCGAGGAAGTCAAGAAGAGCCACCGAGAAGGCGCCTCCGGAATCGAGGTCGTCACCGCGCTTACCGCCATCGTCGACGCCTTGTTGACGCGACTCGCCAAGCCCGCTTTCAAAGAGTTTCGGTCCGACCCCGACCGAAGCGGAATCTCGATCTCACTCGTGGCGATCGGAGGATACGGACGCTCCGAACTGTGCCCGCTGAGCGACATCGACCTGATGTTCCTCTACCCAAGCAAAACCAGCCCCAAAGTGCTGGAGACCGCCCAGGAGTTCATGGTCCAGAACATCCTCTACCCACTTTGGGATTCCGGTCTGAAAGTCGGGCATTCCTCCCGAACCGTCGACGACGCTTTCGAAGAAGCGAAACGCGACATACAAACCAAAACCGCGTTGCTTGAGTCGCGGCTCGTCTACGGCTCCAAGTCGCTCTACGAAGGATTCGCCAGCTCCTACATTCTCTTCTACCGCAAGCAGGACCCCAAAGGCTATATCCAGCAACGCCTCAAAGACCAAGAAGAGCGACGTAGTCGATACGGGGATACAGTGTTTATGCAGGAGCCCGATATCAAAAACGGCGTCGGTGGACTGCGCGACTATCACAACACGTTCTGGATGGCGCGCGTACGTCTCAACGTCACCTCTATCGACGGGCTCGGCGAGCAAAACTACCTCCGCAAAGAAGAGCTCACCCGCTTCAAGGCGGCCTACGATTTCCTTCTGCGCACGCGCAACGAACTCCACTTCCGCAGCAAGCGGCCCACCGACCTGCTCTCGCTGGAAATGCAGCCGAAAGTGGCCTACCGTCTCGGATACCGTGAACGCAATCTCCTCGCTCGCGTCGAGCTGTTCATGAGGGACTACTACCAGCACGCCGAGGACATCAACCGGCTTTCCAAAACCGTCGAGCGACGCATGTCCGTCAATTCCCAGCCGGACCCCAGCAAGAACCCCATCGCGTCCATGAAGCGATTCCTCATCGCCCGGCGCAAAGAGCGAATCAGCCGCGTAGATGGATTCCTGATACGCGGACAAGAGATCAGCTACGAAGACAAAAGCGTTTTCGAAGCTGACCCGATTCGACTCATTCGCGTATTTCGCCACACCCAACAACGCTCGGTCGAGCTCGACATCGATCTCAGCTCCCTCATCCGCGACTCGCTTGAACTGATCGACGACTCCGTCCGGAACTCGCCCGACGCGAATCTGAGTTTCCGCACCATTCTACAAGAAAGCGGCAATGTCTACCCCACGCTCAAGTCCATGCACGAGCACAACGTACTCGGGCGTTTCGTGCCCGAATGGGACCGACTGACCTGCCTGGTCCAGCACGAGTACTACCACCGCTACACCGCCGACATACACACGCTCCACACCATTCGTGAACTGGACAACATCTTCTCCAGCTCCGAGCCAATTTACGAGCGCTACCGTCGAGAAGTCCACGAACTCCGGCTCCCCAACCTGCTCTACTTGATCCTCTTCCTCCACGACATCGGTAAAGGCGTGTCCATAAAGGGCCACGCGGAGATCGGACTGGAAATGGCGGAACCCGTCCTCGACCGCATGGGCATCGCCGAGGAAAACCGCGTGCTGATACGATTTGTCATCGAAAATCACCTCCAGATGTCTCGCTTCTGGCAGCGACACGATATTGACGATCCGGATACGGCCCGCGTGTTTGCCGACCAGATGGGAAGCCTCGAAAAGCTCCGGCTCATATTTATCCACACTTTTTGCGACGCCCGCGGCACCGACAAGGGCCTTTGGAACCAATACAAGGACAGCTTGCACTCGACCCTCTTCCACCACTCCCTCAACGCGCTGCAAGCGGAAGGGCCAGACACCGAGCAATACCAGCAGCACAAGCAGACCCTTTTCGCCCGCATTCTCGAAGCCGGAATCGACGGAGTTTCCAACGACGAAATCTCGGCCCACTTCGACGCCCTGCCCGATCGGTATTTCATCAACACCTCCCAAAAGGAAATCGTCTTGCACATCAAGATGATCAACCAGCTCTTCCAGCATCTCGCCGACGCGGACGACAGAGAATCCCTGTTGCCGATCATTGATATCGAAGAAGACATAAATCGCAGCTTCACAGTCGTGAACGTGGTCACCTGGGATCGAGCCGGGCTCTTCCACAAACTCGCCGGCTCTCTGAATATCGCCGGCTACAGCATCCTCAGCGCTCGGGCCGTATCACGATCCGACAGCATGGCCATCGACACCTTTTTCGTAACGGAAAACCGGCACCACTCGCGCACCGTCGGCGACGCTACGATGATCTTCGAAGAGTGTATCCGCGACTCCCTGATCAACCAGACCGATCTGTACCCCCTCCTCCACAAAATCATCAAGAGAGTCTCCGAGGATATCTTTCAAAAAAAGGGGAATCCGCTCGCGTCGACATTCGCGACCGAAGTGTCTGCCTACGAAGACTCCGCCCTGCACCGTACGATTCTGGAAATCCAATCGCCCGACAGTTTGGGATTGCTGTATTCAATTTCCAAGTGCGTTTTCGAGCACGGCTACTCGATCGAGTTCGCCCGGATCAACACCGAGCGCGACATCGCCATCGACACGCTCTACATCAAGTCGATCGACCCCGCTGTGGAGTCGAGCGAGGAGCGATTGCGTTCCCTCGAAGAGAGCATCTCAAACGCCATCGCGATCGAACGCGAACCCGCCGAATCGCCGGCACAAGCGTAACAGAGTCTCAAAGAATTACGAAATGTCAGGGCTGGATCCCACTCAGCCCATGCGCGTCAACCTAACCTCCAGTATCCTGTTAACATGAATCCTTGTCCCGCTTGCGGGATCTTTGTGACGCAACGCGTCATTTCGCCGCAAGGCGACTGTTGGACACCTTTTTCTTTCAACAGTGATCTCTTCGAGATCAAATTCCGCGCTGCGGAACAAAGATCCCGTCCATGACGGGACAAAGATCTCAACCGAGTTTCGAGATTACTGGATAACCTCGAAAGTCCATCTCATCTTGGATTTCCAGACTCGCCAAGGTTCTCGGCGATCCATAGAACGCCCCTAACTATGCCCTACCCCAAACTCTCCCTACTCCTGGCTTCCTTCGCGATCTGCGCGTCCGCCTTCTCCGAGAATCGCCCGCCCAACGTGGTCGTCATCCTTACCGACGACCAAGGCTGGGGCGACTTGAGCGTGAACGGAAACGACAATCTCTCCACGCCCGCCATCGACTCGCTCGCCGCGGAAGGGCTTACGTTCGAGAACTTCTACGTCTGCCAAGTCTGCGCTCCCACTCGAGCCGAGTTTCTCACCGGCCGCTACTACCCTCGTACCGGCGTGAGCGGAGTGAGCCGCGGACAAGGACGCCTCAACTACGACGAAACCACGATCGCCGACGTGTTTAAATCGGCTGGCTACGTAACCGGAGCCTTCGGCAAGTGGCACAACGGCACCCAATCGCCCTACCATCCGAACGACCGCGGTTTCGACGAGTACTACGGCTTCACCTCGGGCCACTGGGGCCACTACTTCAGTCCTCCGCTCGACCACAACGGCAGAAAGGTCCGCGGCCGAGGATACGTCGTCGACGATTTTACCGACAAGGCCATCGAGTTTATCCAAAATAACAAAGAGTCTCCATTTTTCTGTTACGTTCCCTACAACACGCCCCACTCGCCCATGATGATCTCGGAACGCTTCTACGGGAAGTTCCGCGACGCGGACTTTCAACAACGCCACCGCGACCCCGAGAAGGAAGATCTGAACATGACCCGGGCCGCCCTCGCTATGTGCGAAAACATCGACTGGAACGTCGGGCGGATCTTGCAGACGCTCGAAGAACTGGAAATCGCGGACGACACCATCGTCGTCTACTTTTCCGACAACGGCCCCAACTCCCTCCGTTGGAACGGCGGCATGAAGGGCCGCAAAGGCGCCATCGACGAAGGAGGCGTTCGGTCCCCCTTCTTCATCCGCTGGACCGGACAACTCCCTCAAGATGAGACGATCGATCACATCGCCGGAGCGATTGACCTCCTCCCCACCCTGGCGGACCTCGCGGGAATCAATGCAAGAACGCGTTACCCCATCGACGGCCGCAGTCTCCGCCCTCTCTTGCGCGGCGATCAATCCAACTGGGAAGACCGCGCTCTGTTTTCGTTTCGCAATCGACAAGTCAGCGTTCGGACGCAGCAGTTCCGCTTGGACAGCGCGGGCAAGCTCTTCGACATTCCTGCCGATCGCGGACAACGTCGCGACGTGTCCCAAAAACATCCCGAAGTTACCAAGCGCCTTAAGCGTCAAGCCGACTCCCACCTCGCGGCGATGCAGGCCGAAATCGAACGTTACCAAAGTCGACCCTTTACGGTCGGCTATTCTCCGTCAACGACTCTGCCCGCTCGCGACGGGATCGAACATGGTGAGATCAAGCGGAGCTCAAAAGCGCCCAACAATTCTTTTTTTACTCATTGGAAACGTACCGACGATTCCATTACCTGGGAGGTAGACGTTGGAACTGCGGGCGTCTACGAAGCAATTGTTTACTACACGTGCAAACCCGAAAACGTTGGCGTCGACATTCTGATTTCCTCGAACAATGGCGGGGAAACCCAATCGACGATCACCGAAGCCTTCGATCCCCCGCTCTACGACAAGTCGATCGACCGGATGGAGGAGTCCCACTACTTCGTGAAAGACTTCACTTCGACTTCGCTCAGCACGCTTTTTCTAAAAACCGGCCCGGCCACGCTCACGCTTGAAGCGACTCGAATCCCCGGCGACGACGCAATCGATGTCCATTCGATCGAGTTGATTCGGTTGGATTGAGGAATCAGAACGAACGCGCCGGGGACGGCGCGTTCCACCTTCAGCTCGAATAGGTGGAACCCGACCTCCGGGCGGGTTTATATACATAGGAAGATCCAAGCACAAAATCTTGCTACCGCACAGCGGTATCCTGCTCCTGCGAAGCAGGATTTGATTCCGCTCGCGGAATCACTGTTAAACCAAATACCTAAATCAGTATTCGATTCGCTGAACCAGTCGGCCCTCGACCCAAACTTCCAGCTGAGCCTCTCCACTCGGACGGCTCACCGGTAGATTGAATGTCAATCGATTTGTGGATACATCGAATTTGGGATCGTCCACTTCAATCCGAATATCGTCGCTGGTTCCCAACTCTCCATCCGGTCCCGCGAACACGGCGACGACTTCGAATCCACTCTCAATCGTCTGAGCAATTGAATCATCCAATTGAATACGGGCGCTCGTTTGTTCAATATCGACAAGCTCGCTTGGAAGCGCCGTGGACAAGGAAATCTCGCCCTTCGAGTCGCTCGGCCACAATTCCAGAGTCGAGCTACCAATAGTCACCTCTTCCAGCCAATCCGACTCCAACGTCCAGGGACGATAGAGGAATACAGTCACCATGGCTCGAGTCGTCGCGCCGGTGTTGTCGGTGAATATAATCTCGATGGTTGTGAACGACGACGATCCAAACAGCGGAATACCGTCAAACAAAGCACGGTTCTTGGCAAGGCCTACCCAATCCGGGCCATCGGCAACGGTCAGCACGACCGTGCGGCCAACCGGAGCGGTCCAGTTGATCGGCAAGTCGAACAAAGTACCGTACTGCCACCAAACCGGAGTATCGATGGTCACCGAAATCGGTCCGGACGGTCCAGTCAGAAGCGTGGTGACTTGAGTCGCCGAGGTGTCGGCGCCTCCGTTGGAAGTTCCGCCATTGTCGCGGGCGAACACGCGCAGGATAAGCTCCTCGCCCGCCGCGTCCGGAGCGAGAGCGAACCGAAGCGTTCCATTGGCGTCGATGGTCGGGAGCTGGGAGAAGAGCTCCGGACGATCGGGGGTGACGATGAACTCGATCGTCTGTCCAGACTCGTTTGCGGGTCCGGTCGAGATGTCTGTTACCCAGTTTTCGAATACTTGCAGATTTGTCGTGTCGAGGACCGTCAAGTTGCGCGGCATAGTGAATGTAGGCGCTTGGTTGATGGACGTAATTTCGATCGTAAACGAGAACTCAATCGAAGCGCCTTCGCCATCAGTGGCCACTACATTGACCGTCGCCAGTCCATTGGCGAATTCTGCAGGTGTGAAAGTCAGCGTCCCGTCCGTCGAAATCGTCGGCGCTACTGAGAACAACTCGGGACGATCAACTGTTATCGTCACCGTCAATTCCTGATCCGCCTCGTTCGCCGGTCCCGGAGCAATTCCGGCATTCCAATTCGGTATCGTCTGCGGGCCCGAATTCTCGTCAACGACTACATTATTTCCAACAATCGCTACGGGCGCGTCATTAACAGGCTGAAGCGTGATTGTTGTGGTTACAATCTCACTAGTCTCGACACCGTCATCGACGATGTAGCTAAAGCTGTCTTCACCAAAGAAATCAGGAAACGGCGTGTATGTGAAACTGCCGTCGGGAGAGAGCGTCAGCGTACCGTTGGTCGGCCCCTCGACCAGATTGACTTCCATCGCATCGTTCTCGGGATCGGAATCGTTGCTCAATACGTTGCCGACAACTGGGACGTCTTCCGTGCCTTCAAACGACTCTCCATTCGCGACTGGCGGCAGATTGTTGGGGTCGTCGAGAATCAGTTCGACACGGTCGACGCTGGCCGAACTGGAAAGACCGCTCAACGTAACTAGGTCGAAGAACACAGTCACCGGAGTACCCGCCTCTAATCCAGCGAGGTCGATTGAGAATACGAGCTCTTGAGACAGGTCGACAACCCCTCCGGAAACAAAGCCAGGCTGCCCGTCGATTGTGACTCCACTTCCTAGATACAGTCTTCCATCTGACTGGAGATTGATGGCAGCGTCCGAGCCATCGAGCGCAGTTCCAACAAACGACGTTCCTGTTGCCGGATTGAGCAACGCCATTTCAAACGCGTCGCCAAACCCGCTCGCAAGCGCGCCCAGTTGCACATCCGATAGGGAGAACCTCAGATTCGTCGCGAACGCAGGTAGATGGAATGTCTGAGACAAGTCTGTGAAGAGTCGGTCGGAGGAATTTGTCAGCACGGCGACGCCATTCGTTATTGATACTTCGCCGAATATCTGCCACCCATCTGCAAGCGAAGAGAAGTAGCCGTTGATCAAGCCGACTCGAGGATCACCTAGTTCGTCGTCAATCGCTTGGGCTAGTTCGACAAAGCCGATGGCTGAGGCAGCCGTGGCAAAACTCGGTCCGCCCTCGCCAAGAACGCTGGCTTCCATGGCCGAATTCCATGAGTTTTCTAGAATCCGCGCTTCGAGTTGAGACGGCGTTCGGCGTTCTCCCGGCAACAGGCCAGGCGCCATTAGGCTGTTCGCGAACGCCGCCGCGTCCAGATGATTTCCATCTTCTGAAAGTTTGATCCACTCCCCATCGACATCGATTCCAGTTCCTCTTCCATCCACTATAATCTGGGATGCGAATCCGCTGAAATAGGAAGTGAATCCGTAAAGGTGACCCAACTCGTGCAATATCAGCGAATAAAGATCATAGCGATCGCCCTCGACGCTCTCTCCCGGCTGGCTTAGGTTCCAGCCCAAGCTGGCGCCTGCTTTGTCAATCATTAGCAGGCCGGAAATCTCCCGAGACTCATTGTTAATTCCCGTAATAAACGCGTGGCCCAACTGATTCGCGGGCAAGTCTGTAATTTGTAGCGTGATACTGATTTCCGGCAACGAGGGCGCAAGGTTGCGCCACGCGTCGATAGCGTGTTCCAGGAGGGATTCTGTAAATGATCTGAGGGAATCGACCGATGGATCGACGGGATCGCTATCCCCCGATCCAGGTGGAGGTCGCGTTAGCGCCGGCCCTGAATCCACACCCGGCATCGGTCTCGGCAAACCGACAAACGGAGAACCAGGCGAGAAGAACTGAGGCGAGTCTCCCGCCGTGCCGGGTTGACCGAGGAAAGCGCTGGTCGTCACGATACGCCCGCCGATAGCTAACCCAGCAGCCGATGCAAGAGCGGGCCGAGTCTGCATGCGAACGAAGTCTACGCCAGTTCCTATGAACCCGCCCTGCGACGCGAGACTGTAGGTCAAATCGCCGTGCCGTCCCCAGTTTTGAGCTTCAACGCGGAACGTATTGATGCTGTCCGGCAGGAACTGCAGTCGGAATTGTGCGCCGCGCAATGAAGAGAACCCAGATCCGCCCTCGACCTTGGCATAGAAGAAGTCCACCTCGACGGGGTCTCGACCTGGTGTCAGCTCTACCCAATCAACACGCTGTCCTTCATCGTCAATCGTGTGTCGTTTATCTTTGGGCACATTCGGATCGACGACGCGGTACTTATTCCGAGACGTAAACTGCCCGAGTTCCACGTCCGTACCGCTATTGAATGAACCGTTCTTTTCGATATCAGACATTACGCGCTTGTCGATCGGACCAAACCCGTCCTCGAGTTTCTGCGGCATAGCTGCAACATCAGCAGGCGAGAGCTCGCCATCGTACAGGGCTTTGACCAAGCGATGACGCACCATCATCTCCACAGTCGAGGCAGCATTGCCTCCCTGAATCTTCTGTATCTGTCGGTCGAGGAATTGTTCAAATTTAATTTTGCGACCCTTTATGCCATTGGGAACATTGCCATCGAGTTCTTGGAATTTGCTGACGCCCCTCATTCGGTTGATTTCCGCCGTGGTGTTGAACGGGTGTTTCTTGATCGACTTCAAGTCTCTCGTCACTTGGTAGAAGCCTCCCTGCAACAGATCGAATCTTGTTTCAGGTAGCAGATTATCGATCAGCCGATCGCGCGTACCTGGGAAATCGGTCGCGTTTTCTACGAGGTATTTAATTGAGAGCGCTCCTGGGTCCCTACGCTTGAGTCCTTCAAAAAACGAAGGGTCGACACCTTTCCTTTTTGCCCACTTTTCAAAGTTCGGAATCGGACCATGACGTCCTTTACTAATGGCGGCTTGACGGAAATCGGCGAGCGACTGCTTACTAGTCGCTTTCCCCTTTTTCACCAAATGTTCCAAAGTCGCTGCCTTGTTGGCATTTCTCACTTTCGTCTCGATCGCGAGCTTTGGAAAGACACTCGCCCGTATTGCCGGATTCAGCGCCGCGCGAGCCGGCACGACCCAATCGAGGATGAAACCAGGAGTCAGTTTACCCGCTTTGCGGGGATCCCCGGAGAAAACTGCGGATACAAACTCAAACGGTGCAGTGAGAATACCCACCGCGGCTTGACCGGCGAATTGCTTGAGTGAAGGCGCCGCCATGGCTGCTTTAAAGAGCCCGCTGGTCGGCTTGAATTCACCTGTGAAATTGTATGCCAGTAGTTGTTCGATGTCGTAAACAGTCGCGAGCCCTTCAAAGCCCAATTCGATCAGACCTTCGCCCACTCCGACCTCGAACTCTCCGATATCGATTAGAGTCTGCTTGGCGTTATCGATCGTAAACAAGCTCGGCAATCCAAGCGATACGTAATACAGATCGTCTTTAATGCGACGCAACCCTTCGGAAAAGGCCGCCTGAGTGTCATTGACGACGCGTTGGTATAGCGGCACGTCGCGCAATCGGTCATTCTCTTCGCCAATTTTCTCCAAACGATCGCGGAATTGGTCGAGCGCGCTCGGACGCAATCCGTACTGCTGCTGGAACTGGCGATACAGTGCCGGATCGTTCGTCAGCGGCAACTGAGTTCGCAGACCTGTGGGATCGGAGAACGTCACGGGATTGTTGGCAGAGTAGCGATAGAAATTCGTATCGCCGCCATCGAGACTGCTTGGATCGGGAGAGATGAATCGACCGGTTGCGGGATCGTAGTAGCGAGCTCGATTCTGATAAAGACCCGTATCCGCGTCGTACTCACGACCGACAAAACGGTATCGAGTGTCCACGCCCGCATCGGTAACGCGCACGACTTGACCATACGCGTTGTAGTCGAAATGCTGGATACGTACAGCCGCCGCGCTAACGATATCTCGAATTGAACCTTGATGGTCGGCAAGCAACCACTGGATCGTACCGTCTCCCAACTGCTGCGCGAGCACACTATCGGTTCCAGTGCCATGCACGTAACTCGCCGCGAGCGCCGGAGCGTTTCCGCCCGCTCCATCCGTATCGATAAACTCGTACGCGATATTATCGCCGTCGTGTATGAAGGTAGTGATTTGACCCGCATTGGGAACAACGGAGCCCGCATCGATACGAACGCCGATGCGTCGGTCGTACACGTCGTAGGTATAGGTTATGAGCTGAACCAGCGAATCATCGATTGCTCGATCTTCAATCGAAATGAGGCGATTGCCGTGATCCCAGGTGAACAATCGTTCTTCGCCAGTAGCAATAACTTCTCGACGAACCAGGTTGCCTTGGGCGTCGTACTCGTAGTTATAGGTTCCATCGGACAACAATTGGCCCCCAGCTCCGTAGGTGTAGTTGTCTGCCCCCGACGCAACACGATTGCCTGCGGAATCGTAAGTGTACGTTTCATCCGCGACGAGTGGATCATCGTGGGTCGCGCCGATGAGCTGCCCAGACGCGTCGTAACTATAATCCGTTGCGAGGCCAGAATTGACGATTCGCGTGATTCGCCCAGTGCCGTCGAAGGTCATTTCATAGCTGGCGATCGGTCCGTCGGAGCCGATGTGAGACATACTGGTAAGTCGACCCGCCTGATCATAGGCCATTGTAGTCGTAACAACAGACCCACCCGTACTTTGACGCGTGACGGTAAGCGGGCGACCGCTCTCGTCTACCGAGGCGTCAATGGACATACCGGGCACACCCCCACCCGTTTGACCGATATTCACAACGCGACCCAATTCGTCGTAAGTGTACGACAAGGTCGGCTGCGCCGCCCCATCGATCGTACTGTTGCGACTGGTGACGCGATCAAGCAAATCGTAACCGTAAACAAACTCGACCACCGGTGTATCCGCTATTCCATCAATCGAAATCCGAGTATTTCGCCCGGCGGCATCATAAGTGTACGCGTATTGCGAGTTCGAGTCCGAATCCGAAAGCGTCCTTCCCGCGGCATCGTAGGTCGATGTAATTGTATGGACGACGCTTTCGTCAGCAGCAAGCCAACGTTCTGCGATACGGCGTCCTATAGCGTCGTATTCAAACGTTCGAACACGCCCGTTGCGGTCGGTTGAACGCGTCGGCAAGTTGATTACGTTGTATTCGTAAGTCGTACTGGCCCCCAGAGCATTGGTTTCTGAAACGAGACGGCCCAGATCGTCGTAGGCGAACGTGTGTACATTGCCTTCTCCATCCGTAGTGGTGAGTATCTTGCCGACTTCGTCGTAAGTGAATGCGGTCACGTCTCCATTGGCGGCGACCATTCGCGTAGTGCGACCAAGCAAGTCGAGCTCCGAGGTCGCGACCTCGCCGTTAGCATTGATGACTGCAGTGCGTCGGCCGACGTTGTCGTACTCGTATCGCGTCACCTCACCGAGCGGATCGATATACGTCTCGAGCAGGTTGTCGGCATTGTACTGGTACTTAGTCTCGCGTCCCGATGCGTCGACCGAGGAGATCAGGTTTCCGGCTATATCAAAGACAGAGGAAATCGATCCGCCCAATGCGTTCGTGCTGCCGATCCGGCGCTGGAGAGCGTCGTAGGTATTCCGAGTCACTCGGCCCAGCGCATCCGTGGTCGTGAGAAGGTTTCCGACCGCATCGTAGGTGAAAGTAGTCGTCGCTCCGCTTTGCTCCGTAGCGGTAATCGTGCGATCAAGTCCGTCGTATTCAAAAACCGAACGCACGCCTGTTTCATCGACCACCGCAGTTAGATTGCCTACCGCGTCGTACTCTCGAGTCGCCCGATTGCCCAAAGCGTCGATCTGAGCCGTACGCCTTCCTAAGTCATCGTATTCAAAAGTCGTTGTGTGACCCAGCGCGTTTGTTACAGAGAGAATCTCGCTTTCAGCGTTGTAAGTAGTCAACAGGAAGGACCCCAACGGGCGATCTTCTCTTACCAGTCGATCGAGCTCGTCGTATTCATAGCGAATTGTTCGTCCAGCCCAATCAGTACGCTCAGCCACGAGTCCAGTCGCGTTGTAGACGACGGAGCTTTCTTGTCCGAGAGCGTCAATGGTTACTGTCGGACGGTTGAGGGCGTCGTACTCATAACGAGTGACTGCGCCCTCTTCATCGACAATCTCAATCCGATTGCCTGAAGCATCGTAGGTGAACGTTCCAAAGTTCCCGAGCGGATCGGTTACGCGCGTAATGCGGCCCAGACCGTCGAATTCGCTCAGTGTGGAATTGCCAAGCGCGTCCGTGGTTTTGGTTCGACGTCCTTCTTCGTCATACTCGTAACTCACGATGCCGCCGAGCGGATCGATTGCGCGGACGATTCGGTTTAGGGAATTGTATTCGAACTGCGTGGTAAATCCGACTTCGTTCGTAACTGAAAGCAAATTGCCCACCTCGTCGTACGAATGAATCATTTCACCTCCGAGAGGATCGATGGTTTTCACAAGTCGATTCAAACCATCGAACTCGGACCTGCTAACACGTCCCAACTCATCGGTGTCGCTCACGGAATTTCCGACCGCATCATAGCCGAATTCGAATACGCCGCCAAGTGGATCGACGGTTTCAACACGTCGGCCAAGGAGATCGTAGCTGTAGGTAGTACGGCGTCCAAGCCCGTCAATGCTAGCGGTGAGTTGACCGGCTGCATCGTATTCTCTCGTGGTGGTATTACCTGCGGGATCTGTAGTAGATAGAAGCAATCCCGTGTCGCCATAGGTAAAGGTCGTCGTGCGATCAAGCGCATCGCTAGACGAGATCAAGCGACCCACTCGATCATAGCCGTCCCTGCTCGTTTGGCCGAGCGCATCAATGAATGTGATGGCCCGATTGGCCTTATCGTATTGTATCGAAGACGTGTTTCCTCGGGGATCGGCTGTCGAGATGAGATTGGAAGCAGCATCATAGGAGTATCGGGTATTGCCACCTCCCGCATCCGTAATCCGGATAAGGCGATTGAGCCCGTCGAAAGTGTAAGTCATAGTAGCGCCAGTTCGATCTGTCTCGGAAACGAGATTTCCGACAGAGTCGTACTCGAACCTAGCTGTTGCGCCACTTGGATCCGTTGCTGATATCAACTGATTCAGGGCGTCGTACTCCCAAGAATAGGTCCTTCCTAGCGCATCCGTAGTAGATGTTCGGTTACCTGCTGCATCAACCGTATACCGCTCAACATTCCCCAATGCATCCGTACGAGAAATGACATTTTGGCGGGCATCGTATTCGAACCGAGTTGAACGTCCTAGCTCGTCAATGAGTTCGATCAAGTTGCCAGCGTCATCGTAGATCGATTGGACCGAATTGCCCAGCGCGTCGATAATACGTGTTTGACGGTTTTCAAAGTCGTACTCGAACCGAGTGGTTCGACCGAGCGGATCCGTTTCCGAAACTACATTGCCTACGCCGTCATACTCGTACGACGTAACGCCACCATTCGGATCCGTCACTCTAGAAACACGCCCTCTGGGATCGTAATCGAACTGGGTCGCCTCTCCTTCGGCGTTGGTAACGGTACGGACTCGGTTCGCATTGTCGTAAGTGTACGATGTGACGTTGCCCAAGGCGTCCGTTTCGCTCAGCAGACGACCGGCAATGTCATAATCGAAAGTCGTAGTATTGCCGTTCGGATCGGTTTCTGACGTTTTTCGACCACCCGCGTCGTACACGATCGTTGTCACACCGCCTAGCGCGTCGACGAAGCGGAGGAGGCGACCCTCATTGTCATAAGTCGTTGTACTGACAAAGCCTCGTGGATCGGTTTCGGTCACGATGCGTCCAAAGTCCTCGTAAGTGTAACGCCAGGTATTGCCCAACGCATCCGTCCGCGACGTCACTCGATGCAACGCATCATAGGTAGACCTCGAAGCGAATCCCCGTTCGTTTGTAGCAGAGGTAACATCGCCTCGAACATTCGTTGTCTCTTGGGTGATTGGACCCACCTCATCCGATATCGACTCTCCAATACCTTCTTCATTATAGGTATAAGTCAGCTTACCTGTCGGGCCTTCCACGCTCTCAATGTTGCCCCCGTTTTCATGATCGATCTTCACATTCGTCGATGTCCCGTCATCTTTAATCAGCTTGATGTCGGTCAGATTGTTCATCACATCATATGTGCGCTCGACACGGCGGCCGTTTTCGTCAATGAGAGCAGTCACATTGCCGGCATCGTCGTATTCATAAAGTCGTGTCGCTTCGGCACTCGTTCCTGCGGCGATCACTTCGCGATTGAGCATTCCGTTGGCGTTATAGAAATACTCGGTCCGGCTGCCGTCGGACTTTGTCTCTGTCTTAACGAGCCCATTCGACTCGTAGGTGTAAATGATGTCGCTGGTCGCGCCTCCGGGCAATTGTGTGGAGCGCTTATCAATATTACCTGTGGAACCGACAGTATTGGTTACCACTACTCCTCGCGCATCCGTGCGAACAATCGGCGTGTTGAATACCGGGTGGAAGGTCTGGGTCAATCTACCGTTGGTAGTAAGATTCCGTTCTTCCGTTATGTTTCCGTTCGCGTCGATATCGTATTCGAACGAGCCGCCATTGACGGTCTCCTTCACAACCAAACCATCTGAGTTGCGTTCAAAAATCGGCAACGGCACACTTCCGCCAACCGCCGCAAGCAGCTGTCCCGCTTGGTTGACTTGGTATTGGAAGGCGGTTCCAGTTTTATCTACAACCTTGGCAATTGGCTTCTCTAGCGGACGGAAGACCAACTGGAGGTCCCCTTCTGGATCGATCGTCTTCTCGGGCTTGTAGAGGCCTTCCATTTGCACCGACTCCAATGTCTGCGCGGTACCTCTGATAGGACTCGCATTAATCGCTCGCCCTGCGAAATTGTATCCTATTGTCGACGCGTTTCCTCTTCGATCACCTGAGGAAATAAGAAGGTTCATATCGTCGTAACCAAATGTTCGCGACACCATATCAGGATCGGTAATGGTCATGAGATTACCATTTCCATCGTAGGCCAATTTGGTCGAACGACCGGTAGGATCAACAATCTCGCTGACCCGATCGCCATTGTAGTTGAATGTGGTGGTTAAACCGACTGGGTCCGTAATGGACTGTATTTTGTCGCCCGACCACGAGTAACGGGTCACATTCCCGTTTCGATCGGTCTTGGTCGACAACTTCAGGTTTTCGTCGAATTGAAAGACCGTGCCGTCACGCATGCGCCTCGTGACCCGCCCGGAGGTATCCTGCCGCACTTCCGAAAAGTCGCCAGGAGGCGCGGTGAACGGTTCACCCGCAATCGGCGGAGCCCGGAACAAGCGTTCGCTTCCATCCCCATCGACGAGAATCACGGAGCCGTCGTCATTGCGAATCAAATACTGGATACCCAGGATTCCCCAACCCGCTCCGAAGATTCCTTCGCGCTCATTGACGACGATTATCGAGTCGTTTTGGTTGGACAAAAACCCGGAGAACGCTCCGCCGGCGAATTCCATCACGCCCGCATTGAGATTGACTTGATACAGGCCGCTCTCCGCTTCGCGCAAATCGACTTGCAACGCCGCCGAGATCGTGCCTCCCGCAGTCGGAACCAACCAGAAATTTTCGCCGCCAAGGAGCCCCTTATCTGCGGCCTCGTCACCCGCCGGGAATCCCATGGCCGAGTATAGTTCGTCGCCAAACCGCGCATTCAAACGAGCAACGAGGCGACGGTCCCCCGCGGAAATCGGTACGCCATCGACTGTGAAGTGAACGATTGGACGAGCATCGGCTCGCAGCGAATCATAGACCAGGCGCAGTCGGTTTTCCTGATTCAAGGAGCTGTAACTTACGAGATCGTGGAAGACGTTGTAGACTCCTCCATGAACTTCGACTGTGCCGTCACTACCGAACAGCGCATCGTGTGTATCCTCGGGACCACCACGCGTTCCGATATTGTTTCTCTGATTATAGGGGTTGTCGGCGAGCGGCAGCAGCAAACCTCCAGACGTGGGCTGCGCGCCGAGTCCGCGCGGCAATCGACCAGTACTAATAGGCGTGTATCCGTTGGGCGTTTCGCCAAACGGGTCGGTCGGAGGAATTCCGAATACAGATTGCCCGTTGTCAAAATAGTACCGAGCATCCGCCCGCACCCCGATGGTAGGCTGCAGATCATCAATCGGCATCAAATTGAGTCTTCCTCTCTCCGTAGGTAGATCCTCGTCCGGATTGCTTTCGATCAAAGCAATCATCTGCAGCAAATCATAGGCGAAAACCGAATCGGTCGCCTGGAACGCGGCATAGATCGTACGATTGTCGGGCGAAATAACGACATTGTCCGGGAAGCTATTGGGGATCGGACGCGTTGCGGCGACCAGCCGTGGCCCATCCGCTCCTGCGCCAATTGTTCCGAGAGGATTCCGTATGACGCCTACGTTTCCGCCAGCAGCAGCGAGTACTACACGCTTAGTCCCGTCTTGATTGAGTACGTTCGGATGCGAAAGCAAGATTGGCCCGACACTCGGATCGTGCTTCACTTCGCCCTGCACGAATCGATTGTAACCCGTAACGAAGGCATAGGATGGATGAGGTCCAATAAGCGCCTCCCAGGCGTTCTCTGCCAGGAAATCGATTCCGCTGGCGTTGGACACGCCAAATACTTGGCGGCCGCGATCGGTCGGTTCGGCGATTCCAAAATTGAGAAAACTGATAAAGGACCGTTCCCATTCATCCTCGCCCGGAATACGACGCAAGATATTCAATGCTTGCGAGTCGGCCTTGCGGTCAGTGAATAAGATCACATTCGGATCGCTCGTAGCGGTCACTCCGTACGGCTCAGGACCCACGGGGTAAGAGACGAGCTGAATCGGCATATCGCGCTCGCGCAGATCGACGACAATTATCCTTCCCTGCTCTGTAGCGAAGCGACCATTGAGCGTGTTTCCAGGAGCCGCGACGAAGAGGAACTGGCCACCGCCCGCAATAGCGAGTTCACGCAGGCCAAGCGGCGCAGGACCTACCGGTATCGTTCCAATGTGCTGGTGGAATTTCGGCGACGTCGGGTCCGTATCCACAATGTAAATAACACCGGTAAACTCGTCACTGACGTAGGCGAGCGTTCCAAGCGGATTGAATACCATTGCGAACGGCCTAGCAGCGATCGGCAGCTTGATCTCCTGTACAAACCCGGCGTCTGGATCCAGGTCGATTTGCTGGAGAGCGACCGTGTCGATAACGGCAATCCGTCCCGCCCGATTGAGTGTGATGTAGGCGCGTGATCCATCGGGACTCACTTCAGTCCAACGCGGAGCGGAATCTTCATCCGCGCCCAATGTAATGCGAGCAACTTCATCCGGCCGCGGATCGCTTGTGCCTTCACGTTGCAGGAGTGTGTCAACTACTGTCACGACATTCGACCCTCCGGCAGGCGCAAACGCGTATCGGGAATCAGGAAGCAAGCGAATACCATTGCTCTGCAGCTCGCGAACGACATAGCGACCGCCGAATTCCACATCGTATTTTCTCAAGACCGTAATTTCAGAAAGTCCAACAATCGCTTCCTGTGGTATCCGTATCCACAATCCATCGTCGGTAAAGGTGGCGACTTCCCCGGAGACTGTGACATCGCGTCCACCCACCGCGAGCACTTCGCCTTCCTCGTCGAATCCGTCCCTACCGCCAATTTGAAGGAGAATCGTAATGTCTTCGGGTCGATTGCCGCGCGTTTCGCCGCCAATTCTAGGCGCGCCGGTGTCCGTATTCTCCGCGAGAAACACTCCCTCGAGCTCCAAGAACGATCCAGGGATGCCGTTCTGCTCAAAGGTGATCTTGCCGTTTCTGATTACAGGCGGTTCCACTCCCTGCACCAGTGGAGCGGGAGGCGACGCTACCAGTCCGAAATCGCGTATCTCGCCGGGCAACAATTCAACGCCCGTTTCGATGACGGTCGCGAACCCTTCGCGATTCGTGTTGATGAATCGGACGTTCGTCTGCAATCCGGGGACGACCGGAATCAAGAAATCGCCAAAGAAGCCCGGTATCACGCGCAACGGTACCCCACCAGGCCCGCCAACCGTCTCAACCGTAACGCCAAGTCGCGTGGACATATTCCCAACGGTCACCGCGAGATTGGCGAGAGTCGGAACGCCCATTACCATAAACGCGTCCGCAGACGGGCGGACTTGCACGCCCGATGGCATCACGTCGTTAAAGCCCGAATTCGGTGGCGAAGTCGTTCGAACGCGCCCATCCTCGCCGACGATCATTGTATCCACTAACAGCCAAGCATCGTAGTTAGCGCCTGGTTCAGTACGCGCCTCAACCGCCTGCAGCAGGTACAAGGTCTGGCCGACCACCGCCCCAGCGGGCGCAGGGAACGAGACCGATAGTGGGGCGTCGGCCGTTGCCCCTCCCAAGTTCACCGCGGCCGCTCCGCCAAAATCAAATCCCGCCGGCAATTCGAAGGGAACTTCGCCCTCGCCCGCGCTGCGTACCGTTACTTCGGTACCGTTTGGAAGGGCGCCCGGGCCGATTCCCAATTCTACCCCGTCGCTTGTAATTATGGAACCATCGTTATCGATTGTCGTAGTATTGCTCGCGGGTTCCGATACGAAAAACTTCAGAACCGCGCTGTTCCCTCCATAGATTACCGTGATCTCAACGTATCCCGTAGTTGCCGGGGTGAATACGCCCGATTCGGAAACAGTTCCGAACTCTGAATCGCCCACGATGTAGGTGACTCCTTCTACTGCGCCCGCGCGGGTTCGCGGACTGCCATCCGGCGCTTGATCGCGGACGATGAGGGAACGATCTTCACCCACTTTGAGAGCATGGCTAAAGGGGAAAAACTCCACGTTGGAAACAGTCGCAGCGCCACCGGCTGTTACGGGAGTCGCGGTGGTCAGACCGTTGAGATCGGTTATGGTGATGATCGCTGTGCCGCTTCCGGTCCCCACAACCGAACCGTCGGGAGAAACTGCGACCAAGTCGGGGTCTGACGAGGAGAAGGTAAGCACCTCCGCTGGAATCGATTCGAGCGAACCATCCGGCAATCGGCCAAATACCTCGAGAACGCCAACTTCTCCACTATCGAGGACAAGATCCCGCTCCCCGAGATCGATCGCCCTGAATGGCGAGGGAGCGACGACGACGTCTATCGTTACCGGGTTGGACCGCAACGCTCCATCGTCCGCGTAGAACTCAAAGGTCGCAGTCCCGATGAATCCCGCGGCTGGCGTGAACACTGCTCCCCGCCCGCCATCGATGAGACGAGCGACGCCATTTGTAGATTCCCCGAGGAAGAACCAGAGAGCGTCTCCGTCCAGGTCGTTTGCGAATCCCGTGAGATCGATTGTTGTAGGCGTACCAGCGGTTGCATCTACCGAGCCAACCGAAGCCTCTGGGGCGCGATTCGCGATAAAACCAAAACTCGCGTCGAAATAAGCTCGATCGTTGTCGTCGATCACGCCATCGCGATTCCAATCCGCAGCTTCGACAAATCCGGCCTCCCCGGTCGACGCGCCCAACGCTGTATTCAGAATCGCCTCGTCGGCGCCGTCCACCGCGCTATCGCCATTCGCATCGCCCGCTAGGAAGAATGACACCGTATAATCACCAGCGGCATCGTCACTCAGTCCTGCTACTTCAACTACATACGGACCTGCATCGTTAAGCGTAAACAGCGCAAGACTCCGACCTGCTTGAGTGGAAGTGAATCCCGCAGTCAATCCGTCTATCGTCGCAGCCGCAGGATTCCAACCGCCATTGGCGACAATCTCGATGCCAATCGTAATCTTCTCAGTTTGCGACGTAGTCAGTTCATTCGCTCCCAAAACGATCGCCACCAAATCCGTTCCTCCGGCGACGATCGAACCACCGTCTGCCAATCCGATGAACTCTCGAGGCGTTCCCAATACGCCTCGCACCGGATCCACTCCTTCGAACAACCCATTCGCGTCATACCGAATCGACTCCGCATTTTGCCCAGCCAGATCTGTCAAGAAATGGTCTCGAGTCGCTCGATAGCCCAGCCAAGTCCGCTCATCGTTTTCAAGAATAGTGGCCTGAGATAGATTACCGAACGCATCGTAACTATAGATCGCTTGGTTTCCTTCCGGAGAAACGATCCGAGAGACGCGGCCATCACTGTTCCGCTCAATCGTTACCCTCATTCCATCGGACGAGACGATGCTCGAATCCGTCCAGCTAATGCGTTCTCCAACAGCGGTGAAAATCTCTCTCAACCCATCGGCTAACGTGTACACGTACCGTGTTCCGTCATCCGCGAGTAGCGCGAAATCGAATCCGCCAAATCGACCGGACTCCGGATTGTAGGGCAGCCCATTGCCTACTTCGAAAAACCCGCCGTCAACCTCGCGCAACACTGCCCCGCCACTGACCAACGAGTAATCGACGCCCGCATCTGCAACCCAGTTGGGTCTCAGGAAACTGCCATCGCCGCTCTCAATAGCCGTTGGATCGAATGTAAATCCAGCCCGAGCGCCATCTGGCAAGGTTATGTAAACACGAGTCGAACGCGTGAATGGGCTGTAGAAGCCATCCGATTCGCGTCCTGTGATCTCTACGTTCGATGTAATTCTCGGATCCGCGAACACGAATTGCCAGCCGTATCCAAAATCGCTGTCCTCGTTCGCGTCGAGACTTGAATAGCGGCGGGCTATCGGAATTGTCAGCCCTCCGAATTCAACCGTGAAATCCGTTTCCACGCGCTCGTACGCGCCCGTCTTGTTCACTGTATTGATTTCTATGAGACGTGTGACAATAGTGGTTCTCCCGCTAATATCACGAGCGAAGAGAACGAGATTATAGGCTCCGTTCTTAAACCGACCCGGGTCGATTGTCCCCAATACCCCGTCCGCGCTTGACTGGGAACGGTTGACCACGAAGGTGTCGTCGCTCCCTACGGGCGTGAATCTAAGCTCCCAGAAATTGAGGTTCGAATCCGACACAAACCCGCTCACCTCTGTCAGAGAGGTAATTATCTCTCCATTGTCGGGCAACGCGATACCCGCTTCGGGAGCAACACGATCCGCAGGGTCACGTACAAGAATCTGGGCAGTTTGCTCTCCGGTATACCCATCTTCATCCGTAGCGGTCGCCACCACATCGAAGACACCCGGAGTAGACGGTATGAAAGTCGCTCGGCCAAATCCATCGAGCGTTTGGGCAACCCCATCGATTACGAGCGAAACTGTATCGATGGGAGCAATACCGCTCGCCGTTACTTGGGCAATAATTTTACCTCCAGGGGTCGATGGGAAACTCGGGGTCAGGTCTATTCGGACTACAGGCGGAATAGGGTCTTGAGTCACCACAATCGAGAGTAGTTGAGAGACATTGGAAAAGCCGTCGGTCGCGGTAACGGGAATATCGTATCGCCCTGCCTGCGCCCCGACCGGGGTCCACTCGAATTCTCCGGTCGCCGTATCAAAGCTCGCTCCCGGAGGCAGGTCGCCAATGACGTATGTCAAGGCGTCACCATCCGGATCGACTGAACCAATCGTGTACTCGAAACGATCGCCCGCTACAACCTGCTGCGTGTCCGGAGCAGGGAAATCCGGTGGCAGATTCACGTTCAAGATTTGAACTAGCGCTGTAGCAGTCGCTTCCTCGCCAAGCGAATCGCGAACCCCGAAAGCGATCTCGTATACACCCGCTTGGTCGAAGGTTGGGGTCCAGGTGAATACACGCGTATTGGCATTGAATGTCGCTCCGTCCGGCAAATCATCCACGAAGTAGATCAAGGGGTCTCCATCCAGATCGCCCCCGCTTACAAGGAAGCTCAAACGAAGTCCTTCCTGCCCCAAGACAGCAGGTGGCGTCGCCATGAACGGGGCTCGGTTCACCCGTTCGATATTGAATACAACCGTTTCGGAATCACTAAGATTGCCATCCGAAGCGGTGAACGTAACGGAGTACTCCCCGAATTGGGCTGAATCGGGCGACCAGGTGAAGACGCCCGTCGCTCCATCCAATACTGCTCCGCGTGGAAGGTCGCTCGCGCTGTAGGTCACGTTGTCGCCATCCGGGTCTGTACTGGTCAAATTCACGACAAGCGCCTCGTTTTGGCGCCCCGCTACATCTTCGAGATCCCCGATTTCCGGGGCCTGGTTTGATCCCCGTACTACCAAAGTGATCGTTTCGGAATCGCTAAAAACCGCGCCCTCGCCGTTGTTGCCGCTGTCTTCAACGCGCAAAGTCACATTGTACGAACCGACGTCGCCCGCAGTTGGCGTCCAAGTGAATCGAGCGACACCGTATACCGAAGTTCCGACAAACGCGGCTCCTGTCGGCAAATTGTCCGCGCTCCAAATCAGCGGATCCTCGTCCGGATCCGTGACTTGAACGTTAAAGATCAATGGTTCGCCGATCACGAGAGCCTTGTCGCCCACCGCGTTCAATATGGGCGGTTCGTTGGCCGCTGTGGCGGACAGTATGAACTGGGCCGTACCTGCGAGCGCAAGCGCCGGCGACCCATTACCATCGTCGGTCGCGCGCACGGTCACCGTGTAGTTTCCTCGGTCGCCTCCAACCGGAGTAACGCGAATGATACCCGTACCGTCGCCATTATCAATCAACGTGGCGAAGTCCGGCAGTCCCTCTTGGCTCAATGTGAGGACACTGCCATCCGGATCCACAGCGACAATTGGGATATCCAAGGTATCGTCAACGGCAATCACTTGATTCCCAATTGCCTCGATTTCCGGCGTGCCGTTCGTATCACGAACTTGGATATTTAGTTCAAGCTGCGCGCTATTGGCGACACCTGTGCCGTCTCCGTCGTTAGTAGCGGTAAACGTTAGAGAATAGGATCCAGACTGAGCAAACGTCGGCGTCCACGAGAGCAAATTCGTTTCCGGATCGTATACCGCTCCCGTCGGCAATCCGACCACCGTATAAGTAAGCGTATTCTGGGAGACACTACCGAGTTCTCCGCCATCATCCAATCCCTCCGGAGCGTTGGGATCAATCGCGATCACGCGGGCGTTGAACGTCTGGCCTTCTCGAACGACCAAGGAGTCAAGCGGCACGAACCGAACCGGACCGTTCACATTCAAGACGCTGACGCGCATCGTTTTTTCTGTTGAAGAAGTTCCGTCTGACGCGACAAACGTAATATCGTAGTCTCCGTTTTGGTTAAACGCAGGTGTCCAAATAAACTGACCCGTTCCCGGCACAAGCACGGCTCCCGCAGGAAGGTTGGGCGAGGTGAACTCGATGTCTCGCCCTTCCGGGTCCGACGCTCTCAAATTAAACGACAAGTTCGAGCCCTCGCCCACGGTCCGGTCAATTGGCTGAGTGAACTCGGGAGCGAGATCGCCTGGAAGCACCGTGATCGTGAACGTTCGCAACGAGACGTTCGTACCGTCCCAGGCGACTATCTTAACATCCGCATAGACGCCTGGCTGGCTACCGCCCGGAGTCCAGCGCATCGTCTGCGTTTGCGCGTCGAAAGTCGCGCCCGATGGCAGATTGTCCATCCACCACACGATTGGCTGGCCCTCCGGATCCACCGCCGAGAAGCGAGTGGTCAACAACTCGCCAGCGGTGACAACGCGATCGCCAATTCGACTGATCACCGCCGGCTTGTTCAGCCCCTCGAGATCGACAGTCCAATTCTGGCGGGCGTAGGCTCCCGTGGCGTCGACAGCCCGGACCTCAAACGAGACGCTTTCCGCGCCACCCGACGGGGCGTTCCAGGTAAGCAGTCCGCTTGAAGGATCGAGCGATGCCCCTTCGGGGCCATCCACCAGAACAAACGATAGACCCTCTCCTGACGGATCATCCGCCGACGCGTTGTACGAGTACATCGTGTTGGCAGCTCCGCGCGTCTCGGGAATCGAAGTGAACTGCGGGCGAATCGAAGGTTCGACACCGGCTTCGATCCGAATCACCAGATTGCCCCGCAATCCTCTGCCTTGGGGGCTGTTTATCGTGACCGTCGCCCATTCCGACGTCGCTCCTGGCGCAAGGAAACCGTCTATTGGAACCAAGGTCACAACTGCGGGAATCAACTCCCCTTCCGGAGAAACAAAGTTCAAACCAAGTTCCTCGACCTGGACGAAGTTGACGCGCACCGGCCCGATCAGGAATTCTGGCGTTGTATTCGTGATACGCATGTCGAACGAGAACGTTCCCGCGCTGCGATCCAATCGAATATTCGCGTAGTCGATACTCGCCGACAGCTCATCCGTACGATCCTCAACCACCGCGAACTCCGCAGTGTACGCCGCAGCCAAGGGGCTACCCAAGTCGTCTTGCAGGGAGTCATTGACACGCAATTCGTAGGTTGACGGCTCAAGCACCTCGAACACCAACGTTACCGAACGTGTTTCCGGATCGTACAGCGCCGCGCCTATTGGAATGAATTGCCCGCTTTCCATGTCCACGATCTGATAGTTGGCTGGATTGGTAACGGATCGTGAATCCGTGACCGCTCCGCGGAACATTGACGCGTCGAAGGTAATCGTCGCCCGATTCGTGCCAGGAGCTACCCCACCCTGGTCTACCGGATCACTGGAAAGCACCTCGGGAGCCTTTGCCGGGAATACCACATCGACTCCATCTCCACCACCGACAAACAGTCTGCCATCCAGCCCGGCCTCCAAGAACGCCCCGCGGGCGCCGCCCGACCCCAACTCGACCGAATCAAGCGACACCGTATCGATCATGTAAAGCGTCCCTCCAATCGAGGAAACGAAAAGCAAACCTTCCAGCCGCGTCCCTGCCCTACCAAACGCGAGGGCCAACGCTTGATCCTCCAAGTCGACCACTACCGTAGCTCGACCTCGATCATCGAATGTAACTATTCGACGAGAATCGCCCGCGTCTCCCGGCCATTCAATTCCCCAAACCGTTCCATCGGAATCAACCGCCAACCCCTCGACCAGAGTGTTGGAGAAGGCAGAAAAGAGTCGAGACTCCGTATCGAATATCGCGATACCATCTGCGGTTGAAACATAGAGTCGAGAAGAACTTGTGTCCGCCGCGAGACCCAACGCGACACCAATTCCATAGCTGTCTAGAATGCCGCCCGTGGTCGGATCGATTTCAAGTAGTTCGCCACCACCGGTTGTTGCCCAAAGCGTCCCGTCGCGGTCGAACTCCAATGCGTAGATTGGGGTTTCAAACGTTGCAAACGGCGTTGCTGAAATTGTTCCCCCCACTCCAATTTTGAAAAGCTGATTGCGACCGGGGCCACCCGTTGCGAATACTGTGCCATCGTCAGTGACCGCTATTCCGATTACTCCGACGCCTGCCCCAGACGATTCAATCCCGCGCGCAAACGATGCCGCTGAAAACGGGTTGATTATCCGGTCAAAACCGGGCAAGCGAGCATCTGGAAGAAGCGCTGGGACGCCCGTCAATGCGTCGACGAACAGTGGATTCACCGGGGGAATGGCCGGGGGATCGACCACTGGCGTGGGCTCCAAGTCGAACGATACGACAAGGGGCAACGAACCCAGATTGATCGATGGAGGAAATAGTGAAACTTGAAGACCCGCCGGCGGTTCTTCTAGATTGCCCGCGTTGTCCGCAGAGAGCACCAAAAACTGCGGCACCAACCCCGTTTCGGATACATAGGTATAGCTCGTGTCTGTGGTCCGCAACGCGATCACCGAATAGTTGCGCCCATCCAAAGTCGCATAAACACTGTATTCGCGCACGCCAGATCCTCCAAGGTCTTCGGTCGCAACCCAATTGAGAAGATAGGTATTGCTTGGAAGTCTATCCACGGTCAACTCGGTCACGGGAGCGGCGCTATCGAGAGTTGCCGAAATCAAATTGGTGTCGATCGGAGCGTCGGCGCCAAATATGACACGCGCTTGCGCATCCAATTCAGCGCCAGTGACCGCATCGGGGTGGGCGCGAATCGCGTAGCTCACTTCACCTGTTTCTCCAGGACGAAGTAGTCCGACTTCCGGCAAGTCGACAACCAGGCCGGTCTCGCTGTCGATCGCCCTAAACACCCAAGTGGCAATACCCGTTACGATGTCCACTCCACCCGACATTTGCAGCACGTATCCACGTTCCGACGTCAGATCGAACTCCGCGGAGAAGGCCCCTCGCCCTTGTGGAATCCCGAGAGTGAAGTCGCCAAACCGGACTGCTCCGAGTTGGAAAGAGCGCACGTCGAGATCGGGATCAATCTCCTGCACTACGCGGATTTCACGAACGACTTCACCATTGGTCGGATTGGCAAAACCAATTTCATAAGGCAAGCGGGTATCGCCCGGCACAAAATTCAACTCGTCATCAAAACCAGTCGGACCGCGAATCATGACGCCAGGGGAAGTGCTGCCCAATCCTCCCAGCAACTCGCGCAAGGCAGGATCTAGAGCGGCCGATCCGACGTCGTCATCGATGAAGTCGCCGAGGAAGAAGAAAAAGTCGGAAGGCACTTTGACCTGAATGCGGAAGGCTTCGAAACGCGTTTCATGCTCGAGTCCCAGGTCGTATTCCGAACCATCCGGGATAGCCGAGCCGCCGTAGGCGTCTGGGTTGTGATTCGCCCACGTCCGAATTTGTTCGAAGAACGACGCGAGCTGATCCGTGCTGCTGGCGATGATCTCGTCCCCGCCTTCCTGGGCGAGGAGTCCAGCGACAAGAATGGCCAGCTCGCTATTAATCTCGGAATCGATTCGGGCCGATGGCGGCGCGTCCTCGTAGCGCAATACTCCCGCCTGCACGAGCGCTTGCAAATAAAAGTCCTCGAACTCCTGGGCGCTTCCCGCCGCGACGACCAGTTGTTGCGGAGCGGCGGCGTCCTCGAGGATCATGGTTCTCAGGTCAGCGGCTCGCCCTCGTTGCAATTCGATGAACTCATTCGTCGTCAGGGGCGTCGCGGCCGCGAAAATGTAGAAGTCGAATTGCAGCGATTCCAACTCGTCTTCCGAAAGTTCCAGTAGGAATCTCGGGTTCTCTTCAAGTAGCGCTTTAATTTCTGGGTACAACTCTAGACCAAACGTAAGCGCGTTGAAACCTCCGGCCCGCACATCGCTGGCGAAACCGTTCGCGGTGATCACACCGTCCAGATTTCGCGTGCCATCCAAGTCGGCCCACGGAACGCCGTCGATATTCGGAGCCCCTTGCAGGTTTGTCTGGAACTCCAGCCGTTCGCCCGGGATGATCGTGTCGTTGAAAATACGAGGAACTCCGTATTCGATGAAAACGTACGGTGTATCGACATTAGTAAGACTCACCAACGAAACACCATAGAAAGCATTGGGGAATCCGGCATTGGTGAGAATCAGTTCGTCCGGCCCGCCCAAGCCAATCGTTACATCGATCTCCTGAGCTTCCTCAACCAGAAAACGGTACGGGATGATATCCGATTCGCCATCGGGGTTGGTCACTTGCACGTCGTACAAACCGAGAGGGGCGTCACGAAGATCGAAGACGGCTACAATTCGCGTGGCATCGACTACTTCGTAGTTGACCGGTACATACTCGCCGAATTCGGGTCGGATGAGTTTCAGCGTCGCGTTCGGATCGAATTGGGCGCCGCGGATGGTGGTCGTTACATAACGGTCGTTCCCCGCATTGTCGGGCGATATAGAAGTGATTCCAAATGGGAGGAATTCAGCATCCAAGGTAATCTCCCCGCCTCCACCTTGGGCACGCGCAAAAATATAGTAATAGCCCGCTTCAGTAGTTGGAACGACTGCAACCGGCGAATCGACAAGGGCACCTTCGAAGCCTCCGTCGTTGAACGTGGCGCTTGGAAGGGCTTCGTGGCGCAGGTAGAGCTCGTTGAGCCCGCCGTCCGCTCCGAGCGATACTTGCAGCGTTTCCCCCGCAGGCACGAACACTCTATATAGAAGCGAGCCGCGACTTGGAAGATCCGCAGTTTCCGTGATTCCGACCGTTAGAGTCGGCACATTGACAGTGAGCGCGTCTGCGGAGATCCCGATGTTGTTGTCGTCGCGAGCGCCTTCGTAAATGTCGTTGAAATTGTCGGCCCGGGCGATGAGACGATAGGAGCCGGGCAAGGCCGCAGGCAAAGTCGCGGTCAACGTGGCGGTATAGCTCTCGCCGGGAGCGAGCGAGCGGCCTTCGAGAGGAGGCCCGATTGAACCAAGCAAAGCGTCGCCGTAGTCCCAGATCCCATCGGCGGACAGATAGATCGAGTCGAACCAATTGCCGATCGACGGTTCGGTGCCACGATTGGTGATGGTAACGGTTACCGTTACCGCATCACCCACCGACGCGCTGGCGGGGCCCACGACTGCGTCCACTTGGAGATCCGAAGGCGGCGGCAATTCGATGAGCATCGGGGCGATGGTCGAGCGCGAGTTGTTGCGTTCGTTCGTTTCAACCACCTCGCCTCTTGGTTTCGCAGCGCTGCGAATTCTGTCTGAAATTACGAATACATAGTAAGCGCCGGTGATGCCGCGCGGCACGTTTTCGCTGATCGTCATCGTGTAGGAGCCATCGGAGTCGAGAGCGCCTTCGTGCAGGTACTGGCCGATAAAGGTATCGCTGCGCACATCGAGGAATTGATCGCGAGAGAGGTATACTTCGTCGCGCCAAAGCGGTGTACGATCGGATACATCCCCTTGCCCGTTGTTCAGAACGGTGTATGTAAATGTGAACTCGCGACCGACAAAGACGCGCTCGTCCGAGGTGACCGACGACACGATCAAATCAGGTCCCGGCACGAAATTGACCGTCAGCGGAACGATCCTCTGATTCGGAGCCTGCCCGATGAACTCGTCGAGGAGCGGTCGATTGGTTGTTCGGATGAAACCTGGGAAACTCGTTGGATCGTCGCCGGGAGCGGGACCATAGCCCGCGTTGGTGACCACGATAAGATAGTACTCGCCGCTAATATTGTCGGGCAGTCTCGCCTCGATTTCGGCGCTGTAGTTTCCACCCGCTTCCACGATTCCCTCTCTTCGCAGGAATCCAATTCGCTTGTCGCTCGGATCGATAGACGTATCTCGAGAAAGATACACCGCGTCGATCCAGCCGTCCGTCCGCGTCGCCCGTGTTCCCACATTGGATACATCGATTTGGACTATAAATTCGCCGCTTGAATCGACGTCGCCCGGCGCGACCGCCGCGTCGAGCTGGAGATCGGCCTCGCGGTAGATAACATTCGTAGAGCTGCCTCCAACGTTGTTTCGCTTGGTCTCCCCTTCCCAAACGCGGTTCTCGAAGGTCATAGGCCACGACGGGAAGGATCCCGGGCCGGTTCCGTTTTCGATGTTGATTTTCCAGCCCCGACTACGAGCGATGTTCGGATCCGTGGCGACATATATATAGCGTTGGCCGGCAATACCCGCCGGGATCAAGAAGCTCGCCGACGCCGTGTACGACTCGCCAGGCAACAGCGGTGTGGTTTGGTTGTGGATAAGGAATCCGAGCGGGGAAACTGCATTGGGATCGAAGGTGTCTTTCTCGGAGATCATCACCCAGTCCTCCCAACGTTCGGTTCCGGCGAATACGGGAGCGTCGCCATCGTTGCGCACGGTCCAAGTGACATCGATCAGCTCGCCTGAGAACAGGGACTCGGTCACTTGAACATCGGTCACGATCAAGTCCGGCGGGATGTTGGTAATGTCGGAGGCAGCGCCGCGGACGTTGTTGTCGGTGAATGGCCCTTCGAACACGAGCTGAGGTCCTGACTGGTTCGGATCCGTTAAAATGCGGCGGATCTGGCCGGGCGTGAGCGACTGCGCATCCGCGATGCTCACCTCGGAAAGCGGTCTGCCCAGCTCGATTTCCGCCCGCTTCAGAATGGCCGCAAATTCCTCGAATAGCGTCTCTTCCAAAGTGTCGAGAATCGAAGGAGACTCGTTGGTTTTGACCAAGAAGTACGATCCTTGTGCCGATGGAGGGAGCGTGAATGTCACCGACTGCGTGTAGGACTGATCCGGGAGCAGCGTTCCAAAATTGGGAGCGACGAACACGCGTGTGTCCCCGCTGTCGAATACATCGTCCTCCGAAATGTACACGACGTCCGCCCAGCGATCGACTTGCGTGGCGATAGCGCCTTGGTTCTCCACCGTCCATTCAAGCGTCACTTGCTCGCCGCCCAAAGCGGTGTCGGGCGTTGTCAACGACGTCACCACCAAATCGGCGGACGGCTGCAGCAATATAGAGATCGGCTCGGACGCTTTGAAGTTGGAACCTTGAATATCGGAAGGCGCATCCGGGTTCACATTCACGTCGAGCGCTGTTTCGAAAACCCGGTTGGCGGAATCGGTCCACGCCATGATATAAAAGACGCCGCGCATTTCCGGAGGCAGCCTCACGGTCACCGAAGCGTCGTAGCCTTCGCCTGGCTGGAGCACGCCACTGTGTCCCGAATATCCTAATACAATGTCTCGTACGTTCGGACCCGGATTGGGACGGTCCTTGTCGGTCGTCAGCCAAAGCGAATCGGTCCACGATCCAATATTCGTTTCGCCCGGGCCGCGATTTTCGACGCGGAAGCGAATGACTATGTTGGTGCCGTCGAAGGCTTCGACCGGAGCGGTCACGGAAGTAACCACGAGATCCGCGGGGGGTACTGGAATCGCGTCTATGGCGATTGGGACGACGAAGTAGTCAGCCCCAACGGTCGGGCCTTCATCTACTTGGTCAAAGTGATCGGGCGATATAATTATAAACGCGTTCCCCGAGAAATCACGCGGCAATTTGAATGTGGCGTCGGTCGTGTAGCTTTCTCCCGTCCCGAGAGCAGAGCCGTTATCTACATCGCCTAGTTTGAGATCGCCTCCATCCAGTATATTATTGAGCGAGAGATAAACCGAGTCAGTCCAGCGCGATCCGCCGACCGGCGTTCCGACAATTCCCAAATTCGCCACCGTCCAAGAAACATCGATTACTGTACCCGCAGTTACAATACTGGGAGCTGTCGCCGTGGTTACCTGCAAATCGGGTCGCGGTTTCAAGGACACGACCAATGCCGACGAGCTCAACTCGTTGTTAGCCGCGTTGCCCGGATCCACGCGCCCTGAGCGATCCGTCTTCACGATGATGGTGTACACGCCTTGGATCTTCTTGGGCAAGGTGAAGGCGATTGTACGCGAGTAGGACTTGCCCGCATCGAGCGGCCCGTCCACACGGAAGGTTCCCAATACGGTCGCGCCCGTCAGGCTGCCATTGGGGGCCAGGTAAACGACGTCGGTCCAGTTGCCCTCGGCTGCGTCGGGTCCGTTGTTGCGTACCGTCCAGCTCACGTCGATGACTTCGCCGTCGAGCGACTCCGGCGGAGCTTGCACGTTGATCACTTCCAGATCGGCTTCGGGCGGCGGGATGAAGGTGATGGCGATTGGATTGGAGCGGGCCGAATTATTGTCGGTGAAAATCGCTTCGTACGGACCACCCGTAGTCACAAACAGATAGCCTGTTCCAATCGCGCTCGCCGGCAGCGCCACATCGACCGTGCGCGTGTAGTTGCCACCGGCGTTCAAAACGCCTGAACGAGTGAAATTGCCCAGCAATGTCATTCCCGTTTCGCCCGTAGGATCGGTAGAGAAGTACACTCGGTCGCTCCAGCTTTCGCTCTCCGTGGAGGCGATCCCCTGATTCGTCACGACCCAAGACAATTCGACGATCTCGTTGTTGGTAGCGGCCTCGGGAGCGACTACGTCGCCAACCACCAGATCCGCGAATGGGCGACGGATAATCTCTATGGTGCCGTCCGAAACCCCCACATCGGAAGCGACATTGTCGAACTGATACACCTCGCCGTTCACGTCCGTCTGGACGAATACATAGAACACTCCCTCTACGCCCGCAGGCAATTGCAGTGTCGCGGTCTCTTGATAGGTTAGTCCCTGGGGAACTCCACCAAAGTGCGTTTTCTGTCCGGCGACGATATCATCGGAGCCACCGAGGACATTGTCGCGGGACAAGATCACTGAATCCGTCCACGTAGTTGCGGTTCCGATACCGTTGCCCGCGTTTTCAACGATCCAGGTAACGGTCAAATCGACCGGATCGCCGATAATGCGATTGGGAATCGCGACTGAGTTCACGGTCAAATCCGCGTACGGGGCCAAAGCGACCGGGGCCGAGCCCGACACCGCTAGATTGTTGTTCTCCGCGCCCGGTTCCGCCAGTGTGTCGAGCGCGTCGCCTACCACAAAGAAGAAGTAGTTTCCGGAAATCCCTTGCGGCAGCTCGACGGAAAGGCTTCTGGCCGCGCTTTGGCCCACGTTGAACGGGGAATTCACTTCCAGCGTTCCGATCAATGTATCCGATCCATCGAATACGTTGTCTTCGGACAAGTACACTCGGTCGGTCCAAGCGCTCGAAATCGTCGCCCCGCCGTCGTTTCGATCCGTCCATTGGATGGTGAAGGAGGTTCCGGAGGTCAATCCCCCCGGCAGGACGATGGACTCCACCGCCAGATCGAGGCCGAGAATGGAAAGCGTTTGGGCGTCGGCCGTCGTATTGTCCACTTCCCCGTCGCGCTCGTAAACATCATCTCCAAAATCGGCTACGACGATAATCGTGTAGTCGCCCGGACTCGTTCCATTGGGCAAGGTCACATCTAGCGTTTCTACTCGAGAGGCACCGGCGGCCAATCCGGACGTGTGAGTAAAATCGCCCAGGAAGGTCGCTCCAGCCAAATTGCCGTCGCTGGACAGGTAAACACGATCTGTCCACAAACTCGACGTTGCCGCTGCCCCGTTGTTCTCGATCGTCCAATTGATGGAAACGGTATCACCGGCCAAGGCGTCGGTCGGCGCCACCACATCGGAAATCGAAAGATCCGCCACGGGACCGAGTGTCGTGGTCAGGGCGGCGGATGCAGCCGTGTTGTTATTTTCAAAACCCGCCTCCTGCACCGTATTGGTCGCGTCGGCAAAAACTACGATCTGGTAGCTGCCGATCTCGAGGTCGTCTGGAAGCGTGACATCCACCGAGTTGTTGACGGTTCCGCCTATCGCGATCGTCTGGTTTCGATCGATCGTAGCCAGCAATCGAGCCGATGCGTCAATCAATCCGGTATCGCTAATATAGATACGGTCGACCCAACTCGCGGAGGAAAGCGTCGCGTCTCCCTGATTCTCTACGACCCAATCGACGGTGATGGCAGAACCAGACACTGCGTTCGCCGGCGCCGTTACGCTATTGACCACCAAATCTGGCAATGGCAGAAGCGTAACCGTCATGGGATCGCTGGCGCTGGTGTTGTTGTCATCGGCGCCCGGTTCGGTGACCTGATTGTTGACGTCCGTTACTACGAAAATCGTGTAGGCACCCGCAGCGAGATCGATAGAGAGCGTGAATGTGCGCGTGTCCGAATAACTCGCGCCCGACGCGAGAGCGCCGGAGTGAGTGAACGATCCCAAGATGGTATCACCACCATCGAAGGTATCGTCGGTCGACAAGTAGACGCGATCGACCCAGCTCGATTCCGAAGTAGTCGTCTGGCCCGTATTTTGAACCGTCCAGGAAACGTCGATATCAGTACCGGTTTGAGCCGAGATCGGCGCGGTGATGTCGGTTACTTGCAAATCCACAGGAGGAGCGGTGGAAATCACCGTCAACGCCGCCGAGGCGGATTGATTCGACTCGTCAGTCTCGAAAACCGCGTTGCCCGAATCTACCTCTACAAAGATCGTGTACGCTCCCAAAAGCGTAATGGGTATTTGGATATCGAGCGTCCGATCCGCGAATTCCGCCGCGGCTAGGGCTGCGTTAACCGTTAGCGTATCCAAGACGAAGTCATCGCCATTGCCCAAAATCGCGTCGGACGAAGCGACGATGCGTTCCGTCCAGCTCGCGTTGGCGGTCGCGGAACCGCTATTGGTGACGCGCCAGTCGATCGTGATTGTCTGGCCGGGTTCAGGCGTGTCGTCCGAGAGGACTACATTGGACGGCACGAGATCGGG
>JANQSC010000063.1 GCA_028284235.1 Opitutaceae bacterium
AAGGCCCTACATTTGAATGATCAATACAAAGTAACCGGGCCGTCGCGAATCTAATATAAACTGGCGTGAAGACTCATCCCTAAGATAGATCGCGTTCGAAAACCCGTTTTGATATCCGAGGGTGCTTGACTCTCCATCGAGTCGATCAGGCAATATTGGTATGACCTTACTACCCCGCTTTTCGATTGTTGCGCTTTGTCTATTTGCGCTTCCCTTCACGTCGACTCCGCAACTAAACGCCCAACGCTCGCCCGTATCCGCCCAAGTTTGGGACGTTGTGGAGTTCGAGACTACTTTGCCCGCGAACGACGAAAACCCGTTCGACCGGCATCCGGAAGTCGTGTGCTCCGGACCGAACGGCCGCTCGTTTACGGTTCCCGGATTCTATACCGGCGGTGATGGATACACGTTCCGCGTGAGTTTTCCCGGAGCGGGGAATTGGAGCGTCGTCTCCAGCGAGACGAGTGATCGTTGGATGGCTCGGATCGCTCCCGCCTCTCCGGATACGCCGGGCCCGGTCGTAATCAACCCGGAAACTCCGCAGCACTTTCACTATGCGAATGGGGAGTCTTGCTTCGTCCTCGCGTTTGAGGCGGATTGGCTCTTCGCCTTGGACTTGGAAACCGAAGGCCTCGAGCGAACGAAAACGCTCCTGCGCGACATCAAGCGGAACGGGTTTAATCAAATCGTGATGAATGTCTACGCTCACGACACGCGTTGGCCGGACGATCCCGATCTTCCCGAGAAATACCAATTCGCCCGGCCGCGACAATGGCCCTACGGCGGCGACAACGACAATCCCGACTATTCGAAACTCAACCTGGGCTTCTTCAACCACTTCGACGCGGTTGTCGAGGCGATGAACGACTTGGATATCACCGCCCACATCATGATCTACGTGTGGAACAAGCAGGTTAGCTGGCCCGCGTCGGACTCGATCGAGGACAACCGCTACTTCGATTACGTCGTCGCCCGCTACCAAGCCTACCCGAATATCATCTGGGACATCTCGAAAGAGGCGACTGGATACGGGCACAATGACATGAGCTATATCGTGCGGCGCATCGAGCGATTGCGGGAAAGGGACGGGCATGATCGACTGGTGACCGTGCATTCCTTCTCCTATTGCGCGAAGTATCCGGAAACTGTTGATTTCATTTCCTATCAGAATTGGTCGGCGTCCCTTTTTAACCGAATGCTGGAGACGTATCGAGAATTTTCGGACAAACCGATATTCAATATCGAGCACGGAGGCTACGAGATCGGGCCTTACCATGTATTTGACGGCGACTACGACGATCCAGTCGCGTGCTTGGATCGAAACTACCAGTGCGTTTTCGCCGGGACCTATTCCACCCACTATTGGCAGAACACCTCCTGGGACGTAGTCATTTGGGATCGGAATGATCTGCCGAAGGAAGAGCGCCCGAAGTACGAGCTCTATGGGCACATGGCGAAGCTGTTCAACGATGTGGACTATTCGACCTTCAAGCCGGTCGGCTCGCGCGTCACTTCCAGCGGGTTCGCATTGGCGAGCGACGACGATCGCTATTTGATATACCTTCCCGCGGCCAATCGGCGGGTTAACACGCGTATCGAAGCCTACTACGGCAAGACCATGCGGGCGCGCTGGTTCAATCCACTTACAGGCGAATATTCCAAGGAAACGCGGCCTGTCATGGAAAAGTGGCTGCGCTTCGAACCCCCCTGGCAAGGCCAGCCGCGCATCCTCGTCTTAGAACCGTAAGCGAACCTTATTTGTCGACGCAGTCGACATCCTTATTCGCCCGAAGGGCGTCCTAGCGCAGCGATGACGATGATTTTTTGGCCTAGGAGTCCCGTCCCGCAAAGCGGGACAGGCCAATAGGATCCCCGGCGGGCCGGGGAAATAAAGTTATCTTGTTGGTCGATCGAATGGAATTTAAGGAGTGAGGTTTTTGGATCTTCGGGAATATACTGAGTAGTCGTCCCGATTCTATGAAACTGCTTCTTCCTGTCTTTCTCCTCCTCTTCGCTTGCTTCGCCCAGGCGGAACGCAAGCCCAACATCCTCTTCATCGCCATCGACGACATGCGGCCGGAATTCGGCTGCTATGGGTCCGAGCTGGCGGTCACGCCGCATGTGGATAAACTGGCGAGCGAAGGGCTTCTCTTCGAACGGGCGTATTGCCAGCAGGCGATCTGCAGTCCCTCCCGAGCGAGCATCATGACCGGGGCGCGGCCCGATACCATCGGAGTGATCGAGAACTACACCTACTTTCGCGACGCGAATCCGGACATCGTTACGCTGCCGCAGCATCTCATCGCCAACGGCTACGAAACGGCCCACTTGGGAAAGATCTACCACGGCCGCTTCACCGATCCCGAAAAGTCCTGGAGCTGGGAACCCGTCAAAGCTTTGCCCGGAATTAAACGGCCGCTTCCCTACGCCCTGAAAGAGAATCTCGAAATCCAGAGGCGCAATCGCGAAGAGGCCGCAGCGAAGTACAGCCCGGAAGCGCGGGCGGGTCTGGGCAACGGGCCGGCCTACGAAGCGGGCGACGTTCCCGACCATGCCTACGTGGATGGATACGACACCTTGCGGGCCATTGCGACGATGAAGGAGATGCTGAAAGGCGACGATCCCAAGCCCTTTTTCCTGGGGCTCGGTTTTAAGAAACCGCACTTGAACTGGATCGCTCCCAAAAAGTACTGGGATCTTTACGACCCTGAGGAAATCACTCTCGCGGAGCATCAGGACGCCCCAGCCGACGGCGCGGCCATGGGGCTCCACGCGTCCTTCGAGTTGCGAGTGCGTCACGGTATTCCCAAAAACGGCCCAATCGGCCCCGAGCTTGCTCGGACCTTGCGACACGCCTACTTGGCCTGCGCTAGCTACGTGGATGCCCAGATAGGGCGGATGCTCGACGCCCTCGACGCGGCGGGCGTTCGCGACAACACGATCGTCATCGTTTGGAGCGACCATGGCTGGCATCTCGGCGACATGGGGGTTTGGGGCAAGGCGACCAACCACGAGATCGCCACGCGCGTGCCTTTAGTAGTCTGGACGCCCGATATGAAGCCGAGCGTTCGCGGCGCCAAGACCGAGGCTCTGGTTGAATTGGTCGACATGTATCCAACTTTGTGCGACTTGGCGGGAATCGAGTCGCCAGCCCACCTGGAAGGGACCAGTTTCGCGCCCCTGATCGAGAATCCAAAACGGGCCTGGAAACGCGCCGCGTTCAGCCAGTACCCGAATCCGGCCTTGCGCGAATGGGCGGCGAATCCGTTGTCGCAGGGAGTGAGAGAAACATTTTTCGGACCGCTCATCGAGCAAGTAGAGTCTCGCATTATCGCCCAGCAAGGCGACCAATGGGATCGGCGTCTCTTCGAGAACGACCTTATGGGATACGCCATGCGAACGGATCGGTATCGGTTCGTCGTTTGGAAGGACTATACGAGTCCCAATGCGAAACCGCTGTTCGTAGAGCTGTACGATCATCGAAACGATCCAGACGAGACGCGTAATATCGCTGCCAAACGGCCCAGACTGGTCGAGCGACTGATGGGCCAATTCGACCAAGGCTGGCGAGGGGCGCTGCCGAAAGGGAAGGAGTGATGAATCGCGAAGTTGTAACGCCAATCGTGTCTGTGTAGCCCGCATCGCCCAAAATCGACTTTCTTACGCGGGCGTCGCGAGCAACGCCCCTACGAGAACGTGTTTCGAATGGCGCGATGATACAAACCCTAGTGGGCCGGGGCCTCCAAAAATCAGGCTTTAAAGATCAAGAGGTGTTCAGTTATTGTTCACCTCCTTTTTCTACCCTCGATTCGTGGAATCACCCTCTCCAGGTCCATTGCGAATGCGTTTGTTCGCGGAATTCGAGCTCGACTACGCAGGCGAGCGGGTCGCGGCGATAGCCTCGCAGCGGCAAAGATCGTTGCTGGCCTACTTGGCCCTGCATCGCGGCAAGCCCCAGAGCCGGTCCCATTTGGCTTTCACGTTTTGGCCGGATTCCTCGGAAAAGCAGGCTCAAACGAATTTGAGGAATGTGCTTTATTCAATCCGCCAGTCGCTCCCCGATGTGGATCGGTTTTTGCAAGCCGATGGCCGATCTATTGAATGGAGGTCGGACGCGGAACTCGATTTGGATGTTGAAGCATTCGAGCGGGCTGTGGGGGAAGCCGATGAGGCTCTCGGTCGAGAAGATGTCGAAGGAGCGAAGGTGTTTGTCGATCGCGCGTTGTCTGTCTACCGGGGCGACTTGCTCCCGGAATTGTACGAGAATTGGGTTCAGGATGAGCGGGAGCGCCTGAAGCTCGCAATGGCCGACTTGCTGGAGGACGCAGCGTCGGCGTACGAATCCCAGGGCGACTCGAAAGAGAGCATCAAGTTATTTAAAAAACTGATACAGATTGATCCGCTCAGGGAGACTTACTATTGCGGCTTGATTCGGGTGTATTTGCAGGAGGGAGACGCGGGCGCCGCTCTCAACCTGTACAACGAGTGCGTGGCAGTGCTGGATCGCGAGTTGGGCGTTGGCCCCGGGGAAGCGCTGCTGGCGCTGCATGCGAAGATTCGGGAGCGGCCTGTTTTGAAACCAACCATTGAAACGAGCGCCAGTCGTGTCGTGAAGGCTCCGAGACGCGAGGAGTTGCGGGAAAAAGGAAGCGCTGTATCAGGGCGCTGGACGGCGTTCGCAGCTCTGGGTATGGTGGTTGTCCTGGTGGCGATTTTCAATGTTTTGAATCGAAGCCCGGTCGATCGATCCATCGCAATCCTGCCGTTCGAGAATCGGAGCAGTTTGCCGGAGGACTCGTATTTTACCGACGGTATACACGACGACCTAGTCTCGAGCGTCTCGCGTATTCGTGATCTGAAGACAATATCACGTACATCCGTAATGGGTTACCGCGGCTCGGACAAGAACGTTAAAGCGATTGGGAAGGAGCTCGGGGCGGCGACTATTCTGGAAGGTGGTGTGCAGCGATCGGGCGACCACATTCGCATTAACGTGCAATTGATCGACGCTGTCGAAGACGTGCACCTTTGGAGCGAGACCTATGATCGCGAGCTCACTGCGGAGAACGTGTTCGATATCCAGTCGGAAATCGCTTCCGAGATCGCTCGGTCGTTGCGGACGGTCCTGTCGGCGGACGTTCAGGCGAATCTACGTCGCGTGCCCACCAGTAGCCTGGAGGCTCTGGAGGCGTTTTTTCGCGGCAAGGAGCTGATGTTTACGCGCGAGAGCGACGACTTGTTCGACGCGGTCGACTATTTCGAGCGGGCCATTGAGCTCGATGCTGAATTCGCCGAGGCATACGGTTATCTGGCCCACGCGACCTTGGACCAGATTTTCTATCACGGCTTGGACAAGGGGGTTCAATTAAAGCTGGCGGATTCGCTCATTGATCGCGCCCTTGAGTTGGATCCGTATTTGAGCAGCGCTTACAGCGCTCTGGGAAGTGTAAAGCGATACCAGGGCGAAATCGAGGAGGCGGTGGCGGCCTACGAGCGGGCTCTTGAGTTGAATCCAAACGACGCCCAAAGCTACTACCAGTTCGGGGTCATGCTTGAGTGGGACTTGCGTCGGCAGGCGGATGCGCTCGTGGTGCTGGAAAAAGCGGTCGAACTGGATCCGGTCTCGTTCGGCGATCGAGTCATTCTCAATTCGGCCCTCGCTTCGATGGGGAGGCTCGACGAGTCCTTGGAGATTCTGCAATCCGCAATTGAGGCGAATCCGGGCAAGGCCGACACCTACTTCTATTTGGGGAGACTGTATGCGGGAGGGTACAATCGAGCCGACGAGGCGAATTTCTGGTTGCGAAAGGGCTTTGCTCTCGATCCGAAGAATCACAATATTCCATTGGAGATCGCGGTAAACTACGAGACGCTCGACGACTTTGCATCGGCCCGTGTTTGGCTGCAGCGGGCCTTGGATCTCGCCCCCAATTCGCACAACGCGATCTTCTACACAGGGCTAGGTCATCGCTATCGGAACGAACGGGAGGCGTCGCTGGAGTGGTTCCGAAAAACACCGGTCGCGAGCGACTTTTCAAGCTGGGCTTTGTATTTCAATACTAACGACGACTTGCGCAATGCTCGATTCCAGGAGGCCTTCGATCAATTCGTCGACAAGTTTCCGGGTTTGAATCAGGAGCCGCCGCAACTGGATCGAAACAATTACTGGGCGGCCTCCGGCTTCGCCTTGGCTCTCAAGGGGCTGGGTCGTTCGGAGCAAGCGACAACCTTGGTCGAAAAGAAACTGGAACACATTAAGACGATGATTCGATTCAGTCCGGGTTTCGGAGGCTATACGATTTACGACGCCCACGCCTATGCGGTGTTGGGCGACACAAAAGCCGCCCTGCGAGCGCTGGAAGAGGCCTTCGAACAGGGGTTTCTCAGAAGCGTGCCGGAAATGCTTGAGTGCCCCGAACTCGACTCGCTGCACGACGAGCCGAGGTTCGCCGCCTTGCTTGAGAAAATCAAAACCCGACAGGCGGAGCAGCTTGAAAATTTGCGTCGCTACGAGGCGTCGGGCGAATTGGCGGCGATTCCTCCACTACCGGTCGACTAGAGAGCGATCGACTGGGCCCGATCGTTTCGAATGCGCAGTTTTTCGAGGAAAACGTCCCTAAAATCCGCGCGTATTCGGCTTCAAACGCTCCATAAACGCCCGTGAAACGCCGGCGCGCTAGTTTGGTTCGCATCAAATTCGTCCCGTGTTCGGGACTTCTCGTGAACCTCCAATCCCCAAACGTATGAAAACGCTCTCCATTCTCACTCTCGCAGTCGTTTTAGCGACTTTGTCACTCGCTTGCGAAAGCGCCGACGAAACCGCCACTCTCAATTTAAACGAGTCGCTCGAAACTGCGAACCCCTCGACTCCCATTCTTTGGAGAAACCAAGGGGACGGCGTTTACGAAGCGGCCAATCCCGCCATGGACTGGGCCGCGCCGGAAAACACTCGCTGGTCGATCCCCTTGGCGACGAGCAACGCAAGCCCGATCAAGATTGGCGACCGCTTGTACTGCACCGAAGAGCCGTCGACGCTCGTGTGCGTTTCCGCGGATACAGGCGAGGTGCTTTGGAAGCGGGAGAACGACTATTTGAGTCTTCTCGGTCTTTCAGACGAAGCGATGCGAGCGGCCAAGGAAACCATTGCCCGGTCCGACTTGATCCGCAAGAAAGCCGATCGATTGAGTTACGATATGAACCGTATCGAGATTCGAGCCAACCGTACGAACGATTGGGACCGTCTCGGTCCGATCTACATGGAGAAATTCTATGCCTTCGAAGCGTTGAAGGAGGAGAAGAAGGCGCTCCAGGAATCAAGCCCCCACAGCGAAGTGATTATGCCGACGGCGCAAATCGGCAATGGATACACGTCCTATGTGCCGACGAGCGATGGCTCGCGCGTCTACGCGTGTTTCGGCACTGGAATCGTGGTGGCCTACGATTTCGAAGGAAACCGTGTGTGGCATACCAATGTCGGGCACCCAGATCATGGATACGGCGGTAGTACGTTTCCGGTTCTTGTGGACGATACGATCGTGGTTCGATTCTCCGACTACGTGGCCCTCGACAAGCGCACCGGCGAGATTCTCTGGAGAACTCCGAGCAATCTAACTTTCGGGTCGTTCATCGCCTTCGAAGTAGAAAACGAGCACTACTTGTTCACCGGACGAGGAGGTCTCATCCGCGCGCGAGACGGGTTGCAGTTGAAGGAGGATCTCGTGGCCTTCGATCCGGAGACGGGATTTCTGGAGGCGTTCAACAGTCCCGTCCTTCGCGATGGCATGATCTACTTCACTCAAGGCGCTCATGAAGCTCCCGGAACGGAGACGGCCGTATCCGCATTCAAAGTACCGACTTCGAAATATGAACTGGAGATCTATGGTTTGGACCGATTGTGGAAAACCAAACTGGACGAAACCAGTTTCTTCTCCTCACCCTTGGCGTACGACGGATTGGTCTACGTGGCGGGGAGGGACCGAGTGTTGACTGTTCTGGAAGCGGACACCGGCTCCATCGTCTACCAGCAAAAGCTGAAAGGGGCCCGGGATCCAATTTTCTCGAGCGTCACTTTGGCGGGGGAGAGCGTCTTTTTGGCCAGCGAGGACGGTCTCGCCCTATTTATTGAACCGGGAAGGGAATACAAAGAGCGGGCGCGCAGTCGCGCATCCTTGTTTCGAAGCACGCCGCTATTCGATGGCGAGCGCACCTACGTGAGAACCTGGGAGGGGCTGATGTCCTTGGAGAAAGTGGAACAGTCGGTTAATTTCGCGTACAGCGAATAGGGACGTGGTAGGCTGAAAGAGCCGCCCAGTCCCGGGTATTGTCGTTGCTTCTCTGGCGGAGACGATGTTCGGGTGAGCGGGGCGCATTTTACGCGTGAGGTTTCGAGCTCAAAGGGAATAGATTGGTAGCGTCCCTATTGGAAAATCGAACCGTGGCCACCCAACCCGCAGACAATTACGAGCGCTTCGTCGAGCTGTTCACGCAGAATGAGCAGTCGCTGCGCACCTTCGTGCGTACCTTAGTACCGTCCTGGCACGACACGGACGAAATCGTTCAAGAAGTGGCCCTGGTCGCCTGGCAGAAGTTCGACCAATTCGAACTGGGAACGTCCTTCATTAAATGGGCCTGCGTCATCGCTCGCTTCAAAGCGCTGGCGTATCGGCGCAAGTTCGCCCGCGAGCGTCTCGCCTTCAACGAAGCCGTTATGCAAGTAATGGCCGACGAGGCCGCTCGGGAGTCGGAATTGCGGAAGCGCGAATACGACGCGCTGGAATCGTGCCTGGAGAAACTCCCCGATGCCCAGAAACGTTGGATCACGCTCGCTCACACGCCTGGAGTTTCGTCGAAGGAAATGGCGGAGGAGATGGGGATGAAGCCGGGAACGTTCTACATGCGGCTGAATCGCATTCGAGGCGCGCTGCTCGCGTGCATCAATCGCAATCTCAAGCAGGAGGGCTTGGCGTGAAGGAAGACGGATTGAGTGATTTGCAACGTCAGTGGATTGAAGACTACTGCAATCAGACGATAACGCCGGACGCCTTCGCCCGGTTCGAGAAAAAGCTGGAGGAGTCACCCGAGCTGCGAGCGGCTCTGCGTCAATACCTGGCGCTGGACTCCAACCTACGCCAAGGGTCGGAGACGGAGTCGTTGTCGGAGATTCAACGAGCGTGGAATCCCGCGGAAAGCCGTCCCGTTTCGCAATTTCCCGCCTGGATCCCAATCGCGGCGGCTGCGGCGTTCGCATTTGGGATTGGAATACTGTACGACCGTGTTTTTCCTTCGAATACAGATTCCGATGCGTTGATCGCGACGGAAGAACCCACCGCCAACGGCTATGCGGTTGTGCAAGGCGCAGTCGACGCGGTGACGGAAGACGGAGCCAGCTTGCGAGCGGGCCGTATTTTAGGAGCGAATACGATCGCTTTGGCAGAAGGAAGCGCCCGGATCGACTTCTTTTCCGGAGCCCAAGTGTATATCGAAGCGCCAGCGAGACTGGAGGTCCGATCCGCCTGGGAAGCCGCCCTGCACTCGGGAAAAATGCGAGCGATGGTCCCTCCGGCGGCTCGGGGATTTGTCGTTGAATCCAATGGTCGACGCATCGTCGATCTGGGCACGGAGTTCGGTGTCGACACCTCTGCGGATGAAGTGCGTGTCGAAGTGTTTTCAGGCGAGGTGGAGCTGGAGGACCGGAGATTGTTGCAAGGCGACGCGGTCTCGCTGACGCCGGACGGGCGTATCACTCCTATCGGATCCGATATCGGGTTGTTCTCGAACTTGTTCGCGGTGTCCAACGGGATCTCCGGCACCGCTCGAAAGTCGTTTCAGAGCTGGTTGGCCTACAGTTCGGATCTCAGCAACGATCCGAGACTGATCGCGTACTACCCATTCCTGCAGGGGTCGGGAAATGAGGGGGATCGCGTGCTCAGCGGACTTTCTCCCTACGACAGTGAGCGCGACGGAGCGGTCGTAATGGCCGAATGGGTTGACGGGCGCTGGGGTGGCTTGAAGCGAGCGATGGAGTTTCGGCGTCCGGGGTCTCGGATTCGCGTGAATCTTCCCGGCGAGTTCGAGGCGTTCACCTTCTCCTGCTGGGCCCGTATCGATAGTTTGGATCGCCAGTACAACGCGCTCTTTCTCGCGGATAGCTACCAAAGCGGGGAACCGCATTGGCAAATCCGCAACGACGGGGTACTCATGATCGGCGTCATGATCGACGACCAGGTTTTCTATCCAGACCTGCCCGGCAAGCGCCACTCCCGCAACTACAATTCCCCGCCGTTTTGGGATATGACGATGAGTGGACAATGGCTGCACCTTGCGTCCGTCTTCGACCCGGCCAACCGATCCGTTTCCCATTTCGTCAACGGCGAAAAAGTCAGCGACCACACGATCGAAGAAGACTACGTGATCGACACGCTTCGTATCGGCAACGCTGAGATCGGCAACTGGGGCGATCCGAACCGGACTAACCCCGAGTACGCTATCCGCAATCTCAACGGACGCATCGACGAACTCGCCATCTTCAACGCCGCTCTCAGTCCTGCGGAAATCGAGACCCTCTACTCGCTGGGCCAGAGCCACTAGGCGATAGTCGCCCACGAAGGGTCTATCCCCCAATTGGGTAGGGCCCGACTGCCAGGCGGGCCGCATTAAGATCGGTGAGTTGTGCTATTTAAGAGATTCGGACGGCCCGGTCCTTCGACAGGCTCAGGATGGTGAGCTTTGTCGAACCACGGTCCGTCCCTACCGACTCTCTGGAATCGTCTCCTCTTCATTCTCACTCCATCGAGTCCGGTGGATTTCGATGCCGTCGTATTGGGCGACAACTTGATTCAGTTGTTCCGAGTCGACGATGTGGGCGAGAGTGGCGATGCCGTCGGCGAGGGCGCAGGTGGGCGCGACTACGGTGACGCTGGCGGTGTCCGTGGAAACAGGGAAACCCGTATTCGAATTGAGGATATGGGAATAGCGAACGTCGTTGTGGATGAAGTAGCGTTGCCCGTGGCCGCTCGTGGCGAGCGATTGATTGCGAAGCGAAATGAACTCTTCCGATTTCGAAACTCCGCCGTCTGAGCGGGGCTGATGGATACCCACTCGCCAGTGTTGGCCATCCGGGTTCGTGCCGCGAGCGGACACTTCGCCGCCGATATTGACTAGAAAATGGGTGATGTGATTTTCCTCGAGATACTGAGCGACTAAATCCACCGCGTACCCCTTTGCAACCGCGGAGCAATTGAGATGTATATCGTCACGAGTTTTAAGCAAAGTCCGGCTCTCGCGATCGAGGACGAGCATTTCGTAGCCAACCGATTGCAGGACGCGTTGAATCTCGGATTCGTCGGGAACGCTCACGTCTCGCTGGACTCCGAACCCCCACAGTTCGATCAGAGGCGACAAGGTAGGGTCGAAGGCGCCGTCGGACTGGACGGCGAGATCGAGGGAAAGAGCGACGACGGGGAAGGCGTGTTCGGGAACCGGAACGGGGAGGTTCGCAGGGGCGGCGTTGAATTGGTTGATCCAGCTATCCTCGATCCAGTTGGAGAGCTGGTTTTCGAATTTCTCCAAAAGCAAATCGATTTCTGTATTGGGTATTTGGTGATGTGGGGAATTCGGATCCCAATACTGGATTGTGTAGAAGGTCCCCATTGTGTCCCCTTTGAGGTATTTCAGAGTGGGACCTCGCTGGCAGGAGGAGAGAACGATCAAGGCGAATAATGCTAGCGCGGTATAAATTGAGCCGAACTGTGAATCTAATTTCATCGTAAGGTAGGGCCTT
>JANQSC010000009.1 GCA_028284235.1 Opitutaceae bacterium
GGATTTCTAGCCCCTCTTTATTCGCGGGCGTAGCTCAGTTGGTAGAGCACCACCTTGCCAAGGTGGCTGTCGAGAGTTCGAATCTCTTCGCCCGCTCCACTTTCCCTCGGTTAGCCGAGACGTAAAAATCCTCTTCTCAGAGGATTTTTCTGTATCCAATTGGTAGCTCGAATTTGAGTTTTCTGTAATTCTATCCATTGACGCGAACATTCGCTTGTGGGGGGAGGGGTGACGCGTAAGGTTCGAGCTGTGAAAGCCTTAGATTTTTTCGCGCTGCCCGAGAGCATGCCGTTCCAGGACGTTTTCGACCCGGAGGTCTATCCGTGGGAATGGCTGCCTCGCATTTGCGAAGCCGTGCGCGAACTCAAAGGCAATGCGGCCGAGCGAACGCTTCCGCCGGGCGTGGCCATCGAAGGAGAAGTCTATTTGGCGGAGTCAGTGAAGCTGCCGCCGTATTGCGTGATTCAAGGGCCGTGCTGGATTGGGGAGAACGTGGAAATACGCCCCGGCGCGTATATCCGTGGCAATGTGATTGTCGGGGCGGGGAGTGTAATCGGAAATTCCTGCGAGTACAAAAACGCCTTGTTGATGGAGAACACGCAAACGCCTCACTTCTCTTATGTTGGCGACTCGATCCTGGGGAACGGCGCCCATCTCGGGGCCGGAGCAATCCTTTCCAATCTCCGCTTCGATCAGAAGCGCATTCGCGTGCGAGTCGACGGGAAGCGCGTCGATACTGGACTTCGAAAATTTGGGGCGATCTTGGGCGACTGGGCGGAAATCGGCTGCAATACCGCGGTGATGCCGGGATCGCTGATCGGAAAGCGCTCCTTGGTGGGGCCCGCTACGAGTTTCTCAGGCTATTTGGAGCCGGGACAGCTTTACTTGGAGAACGCCACGCGTCGTACGACGCCTTTGCGCGACTGAAGTGTAGTGGCAGTAGACGCGCCCAAAAATCGATGGGAACGAAAAACGGGTTTGTATTGAAGGAACGAGAACACTACTGGGTTTCGTTACGCCCGACTAGCGACCAAATTAATTTCTAGCATACAGAATGAGAATACTCTCTGGCATTCAACCCACCGGCATGCCGCACATCGGCAATTATTTCGGCATGATGAAGCCCTCGATCGAATTGCAGGATCAAGGCGAGGCCTTCTATTTTATCGCGGACTACCACTCGATGACGTCGCTCTACGACGCGCAGTCGAGACGCGAGTACACGCAGCAAGTGGCGATCGACTTCCTGGCCTGCGGACTGGATCCGAAAAAAGCGGTGCTATTCAAGCAATCCGACGTTCCGGAACACGTAGAGCTTTCTTGGATACTTTCCACGGTTTGTCCTATGGGGCTTTTGGAACGTTGCACTAGCTACAAGGATAAGATCGCCAAGGGGCTTTCCGCCAATCACGGGTTGTTCGCCTATCCGGTGTTGATGGCGGCGGATATCTTGATTTACGACGCGGACAGCGTGCCCGTGGGGCGTGACCAGAAGCAGCACGTCGAAGTGACGCGTGATTTGGCGGGCAAGTTCAATCAGACTTATGGCGAGACCTTTCGCATGCCGGAGCCGCGTTTCCGCGAGGGGGCAGGGACGGTTCCGGGGCTCGACGGGCAGAAGATGAGCAAGAGCTACAATAATACGGTCGAGATTTTCGGAGAGGAGAAACCTACGCGCAAACGGCTCATGAGTATTGTCATGGACAGCCGGACCCCCGACGAGCCCAAGCCGGACGCCGAGGAGAATCGAGCCATCCAGTTGATCAAGCTCCTGGCCGATGAAGCGACTTATCGCGAGGAAGTGGAGAAACTCAAGGCGGGTGGTTATGGATACGGCGATTTGAAGAAGCGCTTGTTCGAACTCTATTGGGAGTATTTCCGGGAAGCCCGCGAACGGCGGTCGGAGTTGATGAACAATCTCGACTATGTGGATACGGTCCTTGCCGAGGGAGCGGAGAAAGCGCGGTCGATCGCGCGCGAGGTGAATCAACGCGCCCGGAAAGCGTGCGGCCTGGAGTGAGCAGGCGGACACGGTCGATCGATTGAAGTTGGAATAGACGTAGAATATGGCGGATACGAAGTTTGGCGTGATGATAGTGGACGACTCGTCCACGGCTCGGCGTATTTTAAGCGACATTGTAAATCGACACCCGCGCTTGGAGGTTGTCGCATCGGTTGCGGATCCCTACGAGGCGGTGGCGGAGTTGAAGAGACGGACTCCCGATGTAATGGTTCTGGACGTACAGATGCCGCGGATGGACGGGATTACCTTTTTGAAGAAACTCATGTCGATTCAGCCGATGCCGGTGGTGATGTGCTCGAGCTTTACGGAAAAAGGCTCGGCTACCTCGCTGCAGTGCCTGGAGCAAGGGGCGGTTGACATCATTGCCAAGCCGAAATCGGCGACGCCGAAAGTGATGCAGGAACTGGAAACGAGCATCCATGACACGCTGCAGTCGGCGGCCTTGGCTCGCTTTCGCTCGCGCCGCAGTCAAGGACTGTCCCCGAGTCGCGGATCGGCGGCCCGACCGATGACGGCGAATCCCGCGTCCAAGCTATCGGCCGACGAGATCATTCCGCCGCCGAATCAGGGGATGATCGATCGCATTCCGGAAACGAGCCCGATTATCGCGGTCGGGGCGTCGACGGGCGGGACGGATGCGATTCGAACATTTTTGGAACCAATGCCCGAGGATTGCCCGGGGATTGTCATCGTCCAGCACATGCCGGAGCATTTCACCGAAGCCTTCGCCAAGCGACTGAACGAGCAATGTCTGATACGCGTGCGCGAAGCAAAACAGGGTGACTCAGTTGAGCCGGGATTGGCCTTGGTAGCGCCGGGGAGTCATCACTTGTTGGTGAAACGGGCGAGTAGTCGCTATTTCGTGGAGACCGTCGAAGGCCCGTTGGTCAGCCGGCATCGTCCCTCTGTGGACGTGCTTTTCCGATCGGTGGCATGTGTAGCGGGGAAGAACGCGATTGGCGTCATCTTGACCGGAATGGGCGACGACGGGGCGATCGGCATGCTGGAAATGAAGCGAGCCGGGGCCTACAATTTCGCTCAAGACGAGGCGTCTTGCGTGGTGTACGGAATGCCGAACGAAGCGGTGAAACGCGGCGGAGTCGATCTCTCAATGGATCTCGCAAAATTATCGGGAGCGGTAATGGCGCGTTGCAAGTAAACGAAAGTGTATCCAGAAACAGGATTCTTTGTTTTAACACTCGCTCTCTTCGTTCGCTAGATCGTCCCGTCGAAGACGGGACGAACAGGATCCCGGCGTAGCCGGGAACAAGATATCAGTCCGTTTATTGGGATTTTGAATGGTTCAAAATTGGGTTTGACCATGGATGTTCACAATACTGGGAAAACTAGAATTCGATATCTTTGTGAACGCTTGTGCGTCTACGTGAACAACAAATCAATCTAAGAGAAATCCTGCTCCCGTCCCGCTACGCGGGTCGGGATCTTGCTCGGCCCGCTCAGCGGGACGATCTAGCGAACGTAGAGAGCGACTGTTAAACAAAACTCGATTATCGGCGTTACAGGTGTTCCTCGATGAAGTTGGCGATGCTTTCGTAGAATCGGATGGTGGGTTTTTCGGACACCATGCCGTGATTGTTGAAGCTGAGGATTTTTAGGGTGGCGTCGTTGCCCGCTTGTTTCAGCGCTTTGTGCATGAGTCGGGATTGACGCGAGTCGACGATTTCGTCAGCCCCGCCGTGGATGAGGAAAACGGGAGCTTCGATTTGATCAGCAAGGGTAATGGCGGACGCGTCGCGCCAGAGCGCTTTCTCGTTGTCGTAGTCGCCGTAGTACGTGTGCAGCTTCAGTTTCCAGTAGACGGGCTCTTTGGCGAATTCGCGGTCCATTTCCTTCTCCCAGTCGTATACTCCGCCGTAGCCGACGACGCAGGCGAAGCGGTCTGGATATTCCGCGGCGGTTCGCAAAGCGACGTGTCCGCCGAAACTGGATCCGTAGATAGCGACTTCCCCGGGTAAGGCATAGCCGTTTTCGATCGCCCAGTCGACGCCGTCGACGGTGTCGACGATGGAGTTTCGTATGGCGTCGAGGTGGGAGTAGGGGCTGTAGGTCAGACCGTAGTCGCTCGAACCTCTGTAGTTGATTTTCATTACAGTGTAGCCGAGAGCGGCGAAGTACTGAGCCTCGCTGTCCCAGCCCCAATAGTCGCGAGCCCGCGGTCCGCCGTGGATCATGACGAGGAGTCCTTTCGATTCGACTCCATTGCGGGGGGACGTAATGAGGGAGTGGATTTCTACGCCTTCGCGATTGGGGAAGGTCGCGGGAAAGGTCGGCGACATTTTGGCGGGATCGATCCAGGGGCGTTCTTTTCCGATGAGTTTGGTTTTGCCGGTTTCGATCTCGTAGAGCGACCACTCGCCGGGGTTCCGGTCGCTGTGTTGGCGAATTACGGCGGACGCGTCGTTGTCGGTGAATCCGTGGATGTCGTTGAGGGTGTTGGGGTAGGTGGCGTTGAGCGTTTCTTGCAGTTTATGGTGTTCTTCGGAAAACCAGATGGTTCGCCTGCGGTCGGATTGGTAGCGAAATCCGAATACGCTCTCGGTTTCGGGATCGAGAATGTACTCTTCGGGAATAAGGTCGTAGTGGGGGTCTTCGATGAGCGGCCCGTAGAACGCGTTTGCGGTCAGGTCGAATCCGCGTCCCACGACCCGGTCGGCGCCTTCTGGCACGAAAAACGAAATGGCCTTTTCGGGATCGTCGAGAAAGAGGATTCCGTAGGAGTCGGCGCCGGGGTGGATCTCGGTCCAGGGCGCGTCCGGATGGGGGCGGTGTTCGAATCGGTCGCGCTCGTCTTCGTCGACCCATTGGCGGACGCGTATGACGCCGTTTTTGTCGGTGAACCAGCCGACGATGTGTCCCGGATTGTTGGCGACGCGTTTGCGGGAGCCGGACTCGATGTTGTAGCGCTCGAGGCTGTAGAATTTCTTGCTGCGATCGGTATCCTTGATGAGGAGCGTGTTCTCCAGGTCGGGGATCAAGTCGAATACCTCGACGTATTCGCTGGGCTGGTTGCGGGAGAGCCGTTCGTTGACGGAAAAGACTTGGCTCGGGATGCCCAGTTTGTGGGCGAAAACGAGGACTTCTTTCGAGCTCACCCAGTTGAAGTCGTAGATCGTGTGGCCGCGTTCGGCGCGAACGACGCGTCGTTTTCCAGACTTGAATTCGTAGGTGACGAGGGCCCGGTCGCCCGGGTGGCCGATAAAGGAGAGGAAGCGGTTGCCCGGGGAGATGCGGGCGTTCTCGATCTCCGGTTTAAAGAAGAACGTCTGGGCGAGGGTCTTGGGCTTGCGTCCGGCGCCATTTGCGGAGACGAGAACGACGAATAGGAGCAAACCTAGGAATGAGAATCGAATCATGCCGGAAGATCGAGAAACCGGTGGAGGCGGGAGGCGTTGTCCAATGGATACGCGGCGAAGCGTTGGAGAGGATTCACGGATCGGTGCTTGCATTTCAATGGATGTTTGCGACAGTCGCCCTCAGCTATGATGGGGGTTTGTTTCGTTTCTTATGAAGACTCTCCTGTTTTTATCCATTTCCTATCTGTTACTAGCGGGGCTCCTTCTTGCGACCGTAGACGCTCGACCGGCGCTTGAGAAGCCGAATGTGGTGGTCGTTTTTCTTGACGACTGCGGTTATGGCGATTTTTCCCACGCGGGCAATCCGACGATTCACACGCCCCATATTTCGCGTCTCGTCGCGGAAGGGTTGAACTTCCCCCAGTTCTATACGGCGTCGCCCGCGTGCACCGCGTCTCGGTACGCGTTGTTAACCGGACGCAGCCCGGCCCGTTCGGGATTCAACTGGGTCTTGGGGCCGAAAGCGGAGCGCTACTTGCACCCGTCGGAGCTCACCTTGGCGGAAGGCTTAAAGGAGAACGGCTACGCCACGGCGATGTTCGGCAAGTGGCATTTGGGCAACCCGAACGAGGCGAATGGGTTCGCGGCCGACTCATTGCCGTTGGCCCACGGGTTCGACTCGTGGGTGGGTTCGAACGTGTCGAACGACTACGATCCTGGAGCGGATCTGATTCGGAGCGACGCGTCGGGATCGAGCCCGGTGGACGGGTATTCGTTTATCGAGGAAGACTACGCGAGCAACGACGTCCTGCAGGGCGCGTTGACGGGGCGATACACGGATGGGGCGATCGAGTTTATCGGGCGCAACGCGGACAAGCCGTTTTTCGTGTACATCGCTTTGAGCATGCCCCACTTGCCGGTGCACGCGTCGCCGCAAGCGACGGGGCGTTCCAAACGGGGGCTCTATGGGGACGTGATCGAGGAGATCGACACGAACATGGGGAAGCTTCGAGCGACGCTCGAGTCGAACGGGATCGCGGAAAACACCTTGCTCGTTTTCAGTTCCGACAACGGGCCGTGGATTCGGTTTCAACACACGGCGGAGCATGCCCGATACGGCGAGGCTCGGTTGAACATTGGCTCGGCGCTGCCGTTTCGCGATGGCAAGGGCTCGACTTGGGAAGGAGGCGTGCGGGTTCCGGGCGTCTTTTGGTGGCCGGGAGTCATCGAGCCGGCGACGGTGGTGCGCGATCCCGCTTCAACCTACGACATTTTTCCAACTGTATTCGCTTTGTTAGGACAAAATCTACCAAATGATCGACCCTACGATGGGCGCGATATTCGGCCCTATTTCAACGCGACTCGGTTCGAGGGCGCGGTGGAGCCCTTTTCGTTTGTCTACACTGGCGCTTCGAAGAACGAAGTGTACGGCGCCCGCAGAGGTCCGTGGAAAAGTCATATCCGGCTCTATTCGCAGACAGGAGACAACTACGGCTTCGAGGCCAGCCGAGAGAAACCGCTTTTGTTTCAAGTCGAGCACGACCCGTCGGAGCGCTACGATCGCGCCGTAGAGCATCCGGAGGTGGTCGAGTCGCTTCGAAGCGACATTGATTCGTTTGAGCGTTCCCTAGCGAAATGGGGCACGTTCTGGGACGAACGTGCGAACTAATCGTGTCTAGTGAATTTGAATTATACGACTTCAATGGTAGGGCCTTCGCTTGCGAAGCGCCGCGTAGGTTGAGTTTTGCGCTGCATATGCGGCGTGGCGCATCCGTCTTCGCTCGTCGAGCTACGCCGAGACGAGAGCGCCAGCCCTACGTTATCGACTCGTTTAAAACTCCTCATGGAGAGACTCCGACAACTTTATGAATGCAATCCAATCTATCTCACGCTTGCTAACGCTCGCGCTCCTGTGTGCCGGAGCGACTTCATCAACAGTTTGGGGGCAGGACCGGCCCCCCAATGTGGTCGTCATCTTCGTCGACGACCAAGGGTACAACGATATCGGCGTATATGGGTCGCCGCTCATCGAGACTCCCCATCTGGACCGCATGGCGAGCGAGGGAATGCGGTTCACCAGCTTTTATTCCGCTAGCGCGGTGTGCACGCCGTCGCGAGCGGCATTGTTGACGGGAACCTATGCCCAGCGGATCGAAATGCCGGGCGTGCTTTTCCCGCATCACCGCCGCGGGCTCAACCCGGACGAAATCACCATCGCCGAATTGCTGAAGCAGAAGCGATACGCGACCGCGTGCATCGGCAAGTGGCATTTGGGGCACGAGCCGCCGTTTCTGCCTACGAGGCAGGGATTCGATTGGTATTACGGGATTCCCTACAGCAACGACATGTATCTCGACTCGAAGATGAAAATGGCGAGCGACGTAGTTTTCAGGGAAGGAATCACCCGCGACGAAGCGGTGTACGGAGCCCCGAGCCGGAACCTTGTCCCGTTGATGCGCAACGAGGAAGTGATCGAGTATCCCGCCGACCAGGCGCTTTTGACAAAGCGGTATACGGAGAAAGCGGTTCAGTTTATCGAGGCGAACCAGAAGAAGCCCTTTTTTCTCTATCTCGCCCATACCATGCCGCATGTCCCGCTCTACGCCTCGGAAGCGTTCAAGGGGAAGAGCAAGCGCGGTCTTTACGGCGACACGATCGAGGAAATCGATTGGAGCGTCGGGGAGATTTTGGATACGCTCGACGAGCTCTCTCTCGACGAGAATACGCTTGTCGTCTACGCCTCGGACAATGGACCGTGGAAGCTGAACGAAGGGCGAGGGGGCAGCGCTTATCCGCTGCGCGGCTACAAGTTTCAAACGCTGGAAGGCGGTATGCGCGTCCCGTGCATCATGCGCTGGCCGGGCAGCATCCCGGCGGGGAGCGAGTGCGACGAGGTTGCGGCGACGATCGACTTGTTTCCGACGATCGCGGGTTTGACGGGAACGGACGCGCCGTCGGACCGAGTGATCGACGGGCATGACATCTGGCCGTTGATGTCGGCTCAACCGGGCGCGGCGAGTCCGCATGACGCCTATTTCTTCTATCGGGCGAATAATTTGGAGGCGGTTCGCAGCGGCGACTGGAAGTTGAGGGTGACCGAAGCCGACGGGATCGAGCTCTTCGATTTGAGCGAGGACATCACCGAGTCGGAAAACTTGGCGGACGAGAATCCGCGCATTGTAACCATCATGCAGGCCCTGATGGCTTCGTTTGACGCCGAGCTCAAGGCGAACCAGCGACCGGCGGGGACCTTGTAGCGCGGCAGAATTTTTTATAGCCAATCGCGGTGATCGGCGCTTTATAGGAGGAGGTTTTCTCCTTCTATGAATGCTGCCCGTTTTTACCCCTGCCGTTGTCGCTGTCGACCTTTCACTTTCCAGGCCTTCGCCTGCTTCCTTCTTGCCGGTTCGATTCCGATCGCCTTCGGCTGGGACACCCGCGTGCTCCACGAGGAGTTCTACGCGGAAGGAGCGGGCTTTGGCGATATCGACGGCGATGGCCAGGGCGATCTCGTCAGCGGTCCTTTCTGGTGGAAAGGTCCAGAGTTCGAGGATCGCTACGCGTACTACGAGGCCGAGACGTCCGACATCAAACGGTACTCGGAGAATTTCTTTTGTCACGTGGCGGACATCGACAGCGACGGGGACAACGACATTCTGATTTTCGGTTTTCCTGGGAAGGAAGCTCGATTGTATTTGAATTCTGGGGATCCGGTTTCGAATCGAAACTGGGACATGCGGGTGATTGCGGATCAGGTGAGCCACGAATCGCCCGACTTCGTCGACATTGTTCCGGGGGGGGTGCCGGAAATCGTGTGTTCGCGCGATCGAGCGTTTGGCTATTATGAAGCCGGCGCGGACCCGTTGAAGCCTTGGGTTTGGCGTCCGGTCTCGCAGACGGGCGAAACGGTTCCTCGATTCGGCCATGGCTTGGGAGTCGGCGACTTGGATGGCGACGGCGACTTGGATTTGGTCGACCGGTTTTCCTGGTGGGAGAATCCAAGCGGATCGAGCCCGGAAGGCCTATGGAAGAAACGCGTTTGGCTGCCGGGAACGAACCTGCGCGGAGGCGCCCAAATCGAAGTGGACGACGTCGACGGAGATGGCCGCGCCGACATTGTGACTTCACTCAACGGGCACGGGTTTGGTTTGGCTTGGTTTCGTCAAGTGGCAGGTCCCGATGGCGAGTGCCAATTCGAGCAAAACCTGATCATGGGTGAAAGCTCGGTGGAGAATCCATTTGGGGTGGCGGTGAGCCAGCTGCACGGGCTCGCTTTGCGGGATATCGACGGGGATGGGTGGAAGGACATTGTTACGGGGAAGCGTTGGCATGCCCACTTCGGCAAGGATCCGGGAAATAATCAGGAGCCAGTCGTCTATTGGTTGCGTCGAGAGAAAACGGAGGAGGGTGTTCAATTCGTTCCGTATTTGATCCACAATGACAGCGGCGTGGGCGTGGACGTCTTGGTCGAGGATATGAACCGGGACGGGCGGCTCGATGTCGTCAGCGCCAGCAAGCGCGGAGTGGCAATCCACTTTCAGGAAGGCGACGTTCTCGCCAATCGGCCGGAATTATGGCAGGTTCCAGGAGGTCGCCCGGACACGGATTGGGCATTCGGACTCGACGCGCGTGAAGCGGCGGAGCGAATGGGTGTCGCCGAGGGTTTCCGTGTGGATCTGATTGCCGCGGAGCCGGATATCGTTCAGCCCATTGCCATGTGCTTCGACGCGCGCGGCCGCATTTGGGTGGTGGAAGGGCGGACCTATCCGCAACGCGCTCGCGGCGCGAAAGGCGCGGATCGGATCGTGATTCTTGAAGACAGCGACGGTGACGGCGATTTCGAAACCCACAAGGTGTTTGCCGACGAGCTCAATTTGGTCAGTGGCATCGAAGTTGGATTCGGGGGCGTTTGGGTCGGGGCGGCTCCGTACTTGCTTTTCTATCCGGATGCCGATGGCGACGATTTGCCGGACAGCGAGCCGAAAGTGCTTTTGGACGGCTGGGGGTACCAGGACACGCACGAAACTCTGAACAGTTTCCGCTGGGGGCCGGATGGCTGGTTGTACGGGTGCCATGGCGTGTTTACGCATTCGAACGTAGGAAAGCCGGGAACGGCCGACGAGGACCGGGCCCCGATCAACGCGGGAATCTGGCGGTATCACCCGACCGAACACGAGTTTGAGGTGTTCGCTTGGGGGATCAGCAATCCTTGGGGCTTGGACTTCGACGCGAACGGCGACTGGTATTCGACGGCCTGCGTTATTCCGCACTATTATCAAGTGATCCAAGGCGGACGCTACTTCCGGCAGGCGGGCCAGCATTTTAATCCTTACGTCTACGACGATATCAAGACGATCGCGGACCATCTGCACTACGGGGACGGCACCTTCAATTCGATGCGAGCGGATGGGAAAGTCGATCGGGCCTTGCAGCGCGAGAAGGCGGCGGATACTTCCGCAGTTGGAGGCGGCCACGCTCACGCGGGTTTGGTGATCTATCAAGCCGACGCCTTTCCGGAAGCGTACCGCGGGGACTCGTTTTTCCACAACTTGCACGGGCACCGAATTGTGCGCGAGACGTTCGAGCGAGACGGATCGGGAGTCGTGGCCCGGCACGGGCCGGACTTTGCGTTGGCGAACGACCATTCGTTTATTGGGGTCGCTTTGATGCAGGGACCCGACGGGGCGCTCTACGCGTCCGACTGGCACGACCCGCAAACGTGCCACCACCGGGATCCGGATATCTGGGACCGGTCCGATGGACGTATCTTTCGAATTCGATACGGCAACCAAAAAGCGGATACGATTGACCTTGCGGTGGAGTCTACTACGAAGCTCGTCGCTCGCCTGCACAGTTCCAACGCGTTCCTGGCGCGGCAGGCGCAGCGTTTGTTGCAGGAGCGAGCGGTAGCGGGTGATTTAGACAAGGGCGATGTATCACGGTCGTTGAAGGAGATTCTCCTCTCGAACGCAGAGGCGGGGATCCGACTGCGGGCGTTTTGGACGCTGTATGCATGCGGTCTCCTCGACGAAGAGTTGTCGTACCAACTGTTGGCGGATCGCTCTGAGTATGTACGGGGTTGGGCGGTCTACTTTCAATCTCAAGCAGGGGAAGCGCTGCCGACGCGCGTGTTGGCGCGATGGGAGGACATGGCCCGAAGCGATGCGTCCTCGGTGGTGCGCCGATACATCGCGTCCGCCATACAGCGTGTTCCTCAGGACCAACGCTGGAGCCTGATTGAAGCGCTGTCGTCCCGTTTGGCGGACATCAACGATCAGAATATCCCCTTGCTCGTGTGGTACGCGTTGGAACCGCTTGTCGCCAAGTTTCCTGGACGGGCCGTCGCGATTGCGGGCAATTCGCAATGGCCCAAGCTGGACGGCTTTGCCCAGCGTCGCGCTGCTGAGTTTGAAGACGGGCGAGACGCTCTGCTCAGCTACGTGGCGGCGTCCTCGTCGGCCCGCGAGTTTTTGTCCCGCGGAGAGGGTTATCTCACGGCTCTGGGCGAACGGACGGGACTGGAACGACCGGATTCGATGGAGGCGTTCTTGAATACATCGAATCGCTTTAATCAGAACAATGTCTCGGTGATGACGTTACGGATACGGGCGCGACTGGGAGATGAGGACGCGTTTCCTTATTGGCGCGAATTGCTCGCGGACTCGAGTCGGTTGCCTCGCTTGAGGCGGGAAGCCCTCGAAGTGTTGACCCTCGGCGGTGATGTTCAGATCGGGGCGGTGGCCGCGACGCTGTTGTCGGACCCGGAATTTCGGGAAACGGCTTTGTCGACCTTGGCGAGTCACCTGGACGATTCGAGCGCGGAACGGCTGATCGAGGCGTTGCCCGACTTTCCGTTGCGATTGAGGAACGAAGGGATCAACGTGCTTGGTAGCCGCGCGAATACGACTCTCGCGTTACTGGAGGCGATCGATGCCGGAGATCTGGCCCCGTCGCTAGTGTCACCCGCCTTGATGCGGCAGATGCGGAGCCACGGGGACGCGCGGATCGTGGGTTTGATGGATTCTCTGTGGGGCGAACCCAAAGCGACGCCGGACGACTTGCCGCGCCAGGTGCGGCGTTGGCGATTTGCTTTGACTCCCGAGCGTTTGAGGCGAGCCGACCTTTCTTATGGGCGTCATGTATACGCGAATACATGCGGAACCTGTCACACGCTTTTTGATGAGGGAGTCGCCTTGGGTCCGGATCTCACGGGGTCGAATCGGGCCAACTTGGACTACATTCTTGAGAATGTGCTCGCTCCCAACGCGTTGGTCGGAAACGCCTATCAATTGAATTTGATCACTGCGGACGACGGGCGTTCGTACAGCGGTATGGTCACTGCCGAGGATGATTCCGGATTGACACTGGCGCTCCCGGGCGGAGTTGAGGTGTCTCTCAATCACAGCGAAGTCGCCTCGCGCTCGGTGCTTGAGCAGTCGATGATGCCAACTGGTTTGTTCGACGCGATTCCTGAGGACGACGTAGCGGCGCTCGTCGCGTATTTGGCCAGTCCTCAGCAGGTTGAAAAATGGCAACCGGACGAGTGATCAGCGGACGTTTGCGTGAGACGGGATTTGATTGTGACCCTTGACTTGCGAGACACCTCTTCTCTTATTCAACGCGCTTATCCTTAACCAGAATACTATGCGAATCCTTACACTGCTGCTTGTCCTTTTAGCTTCCGTCGAGCTTTCCGCTCGCTCTCCGAATTTCGTCGTCATTTTCTGCGACGACTTGGGCTACGGCGACCTGGGTTGTTTTGGCAATCCGACGATCGCGACGCCGCGTTTGGATCAAATGGCCGAGGAGGGGCAGAAGTGGACGCAATTCTACGTGGCGGATCCGGTTTGCACGCCGAGTCGCGCAGCCCTGCTGACTGGACGGTATCCGATCCGCAACGGGATGACTTCGGCGGCGCGTGTCGTGTTCTTTCCGGATTCCGCGGGTGGCTTGCCTTCTAGCGAGATCACGATTGCGGAGGTGTTGAAGCAAAAGGACTACGCCACGGCGGCGGTGGGGAAATGGCATCTGGGACACTTGCCGCAGCATTTGCCGATCGAGCAAGGCTTCGATTCGTATTGGGGCATTCCGTATTCAAACGATATGGACAAGGTGAAGGGCACGCAGAACTACCGCCAAGGGGCGGAGGATCCGTATTTTTATCCGGATACCAATCATTACGATGTGCCGTTGATGGATGGAGCGGAGATAATCGAACGTCCCGCGGACCAGAATACGATCACTCATCGATTCACCATGAAGGCGGTCGAGTACATCAAGGAAAACGCGGATCGCCCGTTTTTCCTTTACCTCGCTCACTCGCTCCCGCACATCCCGCTGTTCGCGTCTGAGCGTTTCCGCGGAAAGAGCAAGCGAGGCTTGTACGGCGACGTACTGGAGGAGATCGACTGGGGCGTGGGGGAGATTTTGGATACGATTCGCGCGGAAGGGATCGAGAGCGACACGATTGTGGTGTTTACGACGGACAATGGTCCATGGCTGGCATTCAAAACCCATGGCGGTTCCGCGGGGCCGTTGCGAGCCGGTAAAGGGACGACCTTCGAAGGCGGTCAGCGCGTGCCCACGATATTCTGGGGGCCAGGCCACGTGACGCCGGGAACGGTTTCGGAAATGGGTTCGACCTTGGATTTGCTCCCGACCTTCGCCGCGCTCGCCGGCGCTCAGGCTCCGAACGACCGCAAGATGGACGGGTACGATTTGTCGGGCGTGCTGGAGGGAACGGGCGCGAGCCCCAGAGATTCCTTTCACTACTGGACACGGGCGAAACTGCATGCGGTTCGTTCCGGTCCTTGGAAGTTGCACGTACAGCAGCGTGAGCCTATCAATTATGGAAGAGTCGCTCCGATGAACGGACCGGAGCTGTATAATTTAGAGACCGACATATCCGAGGCTTACGACGTCGCGGACGCCCATCCGGAAATCGTCTCTCGACTGATGAAAATGCTGAAGGCCCACGAAGCGGATACAGCGGACTCACTGCCGGACCAGTTAGCGGCTCGAATTGAGTAACCGAGAACGGACACTAACGGATACTGTCACGCCTCAATTACGTCCCTTGCGAACCGGGGGCGTTTCGTTAGCGGGTGGCGTAATCTATTAGGGTAGAACTAGGAGTCGTTTCAGGATGACTTTCGTGTTGTTGCGGCGGTGGGAGCTACGGGAGCTAGTGAGGCGATGGGGCCAACATTTTTGAGCTAGCTTTTGTTGTTCATTGGGTTGAATCAGCGATAGTGGATTGTATTTGGTATAACCTGTTCGCATCCTCTTTGGAAAGATGTAGCATCACATTTCCGCAGTCGCCGCATACAGTAGCATGAATTTTCGCTGAGTGTGCGCACTTGAATATTCTAGCACTCGGATTTTCAAAAAATTCTAGCGTAAGGTCCCTACGAGTATTGTTGTCTGCAAAGTCAACCATTCGAACATTTTTGATGAGTCGATCTGAATTGCAAAGTGGACATGACATGGGCGATTACCAATATATAGAAGTTGGAATGTCCAGTATTATAGTATTAAATTTTAATGAGTTTCGAATTCCAATAGATTATTAATAGTATTATTTTAATATGAAAATTCATCGGATAATTTAACTAATAATTCCTTTATATTTTCTATCTAGTGCAATTGAAAGGTTGTAGGTCAAGAGGGGTTGAGAATGTGGTGAATCATGTGGATTGGTTTGACGATCCACGAATGTGCTCAAGTATTTTCAATACTCATTGGAGGTAACTTCCATTTTCAGATCAGAATTCAGCTCACTGATCGAAGCCAAACTTAGGTTCATCAAGGGGAACAAACGCGTTTTGAGTGAAAATGGAGCGAGTATGGGGTGGGCTGGAATCATTTGTGTTCTGGAGGTGTTTCTAAGCGCAATCAGGCTATGGCCAAAAGTCATCTAACATTTTGCCGCACGTGAACGGGGGCTTTAGGGTGTCGTAATCGTCACATTTTCTCTCTTCTTGCCATTTTCGTCCGCTGTGCTGAACCTAGTGCTCATGACAACTTGCAAATGCGCCTACTTCTTTATCAGTCTTGCGTTTTCAGTCTTCGTTTCCTCGGGTGCCGCTGCCAACGCCAAACCGAACATCCTCTTCATCCTGGTCGACGATTTGGGATACGGCGACCTGTCGTCGTATGGGGCGATTGATCTGGATTCTCCGCGTATCGACGAACTGATGTCGGAGAGTCTGCGTTTCGACCAGTTTTACGCGAATTGCACGGTGTGTTCGCCGACGCGGGCCTCGCTAATGACCGGTCGCTATCCGGATCTCGTCGGAGTGCCGGGGGTGATTCGTCAGAACAAGGAGAATAGCTGGGGGTTTTTGGACCCGAGCGCGGTCACGCTTCCGGACATGCTGAAACGCGGCGGCTACGACACCGCGATGATCGGGAAGTGGCATCTTGGATACGAATCTCCGAATATCCCCAACGAGCGCGGCTTTGACTTCTTCCACGGGTTTCTGGGAGACATGATGGACGACTATTACACGCATCGGCGTGGAGGAATTAACTGGATGCGCAAGAATCGCCAGGAGATCGACCCGGAAGGGCACGCGACGGAGTTGTTTTCGGACTGGGCGATCGATTACTTGAAGGACCGGCAGTCGAATGCGAAGCCGTTCTTTCTCTACTTGCCGTACAATGCGCCGCACTTCCCGATTCAACCGCCTGACGAATGGCTGGAGCGGACGCGCGAGGCCAGACCCGAGCTGTCTGAGGGGAGGGCGAAAAATGTCGCGTTTATCGAGCACATGGACCACCACATCGGCCGGGTTCTGGATGCGCTGGACGACAACGGGCTGAGGGAGGACACGATCGTCGTATTCAGTTCCGACAATGGCGGGGCGGCGAACTACTTTCAATTGAACGGCAATCTCCGCGGCGCCAAGCAGGATCATTGGGAGGGCGGGATACGCGTGCCCACCTGCGTGCGGTGGCCCGGCAAGATTCGTGTGGATCGAGTGGATACACTGGGAATGACCATGGACTTTTATCCCACTCTGTGCGAACTGGCTGGATTGGAAGTCGCCCATGAAATCGACGGCCATTCGCTGGTCTCGTTTTTGTTGGAAGGCGACGAAAGGGGACTGTCGGATCGAACGATGATCTGGGTGCGGCGCGAAGGCGGGTCGACTTCGCGTCAGGGGAGAGCGTACTACGCGATTCGCAAAGGGCCCTGGAAGCTGCAGCAAAGTACCGCGTTCGAGCCGATGCAGCTGTTTAATCTCGAAGACGATCCTCTGGAGACCACACCTGTTGACAATCAAAAGATCCACGCGGAGCTGGGGGCGGCGCTTAATTTGCATATCCAGGCAGCCGGGCAAGTGCCTTGGCAGCGGAGAGAGTAGCGGGTTCCAGCGGTGCCCGTACTGGCGCGTCTGCCTTGAGATTGGGATTCTGCTTGACTGAATTTGAGCAGCGGGGTTTTAACGAGTTTACCAACTCTTAAAACGCTGGGCGAACCCCGTTTTCCCATCCCATGATCCATTCTTGCTACTCCAGGGCGTCCGCTATGCTGGCGTCTGAGCGTTTGCTTTTGCTGCCCGCATTCCGTAGACGCCGGTTTTTTCCGGCTACGCTCGGGCATCGACCCTGCAGTGCGCAGAGAATGGTATTCGAATAACTGTTACAATAAGGAATCCATCAAAATGAGAATACGCGGATACATTGCGATATCGGCGCTGGCGGCTGCTTTGTCGCTGGCGGGAATTTCTGTATCGTCCGGCCAGTCGTCACTTTCGGAGTCGGGCGTGGGCGAGGACCCTGAGTTCTTTGTCGCCCTCGAAACCTATGTCAGCTATGGAGGCGACATCGACGTGATCGATGGTCTCACAGGGAAAGACTACCACAGCGACAATGCCGTGGTGAAAGCGGTCCATTCTAAAATGCCCAAAATCATGGGGGGGTTGCATGAGCGTTTGCTTCAGTTGGAGTGGGATTTCATTGAGAATCTAATGTCGAGCGGGCTCTTTCATTTAGACAAACTGGCTGGACTGGCGGATTCGTTTGGAATACGAGGTTTCAAAATAGACAAGCGCGAATGGCTTAAAAAGGAGCGGGTGATATTGCAGCGATTGCGATCGAAACCCTTTTTCCAGATCGAGGAGATCGTAGTGTGGGAAAAGGAGCATTTAAGCGAAATCGCATTGCGGGACAACATACGAGCGAAGAATATCCGATTCAACCCGAGTACACTCCAGTGGGAGAGACGCGTATTGACCAAGTGGATTGTAGATATCCCCACACGGAAAGGTTCTAAGACGATCTCAAAGCAGCAAGGATTGAATTTGGATACAAACTCGGGATTTCATTTCAGCGACACTTTGCCTTTGTCGGTGCGGCCCAACGGTTTTCGGACCGTTCCCGTTTCGTTTCCGATTGTTGTATCCAGAAGAGAGAACTCAAAAGAGCAAATCGACCGTTTGGAGCGACTCATCGTATCCAATCTTAGCTATTTGTACGATCCGTTTTCATGGGGAGGAAGGCGAAATGTCCGCTTCAAAAACAAGTTCTCGAGTACTCTGTTGAGGTATATGGAAGAAAAGAGATACCCGATAACGGATCGCGAATGGTTCATCCCGGTTCTATGTGATTTTCTAAACGACGTGGTGACTGTAGAGCTGTATGGTCTCGCCGAGGTGTACGACTTCTACTTAACAAAGCGATTTGAGAAGAACCGAACACAGCTTGGGATCGCGATGGATCCCTTGAATTGGCGCGATGACGAGAATCGCCCTGAAGCCAGGGAAAGTCGCGTTCGTTTTCGATTTGATTTCGACAACCCCGAGGGCGCTCGATTCGTGTTACTGGATCTGTACCTTAGGTTTGGAAACGAGTTTGTCGATGAGCTGAGAAACCGGTTGATTACGTTGTCGGGCCGCGCATCTGGGAGGGAATTGGTACTCCAGGCGATTGAAGCGCTTGTCGACGTGTCCCCTCCGAAGTACATTGAGGCGGCTGAAAAGGCTCAATCGGATAGCGTTGCTAATTACTACAATAACAAGTTCGATCGGTAGGGGTAATTGCAGACGGGTTGGTCGGTCGAAGGACGTTTAGAGTTGCGCCGATTGGATGTGGTTTTCCCGTTCGGAAGTCAGTTTGCAACAAATCAGGGATCTCCCTAGTTGGGGAAGGGAGAGCATCCTAGGCAGCCGGAAAAGGCTTGCCCGCATGCGCGATGTCTTGTCTCTTGGCCGCTCGTATCCCCTTGCTTTACAATAAACCTCTCGTTTTCTTATCCATGTTCCCCTTTGGTCGTTTCGGTTCGTTGATCGCGTTGACGCTTGGCGTTTCGTTTTTGTTTTCTGAATACGCGCATTCGCAATCGCCGCTATCCGGGGCGGGGATACAGGACGATCCCGATTTCTTTGTCGCTTTGGAGGCCTACGTTCGATACGGCGGCGACATTAAGGTGATCGACGGCCTGACTGGGAACACCTACCACCGAGACAATCGGGTGGTGAAGACGATTCACTCGAACTTCCCCAAAATCATGGGCGGCTTGCATCGCTTGCTTTTGGATCTCGAGATCAAGTACATGAATTTCTATTTGGAGACGGGCGGGGCGCACGAGCGCGAGTTGATCGCTTTGGCCGAGTCGTTTGGCATCAGGAACTTCAAAATGAATCGGGACAATTGGATGGTGCGTGAACAGGCCATATTAACCCGATTGAGCAAGGAGCCCTTTTTCCAGATCAAGGAGCTCGTGGTTTGGGAAAAGGAGGAGATGAATGGATCGCTTCCCGACAACAAATGGGCGAAGCATGTGCGCCGCAATCCGGAAACGAACGAGTGGGAGCGGCGCGTTCTGACTGACTGGCGGGTGTTCGTTCCGACGGAATGGAGAACGGTGTTCATCCACAAGCAGCAAGGCTTGAATCTGGAAACCAACGAGGGTTTCCACATTATCGATTTTGGTTTGCCGAACCAGACGCGAGCGGAGCACTTCAAGGAGGTGCTTGTTTCCTATCCGATTATCGTATCGCGTCGGGAGGACGCGGACGCCCAGATCGAGCGGCTACAGTATCAGATCGTGGAAAATTTGAGCCACCTCTACGATCCATTCACCTGGGTGGCCCGCCGATCGACGCGGTTTCGCGAGGCGTTTTCATCCGAGTTGAAGAACTACTTCGCGGAGCGAAAGTACAAGGTCAAGGATCGGGACTGGTTCGATCGCGTGTTTTGCCATTTCTTGAACGACGTAGTAGTGGTTAAGATACACGGTTTTGAGGAGGTCTACGACTTGTTTGTCGATCAGCAGTTCGGCAACTCCAAGAATACCCTGGGCGAAGAGCTGGATTTGCTCAATTGGCGCTCCGACGAAAAGCGGGAAGGGGAAGGAGTGAACAAAAACAAAAAGATCTACATCAGCTACGATAAGCAGTGGACCGCCCGTTTCGTGTTGCTGGATGCGTATTTAAGGTATGGCGACAAGTTTATTGACCGATTGCGCGAACGATTGACGGGTTTGAGGTCGAAGGTCGTGGCGAAGGAATTGATAAAGGAAGTGCTTGCGGAAGTGAGCGGCTATCCCGCCGACAAGTACATCCCGGCCGCGATTAAGGCTCAAAAAGTGGGCATTGAGAAGTATCGGGAAAAGGCGGGGAAGTAAATTTGATGAAAAGACATACCCCTAGATTCCTAGCCGTTTGGTTGGCGGCCCTTGCGCTTTTGCCCAGCGAGTTGGCCTTTAGTCAATCGGCGCTTTCCGAGGCGGGCGTCGGGGATGACGACAGCTTCTTAATCGAACTGGAGGCCTACGTGAAATACGGTGGCGACATCGTGGTGATCGACGGTCTCACCGGATTGGAGTACCATCGCGAGAGCGAAGTGGTGAAGACGATTCACGCGAATCTGCCTAAGATAATGGGAGGTTTGCACAATCGACTGCTGCTCTTGGAGGCCCAGCATATGAATTTTCTCATGACCCAGGGAGTGGCCCATGTGAAAAAGTTGGCGGACTTGGCGGAGTCATTCGGAATTAAGGGGCACGGGATCGACAAGGAGCAGTGGCTGTTGAAGGAACGGACCATACTGGCTCGTTTGCGTTCCGAACCGTTTTTCCAGATCAAGGAGCTTGTGGTTTGGGAGAAGGAGTCGCTGAGCGCGGTTGCGTTGCGAGGGAACGAGCGAGCGAAGCATTTGCGCTACAATCCCGACGAGCAGCGCTGGGAGCGTCGCATTCTAACCGAGTGGAAGGTGGGGATCCGCAATCGCAACAATTACAAGATGGTTCGCAAGTGGCAGGGTTTGAATTTGGATACGAACGAGGGGTTCCACATTAGCGACACGCTTCCGGGCAACGTTTACGTTAGCGCTTTCAACGAAGTGCCGGTGTCCTTTCCGATTATCGTCTCGAGGGAGGAAAACGCCGACGAGCAAATCGCTCGGATTCAGCAGTTGATCGTCAAAAACCTGAGCTACCTTTACGATCCGTTTTCGTGGGCGGGGAGGCGCAGCACGCGTTTTCGCGGCCGTTTCGTTAGCGACCTCTTGCGGCACATGGAAAACCGCAGCTATCGGGTGAACGATCGCGAATGGTTCGACCGGACGATTTGCAATTTCCTCAACGACATCGTGACAGTGGAAATGTACGGATTGAAGGAGGTGTATAATTTCTATGTAACGCGTCGATTTGAGAACAACCGTTCCCAGATGGGAATTGCCATGGATCCGCTCAATTGGGTGGAGGGTGAAGACCGCCCAACGTACAAGCCGCGAAAGGTAAACGTGCGGTTCAATTTCAATAATCCTGACGGGGCGCGATTCGTCTTGCTGGACCTGTATTTGCGTTATGGATATAAATTCGCGGAAAATCTGCGTACTAAGCTCGTCGCCTTGAAGAAAAAAGAGTCCGGGAAGGAGATTGTGATGCAGTCGATCGAGGAAGTCACGGGCAAGCCGGCTCGCGTATACATCAAGGCGGCGGAGAAGGCTCAGGCGGAGGGGGTCTTGCACTACTGGGAGACCGATCGCAAGGGTGGCGCGTAGGTGGGTCTCATTGGGATCAATCAGAGGCAGGGACTGACTGCCAGGCGGTCCGCGTTTTGTTGTGTGATCGCCAAACTGAAACGGCTCGCCGGGCCGTCGAGCCCTACCTTATTACGATTCGATAGAAAACCTAGCGAGCTCAGTGAGTGCTTGAGCCCCTGCGTTAACGTCTCTACAACGCTCTCATGAAATCCGCTTCCTGGAGCAAGATCGGCTTGATATCGGGCCTATCTGTTTTCGTCTTGTTGACTTTGTTCTTCGATCCAGTTCCGGACCGGCCGGAAGTGGGGAAGATGGCGTCGATTGCCGCGTTCATGGCGATCTTGTGGATCACGGAGGCGATTCCACTGGCGGCGACTGCGTTGATCCCGATCGTCACCTTTCCCCTCATGGGTATCATGGATGCGGGCACGGCTTCGCGTTCGTACGTCAATTCGATCACTTTTCTCTTTATTGGCGGATTTCTAATCGCCCTTTCGATGGAGCGTTGGAATTTGCATCGTCGCATCGCGCTGACGATTATCAGCCGGATTGGCAAGAAGGCGGATCTTCTGGTTCTGGGGTTCATGGTGGCGTCGGCGTTTCTGTCGATGTGGATCTCGAATACAGCGACATCGGTTATGATGTTGCCGATCGGTTTGGCCATCATCTCGAAAATGGAGGACGCCTTCGGGCAGGAGCGATCGCATGCGCTAGCGTTGGCTTTGATGCTGGGCATCGCCTATGGCTGTTCGATCGGAGGCGTGTCGACGCTGGTGGGGACGCCGACGAATTTGGCGTTCGTGCGGATTTTCCAGGAGACTTTCCCGGGTGCCCCGCCGATCGCGTTCGGGCAGTGGATCGTCATTGGGGTTCCTTATGCCGCGTGCTTGCTTTTGGTGACTTGGTTTTTAATGACTCGGGTGTTGTGCCGATTCGACCGTTCGCTCGCGCTCGACGGATCCGTGATCCGGAAGGAGCTGAAGTCGTTGGGAGGGCTCACTCGAGAAGAGACCTTGATACTGTGCGTGTTCGCGTCGACGGTTTTTCTTTGGACCTTTCGCCGGGACATTCAGTTGGGGGCGTTCTCCATCCCGGGATGGTCGGATTTGTGGAGCGGGTTCGCGTCGATTGACGACGGGACGATTGCCATCGCAATGAGCGCCTTGCTCTTTTTTCTCCCCGCGCGGAGTGATGAAGGCAGTGGGCGGATTTTGGACAAAACTGTTTTTGGCAAGCTACCGTGGGGGATTATTTTGCTGTTCGGCGGCGGGTTCGCCCTGGCGGCGGGCTTTGCGGCGAGCGGTCTTTCGGAGTTTATTGGCGAGGGGTTTCGGGCTCTCGGCGACGTGCCTTCGCTGGTTTTGATCTTGGCGATCTGTCTGGGCGTGACCTTCCTGACTGAGCTGACTTCCAATGTCGCGACGCTGTCTTTGCTCTTGCCGATTTTGGCGACTTGGGCGGTCAGTATACAGACCCATCCTCTGTTGTTTATGATCCCGGCGACGCTCTCGGCGTCGATGGCGTTTATGATGCCGGTGGCGACTCCTCCGAACGCGGTTGTTTTTGGCAGTCAGCGTATTCGTATTGCGGAGATGGCTCGCACGGGGTTCGTGTTGAACTTTGTAGCCATCGCATTCACAATCATCGCGGTGTATTTGCTCTTTCCGTACGTGGCGGGTTCGGCGATCGACTTTTTTCCTAACTGGGCGGATTGAAACGAAGCGGTGTCGTTGTATCCAATTTGCTTGCCTGGGCGTGACGATTGGGTTCCTTTTTTTAGGTTCGCCCTAATCAATAATTCACCCCACGCAACGACGATAGTTTATGGAAGAAGAAACCACTGAAACTGGAACCGTGATCGACCTCGAGGCGATCTGGCAATCCCTCACGGAGCAAGCCGTCCTTTTCGGCCCGAAGATCCTCTACGCCCTCGCCATTTTGGTGATTGGTAGCTGGGTGGCGAAGATGATCTCCAAAGCGCTGCGCGGCGGACTGGAGAAGCGAAAGCTCGAGCCCTCGCTGGTGGGATTTGTCACCGCTTTGGTTCACGCGGCTTTGGTGGCCTTCGTTATTATCGCGGCCTTGAGCAAGGTGGGCATCGAGACGACTTCGTTTGTCGCCATTCTCGGCGCGGCGGGCTTGGCGGTTGGTCTGGCCCTGCAAGGTTCCTTGTCCAACTTTGCGGCGGGCGTGCTAATCATCATCTTCAAGCCGTACCGAGTCGGCGACTACGTGGTCGCGGGCGGGGCGGAAGGCGTGGTCGAGGACATCGGCATCTTCACTTCGACCATCGTCACTTTGGACAATCGCACGCAGATTCTCCCCAACGCGGTGGGAACGAGCGGGGTGATTGAAAACTACACCAAGAAAGGGACGCGTCGATTGGATTTGGTTGCGGGCGTGAGCTACGGGGACGATATCCGGAAAGTGCGCGAGATTCTGCAAGGGATTCTCGACAACGAGCCGCGCATTTTGAAGGACCCGGCGCCGACGATCGGTTTGATGGAAATGGCCGACAGCAGCATCAATTTCGCGTTTCGCCCATGGGTGAAGGTGGAGGACTACTGGGATCTGTTCTTCCATCTGCAAGAGCAGATCAAATTGCGCTTCGACGAAGAGGGCATTACGATCCCGTTCCCTCAACGCGACGTTCATCTGTTCCAGGAACAGTAGGTGTATCCAAATTTCGGTTCGGTCAACTTGAACCCGCCGGGACGGCGGGTTCCACCTTACTCCACTTGCGTTTAGGGTGGAACGCGTCGTCCCGACGCGTTTTCTCTTTTTTGAAACGGTCCGGACCGGGCCGTTCAAAACTGACAGCGGAGAGCGACCGAGCCGAACTGGGCCCCGCGCGGTTGTTCGACGAATTCCTTGCTACGGAAGGTGTGGACGTAGCTGAGTTCCCAGCGGGAGTAGCGGATGGCGCCGCCGAGGTAGACTTCGCCAACGAAGTCCTTTTTCTCGATGCCCATGTCGAAGTCGCGTGTCAATGGGCCGTCGAGGCTGATGTCGTGTAGGACTGCGTTTCCGCGGGCTCCGACGATGGAGTAGGCGGACCATTGGCTTGTTTCGATCCGCTGTTCATTGAAAAGATCGTGCGAGTAGGAGGTGGGTCCGATGCGCGGGTCGGAGAAGTCCCCCGGAAGATTGAATCCAGCCCGGGTGACGAATCCGACGCTCATGCTTGTCCTGAAATTGCCTAGGGCGAATTCCAGCTCGTTGAAGCCGTCGATCCCGACGACGTTGTCGGAAGGGACATCTGCGAAGAGGCGCCGTTTTTGGGTGAAGAAGAAATTCAGCGTGGGTTCGGTGGGCATTTGGCTGTCCCAGCCATTGAACTTGGCGAAATTACGCAGGTCGTGGATGAAGTCTTGTGTGGTTTCAGCGATGGCGTTTTTGCCCGTCGTTCCGAGGGAAAGTTCGATGGAATTGATGGCGTTGGTGTCCTTGGCGTGCAGCGAGAACCCGAAGCCGAGCCAGCCGACGTACGGGTGTTGACCGGGTGGCGCGGTGAGGGGTTCCAAGTCTTCCGGGGTGAACATCAGCTGCGTGAGCGACACGCCGTAGTTGTATTCGGTCGCGTTGGGGGAGTTGAGTCCGGTGATGATCTGCGGCGCTTTTTCCTGGACGCTGTCGAGCCACTTTTCGATTTCGTTGAAGTCGCTGGGTTTTCGTCCTCCAGTGATGTAGGAGACCCGGGCGCCGTTGGTGTAGTCTTGATCCGTGTTGGCGAAGAGGTCGTTGTCGAGGTGGAAAGTCAGCGTTCCTTTGTCGGACGCATGTCCTTGCAAGCAGACGCAGCCGAACAACAAAGCGAGTAGGGTTCTCATGTTGAGGGGGATATTTGGACGGGTCGGTTCGCGTGGCAAACGTTGAGTCGTTAGATTCGCGCGATTTCTTCAGTTTTGCCGATCCGGGTCGGATGGAGGCGAGTCGTCACGGGAAGTTCTCTCTGTTTTGCTCCCGTCGATGTCGATGGTTCGCCATTGCGTGTCGATCTCCTCTTTGATTTCGACGAGTTTGGCTTCCGAGAGACCGTGGGAAACGGCGTAGCCGAGTTGGTCGGTGAAGAACTCTTCGAGCGAGATCCAGCGGCCGTTGGATTTCACGCGGTGCGTCCAGGCGCAGATTACGAGCATGTCGCGGATTGAACTGGATTTGGCGGAATAGTACCAGGTGAGCCAGAGGCTGGTCGCTCCGACGAGGGCGATGAGGCAAGCGGGGTAGTAGGCGGCGCTGACGTCGAGGATCCGTTCGGGTGTGAATAGGGAGTCGATGAAGTCGTAGGTTTCGTTGGCGAAGAGGAAGGCGATTATGAGCAGGTAGGAGAGTCCTTGGGCAATGAGAATGGCGTAACGCTTTTTAAGTTTGATCGATTTGGTTTTCATTGCGCGTGTTTGGCGGATGGTTGGTTTTGCATTGTTCGAATCTACGCATTTTAGACGCGCTTGGATACCCCATTTGCGTAAATTGGACTAAGATCTCCATACGTAATTCCGTTCGGCGCTTAACGCCTTAAAGGATTGGGTCTGCGGGGCTCCGTAACATCCCGAAACTACTGGCGGTTGAGCTCTCCAAGGTTTTGGAATCGCTCGTCGGCGGAACCCGTGAATTGGGCGCAAAAACGCCTTGGCAGAGAGTTTCGGATTGATAGGGTTTCGTGCAGTCGTCCCACGTCACCGGTCGTTGGGCTCGAGTAGAGCAAACTTTCCCAACCCCTATATCTTATGAGTGTATCAGAGTCCCGTACTACCGCTGGTCATGGCCGGCTGTTTGAAAATATCGCCGACACGATCGGCAACACGCCGTGCATTCGCATTCGGAATTTAGCCCCGGATCATGTGAAGCTGTACGCGAAGGCCGAGTTTTTCAATCCCGCTGGATCGGTAAAGGATCGGCTGGCGATCAGCATAATCGAAGAGGCCGAGCGCAGCGGTGAGTTGAAGCCGGGGCAAACGGTGGTGGAAGCGACTAGCGGTAATACGGGAATCGGCTTGGCCATGGTGTGCGCGGCGAAGGGCTATCCGCTCGTGGTGACCATGGCGGACAGTTTTTCGATCGAGCGCCGCAAGTTGATGCGGTTTTTCGGAGCGAAACTGGTTTTGACGCCCAAGGCGGAAAAAGGTTTCGGCATGTACCAGAAAGCGAAGGAGCTGGCGGAGGCGAACGGCTGGTTCCTGGCCCGCCAGTTCGAAACCGACGCCAACGCTCTGGTTCACGCCAACACAACGGCCCGCGAAATTTTGTCGGACTTCGAGGGCCAGGCTTTAGACTACTACGTGACTGGCTACGGTACCGGTGGGACTTTCTCGGGAGTCTCAAGCGTCTTGCGAAAGGAAAGACCGGATACGAAGATCATTCTGACCGAACCGGCGAACGCGGCGCTCGTATCGAGTGGAGTCGCCCAAGAGCGCGACGAGAACAACGCTCCAGCTGTCAGCCACTCCGCATTTCAACCGCATCCGGTGCAAGGGTGGACGCCGGACTTTATTCCGCATGTCCTGCAAGACGGTCTCGACGGCGAACGCTACGACGACCTCATCCCAGTGCCGGGGCCGGAAGGAATCGAAGCTTCGATTCAACTGGCTCAAAAGGAAGGCATCCTCACAGGGATTTCTGGCGGGGCGACCTTCGCGGTTGCGCGCAAAATCGCGGAATCCGCTGAACCCGGGTCGGTTATCCTGTGCATGCTTCCGGACACGGGCGAGCGCTACCTTTCCGCTCCTCTTTTCGAGAGTATTGAAGAATACATGACGGAAGAGGAGATCGCGCTCTCGAAGTCCACTCCGGGTTTCCAGATGGATTGAGAGACAATCGATTGAAGCGGATAGCGTGTAACGAGTCGCGGAAAGCGTGGACGCGATTGATCGCGCGGACGGGCCCCGCTGGGCGCGTTGCGTCGACGAATTAAGTTTCCGCCTTGAACGAACGCGCCGGGACGGCCCGTTCCACCATTGCTTCAGGAATATAAAGGTGGAACCCGCCGTCCCGGCAGGTTTAACTTGCATCCTATTATGCTGATACCACCGAGGACTTCGTGTTCTCGGGCGGGATCCGTCCCTACCTGATTCGTGCGATTCGAAGAGAAACGGGTTCGCCCGTCATTCTCTCTCCCATTTTACGGCCCACGGGTCGCGGGTTTCCTCCTGGTAGGCTTTGAGTTTCGCCATGAGTCGTTCGCGGTTTTTACGATGCTTTGGGTCGTCGAACAGGTTGACCGTCTCGTGCGGGTCGGCTTCGAGGTCGTATAGCTCGAACCGGGGTCGGTGGAGGAGGGCTTTGGGCGTTCGTTTTCCGTAGCGCTTAAGTCCTTGCTTCTGCATGGAAACCCAGGTGGGGGATTGGAGCAAATCCTTGGCGAGCGGAAATTCCAGTCCGTGGGCTATATTGAAGATCAGTTTGTACTGCTGTGTTTTCACGACTCGCATAGGGTAGTACATGGTCACTTCGTGGGCGGTGTGCGACGCGTAAATCTCGTTTCGGCCGCGAAGAGCGCCGCTAACGCCTTTTCGGAACGAGCGACCGTGTAACTCCATTTCGGATACGTCGATTCCCGCGTAGTCGAGAATGGTCGGGGCGAGGTCGATCCAGGACACGAGGGCGTCCTGCGTACGTCCGGTTCTTGTCTGTCCTGGCTCGCGGACGATGCACGGAAGCCGCATGCCGGGTTCATAAAGCGTAGTCTTGGCTCCAGCGAAGGCGACTCCGTTGTCGGAAAGATAGAGAATGAGTGTATTGTCGTACTGGCCGCTTTCTTTGAGAATTTGGACGAGTCGGCCGATCCCTTCGTCGAGCCGGGAGACGGACTGGTAGTATTCGGCCAGTTCCTGGCGGCATGCGAGCGTGTCGGGGAGGAAAGGTGGAACGATCACGTCGTCGGGATCGTAGACGACCGGGTTGATGCCCGGATAGCCCTCGTCGCGGTTGCCAAATCGATTGGGTTCGGGGTAGGTATCGAAAGTGGGGAGTCCGTTGGGCAGGAAGGCGTTGGATCGATGCGGATCGTCCGTGGCGTAGAAAAAGAAGAACGGCCTCGGTTCGTCGCTCTCGATGATCGGTCGCGACTGCTCAGCCATTTCGTAAGGGCTACGACCGATTGTCTTCGGGTCGTTGGCAGCGCCGGCTGACAAGACGGTTTCAAACGCGTAGACCGACTCGGGGGCGATATGGAATTTTCCGATGCGAGCCGTTCGGTAGCCGTTTTCACTGAGAATAACCGGGAGGCTCTTAATGTCGTCGAAACTCTGGTAGTGATGGAAGGTGTGCTGCAAACCGTATTGGCCGTTGCGGTGATTGTGTAGTCCGCTGAGTATGACGGATCGGCTCGGGCTACAGCTCGCGGTGGTGCAGTTGGCATTGGTGAAGCGCGTGCCGTTGGCGGCGAGGGCGTCCAGAGCAGGCGTTTCGATCACCGGATTCCCGTAGCAGCCCAGAGCGTCCGTTCCGTGGTCGTCTGAGACGATCAAGACGATGTTCGGTTTATTTGTGGCGAATCCTAAAGTGGAGGCGAGTGACAATAGGATCGAGAAAAGGGCGATTGTGAGCATTCTCATCGTTTCGACGCTAGCATACGAGGAATCGGTTGCGAGGAGATTTTTGATACAGTTCTCGATGGCTTTTTCGGTAGACAGTTTCTATTGCGGCATCCTAGTCTAGGACGCATATGAATCCCGAATCGATTGCTGCTCAGTTTAACGCCCCCGGGCAGGTGGTGACTGTCATGAATATCGATACGGGGAACGTGAACGACACGTATCGAGTTATCAAGCGCACGACGTATTCAGAAATTCAGTTTGTCCTGCAGCGTATTAGTCAAGCGGTTTTCCCGCGCCCGGATTTGGTGATGGCGAATATGAAAGCCATAACCGACTATGCTCACAGGCGTCTTGAGGAGCAGTCTTCGCGATCGAATCGAATCTGGCAACTGCCACTGGTAATTCCCACGTATTCGGGGGAAGACTACCATCTCGATGACCAGGGTGGCTATTGGCGGGCGCTTTCAATGATCGCTTCCGCGACTTCGCATGAAACAGTAATCAGTCCCGAACACGCTCATGAGGCAGGTTACGTGTTGGGTCACTTTCAGAGTGTTATCGCCGACTTTCCTGCGGATCAGCTGGTGGATACGCTGCCGGGATTCCACATTGCCCCGAGGTATTTGGCGCAGTACGACGAGACTCTCGAGTCGGACGCAGCCCAACAACGCTTGTCCGCCTCGTCCGAGGCGCGACGTTTGCGGGCGTTTGTAGAAGAGCGGCGCGGGTTCGTGACGGTGCTTGAGGATGCGTTGGCTCGCGGCGAGCTGGCGTATCGCCCGATACATGGCGACCCGAAGATCTCTAATATCATGATCGACGATATTACCGGCAAAGGGACGGCGATTGTGGATTTGGATACGGTCAAACCGGGCTTGATACACTATGATTTTGGCGATTGCGTGCGTTCGGTCTGCAATCCGGCTGGGGAGGAGGCGAGGGATCTGAAAGACGTCTTTGTGGACGTCGATATCTTTGAGGCCCTCGTGTCGGGTTATTTGAAACAGGCCGGGAATTTTCTAACGGATTCGGATCGCAAGTATCTCTACGATTCGGCTCGGCTGATTTCTTTCGAGCTGGGACTGCGATTCTTCGCTGACTACTTGGCCGGCGACGTGTATTTCAAAGTTAAATACGAGTCTCAAAACTTGAATCGTGCCCGCGTGCAAATGAAGCTATGCGAGAGCATAGAAGTGCGCGAGTCGAAATTGAGACGAGTGTTGGAGAGTATCGAATGAACTGGGCGATTGAGCTTAAAATCGGCATTGAGATCGATAGTGATCGCCATGATTGGATTAGAGGGTAGCGTTTTGCCTTATGAGCGCTGAATCAAATCTCCAATCCCTTTCAATCGAACTGCCGCCGGCGCCCGAGCCGATGGGCGTTTACAAGCCGATCGTGATCGTCGATGGCCTGGCCTATTTGTCCGGGCATGGGCCGTTGAACGCGGACGGGAGCCTTCATAAGGGGCGTGTCGGGGCGGAGGTCGGCGAAGAAGCGGGCTACGCGGCGGCGCGGCAAACTGGATTGGCGATGCTGGCGACGCTGCGTTCCGAACTCGGCTCGCTGGATCGGGTGAAGCGGGTCGTTAAGCTTCTGGGGATGGTCAATTCGAGTGCGGATTTCGAAAACCATCCCACTGTGATCAATGGCTGCAGTGAATTATTTGCGGATGTGTTTGGCTCGGAAATCGGAGTGGGGGCCCGCAGCGCGGTGGGTATGGGTTCCTTGCCGGGAAATATCAGCGTCGAGATCGAAGGGATTTTCGAAGTCGGTTCCTAGCCATGCTCCTGTTCGACGCTCATTTGGATTTGTCTCTAAACGCGCTGTCGTGGAACCGCGACCTGTCGGAGCCCTTGCATGAGGTGCGTGAGCGCGAAGCGGGCTTGAGCGATTTGAAAGGTCGAGGTTGCGGAACGGTTTCGCTGCCGGAAATGCGTCGGGCGGGGATCGGTTTTTGCATCGCGACTCAGATTGGCCATAGTGTTTCCAAACACTCTCCTGCGTACGGTTGGAATAGCCCTGAACAGGCTTGGGCCCAGACGCAAGGGCAGTTGGCCTGGTATCGAACGATGGAGGATCGGGGTTTGATGAGTCAGATCCGCTGCAGGGAAGAACTGGATGTGCATGTGGCGCGATGTTCGGACGGACTGGAAGGCACTCCGTTGGGATATGTATTAAGCCTGGAAGGAGCGGACTCGCTGTTGACGCTCGACAATTTGGAACGGGCGTACGCGTATGGATTACGGGCGGTCGGACCCGCCCACTATGGACCGGGCCGGTACGCGCCGGGAACCGGAGAGAAAGGGCCTCTCGAGCCGCGCGGGCGCGAATTGCTTCGGGAGATGGAGCGACTGGGGATGGCGCTGGATGTGACGCATCTCACGGACGAGGGATTCGACGAGGCGATGGAGTTGTTTGGTGGAACGGTTTGGGCGAGCCACAGCAACTGTCGAGCGTTGGTTCCAGGCCAGCGACAACTGAATGATTCTCAAATAAAGTCGCTGGCTGACCGGAACGCGGTGATCGGGGTCGCCCTGGATGCATGGATGCTCTACCCGAATTGGACTAGGGGCGAGACCACTCCGGAATCTTCTGGACTGCTGTTGGAATCCGTTGTGGAGCACATCGACCATGTGTGCCAGTTGACGGGCGACTTTTGTTACTCAGGCATCGGTTCCGACTTGGATGGCGGATTCGGCACCGAGCAAACTCCCAAGGATTTGGATACGATTTACGATTTACAGCGAGTAGCGACGATGTTGGACGAGCGGGGCTATTCCCGAGAGGCGATTGAGGGGATCATGCACGGGAATTGGCTGCGAATTGTGAGAGAGGCGTTGCCTGTTTCGTGACACAAACTGTAGGGGCGTCGCAAGCAACGCCCCAGTCATGTTCTCGAGGTTCTAGTCGAGAATGCGGTCGCGCGCTCCGACCGTCCAAGAGCCGGCCGCGGCGCCATTGGTAACGACGATCGCTTTGTTGTGGAGGGCAACGGTCGGGCAGATGTGTTTGGGGATGGCGAGGAAAGCGTCGCCGACCGAGACCGTGCTCGCTTGGGAGGACTGAACAACGAGATGCTCTTCGCTTTGCGAGACGAAGGCGTCGACTTCGACTCCCAGCAGCCGAGCTCGCGGGTGCGGCATTTCTGAAGCGACCGCTTTGTGTCCGAGGTCGAAGCAGAGGAGTCCGGGAGCGGGTTTGCTGATGACACGTGTCAAAAGGAGAGCGGCGTGCTGAAACGGCAAGTCGGGAAACGCGTCGCCGTATCCAAAATCCCATAGCAATGTTGTGCCTGGACTGAGTTCAACTGTGGTTCTTTGAGCGTGAATGCGGAAAGTAGGGCTGCCGCCGGCGACGATTGCGGGGACCGGCGTTCCCTGCGCTTCCAGGCGCGATGCCAAGTCGTCGACCGATTGAAATTCTCGATTGCAGTGATCGGCCCGTTCGATCGGATCCCACTCGCGGATATGGCCGTCGTAGGCGTGGAGGCCGGCGAATCGGACGGACGGGCTTTGGGCGATTCGTTGGCACAGCGTCAACGCTTCGTCTCCTGGTTTGATTCCGGTGCGATCCATGCCGCAGTTCAGGTCTAGGTACAAGTCGAGGCGAGTTTCTCGCCGGACGCATTCGCGTTCGATCGATTCCAGTGTGTCCAAATTGTCAACCAGCGTCGCGTAACGAATGTTTGGGTTTTCGATAGTCGTTTGGGCGAAGCGCTCAATCGTCGGTCCGGCGGGCTGCATCGCCAGGAGAAGATCGTCGGCGCCGCAGCGAGTGAGCAGCGCGACTTCGGAGAGGGTCGCGCATTTAAATTGAGTGATGCCGCGAGCGATTTGGAGTGAAGCGACTTCCGCCATTTTGTGCGTTTTCACATGCGGTCGCAGGCGCTCCGGACCGCCGGCGATATCGAGCATGAGCTGTATGTTGGCGGCGATCCGATCGGGATAGACGAGCAAGGATGGCGAGGGGAGCGAGTCTACGTTTTGAGGGAGGGGATTTAGGTCGGGGCGCATCTCGGACTAGTGGAACGGGTTGGAAGCGGTTTTGCACGGCTTTTTGTCGCGGCTGGAGACTTAAAACCAATTTGAAAATGGGGTGAATTGTGTCGAGTGCTGTCCAAAGTTGAAATTCTTGCTAGAATAGCTTCTTTTAAAGGTTCTCGCTTTCGCTAGTTTACTATAGTTTGTTTCCCGTTCGTCACTGATGTCCTTACCCCGAAAAGTCGTTTTTGCGCTGTATCTGTTCGCGGCGACGTTGGCGAGTGGCGCTCGCGAGCAGGGGGTCTCGTACGTGGACACGGTGGAGCCGCTAATGCAGAAGTACTGCGTGAAGTGCCACGGACCGGACAAGCAGAAGAACAACTTGCGCGTGGACACGCTCAATCGAGACTTTGTCAACGGGCGGGACGGGGAGACCTGGCACGACATGCTCGACGTTCTCATACTGGAGGACATGCCTCCGGAGGACGAGGAGCAGCCGACCTCGGACGAACGGGCGGCGATAGTCGACTGGATCACGGCCGAACTGACTCACGCGGCCGAGGTGAAGCGATCGACAGGCGGGCAGGGTGTTGTGAGGCGTCTAACGCGCTACGAGTATAACAACACGATGTCGGAATTACTGGGAGTCGAGCTGGACTACGCGAAAGACCTGCCGCCGGAGACGAGCAGCCACGACGGTTTTTTGAACAACGGGTCGGTGATGGGAATGTCGGCGATGCAGTTGGAGTACTATCTTAAAGCGGCCCAGCGCGGCTTGAGCATTGCGCTGGTCGAGGGCGAACAGCCTTGGCGTTTTCGGCACTGGGGAACCGAGAATGTCGCTCGTAGGGAAAGTTGGATTTTGGATACGCCCCACACGCGCAATATTCAGCCAGGAAACGCGTTCATGACTCGACTGATGGAGTTCCCGACCGAGGGTCCGGTGACAGTTCGCGTGAAAGCCCACGCAGTGATTCCGGAGGGGAAGGGCCCGCCGCGAATGCGGGTGCGGATCGGCATTTTGGCCGACACTTATATCCCGGGCGGTCAAGTGGGCAAGGATATCGATGTCTGGGAGTCGGCCGACGCTCCGGGGGAGTACGTGTTTAAGGGACGCTTGGAGTCGTTTCCTGTTTTGACGACGCCGTCGAATATTCCGGGAATGTTGATAACTGTCCAGAATGTCTATGACGATGGTTCGGACGCGATCGAGATCATCGACCTGCGCATAAACGAGCAGCAGCGGGAATTGAATACGCCGGATCCGAAACAGCCATGGCTCGTGGTGGAACGCGTCGAGTTTGCTGCGCCGGACTATGCGATGTGGCCTCCTGCCAATCACCGCGAGATTCTCGGGTTGGAGTCGATCGGAATCGACGAGGGGGAATCGCAAGCGCGCGACTCAATTGCCCATTTTATGCGGCGGGCGTTTCGCCGTCCTCCCAGCGACTCGGAAATCGACGAGGTGTTCGCGTTCTATCAATCGGTCCGACCAAACTACGCGACCCATATCCAGGCGATGCGCCAGGCGCTTTCCATGGTGCTCGTTTCGCCGCAGTTTCTCTATTTGATGGAGCCGACGGGCGACGCGGAAGGGGCTCGGAAACTGACGTCCTACGAAGTCGCTTCGCGTCTTTCCTATTTTTTATGGAGCGCGATGCCGGACGAACGACTGCTGAAGCTGGCGGAGAGCGGTCGACTTTTGAGGAAGAAGACGCTCCGTGGAGAGGTGGAGCGAATGTTGGAGTCTCCACTGTCGGAGCGGTTTGTCGAGCGCTTCACCGAACAGTGGCTCGATCTAGGAGGACTGGATCGAGTCGCGGTGAATCCCCAGTTTTATCCAGATTTCAATGACCGGGTGAAGCCTGACATGCGGCGCGAGTCGGTGGCGTTTTTCAACGAGGTCCTGCGCGAGGACCTCTCCGCTCTCAACTTTGTCGATTCCGATTTTACGATGCTCAACGAGCGATTGGCGAAGCACTATGGCATCGATGGCGTCACCGGAACGGAAATGTCGCGCGTGGCGTTGCGTCCGGAGCATCGTCGTGGCGGGCTGGTGACGCACGCCAGCATGCTGGTTGGGAACTCGACGGGGGAAGACTCTCATCCGATCGAGCGAGCGGTTTGGATCTTGGAGCGATTGCTGGACGATCCGCCGTCGCCTCCGCCGGCGAGCGTGCCGGACTTGGATCCGGAGACTCCGGGGTTCGCGGAGCTTTCATTGAAAGAGCAATTGGAGATTCACAGGGCGAGCGAAGGGTGTGTCAGTTGTCATCGAAAAATCGATCCTTGGGGAATTCCGCTTGAGCATTACGACGCGACTGGACTCTACCGCGAAGAGGTGCTTCGGCTGACTGCTGAGGAGAAAGGCCAGGCGCGAACGCAGGAGGAGAAAGCGCCCCTGGATGCCCGGGATGTCATGCCGGATGGCCGGGAAGTCGACGGCGCGACGCAATTGAAGACGTATTTGCTGGAGCAGAAGCGAGACGCGTTTGCGCGCGCGATGGTGGTGAAGTTGACGGCCTACGCCCTGGGTCGTTCTCTTGAATTCACGGACGAAGCGGCGATCGACGCGCTGACGGAGCAATTCCAGAAGCGCGATTATCGACTGGATTTTCTTATCAATTCTATAGTAACATCCGAGTTGTTTCTTACTCGCTAGACAGGAGACCCCATCAAATGAAGAGGAAATCATGGCATATGGATCGGAGAACGTTTCTCCGGGGAACAGGCGTCGCATTGGGCTTGCCCTTCTTGGAAAGCATGCGAGCCGCATCGATCCCAGCTGCGCAGCAGGCGCTTCCTAAGCGATTGTGTACGGTCTTTTTCCCGTATGGAGCGAGTGTTCCGAGCGAGGATCACGCGGATCGGGATTGGGGATGGTTCCCCGTGCGGGAAGGGGACGGATTTCGATTCACGAAGGTTATGGAATCGTTGGAGCCGCTCCGCAGCCAAGTATCCGCATTGGGCGGACTTTCGCACCCCACAGGACGCGGTATTGGAGGACATGATACAGGCGACATCTTTTTGACGGGAGCGGATTTCAGCGGCGCGAACTTCAAAAATACCGTATCGTTCGAGCAGTTGGCCGCGGCGAAGTACGGCCATCTGACGCGTTTCGCGTCGCTTGCCTTGTCCAGCGACGGAGGGATTGGCCTGCCAACCCGCTCCAAGACATTGTCGTTTTCACACTCGGGCCAGCCGATGCCGGGCTTGGACAAACCGCAGTTGATATTCGACCGGCTTTTTGGCGTCGACAAAGGAACAATCGACCAGACGCGACGCCGTTTGGATACGGAGGTGAGCTTGTTGGATCGCGTTTTGGACCAGTCGAAAACGCTGCGCAGCAAACTGGGAAAACAGGATCAGGAGAAATACGACGAGTACCTGACTTCGGTGCGTCATATCGAGAAGCAAGTGGCCCGCAGCCAACAGTGGCTGGATATTCCCAAGCCGGAAGTGGACGCGGACAGTCTCAATTTAGAGGCGACTCCTGACGCGCCGCTGGAGTACATCAAGACGATGTACGATCTGATGTATCTCGCGTTCCAGACGGATTCCACCCGCTACATTACCTACATGCTGTCCGCGATGAATGGCGAGGTGTCGGGGCAGTTTTCCCGAGCGCTCGGACTGGATTCCCAGCATCGGCTGGCGCACGATGCAGGAAAGCCGAACGGTTTTGTCAATCAAGGGAAGTGGAATGTCTGCCTCGTAGAGCATCTCGCTCGTTTCCTGCAGCGATTGGCGGAGACGCCCGAAGGCGACGGGAACATGCTGGACAACACCATGGTGCTTTGCGGGACGTCCAATAGCCGCACGCACAACAACCGCAATTACCCGCTGATATTTGCCGGCGGCGGAAGCATGGGGATCAAGCACAACCAGTACCTGCAGTACAGCGACGACGGGGAAGACGTGCCGATGTCCAACTTACTGTTTACGATGCTCAATCGTATGGGGGTTTCCGATACGGGATTCTCGGACAGTACTGGCGATTTGTCGGAGCTTTACGTTTAGAGAGTGTCCAATAGCTCCTCTTGCTCGAGAAAACGCGTCGGGACGTCGCGTTCCACCTTAGGCGCTATGGAGTAGTAGGTGGAACCCGACGTCTCGGCGGGTTTACGTTGACATGCCCGCGCGAGGTAGGGCTACGGCGTGACAGACGGATCGCAGCCTGAAATTGTGATTCTCAAATATAACTTCAACGACTCGAAAGCGAGCTATTGGACACTCTTATGGACGGTCCACATTTTCGAGAAACTGACTCAACCAACGCGGCTCGCTCGGCGATCGAGCCCTACCTTTTTCCGAGTTTTGGACAGACTCTTATATGCGCGGAATGGCGCCATTCGACGAAGCTCATGGCCCTGAGGCTCTCGAACGGTTGGGCGCCAGCCCTATGAGCTTTAAAACCGATTTTTGGAAGCGATGTTGCGGAGCTGCTTTTTCAGGTCCTCGCCGGTGTCGTAGATCATTTGCTCGTTGCTGGGGAAGGGGCGCGGTTTGCTGCGCGACAGCTTTCGGTAGTGGTCGTTGAGAGCACGCTCGTCTCCCGAGTGGGAGCAATACTCATGTTTGAATACGGATTCGGACGTGATTGAAAAGTGTTCGAGAACTTGGTCGCGATGGAATGGGCGGTATTCGATATCTGCGGACACTCGAGCCGACTTTGATTGACTGAACTCCAGTATCGAAGCCAGTACGGTAGCGAATCGTTCGGTTTTGATGTCGTTTCCGTTCTCGTCTTTCATGACGTTTCCATTGCGATCGAGCGTGTAGTCGTATCCGTCGCGTACTTTTCTCTCCTGCACGATCTCGCGTTCGTGCACGCGTTCCGGGCTTACGCTGATTTGCCGAATGGCGACGAGCATTTCATAGTCGTATTCGATATTCTCCACGGGGGCGCTATGGTAGACGGTCCAGAGGCTGTTCATCTTGTAGGCTTCGAGATCCAGCAAGTCGTTCTCGAGCCGTTGGGGCAGAGCGATGCCGGAGTCGTTGACGAGCACTACTTGGACGAAGTTCGTGCCTTGGTAGTGCGCTTGGCTGGTTAGTACGCGCGTGTCCTTGTAGTTGGGGTTGACGGCATCGAGGTGGTTGAATTTCTCATACGCGATGCGGGCGTCGATTCTGTCGCCGCTCTGTAACAGCCTCTCGGCTTCGCGGTACAGACCTTCGGAGAATCGGTCGCGCGATTCGAAAATGGCGTCGGTATAGTCAACGAAGTCGAACTGGGCGTCTCTACCTTGATCCGCAATGTACAGAGGCAATAGGGGGCGAATGTACTCCTGGCGGTCGCTGAGTTTCACGTAGACACGGTAGAGGTCTTCCAGGGCCCGGACGCTGCCGTCGCGTTCGAGTCGCTCGACGGTCCGCCGGTCGCGGGCGACAGCCTTGGCAAAGGCTTCTTCAAGCAAGAGCATGTACTCCTGGGAGTTTTTCTTGGTTCGGCTTTTGCGCAGGTTTTGGACAGCGTTGTCGATGGCGCGTTCGTAGTTGCCGGAAGCGACTTTGGTGTAGGTGTCCTTGAGCGTGTTGCAGCCCGTGACCAGGAACAGAGTGACGAGGGGAATGAGAACTGCTGGGAGTTTCATCGGAGGAAAGATATTAGACGTTTACGATACTGTGCAGCGAACGGCAAGGCGGCTTCGTTGCGAGGATGGTGATAAGGCTGATTTTCACAGGGGATTTTCAAATGGCCGGGAGGAATCGCGGCCGTTGGAACTGGCAGGTTTGGCCTTTAGACGAACTGACTGTGAATGCTATTCGATTTCCGGTCTTTTTAATCGCTTGATCCCTGGTTTTCGTGGCGTAGGGTTGGGAGTTTGATTGCCGATAGGCGACAGTATTCAGATTTGCCGAGAACAGTTGGAACTATGAAGAGCGCGACGGAACGGACACTCAAAATTGTATACGCGGTAGCGTCGCTAGCAGCGGGGGTTTTGCTCTTGGGTTGCGGGGCGGGGAAACCGAAGCTTGTGGTGATTGAAAACGATAGCCTACGTGTCGCGATTTCGACTTTGGGAGCGGAACTGCAGAGCATTCGTCACAAGAATTCCGGTACAGAGTATTTATGGCAAGGGGACCCTGAGTATTGGGAGGCGCGGGCGCCGGTGATGTTCCCGGTCAATGTGCGATTCAAAGACAATCGTTTCTCGCACGAGGGGCGGGAGTACGAGATTCCTAAAATGGGATTGGCGGTGATTTCGGAGTTTGTTCCGAAGGTGGCCGTGGACGGGCGTTCTGCGGAATTCGAATTGCGGGCCAATGAGGAAACGCGCGAGCGCTATCCCTTCGATTTTGTATTCAAAGTGATCTATCGTCTCGAAGGCAGTCGATTGATCAACGAGTTTATCGTTGAGAATGCGGGTGACGCGGCCTTGTATTTCGCGGCGGGCGGGCATCCGGGATTCCGTTGTCCGTTCGAAGGGGGGCGAGACCGGGGCGACTACGCGATTTCGTTTTCGGAGCCGCTTACGGTCGAGCGCAACGAGATCGTCGACAGTCTCATTCAACCAACCCGTGTTCCCTTCTTGAAGAACGAGGACTCGATCGCGTTAGACGACGAACGGATTCCGAATGGGGGCATGTTTCAAAAGGACATGAAAGCGCGAGTTATCAGCGTCGGGCGCAAGGGGATGGAGCCTTATGTCTCGGTCGATTTGGGCGACTTCCCGAATGTCAATCTCTGGTCGCCTCCCGGCATGCCGTTCGTTTGTATTGAACCGATGGTGGCGCATCACGATTTCCAGGAATCGCCGATGTCGATAGCAGAGAAGCCCTATCTCGTCGCGGTCGAGGCGGGGGAGTCGAAACGTTATCGATTTACGGTGTCGATTAATCATAACGGGACGTTGTAGGGCCATTGGTTTACGTTTGAAACACGCTCGGATTGTGCCAATTTGGCATTATTTGGCTTGAATCCGCCGTCACGTTTGTTTCTATTCGCGTTGAATCCTACCCGTCCCACGCGGATCGGTATGCTCTAATCCAGGAGATCGCGCTACGGTCTCCGCAACCAACTCAAGTATATGATCAACAACAAATACTGGCGCCTAATTGTAGCGTCCGCAACGATCGCTATTGCCCCCGCAATGGTATTTTCGACGACCAAATCTCAAACGAAGCAGTTTGAGAAAGGGGATGTCGACCAGGATAACCAACTCTCCAAAAAGGAGTTTATCGAACTAAGAATAAACACTGCGAAGACTCGGGCAGAGAAGAATAGCGAGGAATTCGACTCGAGCAAGGTCGAGAAAAAGAGTGGAAAGACCTTTGCCAAGGCGGATGTAGATGGCGACGGTCAGCTTACCATTGATGAGTTTCTCGCGACGTTTAAGGCCAAATAGAGCGGCTCGAAAGTCGAGCGTGCCATCGGCTTGAGTCGTCGCTCAATATGGGTTTCAACCGTGCGCCCTTCCTGATGGGGAGGGCGTTTCTATTTTCGACACTGGCATTGGGAATGCAGAGTATCGAAAATTCGGATATCCAGAAGTCCAGCTCGCGCTGGATCGTCTATTCTGTGGATTTCCGAAATGTAATGTCTCCATAGTATCCAGTCGCGCTGCTTTTGGTATCGTCGGTATCGGTCATGATGGCGACGCCGGTGATGTTCATAGGCTCTTCGTTGAAGGCGTTGCGGAAGTCGTCGAGGATGTTTCGCATTTCCATTCGCCAGGTTCCGGCGTTTTGGTTGCCGGATTGAACGGCGACCATCTGCACCCAGTTTGTGTAGGGATTGGGCGCGACGGTTCCAGGGGCGGCTTTGTTGGCCCAGACGTAGTTGAGGGCGCGGAGCGGGATCTCGTAGTTGGTAAAGGTTTTGATGAGCGTGTGTTTGACGCGTTCGACGAACGGTAGATCGGCCGGGTCGAAGTCGAAAGTCAGATAGATGCGGGCGGGGTAGTCGTCGCCTTTTTTCTTCGTCAAGTCGCCTTCGGGCACGGCGGCGTCCACTTTCCAGGTCCATTCGATCACATCGTATTCGCGCGGATCGAGGTCGACTGCGTAGACCAGCCCGGATGCGGTATTGTGGCTCTTGGCGCAAATGCGAGCGTAGTTTTCTTCCTGTATGAGCGCGTATTCGGTTCGCTCGCGACCGGGGAGGTCGAGGACGCTCCATTTTGGATCGCTGTAGTCCTCTTCGATTTGCGACGGGTCGAAGTCGCTGACGGGTATCCGGAACGCCGATTCTCGCGTAGCGATTGCGTCTACCGCGATTAGAAAGGCGAGGGTGGCTACGAGTGTTTTCATGGTGAGTGTAAGGTGGGGTGTTGTGCTTGGCGGTGAGGCGTTTCCCGGAGTTTCCTACAGTTGACCTTTCCGGATGATTTCGAATGCTCTCCTATTCGCTACACGAATTTATGAAGACTTTGATTGAGGATTCCTGCTCGAAGCTGGAAAATGTTCGCCAATGCCTCTCCCAGGTGATTGTTGGCCAGGAGAAGCTGGTGGACCGATTGATTCTCGCCTTGCTTTGCGACGGTCACGTGCTGATTGAAGGAGTCCCAGGAGTTGCGAAGACCCTAGTGATAACGACGCTGGCGCGATCGATCGAGGCGACCTTCAGCCGCGTTCAATTTACTCCGGACCTCCTTCCAAGCGATCTTGTGGGCAGCCTGGTCTACGACCCCAAGGAACATCAATTCAACGCCGAAAAGGGGCCTGTATTCGCAAATCTAGTACTGGCTGACGAAATCAACCGAGCCCCTGCGAAAGTACAAAGCGCGTTGCTGGAGTCGATGCAGGAAAAGCAAGTGACTCTCGGCAAGGAGACGTTTGCCCTGCCGCATCCTTTTCTTGTTTTGGCAACGCAAAATCCAATCGAGCAAGAAGGCACCTACACGCTCCCGGAGGCGCAAGTCGACCGATTCATGTTCAAGCTGAAGGTCGGTTACCCCAGCCTGGAAGAGGAGCATGTCGTCATGAGGCGAATGGCTCGCTCGGCCCCGCAAACGACGGTGGAGCCGGTGATCGGACTGGATTCCATTTTGGAGATGCGCGGATTGCTCGACAAAGTGTTTATCGACGAGAAGGTGGAGCGATACATCTTGCGACTAGTCGACGCTACGCGGAATCCCGAAACCTATGGATTGGATATTTCCCGCTACGTTCGTTTCGGCGCCTCGCCGAGAGCGACGATTTACCTCTCGCTCGCTTCACGGGGCCTCGCCCTGCTGAACCAGCGTGAGTTCACCGTACCGCAGGACATCAAGGACGTTGCGGGGGATATCCTGCGGCATCGAATCGCCATCTCCTATCGGGCGGAAGCGGAAGGCTTGAACGCGGACGATCTGGTTGAGCGAATTCTGGCTGCGGTACCGATCGTCGAAGAATGAGCGTGTTGGGGGATAGTCGACTCAATTTGCTCGAGTTGAAGTGCCGCCGGCCGGTTGAGCATTTGCTCGCGGGCGAGTACCGGAGCGTATTCAAAGGACGCGGAATCGAGTTTGAGGACGTGAGACCTTACACTCCCGGCGACGACGTTCGTTCGATGGACTGGAAAGTGACGGCGCGGACGGGCATTCCCTACGTGAAACGCTATGTTGAAGAGCGAGAGCAGTTTTTCTTTCTCCTCGTAGACTTGTCGGCGTCAACTTTGTCGGATCCAAATGGGGCTAAACGAGAAACGGTATCCGAATTTTGCGGACTCTTGACGCTCGCCGCGTTGGCAAACAACGACCGGGTCGGACTCGTACTGTTTACCGACCGAATTGAACACGTAGTGCCTCCTTCGAAAGGGCGGCGACAGAGTACTCGAATACTGGACGCTTTGAGCGGATTCGAGCCAATCGGGTCGGGAACTCGAATAGAATGCGGACTGGATGTATTCGGTCATCTGGCCCGTAAGCGTTCGGTTGCGTTTCTCGTATCCGACTTTCACGCGCGCGGGTTTGAACAGGATTTGCAAGCGGCCGCGTTTCGGCACGACGTGGTCGGGGTGAACGTGATCGAATCCGTTGAGCGAGTCGCTCCCAAGAGTGGGTTGACTCTGGTTCGAGACGCGGAGTCCGGAGAGCGGAAGGTTCTCGATTTCAAAGGAATCCAGGGTCAGCCGAGCCTGAAGAACGCGTGGATCGAAAATCTCACGATGGAAAGCGGCGTCGACCTGATCAACCTCGCGGTGGGCGCCGATTGCGTCGCGACGATCTCCGCGTTCTTTCGATCGAGACAGCGTATGGTCGCAGGAGAATCTGGCGGATGATCCGAAAATTGGAAAAGCCGTTTGGTTTCGGCGGGAGGCATTCGATTGCAGGTGGATTTTCGGGCCGACTGATCCGAGGTGTATTCGTGTTGGCGATACTCTCTGCGAGTTCAATGAAAGCAGAACGTTCCGTCGCGGTTTCGATCGATACGAATCGTTCGTATTTTCCGGGAGAGCTTGTCGAAGTGGATGTAACGCTTCAGTTGGATCGCTACGAGTCGGCGACCTTCGAAGCGCCGCGTCACCCTTGGATGCGTCTGGTCGAGATTCAAGCCAGTCCAATCAAGCTGGATTCGGATGGCCAATACAAACAGGGCTGGCTTGCTCTCTACCAAGTGGCCCGATCTGGAACGATCGAATTGCCCGAGGGCCGGGTGGTAGTCGGATTGAGCAACGAGTCCAAATCGCTTTCGGTTCGGCTGGGCGTACTGACTGCGCGAACGTTCGACGAAGTAGAGGACCACGATGATCCTGAACCGCTTCCGGAGCCTCGCGCCGAGACCGCGAGCGGTGTTTGGGTCGCAGTTTTGATCGCGCTGGCATTGGCGTTCGTTCTGGTGTGGGGATGGCGCGTCCGATTGAAATTCGGTGGTCAGCATTTTGGGAAAGAGGAGGATTCGGTTGCATTGGAGGCGGGGCGACTGCGTTCGCTAATCGAAGAGGGAAAGCCGTACGGTCAGGAACTTGAGTCGTTTTTCTTCGCCCATCGGGAGCAGTGCTCGAGTCAGTTGGCCGCCTTGATGGAACGCGCGCTCTACGCCCGCGAGGGCCGCTTCCCAGAATTGAGCGGGTTGATAGGAAAGGAATTTGGCGTATGAGCGTCGCCTATCCTTGGATACTGTTGCTCTTTCCAGCGGCGATTTGGGTGTTTCTAAAGCGAAAGCGCGAGCCGGGTATTTCGGTTGCGTCGCTGAATCAGTGGTCGCACGCCCCTACAGGGCGAGCTCGCTACCTTTGGCTGCTGGGAGCGCTCGAGGTCCTGGCGCTGGCGGGCTTGATACTCGCCATGTCGCGTCCGCAGGCGGGGACGAGCGAATCAATGGAAGTGGCGGAGGGAATCGCGATTGAACTGCTAGTCGATGTTTCCAGCAGTATGGATCGATCCGTGGATATTCCTGGAGAGGGGAGCAAGACGCGGATGGAAATTGCCAAAGAGATGCTCGTGAAGTTCATTTTGGGTGACGGGGAGAACCTGTCGGGTCGACCGAACGATCTCATTGGGCTGATTAGTTTCGCGCGCTATGCGGACACGCGTAGTCCGCTGACATTTGGGCACAAAGCCCTGGCTCAAATTGTAGGGAATCTGGAAATACAAGACCGCCCAAACGAGGACGGCACCGCTTATGGTGACGCCTTGACTTTGGCGTGCGCTCGGCTGAAGAAACTGGACGATTTACAATCGCGGGACGGGTTTCGGCAAGTGACTGAAATTGAAAGCCGCATCGTCGTCTTGCTGACTGATGGCGAAAACAACTCTGGCAATCATCTTCCGCTGGAAGCGGCTGGCCTGGCGAAAGAGTGGGGCTGCCGGGTGTACACCATCAGTCTGGGGGACGCGGAGGGCCTTTTCGGCTCGGAACGGGAATTCGGTGAACCTGAGTACTCGTCGGCGGAACTCGTGCTGAAGCGGATCAGCGACGAAACGGGCGGCGTGTTCCGCAGGGCGACAGGCTATGAGTCGCTTCAATCGATCTATGAAGAGATCGACGCTCTCGAACGGACTCGAATTGAAACGCGGAGCTACGCGATTGTATCGGAGTGGTTCTGGGCGCCTCTTTTATTGGCATTGGCAGCCTGGACCTGTCGAATCGTCTTGGGATCAACTTGGTTGAGGGTGGTGGTGTGAACGAGTTCGTGTTTCAATGGCCATGGATGCTTGCGCTGCTTTTTGCGGCATTCCCTTTGTATTGGTTGATTGGGCGCGCGTCGACGCGGAATCGAAACGCTCTGATCGAATTGACGGGAGAGGAGAAATCTCCCAGTCGAAAGGCCCAGTCGGTGAGCGTTTCAGTTTTTATCTTATTCGTGATCGCGTTGGCCCGCCCAGGTTACGATCCTACGCGTCACGAGATCGAACAAACGGGGCGGGATGTGGTTTTTGTTTTAGACGTTTCGCGAAGCATGCTGGCCCAAGACGCTTTCCCGTCGCGGCTGGAAGTGGCGAAGCAGGGAGTTCGAGATTGCTTGGAGAGCTTTAGCGGCCAGCAGGTTGGTCTGGTGATTTATGGGGGAAGCTCTTCGATAAGCTGTCCCCTCACGAACGACTACGACTTTGTTCGCTACATGCTCAATCAGGTCGAGCCGCGCAGCGTGGAGTTTGGCGGGACGCTTTTGTTGTCCGCGGTGGAGAAGTCGATCGACCAGGTGCTGGACAGTGATCGAGCGGGCTATCACGACTTGGTTGTGCTTACCGACGGTGAGGACCACGGACCGGGAATTGAGAAGCTGGCGGAACGAATCAAAGAAAGCGGCGTGAGCCCGTTGCTGGTGGGCATAGGTGATTCTGTGTCCGGATCGCGGATACCGATTTCCAATGACGAAGGAACGATGATTCCTCTCAAGCACGAGGGAGCGATTGTCTACACGAAACTGCAGGACGAGGATCTTGCTAGGCTGGCTCGTCTCAGCCCGGGAGGCAGCTATGTGAAAGCGGGTACGTCTCCGTTTCATTTGGGCGATATTTATCGGGATTTCGCGGAAGGAAAAGAGTCCCTTCGGTCCGAAGGTGGAACCGGTTACGTGGTTTATAAAGAAGGGGCTTTTTGGATTCTGCCCTTGGCGTTCGCTCTGACCCTACTGCGAAAAGGCAGGTCGAGCTGGCAGGGCGGCTCAACAGCGCTGATCGGATTTTTGACGATTGTTATGAGCGCCCCAAAGACCGAGGCGCAAGAGGGGTTGGATTCGGTTGACTTCGAGCAAGCGAGCGAGTGGCTGAAAGCGGAACGGTTTGCGGATGCCGGGACCGCGTTCAATGAAGTGGCGCTGCGCATGGAAGCGAGTGGAGATTCGCGGGAACGGCTGGCGGTCGTCACGTTCAACGAGGGATTGAGCTATCATTCGCTGGCGAAGGCGACGCTCGAAGCATCGCCGCGCGAAGCGTTGTCGGCAGCCGTGTACGCTCAGGACTTGTTTTTCAAGTCGGCGCGGCTTTGGCCGGAGAATCGCCGTTCGGGAATGCGTTTGAATTCTGTGGCGTTTTTGATCGAGGAAATCGAAGCGCGAATCGAAACTGAGGAGAAGCGTGCCCAGGAGCGGGACGAGGCGATCGAGGAGTTGCTTAATCGCATACGCGCCTTGCTCGAGGCGCAAACGGAGTTGAAGGATCGAGTCGCCGAGGCGGACATCGATCGGCGTCCTGTTAATCGGCGGGCTCCAAGACCCGCGAACGAACCCGAGCGGACTCCGCTGAACGCGGAAGCGACGGGGGCCGCGTTCGAAGATGGGCAGAACATTCTGCGGCTCGAAGGCATGTCGATTCGCGAGCGGATGTCGGAGATGGACGACGAGTATACGCTTCTGGGAGCGGCGGGAAGCGAAGGTCGCACGCTCGAGAGCATTTTGAATCGGCCAATGGAGCTGATGGGAGAGGCGATCGAAGCGCAGCGGGAAGCGGAGGAGTTGTTGCCTCAATGGGGACACTGGCCGGCGGCTCGCTCGCGTCAGTCGGTGGCGATTGACCGTCTTCAGGAGATATTGGATTTGTTCGCTTCTAGCAGCGACGAGGAAGGCGAAGGGGAATGGGACGAGGAGGACTGGGAGGAGTATATGGATTCGGACGAGGGGGAATCGATGTCGTCTTCGCTACCGGTGAAGGGCGATTTCCGTCAGGATTCGCTGATGCAGCCGTTGCCGGTGCCCAGTTTTTCGGCGGAAGATGTGTTGATGGAGGAGATGGGGAACCAGCAGTTTCGGCAGCAGCAGCGGGCTAAGGCTCAAGCCGGGAAGGTGGAGAAGGATTGGTGATGAGGGCGGTCTTGCTCAGATTTCGTGTGTTCGCCACTATAGCCACCTGTATCCAGATTCCGGTGTTGTGGTCGCAGGATGCGGAGCAGTCGAACGAAGTGACGGTTCATTTTAGCGACGCGAGTTGGTTTGTGAACGAGCTGTCGACGGCATTGGTGTTCACACGGGCGGAAGGCGAGCCGTCGTTGGAATCGCTCGACGGAGGGGCGGACTTTCGAATTTACACTTCGGATTTCATCGCCGTCGAGAATGACGAGCGGGGAAGCTTTGCTATGAGGGTGGAGTTTATTCCCTCTCGCTCGGGCGTGCTTCGCTTTCCATCGGTGGAAGTGAGCGTTGGAGAGGAGACCTTTTCTTCCTCCTCTCGTGAGATCCTTGTCGGAGAGCCCAAGCAAAGTCCGGCAATGTCGTTCTCGATCACTCCGGAAAAGACGCGTGTGTTTGTTGGGGAGCCCTTGCGGTTGGATTTTATTTGGCGATGCGATTTGCCGATGAATCAGTTACGCGATTTGCAATTGTATCCAGATTTTTTTAATAACGCATCTATAGAGGTGGTGATCCCTCGGAGTGTGGCTCCCGAAGAAGAGCAATACGGCTTGCCGGTCGGGGGGAGACGGGCGATCGCTCGAAGAATTGCCGAAGAAGATTCGTTTCCGCCAAATATGGGCGAGTTGCGTTTTTCGGCGTTCATCCGCATCGAAGAGCCGGGCCGATACGCGATTCCTCAAACGCGGCTACTCTGCTCGCGACTCTTGGAGGAGAATGCGCAGTCGAACCGCTACGCCGCTTATTTCAATAATGCGCTGTTCGAACCCGCGGACCGTTCGGCTCCCTACGAGAAGTTGCATGCGTTTGCGAATGAGTTTGAGATTGAGGCGCGTCCGATACCGGAGGAAGGCCGTCTGGAGTCGTTTAGCGGCTTGTTCGACCCCGAGTCGATTTCGGTCGAAGTGGCGCCGAATCCGGTCGAAGTCGGTCAATTGATGGAGATCCGGGTGGACGTTGCGTCAGACGTATGTTCAGAGATGCTGCAAATCCCGGACTTGAGTCGGCAAGCGGCCTTGCGGAATCGGTTTTGGGTCAGCTCGGAGGTGAATGAAGTGTGGCGTCCCCAAGGGAGGACCTTCGTGGCGCGCGCTCGTCCGCTTACGACTCGATTCGATCGTTTTCCTAGCTTGGAGATTCAAACGTTTTCCTCGGATGAAGCGAAATTCAATCTAATTGAAACTGACCCGATCGAGCTGAAGATTCGGCCGAGCGACGGGAAGGATTTCTTCCCGATCGAGAATATTCCGGGCGCCCGTGTTTCTGTGGTTGGAAATGCGGACGGAGTTTGGCACAACCCGAAGGCAACGATGCTGAACGACTTTCTGGATTGGACACTGCGCACGCTCGTGGACGGAGTCTGGGCGATTTTGGCGCTGGGATTGGTCGCGATCGGGTTGGGGTCGGTTTGGGCTCGGGAAATGCGAAAGCGGGCGTTGGATGAGGACTATCGGAGGCGACGCGAGGCGTATCGCGCCTTTCGCGTTTCGATGGGGAAGGGCGAGGACCCGGTCGAGGCGTTGCGGACGCTTATCGGTCGATGCTTCGATCGACGTCCCTCGGCGCTGACCGCTCGCGACGCGGCTCGACTGCTGGCGGAGGTGGAAGGCGATGGGGAACTGGTTCGTGATATTGAGACGGCTATCGAACAAGTGGATACACAACGCTATGCTCCTGGGGGCGCGAGCGGACAAACGGCGATTCCGACCGAACGGTTCGGAGAGCGTGTATTCAATTTAGTGAAACGCGGGGCACCCGTTTTGTTTTTCATTGGAGTGTTGTGTGGAAGCGATTCCGCGCGGGCGGCTGACTGGGCAGCGGCGGAGGAGCGGTTTCAAGCAGCGTTGTCCGCAGCGGAAGCGGGCGTCGGCTCCAGCGAGGAGGCGGCCTTGTTCGTGGAGGCGGCATTGGCCTTCGAAGCCTGTGGCGAAGCAGGCACGCGGCCCGGGCTGTCGTGGCTGAACGCCGGCAACGCGTGGTTCAAGGCCGGCAAGGTAGGCCGGGCGATCGCGAATTATCGACAAGCGGAAAGCTATCGCCCCTTCGACGCGAAGATCGCCAGCAATTTGGCGTCGGCCCGGGCGCTGCGGCGAGACGAATTTGGAAATGAAGAACGCGGGACGCTGGTTCCTACTCGGTGGATCCAGGCGACGTTTTCGGTTGCGTGGATCGCGTTTTGTCTGGTCGTGATTGGATGGATACGATTTCGAAGCAAATTGTGGACGATTGCGAGTGGAACGGCATTGGCCTTGGTCTTGGCGCTCGTGTCGATTTTGGCGTTTAGAGAATTGAGAGGCGTGAAGGAGGGCGTCTTGATCGTAGAAGAGGCGTATGCTCGAAAAGGCCCTAGCTATTCCTACTCGTCGGCTTACGTGTCGCCGCTACATGACGGCTTGGAGCTGAGGTTGCTGGAGGAACGGTCGGGCTGGGTCCGCGTTCGGCTCGAAGACGAGAGCGAAAGCTGGCTGCCCAGCGAAGTGGTGCAGTCGTTTCGGTACTAGGAGTTGTTTCTTGCATCGCTCGCTGGATCCTCGCCCATTGGCTTGGCTGCGTTTGACATTTGACAGTGCGCGCAAGGGACGGACCATGATCCGCCGATGAACCGAGAATCCCAATCCAGTCCGTCAAAGACCCTGCTTTGGATTCAGGTCGCGGTATTCGTTTACGTCCTCCTCGTCGGGGTTGGGCTGATTGGGGAGGGATTCAATTTAGCTTCGGGAGGCTCGGAGGGGGCGGCCAAGATATTTGCCTTCGCGAGCAACCCCGTAGTCGGCGTGATTCTAGGGACGCTCTGCACTGCGTTGGTTCAATCGTCCAGCACGGTGACCTCGGTGATCGTTGGACTGGTGGCGGGCGGCGTGCCGGTGTCTATCGCAGTTCCGATGATAATGGGAGCGAACATGGGCACGTCTATCACAAACACGATTGTCAGCCTTGGCTTCCTCAAAGACCGCGCCTCGTTTAAAAAGAGTTTTCAGGCCGCGACGGTCCACGACTTTTTCAATCTCTTCTCCATTTTGATTTTCCTTCCGTTGGAGGTGATTTTCCATCCGCTGGAACGCATTGCCGGAATGATGTCGGGCGGGTTCGCGGGAGCGGGCGGAGCGTCCATAAAGAGTTTCAATATTGTTGGGAACGCGACTAAGCCGGTTTCGAATTTCATCGTCGAGCTCCTGGAGCCTCTCGCGTTCGCGGCACCTTACGTGGCGATTGGGCTCGGAATCGGATGTGTGGTCATCTCGGTGCTCCTGCTGGGCAAAGCGCTGCGCGCTACGCTCACGGGGAAAGCGAAAGGCGTACTTGAAAGCGCTGTCGGGAAGAGTCCTTTGAGAGGCGTGGCTTCGGGAACGGTCGTTACCGTGCTTGTCCAGTCTTCCTCAACCACCACCAGCCTCGTCGTCCCCTTGGCGGGCTCGGGCGTCTTGACGCTGAGGCAGGTGTTCCCGTTTACGATGGGGGCGAACATCGGCACCTGCATCACGTCCTTGTTGGCCGCTACTTCGGTTGGCGGCGCCCATGAGCTATTCGCCCTGCAAATCGCCCTCGTGCACTTGCTCTACAATGTGTTTGGCGTGACTCTGTTTCTCTGTATTCCCGGGCTTAAGGAACTGCCTATTCGACTGGCGGAGTTCTTGGGCGCGCAGACCGAAAAGAACAGAGGCTGGGCTCTCGCCTACATTTTCGGGGTGTTCTTCTTTCTCCCCGGGGTGGTGCTCGGCGCTCAATATCTGAGCGACCAATCCCGCGCTGAAGCGGAAAACGGGCAGGGCGCTCCCGCGATTGAGAACGCAGCGGAGTGATTGTCGGCTCCGGGGCGTGGGATTTGTCTCCGTGTCCCCGCCAGTTCGAGCGGTTCGTTGGTGTTCTAATAACTGGACATTTCGCGGGACGAGGGCAGAAATTGACGCTCTACCCCGATGAGTCGATTTCCGCACCGATTTCCGATCGTAATTACCCAAGCGCGGAGCTGGGTGGTTTGCTTGGCGTTTTTTGGAGTCTACGCAGCACTGTTGGCCGAGGAGGAAAAGGTTTCGTTCAACCACGATATTCGTCCCATCATGTCGGATACTTGCTTCCAGTGCCACGGTCCGGATCCGAACACCCGCGAAGGCGATCTGCGGCTCGATACTTACGAAGGGGCGACCGAAGATCGGGGTGGTTACGCGGCCCTGATTCCGGGGGACACGGACGAGAGCGAGTTGATTTGGCGGATTTTCACGGACGACGAAGCGGACATAATGCCGCCGGTGGAGCACTTCAGGCGCCTGACCGAAGAGGAAAAAGACCTGTTCCGAAGATGGGTCGAACAGGGCGGCGAGTACGAGGACCATTGGGCGTTCATCGCTCCGGCGAAGAATGCGGCGCCCGAGAGCGCCGAGTCGAAATGGGGGCGCAACGAGATTGACACCTTTGTGTTGGAGAAACTGGAAGACGCCGGCCTGTCGCCCGCGCCAGAAGCGAGCCAGGAAACGCTGATTCGACGCCTTTCTCTGGACCTGACCGGTTTGCCTCCGACACTGGACGAGGTGGACGCTTTTGTATCGGATGGTTCTGACGCCGCGTACGAGGATTTGGTCGACCGCCTGCTCGCGTCGCCTCGGTATGGGGAACGCATGGTTTGGGAGTGGCTGGACGCGGCGCGTTACTCGGACAGCAATGGTTATCAGAACGACGACGAGCGGGGAATGTGGCCGTGGCGGGATTGGGCGGTGGACGCGTTGAACGCGAACATGCCTTACGACCAGTTCAGCATCGAGCAGATTGCGGGCGATCTTTTGCCGAACGCGACGCAGGATCAAGTTTTGGCCACCGCGTTCTTGCGTAACCACATGATCAACGGGGAAGGCGGTCGGCTGCCGGAGGAAAACCGAATCGACTATCTCGTCGATCAAGTCGACACGGTATCCACAATTTGGATGGGATTAACGTTTGGTTGCGCTCGTTGCCATGACCACAAGTACGACCCGATCACGCAGCGCGAGTATTTTCAGCTAATGGCCTTCTTCGACAAGACGGAGGTGACCGGTTCGGGACGGAACCCGCACACGCCCCCGGTGTTGGATTTGTCGACGGAAGAGCATGCCCGAGGCGTTGAGGAGCGGGAGCAATTGAAAATCGCGGCGGCGGAGGAGCTGGATCGCGTCGAGCGTATTCTGTTCCCGAGACCGGAAGGCGAGTTGACGATCGAGTCCGAGCGAGCGAAGTCCATAACCAATGGAGCGGTGCAGGGGCTGTTTAAACAGAAGGTGATTGACCGGCGCCCCGAGCCTTTGGTCGCGATTATCGCTGAGTATGGGGACTCGGAGCCGGAATACGTGGAAGCGACACGCAAGTACATCAAAGCGTACCAGAATCTCGACATCTACAAGAACGAGCGGCCGATCGTGATGGTGATGGCGGATACGGTGGAGCGCGATACGTTCATATTGAACAACGGTTTGTACGATCAGCCGACCGAAAAAGTGGTCACAGGGTTTCCGGCCGCGCTGAATGGAGGGGACTCGAACATCGGCGATTGGAACCGGCTGGATCTGGCCCGATGGCTGATGTCGGACGCGCATCCCTTGGCGGCCCGCGTCGCTGTGAATCGCTATTGGCAGCAGTTTTTCGGGAGAGGTTTGCTGGAGCAAGTGGAGAACTTTGGCGTGCAGAGCAAGCCGCCCGTTTACGAGTCTCTTCTGGATTGGCTGGCGGTGGAGTTTCGCGAAAGCGGCTGGGATGTGAAGGCGCTGCACAAACGTATTGTCATGAGCGCTACGTACCGTCAGTCGTCGCGGATTTCGGAGGCGATGCGCGAGCGTGATCCTGCCAACGAACTCTTGGCCCGCGGCCCGCGTTTTCGAATGCAGTCGTGGATGCTGCGGGATCAGGCCTTGGCGTTGGGCGGTCTGCTGAACGAGACGATCGGCGGCCCGCCGGTCAAGCCATACCAGCCAGAGGGGATTTGGAAGGAAGCGTCGTTCGGGTTCATTACTTATGAGCAAGACAAAGGCGAGGACTTGTATCGAAGGAGTCTTTACACGTTCTGGCGTCGCATTGTCGGGCCGCCGGTGTTTTTCGATTCGACCGCGCGTCAGGTGTGCGAGGTGAAGGCGTTGCGGACGAATACGCCGCTGCATGCGTTGACGACGTTGAACGATGTTACCTTTACCGAAGCGGCTCGAGGATTCGCGCAGCGGGTTTTGTCGGGCGATGAAACGAGCGACGGGCGCCGCTTGCAGATGGCGTTCAGGGAGGCGACAGCTCGCCTTCCCAATCGGACGGAACGAAGGACATTGGAGAAGGCCCTCACGAAGTACCGCTCGCACTTTCGTTCAGATCGCGCCGCGGCGGAAAAACTGGTTTCCGTGGGCGAGTCGCGCCGCGACACGTCTTTGGATGTCTCGGAACACGCGGCATGGTCGACGGTGTGCCTGATGCTGTTGAATTTGGACGAGACGCTAACGAAGGAGTAGTTTGAGTTATGGACCCGATAGTTGACGCGAAGAGACAGTTTACCCGGCGCGAGTTTTTCGGCAAGACGGCCCAAGGGATAGGGGCGGTAGCGCTGGCGAGTTTGCTCGACGGAAAGTCCTTCGCTCAGAACGTCGCGAACCCGTCGGTTCTTCCTCACTTTGCCCCGAAAGCGAAGCGAGTAATCTACCTCCTGCAAAACGGGGCTCCGTCGCATGTTGATCTGTTCGACTACAAGCCGATGCTGGCGAAGCTGCGGGGCGAACCGGTTCCGGATTCGGTATTGGGCGGGAAGCGTTTCAGCTCGATGACCAATACCAAGGACAAGCTGCTCTTGCCCAATATCACAGAGTTCGCCCAGTACGGCGCGAACGGCATGTGGCTGGGTAGTTTTCTCCCGCATACGCAGGGGATCGTGGACGAGCTTTGCTTCGTCCGCTCGATGCACACGACTTCGGTCAATCACGCGCCGGGTATCAACTACTTTTTGTCGGGGGCTGAAATCCCGGGGAGACCGAGTATGGGCGCGTGGTTGAGCTATGGCTTGGGTTCGGAAGCGGAAGACTTGCCCGCGTTCGTGGCGATGACCTCGCGTGACAAGGAAGCGTCCTGCGGCCAGATTTTCTACGACTTCTATTGGGGCTCGGGTTTTTTGCCTACCAAGTATCAGGGCGTCAAATTTCGGGGCAGCGGCGATCCGGTACTTTATCTTTCCAATCCGGACGGGGTGAGTCGCGAGTTGCGCAGAAGTATGCTCGACGACTTGGCGAAACTGAACGAGGAGAAGTTGAAGGACTACGGGGATCCAGAGATCGCGACTCGAATTTCCCAATACGAAATGGCCTACAAAATGCAGGTCAGCGTGCCCGAGCTGACGGACTTTTCCAACGAGTCGGAGGAAACCTTGGCCATGTACGGCCCCGATGTGCATCGCGAGGGCAGTTATGGATACAATTGTCTGATGGCTCGTCGTCTGGTCGAGCGCGGCACTCGATTCGTGCAGCTGATGCATGCGGGCTGGGATCAGCACAACAATTTGAATCGTCAGCTCGAGATTCAATGTCTGGATACCGATCAGCCGAGCGCCGCGCTGATAACGGATTTAAAGCAGCGCGGATTGTTGGACGAGACTTTGGTGATTTGGGGAGGGGAATTCGGCCGAACGCCTTTCCTCCAAGGCGAGTTCGACAACTACGCCCGCTGGGGTCGGGACCACCATCCGTATGGATTCACGGTTTGGATGGCGGGGGGCGGCGTGAAGCCGGGATACGTCCATGGGGCGACGGACGATTTTGGCTTCAACGCAGTAGAGAAACCGGTCCACGTGCACGACTTTCAGGCGACGATTCTCCATCTGCTGGGAATCGACCACGAACGGTTCACCTACAAATTCCAAGGGCGGAATTACCGATTAACGGATGTGCACGGCCACGTGGTCGACGACATTCTCGCCTGACGAGGGTCGCGAAGGACGGCGGGGCCTCGCGCTGGGGAAGCGGGTTTGAACGGATTTTGGGTGGTTTACGCCGCTGCCGCCGCGAGATTCTCGTGTTGGTTTACTCGATTCCCCCTTCTGCAACAGTTTCATTTTCAAGAGTTTGCGGTGGATGTGAGCATTTTTCGATATTTGAGACTCAGGTGATAACACCTCTAAGGCGGATCGAGCTATAGTCGAGTCGATCCGTCGTTCGCCCCCTGGCGGCCGGCGTTCGTGACAACTACAAACCGGTCCTCCTTCAAGGGCCACACCCCTAACTCACCCACACAGACTAACTAAGCTATGAACATACGTATACCCGTATCGCTTTCCGCTATGGCGGCTTTGGCGATTGCCCCTTTCGCCTTGGGGCAAGACGATGACGACACTTCCAATGAAGTGTTCGAACTGACGCCGTTCGAGGTCGATACTTCGAACGACCGCGGCTACCGCGCGACTAATACCTTGGCCGGCAGCCGGCTCAATTCGAGCCTCAAGGACATTCCCTCGTCGATATCGGTCTTTACCGATATTTTCATCGAGGACCTGGGAATCCAGAATATCGAGGAGCTCTCGAGCTACACCTCGAATATGACCATCGACTATGGCGAGGACCAAGTCGGCGGCGTGCTCACGGACCGCGACGGAACGACGGCCACGAGCGCCACGCAGAGAATTAACGTTCGGGGGATCGAAGCTACCCAGGGGCTCGACTTCTTCCGCAGCATAACGCCCAGCGACGGCTACCGCAATGGACGTTACGACTCGGCCCGGGGACCCAACAGTATCTTGTTCGGATTGAGCAACGCCGGCGGTATCGTCAATGGCACCTCCATCGTTGCCAACACTAATCGCGACAGCGGGCGCGTACGTCTCCAAACGGAAAATACGGGCGGTTTCCGCGTGGATTTCCGCTACAACAAGGTGCTCGTCGAGGACAAGCTCGCGATTGCTATCGCCGGAGTCGACCAGGAAGCCGAAGATTGGCAGGTCAACACCTACGACGACATCGAGCGCATTTTCGGAACGCTCACTTACAAGGCGACCGAAAAGCTGACCTTGAAGGCCAACTACGAGTCGGGCACGCAGCGCAAGAGTAATCAAACACGCGCTCCCGCCCTCGATTTCGGCGGCCCGCTCCTCTATGACTGGACGCGGTATCTCGAAGCCAATGGAGGCGACTTGAACACCTTGCTCGGCACTTCGGAGCTGACCGTGGCTGGCAACGGAAACGAAGGCAGTCGCTGGGTTCCAGCGGCGGAAGTATTTAATGGCGTCGTGCAGCGCAATACCAATCCGCGTACGCAAAACCGCCGCTACGTGTTCGCGACCAACGACCAAGTTCTTTACGAAGACGCGGGTCAGTGGGTGTATCGTGGATACGGCGACGCGCGGGCGGTCGCTCCGCCAGACGCGGACTGGGAGAATCTCGCGACCGGCAATGGTGGCCGTCCCCGCGTGAACATGCCTGACGTGCTGCCACGTACTTTGAATACGGACGGCACTGGTGCAAATAAGCAATGGGACTTCGAGAACTACACCTTTTTCGCGGACATGGCTGTCAACGAGAACTTCTATGTGAACCTCGCCCACAACTACCAGCGTACCGACTTGACTGCCTACAACATCGGCGGGTTCGCCTTCCAGGTGAACGCCGACGCGAATCTGACGCGCGGATTGGATTTCTCTTTGAAGGAGTCTTGGGAACGAGGCGATGAAACGCTGACCTTCGACGGCAGCGGCGGCGCCCGCAACCCGAACTTCGGACCCAACCCGTACGCGGGCCAGTGGTACTTGGAGTCGAACTGGCGCAATGACAGCTTGGATCAGGAGATCGAAGCGACGCGACTTTCCGCGTCCTACGAACTGCAAACCGAGAACTTCGGCGAGCACCGATTCGCTGCGACGACGTCGCGGACTGAGGAGTTCTCCTACCGTACCAACAAGCAGCTCGGGTTCCTGGGCCGCCCCTTCAACACGCACTGGAACAACCCGGGCAATCGCGTGGAAGTTCGCACTTACTTCGACTTCGACGATCCCATCAACAATCCCGAGTCGTTCGCGGTGGGCAGTTGGGAAATCCTGCACGGCACCACGCACAATATCGACGGCCAGGAGTTGGAGATCGGCTGGACGAACCGTATTCCTGGTTCCGGTAACCGCGCTGGTATTCAGAAAATCGATAGCAGCATGGTTGTGATGCAGAACTTCTGGTTCAACCGGAGACTGGTCACGACCGCGGGGTATCGCCAAGACGAGAGCGACATCCTCCAGTACCGCAACGAGTGGTCGGGCAACCGGGATATTTCGGCGGAAATCCATACTCCGGAGGAGCTGCTCTACGGGCCCATGCCCGATTTTGATGTGCCCGAGCTGGGCAACAACTTCGCGTTCAAGAGCGACACCAAGACGGTCGGGGCCGTTTACAACATCAACGACAATATCGGTCTCGTCGCGAATCACTCTAGCAGTATCGGCTTCCCCGATTTCGTAAATCTCCTCATCCCGACGGCAGTCCCGACTCCGCCTTCCGAAGGCGAGGGGCTTGACTACGGCGTCCGCTTCAACTTCTTCGAGAACCGAATTGCGGGACGTCTCGTCTACTACGAGACCGATGAAATTGGAAGACGCACCGGCTTGAACAACAACGGCCAGTACGATCGTCTCGTCAATCTCGCTCAGAATGTCGTCGCGGAAGGCATTATGACGCAAGCGGAGTGGGACGCGCTCGACGCGCAAGAACTCTACACTCGCAATTGGAGTTCCGACCAGATCGACAAGCAGACTCGTGGTATCGAGCTCACGATGCAGGGCAATATCACGGAAAACTGGCGCATGACCTTCAACGCGAGCAAGGTAGACCGTGTATCCACAAATGCCCGCAAAGGTATGGAAGCGCACTACGGTTTTCTGCCGGATCCAAACAGCCCGCTCGCGTGGGACCAAGTGATCAATCCGTTTGACGAAAACAACTACCTGGTCGATCCAGACGGTTTGGCTCCGGACGGCGTGTTCGCCCAGCTCGTTGGCCACCTGGATAGTCTGGTCGGAACGGGAATCGCGGGCGAAGCGACCCGCTGGGAAGACATCACCACGACTGGTTCAAACACAGCTGGTTCCGACATGGAGATCGTCATCTTCAACTTGAACAACACCCGCAAGCTCGAGCACAAAGGATGGGGACTCCGTCCGTACCGCGCGAACTGGTGGAATGCCTACGACTTCACCGAAGGCCGCTTCAAGGGCCTGACCGTCGGCGCGGGCATCAGTTGGGAAGACAACATGATCATCGGCGAAGATGCTGAGACCTTGGAGACCTACACGTCGCGCGAGCTCTGGAACACCGACGGCATGATTCGCTATCGCTGGGCCAATGGATTCGGTCCGTTCCAGACTCCGGTATCGATCCAGCTCAACGTGAGCAACCTGCTGGATGACGACGACATTATTCCGGTTTCCCACCAGAACCGCGAAGGTCCGATCTACACCTACCCGTATGGTCGAGGCGAAGTCTACAGCCGCTACGATATTCCGCAGGGCCGCAGCTGGCGTTTGACCGCGACTTTCGACTTTTAAAGTCGCGAAACGAATTTGAGAACACTCTTCTCATCATAGCTAGGTGGATCGTCGCGCTCTGCGGCGATCCCCCTTTTTTCGTAGGAACAGCGCGTAATCGCATGTTCGTGTATGTACAGGCTAAAACTCGTTAAAGGTAGGGCTCGACGGCCCGGCGAGCCGCGTTGGTTAGGTGTATCTCCAGATTATGCGGACGGCCCGGCGGTCCGTCCCTACCTGATTTTGAATTCGGACAGTCTTAGAGGTTTGCCAAAAGCCAGCGTTTGGAGATAGAGTCTTATCAATAGTGATCGATTTACCCCATGAGATTTCTTGGATCAGCTATAATAGCCGCCGTATTGGCGATTGAAGGCGCGTTCGCGTCCTTTGAATACAAGCCGAACGAGGCTTCGATATTCAAGGAGAGCTGGCGTTGGACGGAGCTAGAAGCCTTGTCCCCTTATACGGTGCGTCAAGTCGCGGAAGCGGCCGATGGAACGCTGTGGTTCGCGGTGCACGGAGGGATAGTGAAATTCGACGGGTACATCGCCACGCCGTACCGGTACGTCGATTTGGGTTGGGAGGACGCGAATACGCTTACGGTACTAGTCGCCGAAGACCAGTCGATCTACGCCGTGACGAATAAATACGCGGTGCGTTTGCGCGAGGGCGAGTGGCATAGTTACGAGGGGATTACGCGTCACTCGTCGTCGGGGAGCGCCATGGACGAGTCTGTGGACGGCAGTATATGGATTGCTGGAATGAAAGGGCTGTATCGAATCGATGGAGACAATTCCATCCACATGGGAGAAACGTTTAACGCGGTCAACTCGATCATTATCGATCGGCAGAATCGACTTTGGGTAGCGGACCATGCCACTGACAACGTACATCGCTACGCACTGGATGTCTCCGGAAACATTGTGGGACTGACCAAATCCTTCCCGACGCGGTTCAAGGGAACCGATCCGATTTCGAGTTTCCACGAGGGGTACTCGGGCAGGATGTGGATAACCGCCAGTTCGGACACGTCCGCGCTTCGTTATATCGACGGGGACGAAGTGGTAACTGTTTTGCGGGACTGGGCCCAGTTTGGAGAGGTGAATCGATTGCTTTCCGAAAGCAAGGATGGAAGCGTTTGGCTGGCTACCTCTCGAACGCTCGGACACTTCGACGGTAAGAACTGGACCATGGAGCGCATGGACGATCGGGCGAACTGGTTCACCTTTCTCCATACGATCAACGATGAAGTATTCATAACGGGAGGACACACGGACAAGGTATACGCGTTCGACTACTCCGATACGCGCTGGAAAAGCTATGTCGGACTGAACTTTGGATGCCAAGAGGCGGACGGGGCCACTTGGTTTCTGTCCGAGGACAAGCGTGTTGTCCGCAGAGGGCCAGACGGGGACAACTGGCAATCGTTCGGAGTGGAGGACGGATTGATCGACGGTCCGAATGCTCTCAATACGAGCTCGGATGGACGTGTTTGGGCTTCGGGCAGTCACGAGGGCATGGCTGCGGTTTCCGTCTGGGATGGGAAGAATTGGAAACGGAATGTCCATTCTCGACTAGGAACGCTGATCAACCATGTATCGGTTTTTGAAGGACAAGGAGGCGGCTTGTATTTTGGAATGGGACTGGGCGGAGGCGTGCTGGAGGATTCGATGGGCGGATTGATTCGCTATGACTTGTCGAGCGAGGAACTTCGTTTCGACTATCTCGGTCCGCCGGCGTATCCGCGGTTTGTATTCGGAGTCGCGGAAACGAGCGATGGCGACCTCTGGATGGGCGGTCGTTCGCTTCATTTCAAGCCGAAGGACGGACCGGCGTCGCCGATGAAGCGTTTCCAGTCATTCGTCATCGACAATGTAGTGATCGATTCCGACGAGAACGTTTGGATCGGGGACTGGCGAGCGGGTATATCCCGTTTTGACGGTGCCAATTGGGAGCGCTTTTCGGTGTCCGAGGGGCGGGCTCGGAATGAACTGGTTTCCTTGTTGGCGGGGCGAAGACTCCCGGGCGTTTGGGCGGCGACGCAGAAGGGGATTAGTCGATTCGACGGGCATTCCTGGAGCTCGCACACCCGGTTCACGGACTTGAAACTGCAGCGGGAAGGCGGGCGAATTTTGGAGTCCCGGAACGGGGATTTGTGGATCAACTCGACGCCGCGATCATGGAATTTCAACGAAACTCTCGACCCGCTCGAGACGGATATCCAGTTCAAGACGATGCGCTACCACCCGGACCAATCCCCGCCGGAAACGCGAATGGTGGCGTTTCAAGAGAAACTCCCGGAATCGGGCAATGCGTACTTCGAATGGTCGGGAGTGGACAAATGGTCGCGCACTTGGAGCAACGACCTTTCTTATTCTTACCGTTTGAATGGAGGCGGCTGGTCGCCGTTTCAGGCGGCGAGCCAAGTTTCGATTCCGTCGTTGGCGTCGGGCGACCATCGATTGGAAGTACGGGCGCGGGATGCGGACTGGAATATTGATCCGACCCCCGCGGTGGCGACCTTTTCAGTCGTGCCATTCGTATGGAAACGCGGCTGGTTTGTGGCGACCGTGGGAGTGACGGTCGGACTCATTGTATTGCTCGCCTACCTACTTGTGCGGACGCGCGTTCGCCATTTGATAGCGATTGAGGAGTTCAAAATCGACTTCTTCACCAACATTTCGCACGAGTTGAGAACGCCTCTCGCGGTCATACTTGGCCCGCTGGAAAGCCTGTTGCGAAACGAGACGCGTTCGAAGGCGAAGGACAAGCTCGACATGGCCTACCGGAACGCCCGCAAAATGCAGGGTTTGGTCAACCAGTTGCTGGAGTTCCGGAAAGTCGAACTGGGAAAGCTGAAAATCGAACCGATCCGCTCGGACATCGTCTTGTTTCTAAAGGACGCGATCTACTCGCACGCGTCGCTGTGGGAAAAGAAACGGCAGCACTTCAGTCTCCACTGCGGCATCGAAAGCTCGTTGCGTTGCTTCGATCCCGCCAAACTGCAGCACATCGTCGGTAACCTGATTTCAAATGCGATCAAGTACACGCCCGACGGTGGCGAAATCGAAGTATCGATCGACATCGAGTCGCCCCGCTCGTCCAAAACGGTTGAATACAGTTTGCATCTTGAAGTTCTGGATACGGGCACTGGGATCGACCCGAGCCGGCACGAGTTGATTTTCAAGCCGTTCTACCGGGTTCACGACCAGGACAAAGAGCACGTGGGAACCGGTATTGGCCTAGCGTATACGCACGAACTGGTCTCGCTCTGGGGCGGGAGTATTTCGGTGGAGAGCCCCGTCAAGCGCAACGGCAGCGCTCAATTGGGCGGAACGCGATTCCACGTGACGCTTCCACTTTCCGAGGACGAGCAGGCGGCGACGGTGGATGTTACGGAAACGCTGTCAGGGGAGTTGCCCGAGGCGGAGGTTGCCCGAGAGGAAGCGGATGCTGGAGTTGAGGAGAACGCGAGCGCCGATCGGTCGCGAGTGCTCATCGTTGAGGACAATTCGGATTCGAGGCATTTCCTCGAAACGGAATTGTCGGACACTTACCGGGTTTTGACAGCTGAGGACGGGGAAAGCGGATTCGAAGTCGCTTTGAAACGGCTGCCAGACTTGATCGTGACCGACTTAATGATGCCCCGGGTGGATGGCTTGGAGATGTGCGGCCGTCTCAAGACGAATGCGGAAACGAGCCATATCCCGATTTTGATGCTCACCGCGCGGGTGTCGGACGAGTATCGCTTGAAGGGAATTGCCAACGGGGCGGACGACTATTTTGCCAAGCCGGTCAATTTGGCGGTGCTGCGGGCTCGCATCGAGAGCTTGCTCGAGTCGCGTCGACGATTGCGCGAGCAGTTCACGCGTCAAATCATCGTGCAGCCGAAGGAGATCACGGTGACTTCGGCGGACGAGCGCATTTTGACCCGCGCCGTCGAGATCGTCGAGGAGCACATGCACGACGAGGATTTCGACATCGATCGATTTGCGGAGCTGATGGGTATGGCCCGGGCGTCGTTGTACCGTAAACTGAGCGCGATCGTCGGACAGCCTCCGTTTAAATTCATCCGGTCCATTCGCTTGAAGCGGGCGGCGCAGCTGCTCGAGTCGGGCAGCTTGAATGTGAGCGAGACGATGGAATTGGTCGGGATTTCCGGGATCAGCTATTTCGGCAAGATTTTTCGGGACGAGTACGGCGTTTCGCCGTCGGAGTACCGGAAGCGTTTCGACAAAAGCGGGTCGGAGTCGGTCGGTTCGGCCGCGATGGAAAGCCACTAGCGGGAAATCGTCGCGAACCTCGATGAAAAAATGGACTCCTGAGTTTCAAACCGACCCGCCCGCGGACCCTGTCTCCATTCGCAACCTACAGTGTAGCAAGAAGATGAACCATTGGGAACGTACGCGTCGATATTTGATACGTGAGTGATAACGGAATGGCGGAATATCGACTAGTATGGGAACGCTGATTCGTTGGCTGATCCGAAATCAGAACGCGGGGCGACCCGACCCAAAATGAATTTCAAGACGTTTTTCTTAGTTGTTGTAAGGTATATAATAGGCTGCTCGGCGGTGTTTGCCGCCGAGCAGCCGAATGTCGTATTCGTGATTTCAGACGATCAAGGGTACGGGGATCTGTCAGCGACCGGGAATCCGGTTTTAAAGACTCCGGGGATCGACGCCTTGTACGACGAGAGCGTTCGACTGACGGATTATCACGTGAGCCCAACCTGCTCGCCGACTCGAGGGGCGTTGATGAGCGGCCACTACTCGAATCGCGCGGGGACTTGGCACACGATCATGGGACGCTCCCTTCTGAAGGAAGGCGAAACGACGCTCGGCGAAGTGTTCGCCGACAACGGGTATGCTACCGGACTTTTCGGCAAGTGGCACTTGGGCGACAACTTTCCGTTTCGACCCGAGGACAGAGGGTTTCAGGAAGTCGTTCGCCACGGCGGCGGCGGAGTCGGTCAGACGCCTGACTTTTGGGACAACTCGTACTTCGACGACACGTACTTCCACAACGGCGTCCCCAAAAAGTACCAAGGGTTTTGCACGGATGTGTTTTTCGACGAAGCGATGCGATTCATTCGCGAAAGCGCCGCCCAGGAAAAGCCGTTTTTCGCGTTTGTATCCACGAATGCTCCTCACGGCCCGTTTCATTGCCCGGACGAGTACTGGAAACCTTACTTGAAGAAAGGTGTTACCGAGCGGGAGGCGATCTTCTTCGGCATGATCGCTAACATCGACGAGAACGTGGAGCGAATGCGAAAGGAACTCGACGAAATGGGAATCGCGGACAACACGATTTTCATTTTCACGACCGACAATGGCACTGCGTCGGGACAGGCCATTTACAACGCGGGGATGCGCGGCATTAAAGGCAGCCCTTATGACGGCGGCCATCGCGTGCCCTTCATCATGCACTGGCCTAATGGCGGATTGGATACGGGTCGGGACGTCGACCGTCTCAGTGCTCATATCGACGTGCTTCCCACTTTGATCGATCTGTGCGGATTGGACTACCCGATGGACTACCAGTTCGACGGGAGATCGCTGGCGCCTTTGATTTACGAAATGCCCACAACGTGGCCGGATCGCGTGATCATCACCGATTCCCAGCGAGTGGTCGACCCCTTTAAGTGGAGAGCCTCGGCGGTGATGACCGACCGCTGGAGGTTGATCAACGGAATTGAGCTGTACGACATGGATAAGGACTCGTCTCAGGGTAAGGATGTTTCCAATCGTTATCCCTCTGTCGTACAGCGCTTACGTTCTGAATACGAGCAGTGGTGGGACAGCATCTCGCCGACCTTCAAGGAGACAGCCCGGATTCGACTCGGGAACGAGGCGGAAAACCCGACCTATCTCACTTGTCACGACTGGTTGAACGACAACGGCGGCATTCCTTGGAATCAAGGGTATGTACGTACCGGATACCCTGGAATGGGCGTTTGGGCGGTGCATGTCGACGAGCCCGGTCGCTACGAGGTGCTGTTGCAACGCTGGCCGACGGAATTGAATCGCCCGATCCGCAGCCCCTTGAAGCCAGGCGAACCGGTACCGGGACTCGAGGCGATGCGGGAGAAGCCAGGCCGAGCAATCGAGGCGGACAAGGCGGTCTTGTATTTTGGAGACTATTCGGGCGAGGTGCTGATCGGCAAAAAAGACGTCGCTGCTCGATTTGTCGTAGATTTGGAGGCCGGCGACCAGCGTCTAAAAGGGTATTTCAAAATGCCCAATGGCGAAGGCAAGTCGGTTGGCGCGTTCTACGCGATTATCACGAAACTGTAGTTGAGGGCTGGATGCTTGGAGCGCGAGCGATGATTCGAGTTTTGGCATACGCGTCTAGCGCCGCGGTTGCGCTGGCGATTGGAGTCTCCGCGCTAACCGCCCAATCCATGCCCTGGGGCGGTTTTGGAACGGGTCAGCAGGTGGAGTCCGACGCGTTTCAAGGCGACTGGTCTGGCCAGTGGGAAACCGGCCGTTCGGTGGCCGCTCAAGTCGTGTCGCGCGGAAATGGGAACTATCAGGTTCGGATTCAGGATTCCTTTGATCAGAGATACGCTCCCTATATCGTCGCTACGGCTCGCCTGGAAGACGGCTCGTTGCGCTTGGAGGAGGGGAGCTGGCTGGGCGTTTTCAAAGACGGCCGGTTTGAAGGCCGCGGGGATTTTCGAAATGGCGACATCCAAAATCTGACCCTAAGCAAGACGACATATCTGTCGTCGACTCTCGGATTGGAGCCGCCTGAGAACGCTGTCGTTTTGTTTGACGGGTCTGATCTCGACGAATGGGAGTCCTCTCGTGGCGATGGAAAAATGGAGTGGAAGCTCGTCAATTCGGGAGCAATGGAAATCGGGATGGACGCGAATCGGAAAGGGCATGGAGCGCAGACGCGAAAGGCGTTCAAAGACCTAACGCTGCACCTTGAATTTCGACTTCCACTGCTGCCGTTCGACAGCGGGCAAAAACGGGCGAATAGCGGTCTCTTTATCGATGGATACGAAATCCAAATACTGGACTCGTATGGACTGGAAGGATACAATAACGAATGCGGCGCCTTCTACAAGTTCAAGGCGCCTTCGGTGAACCGTTGCGCTCCGCCTCTCCAATGGCAGACCTACGACGTCACCTATCGCGCCGCCCGATTCAATGCGGACGGCTCAGTAGAGGAGTGGCCACGTTTCACCGTGCGGCACAACGGGGGCGAGATTCACCGCGATTTGCCGATGACGAAAGCGGTGTATGACAAGTCGGGCGCCTTGCGTTTGCCGGCTCGCGAGCCGAAGCCAATTTCGCTTCAGTTTCATGGAGCCCCCATTCAATTTAGGAATATATGGGTAGTTGCGGATTAGTGATGAAGAGGTGTGAAAAAACTCTGTCGAAGGGAATGCGGGCTGCTGGCGCGATTCTGGTGTTGTCAACGCTGCCGCTTCTACAGTCGGAGCAAAGCGAGGATCTGTTCGACCCCACTTGGGAGTCACTCGAACGCTACGAGACGCCGGAGTGGTTTCGGGACGCCAAGTTCGGAATCTACGTGCACTGGGGGATCTATTCCGTTCCGGAGCGCGGAGAGTGGTATGGCCGCTGGATGTACATGGAAGGGCGCAACCACTATCGGTATCACGTCGAGAATTTCGGCCACCCATCGGAATTTGGATACAAGGACTTTATTCCCATGTGGAAAGCGGAACGCTTCGACCCGGATGAGTGGCTGGCCTTGTTTAAGGAAGCGGGAGCCAAATACTTTACGCCTTGCGCGGTGCACCACGACGGATTCGATTTGTGGGACTCGAAACACAATCCGTACAACGCGGCGCGCATGGGGCCGCAACGCGATTTGATCGGGCTTATGAAAGAGGCGACGCAGCGAGCGGGCTTGCGTTGGGGAGTGACGACTCACGTGGCCCGCGCCTACAATTGGATGCAGTACAGCCATTTGTCCGACAAGGAAGGGCCGTACAAGGGGATTCCTTACGACGGGGCGAATCCCGAGTATGAAGGTTTCTACCACAAGCCTCACGGAAACTTCGAGCAATGGTATCCAAAGGATTCGTCGCCAGAGTGGAAGAAAGCGTGGCTCGACCGGCTAACGGATCTGGTCGACAACTACGAGCTCGACTTCCTCTATTTCGACGGGGCCATTCCGTTTAGCGACGATGACGCTCTGGCTGGCCGCACGCTATTGGCTCACTACTACAACGAGAACATGCAGCGTAACGGCGGGCGAATGGAAGGCGTGATGGCTATCAAGAACAAGGAGATGGAGACGACCGTTTATCGAAAGAAAGACTACACGGGACGGGACCATGGGGTGTATCGACCGGGGGTGGCCACTCTGGACTTGGAAAACGTGAAGTTCGACGCGCTGAAAAGGGACCCGTGGCAAACCGACGACTCGATCGGTCCTTGGGGATACAATTCAAATCCAAATACCAAATACAAATCGGTCGACTATATCGTAGACAAGCTCGTCGATATCGTCAGCAAGAACGGAAATCTCCTTCTCAATGTTCCCCCTCGCGCGGACGGCTCTCTCGACGAGGAAACCGTATCCATTTTAAAGGGAATTGGAGCTTGGATGAAAGTAAATGGCGAATCGATCTACGGGACTCGCCCCTGGGTCGTCTTCGAGCAAGGCGATATTCGATTCGCCCAGAACAAGACGGGCGATACGCTCTACGCTACTTTGCTCGAATGGCCGGAAGCGTCTTTGGTGACGATCGACTTACTGGGATTGAAGAGTGGCGCGAAAGCGGTAAACTCGGTTTCGTTTCTGGGATCGCCCGAGCGAGTTAGCTGGAGGCAAGATCAAGCGGGCCTCACGGCGCGATTGCCCGAAAACCCGTTCGGTCAACATGCCCACGTGATCGAAATTACTTTCAGGTAGATTCAAATAATTTGCCAATGGTATCCAAAATTATTTGAGATTCTGTAATCCACTGGGACTTCACAACCAACAACTAGGAAATGAAAGCACAACTCTGTATCATGGCCGCATTGGCGGCATCGCTTCCGTCGTCACTCGCGGAAGAGCGAGACTACAAATTGGAGGGCGGATTATATGCCGGCTCCACCAGCGCGCGTTCCGCGGGACGTTCGGCGGTCTATGGCGACCCCATTACCTCCGCCTATGCTAACGGAACTTTGACCGCTCCGAAGCTGGGAGAACTCGCAGGCGTGAATACTCGAGGCGAGGAGCAACATTGGCGCGGGCTCACGCTCGATGCGGACGGCGTCTTGCAAGACGACGAACTGCGCGGGGGAGTCGCTTTTTTCACCTACGAGTCACCGAAATCGGAAGTCGCGATTCTGCAAGCGAGCGGTAATTCCGAAACAATCGTGAACGGTGTTTTGCGCGGGGGCGATGGATACGGTAAAGGCTGGATGATTCTGCCGGTCGAGCTGAAGCGGGGAACGAACGAATTTTGGTATCGGGTTTCTCGCGGCCGCAACAAGTCGATCACGCTGAGCGCTCCTCCCAAGGACTATTATCTTACCGACGTGGACGCGCTCGTGCCCGACTTCCTTACCGATGAAGTCGGCGACAAGTGGGCAGCCGTTCGCATCGTCAACGCGACGTCGAAAACGCTCGATGGATTTCGCATTGTCGCCGAGTCGGGCGGGCAGAAACGATCCACGGATTTGTCCGGAAGCGTTATGCCGATGACAACTCGGAAGATGCCGTTTACCGTGTTCGACGGCGACACTCCAGAAGGGGAGGAAGTCGTAAAAGTGAGCCTCTACCGCAATGACCAATTAGTGGATACGATCGACCTTACGGTTGAAGTTAAGCCTCCTTCGAAGAACTACCGGATCACGTTCATTTCCGACATCGATGGCAGCGTCCAGTATTACGCCGTACGCGAAGGCGGTTCGGAGCCGGGCAAAAAACCGGCTCTCTTCGTCAGCACGCACGGAGCGGCGGTGATGGCGATCCGCCACGCGGGAAGCTACCAGTCGAAGGACTGGGGCCACTTGATCGCTCCGACCAATCGGCGCGAGTTTGGATTCGATTGGCAGGAATGGGGGATGTGGGACGCTCTCGAAGTGATTCGTCACGCGGAGTCGCGCTACGAAACGGATCCGGACCGCACGTATTTGACAGGTCACTCCATGGGAGGGCACGGCGCTTGGTACCTGGGAGCAGTCTTCCCTGATCGCTGGGGGGCGATTGCTCCCAAAGCGGCTTGGCGTTCGTTCTATTCGTACGGGGGAAAGCGCGAGGAAGGCGAAGAAGGCCGGGATCCGACCCCGATGGAAACCTTGTTCAATCGCGCTTCCAACCCGAGCCGAACCCTTGAGATGAGCAAGAACTACCTGCAGCACGGGGTCTACATCGCTCATGGCGATTTGGATAACAACGTGCCGGTGGAGCAAGCCCGATTCATGCACAAGCATTTGGCGGAGTTTCATCGCGACATCGCTTATCGCGAAGAGCCGGGTGGGGGGCATACCTTTGGCAACGACCGCCCGCCTATTTTCAATTTCTTCCGGGACCGCCCGCGCAAGGACATTCGCGACTTGGGCGTTATGCATTTCCGGAGCGCTAGCCCGGGGTTGTCCTCAACCAGTCGATACATTACGCTGTATCAACAAGAGGAGTCATACGAGTTTTGCGGAGTCGTGGCTACGCAGTCGATTCGGACGCGGAGACAGCGGCGCAACAACGAAGATATCGACGAGCGGACCATCTCCATCGAGACGGAAAACCTCAAAATCTTCAAGGTAGACCTGGAGCATTGCGCTCACATGAAAACGCTGGCGCTGGAAGTCGACGGGCAAGCAATTTCGGATCTCGCCTGGCCGGGAACTTCCGAGGTGTGGCTGGAGAAAGAAGCGGATCAATGGAGCATTGTCGAAACGCCGACCGATACGACTCAGAAGAATCCAGTTCGGTATGGAGGATTCAAGGACGCTTTCCAGCATCGCATGGTATTCGTTTATGCGACCGGTGGAAATCAGGCCGAAAACCAATGGGCGATCAACAAGGCGCGGTTCGACGCTGAAACATTCTACTACCGAGGAAATGGCTCCATCGACGTGATTCCCGATACGGAGTTCACCTTGAACGGCTATCCGGATCGATCGGTGATCCTCTATGGAAACCGGACCACGAACAAGGCGTGGAAAACGCTCTTGTCGGATAGCCCCGTGCAAGTTAGTCGCAACCGAATCGAAGTGGGCGATCGTGTTCTCAAAGGCGACGATCTCGGCATCTACTTGATTCGCCCGCGGGCCGACAGCGCCATCGCTTCGGTCGGCGTCGTAGCGGGCACTGGATCCAAAGGCCAATGGGCGGTGGACCCGAATCGCTATTTCGTGTCTGGAACGGCGTATCCAGATTTCATGGTCATAACGCCTGAGATGTACACCAAGGGTATGTTGGGAATCCCGGTTGCCGGCTATTTCGATAATGATTGGAATTTGGATGAATCGAATACAGTTTGGGCGGAGTAATGCGACTCTCGACTGCTAGATTTATCCGAAGCTGCGTGGCGATCTGTTTCGTGGGGTTGGCCGCGCTCAAGGCGTCGGATCGCCCGAATGTCGTGTTTTTCCTCATCGACGACATGGGCGTGATGGATCTGGCTTGCTACGGAAGCTCCTTTCACGAAACGCCGGAGATCAATCGGCTCGCGCGCGAAGGAATGCGGTTTACCAACGCCTACGCGTCACACGCGGTCTGCGGGCCGTCGCGCCAAGCGATCATGACCGGGCGGACTCCGGCGCGTCTTGAGATTGTGGCTACGACCGGTAGGTTGAGGGAAGAGGATTTTGTCTGGCCGAAGTTGCTCCAGGACAATGGCTACAAGACGCTCTTTGCGGGTAAGTGGCATCTGGGCGATTCCGAATCGGTTTACCGCTTTGGGTTCGATGTGAATGTGGCGGGCGGAAAAATGGGTCAGCCGGCGGATTTTTACTATCCCTACAAGTCGCATGTGAAACGCACGACATTCGATGTGCCTGGAATGGAAGATGGAAAGCCGGGTGATTATCTTACGGACGCGATCACGACAAAGGCCTTGAAGTTCATCGATGAGAACAAGGATGATCCGTTTCTGCTTTATCTTTCTTACTACGCGGTCCACAAGCCAGGCATTCCGGGAGTTTGGGCGCAGGGTAAAAAGGAGCATACCGAGTATTTCGAGGAGAAGCTCGCAAAGCAGGCGCCATTCGAGGGCCCGACGGATCGAGAGGTTACGCACGGTCCTTCGACGACAACTGAGTCTCTGGTTCAGAACAACCCGGAATTCGCGTCGCAGGTTAAGGTTGTGGATGAGAATGTCGGTCGCGTAATGGCGAAACTGAAGGAGCTGGGTATCGAAAAAAACACGATTGTCGTTTTTACTTCGGACCAGGGGAGTGTGACGAATTCACAGCAAAGGATCAGCTCGGCCCAACCCTATCGTATGGGGAAATCATGGCTCTTCGAGGGCGGCATTCGGGTTCCATTGATAGTGAGCTGGCCGGGACGAATTCCAGCGGGCGCTGTATCGGATCTACCCACGTACAATACGGATCACTTTGCGACCATGATAGACCTTCTTGGAATGCCGCTCATGCCCGAGCACCATGTTGATAGTGTGAGTATAAAGGACGAGCTGCTGGGGAACCCCATGGAGTTAGAGCGCCCATACTATTGGGTGTACACGAGTCATCAAATGGAGCGTCAGGCCTACCGTTGCGTCGCGTATCGAGATGGGAAATACAAGTTAATCTACTGGTTTTTGAATGAGCACATGGAGTTGTACGATCTTGAGGCGGATATTGGCGAAACGAACGACATCGGATCAGAGTATCCGGAGATTCAGAACAGATTGCTTGGCGAGCTGCTCAGAAATCCGCATGTAGCGAAGGTCATGGAGGCGCGCTATGAAAAAAGGTAGTTTACTGTTTCGAAGCCCGCGGTGGATTTTGGCAGGGGCGCTGCTGGCGTTTGTGGGTTCAATCAGCGCGTCTGAGCTTCCTTGGCCCGAGAGGCCGGGGCTGGATTCGGCGGTTGTGGGAGAGTGGTGGGAGATCGAGCACGAGGGCAACAACGCCTGGTTGAATGGTCTGAAGGTTCCGCGAGACGAAGTGGTTGCGTTCGCTTTGTACACCCATCATCGGGGGGTGCTGAAAATGACGTCTCAGTTGTACCCGCTCTATCCGGATGAGGATCAATCGGCGCGGCTAGAATTGAAGCTGTACGGGAAGTGGACGGAGGTCGCGTCCGCTCCGGTGATGCCGTTTGGCTGGTCGGCTCACTTTCGTTTGGAGAATTGGAACAGCGGCGAAGATTTTCAGTATCGCGTCAGGCACGGGGAGAAAGCTGTATTTGAAGGGACGATACGGAAGGATCCCGTCGACAAGGATGAGATCGTGGTCGCATCGTTGTCTTGCAACGCGAAGTTCGATCGGGGGGACCGTGACGAGTATGTTCGAAACTTGAAATACCACGATCCCGATTTGCTGTTTTTCGCGGGGGATCAAACCTACGATCATGCGCAGCATACTGCAGGGTGGCTGTTGTTCGGAAAACAATTCAAAGAGGTTCTTCGGGACCGACCGGTGGTGACGATTCCGGACGATCATGATGTGGGCCAGGCCAATCTCTGGGGGGAAGGCGGTATCGCTCCGACGGACGGCGCTCCGTCGGGAGGGTACGCCTATCCGGTGGAATACGTGAAAATGGTGGAGCGTTGTCAGACGTGGCACCTTCCCGACCCATTTGATCCGACTCCGATTGCCCGCGGGATTGGCGTTTACTACACCTCGCTGAATGTGGGGGGAATCGACTTCGCTATTTTGGAAGACCGCAAGTTCAAGAGTGGCCCGAAGGGAAAAGTGTCCAGCGATACGAAGCGACCGGACCATATCGTCGGCTCGTACTTCGATCCGAGCGAAATCGATCTGCCGGGTCTCGTCTTGCTCGGGGAGCGTCAATTGGAGTTTCTGGATAGCTGGAGTCAGGACTGGACGCATACAGAAATAAAATGCGTTCTTTCCCAAACCAACTTCGCGGGCGCGGTTCATCTGCATGGCTACCATCGCAATCGACTGCGGGCGGATCTCGACAGCAACGGCTGGCCCCAAACGGGTCGCAACGCCGCGTTGCGCGCGATCCGCCGCGGATTAGCCTGTCACTTGGCGGGAGACCAACATCTTGCCGTTGTGACCCAGCACGGGATTGACGCGTATCGCGACGGCCCGTTCACGTTCGTCAACCCGGCGATTGTGAACGAAATTTACGGACGCTGGTGGTGGCCTTTAGACGAGGAGCCGGGAGACCGGCCCATTCCCGGGAGTCCGCTTCCTTGGACTGGAGACTATCGGGATGGTCTCGACAATCGGATTACGATGTACGCATACGCCAACCCGGAGAGCGATAATCTTTACCGCCGCGACGACAACGACGTCGTTCCGCCGGACAACACGGGGGACGGCTACGCGATCGCTCGCTTCATCAAGTCGGAACAGCGAATCGTATTCGAGTGCTGGCCGGGGAAGTCGAACGCGTCGCTGGGGGATTCCGAACAGTACCCAGGCTGGCCGATCGCCATCGACATGGAGCAGAACGACGGTCGATCGCCGGTGGGCCATCTTCCGAAATTGAAATTCGCGGATGGGCAGCGACCCGTGGTGCAGGTTGTAAATGAAAATTCGGGCGAAGTGCTCTATACGCGACGCGTATCCGGTTCTTCGTTTCAACCTCCCGTGTACGCGAACGGCAAATATACCGTTAAAGTCGGCGACGATTTGCCGGATCAAGCGCTCTATTCGGGATTGTCTATAGACGATGAAAGCGCAAACGAAATCGTGGTCGAATACTGAATACTAATCGATTAACTGACTAGACTGATAAACGCAAAATGAACCGTAGAGAATTTTTAACGCAAACGAGCGCCGCGGTCGCGGCCGCGTCGATCTTCCCTCGATTCGCCATCGGAAGTTCGGGCCCGTCGGCCAACAGCAAACTGAATGTCGCCTTCATTGGCGCGGGTGGTCGCGCCGGTGGTCTTATCGGAGGACTGACGAAGGAAAATTTCGTGGCGTTTTGCGACGTGGACGACGAGCGGGCATCGTCCACCTACAAAAAGTATCCCGACGTACCGCGTTTTAAGGATTTCCGGAGAATGCTGGACGCGTTGGACAAGGAAATTGACGCGGTATGCATCGCCACTCCCGACCATACCCATTTTGTGGGTACGTACGCTTCGATGGAGCGTGGATTGCACGTGCTGACCGAAAAGCCGCTCACGCACAACATCTGGCAAGCGCGCACGCTTCGCAAGGCGGCAAAACGCTTCAAGGTGATCACGCAAATGGGCAACCAGGGCCACGCGACGGAGGGAATCCGTTACGTGAAGGAATGGTACGAATCGGGCGCCATTGGGGACGTCAAGGAGATCGTGGCCTTAAATGGCGGGCCGAATTTCGGCCCTACGCGCTTGTTTAACAAGCCGACGCGTTTTCCGCCGACGTCCCAAGCCGTGCCGCTGCATTTGAACTGGGACCTTTGGAAGGGGCCAACGGTCGAGGATGTTAAATACAACGAAGTCTATCTTCCGGCTTCTTGGAGAGGATTCTATCAGTTTGGAAACGGACAGTTGGGCGACTGGGTCTGCCATACATTGGACGCGCCGTTCTGGGCCCTGAACCTCGGTTCGCCTACGGCTGTGGATTGCATCCACAAAGAGCAGCGAACGCTCGAGGGGATCGCTCCCGAGAGCTCGGCGATTCGCTTCGAGTTTCCCAAACGCGGAAAACTGCCCGCGGTGACAATGACCTGGTACGAGGGCGACTGGCCAGATGTTCAGCCCGAGTGGGGATTGGACGAGTGGGGCGATACGCGCATGCTGATGATCGGCGAGTCCGGATCCATCGCGACGGGAGCCCGCCCGAATAGTCCGCGGCTGTATCCGGAAAACATATGGCAGGACTTCCGGCGCAACCTCCCAGAGAAGCGCATTCCGCGCATCAAGGGCACGCATATCAGCGAATGGGTCGACGCCATCAAGGGGGACGGTCCGCTTCCGGGTTCGAACTTCGAGTACGCGTCGCGTTTGACGGAGATGACTTTACTGGGGGTTTTGTCGCAGCGATTCGGTCGCCGCATCGAGTGGGACGACAAGCGCATGCGCATCACCAACGACGACGCGTTGAACCAATTCGCGCGCGAGCCCGTCCGCCGTGGATGGGAAATGGGCGACGCCGTTTGGTAGAATTCCGCCATAAACCGCGAAAAGTACAAAAAGAAGGCAATTCTCTCCATCGCCGGGGGGTTGACTGTCTACTTTGCTAATCCGATTTTAATATCGAACTCGACTAAGAGAGTGTCTAGTGAGTCGGAGTTAAATGGGTTTTTTCGTAGGGCCTTCGCTTGCGAAGCGCCGCGTAGCTTAATTTTTCAGCGACATTCGCGGCATGGCGCAAGCGCCAGCCCTACGTTTTCGACTTACTAGACACTCCCCCTCTTAGGGACTATCGATAATTGATTGGATTGCAGGCCATGTGGAAACGATTGCGAGCTGTACTACCCCTCCGCAGCATTGTCGGGGGAATCGCGCTGCTGATCTTGAGCGGCTGCGCGCCTGAGGAGTCTATTGTCTCTGAGGCGGAAGTGGCGGCGCTGCCCGATCGCGTCGATTTCAACTTCCACGTGCGGCCGATCCTTTCGGATCGCTGTTTTCACTGTCACGGCCCGGATCGGGAAACCCGCGAAGCGGGATTGCGCATAGACAATCCGGAAGGCGGATTGGAGCATATTCTCGACTCTGGCGGTCGGGCCTTTGTCGCCGGGAATGTGGGTGCCAGCGAAGCGTACGGGCGAATCACGACGGACGATCCGGACGACGTCATGCCGCCTGCCAGTTCCAATTTGGTCCTGTCGGACTATGAAAAAGCGATCATTCGGAAGTGGATCGAGCAGGGCGCGGAATACAAGAAGCACTGGGCCTACGAAGAAATTGTTCGTCCGGAGATTCCGGGCGCGACGGATCTCGAGGAGAACCCGATCGACGCGTTTGTCGCTGCAAGTCTCGTTCGCGAGGGATTGGCGCTATCCGAGGAAGCGGACAAAGAGAGCCTCATTCGGCGTGTGACCTTCGACCTGACGGGTCTGCCGCCGACCGTTGAGGAAATCGACGCGTTTCTGGCCGACGACTCGCCGAACGCTTACGAGTCGCTCGTGGACGATCTGCTGGCGCGATCAAGCTACGGCGAACGCATGGCGGTCGAATGGATGGACGTCGCCCGCTACGCGGATACGCATGGCTACAGCATGGATCGCTACCGGGACATGTCGCCTTGGCGCGATTGGGTCATCCAGTCGTTCAACGAGAACAAGCCGTTCGACGAGTTTGTCGCCTGGCAACTGGCGGGTGACTTGCTGCCCGACCCGACGATAGAGCAACGCTTGGCGACGGCGTTCAATCGCCTCCATCCGCAAAATGGCGAAGGCGGAATCGTCAACGAGGAGTTTCTCGTCGAGTACGCCGCAGACCGTGTCCAAACCTTGGGTACGGCGTTTTTGGGGGCGACGATGGAATGCGTCCGTTGCCACGACCACAAGTACGACCCGATTCTGCAGGAGGAATTCTACAGTTTGAGCAGTTTCTTCAACAACGTCGACGAGTCCGGGCAAATCTCCTTCGACGTGAACGACATGCCGGTGCCGACGATGCTCCTGCCACACGATGCTGAAAAGGCCCGTCTCGACGCTCTGGAGGCGACGGCGCGATCGAAACTTCGCGCGGTCGAGTCGCTTCGCGATGCAAGCGATCGAGCATTTGAGGATTGGAAGGGGACGATCGAGCTTGCGGAATTGGATTTCAATGGAGGGGACGCGCTTTTGGCTCGTTTCCCATTGATGAAGGACGACACCAGCAAACGGATACGCAACTATTTCGAACCGGAGTCTCCCGGACGGGTGTTGTTCGGGGCGAACTTGAAAAGCGAGGACGGGCCGGAGTTGGAAACGTTGGTCGAAGGGTCGCGCGAGGTGGTCCGATTGAACGGGGACGATCCGCTCTACTTTCCGAGCGCGACTGGGTTCGAGCGCGGAAAGCCGTTTTCCGTGAGTATTGAAGCGTGGATACCGGAAGCCCTCAAGGAAGGCGCTTTGTTCCACTACAACAAAGCAGGCATTCTCTATAACTACAAGGGTTTTGAAGTGTCGCTTTTGGACGGGCGATGGGATGTGCGACTCGCCCATACGTTTCCCTACAATTCGATTCACTTGGAGTCGGTCGATCCGGTCGCGAAGGAAGTTTGGCAACGCGTGACCCTGACGTATGATGGTTCGTCCAAGGCCGCGGGCGTGACGTTGTGGGTGGACGACGCTCCGGTTGAAATGGTGGCGCGGCGCGACAACTTGTATAAGGAATTCAAGCCCGGCAAAGAAGACGTGCTCAAGGAGATCGCGATCAAAGTCGGCGGTCGCTGGCGAAGCAAAGGGCTACCGGGAGCGCTTGTTGACGAGTTGAGAGTTTACCGCCGAGAGTTGAGCCCGTTGGAGGTGGCGTGGCTTGCGAAGGGAGACGCGGTATTGGACGGGGTCTCGGACGCGGATTGGCGGGAGTACTACGCGGCCCGCTATAATGAAGCCCACCGGGACGGTCTCGTGGCGTTGGCGGAGGCGCGGTCGGAATGGAACGCGTTGAGCGAGACGATTCGCGAAGTGATGATCATGGACGAGATGCCGGAACCGCGGCAGGCTTACCTTCTCAGTCGCGGTTTGTACGACGCTAAACTGGATCCGGTCGAAAACGGGACGCCGTCGGAAATCCTGCCGTTCCCGGAGGATTTGCCTACGAATCGACTCGGCTTGGCTCAATGGCTGACAAGTCGGGAGCATCCGCTGACGTCGAGAGTGACGATTAACCGCTATTGGCAGTTGTTTTTCGGTAATGGAATCGTGGGCACGCCTGAGGATTTTGGAAGCCAGGGAAGCTTGCCCTCGCATCCGGAGCTTCTCGATTGGCTCGCGGCCGAGTTTATGGAGTCGGGATGGGACGTCAAAGGAATGCTTCGCTTGATTGCGACCTCCGCCACGTATCGCCAGAGCTCGAAAGGGGACGCGTCTTTGTTGGCCATGGATCCGGAAAATCGTCTTCTGGCCCGCGGTCCCCGGAAGCGATTAACCGCGGAAATGATTCGGGACAACGCCCTCGCGGCGAGCGGGTTGCTTGTATCGAAAATTGGAGGACCGAGCGTTTATCCGTATCAGCCGGAGGGGCTTTGGAAGATGAACAGCGGCACTTATGAGCAAGGTTCGGGCGAAGACTTGTATCGCAGGAGTTTGTACACGATTTGGAAACGGAGTGTTCCGCCGCCCATGATGAACGGCTTCGACGCCCCCACGCGGGCCTACTGCGTGCCCAAGCGGCAGCAGACAAGCACGCCGTTGCAGGCCTTGAATTTGATGAACGATCCGCAGATCGTCGAAGCGGCCCGCGTCTTGGCGGAGCGAACGATGGGCCGGAGCGCGGATTCCGAAGAGCGGCTGCGGTACCTGTATCGCTCGCTCACGAGTCGTTTTCCGTCGAGCGGGGAATTGGCGGCGTTGAGTTCCGTGTACGAGAATGGATTGAAGTCGTTTGGCGATTCCTCGGAGAAGGTGGACGCGTTCCTTACGGTTGGCGAGCGGCCGGTCGGGGAGGGCGTGAATCGAGTTGAGGTCGCGGCCTTGGGAGTCGTGGCGAACATGGTAATGAACCACGACGCGGTGGTCACTAAGCGTTAGGCTGCGGTTGCGTTTTGAGTTTGGAGAAGTAGGTTAGAAAAGGACGGTTCCAATGAACGAATTTCAAGAAAAGTGCAGCCATTTGAATCGGCGTCAGTTTTTGTCGCAAACGTCGATGGGACTGGGCGCGGCGGCGTTGTCGATGCTGACGGGTTCCGCTTTGGGAACGACGGGGCCGAAAACTGCGGGGCTGGGCGTGTTGGGAAACCCGCATTTCGCTCCGAAAGCGAAGCGCGTCATTTACTTGTTTCAGAGCGGCGGCCCGTCTCAGCTGGAGCTTTTCGACTACAAGCCCACCTTGTCGCAGCTGCACGGCCAGGAATTGCCAGACTCGGTGCGGCAGGGGCAGCGGTTGACGGGAATGAGCTCAAACCAAAGTTCCTTGCCGATGGCTCGTTCGATTTTCGACTTCAAGCAGCATGGCCATTCGGGGGCCTGGGTGAGCGAGTTGATGCCGCGCACTGCGGAGATCGTGGACGACTTGTGTTTTATCAAGTCTATGAATACGGACGCGATCAACCACGATCCGGCGATTACCTTTTTCCAGTCGGGCTCGCAAATTACGGGTCGCCCCAGCATGGGCGCTTGGCTCAGTTACGGACTTGGCAGCGGCAACGACAATTTGCCGACGTTTATAACGCTTGTATCCAAAAATGGCAGTGGCCAGCCCTTGTACGCCCGCTTGTGGGGCAACGGGTTTCTCCCGTCGGAGCACCAGGGCGTCCAGTTTCGGGCGGGCAAGGATCCGGTTCTCTTTTTGAGCAATCCTCCGGGAATGGACGATCACGATCGCGAGCAGATGATGACTTATCTGAAGCAGCTGCACGAATTGCAGTACGATTCATGGGGCGATCCGGAAATCCAGTCGCGCATCGCTCAATACGAGATGGCCCATCGCATGCAGATGTCGGTTCCCGAAGTGAACGACTTGTCGGACGAGCCGGATTCGGTGTTCGAGATGTACGGGGAGGATTCCCGCGATCCGGGCACCTACGCGGCGAATTGTTTGATGGCCCGTCGGTTGGCCGAGCGAAACGTCAAGTTCATCCAGCTTTTCCACCAAGGCTGGGATCAGCACGGAAATCTCCCCAGCGGCATCAAACGGCAGTGCGAGAATACGGATCAGGCCTCCGCGGCGCTCGTCAAGGATCTGAAGCAGCGAGGACTGCTGGAGGACACGCTGGTGATTTGGGGCGGGGAGTTTGGCCGGACGAACTACTCGCAGGGCAAATTGACGGCGGACAACTACGGTCGGGACCACCACCCGAACTGCTTTACGATTTGGATGGCGGGAGCGGGCGTGAAGCCTGGATTTACCTACGGGGCGACTGACGATTTCGGCTACAATATCACCGAGAACAAGATCCACGTGCACGATTTCCACGCGACGCTCATGCACTTGCTGGGGATCGACCACGAGAAGTTGACCTTCAAGCACCAGGGGCGGCGGTATCGGCTGACCGATGTTCACGGCCACGTGGCCCACGATATCTTGGCCTGAAACGCTCGATTTTTTACACAATTTCCGCCCGATCGGCGCATTCGGAACGGTAGGCGATTCGTCGCCGTTGCAAGCCTCCGCATCTGCTAAGAAATCGATAATGTTACAGTAAGTTGATTTACGGGCGTTTTTGCGCTTACGTAGGTGTCCAAATTTACCGTTTCATTGGGTACCTTAGCGAATTCACGCCGGGGTTTCGGAGTGGCTGGGCGCGAGCGGCTTCGGGAGGAAATATTTTGAAAAGCGCGAGCGACATTAGTTTTAGGATGAGTTCATCGAATTTTAGAATCACGCGATTGCGGCTCCTGGCGGCAGGTTTTCTGCTGGGGTGCCTTGTTTCGTCTGGGCTGAGCGCGAAGCTGGCGGACGAGCAAGAGCAGAAGGAGTCGAGTTCGAACGATAGCGAAGCGATCGTCAGTGAAAAGGACGAGGTGCAACTGGTGGAGGATTCCAGCGTGCGCGAAGCGATTAGCCGGCGGCCGGATTTGTCATTCGCCAATGTGACGATCGACGGCGAGGGCTCGCGTCAGTCTTTGGATGACATTTCAGCGGAAGCGGTCGAGTCCGTGGAAGTGATGAAAGCGGTCACCCCGGACCAAGACGCGGACTCGCGAGGCGGATCGATCCGTTTGAAAACCCGCCCGTCTTATTTGCAGGAGAAAACCGTGACCAAGGTCAGCCTCCAGTCGGACTACGAGTCGCTCGTGGGCGGCATTGGATACGAGGGAAGCCTCTCGATCGGGGGAGCCCTCAATGAAAAGCGTAATTTGGGCGGCCGATTTTCCGTTTCCTACGAAAACGAGCACGAAGGTACCCAATATATTAACAAGGACTGGTTCCGCCGGAACGTGAACGGCGAATCGCGCATCGTCCTCAAGGAGCTCCGCGTGTTCGACATCGAGGAGCGCAACACGGATCGGGACTTGACTGCCTCGCTGGACTTCAAGGCGAGCGAGTCGCTGCGCTTCTTCTGGAAGGGCAGCCACAGCTTGTATCGCAACAGCGAGGTATTGCCGCACTTTGAGTATCGTTTTAATCAGGGGAGCTACGTATCGGCAGACGATTCGGGCGCGACGATTGAATCGGCCGAGGTCGAGCGTGGCCTCTACGAGTTCACGACCGAATACGAAGTGGCGGAAACTTCGCTCGGAGGCGAGTGGACCGAAGGCGACTGGGAAGCGGATTTCCGCATCATGTACCAGGACGACCAAAGTTCGCCCCTGGACTATCTCAATGTCGATTTCGTGATGTCCGACGCGGATCTGGCTTACACGTTGGACAGCTACACCTTTCCCGAAGTCACTGCTCTGGACGGGACAAATCTGTCCGACCCGAGTGGCTATCTCTTCGAGGATTTCACTTTGCGACAGCGAGCGCGGATGGAGACCGACTCGATCACGTCGGCGAATTTCAAGTGGAGCAACGCCTTCGGCAACGAGCGCCTGTCGCTGCGTTCCGGCGTCAAGAGCCGCGTTCGCGACAGCTCCACGGACAACCAGTCCAACTACTACGATGGATTCGAGGGGGCGGACCCGTTCACCCTGTCCTCGACCCTTTCGAGCGCCGGCGAAAAGAGCCTCCTCGCGGGACTGTACGGCCTCGGGCCGACGCCTGACCGGAATCTGCTCGATGGATACATTGAAGACAATTTCGACGATTTCATCTTCAACGAACGCCGTTCGCGCGAGAACACGGATTCCTTGTCCTACGATGTGGAAGAACGTGTCGACGCCTACTACGCGATGGGCGACTATAGCGTTGGAAAATGGCGAGCTATCTTGGGTATGCGCCAGGAGAATACGACCATCGACTTTACGGCGAACGAAGTGCTGCTCGGGCCGGATACGGCGGACAAAGACGGCGACGGCAACTTTGACGAAATCGTCTATCTGGACACCAATCCCACTTCCGGTTCTTCCAGCTACGGCAACGCCTTCCCGAATGCCCATGTTCGCTACATGTGGAATGATCGGACTACCGTGATCGCTTCGTTCACGAATACAATCAAGCGCCCGGAATACGGCGATGTCGTTCCCTATCGTCGCGTCAATCTCGAGGATCGCGAAATCGAGGAGGGCAACCCCGGCCTCGATCCGACATTGTACACGAACATCGACATGTCCGTCGATTTCAAGGTGGGCGATGAAGGCCTGCTGTCCTTGGAGCTGTTCGATCGGAAATTGGACGACTATATTTTCAGCAACGAGTCATTCGTTTCCGGCGGTATCTACGACGGCTTCGAACTAGAGCGTCAGGAGAACAGCTCGAGCGCTCAATTGCGTGGCGTGTCCATGACCTGGAGCCAACCGCTGCGTTTACCTTTGGTGAACGACGGCCTTTCAGTCAACGCGAACTACACCAGCAAAGAGTCGGAACTCGAGTACCCGACCCGTCCGGGCGAAGTGCTCCCGCTGCCACGTGTTTCCGACAACGAAGTGAATGTGGCCTTCACCTATCAAAAGGAGAAACTGTTCGCCCAAGTGAAAATCCAGGCTGAGGACGACAACGTCTATCGCGTCGCCAACAATGCCGAAAGCGACCGCTACTTCGCTCCGCGCAGTCGGATCGACTTGGCTCTGAGTTACAAGATGCAGGACAAGTCCCGCGTATTCGTGGAATGGGACAATATCACCAACGAGCCTTATCTCGACATGTACGAAGGGGAGTCTCTCTACTCCACCTACTATCGTTTGCGGCCTTGGAGCTTGACCACCGGAGTGAGGTTCGAACTGTAGCGGACCCTGCCAGTTGGTTGTTTTGGACATCGCCCCGACTGCGTCGGGGCTAAGATCCCCGTCTCAGCCACCGACAAAGTCGATGGCTACGCGGGGCCAGGATCGCCTTCGGCGGCAGGACTTTTTATAGATGATGTCGAAGGGATAAACTTATAGATTTACTCAGCTAAAAAAGAAAGTCCTGCCGCGGATACCGCAACGCGGTAGGAGCGATCCTGGCCCCGCCCGAAGGGACGGGGGTCTTAGCGACCGAGTCCCGCGTAGCCCGCAAGGCGAAGCGGGAGGGACGAGCGATGTCCAAAAATAACACACAACTCGCGAATAGTAGTCTCTATCGGGGTTTCCGAAACACGAGAAAGTGCTGCCACGGGAGGTCGTCTTTCGTCTCCACCCATTCGAAGCCGACGTATTCGAGCTCCTTTCTCGCCTGAGCCTCGCTCATCTTGTGTAGCGGTTTGATGGGTACTCTGGGATTTTCCGCTCGGTATTCCAGCAGGTAGACGACTCCGCCCGGACGGAGAGCGTCGAGTATCGATGTCATCATCTCATACGGATGAGAGAACTCGTGATAGGCGTCCACGAACAGGACAGCGTCGATCGAGTTCTCCGGGAGTTCGATACTGTCGATCGATCCCAAATGCGGGCGCACGTTGTCCACGCCGAGCGCGTCCGCCTTGTTCTTCACGAAGTCCAGCATTTCTTGCTGGATATCGACGGCGAGTACTTGCGATTCTGGAAATCTAGCGGCGATGCGAAAGGAATAGTATCCCGAGCCCGCTCCAATATCGGCGAGCGTCTGGCCGGGCTCCAAGTCGATCAAGGCGATCGCCTTGGAAGGAGCTTCCTCCGCTTCCCGCTCGTCTCGTTCGAGCCATCCGATCCCTTGGTGTCCCATCACCTGGGCGATTTCGCGTCCCAGATAATACTTGCCGATGCCGTCGCGGGTGCGCGTTCCCTCGCTGTAGTGGGAGTGTTCAGCAGAAGAGTCTTCCACCGCGAGTGAAACGGGAAGAGGCAACTCGGCGAAGACGACTATCGACGCTAGAAAAATGAGTACGGTGCGATCTTCCACGGCCATAAATAACAGAACTTAGCGCCATTGTATACGATTGCGCGAGTGATATTTAAAATGGATTATATAATCCGGTCTCATTTTTGAGTTTACAAGCGGGGCTAGGGTATATACGTAAATTTAACCGGCATCCTTCTTATATATCCTATTTCAGGGTGCATCTTACTCCTACTCCCGACCACCCGATCCCTGTCTTTGCTCGATTTTCGATTAAGATTAGGAGTATGATTAGGATTAAGACTAGGAGTACGACAGTAAACTCACAGAAAGACTCCACTCAATTGCCCGAAGAAGTCATATTGGACCAGGAACATGGACTCATCCGAATCAAATCGATCGGCGATGTGCCGACTTCGGAATGGAGAAAATCGATGGAGAAGGTGCTGGAGTTGAAAGAGAAACACCGGATCAATCGCTTGCTTATCGACTCGAAAGAACAGTTGAGCACTTCTGGATACAGCGAGATTTTCGAGTTCGCCAAATGGTTCCCGAAAGATATCAAATTGGCCTTGCTAGTGGAGGATGCGACTGGGGGTAGAGTGTTGTCCACCGAACCGAAGCAGCGATTTCTCGAAGCGATTGGCTTGCAGGAGAATATAGATGTCAAGTCGTTCGTAGACGAAGAGGAAGCGATGTCGTGGCTGGGGAATCAGTGAATCGATGTGTAACCGCGAGTTTGGATCTGTGAATTTGGAACCGCGAATTCACGCGAATAGACACGAATCAAATCCAGTATTTTAAAATTCGCGTCTATTCCCGTTCATTCGCGGTTTGTCCGAACCCGAATTAGCTGCCGCGTTTTGTCGGCCAGGTTTGATTGCCGTCCGCGTCGAAGGTGATGGGCTGGGAGTCGCCATCGATCTCTAGATCGTCGCGGGATTCGATTTCGGGGAGATATGCGGTAGACATCCAGATTCGGTCGATTTCTTTTGTATTGGCGATTTGGATTATTTTGGCGCTGGCGTAGTCTTCTTGAATTACGCTTCGACAGGCGATCTCAATCGCTTGCTGATCCGATTCCGCGACGAGCGGAATTTTGGCGACGTTTGCGGTCCGGGCCGTGAGAGCGTTTGTGTAGGTACTGGAGAGATTTATTTTCTCGGCAGCGCGACGCGTAATGACGTCCGCATTCCCGATACCAATGGCGTTTCCCTCGGTTGCACCGGTGAGGTCGCGGACGAGTATTTGTCCGATCTCGGGCGTGTAGTCGCGCTCGACGCCTGTAGCGGATCGACCGGTCACGTTGGAGTCCATGCCGCCCCCGCTCACGTCTTTTCCAATAGCGTCGACGATCAGGAGATCGACTTGAGGGACGAGAATGCGGCCCATGAGTCGTTTCGAGTAGACCAGCAGCTCTTTCTCGCGGTCGAAAAAGGAGGAAGCTGGGATCGCTTCGACTTTCGCCACTCGATTGTAGGCGTTCTCGACGATGGCGATTCCTAGGAGGATCGGGGCTTTTTCAAGCGTGATCGCGGCGACTTCGGGGAGCACTTCGTGGAATCGATGAAACCCGAGCTTGTGGACGCCGGAGGTGCCAATGTGTTTTCCGAGCCCGATCATGAGCATCTTGAGCAGACCGCTTTCGTAGTCGGCCGCGAAAGCGGTGTGGGCTTTGATGCGATTGCAGACGATAATGCCGTCCGACTCGAAGGCGAGCCGGTCGCAGCAGACTCTCGTTCCGCCTTCGACCGCGCCCAGCTCCACGACTTCCATGGAGGAACGGATGGGGGCTCCGAGACTTTCCTCAGTGAGGCCGAGGCTGGCGAGGACCGCGACTTGGCCGTCCGCGGTGGCGCCTCCGTGACTGCCCATGGCGGGAACGATGAAGGGTTGGGCGCCCCATTCTTTGAGACGTTCGATCGTTTGTTTGAGAATTTGGACTTGGCCTTTTATGCCGCGGCTTCCCGCGGCGATGGCAATGCGCTTGCCGGTCCAATCATGGTTGGCGAACGGCTCGAGCTGTTGGCTAATTGCTGTATCCAGATCCGCTTCGACCTCTTCGGGGAAGCGTTGTCGGATCGGTATCAGCTCGGGCAGGACAAAGGGTTTTGTATCCGCGATTTTGGGCGCGATGTTCGCGAGAGTGAGACTAGTCTTATACGGTTTGTCGGTCATTAAGCGGAGGCGCTGGCGTCCTTGCTTGCAGCGACGAGCGCGTTCATTCCATTGGCGACCATGCCCCCGTCGGATCCCACCGCGACAAAGGTGTAGCCTTGTTGATAGAGGGTTTGAATTTCGTCCAGGGCGAAGCCGAGGATGCCGCAGGCTTTCCCGTGACGAGCGGCGGCTTCTCGCGTTTTCTTCGTGGCTTCGACGTATTTCGGATGGTCGAATTGGCGGGGTATGCCGAGCGACACGGACAGGTCCATGGGACCGATAAAGAGGACGTCGACTCCATCGACCGCGGCGATCGCGTCGACGTTCTCAATCGCGGTGGGCGATTCGATTTGGGCGACGATGAGCGTGTTTTCGTGGGCGGATTCGAGTCGTTCCGCGAACTTGGCGCCGTAGCGGGCGCTTCGGTTCATGATGGCGACTCCGCGCGTTCCGTGGGGCGGATAGCGGGAGTAGGAAACGGCAGCCCGGGCTTCCTCGGCGTCGCTGATATTGGGAATCATGATACCGTGGACGCCGAGATCGAGAGCGCGTTTAAAATAGTCTGCGTTTAGCGATGAAACGCGTACGACCGGCGCGGCGCCCGTGCCTTCCAGGGCCATGAGTTGCTGGGCGAGCATTCCCCAGGAGCCGGAGCCGTGTTCCATGTCGAGTTGGCACCAGTCCAATCCGGATTGACCGGCGACTTCGGCGAGGAGAGGGGAGCCGGTGTTGAGAAAGGTGCCGATCAGCCGTTCCTTGGCCAGGGCGCGTTTTCTGAGAGCGAGTTCATTCATGAGGGGGTAGATCGCAAAGGATTTGAAAAATAGTGTATTTTAATTGTAACTACCAACGGGTCGCTTCGAATTTCCATCCGGGTTCGATTTTCTGCATCTCGGCTTCGTCGTTGCGAAACTCGAGCCCGCAGCGGAGGTAGTTCTGGTGGAGGCGTTCCAGGGCGTCGGTATCGATGGCGACGCCGATGCCGGGCGCGTCGGGGACGGCGATCGCCCCGTTTTCGAATTTCAGTTGTCCGCCCGCGACGATCTCTTCGGCCTGCCAGGGGTAGTGAGTGTCGAGGTCGTAGTCGAGCTGGGGGATGCAGGCGCCGAGGTGGACCATGGCGGCGAGGGAGATGCCGAGGTGGCTATTGGAGTGCATGGAGATGCCGCGACCAAATGTTTGGCAAATGCGGCACAGATCGAGACAGGGCTTGAGACCGCCCCAGTAGTGATGGTCGGTCAAAATGACGTCCTCGGAGTGGAGCGCGACCGCTCGCGGAATGTCGTCGAAGGACGTCGTGCACATGTTCGTGGCGAGCGGCGACTCGATGGCTTTTCCGACTTTGGCCATGGCTTCCTGTCCTCTGACCGGATCTTCGAGGTATTCGAGGACGGAATCGAGTTTCGTTCCGATGCGAATTCCTGTCTCGATGCTCCAAACCGCGTTGGGATCGAGGCGCAGCGGCACGTCCGGGCCGAATGCGTCGCGGAGGGCGAACATTGCGGCGGCTTCTTCGTCGGGAGGGAAGACGCCGCCTTTGAGTTTGATCGACTGAAACCCGAAGGCGTCGATCATGGCTTGAGCTTGGGCGACGACGCCTTCCGGCGTTTTCGCTTCGAGTTGCCGGGCGGCGTCCCAGCCAGTGGCGTTGGGGTCCGTATCGAATTCGAGGGGACCGCCGGCGCCGCGCTCTTTATAGAAAAGGTAAGCTCCGAAAGGAACGCGCTCGCGGACGGCGCCGCCGAGGAAATCGCATACGCGCACTTCGAATCGCTTGCCCAGATAGTCGAGACAAGCGACTTCCAGCGCGCTGCGGAGGTGCACCCACAGTCGCTGGTCCCAGGGGCTGTCGCCGCGTTGCTCGTCCGGGGTTTCCAGCGCGTTCTGGGCAGCTTCGAGAAGTTGAGTCAATTGCAGCGGTTCGGAGCCGAGCAGTCGATCGCACAGGTGGTTGAGCGACTCGACCATCCCTTGCGGGCAAGGGGATTCGCTGATGCCGGTGAGCCCGTCTTCGCAGGCGATTTCGAGAATGACGCGCAGGGCGTAGGGAGCGTGCATGCCCGACGCGGCTCTCAATGGCGGGTCGATAGTGGCGATGGGGGTAACCGTGTAGTGGGTAATCTTCATAAAGGAGCAGAGTCACGTTGGGCGAAGTCGCGGGAAGGAGCGAGTAGAAAACTGAATACGGTCGGGAGGGTGTGCCTTTAGTGCATCGCATATCGCGCTGACCCGCATAAACCACTGAAGCCACCCATCGCCTGTCTGCCTTTTAAGATTCGCGACAACGCAGAGTCCTTGAATCCAGGAAGAGCTTCATTCCGCGAAAAAACTGTACACGAAGACAGCGTCCCGAGACCCACTCAGGGCCAACCCTCCTTTGAAAATCCCCACTTAACTTTCCAACCTTGGAAAGTAAAGTGGGGATACGAGGGTTGGCAGTGACCGGCGATGAGCCAGGCCAAGCGCTCCGAACTATCGGAAGTCACCTGAGTGCATTAGGAGGATCAGGTCTGGGATTCGTTTTGAAATGAAGCCGCATCAAACGACACTTTAAAACACACCCCGGTTGGGAGGCGGGCGCTCATTTGGATTGCGAGCGCGGCAGAGAGCGGTTCAGATCGGTGGCCATGATACTCCGATATTTTGCCATTGCCGCGCTTTTGCTTGCCCCGAATTTAAACGCGTCGCCAAACGTGGTTTTCTTTATCGCCGACGATGTGAGCTGGAACGATTTCGGCTGCTATGGCAACGAAGGCGCTCGGACGCCGAATATCGACGGGCTCGCAGAGAACGGGATGCGCTTCACAAACGCGTATCTCACCGCTAGCAGTTGCAGTCCGAGCCGGGCGAGTATCGTGACGGGCCGGTATCCGCACAACAATGGCAAAGCGGCCGAGCTGCATCTGCCTATTTCCGATCACCTCCCTTGGCTCTCGGAAGTGCTGCGGGAGGGTGGCGACTACTACACGGCGCTCTCCGGCAAGTATCATATGAAGCGAGTGAATCCGCGCGATACGCCGCCCTTTGATCACGTAGACGGCGGCCGCGTGGAGGGAAACCGCGGCGGCCACGCGAATTGGGTGTCGGTCACGCGGAACCGACCGAAAGATCGGCCGTTCTTCTTCTGGTTCGCCGCGAGCGACGCCCATCGCGGTTGGGACGCGGACGCGGATTGGCGACCGGACGAGTACGGTCCCAAGATCGATCCGCGCGTGGTGACGGTGCCGCCGTTTTTGGTCGACTCGCCGCAAACGCGTTCCGACTTGGCGTCGTACTACAACGAGGTGACCCGGTTCGACCATTTCATCGGAAAAGTCGTCGACGAACTCGATGACCAGGGTGTTTTGGAGGATACTCTGATCTTCGTGCTGGCGGACAATGGCCGTCCGTTTCCGCGGGCCAAAACGCGGCTGCACGATTCGGGAATGAAAACGGCGCTGGTGGCCCATTGGCCGAATGGAATCAAATCGCCCGCAGTTTCCGATTCGCTGGTGAGCGTGATCGATCTGGCCCCGACGGTGATCCGAGCAGCGGGCCTGAAAGTGGAGCCGACCTTTCAAGGCGTGGATTTGGGGCCGATTTTTTCCAATTCGGACAAGGACGTGCGTCGGTATGCGTTTTCCGAGCACAATTGGCACGATTTCGAGGCCCTGGCCCGGAGTGTGCGTACGCAGACGCATCTCTATATTTTCAACGATCGTCCCGCGTTCGCCTGGGAAGGGCCGGCGGATTCGGTGCGATCGCCGTCGCACAAGGACTTGGTAGCGGGGCGCGACGCGCGGTCGCTCACGGCGGCTCAAGCGGAGGTGTTTCAAGCGCCGCGACCGGAGGTTGAATTGTACGATATCGCGAACGACCCGCATCAGTTGTACAACCTCGCGGGTCGGGAGGAGGTGTCGCTGGTGGAACGGAAGCTGGCCCGCGTCTTGGGACAATGGCGGAGAGCGACCGGGGATTCGGTGCCGGACAAAATTTCGGTGGACGAGTTCAGTCGCGAGACGGGGACTCGGGTGGTTGAGAACGGCGCGTTTCGCGGAGAAACCCCCGGCGAGTCGAAGGGCGCGGATCGGATCAATCGCTCGGGACCGAGGTAGTGTAGGTTGAGGGTTTTGGGGACATCGCCCCGACACGGCCGGGGCTAAGATCCCCGTCCCTGCGGGCGGGGCCAGGATCGCTCCTACCGCGTTGCGGTATCCGCGGCAGGATTTTGTTTCAGGACAAAAAATTGAAAATCTTCACTCAACTTCGCCGGGGTCCTAGATGAGAGTCTTGGCGCCGAAGGCGATCTTGGCCCCGCCCGCAGGGACGGGGGTCCAGCGAGGAACGAGCGATGTCCAAAAACCAACTCGCCAATCGAATCCTGTCTACAATCGTCCGGCGGCCCAGAGCATGCCGCGGCTGACGATTTCCTGGAACTGGGGATTGGCGATGGTTTCGTTGGTGTGGCCGAAGGTCGTACCGAATACGCGGGCGTCGCCGTATTCATTTACCCAGAACACTGGGTGTGACTTGCCGGTTTCTTCGCTGGTGCCGGTCGCCAGGGCTTCGGCGTTGGGCCAGAGTTTGTCGATGATGTAAAGCTCGTCCATGGGGGACACCCAGTCGGACGGGAAGTCTTGCATGATGGGATGGTCCGACTGCGTGACGGTGACCGGATAGTTGCTTTGGTGGTCGTGGCGGCGAGTGGTGACGCCAAGAAACTCGCGCCAGTCGTCGACTTCGGCGGCGCGGTAGGTGTGCATGGCACAGTGTATCACGACTGCGGGTACGCCTTGCTTGTGGGCGTCGACGATTTTCGCGATGTAGGCGGGATCCTGGGTGTTGGCGAAGCACTGGTTGTGGACGACGACGTCGTATTCGGCGGCCCAGTTGGGGTTGTTGAAGAGCTTGGACTGGAAATCCTTGGAGTCGCCGCCTTCGTGGACGATGGACCAGGAAACGTCCGCGTGCTGGTCGATTCCGGTGGTGAGTTCTTGTTTCTGGTAGTCGTAGTCGTGGCAGCAGCCGCCGGTGATGAGGAGGGCATTGAGCGGCGCGTCCGGTTCGGTTTGGGCGCAGCCCGCCAGGAAAAGGGCCGCGACGGCTAGGGTGAATTTTTCGGAGAGTTTCATAATGTATAGAGAAACGGGATTATTTCGATTCGAGCCAGTCTCTTTGGCGTTCGATAAAGTACGGGTTGATGTCGTAGGAGGAGCCGGGCGCGAGCGGCGCGGCTTTATTGGGAATGTGGGCTTTGTGCGCTTCGATGATTTCTTGTAGGTCCGTTCTGTGGGAGAGATTGGTCCATTCGTTGGGATCTTCGATCATGTCGTACAGTTCTTCCGATCCGTCTTCGTATCGAGTGTAGCGATACCGCTCGGACCGAATCGAGTAGTTGACCGGCCCGTAGGCGATTATGGCCGGGCCCTCGGTGGGCGTGGATACGTCGTTGAGCTGCGGAACGAGGCTGCGCCCTTCGTTCATCGTATTCTCGGGTAGACCGCACAGCTCCACCATCGTGGGATACATGTCGATGAGTCCAACCGGCTGGGCGCAGCGGCGATTGGGCTCGATGCCAGGGCCGGCGATGATGAGCGGAACACGGGTGTTGCGCTCCCAGATTGCTTGCTTGGCGAATCGGTTTTTTTCCCCGAGGTGATAGCCGTGGTCGGACCAGAGAACGATGAAAGTGTTGTCGGCGTAGGCGCTGGACTCGAGGGCGTCGAGCACTTTGCCGACTTGATGGTCCACCCAGGTGATGCAAGTGAGGTAGGCTTGCACGGCCCGTTTCCATTCGCCGCTTTCGATGAGCTCTTCGGTGGTGGGCATCATGGGGACGTCGGCGACTCGTTGGCCCATCTCGGAAATGTCGTCGAAGTCATTTCGCTTGTAGGGCGGTGTTTGAATTGTATCCAAAGGATGGTGTTTGAACCAATCGGGAGGCGTGTACCAGGGCACGTGCGGGCGGAGGAATCCGACGGCGAGAAAGAAGGGTTTGTTTTGCGGGTGGCCGAGTTTTTCCACGGCCCAAGCGGCGACGTTGTGATCGGTCATGGCCTCGTCGTTGTCGGGGTAGGCGCCCCAGTCGGTTTGGGTGCCGCCGATTTTGTGGTCGTACCAGTCGGGATCGAATTTGAAGCGTTTTTCGGGTTTGGGGCCGAACCAGGCGAAGCGGCCGCCGTATTCGTCGAAGGTGTTCATAGCGTCGCCACCGTGGTAGAGTTTTCCGACGCCGAGCGTGCGGTATCCGTGTGACTCGAAATAGTCGGGAATGAGGGCACATTTCTCGGTGAGCGGGTGGCTCGACTTCAAGTCCTGATCGTTGATCTGAAGGTAGATTCCGGTCGATGCGGGGTAGAGGCCGGTGAAGATCGAGGCACGGCTGGGACCGCAGATCGGGGCTTGGCAATGGGCGTTTTCGAAGAGGACGCCTTGGGCGGCGAGCCGGTCGATGTTGGGGGTTTTGGCATTGGGGTGGCCATCGAGGCAGCCGAGCCAGTCGTTCAAGTCGTCGATGGCGATGAAGAGGACGTTGGGTTTGGCGTTCTGGGCGAAGGCGAGCGGAATGCTCGCAGCGAGGCAAAGCGTGGCGAAGAGGCGGCCGAGAGAGCGTTGTTTCATGCGTGGAAATCTGGGGTAAGCGGTTGCGCGCGGGATTCGGATCGGCGCGGTGGCAATGGCTCAATTGATGGGTGTGGGCGCGGATGGGAGCAATTCTATTGTGACGCTCTCATGAAATTTGAGATTGCCCTCTGGGGCGAATTGGGGAGCCTTTGGATTCTCAGTTTTCGCCCGCATCCCCCTCTTTAAAATGAAATCCTTCTCTCTCATTCTCCTCGCGAGCGCTGCTTTGGCGGCGACCTCGTGCGCCCAGCAACCCGACGGCCCCCGCATGGCGAACGGAATCAAGATTGGAGAAGTCGATCAAGATTCCGCTATCGTTTGGATGCGCTTGACGCAAAACGAGACCTATCGGCTCGACGGCGAAACGTGGAGCAAGGACGACGAAGCGGTTCCGGACGGGCTCACGCTCGGGGACATGCAGCACAGCGCCATGGGAGCGGAGGGCGAGGTTCGGGTAACGTATTGGCCGGAATCGAATGAAAGCGCGACCCGCTCCACGGATTGGATTCGTGTCACGCCCGCCCGCAACTTCAGCGCGGCGGTGACGCTGGAGGATTTGTCTTCATGGACGGAGTATACGCTCAAGGTGGAAGGTCGGCCCGTCGGCGCGTCTCGGCCGAGCGTGGAACTGGCGGGTGGATTCCGCACGGCCCCGCGTCCGGATCAGGCGGAGCCGGTACGCTTCACGCTGGTGACCTGTCACGATTTCCCGCGGCGGGATGACTTGATCAACGGGCATTACATCTATCCGGCGATGCTGGAAGCGGTCGACCCGGACTTCCTGGTCGCGGCGGGCGATATCGAGTACTACGACAAGCCGTTTCCCTGGGCGAAGACGGAGGAGCTCGCTTACTACAAGTGGGATCGCTTGTTCGGCCTGCCCAATTTTCGGGAGTTCTATCGGCAGGTGCCGGGCTACTTCATGAAGGACGACCACGATCTCCTCAAGAACGACTGCAACCCAGGGGATACCTATGGCGAGCTGACTTGGGATCGAGGAATCGAGATTTTCAATGAGATTTTCCCGATGGGTGAGCTGCCTTACCGGACCGTTCGCTGGGGCTCGGATTTGCAGATATGGATGATGGAGGGGCGCGATTACCGGACTCGTGTCGAGGTGCCGGATGGTCCGGACAAGTCAATTTGGGGAAAGACTCAGAAAGCCTGGTTCTATAAGACGTTCAATGAATCGGACGCGGCATTCCGAATCCTAATCAACCCGAATCCCGTGGTCGGTCCGGACCGGGAGAACAAGAAGGACAATCATGCAAATAAACCCTACACTCACGAAGGAGACGAGATCCGGGCATTCATGGGCAAGCAGAAGAACGCTTTCATGCTCAACGGCGATCGTCACTGGCAGTATGTGACTGTGGATCGCGAAACGGGCGCTCGCGAGTACTCGTGCGGGGCGGGGTCGGACATTCACGCGGGTGGATTCAAATACGAGCTGCGCACGGACGAGCATCGATTTCTCCGGATCAAAGGCGGGTTTCTCAGTGTCAGCGTCGATCGCAATGAAAACGGGAAGCCCCGAATCGCCCTCCGCCACCACGACGTCCACGGCGACGTGGTCAACGAGGACATTTTCCTGGCGGAGTAGACGGGCCGAGTCTGAAAGGGCGGAGAAATCTTGTCCAAATCTCTCCGTTGACGTCGGAAATCCCAACTAGAATTACCCAAACACACCTAAAACTCTAACAATACATGAATAGAAGAAACTTCGTAAAAGGGAGCGCCGCGGCTGCGGGCTTCATGGTACTGCCCAATTGGGTAATTGGAAACGCGCCGTCGCCCAACGGCAAATTGCGCATGGCTCAGATTGGCGCGGGCGGGCGTGGCTCTGCTCACTTGGCGGGCTACGCGACAGAGGATATTGTCGCCCTGTGCGACGTCGACGATGTCCGGGCGGCGAAAGCCTACGAGAATCACCCGAACGCCAAGCGTTTCAAGGACTACCGAAAGATGTTCGACCAGTTGGCGGGCAAGATCGACGCGGTTTCGATCGCGACTCCCGACCACATGCACTATCCGATCGCCAAATGGGCGCTCGAGCAGGGCATCCACGTTTATTGCGAAAAGCCATTGGTCCGTACGATTTGGGAAGCGCGCGAGTTGAAGAAAGCGGCGGCCAAGGCGGGCGTTGTCACCCAGATGGGCAACCAAGGCCACACGCACGAAGGATTGCGCTACATCAAGGAATGGACACGGGCCGGCGTGATTGGCGACGTCGTCGAAGTGCTGCACTGGACGAATCGCCCGATCTGGCCGCAAGGGGATATCAAGCGCCAGAATCAACCCGTACCCGCGACGCTCGACTACGATCTCTGGCTCGGCGTGGCTCCCAAGAAATCCTTCGACAGCAAGATTGTTCCCTTCGCCTGGCGGGGCTGGAAAGACTACGGCTGCGGCGCGGTCGGCGACATGGCTTGCCACATTATGGACTCGTCTTTCTCGGGACTCGATCTCGGCATTCCGGTCGAAGTGGAAGCCAGCGCTTCAGGCACGCACGCGGAGACCTTTCCTAAGGCGAGCACCATCGACTTCGTGTTTGCCGACAAGAAAGGTAAGAAAGCGCCGAAAGTCACTTGGTACGACGGCGACCGGGCTCCGGACCTCGCCAAGATCAACGGCGTTGAAGAGGACTTTTTTGGAATGGAGACGATGTCGAATGGACGCAAACGTCAGAAGAATTCCAGCGGCACCTTCATTATCGGAGAAAAAGGCACGATTTGGACGGATACCTACAGTTCGTCGATTCGCGTGTATCCAGACGACTTCTTCAGAGAGCTTCGCTCGAGCAAGGCCCTGCCGCCAAAAACGCTGGAGCGCGTCAAAGGCGGGCCATTCAAGGAGTTCACCGAAGCCATCAAAGCGGGCAAACAAGCGGGATCGGACTTCAGCTACGCTGCCGACTTTACGGAAACGGCATTGCTCGGACTGGTCGCGATCCAGGCGGGCGAGCGCATCAAGTACAACGCCAAGAAGATGCGCGTGACCAATAGCAAGGAAGCGAACAAGTATTTGACGACTCAATACGACTACAAGAAGGGATTCATCCCCTCCTGATCGGAAGAACAGTCGAGATAATTTTCACGGGGATCGCGGCAAGCGGTCCCCTTTTTTTTTGATTAGAATTTGGGTTTTTGGACATCGCCCCGACTGCGTCGGGGCTAAGATCCCCGCGTTGCGGGGCCAGGATCGCCTGCGGCGCCAGGACATTGAACAGGTGAACGGCAAATTTGGTGGAAAATCCTCTCTCTAGTTGTCGTCCTGATCCCTTGATTCTTCTGGAAGGGAGTCGAGCGGACTGTAATATGCAATCATGGAAACCAACAAATTAACTGAATTGATCATTAAGGCTGCATACCAGGTTCACAATGAGCTGGGTACTGGATATTCCGAGAAAGTGTACGAAAACGCCATGGTGATTGCACTTGGCGATCTAAATCTCAAAGTGGATCAGCAAGTACCGCTAAAGGTCCGTTTTCGGGGCAAAATTGTAGGAGACTATATCGCGGATATTATTGTTTCGGATACAGTTGTTGTCGAACTGAAGACCGTGGGAGCACTGATATCGGAACATCAGGCTCAATTGATAAATTATCTGAAAGCGACTCGAATGAACACTGGTCTACTCGTCAACTTCGCTAAGAAACGACTCGAGATCAAACGAGCCTTCTCAAATTTCCATTGAATCAGAAAAGGTCCTTGCGGCGCAGCCGATCTTGGCCACGCGGAGCGTGGATCTAGCCCCGATCCCGTTAGGGACCCCGACGGAGTCGGTGGCTATGTCGGGGCGATGTCCAAAAAAAACCGTTTGTCTAAGTCTCATTTCCGGCGCTACCGCCTATTGCCGGTGTTTTCCCACCAGCCTCTGGGCGGGGCCCAGTTTTCCTCGAGAAATTCGGCGTGGCTTTTCTCCAGTTGCGGCATGTCTACTTCCCGAATTTTGACTTCGTTTTTGGCATGCTCGATGGCGTCGTAGTTGGGATTCGCGTACGGGTAGGTAGCGCCGACTTCTTCGAGCCAGTCATCGAGCTTGGCTTTGAGCGATTGAGCGAGATCCGGGTAGATGGAAACGATGTTCGTTTGCTCGGTCGGGTCGTTGGAGAGGTTGTATAGCTCGCTTCTGCGGTCTTCGTAGTAGTAGATGTACTTCCAGTCGCCATCGCGAATGATGGACGAGGGCTCGCCGCCTTGGTTCCCGTAGTGTGGATAGTGCCAGTAGAGATTCCGCTCCGGGATGGAGCCGCCATTGAGGAGAGGGGCGAGGCTGACGCCGTCGAGATGCTGTTCCGGCAATAGCGGAAGTCCCGCGAGTTCGAGCAATGTAGGGAAAAAGTCGTTACCGATCACGGGCGTATGCGACACGGTTCCCTGGGACGGCGAGCCGGGCCATTTGATGTAGAACGGCTCGCGAATACCACCCTCCCATTGTCGGCCCTTGCCGCCGCGGAGGGGAAGATTGGAGGTCGCTTTACCATCGCCGGCGGAGACGCCGCCGTTGTCGGAAGTGAAGACGACGATGGTGTTGTCCTCCAATCCGAGTCGGTCGAGGGTATTGAGCACGATTCCGACGGCGTCGTCCATCGCCTCGACCATGCCGGCGTAGAGCGGGTGGTCCTGGACTTGGCGGACGGGAGTGGTACGGTCGACGATGAAGCGGGCTTGGGCGACGGGTTCAGCGGTCGCTTTGGCGCGGTACTTTTCCCAAAGGGCTTTGGTGGTTTGTATGGGAGCGTGGACGTTGTAGAAGGACAGGTAGGCGAGGAAAGGCTCGTCATTGTGAGACTCGATGAAAGCGGCGGTTTCTTCGCCGAGGCGGAGCGGTAGGTATTCACCGACCGGACCGTCTTCCATTTTCGGGTTTTCGTAAGGCGAGAAGAAGCCGCCTGGAGGGCTGCCTCGATGATGTCCGCCGACGTTGATGTCGAAGCCGTGGTCTTCGGGGAAGGAACCTTCGCCACCGAGGTGCCACTTGCCGGCGAAGAAGGTCTTGTAGCCGGCGTCTTTGAATGCTTCCGCCAAAGTAGTTTCGTCGTGAGGGAGGCTTCGGGCGTAGGCGGGCGGGAGGAGTTTCGTATTGCGTTTCCAGTCTTCGCGTTCAGGGGCGCCGATGTAGTTAGAGATGTCGACGCGGGCGGGGTACTTGCCGGTCATGAGGCTGGCTCGCGAGGGACTGCACACTTGGCAGGTAGCGTACCCTTGCGTGAAGCGCGTTCCCTCGTTGGCGATTCGGTCGATGTGCGGACTTTCGTAGAATGGACTGCCTTCGACGCTGAGATCCCGCCAGCCAAGGTCGTCGGCAAGGATGAAGAGCACATTGGGTTTGCGTTCTTCGGCGAGGGCTCCGCAAAGGGAGCCGAGCGTGGCGAATACAGCGAGAGTACGGGTAAGTCGGGGACGCATAGTCAATTGGGATTCAAGTGAGAGTTCGCTACCACTCTCTCCCAAATCCGCGCGATTGAAAGCTTTTTTGGTTTTTGCGTACGGGCGCTCGACAGGGGAAAAACGCGCCGGGACGTCGCGTTCCACCTTTGTCTTCCTGAGGCGAGGGTGGAACGCGACGTCCCGGCGCGTTTTTTTTGTAGGGAGGTCGCTCTTGCTGACCCCTAGGAGTCTTTCTCGAGATTCATCCTCGTCAGAAGCATGTTGTGGCTTCGGCGTAGGGCGTCGATCTTGTCCTTGTCGCCCGAAAAAACGAATACAAACAGTTCGCCTTCGATAAAGGCGAATATTTCCCGGGTTTTTCCAACTCTGTCTTCACCGAGTGGATACTCGTACTCGACTTTTCGGGTCCAAGCGGTGAGCACGTAAGGGGCGGCCCGGCGGGTGCCTGTGTAGTGCTCATAGGTGATGGTTTTCGGGATTACGTCGTTTTCGATCGATCGAATGTACGGCAGCCAATCTTCTTCCGAAAGGCTGGCGAGGAACTCGTCTGGACCAAATCGGGAGACGCCGAAAGTAAGGTTCGGGTCGTCTCGATTCTCCATGAGAACTGAATAGCGCGGCGTTAGGGATTTGCGGAACTTCCAGGTTCCATTGTCCTCGAAAATAAAATACAACGATCCGCTTTGGATGCTAAACCGTTTCTCGACGGGCCCGTCGATCTCGACGCCGAAGTACTTGCCTTCCATTCTTGGACGGCGTTCTTCGGGCCATTCGATGACGGTCAGTTCCTCCTCCGCGTCCTGGGTGGGAACTGCAGTGACGTCTGGTTCTTGGGCGAATGCTGTGACGGGCAGAAGCGCGCCCAGCAGAGTGATCGCGGCGAGTCGTATGCGAGTGTCGGTCATTAGAGTCCGGAGGTGAGGGTGTTGAATTCGGAGGCGTTCAAGTCCTGGAAGTTGTCGCGTCGATACGTGCGCAGGAGCGGCGTGCCCGGAGGGTAGGTGCCGTCTTTGAACAGATTGTTGAATCCGTATCCACGATTTGGAGGATTGTAGTAAGAGGTACTCCATGTGGAGTCGTCCACTTCGCACTCGTAAAGGCAAACCATCGATCCGCGCAGGTAGAACGTGTCGCTGGTCCAACTTTCGAGAAATCGAGGAAAGTTGTGGGCGCCTCCGCTGTAAGTGTCGTCCCCTTGCTTGTCCGGCGGGCGAATGCCGGATACCGCGGCGGCGGAAACTTCGGTCGTGGCCGCGTCCGGCTCGAGCGTGTCGCCGTGCGCGTCGGTCCAGTTGCGAGAGAGGAAGGTGATGGAGTCTCCCATGATGGCGACGGGTACCTCGCCGGTTTCCGGCTCGTAGGAGCTGGCGGAGGAGGAAACGCCGTCGGCGTTGAAGTTTCCTTGGATGTAGAGGGCGTTGTTGGTGGCGAAGGTCATGCCGGGGTCGGTGCCGCGGCTGGGGATGCCTTCTCCGGTCTCGTCGGTATCGCCTCCGATGAGCCGGATGCCGGTCATGTTGAGCTCGGAGGCGGCGGTGGCGTCGGAATCGGTGCTGTAGGCCTGGAAGTAGACGACGCCGTTCCAGTCGGTAGCCGGGTCGTAGCCGCCGATGTGCTGTTCAACGTCGCCGGTGTTGGGGCTTTCGATGAGCTGCTTGAGCTTGCCCATGTGAATGTTGATGGTGGGGATGTAGTCGCCTCGGCGCCGGTCGTAGAGCGTGCCGTCGGTGAGTTCCCAGAGTCCGCCTCCGTCCTGGTCGAGGTCGGAGATATCGAGCAGGTTTCCGTCGCCGTCGTAGGCTTTCAGGTCGATTGGATTGGTGCTGGGGTCGCCGGTTCCGGTGGTGGTGTCCCACTTGAAGTAGAGTCCCGCTTTATTGGACATCTTTTGGTCTTCGATTTCGGTATTGTAGTCGGAATGCGAGGACGGGAGCGGCGGTTCGATAATAGCCCGTCCCGAGTTTACTGGATCGTAGGCCGGGGTGCTCGTGTCGTCGGGCTCGTAGTCGGCGAAGGCGACCGGCTTGTAGTGGCTAATGCCGTGGGCCTCGGTTTGAAGATTCCCTTTCCAGCGATTGGACGCGTAGGAGCGGAAGTCGTCGGAGATCGATCCGGTTCCCATTTTCGAGTCTTTCCATACACTGTCCACGTACATGGTTTGCAGCGTGTCGGTATCGTCGGGAATGTAGACGTGACCCGTTCGGGAAGTGCTTTTGTGTTCGTACTGGTGGAGGACGTGTCCGGCGGTGGAAACGGTGTCGTGAAACTTGAGGTAGTTGTAGGGGGCGAGGCGGATGTCCTCGTTGGAGTGCACGGGACCGCTGATGTCCATGTCGGGTCCCGGGTGGATGTCGAGATCGAGATTGTAGAAGATAGCGTGCGAGAAGAGCGGCGAGTCGCGCACTTGGAATCGCTGTCCGATATAGGACGTGATGTCGGGGCCGCCGTTGGGGTCGGTCACAGTCGCTTTTCCGTACAAGTTGACTTCGAAGGCGCGGACGTACTTCCCTTTGAGCGGGTCGAAAAGGTTGTCGGGCTCAGCGGGGTCGATGTAGACGAGCGAGCTGCTGGGGACGGCGCTAGCGAACAGGGCGACGTCGCTGTACTTGATGTTGGAGCGGAGTCGGCCAACGGGCGGTTTGGAGAGTGCTCCGGCGCCGCTGGAGGCGAAGGTGTTGCTGGCCACGACCGTGGCGTTGTCGAAGGTGTGCGACAGCTGGGCGAATCCGTATTCCACGACGGCTTCGGCAGTGTTGTCGGCCTGGGTTCGCAGCATGTGGCGGTGGTTTATCTTACGTTCGCCGATCGAGGATCGGAGAATCGCCGCCAGGACTACGGAAAGGGCTCCGACGAGCAGGATGGTCGTGATCAAGGTGGAGCCGCGCTTGAGGGCGCGTTCGTTTGTCAGTCTTCTCATGGTCTGGTCTTTTATTCGCAAACTCAGGCAGCGGCGCACGGGTCCTCCGCCTATTCGGGTTATTCGATTAATTTACGGTGGAGTGACCTGAATATTTATTCATTTTAACCCAAATGAGGGAAACTCGTCGCCAAGGGTCGCGCGGGGGGTGAGGCTCCTCTTGGCCTCTTAGGGCGATTGTGAGCGGGGCTGAGGCGAGGCGCCTAGGGGAGGCGTGAGCGCTTTCCGCTGTCGGGCGTGGGCGCGGGGCGTCTGATACTCGGTCGGAGCTGATCGGGGAAACGGGCGCGCTCGAATTCGCGCCCGTCTTGATATTCGGGAGTTACCCGCGCGGCGAGATGGTGAAGTTGTAGGTATTGGTGACCTGTTCGCCGGTGGCGCCGTCGTGGAGGATTTCGCCTCGAACGACGATGCTGCGGTCGTAGAAATTGTAGAAGAGCTTGCCGTCGCTAAGGCCGTTGGAGAGTTCGATCACTTCTCCGTGTGTTCCGTTAACGCCGGTGGCGGGGAGAAGGTCTGCGAGGGCGCTGCTGGAGCTCGGGGAGTAGGTGGTGTCGAACATGAGGACGGGGCCTTCGGTCTCGGTGTCGGTGGTGTAGCGGTAGTAGCCGATGATGCGGCTGATCTTGTTGTTGTCCGAGATGTCGCGGTGCACGAGTACAAGGAAGTCTCCGGAGCCGCCGTCGTTAACTTCGGTACGGTCGGTGAATGAGGTGTAGGTCTTGAAGTAGTCGGCGTAGCGGGCGTTTTCGACCATTTCGTTGGTGAAATTGCGAATGTCCCGATTGATAAGCAGCCGGCCGGTCCCGGTAGCGGCGGTCGACGATCCCAGGAGGAACACGGAGATGGATCCGCCCAGGACGACGAGGGAAATGGTCATCCCCACGAGGAGTTCTACGAGCGTGAAGCCGCATCGCTGGCGTTTCGAGAATGGATTGCGTCTCGTATTCATGAAATCAGTAGGTTGGCACGTCGGAGCGAATCGCGTAGAGCACATCGCTGTTGGAAATGGTGCGGTTGCCGTCGGCGTACGAGTACTCGTATCGTATGATGATGCGGCGGGCGTCGCCGATACCGGCGGCAGCGTCCGTTATGTCTTGGATGTAGACGTAGATACTCATGCCCATGTCGTCGCTGGTGTCTGTCGGCGTGTTCTTAATGTCGATCAGTTTGGCGTTGACGATGTCGGTGGTGGAGTCGCCAACGGTTGGGTCGGACGGGACGGGTGAAACGGTCAATGTGTCGGCTGCCCCTTCGTGGAAGAGAGTCGGGAGCACGGCTTCGTCGAGGGAGGCGAACTCCATGTTCTTCATCTGTTCGATGTAGCCTTGGGCGATGGTCAGGGCCGTGTTTTCGCGGATGGCGAGTTCGGTGTAGCGTCTCGCTTGCATGAGCCCGCTGAGGAGGGCGAGGGCGGAGAAGCCCAGGATGACCATGGCGACCATGATCTCCACGAGAGTGACTCCCGCCTTGCTGGGGCGCCGTTTCGGGTTTCTGTTTGAAAGTCCGTGTATCATTTAATGCTCTTTTAATGTACCGAGTCGTTTCTGGGAACGGCGGTATGGACGATCATTGAAGCCGTTTTCGCTCGATTGAGTTGGATTAGTCCCCGGGATGCGGGTTCGGTGAAGTGAATTACCTACGGGCGTGCGTCACTCTTGAGCGTGTTCAAACCGCGAGCGCGAATTGGGCGACTAATCCCTCGAGGGAGCCCTATGCTTCTGTCTGATTCAGACAGTCCCCTAATTTAATGACTATCCAAATACAGTCAGTCAGTTCGTTGGAAACTCGGATCAAAGACGCGTCTATTGAAATGAGTCGGTATCCAGGAATTCGATTGAGCAATTGGGGAGCGACTTCCTTAGCTCGGCGACGGCGGAGGCCGAGTAGAGCTCGGTCTGAAACACGAAGAGTCGCTTGAGTTGATCTAATTCAGCCAACTGGGAAACTTGATCGTTCGAAATCGACGTGCCGTACAAGTTCAACGTTTCAAGGGAGGTGATGGACTCGAGAGCGCTAAGGTTGCTGCCCGTGATGTTCGTCTTGCTTAGGTTCAGGGACTCGAGATTGCGGAACTGAGCGAGGACGGGTATCGCTTCGTCGGTGATCGCGGTTCCGCTCAAATCAGCCTCCACGATCGAGTGGGCGTAGGGCGCGATTCGCTCGAGCGTTGCCAGGTCGAACTGCTTTTGTATGGAAAAGGTGTCGAGGACAAACTCTCCGGATTCGGGCGCTTTGGGAGTGATGAGGATACCGAGCTCCTCGTTGAGGGCGGCGAGACTGCTGTAGAGCGCTTGTTTCTCCTCCAGCAGCGCCTCGATCTCTTCGGGGGACCGCATGCTTTCGAAAATCGACTGCGTATAGGCGACGACTTGATCGGAGGCCTCATTGTGGTCGGCGACGGTGTCGGTTGGCGATGCGCCGGATTCGATCCACCAGACAAGCGTCGCGACTTCCGTGGGCGTGAGTGGCGTCTTGCCGTCGGGGGGCATGAATTCGTCGTCGTCTTCCGGCAGAGTCACACGGAAAATGAGTTCGCTGTTTTCGGGGTCGCCTTGCACTACGGCAGGGCCGAGGTCTCCGCCTTTGAGGTGCCCGTCGTAGGTTTCCAGGTTGAGATCGCCCTTGAGTTTGTCGGGATTATGGCAGGAGACACAGTTTTGCTCGATTATGGGTTGTATTAGGTCGGTGTATACAACGAGTTCCTGCGGAGACGTGGCGTTGCTCGTCGGTTCGACGGCGAGACCGAATACGGGGCGAATGGCGTTCGGCATGTATTTGGTCAGATAGCCTCGCCCGTGCGTCAGGGTGCCGCCGTCGTGGCTCGCGGAGGCGAGCAGTCCTAGACTAACGAGAAGAAGAACCCGGTAGGAGGCTACGGCCGTCTGGCTTTCCCAGAAAAGTTTGAGGGCGCCCATGGCCAGTACAACGACAGCAAGAAAGAGGCTGGTCCGCATGTGCTCCTGCACGAGCGGCTCGTTGGCGCCGCTTGCGTAGGCAAGGAAGAAGCCGGTAAACACCGCTGTAAGGACAGACAGGATACACAAGCTGAGCACGAGTGGAATGGAGGCGCTGAGCGAGGAAAAACGCCGGTTCATCGTCGCGAACTCCAGGATTGCGAGCAGAAGCAGGAAGGCGATCGGCGTGTGGAGAATGACAGGGTGGAAGCGCCCGAGGAAGTGGAGGAAGTCGCTCTTTGGCTGTCCGTCGAGCGGGTTGGCGAATAGGAGTCCGAGCAGGGCGGCGCAGGCCGTCCCGCACAGGGCCAGCAGAATGAAACGCGTGGGTTTAGACATAGGCTAGGAAGCGAGGATTTCTTCGACGACGCGGGCTTCTTCGACTCCGGTGAGCTTCAGATCCAGTCCTTGGTGCTTGAACGAGAGTTGCTGGTGGTCCACGCCGAATCGATTGAGGATGGTCGCGTTCAAGTCGCGAATGTGGACGGGGTCCTGCGTAATGTTGTAGCTGAAGTCGTCCGTCTCGCCGTACACTTGCCCGCCTTTGACGCCGGCGCCGGCGATCCACTTGGTGTAGCAGCGCGGGTGGTGGTCGCGGCCGTAGTTGTCTTCGGTTAGCGTGCCTTGGCAGTAGATGGTGCGGCCGAACTCGCCGCCCCAAACGACGAGCGTGTCGTCGAACATGCCGCGCTGTTTGAGATCGGTGATCAGCCCGTAGCAGGCCCGGTCGATGTCTTTGCACTGGTTGGGCAGATCTTTGGGCAATACGTTGTGCTGATCCCAGCCCCGGTGGAATATCTGTGAAAAGCGAACGCCTTTCTCCGCGAGTCTGCGGGCCATTAGGCAATTATAGGCGAATGTACCGGGCTTTCGCGAATCCGGGCCGTAGAGATCGAAAATGTAGTCGGGCTCGTCGGATAGGTCGGTCAATTCGGGCACGGACGCCTGCATGCGGAAGGCCATTTCGTATTGGGAAATGCGAGCATGCGTCTCCGGGTCTCCAAAATCCTCGTACAGCTCGTGGTTAATTGCGTTGACGCCGTCGAGCATGGCGCGGCGCATATTGCGATCCACTCCATGTGGGTCGGTCAGGTAGAGCACGGGGTCGCCGTCGGAACGCAAGGCCACGCCCTGGTGCTGCGAGGGCAAAGGGCCGGAACCCCAGAGGCGCGAGAACAAGGCTTGGGCTTCTTTGCGGCCGGTCCAAGTGGAATTGAGAATGACGAAAGTCGGCAAGTTCTCGTTGAGACTGCCAAGTCCATAGCTGAGCCAGGCTCCCAGGCTGGGGCGTCCGGGGATCTGATTGCCGGTCTGTATGTAGGTGATGGCGGGATCGTGATTGATGGCCTCGGTCCACATCGATTTGATGATGGCGATGTCGTCGGCGATCTTGGCGGTGTTGGGCAGCAATTCGCTGATCCATGCTCCCGACTGCCCGTACTGCTTGAAATTGTATATAGTAGGAGCGACGGGGAAACGCGCCTGGCCGGAGGTCATGGTCGTCAGACGCTGGCCATTGCGTATGGATTCCGGCAGGTCTGTGTCGTAGAGCGCTTTCATCCGCGGCTTGTAGTCGAACATGTCGAGCTGGGAGGGCGCCCCCGACATGAACAGGTAGATGCCGCGCTTGGCTTTAGCGGGAAAGTGCGGGCTTCCCAACGCTCCGGATCCGAGGCGTTGGAATGACGAGCCTGTGGCGGCCCGGGCGGCGTTGCCGACGATGGACGACAGGGCGGCGATTCCCAGGCCTTTGGCGGCCTTGCCGAGGAATTCGCGGCGCGTCTCGAGGTTTACGTATTGATCGATCGGGTTCATTGGAGAATGGTGAATTGTGAGGGGTGAATGGTGAATTGGGCGGGGCGTCTTCAGTATTTGTTGATGAAACTGTCCAGGTTCATGATCTGGTTGGCGACCATGGTGAGGGAGGCGAGTTCGACTGGGTTCGCGTTCCCGAGCGCGGGCGAGTCGCCGATTTCGAGTAGATCTTTGGCTCGAGAGGAGTCTTCGCTAAACGAGTATCTAAATTTAGAATACGATTCTTCGAGAATCTCCTGATGCGATTTTGGCGGATTGGAACCGAAGGCGAAGCGGTACATGGCCTCGATGGAGTCGATGGCTTGGCCGTCGGTATGCTTCCAGGCGCGCTGGGCAAGCTGGCGAGCCGCTTCCACGTATTGGGGGTCGTTCATCAGAGTGAGCGCTTGTAGCGGAGTATTGGTGCGTACGCGGCGAACCGAGCAATTCTCGCGCGACGGCGCGTCGAAGACGATCATATTGGGCGGCGGCGCCGTGCGTTTCCAGAAGGTGTAGATGCTGCGGCGGTAAAGGGCCTCGCCTTTGTCTTCCTTGTAGAAGCGCGTGTTGCTGCCGGAATAGGCCACGGCGTTCCAAATGCCTTCGGGCTGATAGGGATGCACGGGTGGTCCACCGAAGTCTTTGTTGAGCGATCCACTGACGTAGAGAGCTTGGTCGCGCAAGGTTTCGCCGTCGAGACGGTAGCGCGGTCCGCGGGCGAGGAGGCGGTTTTCGGGGTCGATTTCCAGCGCGTCGCCGCGAATGCGCGAGTCTTGCTTGTACGCGGCCGAGGTGACGATTTGGCGGATGAAGCGCTTGTGGTCCCAACCGTTTTCCTGGAAATCGATGGCGAGCCAATCGAGCAGTTCCGGATGGCTTGGATTCGAGCCCATGATGCCGAAGTCTTCTGAGGTTTCGACGATGCCGGTGCCGAAGAAGTTCTGCCAGATGCGATTGACGGTCACTCGAGCGGTGAGCGGGTTGGAGGGGTCGACAAGCCATTGGGCGAGGCTTAAGCGGTTTTGGGGCGCGTCGGGGGCGAGCGAGCCGAGCGCTTTGGGCAGGGCGGGGAACACTTTTTCGCCTGGCTTGTCGTACTCGCCGCGCTCGAGCATGTGGGCGAATGCAGGCTCGTCTTTTTCTTTCATGACAAGCGAAACCGTGGCTTGATCGTAGTAGTAGCGATAGCGCGTTTCCGATCGGGCGAGCTCGTTTTGCAGGGCGCTGGTTACCGGGTCGACGATGGCGAAGTAGAATTCGCGCAAAGTCTCTTTCTCGTTCCTGCGCGCGTCTTCAAATTTCTCGTAGACTTTCTTTCGCTCGTCGAGCGCGAGCAGGTGATTGACGAGGTGTAGGGGAACTTCGGATGCGAAGAAGGTGAGGGCTTCGACCTGCCCATTGGACGGTTTTGGCTGCGCAACGGCTTCGTGGAGTTGAAGCGGGGCATCCGTTTCGAAGCTTCCGCTCAAACGGTCGACGACGGAATGTTTGTCAATGACCTGGCGTCCGGGCGCGCCGATGGTTACGCCTTCCGCCTTCCCCGAGCCGTCGTAGGCGAGGGAGAATTTGATGCTTCTGTCTGGAGTGGGGTTACCGCGTCGAGACGCCTTGGTCGTGATGGAAATTAAATCGTTGTTTCTCAGAGATCTGATTAGTTCGACGCGTACACGGTAGCGATCGAGCAGACGGTCGTCGCCGCCTATTAGATATAGGCGCCAGCCGCGATCGCCGTCGAACTTTGACATGATTGGCACGACCTGGTGTGGCTCGATTTGCGGAGTCTTGTAAGTGAATGCGATCGTAAATGGATCGCCGTTACCGAGACGATCGAAGGTGTCTGGGAGGACGACCATTTCCCCCATTTTGAAACGAGATTGCTCCGTTTCGTTTGCGGCATCTGGTTTTTCCTCGCCTTCCGGTATCAGCGTGTAGGATACATCTTCCAAGGGGTTGGCGAACGTGGCTTCGCCGGACTCGAGCCACGCGTCGAATGCGTCGGAGCGATCTTCCTTGGCTTTGTCGAACTCCTTTTTCGCCGTTTCGAAGATGGGCTGGATTGCTTCCCAGTTCGCTTCGTGTCCTTGGAATGGTATTACAGCGACGGGTTCGGTGTCGTAGGCGTTGCGGTCCATGATGGGGCCGTCGATGTTGTTGAAGAAGGCTGAGAATCGGTAGAAGTCTTCCTGGTCGATCGGATCGAACTTGTGGTCGTGGCAGGAGGCGCAGCCCATAGTCAGGCCGAGGAACACGGTGGCGGTGGTTTCGACGCGGTCTTTGGCGTAGATGGCCCGGTACTCGTCGTCGATGGCGCCGCCTTCGCTGGTGGTCGGGTTGCAGCGGTTGAATCCGGTGGCGATTTGCTGCTCGAGCGTCGATCCGGGAAGCAGGTCGCCCGCGATCTGCTCGACGATAAAGTCGTCGAAGGGTTTGTTGTCGTTGAAGGCTTCGATGACCCAGTCGCGGTAGGGCCAAATTTCGCGATAATTGTCGAGGTGCAGGCCGTGGGTGTCGGAGTAGCGCGCGGCGTCCAGCCAGAAGCGGGCTTGGTGTTCACCAAACGCCCGGCTGTCGAGGAGGCGGTCGACTAGTTTGTCGTAGGCGTCGCCGGACGAGTCGGCTGTGAATTGGTCGAGGGCGTCGGGGTTGAGCGGCAGTCCGGTCAGGTCGAGGGCCAGACGGCGGGCCAAGGTGGCTTTTTCCGCTTCGGGGCTCGGTTCGAGTCCGGCTGGTTTCATTTTAGCGAGCAGGAACGAGTCGATAGGTCCATTGCCCCAGCCCGATGCGGGGACGGGGTGGTTTTTCGGCTGCATGAAGGACCAGTGGGCTTCCCACTCCGCGCCTTCCTCGATCCACTGGCGAACTTTGTCTTTCTGTTCCGCGGTCAGCGTTTTGTGCGACTCCGGCGGCGGCATGATGTCGCTTTTCAGCGTGCTGGTAATGCGCTGGTAGAGGGGGCTGTTTTCCGGATCGCCGCGAACGATAGCGGGTTCGTAGTCGCCGTGGGCGGAAAAGGCGTTGGCTTCGATGTCGAGGCGAAGGTCCGCTTCGCGCGTGTTGGCGTCGGGGCCGTGACAGTGGTAGCAATTGTCGGAAAGGATGGGTCGGATGTCGCGATTGAAGCTGACGGTTTTGTCGTCGCTTTGGGCGGTGATGGTGGCGAAGTTCGTTGGCGGGCGCTTGAGATTGCCCGACTCGGGGAAGTCGGCTTGCTCGTACGCTTCTTGCGGCGAGAGTGGGGGCGCTTCGCTGATGACGGGATTGGCGATTTCGTCGCTTGTTTGCAAATCGAGGAAGGCGATAACGCCGACGAAGCTGATGGCTACCGAGGCGGCGATTATGCCGAGGGTGGAGGAAAGCGAACGTGAGTTGCCGCGCGCGGGAAGATCGGTTTCGTTCGCGTCGGATTCGTCGAAATCGATGGGTGTCTCCGCTTGGATCGCAGTTTCGAGGTTATTGTCGAGGGAGAGGCGGGCGTGAAGCTGGCATTGCTCGGCGTATATGCGGCGGGCGTCCGGTTCGGTTTCTAACAGGAATTGAAGTTTCTTTGCCTCGCTGGCCGTGAGTCGGTCTTCGAGCATCGAAGTAATGAGTAGGTGCAGTTCATTCATGGTTGTCTGTCTCCCGCTGGGTAATGCATTGAAAAAGGGCTTTGCGGGCTCGGAAGAGCACTTGGGCGACGTGGTTTGGTTTCAAGGCGCGATTGGCGGCGATCTCCTTCACCGATTGATTCTCGTAGTAGTAGTCGCTGACGATGGTTCGAGTCCTGTCCTGTAGCTGGCCGAGGCAGCGCTCGAGTCGGTTGAGCTGGCTTTCGATTCGAGCGTCGGTTTGTTCCGTTTCGTCCGCCAATGTCTGCAAAAGTTCGTCGTTGAAGGAAAGACGGCTTCGATTGCGTTTTTGCAGGAAGGACAGGCTTTGGTAGTAGCCAATGCGGTAGGCCCATGCGTCGAATTTCTCGGATTTCTCAAAACGGTCGATCTTGGCTAGGATAACGCGGTTGCTTTCTTGAAGCACGTCTTTGGCGTCGTTGGGGCTTGCGACGAGCGACAGGATGTAGCCGTAGAGACGCGGCTGAAGCTGCTTTAGCAGCTCCTCGTAGAAGTTGATCGGTTGGGGGTTTTCGTTCAAAAGAAGGGCAGTTTTCGATTTGGGAGCAGCGCGCTCGCGCTAGTTTATATATGCGGAGGGCGGAAAATATTACAATAAAAGCGCGTGTTTTTTCATTTGGCGGGAGATTTGTGACGTTCGCGTTATAGGGCGGGCTGTGATTTGACAGTTGCCGCCCTGGGCTCTAGGAACTGTCGCAATGCAGAATCCCCACTATCAATTCACGGAATCGGGTGGCGTCAGTCGCCGCGCGTTCCTCTTTGGAACCAGCTCCCTCGCAGCCGCCGCATTGTGGTCAAGCCGGTCTGTCGGGGCCGTGGTTGCCGCGCCGCGATTCAAGGACTATCCGTTTTCTTTGGGAGTCGCCTCCGGGGATCCCGCTGCTGACGGGTTTGTTATATGGACACGTCTGGCCCCGGAACCGCTTACTGGAGGGGGAATGCCAGGCGAATCGGTCGAAGTTTCGTGGATGGTGGCGGATGACGAGCGAATGTCCAAAGGCGTGCGTAGAGGCAAGACGGTCGCCCGACCGGACTGGGGGCATTCCGTGCATGTGGAGGTGGAAGGCTTGAAGCCGGATCGCTGGTATTGGTATCAGTTCAAGGCGGGCAATCAGGTGAGCCCGAGAGGCCGAGCCCGAACCATGCCTGCGGCCAACGCCATGCCCGATCGGCTCAATTTCGCCTTCGCCTCCTGCCAGAATTTCGAGCAGGGCTATTACACCGCCTACGAACACATGACGCGTGAGAACCTCGATTTGGTCATACACCTCGGCGATTATATTTATGAATACGGAGGACGCGACAATCGAGTGCGGAAGCACACCGGTTCGGAGATTTTCTCGGTGACGGACTACCGGAATCGCTACGCCCTCTACCGAAGCGATCCCGCGTTGCAAGCAGCCCATGCGATGGCCCCGTGGCTGGTGACTTGGGATGACCACGAAGTCGATAATAACTACGCGGACTTAATCTCGGAAGAATTGGATGTCGGCGTTGAGGCCTTTCGGAGGCGTCGGGCGAATGCCTACAAGGCTTACTATGAGCACATGCCGTTGCGACGGTCTTCGCTGCCGGTCGGTCCGGACATGCAATTGTATCGCGACGTTAACTTCGGACGGCTAGCGGATTTCTTCGTACTGGATACGCGGCAGTACCGCAGCGACCAGCCCTGCGGAGACAAACGCGGGGTGGAGTGCGACGAGGTGATGAATCCGGACAACACGCTTCTAGGCGCGACGCAACGGGATTGGCTGAAAAGGGGCCTGTCCGGATCGAATTCCGAGTGGAATATCCTCGCCCAGCAAGTGATGATGGCCCGGGTCGATCGCGTGGCGGGAGAGAAAGTCGCCTACAGCCTGGACCAATGGCCGAGCAGCGAACTGGAGCGTCGGGATTTAGTCCGATACATGGGGCGTCCGGATGTGAGTAATCCAGTTGTATTGACTGGGGACATACACTCCAACTGGGCGAACGAGCTTTGGGTGGACTTCGATGGTTTGGACTCGGAATCGGTCGCTACGGAATTTGTGGGAACTTCGATCTCGTCGGGTGGCGACGGCGTGGACAAACGCGACGACCATGGGTCTTTGCTGAATGAGAATCCCTTTGTGAAATTTCAAAACTCCCAGCGCGGCTACGTGGCTTGCTCGGTGACGAAAAAGGAATGGACCACGCGCTATCGAGTCGTGGATTATGTGACGCGCCATGGTTCGCCTATTCGCACACGAACCAGTTTCGTAGTGGAAAACGGGAGACCTACTTTGAACGAAGTGTAGCGTATATTCGTTTGCGAGTTGGCGTGTTTTAAACCGTAGAGGACGGTTTAGCATTTGTTTTTTCGTAGGGCTGGCGCTTGCGCCATGCCGCGTTTGCTGTGAAAGCCTCTTGGCTAAAGCGAAGGCCCTACATTAGAATCGATGTGCTCTTGCCGTTTTGGAGCGATGTTATGACCACTCTAACGGATCGAAGCGGTAGTAGTCCCTGAGGGTATCGTACAGTTCGGGATGCCTTTTGCTCATTTGTCGCGGCTTCTCGATGAAGCACTCGGTGGCGACCGCGAAGAACTCCGCCTGATTAGTGGCCCCGTATTCATCGAATACTGACTTCTTGCCGCGTTCCACTTTGTCGAGTAGCGACTCGTATCCGTCGCTCAATACTTCCGCCCAGGTGTGGTAGGCTTCGGTGGTGTGTAGGAAGGGCGTTCCGTCGCCGTGGTCGTTTTCCTGATCGAGCTGGTGGGCGAATTCGTGGAAGGTCACGTTTTGCCCGTCGAATAGGTTGCGGGCGCCGCTTTCCACGGAGTCCCAGGCGAGAATGACGGTGCCGTCGCTCCAGGATTCACCTAGCCGCGTGGTGCGTTCCTCGGTGACATTTCCCAGTTCGTCGTATTCTTCTTGAACCGAGCTGAACGCGCTGGGGTAGAGTAGAACTGCCCGCAAGTTTGGATAAGGAGGGCCTTCGTGGTTGACGATCAGCGTGCAGGCTTGGCCGGCGACGGTGAGGATCATTTCGTTGGTGAGCTCCAGACCGCCGCATCCTTCGAAGAATGTGGTGGCGACAAACTGGGAGATTTTCTTGTGGACCTTGAGCTTAAGCTCTTCCGGAAATTTTGAATACAACGGGAGATTCTGCTCCAGGATTTCCGCCCACTCGGGCTTGAACGGGACGCTGGCGGGTTCGCCGCTCGTAAGGAACTTTTTTAGTCTCTCCCAGATGGACATAGACGCGTTCGATTGCAGCCTGGGGATAGGCTGCCTAAGCGAGGATGTCTTTTACGACGCGCGCTTTTTCAACTCCGGTCAACTTCTGGTCGAGTCCTTGGAAGGGGAATACGAGTTTGTTGTGGTCGATTCCCAATTGATGGAAAATCGTCGCATGCAAATCGCGCACATGTACGGGATCTTTGACTACATTGTAGCAAAACTCGTCGGTTTCACCGTAGCTGATCCCGCCTTTGACGCCACCGCCGGCCATCCAGGTTGTGAAGCAGCGCGGATGGTGGTCGCGACCGTAGACGGTTCGGTCGTTTGGGTTCAAGTTTTGGGCGTAGGTGGTGCGTCCGAATTCGCCCGCGAATACGACGAGCGTATCGTCGAGCAGGCCGCGTTGCTTGAGATCGGTGAGGAGTCCCGAGATCGGTTGATCGACATCTTGGGCTTGTCCGCGCAAGTGGGTGGGCAAGGCAGTGTGATGATCCCAGCCGCGATGGAACAACTGGACAAATCGAACGTCGCGCTCGGCCATGCGGCGGGCGAGCAGGCAGTTGCGAGCGAAGGATCCGGATTCGCTCACTTCGGGGCCGTATAGGTCGAGGGTGGCTTGGCTTTCCTTGCTCAGGTCAGTGAGCTCGGGCACGGAAGTTTGCATGCGGAAGGCCATTTCCTGCTGGGCGATGGAAGTTTGGATTTCCGGATCGCCGGAGATTTGGGCTTCCTCGGCGTTCACTCGCTCAACGAAGTCAAGCATCTTGCTGCGCGCGTTTCGGTCGACTCCCTTGGGATTGGAGAGGAAGAGCACAGGATCGCCCACGGACTGGAACGCGATTCCCTGGTGCTTTCCGGGCAGGAAGCCCGTTCCCCAGAGACGGCTGTACAGCGCCTGCACGTTTACCTTGCCGGACCAGAACGCGGAAGTGAGAACGACGAAGTTGGGCAGGTTCTCGTTGAGCGAGCCGATTCCGTAGCTGAGCCAGGCTCCCATGCTGGCCCGGCCGGGCATTTCCGATCCGGTACAGAAGAAGGTTTTGGCGGGGTCGTGGTTGATGGCTTCGGTGTGCGTGGACTTGATGAGACAGAGGTCGTCGGCGTGCTTGGAAAGGTGGGGCAGGAGCTCGCTCATAACGAGTCCGGATTGTCCTTGGGGCGCGAACTTGAAGATAGAGGCGCAGATTTCCTGCTTCTTCCCGAGAGTCATCGAAGTGACGCGCTGGCCGCGTGAAATCTCGGGGGGAAGCGGTTGTCCGTGGAGACGTTCGAGACCGGGCTTGTAGTCGAAAAGATCGAGCTGACTGGGGGCTCCGGCCATGAAAAGGAAGATCACGCGTTTGGCTTTTGCCGGAAAGTGGAGGCCGGGCTGGGTGGCGGCGGCGATGGGGAGACTGGAGCCATTCAGAGCGGCGACTCCGAGCCCGATGGAGGCTCGCTTGATGAATTGCCGACGGTTGAGCGTGTCACAGAATTGTTGATACGATGGATCCATTTTATCTTCTTACTTTTGCGAGTTCCAGATTGAATAGGCTGTGGGTGATCATGGTCCAAGCGGCCAGATTGGACCGATCGTCGATAGAGGCTCCTTCGAGTTCGGGCGTCATCGATCGAGCGAGTTCGGGGTCCGACTGGTACAAGTCTTTGAACTCGTCGAGCGTGGTCGCCATGAGCGCGAGGCGATTGGCGTCGGGCAAGTGCGAAGTGATTTTCTCGTAGGCGAGGCGAAGGCCTTCGTCGGTCGACGGATTTTGGGCGAGGATGTTCTTCGCCGTTTCTTTGGCCGCTTTGAAGTATTCCTCTTCGTTCATGAGGAGGAGGGCCTGCAGGGAGGTGTTGGTCCGCTCGCGGCGGGCGACGCAAAATTCCCGTGAAGGGGCGTTGAGGATGGTCATTTGCGGCGGCGGGATACCGCGTCTCCAATAGGTGTAGAGGCTGCGCCGGTAGATGTCTTTGCCGGTGTCGGCGACGTAGGTAAAGGGGGCGGCCATGCTAACCATTTCCCAAAGTCCCGGCGGTTGGGGCGGTTTGACGCTTTTTCCGTAGCGCTCCGTGTTGAGCTGGCCGCTGACTGCGAGGATTTGATCGCGGATCGCTTCGGCGTCGAGCCGGTATCGAGAGCCGCGGCTGAGGAGCCGGTTTTCCGGATCGCTCTTGTATTCTTCTATGGTCGCGTCGGAGGATTGTCGGTAGGTTTTGGACACGACGATCTCGCGTATGAGCGCTTTAACATCCCAACCGCTCTCGACAAAGGAGACGGAAAGGTAGTCGAGCGCTTCGGGGTGACTGGGCCATTCGCCTTGGGCTCCGAAGTCTTCGGAGGTTTTAACGAGTCCGACTCCGAAGAGTTGCTGCCAAAATCGATTGACCGCGACGCGGGCGGTCAGCGGATGCTCGGGATCGACGAGCCAGTCGGCCAGGTCTTTACGAGAGTAGCGTTGGTCCTTTTGAGGAAGAGCTGGGAGGAATGCGGGGGTTCCGCGTTCGACGGGTGCTCCGGGAGCGTCGTAGGCTCCTCCGGTGAGAATGTACGTCGGCCGCGGCGGCTCGCGTTCGGCCATGATCATAGCGCCAGGAACCTCTTCGAGGAAGGCCTTTTTGTCGTCGACGTATGACTGGATTTCGCGGGCCATTTCGAGTTGCTGGATGGACATTGGTTCGACCGTCCATTTGTCGGTCAGCTTAGGCTTTGATAGCGTCTTTGCGGGGGTCCAAGGCGTGTTTGGGTTTTTGCGAGCGAGCCAATTGTCGCTCGTATCCCAGCTTTTGGTTTCACCTTCGTATTTGGAATCCAAGCGCAGTCCAAATCCGGGGCTGCTACCGGAGACTTTGGCGGAAATTTTATTGACGCCTTGGTTGAGGAAGTCGCTTATCTCGGCGGCGCCTCCGTTTTCCTGGGCGCGAACGGTTCCGATTGATATGCCGTTTACGAGAAGTTCTACGGAAGAGGCGGCGTTGAAGCGGACGACGGCCGAGTCGGGTTTTCGGTCGAGATCAAGCGTGGCTTTGAATTCTATCTTCTCCGAATCCGTTTTGGCGTCGACCCAGAGGTAGGGAATGGAAACCTCGTCGAACGACTCCGGCCACTTCTCGGAGAGGCTTTGCTTGCGATCGAGCGCATCCCGGCGGATTTCCGCGTCTTGTATCCGCGCGTCGAATTCGGCGAGCTTCTGTTCTTGGCGGGGCGTGGTGAGGTTGATGAAGGGGGGTTGAAGTCCGCGCTCCGGCTTGCGAACGGTTTCGGGACCGCCCGCGAAGTTGTTGAAGAAGGCGTAGAGCTGGAAGTAGTCTTTTTGCGTGATGGGATCGTATTTGTGATCGTGGCACTGGGCGCACTGGACGGTGAGTCCGAGGAAGGCGGTGCCGAAGGCTTCGACGCGATCGATGATGTTCTTGTGCAGGCTTTCTTCCGGGAGGGCGGTGCCTTTGTCGATGATCATGTGGAGCCTATTGTATCCGGAGGCGACGAGGTGGTCGCGGGTAGGCTCGTCGTATTCGTCTCCCGCGAGCTGGTAGGAGACAAACTGGTCGTACGGGAGGTTGTTGTTGAACGAGCGGATGAGCCAGTCGCGATAGGGGGAGAACTCGCGATGAAAGTCCTTGTGCATTCCATTGGTGTCGCCGAGTCGGACGAGGTCTGCCCAGTAGCGGGTCATGTGCTCGCCGTAGGCGGGTTTCTTCAGGAGGCGATCGACGAGCTTCTCGTACGCGTTGGGGCTGGTGTCGTTGAGAAACGTATTGATTTCCTGGATGCTTGGCGGGAGGCCGGTAAGGTCGAATGACAAGCGTCGGATGAGGGTGCGTCGATCGGCTTCTTTCTTGGGCTCGAGGCCTTTTTCTTGCAAGGACGCGTAGACGATTCGGTCGAGGGAGTTTTGGTTCCAGTCGGCGTAGTCGACGGAGTCGGGCGTGGCTTTTTCTGGAGGAACGAACGCCCAGAAGTCCTCGTATTCGCCGCCTTCTTCGATCCAGCGAGTGACGAGGTCGATTTCCTCCTCGGTGAGGCGTGGCTTGTGGGACTCCTCGGGCGGCATGAGTTCGTCTTCGTATTCGGACGTAATGCGATACCAGAGTTCGCTCTCGTCGGGTTCGCCGGGTTTAATGATGAAGTAGTCGTCGCGCGGAGTGAGCGGCCCGTATTTGCCGTCGGGGATGTCGAGTCGGAGGTCCTCCTTAATATCGTGTTCGTCGGGGCCGTGGCACTGGAAGCACTTGTCCGACAGGATCGGGCGTATGTCCCGATTGAAATTAACGGATTTTTCAGCCGCGAGCGAGCCGAACGCGAACGTCGCGCTGGCGAGGGAAATAGCGGTCTTGATCAATGGGGTAGAATACATCGCGATTTGTGGCTGATAGGTATAATGGGGATTCCGCCGCCGTAAAGCTTTTGGACGCTTCGATTTTGAATAGGGATTCGGATGAGGTTAAGCTGGCGGTTAGATTAATGTTGAGTGAATAGGGGGTTTGGAATACTCTTTGTGACCCTTTCTTCCTGTGTTTGTGTTCCCCGCCCGTTTTCGCGCTGCTGCGGCAGTTCTTTTTTGCGCGCCCGTCTGCGTCTGGGTGTGCCTTTCGGTCGAGCCGGCGAATCCGCAGGTTGAGCGGACTGAGGACCGGAACATCCGACTCGACTGGGAGGATGCAGGGGAGGACTACGGCTATACTGTCGAAACCAGCGAGACTTTGGAGCCGGACAGTTGGGAGCCGAGTGAAGGGGAGTGGCCGATCGTGGAATCGGAATGGACGAATCCTGGCACGCTTTCCGAGGGGGGCCGCTTTTATCGAGTCATCACCGCTCTCTTGAATCCGCCATTTTTATCAGCGGACGAATTGGAAGACGGTGACGAGGACGGATTGAGCGACTTTCGCGAGGCTCAGCTCGGAACGGACCCGACGAAGGCGGACACCGACGGGGACGGGCTGCTGGACGGTTACGAGGACTTTTTGATCAACCATCCCGACTATGCGGAACTGGCGTTAGACCCGCTGGACCCCGACAGCGACGGGGACATGATCAACGATTTCCTGGCAGTCGTGCTTTTCTTCGATTCGGGTCCACTGACGGGGGCGGCCGATGCGGACGAGGATGCGGATGGGCTGACGGATCGGCTTGAGGCGTTTTTGGGCCTGGATCCAGGAAACGCGGATACGGATGGCGATGGCGTTTCGGACAAGGACGAGCGCGATGCGGGGACCAATCCGTTCGACGCCATCGATGCGGGCGATCCCGAGTTCTACGCTCCATTCTCGATTCCGGAACAATTCGACTATCTGGCGAATCCGGACTTGATCGGAGTCGAGTTCGACGCGTTTTTCGAAGTGTTCGGTTATGAGGAACCCGTCCCTCCAAGTTCGGTTTCTGGCGGCGGCATCTCGATTCTAAATGACGAGGGGGCGACCCCGAGCGCAGAGGGGAATACGCCGATTGGCACCGGTGACGGCGGTCGGAGCATCTATATGGCGCATGTGGTGGAGACGAAGGACGGGAGGAACGCGGTTAGGGTTCCGACGACGATTTGCGCCTCCGGGTTTATCCTCGTCAAGGAAGGCCAGACCATTCAGGAGGAAGTGGTGACTCGGATTGGGACCGGCGAGACATTCACTATGAGGACGCTGATCCCGTTCGATCAACTGACGCCTCAAGTGATTAACAACTGCTGTGTACAACAGGACTTGATTGACCCGGCGACGGATCCGCTGCTGGCGGAATTGGCCGAACTTTTCGGCGACGAGCTGGACGTCTTGCGCGTCGTGACGCAGTATGTGCTCGCCCATGGGCTCATGGTGTTCGATTTGCAAGACGCGGAGCGGTTTTACCAGACTCGCGACAAGCTCGTTCGTTGCTGTGGGTACACGAAATCGGAGGCGACGGCGATATCCATGGCGATCATGGTGTTCGTCAATCTGGACTCGATCGGACTCGAGTTTCTCCTCGGAGCCTTGCCCTTCAAAATTGGCGACGCGATTAGCTTGGTCGATCGAGAGTTTTTGGAGAAGAGTATCGGGAATTATGCAGACGGATTGATCGACGACGCGGAGATTACGCAAACGATCTGCGACATCATTCTCTGGAACGTTTGCCGCAAATTCTTGCGGGAGAACGAAACCGCGGGTTGTCCTACTTTTGACGATACAGATTTGTTGGAAGCGGCCACAGAAGGGCGAAACGGGGACAGCGGAGAAGGGCGCCCTGGAGACGACGACGACGGCAATCCAGACGCCGAGAACGTGGGACGAAGCGTACCGGTAAACTACGGGCGGACGGATCCGCCGGAAAACAATCCCCAGGGGAATCAACCACCTCCGGGAGGCGCTGCGGACGTGGAGGAAGGAAAGCGTGTCGGGGACGGTCGGCCATTCCGCGGCGATGGAAATCGCAATGGCGGGATCGACGGCAAGCCTGGCGGCGAAAACGGTGGAAACGACGAGGACGGCAAAGACGGCAAGCCGGGAGGGGGACCGAAGGGCGGAACGCCGGGCGGACCGCTGCCCGTTCCGGAGATTCCGCCGGACGATCCCCCACCCGAGGGCTGGGTGTTCGAATTTGGGGATGCGCCCGACGAAGATTTAAGCGCGGCGTATCCAGCGCCCAACGACGCGGTAGTCGGACGATTTCCCACGATTTTCAACACGACTAATTCACGATACTCCTTGCCCGGAGCCCACATTCTCTACCCAGGATACCTTTGGCTGGGTCGGCGGTATTCTATGGAAACGGACGCTACGATTGGCGACACGGACGACGAGACGAATCTAAATCTGCCCTTGGGGCTTTCCAATCGCGACTACTTCGACGATGGCTTGGCTCTTCCATTGAACGCTAATCCGTGCGGGTTGACGCCGATGACCGTGGCCATAGACAGCTGGGCGGGAATCGACGTCGAGTATGTCTACGTGAATGTGTTGGTCGATTTCAACCGCGATGGCGTCTGGGCGGGAGCGGTCGAGGGCGCGGACGAATGGGCCGTGAAGAACTTCAAAGTCGCTCTGGACAAGGGGACGGAGCAGATCGTCGGCCTGCCTCCGTTTCAAACTCCCTGCGAACCTTACCCGGCGTGGACGCGCGTGCTGTTGAGCGACATTCCGGTGACCCTCGAGTTCTTCTCCACCGACGAAGGTTGGGATGGCAGCGGCTATTTCAACTTCGGGGAAGTGGAAGACTACTATATAAAATAGCTTCAGCTCATAATCTTAATCCTAATCCTAATCAAAAAAATCGAACGGGCTTGGGGGGTGTAATTTTGATTAAGATTATGATTAGGATTAGGACTGTGTCTGCTAGATATCCAGCAGCAGGTGCAGCGGGTTTTCCAGAGTCTGTTTTAGGTTGACCAGGAAGGTGACCGCTTCCCGTCCGTCCACGATTCGATGGTCGTAGGAGAGGGCGAGGTACATCATCGGACGGATGACGACTTGGCCGTCGACAGCGATTGGCCGGTCTTGGATGGTGTGCATTCCAAGGATGGCGCTTTGAGGGGCGTTCAAGATGGGAGTCGACAGCATGGAGCCGAAAACGCCGCCGTTGGTGATGGTGAATACGCCGCCTTGTAGATCCTCGAGGCCGATTTTTCCGGCGCGCGCTTTTTCCGCGTAGTCTCGAATCCCCTTCTCGATGCCGGCGAGGCTGAGCGTTTCGCAGTCGCGCAACACGGGAACCATCAGTCCTTTTTCTGTGGATACAGCTATACCGATATCGTAGTAGTGGTTCTGGACTATGTCCGTCCCGTCGACGAGAGCGTTGATCGCCGGTACCTTTTGCAGGGCTTTGACGGTGGCTTTGACGAAGAAGGACATGAATCCCAGTTTGACTCCGTGCGTCTCGACGAAGGACTCTTGGTTTTCCGCCCGAAGGGCTTTGATAGCGGAGAGGTCGACCTCGTTGAAAGTCGTGAGCATGGCGGCTTCTTGTTGGGCGGCCACGAGGCGTTCGGCGATTTTTTGGCGCAACGGGCTCATTCGTTTGCGCGAGGTTCTGCCTTCGCTGGAAACGCTCGGCTTTGAATTGACCGCGGGCGCGGGAGCGACCGGAGGAGGCGCGGTTTGCTCGGGAGGAGGAGCCACAGGCTCGGGCTCGCTCGGGCGTTCGGCGGGAGCGCTAGCAGGTTCGGGTTCGGGAGTTGGCTCGGGCGTTCCTGAGCTCGGAGGCGCGGCGGATTCGTCGATTTCCGCGACAATTTGACCGATCTCGACTTCGTCGCCTTCTTCGGCCTTGAGGGAAATGGAACCGGCGACTTCGGCCAGGCCTTCGGAAGTGATCTTGTCCGTCTCGAGCTCGTAGATTACCTGGTCTTTCTGGACGAAGTCGCCTTCTTTGACGTGCCAGGCGGCGATGATTCCGCTGGTGATTGATTCGCCCAAGGCGGGGACTTTTATTGAAGTGGCCATGCGTAGATTGAAAGGTGGAAAGAGGGAGCGAGCGTCATACGAGCGATCGGGAGAAGGCGACTTGAAGGAAGGTCTCGAGTTCGCTCTTGTGGAGAGTCATGGTGCCGACGGCGGGGCTGGCGCTGGCGCCGCGTCCTGCGTAGATCGGCTTCTTTTCGAGGACTTCTTCGATGAGCGGCGCTATGTAGGACCAGGCTCCCATATTCTTGGATTCCTCTTGGCACCAGATGATCGTTTTGGCGGAGGTGTAGCGCGATACGATTTTTTTAAGCAAATCCTTGTTTAGTGGATACAGCTGCTCCACACGGATGATTGCCGCGTCGTCGATCTTGTTGAGGGTTCGATGATTGATCAAGTCGTAGTAGACCTTGCCCGAGCAAAGGATGACGCGTTTTACCTTTTTGGCATTCGCGGCGGGGTCGTCGAGGATTTCGCTGAAGGCGTCGTTTTCGAATGCGGACCAATCCGAGGCGGCGGCCTTGTTGCGTAGCAGGGATTTCGGGGCCATGATCACCAGCGGTTTGCGAAACTCGCGCATCATTTGGCGTCGCAGGACGTGGAAGTACTGGGCGGGGGTAGTGAGGTTGCAGACTTGGATGTTCTCTTCGGCGCAGGACTGTAGAAAGCGTTCGAGTCGCGCGGACGAGTGCTCGGGGCCTTGGCCTTCGTATCCATGGGGGAGGAGCATCACGATTCCGCTGACGCGTCCCCATTTGGATTCGCTCGAGGTGATGAATTGGTCGATGACGACTTGGGCGCCGTTGGCGAAGTCGCCGAACTGGGCTTCCCAGATGCAGAGCATTTTCGGGTAGTCGATGGAGTAGCCGAAGTCGAATCCGAGCACGCCGGCTTCTGATAGAAGGGAGTTGTAGACGCAGAACTGGGCTTGATCATCCGAGAGGTTCAGCAGGGGCACGTAGCGGTCGCCGGTATGCTCGTCGTGGAGGACCGCGTGGCGCTGGCTGAATGTACCGCGTTCGCTGTCTTGACCGGAGAGTCGGACGGGAGTGCCCTCCATGAGAAGCGACCCGAATGCGAGGGCTTCCGCGTAGGACCAGTCGATTGGCTTTCGCTCGTCGAAGGCTTTGCGGCGCTGGGCAAGGAAGCGTTGGATTTTCTTGTTGAACTGTCCGGTTTCGGGGATGCCGGTCAAACCGTGGACGAGTCGCTCCAGTTTGTTGGCGCTTATGCTCGTGGGGACGGGGTCGAATGAGTACTTGGCTTGGAACTCGGCGGTGGATCCGGCGAATTGGTTGCGGCCCCGGATGTTCACTTCGGAGGCCTTTTTGACGCGTTCGAGGGACTTCTCGAGGGAGTCCTCGTATTCTTTTCGCATGGCGTCGGTTTCCGCCTGGGTGAAGGTGCCGTCTTCGACGAGCCGCTTGGTCAGGAGTTCGCTGACGGCGGGGTGCTTGGCGATCCGGTCGTAGAGTTCCGGATTGGTGAACATGGGCTCGTCGCTTTCGTTGTGGCCGTGCTTGCGGTAGCAATACATGTCGATGACGACGTCGCTTTGGAAGGCCTGCCGAAACTCGATGGCGAGTTGGGTCACGAACACGACTGCTTGGGGGTCGTCACCGTTGACGTGGAAAATCGGCGCTTCGATCATCTTGGCGATGTCGGTGCAGTAGCGGGTGGAGCGGGCTTCTTTTGGCGTGGTGGTGAAGCCGATTTGGTTGTTGACGATGATGTGGAGCGTGCCGCCGGTCCGGTATCCGGGGAGCTGGGAGAAGTTGAGGACTTCGGCCACGACTCCTTGTCCGGCGAAAGCGGCGTCGCCGTGTATCAAAACAGGCAGGACCTTTTTTCGCTCGGTGTCGCCGAGGATGCGCTGTCGGGCGCGGGCTTTGCCTTCCACGACGGGATTGACGATCTCCAGGTGGGAGGGGTTGGAGGCGAGCCGGATTTCAACTTGATCGCCTTCTTTCGTCTCGATGACCTTTTCGTATCCAAGATGGTATTTCACGTCGCCATCGCCGGCGACGGTGTCGGGCACGTAGTTGTCGCCGAATTCCTCGAAGATGAAATCGTAGGATTTCTTTAAGGTATTAGCGAGGACGTTGAGTCGACCGCGGTGGGCCATGCCCATGACGATTTCCTTGATGCCGAGTCGGCCGCAGTGCTCAAGGGCGTTGTCGAGGCAGGGGATGAGCGTTTCGCCGCCTTCGAGCGAGAATCGCTTTTGTCCCGAGTAGCGGGTGTGGAGAAAGCGCTCGAAGGCTTCCGCGGCGAACACTTTGCGAAGTATCCGGTTTTTGGTTTTAACGGGGAATTCGATGCGTCCTTGCAGAGGCTCGATCTTGGACTGGATCCAGCGTCGGGCCTCGGTGTTCTGCATGTGGATGTACTCGTAGCCAATATTGCCGCAGTAGGTTTTGCGCAGGGCGTCGATCAGCTTGCGGAGCGAAATGGCGCTTCCCTCGAGGAAATGACCGGAATCGAACGTTTGGTCGAGGTCGTTCTCGGCGAGGCCGAATCGCTCGAGCTCCAAATCGGGATTCGCGGGTGGCGGTCCCGTTAACGGGTCCAAGTCCGCCTGAGTGTGGCCGATGCTGCGATACCGGTAGATCAAGCTCGACACGTTCATCTGCTTGGACGCGGAATCGGAGCGAGCGGCGCCGTTTTTGCCGTGCGTTTTGGGCGGACGCGTCAGGGCGAGTTCGAAGCCTTCGAAAAAGGCGGCCCATTGCGTGTCGACCGCCGAAGGGTCGTTCTTCCATTTCTCGTAGTTCTCGTCGATTAGATCGGCGTTGGAGCGCGTGGCGATCGTCAGCATGTCAGCATTCTTTGCGTGGAAATGGAATTGATTGTTAAGGCAAAAATTGTCTTGGTTAACAATGAATTGGCCTCTATAAAACCGTTAGGGCTCTCGGCTGCGCGAGTAAAGCAAAAGGCGACTTAGGAGGTCAGTTATTTGGGCGAGCGCAATTGGTTGCTGAAAAGGGTAGCCAAAGGCGGCGGGATTGGTAGAAACGGAGTTTTTCGGAAATCATGGTACATGAATCTATCAGAGCGGCGCTTCTTTCGGTTCAAGAGGGAATCCGCGACTCGGAATCGACTAAAGTGGTGGACGGATTGAAGTCGCTGGACGCGTTGTTGGCGACGCATCGAAGCGAACTGGATCCACAGCTGGTTCATTTTTTGTCCCGCCGGAGCTACGAGAAGGCTTTGATGTTCTTGGACGGGGAAGGGAACATTCCTAAAGGCGTTTGCGGCGGGCGTTAACTGAGGAGCGAACTATGGGAAAGCGAAAGCGTCGCGTGGATACGGACGGAGGCGATTCCCCATTTGGGGCGAACCCGTTCGAAAACTTGAGCGGAGCCGGGCTGCCTGAGCAGCCGCGTTCGGAGCAACAACCAGAGGCGAAACGAGTCGAGTCTGCGCCGCAACGAAAGAACCGGGGTCGAGTGGACGTGGTCCGCCAGCGATCGGCGGGCGGGGGCGGCTGGATGACGGTCGCCAAGAATTTCGTGGGAATATCGATCGAGGAGAAAACGGCGCTCAAAAAGTCGATACAGAAGCGCTGTGGCGTAGGCGGATCGCTGAAGGCGGGGAATATCGAGATTCAGGGAGACAAACGCGAAGAAGTGAAGGCGACCTTGGAGGCGGCGGGTTTCCGAGTGGTTTTCGCCGGGGGGTGAGTCTCGACAAACGCGGCTCGCTCGGCGATCGAGCCCTACCATTAGCGACTGCGTGGACAATCGCTATGCGAGACGCGAGCGGGCTTCGTTTATGAGTTGAATGGCGGATTCCGCTTTGTTGAGGGCGTAGATATGCACTCCGGGGGCGCCACGGTCGAGGAGCTCGGCGATTTGGTCGCTCGCCCATTGGACGCCGATTTCGCGAACAGCGGCAGGGTTGTCTTCGACTTGGCTCAATTTGGACTCGAGCGAACGCGGCAGTTCGGACTGGCAAAGCTGGGTGATGCGCTTGATTTGCTTGAGAGCGAGCACGGGCATGATGCCTGGGACCACGGGCAGGTCGATACCGCGTTCGCGCACTTTCTCGACGTAGTCGAAGTAGGCGTCGTTTTCGAAGAAAAGCTGAGTGGTGATGAAGGAAGCGCCGGCGTCAGTCTTGATTTTCAGAGCGTCGAGGTCCGACTCGAGCGAGGTTGCCTCGGGATGTTTTTCGGGGTATCCGGCTACGCCCATGCAAATGTTGGGGTAGCGTTGCTGGATGAATGCGACGAGGTCGCTGGCGTATTTGAATCCGCCTTTGGTGACGGGGAATTCGGTCTGGCCCTGCGGGGCGTCGCCGCGGAGCGCCATGATGTTGCGGTAGCCTTCGGCGTAAAACTCGTCGATGATGTCGCCTAGCTCGGCGCGATCGGATCCGACGCAAGTGAAATGGGGCATGACGTTCAGGCCAACCTCGTTTTTCATGCGTCGACTGACCGTAGCGGAGAGGTCGCGCGTGCTGCCGCCGGCCCCGTAGGTGACGGAGACGAAATCGGGATCGCAGGCGGAAATCCGCTGGGCCGCGTCGATCAGCGTGTCGACCGACTCCGCGGACTTCGGAGGGAAAAACTCGACGGAAAGCAGGGGTCTCCCCGCGCTCAGCAAAGTCGTTATGGGTTCTTGGTCGGACATCTGATATCAACGTATGCGGATTTGTTGATATGTAAAATTAAATTGGCGATGCAATCCAAAAATGAGGCGTCGTCTCAGATTCTTACTCGTAAGGCACGCTGTTACGCGGCGGGCTCGGTCTTGAGTTTGAGTTGCCCGCAGGCGGCGGCGATGTCGTGGCCTTTTTCGCGACGGATTGTGGCGGAGGCTCCGGATCGTTTGAGCCGTTGGTAGAAACTCTCCTGTCGGGTGATGCTGGGGCGTTTCCATTCGAGGCCGGGCACGGTGTTGTAGGGGATGAGATTGACGTGGGCGTTGAGGTCGCGAGCGATTTGGCTCAGGGCGTCGGCTTGTTCGAAACTGTCGTTGATGGAGTCGATGAGGATGAACTCGAGGGTGATCATGCGGCCCTTGGTTTGGGCGTAGGCCTGGATGGCGGGGAGGAGCGCTTCCAGAGGGTAGCGTTTGTTGATGGGCATGATTTGCTCGCGAACGGCGTTGGTGGCCCCGTGGAGGCTGACTGCGAGCCGGAATTGTTCGGGTTCTTTGGCGAGGGCGAGGATTTTGGGGACGACGCCGGATGTGGAGACGGTGATGCGGCGGGCGCCGAAGTTGAGGCCCCAGTCGGCGTTGAGGATGCGGAGGGCGGGGAGGAGGTTGTCGTAGTTGGCCATCGGCTCGCCCATGCCCATGACGACGATGTTGTCGAAGGAGGCGATCTCTTCTTTGGCCCGGGTAGTGGTGGCGTCTTCCTGGTGACAGACGTGGATGAGCTGGGCGACGATTTCACCGACGCTTAGGTCGCGTTTCCAGCCCGCGAGACCGGAGGCGCAGAACTTGCATCCGTAGGCGCAGCCGACTTGGGTGGAGATGCAGATGGTTTTGCGCGAATCGCGTTGGCCCACGCCGACTTGGGGAGCGCGGATAACGACGGTTTCGACGAGCGCTTTATCGCCCATCTCGAGGAGCAGTTTTTCGGTTTCGTCGGCCGATTCCTTGGCGAGCACGCGTTTGGCGGGAGACAGGTCGAATTCCTGGTCGAGCCGCTCGCGGAGCGGGCGAGGCAGATTGCTCATGTCGCTCCAGGATCGGGCCCGTTTTTTGTAGAGCCACTCCATGACCTGCTTCGCCCGGAAGGCTGGTTCGCCGATCTCTTTGAATCGCGCTTGCAGGGAGTCGAGCGACTCGCCGTGGATCGGGCGTTTTTCGGGCTGGAATTTCATGGCAGTTCTGAGCGGGGACAAGTGATGACGATGAATGCGGATTTGTCTAGCCCTGGGAATACGCGGGACTTCGGGCTTGATCCTGGGTGCGATCGCGCAAGGCTACGGGGCGCGTGAGTCTGATACACCGTTACATTTTTAGAGGGGCGTTCGTGGCCAGTTTGGGGGCGGTGGCGATGTTCTCCTTCCTGCTCTTGGCGGGGGCGGTGGTGAAAGACATGCTGGACTTGCTCGCGGAGGGGCATTTGACGATTCCGGTATTCCTTCGTCTGATCCAGCTGCGGTTTCCGGAGCTTCTGATCTACGCCTTGCCGCTCGGCTTGTTGACGGGGGTTCTGCTCTCAATGGGGCGATTGTCGGCTCAAAGTGAAATCACCGCCCTGCGGTCGGCGGGCGTGAGCATTTTTCGGCTGTCGAGTTCCGTAATTGTTTTTTCGGTACTCGCGGCCTTGCTTTCGCTGATGGTGAATTTCTACTACGGCCCGCGAGCGATGGCGGCGTTTCGCTCGGAACGGGAGGCGATCATCCAGAAGAATCCGCTGAGCTTTATTCAAGAGAAGACGTTCGTCCGTGGATTTTCCGGTCTCGTTATCTATGTGGGGGAGAAAAACGGGGACGAGTTGGAGGACCTTTGGGTCTGGGAGCTCGACGACGAGAATCGAGCCAAGAGCATCTTGCGAGCGGAGTCGGGGGAAATTCGCTACAATCAGGACGAGAACACGTTGATTTTGGTGCCGTATCGAGGAACTGTGGAAGGACGCGACCCGAATTTCCCGGAGGATTCCCGGAAGGTGGCGACGATGTCGTTCGAATCGACGAGCATCCTGTTGCCGCTCGACTCTATTTTCGGCAAGGTCACGTTTCAGAAAAAGCTGAAGTGGATGACTTTCAAGGAATTGCAGGAAGTAGAAGCGGAGGCTCTCGCCCAGATGACATCGCCCGACGCGGAGTTGCGGGCAGCCGGGACGGAACGCTATCACAAGGCGAAAATGGCGTTCCACGAGAAGTTTGCCATGGGGTTTTCGGTGATCGCGTTTGCCATGATCGGAGTGCCGATGGGGATTCAGGCGTCTCGCAAAGAAACCTCTGCGAATCTGTTTTTGGCGATCGGTTTGGCCTTGGGCTACTATGTGCTCATGATGGGGATTAGCTGGATGGACGGCATGCACAAATACCGGCCTGACCTGTTGTTTTGGATACCGAACTTTTTGTATCAGGGGATTGGATGCTGGATGTTCTTCAAGGCGGATCGTGGTCGAAAGCTGAAGACGGACTCTGCGGCGCTGGCTGCGGCAACCGCATAGCTGCGCGCGTATGGAGATTGATTTCAACGCGATTGAAGCAATTGAGCGGTACCGGTTTTTGACGCACGCGGTGGTTCCGCGGCCGATCGCCTGGGTGACTACGGTTGATGCGGAGGGAACGCCCAATGCGGCGCCGTTTAGCTTTTTCAACGTGTTTGGCTCGAGTCCGGCGATCGTGGCCTTGGGCATTGGAAAGCGAAGCGACGGGTCCGACAAGGATACGCTGCGCAATATTCTCAGTGGCGGGGAGTTCGTCATTAATATGGTTACGGAAGCTCTGGCGGAATCGATGGTGGCCACGTCTGCCGAATTCCCACCGGGAACCAGTGAACTGGAGGCGGTCGGACTGACGACCCGCGCGTCTGGAGCGGTGGTTCCTCCTCGGATCGCCGAGTGTCCGGTCCACTTGGAATGCCGTCTCCATTCGACGCAGGAAATCGGACGGAATCGACTCGTTCTGGGGGAGGTCGTGCACGGCGCCGTCGACGACGCGTATTTCGACTCTGAAACGAAAAAGATAGTGACGGAACAAATACATCCGGTTGGCCGCATGCATGGTCCCGCTGGGTACACGCGCACTCGCGATGGGTTTGAGATCGAGCGACCTAGCGGGCTGGCTTAAGGCGCGTTGATCCACATGACATCCATAGCGCTTGCATCGCGTTCTTCGATTTCCTAGTCCCTTGATCGTGAGCGGCGACCCCTTAGCGTATTTCGATGCCCACTGCCATTTGCAGGACGAACGGCTTTCGGATTGGCTGGAATCTGGCGCGGAGGGTTTCGAATCGCTAGGAATTCGAAAGGTTGTCGTTAACGGGACGCGTCCCGAAGACTGGCCGCGAGTGCTCCAATTGGCGGACCGGTACGCGTTCGTGGTTCCATCGCTCGGATTGCACCCGTGGCATGTGGGGACGGGGGACGAGAGCTGGCGGGAGCGGCTCAGCGAGTATCTCGACACGAAGCACTGTTGCGTGGGGGAGATTGGGTTGGACCGCTGGATTGACGGGTATGACAGTGAAGCGCAGGCGGAGGCGTTTCGGTGGCAGTTTCGTTTGGCCCGCAAACGCGGGCTTCCGGTGACGATTCACTGTTTGCGGGCTTGGGGGCAGTTGTTCGATCTACTCAGAGAAGAAGGCGCCTACGAGCCGGGTTTCTTGCTGCACTCTTACGGCGGTCCGGTAGAGATGGTGGAGGCGTTTGCGGCTTTGGGAGCGCGGTTTTCCTTTTCCGGATACTTCGCCCGACCGGACAAAGCGAAGAAGCGAGCGGCGTTCGAGCGTATTCCGATTGACCGGCTATTGGTCGAGACGGACGCGCCCGATATGCGAGGCCCGCCGGAGGTAGCGCGGGAAGCGATCGATTTGGATTTGGAAGGGAAATTAAACTCGCCTCACAATTTGCCCCAAATTTATGAATACACTGCCAACCTGAGAGGGATTCCGATCGGTGAATTCTCTGAGCAGGTCGAACACAACTTCAACCAGCTTTTTGTCGAATGGGCCCGTTAGCCGCCATCGTCTGTTATGTGTACTGGGGCGTGATCGTCCTTTACTGGGTTTGGCTGGATCGGGTTTCTTCGGAAGAGCTGCTCATGCACCGGGTCAATTGGACGCTACTGGTCATCGTCATTCTGATGTATTTCCGCGGCAGTCTGGGAGAGTACTGGCGGGGTTTTCGGGATCGCGCTACGCTGGGGTGGCACGTTTTTGCGGCTGGGTTGCTGGCGTTGAATTGGTATTTGTTTGTCTACGGTGTCACCAATGATCGGGTGACGGACGCGAGTTTAGGCTATTTCCTTTGTCCGTTTGTCACAATATTCTGGGGACGCATTTTCGAGAAGGAAAAATTGAACTGGGCCCAGTGGGTAGCGATCGCTTGCGCTGCGATAGGAGTGTCTCGACTCGCGTACGCCCTGGACGACTTTCCCATCATCGCGACGGGTATCGCGCTGACCTGGGGGACGTACAGTCTGGTCAAAAAGCGTTCGCGGCTGGGGGTGTTCTCTAGTTTGGGAATGGAGATGAGTTTGTTGGCGCCCTTAGGTTTGGCTTGGCTGTTATGGCGAGGGAGCCAGGGAGAGCTCGTTTGGGGAACGCTGGGAACGGGCTACGATCTGCGGATCGCCTCGACGGGAATCGCCACGGTTACGCCGCTTTTGCTCTACAGCTACGCGGTCAAGCGCGTACGTCTGACGGTTATGGGGCTACTGCAGTACATAATGCCGACGCTGGCGCTGGCGATTGCCGTGTTCGTTTACAAAGAGCCATTTGGACCGGATCGACTGTTCGCGTTTAGCTGCATTTGGATAGGGCTCGCTTTATTCGGAATAGACAGCGCGATTCGGAATCGTTCGGCGGCTTAGCTTAGAAGAGATCGAAGATCGTCGAGCCCCATCTTTGACTGGGCGATTTCGCTGGCGTCGAACACGTCTTTGAGGAGCTTGCGTTTCGACGCCTGCAACTGAAGCACGTTCTCTTCGACAGAGTTTGAAACGATGAGCTTGTAGCTAGTGACGACTTTCGTTTGGCCGATTCGGTGGGCGCGGTCGGTGGCTTGGGATTCGGCGGCCGGGTTCCACCAGGGGTCGAAGTGAATCACGGTATCGGCTCCGGTGAGGTTGAGGCCGGTGCCGCCGGCTTTCAAGGAGATGAGGAATACGGGAATGGATGGATCGGTTTGGAAGCGATCAACTTGTTCCATTCGTTTCCGGGTGGAGCCATCCAAGTAGCAGTAGGGCGCGTCGAGAGCGTCGAGCTCTTCTTTGAGGAAGGAGAGAATGGATACGAACTGGGAGAACACGAGGATGCGGTGTCCGCCGTCGATCGACTCTTGGAACAGCTCGAGGAAACTGGCTCGTTTGGCGGACGATTCGGGAGCCGCGGCGGGCGCGACGATACGCGGGTCGCAGCAGGCTTGTCGCAGGCGGAGGAGCTGGGTGAGCGTTTTCATCCGCATTGCCCCATCGGAGGCACCGCTGTCGGCGAGGGTTTGGAGTTCGGTTTCGGCGTCCTGCTTGGTGGCGTCGTAGAGGGTCCGCTGTTCAGGCGTCATTTCGACGTAGAGGACGTGCTCGAGTTTTTCCGGCAGTTCGGGGGCGACTTCCTCTTTGGACCGTCGGAGGATATAGGGGGCGGCCAGTTCGAGGATGCGGCGCTCGTGCCATTGGCGCTCTTCTCCGCGGGCGTCCTTGGGAATGTCCTTCCAGCCACCGGGCAGGATAAAGTCGAGAAGGGACATTAGATCTTGGATACGGTTTTCGATGGGTGTGCCAGTGAGAAGGAAGCGGCCCGGAGCTTCGAGGGAGAGCAGTGCTTTCGTAACTTGGGCCCGGCGGTTTTTGATGTGCTGGGCTTCGTCGGCGATGATGCACTGGAAGTTGAGGGTCGCGAATCGGGCTTGATCGCGAGCGAGTGTGCTGTAGGAGGTGACTACGAGTTGGACGTTCTCGAGGTCGCCCGCGTCGCGGAAGCGGTTTTGGCCGTGATTGACGAATACATTTAGGTCGGGCGCGTGAAGGGCGGCTTCGCGGCGCCAGTTTTCCACGAGGGAGGCGGGGCAAACGACGAGCGAGGGCTCGGGCGCAGTAGTAGATTGGTTCAGGGACGAAACGAGCGCGAGCGCTTGGATGGTTTTTCCGAGTCCCATCTCGTCGGCGAGGATTCCGCCAAGTTGGTGGTCGAACAGATGGCGCAGCCACGCGACCCCGATTTTCTGGTAGGGTCGCAGGGTTGCATCGAGCGCGGGAGTGAGCGCGGGCTGTTTTAGTTGGTCCAAGTCGCGGAGAGCGGCGCTGCGTCGGCGCCAGGTCGCGGGTGGTTTGAAGTTGGGGTTGAGCTCGACGAGTTTCGACTCGATTTGGGGGGCGCTGGACAGGGCGACCCGGTAGACGCCCTGGTGAAGCAAGGGCGCGTCGGGGGACCCTTGCAGCGTTTTTTGCAGGGAATGCAGCTCTTCGACGCGTTTTTTCTTCAACAGGTAAACGCGTTCACCGGATTCGATGTAGTTTCGGCCTGAATTCAGGCTTTGGCTGATTTGGCGCGGATCGGCGTTGCCGGCCGAAAGCGTTAGATGAAGCGAGTAGGCGTTCCCGTCTTCCTGGACCTGGGCGCTGAGGCGGACGTCTTTGACGGTATCCATTCTTTGGAGAAAATTTTCGCTGAATGTCGCGCCGTAGCGATTTTCGAGGTCGTCCCAGTGTCCTCCGAGAAAGTTGAGCGTTTGGTGTCGGTCTCGGAGCCACCATTTGCGGTTGCTGGGTTCCAGTTTAAAGCGGTGAAAATCGAGGAGCTCTCGAATCTCGGCGTAGCGGGGATGCTCGCGGGAGGGAAGACCGATTGACAAATAGTGTTGGGAACCGTCGACAGTCATTGGAGCGCCTTCGAACCGAGCTCGTTCTTTCGGCTTGGATGTGCGGGGAGGGTCGCTTTCCGAGCGAGTCTGGGAGTCGGTGTCCTCGGCGCTCAGGTGTCGCGATACATCGACGAGTTCGTGACCGTTCCAAGCGATCGGTTCCTGGGATCGGTTGACCCAGAAAAATACGGGAGCCGCAAGAAGGAATTCGGTCAGTTGACGAAGCTGAGCCCGATCGAGTTGCAGAAACGAAGTGAGGGATCCGTTGGACCACTGGAGCAGTGAGAAGGCGGCGGCTCGTTCGTTGTCGTCTAGTTCGGCGAATTTCTCAGGGGGAATGGACTCCGGACGGGCGATCGCCCCGTCGTTTTGGGCGACTTCCAGTTTGATCGGAATGGCGTCGCGTTGAGCGCTCGATTCCAAGTTGGGCGGGATGAGTATGCGCAGACGCACGGAGCGATCACTCGTTAGGTTTGGGCCGGACTACGGGCACGTGAATCACGTATTTCTGGTCGAAGTCTTCGTGGTCGAAAAACTCGCGAATAGGATAGGCGGTGGGCGTCTCGGGAATTCCGGCGAACTCGTCGCGAAGATCGCCTCCTTTCAGGTAAAGGACGCCATTGGGGAGTTGATTGAAGGCGGTGCGTTTCACTTTCTTGCGTATCCAATTCATGAAGTCGGGTAATCGCGTGACGGCCCGTGCGACGATGAAGTCGAACTGGTTTGGAACCTTCTCTGCTCGCGCTTGTTCCGCGGATACGTTGTCGAGTTCGAGTTTGCGAACGCAATCGACGACGACTTTGACTTTCTTCCCAATGGAATCCACAAGGTGGAACCCGCAGTCGGGGAACAGAATAGCGAGCGGGATTCCTGGGAAACCGCCTCCGGTGCCGACGTCCATGACGCGCGTTCCGGGATGGAAGGGCATGGTTTTGGCGATGGCGAGGGAATGGAGCAAGTGGCGCCGGGGGAGATTGTCGATGTCGGCCCGGGATACGACGTTGATTTTCGCGTTCCAGTCGCGGATGAGACGAGCGTATTCCTGAAGTCGCTGGCGCTGCAAAGCGGTCATTTCCGGGAAGTGTCGTTCTACGATTTGGAGATCGAAATCCATACAAGTGCCTCAGTGTCGGCAAGCTCCCCTGAGAGCAACCCATTTTTGTTCATTTGTTGGGCGTAAGTTGCTCTAGGGTGAGGCGTTTTACTCAGTTTCGTGAACGCGCTTGACCCGTGGCGAGCCGTTTGCGAACGTGGCGTCGGTCGGTGCCGGTTCAAACGAGACTAACCGACTTTTCTTCCCACCCAAACCAGATGATTATTGCATTGTGCCCCCTAGGATTCGAGCGCTTGCGGGCGCCCGTTTCAATTGCGCTCCTTTGTATCTTCGGCATTTCGTCATCTCTTTCGGCGGACGAGTACGAGCGATTGGAAGCGGCGACAAAGCGATGGCTCGAACTCGAGCAACGAATTGCGGACGACAAGAACGAGTGGAAATCGCAGAAGGGGATTCTCAATCAGAGCATCCTGGTATTGGAGGCGAGTATCGAAGAGTTGACCCGCAGCGCGGATAATTTGAATCAAGCCATGGAGATTCGCCAGGCGGAGTTCGACCGAAATCGGGAAGTGTTCGAAAGCCAGGAGATCTCTCGCGATTTTTACGCGGACCGGCTTTTGGCTTTGGAGGAGCGTTTTGAGCGGATACGCGGGCTGGCGCCGGAAGCGTTGAAGGAAGAATTGGATACGGCTCGAAAGAAACTTGATGTCGCTGATCCCGCTGCGCTTGGCGAGCGCGCCCAGATTTTGATCGCGGCGTTTACGCGTGTCGAGGAATTCAACCGGACGGTTACGCTGACCGATGTGACGCGGCGTTTGGACGACGGCCGGGAGGTCAAAGTCTCGGTCATCTACTGGGGTTTGGCCCGGGCGTATGCGGTGGATCCTCAAGGCGCGTTTGCGTGGGAGCTGACGCCTGGCTCGGATGGTTGGATTTGGAACGAGCGTCCGGACTTCGTGACCGAAATTCTGGAATTGGTGCAAATAAAGCAGCAAACGCGTCCGCCGTCGATCCAGCTGGTCCCCGGCGAGGTGGCCCACAATTTGGAGGGGGGCGAATGAGAGTGTATTCGTCGATCCGGACTAGCTGTTTGTGGGCGTTGGCGCTCGGTTCCGTTTTGGTCTGCCCGCTTCAAGCACAGGAAAAGGACATCGCGGCACTGGCCGACGAAATGGAGCGGCGCCTCGAAGAGAGCCTCGCCAGCTACAAAGCGCTGCAGGAGTCGATTGCGGCGGAGAAAGTGCCGATTATCGAGCGTATCAACTTGTTGGAGAATCAAGCCATCGAGATGCGGGCCAATCTGCAAGCGTTCGATTTGCGGGAGAAGAAGGAACTCGAAGATCTTAAGGGAAAGCAACTGTTGTCGCGCGACTTGCGAACGCAGAACGATTATGTGTCGGGTTTGTTTGCCCAGTATCTGAATACGTTTGAGAGTCGACTGCATGTGGCGGAGGACCAGCTCTACTCCGCGCAGCTTACGCCCATTCGCGAAGCGATCGAGCTAGCGGGAACGGGGACTCAAGAGGCGCGGGAAAAGCGCACGGAGGCGGTGGAGATGTCGCTGGATCGTCTGGATCGTCTCATGGGCGGCTATTCGTTTGAAGGTCAGGCGGTCGATCCGACCGGGGAAATTTTGAACGGCGATATTCTGGTGTTCGGTCCGGTCGCTTTTTTTCGCGACCATTCCGACAAGTCGTTTGGCGTGTTGAATTTGCGTCCGGGCGCCTTGGAACCGGCGCTGACGCCGCTTGACGGGGAGTTTGCGGGCGCTTTGCGAAACTACGGCGACTCGGGAACGTATTCACTTCCTCTCGACGCGTCGCTCGGAAAGGCGATTTCCTTGAAGAACGCCAGCGGCAATTGGCGCGACCACTTAGAGCAGGGAGGTCCGGTGGGCTACGCGATCCTCGGGATGGGCGCTTTGGCGCTGTTTCTCGCGTTCGTGAAGATCGCGGATTTCAATGCCCTCTCGGTCTCGATTCCGCCAAATTTGGCGTCGATCGCCCGCGCCGCGGTCGCTGGGGACGCGGAGAAGGCGAAAGGGGATATCGCTTCCTGCAAAGCCTGGATGCGAGAGATGCTGACCGAAGGGGCGAGCCATGTTAAGGAGGATCGGGAGTTGATGGAGGATCACATGATAAGCGTGATCTTGCATCAGAAGCCGAGATTGGAGCGGTTCTTGCCTTGGCTGGCGGTGACCGCCGCGGCGACTCCGTTGATGGGCTTGCTGGGTACCGTGGTGGGAATGATCAAGACGTTTACGCTGATCACCATTTTCGGCTCGGGCGACCCCAAGGCGCTTTCGTCTGGAATATCCGAAGCGTTGGTTACGACTGAGCTTGGTCTGGTGGTGGCCATTCCGACGCTGATCGTGCACGGGGCGCTGTTGCGGTTGGCTAAAAAACGGATCAACGCGATGGAATTGGCGGCCACTGAATTTTCGAAAATCGTTAACAAATTGAGCGCGCAGACTGAGGGTTGAAGGGTTGAAGTGATGGAGGAGTTTTTGGTAGAAGCGTGGCAAACTGTCCAAGAGGGCGGGGCGGTCATGATCGCTCTGGTCGCGCTTTCTATTGTTTTGTACCGGTCGGCCTTCGGGACTCTTTATTTTGTTAAGGGATTCTCGGCTGCCCGAATTCGCGAGAGTCTGGACGAGAACGCGACGGACGTGGATTTGGAGATCGCCCTGTCGCAAAGCAAACGCGAGTTTTCGGAAATCGTTTCGAGGCAGGTCGCTTTTATCGGCATGCTGGCAGCCGCGGCTCCGTTGCTCGGCTTGCTGGGGACGGTTATTGGAATGCTGGATACGTTTGAAAGCTTGTCGCAGAGAGTGCAGGAAACGACGTCTCAGGTGTCGAGCGGGGTGCGATTCGCGTTAGTCACCACACAGGCTGGATTGATCGTCGCGATTCCGGCTATTTTCGTCATCCAGTGGATCAAGCGCGAAGCGAAGATTCAGCAGGAAGCCATCGCCCGCGAGGAACTGCTCCTTGCTCACGGAAAAGGAGGGTTGGCGGAATGAAGCGGAACATGGCGGACTTGGACTTAGGAGGGGAGACGGAGATCAATCTCTCGCCCATGATCGATTGTATCTTCATTCTGCTTATCTTTTTCATTGTGACGACGGTGTTCGTGCAGGAGTCCGGGATTGACGTGGACAAGCCGGAAGCGAGCAATTCAACGCCTCTGCCAAAAAACAGTATTCTAATCGCCATTACGGATACGGGGCGTGTTTACTACGGGGGCGACGAGATTTCACTCGCTCGCGTGCGACCGATCGTCCACCGCGTATTGTCGGTCGAAGACGTTCCGATTATCATCCAGGCGGACCAGGATTCGCTGCATGGCGTATTCGCGAAGGTTTACGGGGAAGTGAAGGCTGCGGGCGGCAAACAAATCCATTTCGCTACCAAAGAATGAACGGGCTAACGCTAGAGAGAAGGCTGGACAAGTCGACGAATTCGATTCGGGCCATTGCGTTGGCGTTGGTCGGAACGGCTCTTCTCTTTTCGGGAATGTCGATATCTCGACTGGGAAAAGTGGATACGCAGGAAGAAGTGATGACGGCGCAGATAGACGTCTATTTGCCCCCGCCCCCGCCCCCGCCGCCACCGGAGCCCGTCGAGGAAGTGGAGGTCTCGCAAGTTCCCATCCAGGTGGACGTGGCTCTGAATCCAGATCCGGTGAAGCTGACCGTGTCGCCGATCGAGACGACGTTGGACGCTCCGTCGAGCATCTCGGATCGAATTGAGGTGAGTTTGAGTGAGTTCAATCGTCCGAGCGTGGAAGTGGATTTGAGTTCGATCGTATTCGAGAAAAGCGAGGTGGACCAGTTGCCGGAAAAGAGTTTTACGCCGATGCCGACGATGCCGTCGAAGATTCGGAAGGAAGTCGGCGACGCGCGTATCATTGTGCAGTTGTCTATCGACCAGAAAGGGAAGCCGCTTCACGTGATGGTTCTGAATTCCCCGGTTCCAGAAGCGCGCCCGTATATCATTCGCGATTTGAAGAAATGGCGTTTTCGCCCGGCGAAACGCGATGGCCAGAAAGTGAACTGCTGGGTTCGATTTGTTCTCGTGTACGAGCAGACCAGTTCCTCCCCATTTAGCCTATGAAAACGCTCCGCTTGACCATCCTTGTAGTTGCTTTAGTAGTATCCTCGATCGCTCAAGAGGAGCTGGAGATGGGCAAGCCGGATCTGTTTGGGCCGGAGTTTCAAAAACGGTTCACAGCCAGTTACGGGGTGCTTGAAGCGAGGGAGCCTGAGTTGCAGGAACTAGAGATCTCGCTGCTGGAGAAGATCGGCCCGATGGTGGAGGAGAATCCGGAGTTCGCCAAGTCGATGCTCGAAGGGATGCTCGGAGAGGAGACGCCTGCGACGGCGACTTTTAATTTCATTCTCGCCAATCTCTACTTCAATGGGGGTGCCTACGACGACGCGATGGCGGAGTATGATCGAGCCATTGAGAAGTTTCCGACATTCCGTCGGGCCTGGAAAAATTTGGGCATGCTTCGGACGCGGCTGGCGGACTACGAGGGCGGGATGAAAGCGTTAGTGCGGTGCGTCGAGCTCGGTGACACCAGTCCCGACACCTATGGTTCGGCTGCCTATTGCCATCTGCAGGTTGGGAATCTGATGGCGGCGGAGTTGGCCTACAACGCGGCGCTGGTGCTCGATCCGAACAACATCGAGTGGATTGAGGGCCGAGCGCACGCGATGATCAAGGGCAAGCGCTACGCGGAGGCGATTCCGTTGCTGGAGGAGTTGATACGGCGAAATCCGCAAAAGAAAGTCTATCGAGCGTTTCAGGCGAATGTCTATGTGGAGACGGAGGACTTCGTCAAAGCGGCTCAGGTTTTCGAGATGATGCATGCGTTGGGTGAGGGAACTATGGATACGCGATTGCAACTCGCGAACATTTACAGCCTCAAAGGGATGTACAGCCGCTCGATTGAAACGTATCTTGAATCGAGTCGGGAAGAGCTGCTCGCGCGGCTGCAACAGGTTCTGCTCAGCGTCGGTTATCTTATCGATCAAGGCGAACCGGACGAGGCCAGGCGGCTTTTGGGTCGGCTGTCTCCGATGCAAGACTTGTGGAAGACGCGGGACAAGACGGACTATCTGCTAATTGAAGCGACGCTGGCCGAGAGCGATGGAAGCATGGATCGGGCTGAGTCGAAATTGGAAGAGACGCTCGCGTTGGACCCGTTGAATGGCGAGGCTTTGGTTCGAATGGGTTCGCTGCTCGTGGACCGGGAGGAGAGGGCCAAGGCCATGTACTTTTTCGAGCGCGCTTTCACGTCCGAGAATCACGAATACGAAGCGCTTGTTTTAGCCTCGAAATCACTGATCGAGGAAGGGCGATTCAAGGAGTCGATGGAGTTGTTGCAACGGGCGTTGCTCAAAGAGCCTTCGACCGAATTGAGAAATCTGGTCAACCAAGTTCGAGTCGCTTCTTTGCAGTGAGGAGCAATTCAGCTCCTAATCCTAATCTTAATCATAATCGAAAATTGCAGGCAGCTGCGGGGGATTATGATTAAGATTATGAGTAGGATTATGAGGATTGGGTCAATTCGTCGGCGAGGCGTTTGGCGCTGAGCAAGCTGGCGCTGATGGCGATTCCGTCGATTGAATTCCCGCCGAATCGCAGGCCTGGGTAGTCGGATTCCAATGACTGGATGCACTCTTTCCAGCCGCGGAAGTTTTTCGTGTATTGCGGGATGGCGTGTTTCCAGGTAGTGAGGTAGTGGAACATCGGTTCGCCGGTTATCCCAAAAAGACGTTGTAGATCGGTCGTGGCGATTTCGAGGAGCTCGGATTCGCTGGCGTCTGCGAGTTCTGGCGAACCGCGTCCGCCCAGCATCGTCGTAAGAAGGCAGTGTTCTTCTGGGGCGCGACTCGGATAGAGACTGGAGCTGAAGAGGGCGCCGAGGATGCGGGTTTTTTCTTTGCTCGGGACGAGCGCTCCGAAGCCGTCGAGCGGGTGGGCGATTTGGTCGCGTCTATAACCGAGCGCTAGGCTGTGGACGGTGGGGTAGGGCAAGTCGGGGCTGTTGGAAATCCACTCGGAAATCGGCTGGGGCCAGGCCAGCGTTTTCACTTGTCGCGACGGGAGGCAGATGAACAAGTTTTTGGCGAATCCTTCGAAGTTTTCCCCGTCTTGTTTCCAGGTAACTTGCCAGCCTTGATCGTTGCGATTGATCGCCACGACGGTCGATCCGAGCCAGAGGCGATTTCCCAGTTTTCGGGCGATGGTCCGGGGCAGCATTTGCAGGCCTTCGTCGAAGTTGACAGACCGCTTCTTGGGCGCTTCGGGAGTCGATTTGGATTGTTTTCGTTTCGCCTTGGCTCCTTTGAAAAGCGAGCCGTGCGTTTGCTCGAACTCGTGCAGGGTGGGGAAGGCGTCTTTGAGAATGAGCTCGTCGGGATTGCCTGCGTAGATGCCGCTGACGAAAGGATCGACGGCGTAGTCGAGAAACTCACGGCCAAGACGTCGTCGCGTAAATGCGGATACTGATTCAGTGAGCGTATACTGAAGAGGAGCGGGTTTGCGAAACGGCTCGGTTAGGAGCCTTAGTTTAGCTCGAAACGAAAACAATGGGTTGGTTAGGAACTGGAGTGGATTGGTGGGGGCGGCGACGGGTTTTCCGTCTTTGACGATATAGCGGTTTTTCGCCTGCGGGTCCTCTTCGGAGATCGAGTTGCCTAGACCGAGTTCATCGATGAGGGAGAATATCCACGGGTCCGAAGGCAGGAGCGAGTTGGGGCCTTTTTCGATGAGAAATCCGTTGTGGCTAACGCTTTGGATGGGTCCGCCGGGTCGTAGGTTTTTTTCCACGACACTTATGTCCAAGCCTTTTTGCTGCAGCAAGTACCCGGTGGTGAGACCGGTTATTCCTCCTCCGACTATGATAGCGTCCTGCATGCGAGTTGTTTGAATCTATCCTTCGAAGGCGACGACGGTTTCGACGAGCGTTTTCATGTTCTCGATTTTTGCGGTGGGGTGAATGCCATGTCCCAGATTGAATATGTGTCCGGGGCGATCGCTCATTGCTCGGAGAATCTTGTTGGCTTGTGTTCTAACGATCTCCGGCTGTGTGTCGAGGACAACGGGATCGAGGTTTCCCTGGATGGCGACGGTTGCGGGAATGCGACGCGCGGCTTCGTCTATGGGGATGGTCCAATCGACGGAGATCGCGGCAGGTTGAGCCGCTGCTTGACGCTCGAGGTGGGGCGAAGTCCCTTTGGCGTAGATGATGATGGGGACTTCGTCGCGAACGGCGTCAACGATTTGCCGTATCCACTTCATCGATGCGTCTTCGTATTCGTGGCCGGCGATAATTCCTCCCCAAGAGTCGAAGATTTGAATGGCGTCGGCTCCGGCATCCCGCTGCATGCGAATGTAGTCGACGAGCGACTGGGTGATGGTTTCGAGGAGTTGGTCGAATAGTTTCCGGTCGTTGTGGTAGAGGGCTTTGATGCGGTCGAAGTTTTTCGAGCTGCCGCCTTCGACCATGTAGGTGGCGAGAGTCCAGGGGGATCCGGCGAATCCGAGGACGGCTTTTGTATCGGAGAGCTCCGCCTTGATGAGTCGCAAGGCGCTGGCGACGTAGTCGAGTTTTTCTTCGATACGGGTCGGGTCGAGGGCGTCGATTTGAGCTTTGCTCTCGAGTTGGTAGTCCATGCCGATGCCGCCCGCGTCGCGAAAGTGGTAGCCTTGTCCGAGAGCTTCGGGGATGACGAGGATGTCTGAGAACAAGATGGCGGCGTCGAGTTTGAAACGTCGCAGCGGCTGAAGGGTGACTTCGAGGGCGAGCTCGGGGGTTTGGGCGAGTTGGAGGAAACTGTATTTCTGTTTCAGTTCCCGGTATTCGGGAAGGTAGCGTCCGGCTTGTCGCATGACCCAAATGGGAGGTCGCTGGAGCGGTTCGCAGCGGAGGGCGGCTAAAAATCGTTCTCTAGAGTTCATCGGTTTGCGGCTCGAATAGGCTAGACGGTTTCGTTGGCCCAGTCGCGTGGTTTGAGATAGGTTTGGTAGAGTTCGGCTTCGGGAGTTCCGGCTTCGGGAGTGTAGTCGTACTTCCAGGACACTTCGCTCGGCAGCGACATCAGGATGGACTCGGTGCGGCCTCCGCTTTGCAATCCGAATAGGGTGCCGCGATCGTAGACGAGGTTGAACTCCACATAGCGTCCGCGCCGGTATTTCTGGAAAGCGCGCTCCGGCTCGCCGTAGAGTGTGTTTTTCCTACGTCCGACGATCGAAAGATAGGCGGGGGCGAACCGGTCGCCGACGCTGCGGGTGAGGCCGAAGGCGTTTTGGAATCCTCCTTCAGTGAAGTCGTCAAAAAAAAGGCCGCCGATTCCGCGGGGTTCGGCGCGGTGTTTCAAATAGAAGTAGGTGTCGCAGGCCTCTTTGAGCTGGCGGTAAGTGCTTGGGCCGAAGGGCTCGCAGGCGGAACGGGCGTTTTGGTGCCATTCGATCGCGTCTTCCTTGTAGCCGTAGTAGGGAGTGAGGTCGAATCCTCCGCCGAACCACCACACGTCTTCTTCGTCGGAAGCGCGCACGGGCGCGTGGAAGTAGCGCACGTTGGCGTGGGTGGTGGGGACATGGGGGTTTCGCGGGTGGACGACGACGGAGACTCCGGTGGCGTGAAAGGCGCGTCCCGCGAGTTCCGGTCGGCTGGCTGTGGCGGACGGGGGCAATTGGTCACCCATGACGTGCGAGAAATTGACGCCGGCTTTTTCGAAGGTCGAGCCGCCTTCTAGCACTTTGGAGAGTCCGCCGCCTCCTTCTTCGCGTTCCCATTGGTCGGTCGCGAAGCGGTGGTTAGAGGTTTCCTGGGATTCGAGCGCGGCGCAAATCGAAGTCTGAAGCGCGAGCAGATAGGTTTTCACTTCCTCTAAGGAGTCCAGGTTCACGTCTGTTTTATTAGGACAATCAGGGTGAAGATCTAGTTATTTTCTGAGAATTTGCGTCTCTCTGGCGGGGAAAGAGCGATTTGGACAGGTTTTGGGAGCAATTCTTCGGGGGCATTGTCGGAGGGGGAAAGCGTGGTTCGGCTTGCGTTTTCGCGGGCGGGGCCCATCAATTCGTTCCGTTTGCCGCCGGTGTGGCGCGTGTCTCGTATTTCTAGTTATGAACTATTTTCAGATTATTTTCCGGGCCCTTTTGGTGGGGATTTTGCCGTTTTCCGTGTCGCTTTGGGCTCAAGAGGATTCCAACGCCCTCGCGCCGTTGACGGTTAACGCGTCTGCAAGCGAGTCCGACTCGGACTCGGATTCTTCCGATTCGGAATCGAAAAAAAGCGAAAAGGACTCGGAGGATCCCGAGGAAAAAGCGCGCAGCGAAGAGTTGAAGCGTCTGCGGGGCGAACGCGACTTGATTGCGGCGCGACTGGCTCTCAGAGCGGAGACGTTCAAGGAAGAGCTGCAAGGAATGCGGGAGGAGAAGGAGCGATTGAGTATGGAGAATTCGATTGCCCGGGAGCGTTTGACCGCCGAGCTGAGCGCGCTCAAGACCGAGAACGACCGCTTGAACGCGAAGATCGACAATTTGAACAAGGAGTTGTCCTTGGCTGGCTTGGAGCAGAAGAAGCTGCTTTCGGTGGAACTGCGCGATTTGCAGCTCGAGGAGGAGCGCTTGAAGCTTCAGAACTCTATTGCCCTGAAAAAAATCGAGACCGAGTTGAATACGCTTCGTTTGGAGGATACCAAGTTGAAGCACCGTCGAGGCAAGTTGGATTTGGACGTCGCGGAGCTGCAATCGAAGCTCGCGGTGAAGGAAAAGGGCGATCTCGTCGAGGATCTGGTCTACGCCAACCGCGAGTTGATGTATTTGAAAGAGCCTTACGTGGACGGTGTTTTGCATGTCAGCGATCGCCGCGTTGCCTTGAACGGGGTCATTTGGAGCGGCTTGGCGGACTACGTGAGCGAGCGAATCAATTTCTACAATAACGAGAGCACGGAGTACCCGATTTTCCTCGTAATCGATTCGTCGCCTGGAGGTTCGGTGATGTCTGGATACAAGATTTTGAAGGCGATGCACGGCAGCAAAGCTCCCGTGTACGTCGTCGTTAAGTCGTACGCAGCGAGCATGGCGGCCAGCATCGCGACCCTGGCTAAGCGCTCGTACTGCTATCCGAACGCCGTCGTGCTGCATCACCAGATTAGCTGGGGCGTGAGCGGCAATCTAACGCAGCAGCGCGAGTTTCTGGAGGAAGCAGAGGAATGGTGGCGTCGTCTCGCTATCCCGATCGCGGAGAAGATGGGGCTGACGCTGGACGAGTTTATCACGCTGATGTACGAGAAGAATTCCGATGGCGACTGGCGCGAGTTTGGCGACAAGGCGGTCGAATACAAGTGGATCGATCAAGTAGTGGATCGCATTTGGGAAATGTCGGTGGACAAGAATCCGGATCGGTTCGGAGGCAGCCTCATTTTTGCGGAGGAGACGTTGAAAGAGTCGCTGGATGACGAGGGGAATCCGTATGTGGCCCTGCCTCGATTGGAGCCCTTCGATTTTTACTACCTCTACAATACAGATCGATACTATCGTATGCGCTAGGCGCCCGAGCGACAACCTCTGGCAGGCCGCTCCGGATCTATTGGGATCGTCTCGATATTGTACATGAAATCTCTCTGAAAGCTCTAAATTCGTCTATGTTCGACTATCCGTAGAGATGCGTATTGTTTGTTAAATTTCAGCTAGATTTCGTTAAAGTGGGGCTTCGAGTTGAAAAGTACAAATTTATGGCTACTTCTGCTGGTTAAGCCGGTCTACCGGTCTAGCGCTGTGCAGGCGTTTTATCTCGTTCCACCCCCCATGACACTTCAGTATAAATTTGACCGGACGATGCTCAACTCATGGTAGCGTTTCTGGTGGTTTATGGTTTGCTCGCCGTAATCGGCGTTGTCGTCGCTCTGAGGCATGCTAGAAAAGCGCCTGAAGGCTACGAGGACAGCGAGGGCTTCCACTATGGTGTCGATCCCGCTTTGCGATCGTCAGGACCCGTTGCGGGGGAATCGCGGGGGAGTGCGACGGCCATCCAGGCGGCGGCTCGCCAAAATCTGGGAGGGGCTCATTCGGCGCCAAACATTTACACGCGCGGCTCGTGATCGCCGCCGGCTAGTTCGACTCTTAGCTGTACTAGGATTGAAGGAGGCGTTAAGCGCCCTAAGATGTCGCTTCCGCGGTTTTGTACGGCTCGTACTGATAGCCGATGCCGTGAATCGTCTTCAAATTGTTGAGCGGGACTTCCTTGCGTTTGAACAGGTCCCGAATCTTCACGATGTACTGGTCGAGCGACCGGCTTCGAATATCCGCGTGGATCCCCCAGACTGAGTGGATCAGGTTCTTTCTCGTGATAATGGTTTCGGGATTGTTGTGGAAGTAGGAGAGGATGCCGATTTCCTTGCGTCCAATCGTAACGACCTCGCCGTCCGCGAAGGTGATTTCCATGGTGGTCGGATTAATCGACGCCGAATTGAAAACGAAGGGCGAGTCGGTGAGTCGCACGTTTTTGGTTACGTTGAAATCGTTGGCGACTTCCGCCCGGCGCAGGACGGCGTGGATGCGGGCCACCAGCTCCGGGGCGCTGAACGGCTTTGTGACGTAGTCGTCCGCCCCCAGCTCGAGGCCTTTGACCTTGGAGATCTCGGAATCGTTGCCGGTCAAGAAGATCGTGGGGATGTTGATGTCCTCCCGCTTCAAGTCCTCCATGAACGCGAATCCGTTTTGATCGGGCAGGGTGAGGTCGAGGAGGATGATATTGGCGAAATTGTTTTTCAGGAAACGCATGGCCAACGCGCAGCGGTTGCAGATTTGCGTTTGCATTCCAGCGGCTTCCAGGTGTTCGGCGATGACGTTGGCGAGTTCGGCTTCGTCTTCTACGATGAGGACCAGTGGCTTCGGTTTACTTGGCATAGTAATGGAGTGTTAAAATTGGTTTTCGTTGGAGAGGGCTACGGGGCGAAAGGAATTGTTTTTTAATTGTTCGAGAGGCGTATTGGCGCGGGCCTTACGTGCGGCACGGGACTTATTTACAAATATTAATACACAAAGTGTAAAATGTAAAAATGTAAAAAAAGCCATAAAAGAAAGGAAGATTAGGCTTGCGCCTGAGTGATGCATGGATTTCGAGGGTTTGCGTGTCAGAACAAGCGCCGACAGTCATGTTCGGATTGCCGAAAGGCAGTCTGGAAGAAGCGACCATACGTCTTTTTGCGAAGGCGGGTTGGAATATTCGAAAAAGCTCACGCTCGTACAAGCCAAGCATCGACGATGACGAGCTCGACGGGCGATTCGTGCGGAGCCAGGAGATCAGCCGCTACGTAGAGCATGGCTATTTCGACGTAGGTTTGTGCGGCTACGACTGGGTGGTCGAAAACGGTTCGGACGTAGTCGAGGTTTGCGACTTGGTCTACAGTCGGGCGTCGAATCGGCCTTCTTACTGGGTGTTGGCGGTTCCGGAGGCGTCGCCGATCAAGACGGTTGAAGACTTGCAGGGGAAACGCATTGCGACAGAGGTGGTGAACATGACCCGCAATTTCCTGGCGGAAAAGGGAGTCGAGGCGGAAATCGAGTTCTCTTGGGGCGCGACCGAGGTGAAGGTTCCCGACATGGTCGACGCGATCGTGGACTTGACAGAAACCGGCAACTCTCTCGTGGCCAATAAGTTGCGAATTGTTGAGACCTTGCTGAAGACCAACACCAAGCTCATCGCCAACAAGGCGAGCTGGGAGAATCCGGTCAAGCGTCAGAAAATCGAGAATATCGCCATGATGCTCGAAGCGGCGTTGGAGGCTTCGGACAAGGTGGGAATGAAGCTAAACGCTCCGAAGGCGAATTTGGACGACATCCTCAAGATCTTGCCGGCGCTGCGCAATCCGACGGTCAATCGACTGAGCGACGACGGCTGGTCCGCGGTCGAGGTGATTTTGAGCGAACGGGACGTGCGCGACATCATTCCGCGGCTGAAAGAGATGGGCGCGGAAGGCATCATTGAGTACCCGCTGAATAAGGTCGTCTACTAGTTTCCCTTTAGGCTGGAGCCGATTGGGTCGAAGGCATTAGATTAATTGTTCGCGGATTGGGCGCTTTTCGCTTGCTCTGCGAGCGTAATGGGTCAGATTCCACGGCCTTTGCGGCATTTTCAACTGCTCGTTCCGCCGCGCCGCTTCCGAACGAGCTCTTTTAATTCAAACCTGGTCGTCCTCGAGACGACACAAAAAATAGCCAAGACGAGGCGATTTTCGGAAGCGATCGACCGGCGAACTGGCAGCGCATATCATGAGTTCTATAATGGAAGAACTTCTGGCCCAGACCACCTTCGACACGCTGAAGGAAGGATCGATTATTAAGGGCACAGTCACTGAAATTCGCCAAATCGAAGTTGTAGTCGATATCGGCGGCAAGTCCGAAGGCCTGATTTCCGCCTCTGAGTTCGCGGATTTGGGCGATCTTCAGATCGGCGAGGAGATCGAGATCTACCTCGAAAAACTGGAAGACCGCGACGGCAATCCCGTGCTCTCCTTCGACAAGGCCGAGCAAAAGAAGAACTGGGAGAACATCATCACCAAGTGTGAGGAAGGTTCGATCGTTCAAGGCCGCGTGAAAGGCAAGGTCAAGGGCGGCTTGATTGTCGCGATGGGCGTGGACGCGTTCCTGCCGGCGTCGCACATCGACATCCAGCCTCCGAAGAACTTGGACCAGTACGTGGGCCAGACCTACGACTACAAAGTGTTGAAAATCAATTTGGAGCGGAAGAACATCGTGCTTTCGCGCCGCGAGCTCATCGAAGAGCAACGCGCTTCCAAGCGTCGCGAGCTCCTCGACAAGATCAATCCCGGAGATTTGGTCAAGGGCGTGGTCAAGAACATCACCGACTTCGGCGCGTTCATCGACCTGGATGGAATGGACGGACTCTTGCACATCACAGACATGAGTTGGGGCCGCATTTCGCACCCGAGCGAGATGCTCAAGCAAGGCGAGGAGATCGACGTGATGATCATCGAGATCAACCGCGAAAAGGAGCGCGTGTCGCTCGGCCTTAAGCAGACCAAGTCGAATCCTTGGGAAAGCATCGAGAACAAGTATCCAATCGGCGCCCACGTTTCGGGCAAGGTGGTCAACTTGGTTCCTTACGGCGCCTTCATCGAGATCGAAGAAGGCGTAGAAGGGCTGGTCCACGTTACCGAAATGTCCTGGACGAAGCGCATCACCAAGCCGAGCGAGCTCTTGCGCGTCGGCGACGATGTCGAAGCGGTCGTTCTCGGCATTCAGAAAGAGGAAGAGAAGATCTCACTCGGTATCCGTCAACTGGATCCAAATCCATGGGACATGGTCGTGCACAACTACCCGGTTGGCGCTCACGTTCATGGCAAGGTGCGCAACATCACCACCTACGGCGCGTTTATCGAGCTGGAGGAAGGCATCGACGGGATGGTCCACGTTTCCGATATGTCTTGGACCCGCAAGATCAATCACCCGAGCGAAGTGCTGAAGAAGAGCGACGAGATCGACGCCATCGTGCTCGACGTCGACACTTCCAACCAGCGCATCTCGTTGGGAATGAAGCAGCTCACGGACGATCCTTGGGCGGACATCGATGGCCGTTTCCGTATCGGCGATGTGGTTACCGGAACCGTTTCGAAGATCACTTCGTTCGGCGCGTTCGTGGAACTGCAGGACCACATCGACGGCTTGGTCCACATCAGCCAGATCAACGAAGAACGAATCGAGAAGATCAAAGACGTCCTCGAAGTCGGAGCGGAAGTGACCGCTCGCGTGATCAAGATCGACCGCGAGGAGCGTCGTATCGGGCTCAGCATCAAGGCGGCCAACTACGACGAGGAGCAGCTCGCTGCCGAAACTCAGACCTACGATAACATGAAGGATGGCGGGGACTTGATGAACTTGGGCGATATCCTCGACCAGGCGACCAAGTAGGCTGTATTCTACGATTCACTACTTTTTCAAAGGCGAGCCCGGATCTGGGCTCGCCTTTTTTCTATTCGGCGGAAAGGGTGGTTGAATCGAGCCGCGAGTTATTTTCCCGAATTCCGGCTACGCCTTTCTTTAGCCTTGAAATTGTAAAATTAAGTGAGAGTTTTTTGACGTCATGGAGGTTTCGAATTTCGCTCCCGTTCTGGTTCAAATCGCGTTCGCCGCTGGGTTGGCGGGGGTCATCATTACGGCCAGCCATTTGCTCGGGCAGCGCGGCTCGAAAGGGAGCATCAAGGATTCGGCCTACGAGTGCGGCGTAAAGTCCGAGGGGAAAACGAGCACTCGTTTTTCGGTCAAGTTCTACGTGACCGCGATGCTGTTCATTTTATTCGATATCGAAGTTGTGTTCCTAATCCCTTGGGTGCTGGTCTATCGCGATTTCATCGCTAACAGCCTTCCGATTCTCGGCCCCATCCTGTTTTTCCTTGCGGTGCTAGTCGTGGGGCTCGTGTACGAGATCAAGAAAGGCGGGCTCGAGTGGGAGAAGTGACGCGCCTTCGAGAGTCGGTTTGAAATCGTTGCCGCCCCAAAATAATCAATGCGACTAGACAGGTACTTTTCTCGAAAACGCGTTCTCGATCTCGAAAGCGACAATTTAGAAGGTTGCCTTAAAGAGCTGCTCAAAGCCTCTTCCGAGAGTTTCAAGGATCTGAGTCGCAAGAAGAGTCTCCTCCCGGGGCTTCTTGAGCGCGAGAACACGATGACGACCTATTTGGGTCATGGCGTGGCCTTGCCGCACTTGCGGGTGAAAATGGGTCGACGCTACGTGTTCGCTGTCGGCCGGAGCAAGCAGGGGATCCAGTACGAAGGAACGAAAAAGGGCGAAAAGGTTCATCTGATTCTGCTCATGCTGGCGGGCGACACTGCCAAAAACTACCTCAACGTACTGGCGACGGTCGCTCGCCTGGTCAAAGACAAGGGATTCATAGACAGTTTGATCGAAGCGCCGGACGAGGGAGCGCTGTGCGATCGGTTGATCGCGGGATTCGGCGGATTGCAATCGGCGGGCGCGAAGCAACAGGGGAGCTCGATCAACAAGCTGATGTTCACGCAGGCGATGCGAATCGCCAAAGGAGCGGGGTGCCACACGATCGCCGTATTTGGCGACACAGTGGTTTCGTCGCCCATCGCCCCACCCGAAGGATTCACCGAGTTCAAGACCGTACTCGTCACCCGTCGAGCGAAAGAAGGCGAAGCGGAGAACACGGGATTCGATGACGTTATTCAGGTGCGCTCCTTTTCGAAAGGTCGGCTGGCTCAGGCGCGGTCCGCGTTTCTGGTCGGAATGACACGGGGGATCTTCGATGTGAACGACAAGATTTGCTGTATTGGCGGCATCCCTAGCAGCGACCAGTTCGACTCGGTCGTGGTGATCGACATGCGGAACGAGTTTCGAGCCCTGCTGGCGGATCAGGAAAGTTTTCTACCCTCCGACGTCTCTCCCGAGGTGTTGGAGCGCGTCATCGGTATCGCCATGGAGCTTTCGGTCGAAGGCCGGGAAGGGCGCCCAGTGGGGACGCTCTTCGTTCTCGGCGACACGAAAATGGTGGAGTCGATGACCAAGCCGCTCGTGCTCAACCCCTTTCATGGCTACAAGGACGAGGACCGCAACGTCCTCAATCCATTCATGGACGAGACGGTGAAAGAGTTTTCCGGACTGGACGGTGCCTTCGTTATTCGGGGCGATGGCGTGCTCATGACGGCGGGCAGCCTCATCCACGCTCCGGACTACTTGCATTCGCTGCCGAGCGGATTCGGGTCCCGCCACGCCGCCGCTGCGGCGATTTCGGTTGCGGCCGAGTGCCTTTCCATCGTGGTTTCGTCGAGCAACGGCCAGGTGACCGTGTTCCGCAACGGGATCGCGCTTCCATTGATGGAAAAACCGTTCGACGGTTAACCGCCAGTCGCGGCCTTCGACCGAAACGGAGGGGAGTGTTTTTAAGTACATCGCCCAACGCCCAGACCCGTATAAGCCGCTGAAGCCAGCCATCGCGTGTCTGCCGTTTAAAAGACTCGCGACATACGCGGAGTTCCAAAATCCAGAAAGGACTTCGTTCTGCGAAAAAACTGCATAAGCGGCCAGCCTCCCCAGCCTCTCCCAGTAACAACCATCCCTTGTGCGTCCCCACTTAACTTTCCAACCTTGGAAAGTTAAGTGGGATTAAAGTCCGGGATTCGCTCTGAACCGAAGCCGTATCAGGCGACATCTTAAAACACACCCAAACGGACAATAGCGGGAATTTTCAGTTGCCTTTTGCTGGGAACCGCTGATTGTGCACGCTTCTTAATTTTTACGAACTATGCCACGCGAAGTAATCACTCTCGAATGCACGGAAGCGAAAGCGGAAGGAAAGCCCGCTTCCCGCTACCTGTCCTCCCGCAATAAGAAGACGCAAACCGAGCGCGTCGAAAAGAAGAAGTACAACAAGAACCTCAAGCGGCACACCCTCCACCGCGAGATCAAGTAAGCCGCGACTGGCATCTATCGAATCGAGCGACGCATCCGATGGCGTCGCTTTTTTTGTCCCAGAAGCGGGCGGCTTGCTAGGCGGAGGAGCCTTCCGCGTCCTTTTCGTCGGGATTGCGACGAGCGGTTCGCCAACCGTCGCGGTGCTTGCGGATCCAGTCGAGCAAAGCCCGCTCGAAACCGATGTCCGTCCCCAGCCGCTCGGACTCGAGCCACTTGTGCCGAAGAATCTCCTCCCGTTCCGCCAGGAATTCCTGGTAGAGGCTAGAACGTTTGACGAACTCGCGTTGATCGCCGGGTTTGGAGGAGGGTTTTTCAGTCATGACGGGAAACCGACCGAAGCGTTTCGCCTGCCGAAACGCTAAAATCCTCGGGTGTCTGTAGTAGGTTGTTCAATAAGGGAGCAGTTGCCGCGCGCGGTGCACATCCGAATCTGGAGGAAGGAAACCCGGCGACAATCTCTTTCTATGCAAATATGCGCTAAAACGCATCTTAATCCAGGTGAACTACTTATTAATTGATCTGCTGGCCACCTAGATTTTTCATGAACACCCTCGGGTTTCCTTGTGATCGCGGGCGTGCAAAAAAGTTCGGGCTACGTGTTGATTCGCTCGATTAACGAACGGGCAATCGCGTCGAAGGCTTGGGCGGACGCTGAATCGGGCTGGGAGATGGACAGTGGCGTCCCTTGATCTCCGGCTTCCCGAATGCGCGGGTCGAGCGGGATTTTTCCGAGCAGGTCGATTTCGAGCTCGGAAGCGGTTTTCTCGCCGCCGCCTTCTCCGAAAATGTATTGCGGCGTCCCGTCGGGCCCTTCGAGGAAGCTCATGTTTTCGGCGACTCCGAGCAGTGGCACGTTGGTTTTCTCCAGCATGCGAGCCCCGCGTTTGGCGACTTGAGTGGCCGCGATCTGGGGAGTCGTGACGATGACGGCTCCTTTAAGCGGAATCGTTTGGACGAGGGAGAGTTGGGCGTCGCCGGTTCCGGGGGGGAGGTCGACTACGATGACTTCGAGTTCGCCCCATTTCACGTTGTTGATGAACTGGCTGATCGTTTTCTGGATCATCGGGCCGCGCCAGACAACCGGAGTGTCCTCGTCGATCAGAAATCCCATGGACATGATTTTGATGCCGTGGTTTTCGATGGGGATGATCGATTCGTCCTCGATTTCGGGCCGGCCACTGACGCCCATCATCAAGGGAATCGACGGACCGTAGATGTCGCAGTCGAGCAGGCCGACTCGCTTGCCTTCGGCGGAAAGTTGTTTGGCGAGCGAGCAGGCCAGATTGGACGAGAAGGTTGATTTGCCGACGCCGCCTTTGCCGCTGGCGACCGCGATCACGTGCTTCACGCCTGGGATTCCCGCAGGAGCGCCGCCGCTGGTCGCGCCGGGAGCGGCCTGCTTTTTCGCGGGGGCGATCGATACATTGACATCGAACGACTCGATTTCAGGAACGGACTTGAGGGCTTGTTCCACCCCGTCGCGAATCTGGGCGGCCACGCTGTGGTCGCTCGTCGTCACTGAAATGCCAACTGTAGCCTTGCCCCCATCGAATTCGATAGAACGTACTAAGCCAAAGGATACGATATCCCGGCTAAACCCTGGGTATTTGACCGTGGCCAAGGCGTTTTTGATAGCTTCTTTACTCACCGTTTATTGATGTTTGCAGATTGTTCGCTTTTCTTGACGGAACACAGTTTGGATCTCCGAAACTGCAAAAGCTCAATAGAAACCTGAAACATTCGACGATCTGTCAAGTCCAGGCTAAAAGCGAATGAATAAACTGATCAATTACTCCAAAATTTCCGTTTTCGCCGCCGTTGCTCTCGCGACGCTTTCACTTTCCAGTCACGCCCAAAGAAACCTCGGCGAAGGCTTGGTCGATGTCAGCCGCGACGTGATCCCTGTCTTGGTCCGGTCTCAAGACAGCGAGGCGCAGGCGATTCTCAGGACGGCGTTCAGCGTTCACGGCCGCTACCGCGTGGCTCAGACCATGCAGGAGGCGAGCTACATTATCCAAGTCGATCCCGTCGGGTCCTCGCACGCGACCTTGCGCATCACTTCTGGACGGGAATTTTCCGAGCAGATACGAGGCGACTCTCGTCGCAACGCGATCTTGCGTGCGGTGGATCGAGCGATTTTCAAGACGAGCGAGATGCCGGGTTTCTTCGCGGGCAAGATTGCCTATGTGGGCGACTCCGGAGGACGGATGGAAATCTACTATCGCGATTTTCTTTTTGGAGAAGGCAAGCGACTGACGAGTCATGGTGTGGAGGCGGTGCGACCCCGTTGGTCGCCAGATGGCAACTACATCGTCTACACCAGCTATCTATCGGGCTTTCCGAATATTCGCCGCATTGACTTGCGAGGGCAGCGATCGGAAATCCTGGTCAACTTCAAAGGAACCAACACCAGCGCCCGCTACAGTCCGGACGGAACTCGGATGGCCATGGTTTTGAATGGCCCTCAGAAAAACGCGGATATCTACGTGGGCTCGAATTTGGCCCAAGGGCTACGCCGCGTGGTCAATTCGAACGGGCTCGAGGCAACTCCGTGTTGGGGGCCAAACGGGCGCGAGCTGGTATTCGCTTCGGATCGCAATGGAGGACTCGCGCTTTATCGCGGTTCGGCGAGCGGTGGACAATTCAGTCACATTCCGACCCAAATTAGCGGCTACTGCGGCGAGCCGGACTGGAACCACACCAACCCGGACTTGCTCGCGTTTACGGCAGGCGTACGGGACCAGTTTCAGATTGCCCTGTACAGTTTCAGTCAACGAAGGAGCCAGTTTTTGACTAACGAGCCGGGCGACGCGATTCAGCCGTGCTGGCTCAACGATGGTCGCCATCTTATCTATACGTGGCGGAATGGGTCTTCGGAGCGTATTGTGCTTTTCGATACGGTGACCAGGAAACGTTCAGTCCTTTCACCGTCCGGATTGGGCAAGGTTTCCCAGGCGAGCTTCCTGCCGCCGCGCTGAACGCGAACGCGTCCGCTTAAACCCGCCGTCCCGGCGGGTTCCACCTTAGTTGCGAGTAGTAGCAAGGTGGAACGCGTCGTCCCGACGCGTTCTCCGATCTGTTAGAAAGGTCGACGCTAGAACTTGAGGCAGGCGTTTAAGAACGTCTGCCCGCGCTCGGTTTGTGGCGAGTCAATGACTTGAGCGGATGGTCCGACTTCGACGCGTTTGCCTTCGGCGATGAGGGCAACTGTGTCTGCGGCCCGCCGGGCGAATCCCATTTGGTGAGTGGCGAGGACGAGGCGTTTTTTCGCTTCGATCAACGTTTCGATAGCGTCGATCACTTCGGCGGTCATTTCCGGATCGAGCGCGGATGTGGGCTCGTCGAGAAACACGATGTCGGGATCGGGGGCGATGGCGCGGGCGATGGCCACGCGTTGATTTTGTCCGCCCGAAAGCTCCGCTGGTTTCTTGCTGGCGTGGTCTGCCAGTTGAAACTGCTCCAAGAGCGATTCGGCCTTCGAGCGGGCATCGGCTTGGGAGAGTCCGTGAACCTTTTCCAGCGGAAGGGCGATATTCGTGAGCGCGTCGAAATGGGGAAAGAGATTGTATGACTGAAAGACAACCCCGATGCGCGACCGATAGGCGCGGCGTTCCGCTTCGTTCTGGCCAATTTCCTGGCCGTTGATGCGGATGCTTCCGGAGGTGGGCGCCTCCAGTCCGGCCAGCAGTCGAAGCGTGGTGGACTTGCCTCCGCCGGAGGGGCCGATGAGCGCAAGGCAGGAGGTGTCTGGTATGGATAGATCGAGCGAGTCGAGCGCTCTTTGGCTTCCGTATTCCTTGACGACTGACTGGAGCTCCAGGTTCATGTGTCGAATCGAAGGCGGTTTTCGATTACGCGGGAAAGCCGCATGATCGGGAGGGTGAGAATCAGGTAGCCAATGGCGAGCGGGAAGAAGCTCTCGAAGGAACTGTAGGTGATGGCGTTGACTTCTTTCGCGTTGAGCGTGAATTCACTGATGGCAATTACGGAGAGTAGCGAAGAGTCTTTGATGATGTTGGCGGTTTGCCCGGCCAAAGCGGGTAGGCTGCTGCGGAGCGCTTGTGGCGCGATAACGTACCGAAAAGTTTGATACTCTGTGAATCCAATCGCTTTGGCGGACAGTAATTGCGACTTGCCCACGCCTTCGATTCCGGCCCGGAGGATTTCCGAGATGTAGGCGCCGCTAAAGATGGCCATGATGGAGACGCCGACGAAGTAGCGATTCTGGACGTTGGCGGCGTCGGCGATGACGTAGTAGAAGAGAAAAATCTGCACGAGCAGGGGCGTTCCGCGAATGAGCTCGACGTAGAGCGTAGACAGGTAGCGGAGCGGCAGAAAGCGGGCCCGTCCGCATAGGACCGACAGCGTCCCGGCGGCCATGGCGAAGAACAGGGATACGAACGAGATTTGCAAAGTTGTGATCCAGCCTTCGAGGAACTTCAGTTTGTAGCGGAAGGCGGAGGCCCAATTCCATTGGTACTGCAACGCTGCGAAGGAGCCGTAGAGGGCTAGCGACAGGATGAGGGCGGCGATGAAAAAGCTCGTGTAGCGGGCTTTGATGGGCGGTTCGGCGGCGCCGCTCGCGTCCGGGGAAAACAGTAGTGATTTGAAGGGCACTAAAAGAAGAAGGGGTAGCCGAGCTCTTTGAATTCTCGTTTTTGTTCGGAAAGGTACTTGTCTCCCAGGGCGTCGAATCCGCCGCTTGAGCGGAATTCATCCAAAAAGGCGTTTACCTCTTCGAGCAGGGCGTCGTTTCCGATTTGGGCGCCGATGGCCCAGGATTCCTCGTTGAACGGACGAAGCAGGGCTCGGGTCGTGGCCTGGTGTTTCTTCCAGTTGAGATAGATTGAAATCTGATCGTAGATGAAGGCGTCCACTTTCCGCTGCGCCACTTCCAAGGCGGCGGCGGCTTCGTCTTCGAAGAGGAGGATGTCTGCGGCTTGAATATTCTGCGTGGTGTAGATGTGGCCGGTGGTTCCTTGTTTGACGGCGATGCGGACGCCCGCTTGGTCGAGCGCTTCGACGGAGTCGATGGGGCTGTCTTTGGATACGAGGATGCACAGGCCGGTGTCGAGGTAGGGATCGGAGAAGGCGATGGACTGGGCTCGTTCTTCAGTGCGCGTCATTGAGGAGATGATTAGATCGATTTTGCCGGTTCGCAGAGACGGGATTAGGCCGGCGAAGGGAATGTTCTCGATGCGCAGTTCCTTTCCGAGACGCGCGGCGAGGGCCTCGGCCATTTCGACGCTGATTCCGGTGGGCTCGTTGTTGGTATCCGTCATTTCGAACGGCGGGTAGGAGAGCTCCATACCGACGACGAGGACGTTCTCGTCGCGCTCTTGGCCGCAGCCTGCGATTAGCAGACTTGCGAAAGAGAGAAGAGCGAGCGAGGCGAGGAAGTGTCGCGGGCGTTCGTTGGCGGATTTCATGGCTGAGTTGGGCTAGCGTTTTCTCCAGAGGGTCGCGTCCGCGATCGAGTATTGATTTTTGCGGTCGTGCTCTCGGATGAGGAAGGGGAGATTTCGCGTGTCAATCAACTCAAAAGCGGGCTCGAGCAACTCGACGAGCGTGTCTCGGGTTCGCACGGGTTGTCCCTCGCGCAGGAATCCGCCCAGCCACTTCGATTTCGGGGTGTACTCTTCGAGCCAAGTGTAGGGAGAGGTTATCGCGAGCAGGCCGTCCGTATTCAGAAACTCGTGAATTCGGGCAAGGCACTGGGCGGGATCGGGGAGTCGGTCGATGAGGTTGGCCATCAGGATGAAATCGAACTGGCCCCAATTTGGATCGGGATTCATGGCGTCGCCTTGGGCGAATTGGACGCGGTCGGGCCGGGCGTCCTCCGGCAGCGAAATCGTGGCTTTGCGAAGCAGGTCGCCCTCTTGGGTGAACTCGATTTCGACCGTCGACGTTTTGCCGAGATTCACGGCGGCGTCGATGAGGGCGTGGGAAAAGTCGATGCCGACCACTTCGTCGAATTGTTCGCTCAACGCGAACGACGCCGCTCCGACCGCGCAGCCGAGATCCAATGCTCGACCGTGATTCAGGGGATAATCTGCGTGGAGCAACCCGCAGCGGCGGGCGAAATTCAGCGCTTCTTTCGGTCCGATTCCGTCCAAGAGGAGATCGTCTTCCGATCCGTAGTGAAACAATAGATACTCGGAGACCGCTTTGCGGGTTTCGTAGAAACTGGTTTGCATCGAAAATTAGAATAAAATGAACAGGAAGAGTTTCGCGGGTTTTGGTTAAATTTTCCGAGGGTTTTTGGCTATTGGCATTGAATAGTGAGTGGGATTAGACGATTAAGACGGTGTCGTAAATAAACTTATGGGGTTGCCGGATATTTCCTACGAAGAACTTGAGACGAATATTGCGGAGTCGATTTCGAACGTCTTCAAGACCATGATCGACGCGGATTGCCCGCTGCAAACGTCGGCGGACTTGTCGACGGGAGATGTGGACATGCCTCGTGACGGCATGCGCGATGCCGAAAGTGTCTACGTGGGGTCGGTCGGGTTTCTGGGCGAGGTAAACGGGGTTGTCTATCTGTACTTGGATGACGCGCTGATGCGCAAAATCGCGTCGAAAATGACGGATGAGCCGGCCGATCAAATTTCGAGTGAAATCGCCTCGGACTTGTGCGGGGAGCTGGCGAACATGTTTGGCGGAGGGCTGAAGACGGGAATCGCCAAGCTCGGGTACGAGTCGACTTTGACGATTCCGACCGTGTTGAGCGGTGAAGAGCTCTTCGTTTCCACGCTCGGGGTGGGGCGCTATATTCGAACGGAGTTCTCGTTGCTGGACGGCGAGTTGTTCGCCGACCTGGCGTTGGCGGATATCGCGTGAGCGCCGGTTGCCGGCCTGTTTAGGTTGCGGCCGAAGTGCCTCTCAGGGTGCTCGTTATGAAGGGGATGAGCTGTTTCTTTCGGCTCACGACGCCTTTCAGATCGAAGATCTGACCTTCTTGCACAGTTGGGTAGGATATGTTGGAGACGAATTCCTCGTCGCCAGAAACAACAAGGAGGGAATTGTGTTTGTTGATGTCGGTGACAAGCACGCAGGCGAAGTCGAGGGACTCTTCTTTGACGAGTCCTTCCAGCGCGTCGGCGATCCGCTCCGAGTGCTCCCAGAAGTTCTGGAAGCCCAGTTCTTCGATTTGGGAAACGGAGAAGCGGAGGTTGTTTTCCTCGTAGAATTTCTGGTCTGCCCGAATCACGTTCTCGGGGGTCATGGAGAGAATGATCGAGCCGCTGTTGAATATTTCTTGAGCGAGCTCGCTGGCGCTGATCCCAGCGAGATTCTCGAGCCAGCTCATGGCTTCTGTGTCTTGCGGGGTAGCGGTCGGGCCGGTCAGGTTGAGCGTATCCGAGATGATTCCCGACATCATGATGCCGGCGATTTCGGGCGTGGGCTCGATATCGCTGTTGCGAAAGAGCTCGGCGATAATGGTGCAAGTCGAGCCGACAGGGTCGTTGATGAAGCGGATCGGCTGGGCGGTATTGATCCCGAGACGGTGGTGATCGATCACTTCCGTGATGTTCACTTCCTTGGCGCCGGGAACGGCCTGGCTCATTTCATTGTGGTCGACGAGAATGAGGTTGGTCTGGTTGGGCTTGAGGACGTCGGTCTTGCTGAAAATCCCCAGCAGTCGATCGGAATCGTCGGTCACCATAAACGCCTGGGCGTTGGAATTGGCGACGCGTCGAGCGATTTGCTTGGTGGGTTGGTCGGGACTGAAAACGACGTTGCTGGTTTCGACTTGATTTGAGATGCGCGACGCAGTGCGGATGGTCCATGCCGTGGTGGCGGAGTCGAACGGGCTGATGATGAGCGAAACGCCTTTCTCTTCAGCCGCTTCGATTACTTCCGCATCCACTCCGAGGCTTCCGGTGATGACGAGAAGGCGGACGCCGATTTGGATGGACCGTTGCTGGATGTCCCACCGATCGCCGACGATGATAATCGTCTCGTTGGCGGGAATGGCGTCCGAGCCGGTGAATTTGCCAAAGGAGCGGATATCCATCGCCCCGATTTTGACGTACATGTCTTCGAGGCTGTCCGCCTCGCGCACATACTTGACGTCGGCTTTCAGAGCTTTGGCTACATCGTTGATGCTGGTGTGGACGTGCCGCATCGAGCGCGGTTCGTGAAACTTCGGAACGAAGTAGTCGCCCATTTGAAAAATGGATACGTGTCCCTTCAAACGGTTGCCGCTGTCGACCACGGGAATGACGCGCACGTCGTGCTCGTCGATCAGTTCAAGCGCTTCGAACCAAGTCGCGTCTTCGTGAATCTTCACGACGTCGCGCACCATGATGTCGCGAACGCGCGGGGAAACATCGCCGATGAAGAGCGGAACCGGTTGGCTGAATTTGTTGAGGATGGTGTCGATGCGGGCGTTGGTGTTGCCGCAACGAGCGGGGATGTGGCCTTTGTGGCCCTGGAGAACTTTCAAGTTCGCGTAGGCGATGGCGGAGCAAATCGCGTCTGCATCCGGATTCTTGTGGCCGATTATGTAAGTGAAATCCTGTTCGGACATGTCGATTGCGCGTCTTGGGGCGTTTTGAAGTGATGACCATGGATATTATCGCCGGACCGGCAATAGGCAAATTGGAGAATCTCGATTCTGGACGGAAATGAATTTGATTCCCTGTGAATTTCGACCAGTAGTAGTGCCGATGAATGATTCCTTGATCGGATTAGTGGACGACTTGAGCGTTTCGGGCGGACTTCTTCCCGAGGCTGCCGCGAACGTGAAAGTATGGCTCTCGGGCGGATTTCTTTCGGAAGCGTCATTGGGTAGTTTGCAGGAGCTCCTGGAGTCTCGGAACGCGGAGGAGCTCAACAATCGATTCTACAAGAACATCGCCTTCGGCACGGGCGGCCTGCGTGGCCGGACCATTGGGTCGACCGCGACCACACAGGAAAAAGGAGCGATGGACGAAACCGGTTCGCCCGAAAATCCTGGAGTCGGCTCGAACATGCTCAACGAGTACACGGTGGCCAAGGCGACGATTGGCCTCTTCCAGTACGCTCGCAAGTACTTGCAGGAAAAAGGCTCCGAAAGCGCCCCCAAGCTCGTCATCGCCCACGACGTCCGCCACTTCTCGCGTTTCTTCTGCGAGCTTTCCGCTTCGATTTGGACGCGTTGTGGCGGCGAAGCGTTTATTTTCGACGGTCCGCGATCGACGCCGCAATTGAGTTTCGCCGTGCGCAGTTTAGGAGCGACTTGCGGCGTAGTGATCACCGCCAGCCACAATCCGCCCCACGATAATGGATACAAAGCCTATTTTGAGGATGGCGGTCAACTCGTGCCTCCCAACGACAGCGGCGTGATCGCCGAGGTGGAAGCGGTTGCCATGGAAAACTTGGGAGACTACATTGCCATTGATCTCTCCAATGTGTCGACCTTGGGCCCGGAGCAGGACGAGGCGTATGTTTCCGCCGTGGTGGAAACGGTGATCGATCGAAACGCTTTTGAGAATTCCGACCTGAAAGTCGTATTCACGCCGATTCACGGCACCGGCGCGATTTCCACGCTTCCGGCGCTAGAGGCGCTCGGCTTGAGCGTTCTGACCGTTCCCGAACAGATGGTTCAGGACTCGAATTTTCCGACCGTGGTTTCGCCGAATCCTGAGAATGCGGAAGCCTTGGATATGGCCATTCGGCTCTCCGAATCCGAGTCGGCCGACATTTTGATGGGTACGGACCCCGATTGCGATCGCATGGGCGTGGCTGCGCGGAATAGCGAGGGCGGAATGACTTTGCTGACCGGGAACCAAATCGGCGCCTTGCTGGCGGACTACCGAATTCGCAAATTGAAATCCATGGGTTGGATCCCGGAGTCGGGGACCCAGTCGGCGGCATTGATCAAGACCTTTGTCACCTCGCCTTTGCAAGACGCGATCGCGGAAGGGCACGGTATCAAGACGATCAATACATTGACCGGTTTCAAATGGATTGGCGAGAAGCTGCGTTTGTACGAACAGGCGCTGCGCGAGGCCCATCAGGCCGAAACCGGCATGGAGCTGGACTACGACCAATTGAGTCAGAGGGAACGAGCCGAACTGCTCCAGAAACACAGCACGTTCTACGTGTTCGGAGGCGAGGAAAGCTACGGCTATCTGCCCACGGACGCGGTTCGCGACAAGGACGGGAATGCAGCGAGCGTGATTTTCTGCGAATTGGCAGCGAGTTTGACGAAAGAGGGTCGAACGGTGCTGGAGCGCCTCGACGACCTCTATTTGCAGCACGGCTACTATTTGGAGACTTTGGGTCAAATCGTCTACGAAGGCGCGGCGGGCGCGGCGAAAATCGCTCGCATTCTGGAGACCTATCGCTCGAATCCACCCACCGAGTTCAGAGGGTCGCCGGTTAAACGGTTTACGGATTTTGGGCGGGAAACCGTGGTCGATCCGGACGGAAAGGAAATTCCGAAGCAGGATCTCTACTTCCTGGAGTTGGAAAATGGATACCGCTACGCCGTCCGCGGGAGTGGCACTGAGCCGAAGATCAAATTTTACTTGTTCGGCAGCGAATCAGTGGCGAGCCGGGACGCTCTGGAGGCGACGAAATCGGAAACGCGTTCCAATTTGGAGGCGCTGAAAGAAGCAATTCTGGACGACGCGAAAGCGCGGGCTGAAGGTTGACGGCTATTTCACTTCGCTTGATTAGGTAGCGGCCGACCTCCGGGCGGCCACGAATGGAAAACTCGCGTTAGCTAGATTGAATCAGTGTGGCCGCCC
>JANQSC010000077.1 GCA_028284235.1 Opitutaceae bacterium
CTTCACCAACGTGCTCGGGCACGTGGTTCGAGACGTGCTTGCGTAGAGGCGGTCCTAGAGTGTCGACAATGTAGGGCCTTCGCTTGCGAAGCGCCGCGACATTGGCTCAACTGGTCTTCGTACGCGGCGCTTCGCAAGCGAAGGCCCTACATTGTCGACACTCTAGGACCGCCTCTACGCAAGCACGTCTCGAACCACGTGCCCGTGCACGTTGGTCAAGCGACGCTCGAGTCCATTGTTGTAGAAGCTGAGGCGCTCGTGATCCAAACCGAGCAGATGGAGAATGGTCGCATTAAAGTCGTAGACCGAAGTCCGGTCCTTCACGCCCTTGAATCCGAGGGAGTCGCTCTCGCCGTACGAGAATCCTTTCTTAACGCCAGCGCCCATAAAGAAACTCGTGAAGGCGCCCGCGTTGTGGTCCCGCCCGGAGCCGTTGCTTGCCTGCAAGAACGGCATGCGACCGAACTCCGTACACCACACGACAAGCGTGTTGTCGAGCAGTCCGCGGCGTTTCATATCCGCGAGCAAAGCAGCGGTCGGCTGATCCATGATCTCGGCTTGCATACCGTGCGTCTCGTGGATCTTGCTATGGGAATCCCAGTTCGTCACCCCGTTGCCGCCCGACGCGTCCGATCCGTTGAACAGTTGCACGCAACGAACGCCCTTCTCAATCATACGGCGGGCCAGGATACAATTCTTGGCGTATCCACTTTTCAATTCATTCGAGCTATCCGCCCCGTACTCTTTAAGAATGTAGTCCGGCTCGCCGTCGATATTCGTCAACTCGGGAATCGACATCTGCATGCGCCCCGCTAGCTCGTAGCTGGCGATGCGGGCCGCCAGTTCCGAATCGCCCGGGAATTGCTCGAGGTGTTTCGCGTTCAGCCGTTCGATGGCCTCGACCGTCTTTTTATTATGCATCGAGCTGATCGAGTCCGGCGTCTCGATATTCGGCACCGGTTCCGCCGCGCTGAAATTCGTGCCCTGGAACGCTGCCGGGAGGAATCCGTTGCCCCAGTTGTTTTTGGCGGAACGCGGCATCCCGCGCGGGTCGTTGATCGCTACATACGCGGGCAAATCTTGGTTCTCCGTACCCAAGGCGTAGGACACCCAGGAACCAATGGAGGGAAACCCTTCGAAGGTGAAGCCAGTCGACATGAAATTCTCCGCCGTCGGATGGGCGCTTGTGCCGCTGTACAACGCGTGCAGGAAGCAGTAGTCGTCGATCATGCTGTTCAGATTCGGAAGCAAGTCCGACGCCATCTTGCCCGTTTCCCCGCGCGGCTTGAAATCCCAGAAGGGTTTGTGGATATTTCCCGACGGCCCTTCGAAGGTCACTTCCGGCTGCCCGGGCGCTCGCATACCGTGGTACTTAAACAGCTCAGGCTTGTAATCGAAGGTATCGATGTGGCTGACCGCTCCCGCGCAGAAGATGATCAGCAGTTGCTTGGCCGCCGCGTCGAAATGAGGATCGCGCGGGGCGTAGGGATTCTGGGGATCGATGACCGGGCGGATTGGCGTTTTGTCGCTCGACTGGCCCGCCACCTCGGAAGCCAGAAGCCCGTCGTTTTGAAGCAGACTCAGCAGCGAGAAACTGCCCATTACGCTAGCCGTATCCTTGAGAAACTTACGACGGTCGAGCAGTTTCTGGCCAAAGGCGGAAAGCTTGATTGGATCGGGATTGTTCATGGCTAGTTGAGATAGAAAAACTCGTTGAGATTGTAGAGGGCGCGGGCAACCGAACTCAGCCCGTTGCTTTGAGCAAGCCCGCGAGTCACGTCCAGTTCGTCGGTTTCGGGGGCCCGACCGAGCGTGAGCGCAAACATCAATCGCAGTTGGTCGTCTAGTCCGCTACCCGCCTCGCGCTCGACGCGCTGGGCAAGAATTTGAGCCTGCTCCACGACCAGGTTTCCATTCATCAGATTGAGCGCCTGTAGTGGAGTAGTCGAACGCGGGCGCTTGCTCTGCACTTGAGCGCAACTGGGGAAATCAAACGCGGTAAACATTTGGTCGTCCACCCGCCGCATGCGTTGCTGGTAGAGCATTCGCCGCCACGTATGCGGACCGTAGTTATTTGTCACGCGCCATTGATCGTAGCGCAACTTCGGCGTGTAGATGTGATAGCCCAGCCCGCCCAATCGCAAATCGAGCGACCCCGAAGCCATGAGGATTGAATCCCGCAAGACCTCCGCTTCGAGCCAACGCGGCGGGAACCGCCAAAGGAGTTTCGCGTCCGCGTCAATCGCGAGCCACTCGTCCGAAGGAGCGCTGGAACGTTTGAACGCATCGGAGCTCACCATCGCGCGCAGCAGGGCCTTTACCGACCAATCGCCGTCCACAAAATCCGCCGCCAGCCAGTCCAGCAATTCGGGATGGCTTGGAGTGCCGCCCGCGAACCCGAAATCGCCCGGCGTGGTTACGATGCCGGTTCCAAAAACGTGGTACCACAGACGATTGGCCATTACGCGAGCCGTAAGGGGATTCTCAGGACGCGTCAGCCAATCCGCAAACGCGATACGACGCTCCGGACCCGGCGTATCGCTGTCCATTCCGAAATCTCCTTCGAGAACTTCAAGCCCCATGGGCGCCACCTCCGCTCGCGGACTGATCGGGCTGCCGCGATGCATCACGTGCATGGTCGTTGGCTCGATCAACTTGCCGGCGAAAATGGGAGCGGGGCCTTCTTCCACGTGGCGATCCGCGAGGGCGTTGATTCGCTTGACGCGTTCACTATAGTCCTGCGTTCGCTCGCGTTCGACGTTGGAAACCGTCTGCCAATTCCCGTCTTCATCCAAAACCTCGATACGCAGGAGGCTCTTCGGAACCGCTCCTTTCACCTCGGCGCCCGACTTGAGAATCATATATTGCCAACCGTAGTGAGCGAGTCGATTGACACTTAAATCGGCTCGGGCGAGCGTGAAGTCCTTCGGAAGATCGATTTGTACCCAAGGAGTGGATTCACCGCTATCGCCTGTCTGATGCTTCCAGACAAAGAAATTATCCAGACGATTATCGACCAGAAACTCGGGCGGGCGGGAAACGGTTTCCTCGATTTTGGAGGTCGTCACGACAACGCCCTTACTTAGAGCCAGATTCTCTTCCGAATCCGCTGTGTCGTAGAGCTGGATCTCGTCGAGCGTGAAGTTGCCCGGCTTGAAATGAAATCGCATCGAACGAGTCGTCGAGCGGGGAAACTGGACCTTGATGTGATCCGTCCAATTCTCGGTCCAGTCCTCGTTCGCTTCGAAACCGGCTCGCTCCGTTTCGAGAGCTTGCTTGATCTCCCGATCCGCAACCATGCGCGGGTCGTCGTCGTCCCATTTGGGAACGCGATGATCGTACTCGATATCGTTGAATACCGCCGCCATCGAGTAGTAGTCTTTTATGGATACGGGATCGAACTTGTGATTGTGGCAGCGTGCGCAACCCATGGTCATTCCCATCAGCGGCGAACCGACGGTTTGAATCGTCTCGTCGAGCCGATCGAAGCGTGCCTGGGCCTGGTCGTCGGGATTCTGACCCACCGTCGAGCCGGGAGCGTGCGGGCCGGCTACGAGAAACCCAGTGGCCACGTCCTGACCGAATTGATCGCCCGCCAGTTGTTCGCGAATGAACTGATCGTAGGGCTTGTCCGCATTGAACGCTTCGACGACATAGTCGCGATAGGGCCAAGCATTCTTGCGAAACTCGTTGCTTTCGTAGCCGGTGGTTTCCGCCCAGCGAATCACGTCGAGCCAATGCTGGGCCCAGCGCTCGCCAAAGTGCGGCGACTGGAACAGGTCGTCCAACAGCGCGTCGTACGCAGTCTCCGGGCTCCGGTCCCAGTCCGCGACAAAGGCCTCGATCCGCTCGGGCGTCGCGGGCAACCCGGTCAGCACGATGGAGGCGCGGCGAATGAGCGTTTCCGGGTCGGCGGCCGCGTTTGCTTCGAGACCGTGCTCGCCGAGAGCCACGTTCAAGAACGCGTCGATCGGGTTTTCGGCCCCGTTGTCCGGGACTTCCGGTTTAACGATGGGCTGCATCGACCAGAGATCGGTCGTCACTTCCTCCTCGACCGCATCCATCTGGCCCGGCCAAATTGCTCCTTCCGCCACCCAAGTCTGTATCAGAACGCGCTCTTCTTCCGACAAGGGCGGACCCTCTCGGGGCATACGAAACTCCGGATCGTCGCTGTGTATCCGCTTGAGCAATTCACCGTCGCCAACCTTGCCCGGCACGATCGCGGGCGAACCGGTGTCACCGCCACGCAGGAGCGAAACGCGCATGTCCGTTCTCAAGTTGACCTCCTGTTTTTCCGGTCCGTGGCAGGGATAGCAGCGCGACTCGAAAATGGGCTGCACCTGCGTAAAAAAGTCGACAGTCGGCTCGGGTGGATCCTCCCAGACAGCGCCCTCTCCGATCCAGCGCACGAGCAAGTTCATTTGATCCTCGGTCAGAGGCTCAGCCTTCCCCTCCGGCGGCATACGTTCGTCCTCGTATTCCGAGTGAATCAACTCGATCATCAAGCTTTCCACCGGATTGCCGGGAATCACGGCTGGAAACTCCGACTCCCCGCCTTTGAGCAAAGCTTGATAGTCGTCCACGCGAAAGTCCGACTTTTGTTTCTCCGGACCGTGGCACTCGACGCAGCTTTGCTCGAAAATCGGCCGAATATCGCGATTAAACTGCACCGGTTCCGGCTGGGCGACGGCGAACGGGGCCAAACTGGCGAAAAAGGCGAATAGAAATCGGTTCATAGCAAGGGGCAAAAGCTCTCGGAAGGTAGACGAATTTGACGTCTCTAAGCTATTATTGCGGCAAATTCGAAAACCTCACGGAAAATAGCTCATTGGGCAGGTATTGGCTAGGCCAGGATCTCTTTAACAACCCGAGCCTCCTCCACTCCGGTCAATCGCTGATTCAACCCGCGGAACTTGAAGGTAAACCGTTCGTGGTCGATCCCCATGCAATGCAGCAAGGTCGCGTTCAAATCCCGAATGTGGACACCGCCTTCTAGTATATTGTAGCCCCACTCGTCTGTCCGACCCCAGTCGAACCCGCGTTTGATCCCGCCTCCGGCCATCCAGATCGAGAAACACCGCCCGTGGTGGTCGCGTCCCGCGACCGGGTCGCCGAGCTTCCCTTGGCTGTACGCGGTCCGCCCGAACTCGCCGCCCCAAATCACGAGCGTCTCGTCCAAAAGCCCGCGGCGCTTCAAGTCCATGACTAGCGCAGCGGACGCCTGGTCGATATCCTTGCACTGCTTGGGCAACTGGGCCGACAGCTTCTTGTGCTGGTCCCAGCCGCGGTGAAACAGCTGCACGAAACGCACGCCCTTCTCCGCCATGCGGCGAGCCAACAGGCAATTGGCCGCGAAACTACCCGGACGCCGCGACTCCTCCCCGTACAACTCGAACGTCGAGGCCGGCTCGTCCTTCAAATCCATCAGCTCCGGGACCGAGGTCTGCATGCGATAAGCCATTTCGTAGGCGTCGATGCGAGCGTGGATCTCCGGATCGCCCACCTCGTCGGCGTGGACGCGGTTGAGGGCCTCCAAGCGATCCAGAGCCTGACGCCGCTGGGCCCGATCCAATCCTGGCGGATTCTGCAAAAAGTAAACCGGATCCGCTCCCGAGCCGAGCTTTACGCCTTGGTAGTTCGACGGCAAATAGCCGTTCCCCCAAAGCCGCGAAAACAGGGGCTGCCCCGGGTTCTTGCCCGAACCCTGCGAGAGCAAGACCATGTACGCGGGCAGGTCCTGGTTGGCGCTACCCAAGCCGTAGCTCAGCCAGGAACCGAGGCTGGCGTGGCCCATCTGCTGCGAGCCGGTGTTGATGTAAGTGACGGCAGGATCGTGATTGATCGCCTCCGTGTTCATGCCGCGAAGAATGGTGATCTCGTCGGCCACTTTCTGCGTGTAGGGCAGCAAGTCGCTAATCCAAGTCCCCTGCTGGCCGCAGCGCTTGAACTCCCAAAACGGGGCAACGAACGGATAGCTATCCTGCCGAGCCGTCATCCCAGTCACCCGTTGCCCGCCGCGCACGGAATCCGGCAGCTCCACTCCGTGCAAGGCCCGCATTTCCGGTTTGAAATCGAACAAGTCGATATGCGAAGGGCCGCCCGACTGGAACAAGTAGATAATACGCTTCGCCTTCGGAGCGAAGTGCGGCAAGCGGCCGAGTCCAGCATCGCCATTGCCGCGCAACAATGACGACGGCAACAACGAACCCAAAGCCAACCCACCCAGTCCGCGGGCCAAATTGCCGAAAAGCGTTCGGCGGGTCATCGTTCGACTGTATTCAATTCGTGGATCCATCACTCGTCACCCTTTCGTAATCGCCTCACTTAAATTAAAGAGCAAATTGGCGAGGACGGAATACGCCGCGTGTTCGACCGCATTAATATTCTCGCTCCGAACCGACTCGCCCACACCCAGAATCGCGTCCGCCCGCGCCACGTCCTTTTCGAAATAGTCCCGCTGCTCTTTCAACGCCTCGACTAACTCATCGAGCTCTGAGGCCACCGGCGGGCGACTTGTCACTTGTTCAAACGCCAGAGCCAAACGCTCCCGGTCCGTAGCTTCTGGAAGATCGCGAAGCAAGCGCTCGGCGAAGGCTCTCCCCGCCTCTACAAACTGCGGATCGTTGAGAAGAGTCAACGCTTGCAAAGGCGTATTCGTCGTCTCACGACTCATGACGCACAACTCCCTGTTGGGGGCGTCGAACGCCATCATTGAGGGCGGCGGACTCGTTCGCTTCCAAAGCGTGTATAAACTTCTCCGATACAAATTGGAGCCACGATCTTGAATAAACACTTGTGTCAGGTCCTTTACTGAGCCGTAATGACTGATCTCCCGCCAAATCCCGCGAGGCTGGTAGGGCTTGACGCTCGAGCCGCCAATCCAGTCGTTCATCAAACCGCTCGTCTTCAAGGCCGCGTCGCGGATGAACTCCGCCTTCAACCGATGTCGCGGGCCACGCCACAGGAGTCGGTTGTCTGGATCGGAATCGGCAATCGCGCCCCTCACCGCCGAACTCTGCCGATACGTTGACGACAGTACGATCCGTTTGATCAAATCCTTCACTTTCCAGCCGCTCTCGACAAATTCAACCGCCAGGTAGTCGAGCAGTTCAGGATGGCTCGGCCATTCCCCTTGCGACCCGAAATCGGCCGACGTCGCCACAAATCCAGTACCGAAGAGCAATTGCCAAATGCGATTGACCGCGACACGGCTCGTCAGCGGGTGCTCAGGGTCGGTAAACCAGTCGGCCAAGCCTAATCGATCGTCCGACGCGCCTTCCGGAAGCGGTGGCAAGAACGCGGGAACGCCCGGGCCCACTTCTTTTCCCGGCTGATCGTAGCTGCCCCGATGGAGAACGTGCGTCCTCCTCGGATCCTTGGCCGTATCCATTACTTGGGTCGAGTACGGCTCGGTCATCTCACGCAAACGATTCCTATGGATGGCGATTTCCGTGTTGAGCCGTCCCAAACGGGAGTCCGCCTCGGCATGATACGCCGCGATCTGGGCTAGCTCCCCTTCGCTGCGATCCTCGGATCGCGTATTCAAAATTCGCTGAATCACTTCCGGGGTACTCGTGCCGTCGTCGCGTCCTGAAATCACGGAGATTTTGAAGTGACCCGGATTGGCGATCTGCTGGAAGTTCACCATAACCGAGAAAAACGGGGTCGTTTGCGGATCGACGGGCTCCGCGAAGGTCAGCGACAGGTGTTGGGGTTCTTTCGTTCTGCCGAGCGGAGACCAAACCGTCGGGTAGCGCGGGTCGAGCACTCCTGACGGAGGATAGTCCGGATGGGAGTAGCTGGCGGTAGCGGCAACTACCGGGATCTCGCTGTTCAAGTCGAAGTCCACGACCGGCACTTGTCCGGAAGAAATCGATACGGCGGTAACTCCAAACGCCCCTTTGTTCGGTCCCTCCCCGTATCCGAGCGAACCTTCGTAAACGTCCGCGTGCGGAAAAAACTCGATACGCAGACCCGTCAGGTCCTGATCCACTCCGTTCGCGAGCGCCATTGCGAACGAATAAGCAACTCCCCGCTTCGCCGATCGCTCTTTTAGGAAGATGGAGTTGTCCGGGCGAAGCTCGACTTGAGTCAAAGGGACATTCGGCGTATTTGCCGAGAGAGGCTTCAATGGGTAAAGAGTCAGTCCTTCGCCGCGAGCAGCGAGTCGCTCTCGCTCCTTTGCTTCCCACGACTGGAGCAAACGCTCGGCTTTCTGGTCGCGCTTCTCAATTAATGTATCCAAATTTTCCTTTACGCGATCGATATCGTCGTGGTTCAACGGCGTCCGAGCGAGTATCGTCGGCTCCGCGTTGATACCGCCCGCTCCCGCGATCCCTTTGTCGCCGAGCGTATTGAAATAGGCGAACATACGAAAATAGTCCTCCTGAGAAATCGGATCGTATTTGTGATCGTGGCACTGGGCGCAGGCCATGGTGAGTCCGAGAAAGGCCTCCGAAGTCGTCTTGACGCGGTCGACCACGTAGTTGGTCAAATTCTCTTCGGGAATCGTTCCGCCCTCGGCGGTGATCATGTGGTTCCGACTGAATCCGGTGGCCACGATTTGATCGGGCGTTGCTCCCGGCAGCAAGTCGCCTGCGATCTGCTCGCGAATGAAGACGTCGAATGGCTTGTCTTCATTGTAAGCCTGGATCACCCAGTCCCGCCAAATCCACATGGTGCGCAGCCCGTCGCGCGAATAGCCGTTCGTATCCGCGTAACGAGCCTGGTCCAGCCACGCCAAGGCCATTCGCTCGCCGTAACGCGGCGACGCGAGGAGCCGGTCCACCAAACGCTCGTACGCGTCCGGGCGATCGTCCGCCACGAAGGCGCGGACCTCTTCCAGCGAGGGCGGCAATCCCGTCAAATCGAAGGACAAGCGGCGAATCAGCGTTCGACGGTCCGCTTCTTCAGAAGGCGACAGTCCTTCCGCTTCGAGTCGAGCGAGAACAAAGCGGTCGATTGGCGAACGCGCCCAGTCCGCATTTTCGACTTCCGGAAGCGGGCCTTTCACCGGCGTCTCAAACGCCCAGTGGTCCTGGTACGGAGCGCCCGCTTCGATCCAGCGCCGGATGGTGTCCTTTTGCGCATCGGTGAGAGTAAAATGGGAATCCGGCGGCGGCATCACCGCGTCCAGATCGTCGCTCGTAATCCGCGCCCACGCTTCGCTTCCATCAAGGTCGCCCGGAGCGATGGCTACCCCGCCCCCTCCTTGTAAAGCGGCGTAAGCCCCTTCCGCTATGTCGAGCCGCAAATCCGCCTCGCGCGAATGGGCGTCCGGCCCGTGGCAATTGAAGCAGGTTTCCGAGAAAATGGGCCGAATATCGCGGTTGAACTGGACCGATTCCGCCTGGAAAACCAGGACGTCTTTGTCTCCGGAACGAATCCAGAAGACCGTCCCGATCACGAGGACGAACACGGCCAAGGCGCAACTGACAGCGGTTTTCATGGGGTACAGAATGAGAAAAAGCCGAAAAACGGGCCCGTTGTCTATTCTATAACAGATTCGGGAGTCGGTTTGCGTAAACCCGTTACAAAACTCGTGGGGCTGGCGCTTGCGCCATGCCGCGAAAGTGATTCAAAATGCGCCCAACGCGGCGTGGCGCAAGCGCCAGCCCTACGATCAAGTTGAAGCAGCGCAAATACCAAACGCGCCGGGACGTCGCGTTCCACCCAATCGCACTATCTAGAGACCCTGCTGACAAAAAAATCCCTGCGTCTCCACGCAGGGATCGGTTCGCGGCCCACGGGAGCGAGTCCCGCAAGCCGCCTAGCCAAACTACTCGAACCAACTAAAATGTGCCGCGGAGACCGATGAAGTACTGCCGGCCAGTTCCCGCGTAGCGCCGATTCCGCTCCGGCACGCCGAAGAATTCGAATTCCTTCACGTTGTTCAGGTTGATCCCTTCCAACGTGAGCTGAAGGTCCTCGAATCCGGGAATCGGAATCTGAGCGCTCAAGTCGTACTGCCCCGCCGCGTCGCGCGTGCGCAAATCAGGCTGCGTACCGTTTAGACCGGTGCTGGTCGTGAACTGGTCGCGCCAGTTGTAGGAACCGCGGATGGAGAAACGGTCGCTCTCGTAGTAGAGAACCAGATTGAACAGGTTAGGCGAAAGGCCTTGGATCGCGGTCACAACTTCGACCGCGCCTGAGCGGAGGATCACGTCCGAAGACTCGATCAGCGAGTAGTTCCCGTAGAAACCAAGCCCCTCCACGATGAAGTCGAGCGGATGCTGGAGAACGAACTCAAGACCTTGGATTTCACGCAGCTCGTCCGAATTCACTGTAGTTGAGTTCGTGATAAGCGTATCCGGAGTCAGGTCGATGAAGATGTTCGGGTCGAGATCGTTGATGTTGATTCCGGTCTGGCTGAACGGAACAGTCGTGGTCTGATTCTCGAGGAAGCCGGTCAATTGCTTTCTGAACAGATTGAGAGCCACCATCGAGTCTTCCTGGTAGTACCATTCCGCGGTGAGATCAATCTGGTCGGACAGGTAGGGGTTCAGAAGCGGGTTGCGACTGTTCGCCGTGAAATCCGAGCTGAAGCTGATGTCCGCTTGAAGCTGCCCAATGTCGGGACGCGTCAACGCCTGTCCGCCCGACATGCGAATCACCCAGTCGTCGTGCGCATCGTAGGCGAGGTTGAAGGACGGAAGCACGTTGGTGTAGTTGCGCTTGACGAGAATGTCCGCGCCAGCGCGCGTTTTATTCTGCGACGTTTGACTCGTATTCACTACTCTGATACCTGCATTGGCTCGAAGCGGGCGTCCCGCGATTTCCGCAACGCCGTTCGCTTCGCCGTAGAAAGCGAGATTGGACTCTTCGACGCGCGGCGTGTCGTTGGGTCCGGCGACGGCCGACTCCAACACGGCTCGATTGCCGCCGGAGAAAAACGCGTCGTGCGCCGCGAAGTCGGCAATCATGTGATCGGTGACCGAGCCTTCCGGGGAACCAATGATGTTCCCGAAGTCGGGGGCGATGTCCGAAAGGCGTTTCAGCCCTTGCGTAGCCGTGATCACCCGACCGCCAGAGAAGATGTCCCAAAGCTCGGTGCTGCTGGCGGCGTTGTACGACCGGTCGCGGTCGAGCTCGTTGCGCTCGAACTCGTCGAGGGCCACGCCGAAGGTGAAGTTGTTGTCAACGTTACCCCAGACGGCATCCACGTGCACGCTGAAGTTTTCCTCTTCCTCGATGTCGATGGCGTTGCGAACCAAAGAGATTGTAGCGACATCCGTTCCGGAACCGTCCGTGGTGTAGTTGCCGTTGGAGTCGATGTTCACAATCGCGTTATTGTAGTTCGTCGGATCAAGAACATCCACACTGGATGTAATGGTCGGGATGATACCTTGACTGTAGTCGAAGGTCACCGTCGAGTCCTTGATTTCGTACAAATAGGTCTGCTGGTCGCGACGGAACTTGGAGTCGTTCATGGCGACGGCGGAATTGATCTTCAGGTAGTCGCTCGCCTGCCACTCGGAGCTGACGGAGTACTGCGTGAACTCGTCGTTGAACCCGATTTCGCGGCTTTCCGAACGACGGTCGGCGTTGCCGAGAGTACCGCGTATGAGCGTGTCGTTGGGCGAGACTTCCTCGAAGTTGATCGGCACCAAGTCGGACTGGTTGCGCAACTCGACATCGAGCTCGTGGCGTTCCTGGAATTCATCGAGTTCCGTGGTGAAGAAATCGAAGTTGAAGAGAAGTTTGTCGTTGGGACGGTATTGGGAGGCAATCACGTAGCCCATGCGATCGCGATAGCCCGCTTGAATGTCGTTTCTCTGCAAACGCGGCAAGCGCACGCGCTCCAGCGAACCGGGAACTTCGAGATCAACGGTCGGATCCGCGCGGATCACGCCGATGGAGCGGCGTTCGCCTTGAGCAATCCAGTCGTCGAACAAAGCGCTGGGGAGTCCGGACTGATTGACAGGCGTTCCATCGCCGTCCGGGTCAAAATTGTATCCACGAATCACGCCGCCGAATCCGGCCGCCCCCCAGTCTAGCGTTTCCTGGGCGTCGACCCGCAGGGTCCGTTCGGAAAACGCCAAGCCGGCGAGTATGCCCCATTTGCCATTGTCATAGGTTTTGGACACGAGAAAGTGGCCGCGAGGATCCAGTTCCTGGGCCAGTGAATTGTAACCGAACTGAAAGGAGCTCGAAATCGTAGTGCGGTCGCTCGGGAAGTCGAACGGGCGGGCGTTGCGGAGATTGATCGTACCGGAAATCCCGCCTTCCACGTGGGAAGCTCGAGCTGTCTTGTCCACAGTGATACGCGTAAAGAGCTCCGACGGAAAGATGTCGAAATCGACTTCGCGCCCGGAGTCCGCCGTCGACAAGGGAACGCCGTTGAGCAGCACGCGGACGAAGTTCGAGCCGAGACCACGGAGCTGGATGCGATTGCCCTCCCCGTTGTCGCGCTGGATCGCGATGCCCGGCATGCGTTGAAGGGCTTCCGCCAGATTCAAGTCCGGAAATTTTCCCAGATCCTCCGCGAAGATCGTGTCTTGCAGGTTCGTGGCCTCGCGTCGCGTTTCCAAAGACGCAACCAAGGATTCGCCGAAACTGCCGGCGACTTCTAGTTTTTCGAGTTCGATCACCTCACCGGTTTGGGCCTGGACGAGCGCGCCGCCAGAACCGACTGCCATCGCAGCCAAGAGCGCAAGTAGCTTGCGTAGTTTCGTATTCTTCATAGTAGACGTTGTTCGTTTAGCGAAGAGTATCGCTAGAGTTGTGACGGAGCGATCGACTCGAACTTACCAAAAGAAAATCGCGAAATTTCTAAGACTGCCTAATATATCGGAATATGTGTCGATCGCGTCCCGCCCGTCCAATTGTTGTTGCTTCTTGTAGGGGCGTTGCTTGCGACGCCCGTATCGGTTGATCTCTTGCTGCAAACGCGGGCGTCGCAAGCAACGCCCCTACATTGAGAATTCGGGTTTATCAGACAGCATCAAAAAAACGCGATCGGTCAAAAGCTGCCGAGTTGGCCACGCCTAAAATTGTGGATACGGCTCTAAAAAGTCCCGCGCACGCCCACAAACAGCTGCCGTCCCGTGCCCGCAAAGCGACGATTGCGTTCGGGAACCCCGAAATACTCGTACTCGCTCGCGTCGTTGAGATTGACTCCTTCAATTGTAATTTGAAGATCGTCGTATCCAGGAACCGGTATCGCCGCGCTCAAGTCGAACTGGCCGGCCGCTTCGCGCGAGATCAGGTCGGTCTGGGTTCCTCGCAAGCCTGTGCTGATGGCGAAATCGTCCCGCCAATTGTAGGAGCCGCGGATAGAGAACAAGTCGCTCTCGTAGAAGAGTACCAAGTTCATGAGGTTCTCTGAAAGGCCCTGAATGGCGGAAGTCACAATAGTGCCGCCTGAAGAGAGTGTGATTTCCGACGAGTTGACGAGAGAGTAGTTCCCGTAGAAGCCGAGACCGTCGACGATAAAGTCGAGCGGCGTTTGCCAGACGATTTCCGCGCCGCGAAAGGTGCGCACTTCATCCGAGTTCACGGTCAGCTTTCTCGTAATGAGCGTATCCGGCCGCAAGTCGGAGTAGATGTTCGGGTCGAGCTCTCGGATATCCAGGCCCGTTTCGCTGAAACGGGTCGTCGTCGTTCTCGTTTCCAGAAAACCGGTCACTTCTTTGTAGAAGACGTTTACGGCGAACAAGGAGCGCGGCGCGTAGTACCATTCGGCCGCCAGATCCAGCTGGTCGGAGAGGAATGGGTTCAAATAAGGGTTGCGGCTTTTGACGGAAAACTCGTTGCCGATCGATGTGTTCGCTTGTAGCTCGGAAATACTCGGACGCGTGAGCGTCTGGCTTCCTGAAAGTCGTAGCACCACGTCTTTGTTAGCATCGTACGCAAGGTTGAACGACGGAAGCGTATTCCAGTAGTCTCGATCGGCGTCGAGGCTTGATCCGTCGGGATTCGTGTTCCGCGAAACCTGGTGCGTATTCACGGTACGGATGCCTGCATTGTACCTGAATTGCCGACCGAAAAACTCGGAGATTCCATTGGCTTCGACATACAGCCCCAAATTGGACTCCTCGACCAAGGGAGTGTCCCCGAAACCCGATATCGAAGACTCGAGCACCTGTCGGTTGCCGCCTGTGAAGAACGCGTCGAGAGCGTCGAAATCAGCGACCACGTGATCGGTGACCGAGTTTTCGGGCGTATCCAAAATCTGCCCGAATGCCGGAACGACGTCCGACAGCAGTCGTGTCCCCTGTTCGCTCGAAACGACGCGTCCCTCCGAGAATTCCGTAAACAACTCAACCGCTTGCATGTTGCGGTCGCGCTCGATCTCGGTTCGCTCGAACTGGTCGAGAGCGAGTCCGACGCGGACGTTGCGAACGATGGTTCCAAACGTGGCATCCAAGTGGGCGCTCAGGTTTTTCTCCTCCGCGACGTCGATCGAGTTTCTAACGAGCGAGATTGTCGGTGTCAGGACGCCCGAGGGATCGTCCGTCAATCGCCCTTCACTATCCACTCGCAGTGTAGTTGCCGAAAAACTACGAGGATCGGTTAGCGATACATTGGATTCGATAGCGGGAATCACCCCTACGGAATAGTCGAAGGTTACGATCGAATCCGGGATCTCAAAAAGATAAGTCTGCATATCGCGGCCGTACTGGGACCGGTTCAAGGCAAAGGAGCCGTCTAACACGAGGAAGTCCCCCGCCCTCCACTGGAAGCTGGAAGAGAGTTGCTCGAAACGGTCTTTGAACCCGATTTCCCGGCTTTCGGAACGCCGGTCCGCGTTGCCGATGGTTCCCCGGATGAGCGTTTCGTTTTCTGATACTTCCTCAAAATTTATCGGCACGAGATCCGTCTGGTTTCTCAATTCCACATCCAGATTGTAGCGCTCCTGGGTTTCATCGAGATCGGACGAAAAGTACTCGAGATTGAAAAGGGCGTTGTCACTGTCCGGCCGGAATTGCGTCGCGAGGACGATCCCCTTCCGATTGCGCGTTCCAATTTGCAGATCCGTCCGTTGCAGTCGGGGCAGTCGAACGCGTTCCAAAGGCCCGGAGTCCAGGTCGACGCTCGGGTCGTTGGCCACCACTTCGATCGGTCGTCGCTCGCCGAAACGCAACCAGTCGTCGAACAAGGCGCTTTCCAGTCCGGATTGATTGACCGGAACGCCGTCGCCATCGGGGTCGAACTCGTAGCCGCGAATCACGCCACCCAGTCCGGCCCCACCCCATTCGAGCGTCTCGCTCGCGTCGACCCGCAGCGACCGTCGCGACCAGGCGATTCCGGCAAGCAGACCGAATTTGCCTTCCGAGAAGGTCTGAGTGGCCAGTACATGACCGCGCGGATCCCAGCTTTCGGAGAGCGAATTGTGTCCGAGTTGGAATGAGCTGGATACGGTCAACCCCTCGCCCGCGAAATCGAACGGACGGGCGTTCCTCAAGTTGATCGAGCCCGAGACGCCACCCTCGATCTGCGAGGCGCTCGCGGTCTTGTCTACCGTGACTCGGGTAAACAACTCCGACGGGAACACGTCGAAATCGACCGCTCTACCAGACTGGGCGGTCGACAGCGGCACGCCGTTGAGGAGCACGCGCATGAACTCCGTGCTCAAGCCTCTCAACTGGATGCGGCGGCCCTCGCCGTTCTCCCGCTGGATCGCGACTCCCGGCATGCGCTGGAGAGCCTCCGCCAAGTTCAATTCGGGGAACTTCCCAATGTCCTCCGCGAAGACCGTGTCTTGCAGTTGTGTGGCTCGGCGGCGGGATCCCAGAGAGGCGACCAGCGACTCCCCGAAGTTCCCCGCCACCTCGATCGCTTCGAGCTCGTAGAAGTTTCCAAACCGAGGGCGAGCGGAACGCTGCCCTATGGATCCAAACGGCATGAGACCATCCAACACGGACGCCAGCTCTTTGCCTCGAACTCCGCGATCCTGGCCCCCTCCCACCGGAACGGGCAGCTCCATCCGGTCGATCCGCTTGATCGCGAAAATCCCCGAATCTCCATGCTGCGACGCGACCAGCGGCGTGCCATCGAGCATCCGTTCAAACGCGTCCGCCGGGATGTACTCGCCTTGTATTGAATTCGTTCTTACGCCTCGCACCACTTGGGCGGAGAATATAAACTCCACTCCGGCTTGCGACGCGGCTTGCTTCAAAGTCTTGCTCGCCTTGCCAGACGGCACGTTGAAGGTTCGCAACTCACTGTCCGTTGTTACCAAATCGGATGGCGCGCTCTGCGCAAACGTCGATACAATCAGACACACCCCTCCTATTGCGCTTCGAAAATGAGTCACAATAGACATGGCTAGTTGTTTGTATTGCCTCGGAGCGATTCGCCCCGAGTCGTCTGATAGATTAGAGGTAGTGAGAAAAGCGAAAGACCGATAGCTAAACCGGGGTTTCGCGCGCGTAGTCGGTATTCAAATAGTAAAGTCGTATTTCAAGTCAGGGGTAGATGGCAGGTGGCCTCGTCAGGGTTTGTAAAGCGTGATGCAGCACTCCTCGATTCGCTTCGACTTGATGTCGAAGGTCCAGTCAAGCAACTCGACCAAGTACTCGACGTTCGCGGAATGAAACTGCGCGACAATCGGTTCGTTTCTCAGTTCCGGGTCGAGAATTTGCAGCTTTACTTCGTTGCGGCGGTTGAACTCTTCGATCACTTCCGAAAGCGGCGCCTCGTCGAATTCCAATAGCAATGGCTTCCAAGCGAGCCGGTCTTCGAATTCGGTCGCCGATACATCTTGAACTTCCGACGGGAGGGCCGCGTCCTCGAGATAGGAAACCGCCAACTGGCCCGCTACGACTTCGCGAGCGGCAACATCGGTTCCGGCGGCGCTTCCGGACGCCTCCTTCGATTCGTTTGCGGAGACTCGCACGCGTCCTTCCGTCACAAGCAATTCAACCGAATCGCTCGTCAATTTTACATTGAACGCCGTTCCTATTGCCCGGTACTCCACTCCCATCACGGAAACAATAAAGGGGCGTTCCGGGTCTTTGGCGACGTCGAAATGCGCTTCGCTGGAAACCAGTTCAATACGACGCTCTTCCGGCGAGTAGTCGACCATCAGCGCCGCCCCGCGATTCATCTCGATAATCGAACCATCGGGGAACACGTGCCGCTCGTACCCGTTGGCAACGAAGTTGCGCGGCGTCTCGTCTGGATTTTCGGATACATAGCGTTCGCCGGCGAACCAAAGGACTCCGAGTAGAGCCATCGCTGCGGCAATTCCACCGAACCACGCCCAAGAGAATCTCGAACGCGCGTATTTGAGCAAGTCCTGGTTGGGCCGATCGCTGTGCTCGGGCTTCCATTGGGCGAGCTGGTCGAGCTGCTTCCACATTTTCAAATGGCGCGCGTACCAATTGCTGTGTCGCGGGTTCGCGGCCAGCCAATCGAAAAAGGCGTCCTGTTCCTTTGCGGACAAGCCCTTCGCCCGCTTGGCCACCCACTCGGCGGCCTCGCGATCGATGCGGCTTTCTTCCGGAAATTCTGTTTCGTTGTCGTTCATTGCAAAAAATTCAAATCAGTCTAGTCGCGGCCGTGGCGACGCATGTAGGCGGTGCATTTGGAAAGCCCGATGGCTATCTGCGACGAGACCGTGTTAAACGAGATGCCCATATCGCGGGCGATGTCGTCGTAGCTCATCCCGTAGACCTTGCTGAGCGTGAAGACGCGCCGACAGCGTTCGGGTAGGGACTGGATCGCCTGGGTCAGTATCTCGAGTTCGTGATTGCGGGCGACTACCTCGTCAATGGCTTCCTCGTCGTCCACGATCTCCAGAGCTTCTTCGTCTACCAGGGACTCCGTGACCGCGACTTTCGCCTTGCGCAGGCTGTCGACCGCGGCGTTTCGAGCGACCGCGAAAAAGTAGGCTTTAGGCGAACGCAGTTCCGCTCGCTCCCGGGCTTTCAGAACCTTGAGCAGCGCCTCTTGCACGACGTCGTCCACGTCGCATTGGCTGCCGTAGCGGCTTTTCAGCCAATGTCGGATCTGCGGCTCGAGGGGTTCGATATGTTCCGCATACCATCGGGATTGCTCGGAGTATTCGGGGGGCATGTTTCGTAGAGGTTGTAGTAGTCGGGGGCTTTAATCAAATTTTAAACTCAGACGGGGTTCTCGCGATCGCGTCGCGGCCATCGAAGGTCTCAGACAGCGATTTCGATTCACCAAGGCGGCGCACCGTGTAGATGCCCGAGTCGAGGTGGCGGATGATCTCGAGCTGCGAGCCGGAGAGCATCCGGCGAAACGCCTCCATGGGAGTGAATCGCCCACGCACTTTACGCGTGCGCACGCCTTTCACCAAGTCAGCGGAGAGGATAATTTCCACTTTCGCCTGGCGCACGGCTACGGCCAGCGTTTTCGCGGCTTTCCCCGCGGGCACGTTGAAATAGCAGCGTTCCTCGGCGGTTTCCGAAGCGCCCGCTCCACTCGCCACGAATGGGACGACCGAAGCAAAGATCCCCAGCCGCAAAAAACGGCGGCGACCTATGTTCACGTTCGAATTGTCCTTCATAGCGCTGCGGAGGCGAATCGCCTCAATCACTGGGACGCGTTTTCGATGGAGAACTTACCAAAGAAATTTCGAGAAATTCCCTATGGGTACGCGTGTGTCGTTTCAAACACCGGCCTACGGCCTTGAGCCTCTACGAGGCTATGGGTTTTCGCGGCGCAAAAAATGGGTGAGTCAATCACGAGACGATAACCTAATTTCCCCGACCTCGTCGGGGATCCTATTGGCCTCTCCCTTTAGGGACCCCGACACAGTCGGTGGCTAGCCCCGAGTATCGGGGCGGTGACAACAATTTTAGTCATCGCTCCCGTCTTCGCTAGGCTTCGCCGAGGCAGGTCGCTAGGATGTCTCCGCTTGGCGGAGACAAATAGGCGTCTCCTTCGGAACCGATAAGGTTCCTTTGCTCGATGTGAGTGAAGAAAGAACTTATTGTCTCGAAGAGACACCCATTCCCGATGGAGCCACCGACCTTGTAGGGGTCCATCAAAGGATCGGGAATAGCGAAGCGGTGTTTTAAAAACATCGGCCTACGGCCTCGCGCCCCTTCGGGACGATGGGTTTTCGCTCCGCGAAAAATGTGTTTTCAAGTTCACTGAAACCGGCCTGGTTTGGTCAACGGTCGACCAACTAAGCCCGAGAATCGATTCGCAATCCAATCCATCTCCGACCATCGTGTTTCCTATCGTGAAGCCCCTATTATTGATTCCCCTTCTCGCCACGACTTTCTCTGCGTCCCTCGCTACCCAAAACTGGCCGCAAGCCTCCGGACCCAACGGCACCTTCATCGTCCTCGACGCTCAGGCCCCCACCCATTGGAGCGTTGCTCGCGACGAGAATATCGCCTGGAAAACCACGCTTCCCGAACTCGGCCAAAGCTCCGTCACCATTTGGGGGGATCACATCTTCTTCGCCATCAACAAACCCGTCCAGGCCGACACGGTCCTCTCCAAAGACATCGTCGCCTACTGCTGCAGCGCCAAAGATGGATCCATAATTTGGACACGGGAAATCGAAGGAATCTACCCGCTCAAAATCGCCAGCAGTTGGGGCGACAGCTCCGGTCTCCCACCCGTCACAGACGGGAAACAAGTCGCCTTCTTCAACGGTTCCGGCGCCATCGAGAGTTTCGACTTTAACGGAAACCGAATCTGGCGACGCGAAGCCCTCTCCTCCTACCGAGGCTCACCGTTTCGCGTCGGCGACGCCCTCGTCTATATGCAGATGAACTGGCCGCCCGACGAAAAAGGCGGCTACCCACACCCGAAGGAGGAACTCCCTTTCTCCAAATGGACTCAAATGCAAGCGGTCGACTTCAAGACCGGCGAACCGCTCTGGTCCACTCGCTGCGGGGGCAACATCGGCAGCCAACCCCTCCCGCTCACGCTTGACGACGGACGCGCCGTTTTCCTCGTCGGCCGAGGTGGCGGGCATACACCGCCGGAAAAACCGCTCGGCGTATCGCTGGTGGACACCACCGATGGCTCCGAAATCTGGAAACTCCCAATCGACAATTACGAGTGCCGGCAAACGATGCCCATACACAACGGACACGCGCTCGTCATCCACGATGAAGAGCATTGGTGGGTGGACATCCAAACGGGAAAAGTCGCTCGAAAAACATCTCTGATGCAAAACGTCTCCGTTCGAGTGAAAACAAAGAGCGGCTGGCAGACACGATCGATCGACCTCGATCCCAACCCGAAATCGGAAAAAAGCGACCAGTCCAATCTCCTTGTCGGAGACTACCACTATTTCCGAAGCTACATCTACAATTTTCTTGGTCGCGTAAATGTGAATACAGGCGACGTCGAATACTTGCAGCTCCCCGTCAGCCTTCTCCGCGAAAAGGGCCGTCCCGACCAGTTCATCTGGAAAGCCGGCGACTTGAAATCCGCCCCTGAGAAGACCTTCAAAGTCGGGACGGAAATCTCCTACTGGACGTTTAAAACCAATCGCATGGTCAACACCCGCGGGTTCAAACTCCTCGGCGACGCCCGCTCGCAAGGAAATGGCTGGGGGCACTTCGCCGCCCAAATCCCGACCGCCGTCGGGAATCACCTCTTCGTTCCGATCATGAACGGAATGGTCTACGTCATCGACTGGAACGCGTCCACACTCGACGAGAACGCCCTTGTATCCATAAACGACCTCGGCCCGCTCGGCGAAGCCTGGACCCGCAGCAACCTCACCTACGCCAACGGCCGCCTCTTCGCCCAGACCATCCGAGAAATCGTCTGCATCGGCGAGTAGAGACAGGCAACAGCGGAATCCGATACAAAGACATCCTTCTGTAACAATCTACTGCAATTAACAGTGATCTCTTCGAGATCAAATTCCGTCCTGTCGAGACAGGACGAAAGCAGGATCCCGCCCATGGCGGGAACAGGATCTTATTGGGAGTTTTTTTGGGGCAGCGTTCGTGAGGTCGCGACAATGAATCCTTGTCCCTGTCTCCGACAGGGATCCTGGTGACGCGAAGCGTCATTTCGCCGCCAGGCGACTGTTAAATAAAGTCACCGTTCATCCCGCGCAAATCCGACGCGTCCCGAATGGCCGCGTCGAAACCCTGCCTTATAAACCGGAAGTCGCTGGCAATATTGAAAAAACGATACCCCTCCTCCCACAGCCGTTTGCGCTCCTCAGCATCGGTGCAGATGATCGCCGCCGCCTTTCCATGACGCTGGCACGCCGCGCCCACCTCGCGAACGATCTCTCGCAAACGCGGATGATCCATCTGCCCTAGCAAGCCCAAGCTCGCAGACAGGTCCCCAAGACCAACAAACAGCATGTCCACTCCCGGCATCGCCGCGATCGCGTCGATATCCGGAATCACTTCCGGCGTTTCGATTTGAACGACCAAAAAGGTATTGTCGTTCTCGTGAGCCACGTAGTCTTCGAGCGACACGCTCCCCATGTCCGCATCGGCGTGGATCACATCGAATCCCCTGCGCCCCACCGGAGGGAACTTCATCATCGCAACCACTTCCTCGACTTCTTCAACGCCGCGGACCTGTGGCACCATGATCCCGCGAGCGCCCGCCTCCAGCAAATACGCCAAATCGGTATGATCGCGCGGCTTGACTCTCACCATGCAGTCGCATCCCGACTTCAAACTCGCGAGTATCAACGTTTTAATGACAGACGGATCCAGTCTCCGATGTTCGAGACAGATCCAAACGCAATCGAACCCCGCCTGCCCAATCATCTCCACAATTTCCGGATCCACGTAGGACGCCTTCGCGCAAACGACCACCTCGTCGGCAACCAGTTTTTTTCGAACAATGGAATGGATCATGGCAGCGAGTACATTCGTAGGGCCTTCGCTTGCGAAGCGCCGCGTAGATTTAAATTTAAGTTGCATTCGCGGCATGGCGCAAGCGCCAGCCCTACGATTTTACCTTTTTGAAAAGACCCTAGCATACGCCCGCCTAACTTAAACGCATCGCAAAAACAACAATACAGAAAAGCGCCACTAGGCCGAACAGCATAGCAGCCAAATAAAACGCCCTTTTTCGGTCCGACCGACGCCCATCGAAGAAAACGCACGCCAACCAGCCCGCGCCAATACTCGTCACTAGCGAAGTAAATCCAATCCACTGGTAGCTCAACGGCGGTCGACCGGTCAAAACGTCCCAAAAGGCGACGAGGATCGCCGCTGCCATACCGTAGGCAACACCTACCAACGCGCCGCGGCCATTCGCCCGGCGAACGAACAAAGCGAGGAAAAACAAGGAAAATAGCGGTGGAAAGAACAGCGACGATGTCTTCTGGGTAACCTCAAGGTAGTTGCCCGGCACGTACCGCACGCCGACCGACAAGAGAATCACCAACATTCCGATACTCCAAGCGATTCGTCGATTTCTGCGCTTCCGCCGACTCGTATCCCCAGGCTTACGACAAAATCGCGGAAGCAAATCCCGGTTCAAGACCGCCGTGATCGAATTGACCCCCGAATCCACGCTGGACATTCCCGCCGCGAACAAAGCGGCGACCACCAAACCCGACAGTCCGGTCGGCAACGCGTGGGCGATGAAGTAGGGAAACAAGTTGTCTGCGTTCGCCCCTAAATCGAGCTCCGGATTGGCTAGCAGAGCGGAGTCGCGAAAATAGCCCAGCAACGCGAATCCGAGCAACCCCAGTGAAAGCGTCACCACGACCGCCGCTAAACTTTGCACAAGAAACGACTTTCGGGCCGCTCGAGCGTTCGTCGTCGCCATGAAACGCTGCACCATCGTCTGGTCCGCCCCGGCTGTGCACACCCGGAAAACCAGCTGCAAGACGATCGCTCCCACCACGGTTGCTCTCACTTCGGGATCCAAACTGAATACCGGCTGCGTATCCCAATTCGCGCTCCAGTGCATCGGTATCCAAGAAAACCCTTCGAGCGAGATGCTCACCACGACAATCGATACCACCAATCCCAAGAAGAGCAAAACGAACTGCATCAAGTCCGTTATCACCACCGCTCTCAGTCCGCCCATCGACGTGTACGCCACCGCGACTAAGCCCGTCAGTATGGAAATAACGGGTACCCAGTCCTCGCTCAATCCGGTCATAACGCGTATCGCCCCAGAGGAAAGATAGATCAGCAAAGCCATCCAAATGAGGCGGAGCACGACAAAGAGAATCGCCCCGCCGACGCGGGCTTCCCGCCCGAGCCTTTCCTCCAGCAACTCGTAGGCGCTCGTCACCCGCTGACGCATGTACACGGGGATCAGCCAGTACCCGACAATAAAATACGCGAACGGAACTGAGAGAATTCCAGTCAAGTAAGCGGGCCCATGCTGTATGATCTCGCCTGGATACGCCAGGTACGAAACCGTGCTCAAAAGAGAGGCGAATAAGGAAATCCCGATCAGAAACGGAGACATGCTGCGATTTCCCAGAAAGTACTCCTCCTCGGATTCCTGCCGTCGCGCGTAGCGCCAGCCCACCCACAAGACCGCTGCCGCGTAAAGGACCACCACCATCCAATCCAACCAAGTCAACGAATGACCCGCGTTCACTAAAACAGTCCTTTCAGCCTCAAACCCCGACAACACTCCGTCCTAGCCGATCGACGAAACATCGAACCAGGAATAGCAGACCCATTTGCATTGTAAATAGAGAAGGTCCTGCTTGAATACGAACTGCGATCGACAGACGCCGTTAGCGCCTACTCATGATACCCCGAACACTCATATTCCTCATCGCGCCTATCGCAGCGCTTAACGCGAGCGCGCAAACATTCGAACCAGTCTCACCCGCGTTTCGCATCGAAGAAACCATCGCTTCCTATCGCGGCGCGGACTCGCTGGACTACCTCGCGTTTCCGGCCATCGTTCGCGCGAGTGAAACCGAAGTGCTCATCTCCTACAAACGCGGACGCTCCCACGCTCGCGATCTCGGCGCCTCGCTGGAGATCATTCGAGTCGACCTTGGAAGCGGCGATACGATTCAATCACCCATCCAGCTCGGTATCCCCAACGAAATCATGCAAATGGGAGAATGGATACGCTTTCCGGACGGGTCGCTGGCCACCTATATTGACGCTCAAACCGTCGACGCCAAAGGGCAGCACACCCGGACCGGTCTCGTTCGAGCCCTCTTCCAACCTGAAGGAAGTGAATTCGGAGAACTGGAACGCGTCGGTCTGATCGACGGCGTCGAGTATGGCTACCTCTTCGATTCCGCTACGGTCGACAAACGCGTGTACGCCCTCGTAATGACTTTTGAATACCTCGCGGGAGGACGACGATCCGTCGATTCGCTCTACACCGACGACAATGGGGTCACTTGGCAGTTTCAAAAAAACTTGAGCGCCGAGTTCGGCGATATCCGCATCAACGAGAGCAGTCTCCATCCATTCGAAGACGGATTTATCGTGGCCACCCGAGGCTACGACAATCAACAGCGACTCCATCGCGTCGATCGCGCCTTCAATCTGATCCACGAAACCAACCTCACAGAGGAAACGCCCGCCATCGCGGCCTACATGGGGCGGCCCCGTATCTTCACCTACCAAAACAAATTCTTCCTCATCGGTCGCAACTGGCGAACACCCGACCGCCAGACTCCGATGGAACTCGGATTGGTTCGTTTCGATCCAAACGACTTGACGGTGGAAGCGCAATTCGTTCTCGACAATGCGGAGCAAGGCAAAGTCACGGACGGCTACTACCCGTGTCCTTTAATTTTCAATACAGATAGCGGAGATCGACTAAACGTATTCGACTACCGAGCTTTTCTCGGGAACGCGCCCGACATCGTCCGATTCCAGTTCGACGCCTCAGAATTTCTCGACTAGGGCCCACCATGACTCTCGCGAATTTCGCTCGACTACTCTGCGTCGGCAGCTTGCTTTCATCGACCCCCATGCCTCAAACCAACGCCGATTCCGGTTGGCCCAAAAGAACTTTCATCCACACGATCCAATCCACGGCACTGAATTCGGAAATTCACTACACAGTTGTAAAACCAGCGAATCGTTCCACCGACGATAATCGGGCCAGCCTGATGCTGCTCCACGGGCGCGGCCGCAGCCACTTGAGCCTAGTCGACGACCCGGCTTCCCGAGCGGCTCTCCTCGCGCAGCCGTATTTCATCATTCTACCGCAGGGCTTCGATGGCTGGTACATCAACTCTCCAGAGGACCCAGACGCGCGGTACGCGGACGCTTTGCGGGAGATCGAAGCGAGCGTCGAAGCGGAGTACGCGATCAGCTTCGATCGAAATAAACGGGCCATCGCGGGATGGTCCATGGGCGGATACGGCGCCCTCCATCACGCGACCCAGCGTAGCGAACGCTACGGATTCGCCGGCGCGCTGATCGGACTCCTCGACTTCCCGAAAAATCCCGAGCGCTTTCCGGAAAACCAAAGCTATCCGGTTCCCACCAGTGTTTTTGGCGCGGACCCCAAAACATGGAACCGCTTCAATCCCCTACTGAGTATTCAAAATCTGCATCAAACCCGCGTGTTCCTCGTCATCGGCGAATCCGCCTTCGACCGGACCATGAACGAGCGTTTCCTAGCCGCCGCGAGCGACGCATCAATCGAAATCGATGCAATTCGCCTACGAGGCGGACACACCTTCGACACCGTTCGGGAAGGGCTGCCCTATCTCCTCGAGGCGGCACGCGAGTACTTTCAAACATCCAGGTAGCGGCCGATCTCCGAGCGGCCATTCGCGTTTAGGTGGCCGCTCGGAGATCGGCCGCTACCTTTGGGGAGCAGTCTTGCTGCGTCGTCACTATCCCCACGCATTGAACCCGACGTCTCGGCGCGTTTGCCCGCAGCCTAGTCAACTGTCCACCCCGAGTATTCTTGCCGACGGATTTTTCAAACGCTATTACGTTTTAATACAATAAGGACTCGAAGAGTCCCCAGACCCTTGTACCCTATGAGAAACCAATCCGCGCCCCCGGGCATCTCGATTATTGGACGCCGCCAATTCCTGCGCTCCGCAGCCGCATTGATCGCCCTGCCGGCGCTCGAGTCCTTTCCGGTTCTGGGGGCCGCCAAGGCAGCCGCCGGTTCGACGAAGAAGGCCAAGAATCTGATTTCGATCGGCGCCTACCTCGGCTGGCATCAGAATGCGTTCTACCCCAAAGAGGTCGGTCGCGGCTACAAGCTGCCCACCACGCTGGCGCCGCTCGCGAACCACCAGAATGACTTCACGGTCTTCTCCGGACTCGACCACCGAGCCCCAAATGGCCACGGAGCCTGGAGCAACTTCCTCTGCGGCAACACCCCCAAGGCGTATTCAATGGACCAGGTCGTCGCCGATCAAATCGGTCAACAATCGCGTTTCCCCTCCGTGCAACTGACCGCCGGCACAGGCGAAGGGAGCAAGGCCATGAGTTTTACGAAACAAGGGATCGGCCTTCCTATGACCCAGCGTCCGAGCGTGTTCTACAAAGCGCTTTTCATGTCCGAAGCCGACAAGGCGCGAATGGAGTACATGCTGCGCAGCGGGCGAAGCTCGCTCGACTTGGTATTGGACGACGCCCTACGACTGCAAAAATCGGTGACGAGAACCGACGGCGAAAAACTGGAAGAGTACTTTGATTCGATGCGTTCCGTCGAAAAACGCATGGAACGCCAAATTTCGCAAATCAACGATCCGCTGCCCACCACGGACTACAAGCTTCCGGATTCGGATCCGATCACTCCCAACTTATTGATGGAAGCGGAAGTGCTTATGTACGACCTGATGGCCTTGGCCCTCGATACTGAATCCAGTCGTGTCCTGTCCTTCTTTATCGACGGTCTCGGGCAGGTGTTCTCGTTTGATGGCGTACCGCTCCGGTCCGGCTACCACGGTCTGTCCCATCACGGCAACGACCCGGAAATGATTCGCGACCTCGTATCCATTGAAACCGCGCACATGCACTGCCTGAACGGTTTTCTCAATCAGTTGAAGGAAAAGAAACGCCCCGACGGCACGTCGCTGCTCGACGAAACCATCGTATTGGTCGGGACCGGCATGGGAGACGCCAGTCGCCACTCCAACGCCGATCTACCGACACTGGTAGCAGGGGGCGGGTTTGATCACGGCAGCCATATCGCGATCGATTCAAACAAGCCCGACGCGCCTCTTCTTGGCGACTTGTACATCACATTGATGCAGCGATTGGGCGTAGAGACGAACGAGTTTTCCAATGCGTCTCGAAACATGAACCAGCTGTTTAGCTAGTGGATTATGGGAGCTAACGCACAAACCGGTCTCATCGTAGGGCTGGCGCTCGCGCCATGCCGCGTATTACGCTCGAACTTCGCGGCGCTTCGCAAGCGAAGGCCCTACATCTACGTCGCCTGGTTCGCGCTCGCATCCACATTTTCGCTACATGCGAAAACCGAACTCCCAATCCCCGACCAAACGTACGACATTCTGGCCAACTACTGCCTAGACTGCCACGACGAAGCGGAGATGAAGGGCGACGTCAATTTGGACCACGTATCCATAGACTGGGGCCAAAAGGACAATCGAGAACTGTGGGAAAAGGCTCATTTTATGGCGAAGGAGGGTGTCATGCCCCCCGCAAAGAAAAGGCAGCCCAGCGAAGAGGAGCGCGCGGCGCTGCTTGCGTGGCTCGACAAGAACCTCCTCGAAAACACTCCCATAGGCGGCACGCCGCCGCGGCGATTGAGCGCGGAGGAATATCGTTCCACCATTCGCGAGCTCTTTGATTTGCCCGACTACGAACTGCCGCTCGGCTTCCCCAAAGACTCGGAGTTCCACGGATTCAACAACGTTGGCGAAGGTTTGGTACTGTCGCCTCCCCTCATGGAAGCCTACGCCAAGGTAGCCGAGCAGATTGCCGATACCATTTACCCGCCCGCGCGAAAGGCGCCTCCTTCGACGACGCGGACCGCCGGCCCCAACGATATGGTGCTCAGTTTTTCCGCCGGGAAAGTAGTAGACGACGCCTTGTTGCTCGTTTCGCGTGGACACGAAATTTTTCGCAGCTGCTCCTGGCCGAGTCGCATGGAAATCATGTCTTCCGGAAGGTATCGAGTGACGGTGAGCGCAGCCAAGCACAAGCCGACATGGGGTGGCCCGATGAAGCTCGAAATTCGCGCTCGCGAGCTCAGCGCTAGCGATCGCTCCCGGGCAGAGGTTTTTCGCCTGCTCAAAGTCATGGAAGTTCCCTCGACGGAACCGACGACGATCACGTTCGAGGCAGACCTCTATGAAGGCCAGACCTTGCTCTTCCGCTGGATGAATGCGGACATGGCCCACGACTATTCCAAATTCGCCCAACACATGCGCGAATGGTTTGAAAAGGATGCGCGCTGGTTAGCAGCCTGGCAGCATACCGTCTTTCCGAATGGCGATTTTAGCAAGATTCGCACATCCGTTATTCGTGGACGCAGCGGGTGGGAAATCCTTTCCAAAGCCCTAGAGGATCCAAACCTGGACATGAGCAACGCGACTATGGATAACAAGCTCACGGTCAAACTACTGGAACTCGCTGACTCCAATACCGGCATGTTCAACCTGGCCGATGTTCTGTGTCACTACTACTTCACGAACGGTCCAGCGTTAGAGTTCCACGAAGCGACCATCGAGGGGCCCTTAAAAATGGTGGATGGCCCACGAGAGCAACTCGCTAAAAAGCTGCGGCAGCAATTCACCGGGGCAAGAAAACCGGGGCAATCCGACGAAGTATTCACGAAGGAGATACTAACGAGTTTCCTACCTCAGGCGTTCCGTCGACCCGTCGACGAGCAAACCATCGATACTTATCTAGGAATCGCCGAGCGCCATTGGGAAACGGGCAACTCCTTTGATGACGCGATGCATCTTCTGATCCGGAACATCCTTATCTCTCCGCGCTTCCTCTACCGTCTCTTGAGTCCCGGCGAAATCGACGAATACGATTTGGCCAGCCGCCTGTCCTACTTCCTTACTCAAGCCCCTCCCGACAAGCGACTCCTCGAATTAGCTCGGTCCGGAGCGTTGTCGAACCCGAAGACCCTGCGCGCCGAGGCCATTCGTCTCATGCCGACCCAACCCACCGACGCGATGGTTCAGAACTTCACCAGTCAGTGGTTGGACACCAAACTCCTGCCGGAGATCATGCCGGATCCAGTCTTCAATTTCTCCGAGGCGGAAATAGGAATCGCCGAGGAGGAAGTAGAACACTTTTTCGCGGAAATCCTAACCCGGAATCTTCCCATGACAGATTTCATCGATCCAGATTTCCACTACACGACTCCGCAATTCGCAAAAGACAACTACCAGTACACGCCCTCGGAAAACGCCGTGAAAAAGGAGGCGTCCATGGCATCGGACTCGGGACTAGAGAAACTCCCGATCCAACGCGGTGGACGTTTTGGCGGCTTGCTCGCTCAATCCGCTGTCATGACCGCCACAGCCAATGGCGTCGACACCCAGCCCGTTCTCCGCGGCGTTTGGGTCCTTGAGAATATTCTCGGCATGCCTCCACCACCGGCGCCCAAAAACGTCCCGGCGCTCACACCCGACACCCGAGGCGCCACTACGCCGCGCGAGCTCTTAGCCGCTCACACGAACGAAGCGTCCTGCGCCAGTTGCCACAAGCGCATCGACCCCGTCGGATTCGTGCTGGAAAACTTCGATCCCGTCGGAAACTGGCGAGAAGAATGGCCGAAGTCAGGAAAACGTATCGATTCATCCGGTACACTTCCGGATGGCACGCCTTTGCAAGACGTCACCCATCTCAAGTCATGGCTCGTCGACAATATCGACCACTTTTCCCAATGCCTTGCGGAGAAGCTCATGACCTACGCCACCGGCCGCGTCCCCAACTACAAGGAGCGCAAGGAAATCGAGACCATCGTCGAAGCCAACCACGCCAAAGGCAACGGTTTCCAAGACCTCGTCCTCGCCCTCGTCGCCAGCGAAACCTTCCGAACGAAGTAGGCAAAACACCGCTCATCCACAAACTGCGACCTATCCGCGTAAGGTCTTGTCAACTACAAGCAGGTTGCAGTTGGTCGCGCTTTGCTCTCATACGATCTCAGGGAAAATTTCTGGACCGGCCGCTCAGAATTGCGCTGGAAAACGTATGACCTCGCCTATGCGATGCGGTCCTGACGGACCGCGGCCTCGTTGACTTCTAGTCCGAGTCCTGGCGCGTCGAGCGGAGCCGCGTACCCATCGATCACTTCCATTTTGTTGTGAAAGTACTTCCAGAGCTCACTCAAACGAACGTTGCCGGGATGCTCTTGATAGCGATGCGCTGTTTGGCAAGAGACAATGAAGTGGGAGTGGGACGCGTTAAGCAGCGTAGGGCGCGCGTTGTGCACCGATATTGGCAAATCAAAGGCCTCGGCAAGCGCCGCCACTTTCTTGCCTTCAGTAATGCCTGCCAGTTTGCTTACGTCGGGATTAAGTATGTGGCACTTTCCCTGCAAGATCAGGTCGCGGAACATCCATTTAGTGTATTCATGTTCTCCGCACGCCACCATCATCGGAACTGCATCTGTTACCTTGGCCAAGGAGTGATAGTTTTGAGCCGCAACGGGTTCTTCGAAAACTTCCACATTGAATTCCTCGTGAAGCGCTCGACCGATCATCACCGCGCGCCGGGGCGAATAGCCATTGTTCGCGTCTACGTAAAGCGGAAGATCGTCGCCGATCGCCTTCCGAACCGCTCGGGTGCACGGAATCGCCGGGTCGTCTATCGGATCCTGATTTTCTTCACGAATGCCCAATCGCAGTTTTATTGCCCGAAATCCCTGCTCCACCAATTCCGTCGCGTATTCGGCGCACTCGTCCGGAGTTCGGTAAAGACCTCGTCCTTTGCTGCGGCTGAAGGATCCGTATACGGGATACCTCTCACGGTAGCGCCCACCAATGAGCGTATATACCGGCACTCCTAGCAGCTTCCCCCGCAGGTCCCACAACGCGCAATCCACTCCCGCCAAAGCCTGAGAGGCCAATCCACCGGGGCCGATTTCATCAATCTCGTGAAACATCGCCGACCACGTAGGTTCCGTATCGAATACATCCCGCCCAATCAGCAGTTTCTCCAAATAGTCTTGGACGACGGCGACGACCAACCCATCGCCATTGTGACCGCACTCGCCCCAACCTACATCTCCGTCTTCAGTCGTCACTTTGGCTAGAATAAGTCGTGGAACCGCAAAGGCTTCTACGTTTTTGATCTTCGCTCGGCCTATCTGAGCCTTCAGTTTTGGGTTCGTCGATTCAGTAGCCTCCAAGGTACTCCAACCCGCTATTCCGGCGCAGGCCGCGGCGCTTAAAAATTTACGGCGACTATTCAAACGTCGATTTGGAGTATTCACTGGCTGTATGGGTCGTTGAGCGGACGTTCAGGAACTTGTCCCCCCAACTCTACGATTTCCTTGTCTACGTAATCCTGTATGTGGAGAAGGTCGATCTGTTTTCTAAGTCTGCTGTAATACATCGGCTTATATCGCGCTGTCAATCGATGCGAATACCGCCACCAGGCATTGCTCGCTTTTCGCAGACTGGCCAGAGCGGCGCGTCTGTGGCTTTCCTCCCCCGTTTTCTTGAAAAAGGCGTAGTCGGTCGAGGCAGTAACCTTGTGTCCGTAGTAAATGCCGAGGTATCCCAAGGTTCGGATGTCGGACAACGTCTGCCGCAACTCCTTGTCGGTTAACTCTTCACCCGCCGCCTGCGGGAGCGTCGCTAGAGTCCTCTCTCCGAGTCGACGCAATTCGTTGCCGACTTGATACGGGCTGATTCCATCCGCGTTGCCGTTTGCAAAGTCCCCAATTCCCACAAAGCCTTCGCCTCGCTGCGGCTTGACGCGGATGAAGGTCTCCATGTCGTGAAAACCGGAATCGGAATTGTATCCTGGGCGGCTGTGGCACAGCTCTGGATTCCATTGGTAGTCCAAGTAGGCCTTGTAGTTGTGAAAGCGGTTGACGAGCGGTACGATTCGGGACGCGACAGCCCAAGCCTCAAAAAGGCGTTCGCTATCCACGTCCGGGAACCGGGCGGCCAAAAGACGTCGAAATCGCATATCCGGCAGGTTGGGGTCATAGGAAAGATGTCCCCATATCCGAAGGCTGTACCAGCGCTTCTTCAACATGAGCTGACGGGGGTTATCCGGATCCCTGCTAACATGCTCTCGACCCCAAACAGTGGCGTCCGGACCCAACTGAAAGCCCTGGAAATTGCTATCCGTATTGGGAATGTTGTATAAATACTGTCGCACGAATTCGGGATCACTGCCGCCTCTGAGATAGTTATAACTATCGTCTCGAATCGTAATATAGTATGGCGTGCGTTCTCCTATTTCCTCAATAAATTTGTGGTCGTGAATCCAATACGGATCGACTGAAGTATAGACATGGGCTTTTGAATATTTATACGTGAAGCTCAGCGAGCATCGAGGGTTCAAGCCTCTAAAGGCTCTTTTGGCAGCGGAAATATCTCCGAGCCGATGGGAAAGCTGAAAAGAGCGCTGCGGATCAGTCTCCAGCGCATCGTTGATTCCCCGCCCGTAAGTTTCGAACAGGAAAGTTTCATCCGCAATATCGTCGTGACTCATGTTCTCGCCTGCTGTGACTCCCATGCCCTTGAGTAACGGATACGTTTCTAACAAGGCCCGAGTCGCCCTGCGAAGATAGTCTCTAGTGGCCTCGTTACGGATGTCAGGCACTAGGTCGTAGCCCGCTCCTTCTGTCCCAAACGTAAACAGATTCCACGTGTAGATGAACACGCCAACGCCCCGATCGTCCGCATACCGCATAACTGCCTTCCAAAACGCGATCTTCTCGTCGAGGCTGATCGACTTGACCGTCTCCAGATTCTCGAGTAGCTCAGGGGTTACATTCTCCGTGCCCGAGCTGGCGCGCCCAAACGCATCGACCGCGAGGGTGGTCCGCTTGACGTCGTCGAGGCCGACTCTGGGATATTCGGGGATGCGAGTCATCGAGGGAAAGGGAGACAGACTCCACAGCGTCAATCGGTTGAGGCGATTCAGAGCCATTTCGTCCAAGAACTCCTTCCAGAAATCCATATCCCACATGTGAGGGATGTTCGCCTGAGCAATCCTGTTGTTGTCCGAGTAGCTTGGCGTTCGAGCATCCAGAGGAATATTGAACTTCAGTCCGCGACTTCGAATGAATGGCTTCTTATCCACATTCCTGATACTGGAAAGAGAGGCGCCTCCATCGAGAAGATCCGCTACATCGAGCCCTCCATACATCGCTCCCGTCGCGTCGCCTCCTATAATCCAATAGTTCGTCCACCCGGGCTTTTTCTCCACCCTCAACGAATAGCCCTGTTCGCCTATCGACACCGGGACCCCATCGCGAGACCTTCCGAGCAATCGGCTGGCAGTCGGCTCCTTGGAAAGCGTCAGAGCAATTCGTTCTCGAGAGGCGTTCCGGTTCACGCGTCTCAAATCGGCGGAAGCGACGGAAAGCGCTCGCCCTCCCAACGCGTCCACTATTCTCTCCGCCGCGAACGCCATCGCGGGCGAATCCGGATCGAAATGCACCGACACAGTATTGGCTCCATGGAGTCGCTCAAAGAGGCCCCAGGAAAGCAGAAGCAATGAAACTAGCAACTTGCGCATCCCGACAGTGAATCCAGCTAGACCGCAATGGTCGTTTAAGGACGCCTTATGTTATTCGCGTCGATCAACTCCGACGGCACAACCGATTCATGCAGTTCGACAACCGTCCCAATATTCGTGAAATTGTTGTTGTGCACAACGACATTCGAAGTGCGCGCCCCTTCAAGATACAAAAACTCCGTCGAGGTCGCGGCGGGCGAGTTCATTTTCAACTCGATGTTGCTCGAGTCCTTGAAATGAAACTGTGGCAGCGCCTGATTTGGCGCGGCAAGACGATTGCTGAAGTCGCTCACAATCACATTGCGCACATCATTCGCCCAAATCATGCGTCGTTCGTGATCCGCTCCGCTGTCGAGATCCGTCAACTTGAGTTGGTCTATATGAAGCCCGTCAATGTGAGCGAAAATGAAATGGGCGGGAATGTGAGAGAAGTCGTTTGGCGCTTTGTCCGTCAAGCTACGCGTCCCTCTAGGCTTTTTGTTTCCTTCGAATGAACGTCGGTGATGCAATGTATAGTGGATATTCGACAAATGAATATTTTCCAGTGGGCTGTCGGGTTGGCCCAGGAACAGGTTGATGCCATCGGGCGAGTCAATGGTGATGTCGCTGAAATAGACGTTCCGCACTTTTCCCAGCTTGGATTCGGGAGTGCGTCTCTCGAGATCGATATATATCGGGAAACACTCCTGTTCCGCCCCCACATTGTAGTTCTCGGGAATCTTGGCGGGGGTCTCAACGTGTATGTTGTCGAAGCGGATGTTCTCGTAAGTGCCTCCATCCTTCGCGTAGAAGGCCAGGCCATACACCGAGTTGCGAATCACGATGTTGCTGAAAGTCGCATTGCGGATATGGTCATCCGATCGGGTTCCTAGCTTGATGGCCGTGTCATCCGAAATAAGAACGCAGTTGGTCACAACCAAATTCTCAGTCGGAGCTCCTTCGTTCGCCTTGGGGCAAATAGCGTCGTCTCCCACGCTAATATAGCAGTTCGAAATGAACACATTGCTGCAGGACACCGGGTCGATTCCATCGCTATTGAGCGACTCCAGATCCGAGATCATGGTAATCCCGTCCACCCACACCCAATCGCAAAACCGCAATTCCATATTCCAGCTAGGAGAATTCAAAATGTGGATATCCTCGAAACGCACATTCTCGGAATTCTCGATCAAGATGAAACGGGAAGGCCTGATCAACGGTCGTTGCTTGCCGCGCCAGAAAACCTCTCCATTTCCATCGATCGTTCCTTTTCCAACGATGCCGATGTTCGTCGCTCCATTGGCGTATATCAGACTGAGATAGTCGTTGTCGCCGTCCTTGCGATAGTCCTCGATCTCCTTGCTGCCGTAGAGCGTGGCGCCCGGAGCGAGTTCCAAATAGGTATTATCCTTCAGCTCAATCGTTCCAGTCAGGTAGTCGCCCGGAGGGAAATAGACATACCCGCCTCCCCCGGCGCTCACCTTGTCGATGAGAGTCTGTATTTCACGCGTAACTACGGTTCCTCCATCGATAGAATCGACGACGTCTCGAATGCTGTAGCGAGCTTCGCCCGCACGGGCGGGGTTTGCGAACAGCGCCGTTAGAATTGCCAGCTCAAATGCGCGGCGAGCGGCCCTGCCGACGGTCATGTTGTACTCTCTCATATTCAATATTGGATGGGTTATACTGAAGCGCGGAAACTCCCCGCTTCTGTCGCTTCCCGCTCTTGGACTTCGATCTAAATCCGAGACCGCAAATCGCGGGCGGTTCTAGAAACTCAAATCCGCGCCGAACTGGTAGGTGCGTCCGAAGTCAGCCCGACGTTTGATCAACGAGCCGTAGACTTCGTCGCCCACATGGTAGCGGATTGAATTCTCGTTAGTGAGGTTCTGAACATTGGCAAACACTCGGAGCCGATCGTTAAACCGATACCTCACGTTGGCCCCTAAGCGGAAGTCCGCCTCGTCGAAAATGTCTTTCCATGGCTCGTCGCTATCGCGGCTCCTCACCCGCTCGGTCCGATAGCGAGCCGAGAGCTGCAAACTGAACTTTCTCGTCTCATAAGCCACCGCGATGTTGCCGATGAAGTCTGTGAGCCCCGGCAGATCGAACTCCGCTCCATTGTCAATGAACGGCGTGCTCGTCGAGCCGCTGAGCCAGGCCGCGTTCCCGGAGACGTGCACGTCGCTCAAAAACCCCGGGGCATTGACAAAACCATAGCGACCGGAGATTTCCATGCCCGACAAGTCTGCGTTAGAAACGTTGATACTCTTGTCATAGTCCGTGGTCGCCAGTCCAGTGAGCGGGTCGATCGCGTTGCCGCCCAGCGCTGTAATGACATCGGGGTCCCCTGTATCCACTCCTACAATAAAATCGGTCATGTCTTTCTTATAGAAGGCGATGGTCAGATTGCTGTGACTGTTCGGGTACCAACCGAGATTGAAATCGAATTGGTCGGCGATTATCGGATTGAGAAAAGGGTTCCCGCCCTCCGTTTGTATTTGGTAGGTGTCTGGATCCGCAGCCACCTCGTAGTTGACACCGTTGAGAGTCACGTTCGTAAACGGTCCGGAGTAGCCATCGAGCTCCGCAGCCGCCCGTGTCGTAAAGTCCCACTCGTTGTTTATCAGCCCATTGGCTTGACCAAAACTGGGCCTGACCTGACCTTTGGAATAGCTAAGTCGAGCGACAACTTCCTCGGTCGCGTCCCAAACGAAGAATATGCCCGGAAGCACGTTGTCGTAGCTGTGATTGTAAGTCTGGACGTCTGCGGATGAAACCAGTGTTTGCGAGGTGGTTTCGCCAGGGTTGTCTGGATCAAGGATCTCGATTTCGATCTCGTTTTCCGTCAGCCCAATCGCCGTGTAGTCAGTTTTCTCATACCGAGCCCCGACAATCATCTCCAACCTTGGGCTAAGATCCACCGACGTCATCAAGTAGGCAGCATCGGTGTCCTCTCCCGCTCCAAAATCCCGGCGAACGTCAGTGGGCTGGAAATCGAGAGTCTGCCGGATGTCCTCGAGAAAACTTCTCGCCCACTCGATCTCCGGCCATACGGCTCCTCCGGGAATGCCGCCATTGACGTCGAACGCGGTGTCGGGCACGAACGTGGGCACTGTTTCAAGCGTACCCGGGTAACCCAACGGCTCTACCACTTCCGCATCGACGTCGCTACTGAACAACTCCCCACGCACAAAGTTGCGATCGCGGCTGCGCTGCTTCAAGCCACCCTTGATCTCCCAAGTCCTTTCCCCCATCTCCAATTTCCGCAAGAGATCAACATTGTAGGACAGGATATCATCCGTGCGGTCCTCCTGGATCGTGCCCAGCTGTCCGAAAACAAAGTCTTCCGGGCCCGGTCGAAAGTCGAAGTCCAGCTCGTCGCGATTATCGTAGTCGCCTTTCCCCAACACTTGGTATGTGGCGCTGCTCTTGTCCCACCAGGCTTCCACGATTTGATCGCGCTCGAGCCAACGACCCCGATTCGCGGCTGTAGGCATCGAGGTGTGGTTTTCAGAGTAGTCGACGCCCGTGGAAAGCGTCCATTCGGCATTGCTGCCGAACGTCTTTTCAGTCTCCAAGTGAAGGGCGTAGGTTTCCTCAGTTGGGCCAAAAAACGCGATCTGCCGCTCCAGATCGACATCCGTAAAGATACCATGCCCGCTCTCGAGAAGGATGGTCTCAGATTCGCTCGCGTCGCGAAGCTCTACCTCTTGCTGCACGCGAACATCGTCGTCGTGCAACTCTCCATAGATGCCGGAAAGCTGAAGGCTAAAGTCGCTGTCGTTGTCGAAATCGAAAACCACAGTGCCGCCAATTCGCTCGCGGCTGCCACGCTCCATTCGTTGGTCGAGTTCGCGGATGTACAGAACCTCTGGGGCTCCCTCTGGATCGTCGGCGGCATTCGCATATCGAATTCCGCCACCGGAATCCGAACGCAAGACATCGCCATGAACGGTCCTTTCCGAGTAGCTTATCGCTCCCGCCAATCCGACGCGACCCCCTGCCGTTTTCCACTGATTGCTGACATTGGCCCGGAGATTCGGGTCCCACTCTCCCGCAAGCTCGCCATAGTTTCCCCGGAGGGAAACTCGACTGATCAGCGCTGCTGGCCGGCTGAACGCCGAAAGCGGTCTCAAGTCTACATAGGCCCCGAACGAATCAGCATCGGTGTCGAATAGCAAGGTCTTGCCCAACTCCACTTGCTGGAAAAGGTCGCCTGGGACAACGTCGAGCGCCACCGACCGATCGCCTCCCGAATCAGACGAGCCAAGCTGGGCGCCGTTAACGGTGACTTGAGCGAAGTCTCGAGGCATGCCGCGAACATGCACGTAGCGCCCCTCCCCCTCCTCGTCGTCGACCGACACGCCTGGCAGGCGAGACAAAGATTCCGCGAGGGTCTGGTCAGGGAAGTTTCCCACATCATCGGCGGTCAAAATTGAAAAGACCGTCTTCTTTTCTCTTTCCGCCTGGGCAGCCACCGCCAGCTGCTGCCGCAGGCCGTCTACCACGACCGCGTCGAGTTCGATAATATTCTGGTCGTCGCTCTGAGCCGTCACGCTCGAGGGTGAACCCGCAAAAGCGAGTGTGATCAGCCCCTTGAATAGGTTGCCAATCGTCTTGTTAGTTTCGTTCATTGCTGTGGAGTTTTCAGGGTCTTGTTCTGTTCCGAGGGATCGAGGCTCAGGTCGCTGCTTTGTTTTTCCCGCGACCGGCTCTTTCGACCGCGTAACTGCGAACGCTCCAGACTCCAAATCCTGCTCGGAAATGAGTTGCGTGCCTTCGAGCATGCGCTCCAGCGCATCGTTTGGTAACCACATCCCAACTACCTCCTGTGTCAGAACACCCTTTACGCTATCCGGATCGAAAACAATGCTCGCCCTGGCCTGTTTAGCGAATAGCTTCAAGGTCTGGCTAGCATCGCCCGCATCCAAATCGAAAGACTGGACATCGGACGCTAAAGATCTTGCGGAGAACATAAGAAGTAAAACCGCCGCAGACAAAAGCCTTCGCCAAGAAGCATACTGTAAGGCAAACATGTAGAAAACTGCATATTTGCGGCGTCGAACATGAAGTTAGTTTGGGTTGTTCAAAAAGAACAAACCGCGACGCCGCATTTTCCGTTATAAGAAAATTAGTTTGATAGTCATTTTTTAGTTAATACGTGAATTAGTCCATTGCCCATCGCGGTCGTGGCGCGGGGAAAAGGAACACCAAGAAACGCCTGTGTCTCCTCGTCTCGAATAACTGCGTAGGCCCCCGAATTCGCGTCGAAATCGAGCCTCAAGGGCGTATCTCGAAGCATGATACGCAACGCGGACTGCGGATCGAAAAGACCATTTACCTCTCTGGTCCTGACGCCGTCGATACTCTGAGCATCGAAAACGATTTCCACATTCGCCTGCCGGGCAAACTCCAGGAGCGTGCTCGTGGCTTCTCCTTCCGGAACGTTCAGCGACAGTTTCTTCGCCTCCGAGCAGGCAACGATGAAAAGCGTCACGCAAAGCCACGCGAAGGCCCAATGCAGAGTGACTGAGGCGCGGTCCAGAGGCATGGCGTGAGTAGCGAGTTTGGAGCTCTCTATCGCCCCGGTTTCTCGGAATTTCTGCGTATTGCGCCAGACATGACAAAAAGGCCTCCGAGCTAGTTCGCCTCCCGTAAAACGATCTCCCTACTCCCCTGCCACTCCGCCTTCATACCGAAACTGGACTCCATCAGACGAACGAATCCTTCCACGTTGTCCGACCAAAACGAGCTGCTCAATCGCATTGTCTCCAACTCGGGATCCCCCAGGACCACTTGGATAGGGTTGCTGCGATTGAACTCGTCCACGATGGCGCTCAGCGGGGCCGATTCAAAGTCCAGCAACCGGGGCCGCCAGCGCGTGGCGTCGGCGATTTCCGAGTCGTCCATCGGCGTCACTTCCACAGACAAGAAGGCGTCGCTCAAATCCACCTTGGCCCGCTGGCCCATTTCCAGAAACGCGTTGCCAACCCCTTGAATCGAGTCTTGAGGCAGGCCAATCGGCTTGATATTCACTTTGCCTTCGGTCACGACGACGTTCACCTCGTCCCGCAAAAGCTTGACGCTGAACACCGTTCCCACGGCTTGGACATCGACGCCCGCGACGTTAACGACAAACGGGCGAGCGGGATCCTTGGCGACCTCGAAATTGGCCTCTCCTTTCCGGAGATAGACGAGACGTCTTTCGGAGGAGTAGGCTACTTCCAAATCGGCTCCGCGATTGATATCCACGCGGGATCCATCATCCAGCATTCGTTGCTCTATGCGAGCCATGAGCTCTAAGGCCGGCTTGACTTCCAAACCGGAACTCGCTGGTTCCGGCCAAGAGATATACATCGCAACTGCCACGGCAGCGGCGAAGGGGAGAGCCGCGAACCACCGTGTCAAACGACGTTTCGCATGGGCTTTCGGAGCCGACGCGCTTTCGGGCGCCAACAGATCTGGGTCAACGCGGGCATGATGCGTGTTGTGCAGTCCCGCCAAGCGGTCAAATTCACTCCATCCCCACTCGCACAATGCCATAGCCTCCCGGTGGCTTGGATGCCTCGCGAGCCATTCGGTGTAGTCGTCCTGCTCTTGCGGCGTCAATCCCCGATCCAAACGCAGCGTCCATTCCGCCGCAGCCTTCTCAACGGGCGAGTCTTCATTAAAATTGGGTGTCAGATCGTTCATTTTACAAATCGAGCCGTGTATCCGTTTCGACGGAAGTATGCGATGCACTTGCGCAGGCCGATACTGCCCTGCGCCTCGACAGTGTGCACTGAGATACCAAGTTTTTCAGCCACCTCTTTCTGAGACAAACCGTAAATCTTGCGCAACGTCACGACCTGGCGACAACGCTCCGGCAACGACTGGATCGCCTGGATCAGATGTTGCAACTCCTCCTTGAGAGCCGCCGACTCCGGCGGGCTGTTGACCTCGTCCACGATGCTCAGCGGGTCCAGTTCCTCCGCTCCCTCCGGGCGTTCATAGCGAAGATGCCTTATTTGGTTCAAGGCTAGGTTGCGCGAGACCACAAAGAGATAGGCTCGCGGATTGGCGACCGGCCCGGACTCGTGAATTTTCAGCAGGCGGGAGAACGCCTCCTGCACAAGGTCGCTCACCTCCCGAACCATGGGGAAACGAGCCTTGAGCCACGCTCTGAGGTCGTCCTCGTGAGGCAACACCTCATCGACGAACCAGCGGGCGTGCTCCTTTTCCCTGTCTTTCATGGTTGCGCTAGGCGGTCAGATTACAACTCCGCCACTATAACAACACCCCAATAAGCAAAACCATTAAAAAAAGTTCGCAAAAAATTCCTCCCTACGCCGCCTTCTACAGCGATTTACGCTAAGTCTCACAACCATTGGCTTCCAAGACCTCGTCGTCGCCAGCGAAACCTTCCGAACGAAGTAAGCGAAGAGCTTTCGGTATGTTTTAACAGGATGCGCTCTCCCGCTAAGCGGGATCGCTTGCAGGATCGCTCAACGAGCGAACAGGATTCTTAGGGTAGGGACGGACCGCCGGGCCGTCCGATCCATCGATATTCTCCTCGACTGGTTTCTCAATTTACTCGCGTCAGTCAAAGAAACCTTATCGGCTCCGAAGGAGACGCCTATTTGTCACCGCTAAGCGGAGACATCCTAGCGCAGCGATGACAATAATTTTCCGTCATCGCCCCGACATGGTCGGGGCTAGGAGTCCCGTCGATGACGGGCCAATAAGGATCCCCGCTTGGCGGGGAAATAAGGTGAGCGCCTTGTATCAAAGAGAATTCCCACGTTTCGTAGCCTGTCTCGGCGAAGTTCAGCCTTGCTGAACGTAGACGGACGAAAACCCATCGCATCGAAGATGCGCCAGGCCGCAGGCCGATGTTACCTCACCCCCGCAACAGTTTCACCGGGTTTGCCTTTGCATGAGGTACGGTCAATTGTACCCTACTCGTTCCACCTCTCGTTTCAACTCGATCGTTATCCGAAACCCAATGAAATTCGCTATCCACTTCTTCTATGTACTTGTCGCTGCATTTATACTGAACGCTCACACAAATGCCGCGGAGGACCCCGCTTCCGCGTCATTGAACGTCGTCAGTTTCAACATTCGCATCGACAACCCCAAAGACGGCGTGAACGCCTGGCCAAACCGAAAGGAGAACGTCGTCGCCCTAATCCGTTTTCACAAGACGGACATAGTCGGAATGCAGGAAGTGCGACCGGTGCAAATCGATGATCTCGAATCCGCCCTGCCCGACTATCACTGGTACGGGGTCGGTCAAAACGACGGCAAGCGCCCCGGGGACGGTTCCCACAACGCCATCTTCTACCGAAAGGATAGATTCAAATCTTTGGAAGAGGGCGCCTTCTGGTGTTCCCAAACTCCGGATACGCCTTCCCTCGGATGGGACGCCACCAACCGCCGCACGGTCAGTTGGATAAAGTTCGAAGACCGCCAAACCGGGCGCGTGTTCTTCGTATTCAACACGCACCTCAGCCATGTGAGCACAACCGCCCGGGAAGGCTCCACCAAACTAATCCGAGAGCGGATCGACCAGATCGTTGGACCAAACCCGCCGCCCGTCATCGTCACCGGCGACTTCAACACCGGCCCCCATACGGAAGCCTACGCCACCATGACATCGACGGACGCGGGGGACATTCGCCTGTTCGACGCCGCGGAACAATCCGAAACCGGGCGATACGGCCCGACCGGCACCTCCAACCGATTCGAAATCACGACGGTGCGAGAGTACCCAATCGACTACATCTTCGTCAGCGATCCCATAACGGTGAAACGATTCGGAGTCCTATCGGACTCTTTCGACGGCAGACTGCCCTCCGACCACTACCCCGTCCTCGCGGAAATCCAATTTCGTTAGAATTCATTCGCGTCAGTCAAAGAAACCTTAACGGCTCCGAAGGAGACGCCTATTTGTCCGCAGAACATCCTAGCCCCGACCGTGTCGGGGCTAGGAGTCCCGTCGATGACGGGCCAATAGGATCCCCGGCGAGCCGGGGAAATAAGGTTAGCGCCTTGTGTTTGACATACCCATTTTTCGCGCGGCGAAAACCCATCGCGACGAAGGAGCGTAAGGCCAACGGCCGATGTTAAAACACCGCTGCGCTAGTCCCGTCTTCGCCGGGAATGGGTGTCTCTGCTTCTGCTATGCAGAGACAATGGGCGTGACGTTTGCAATTGTAATCCCGGCAGGCGTTTCGCCTACCGGGATTGGTATGCCATTCGAGAGCGAATCGCCGCGCGCTATCGACAATGCATCGAGCGATCGCTGTTAACCATCAATCTCTATATCGTCGATGTAGACATGGGAGGTGCCCTCCGGTCCGATTTCATCGTCAAAGAGTACGACCAAAATGAAGTGGAGCGTTTTGACCTCTCCCTCTCCGACCAGACTGATTGTCTCCGCCTCCAGGTTGTCAGGCTCGCCATGCGCGTCTGCGAGCGAAGAATACCTAGGGTAGCTGCTCCCCACAGTTTGAAATTCACCCGCTTCGGTCTCGGTGCCAACTGCCAATTTCACGGATAGAGGATTAGCGGTTGGGATGTCCACATCCCACTTGAAAGATAGACGCCCGTCCGTGACCGCAGTATCCAAGGGCCGCTCGAATCGAAGGACCAGAATGGGGGGACTGCCGAACGTCCAATCCGCGGACGCGTGAACTACATCATTCCCAGAATAGTCCTCTATTTCCAAGATCTCGTTTTGACCGGTACCCCCTTGATTTAAGACCCAAGTGGAACCACTCTCCCAGCCGACACCGCCGTCCAAGCCGCCCGACTCGAAATCGTCGGAAGCCACCAATGTATTCACGTAAACCGAGAGAGTGACCTCAGCGGCATACGTGCCGTCGGAGACTTCTGCGACGATTTGATACAGTCCGGCAGCCGCAGAGCTTGGCGTCCCCGAAACCGTACCGTCGCTGCTGATCGACGCCCAGCCAGGCCCTGAGATCATGCTGTAGGTAAGGGAATTCGAACCGTGGTAAAGAACTTCACCGACAATGTCGAACTCGAAGAACTCGTCAGGGAACGCTTGGTAAACATCGTCGCTTAGATGCGGGTTGAACAAGAGCGGACTCATGCTGAGGATAACGTCGTCCACGCGCGCCACCGCGTTAGCCCCCCCATTCACATTCGATTCAGTCTCGTGCAAGAAGCGGATCCCCGAGAGCTCAATGAACGTCAAGTCGACGCTTGCGTCCACTAGATCCACCGCAAAGTCCGAATCCGTTCCTACGCTGGCACCCGTCCATACATCGGTCCATACTTCATTCACCTTCGCCTGAACAGTGAGATCGGATCCTTGTACTTCATAATCGTCCAAGTCGTACGAAAAGAACAAATAGAAACCGTCCGAAGGGCTCACGCTTCTCTCTATGTACTGGGAGTGCGATTCTCCCTGTTCGTTATCCATCAATCGCGCATAGGAGTCCCATTGATAGGCTCCGATGTATATTACACGTTCATCACCTCCACCAAGAGTCCACTCGCTAGAGGCCCAACCTTCGCCCCCCTCAAAGTCGCCGCTACTGAAATCGTCGAAAACCAATTCGAAAATAACCTCGATCTGCAGCGTCGCGCTGTCGATGACGATGTCATTCGAGTCAAACAGATTTACGGTTAGACTATTCAGACCCATGTATTCACTTCCAACAGACGTCAGGTCGATGACGTAATCCCCCGTTGCGCTGTTAAGCGTCACCCAAGCTGGCGAGCCAGCGCCAAGAGAGTAGGAATAAGATGACAACCCGAGATTGGCCGGATTCAAAACTTGGCCAACGATCGAACCCGAATAGGTCGAGCCGCTGTAAAACGACCCGAGATCAACGTCCCCGGCGAAATAGGGTTCCGGGGCTTGGGCGGCATCCCAGATCGCCGCCCCCACGCGCGTGTCCGCGAGCGCATCGAGCAGATCGAAATCGCCCGAAGAACCGCTGTCGTAGTCCAATCTCACCGGAGGATCGTAACTGCCGCTATGCTGTCTAAACCAATAGTCGTATTCGTTAGAAAAGTCGTTGGTTGCAGTCTTGACCGTGTTTCCATCCCCGGTCCTCCATTCCGCGCCTACGCCTGAGGGATTTACATCGACATTGTTGTGTCGGGCGATCCCGGAATCCAAGACTATGGATTTGCTCGCTGGGTTTCGGTATATCGTATTGTCTCGGATAATCGTATTCGAAGGATAGAAGCCCTTGAGGCTATCGAAATCCCATTCGACAAGTATGCTGTTTCCCGAGGAATGCGCGAACACGTTGTTCTCGACGATATGATTGGGTGATCTCACACGACAACCGTTAGCGCGGTTGAATCCAAAGAAACTGTTGCGCACCACCGCCCCTACATTGTTGTACGCAAGACTCAGTAAATAGCTATTCCCGGACAACGAGGATACATCGCGGTCCAGCGTGAGTTTGATCATCGTGTCCCCACCTACGGTTACTGCTTCCCTGGCCATAATAAATCCGTATGCTTGGAAGTCATTCTCTGTTGCGCCGGACCCGTCACTATTGTCAAAAATGACGACCATACCCTCCTCGGGATACAAGTCTATATTGTTGTAATCCACTACCACTTCGTTGCCGGAATAGCTATCGACCTCCCACCATCTGGAAGAGAAGTTGAAGCCATCATCACCGATGCTTTCGAAACGACAGGACTCCACGTAGGGGCCCCTCGCCATGTCATGTCCGGTTACTCCATCGGCCACTCCACTGGCGAAGCGAGATGTATAGGGCATTCGATCCTCTGCGACACGGATGAGTTTCAGGCCATCGATCCTGGATCCTGTCGCCATTTCCACAAGGTACTTCTGACTGCTGAAAACGCGCAGGTCGGCGAACGTCATCATACTGCATTCTTTCAGCCAGAAAAAGCTCAGACGCGAAGTGATCCCGCCCTCTTGGACGCCATTGTTATGGCGCGGCACAATTGCGACATAATCTCCCACGGCATTCGAATTGGAACTGTAGTATTTTTGATAGTCGGACTTCTCGACTACAAAATCATATTCGTCGTTTGCGCTATCGTATGACACATCGGCATTACCAGTACCGTCATACTCTAAGTCGATTGCATTGAAGGTGAACTGCGCCCACAGCCCGGTTTGATAATCAATGGGCCAAATCCGATATTGGTCGGCGGTGATAAAAGCGTCCGCCGACGGGTCGAGAGAATCGGGAAACAGGCTTACAGCCATTTTGACACTGCTGGATCCACTATTTACCACCGACTCGACTATCCCCTGAGAGAAGGGAGGCGGGTCGAAGTCTACCGTCAATTCTCGTATCTGAACGTTCGAACAGTTTCTAAAGGTCATGAACTGGTGATCTCTTCCCAGAGTCAATAGGGTTTTGAGCTCTCCGCCAGGACCGGTTTCTCCTCGGATCGTTAGGTCCTCAACTTCGCTCAACCGATATAGCTGCCGGTCGCCCTCAAGCCCGTTGAGATAGTATTCGCCTGCCGGGATAAAGAGTTCGGCTGGCTCTCCCGCCTCCTGGATCTCCCAAAGCGCCCTCTTGAGGGCAAGGTAGTCGTTGGTTACCCCGTCTCCGGCAGCCCCGAAGTCCAGCTTCAAATCGTACGACTGATAGACAAGCGTTTGCATGCGGTCGATATGGTCCAGCTCATCCTCGATCGCCTGACGCAGGCCTTCGGCATCGACCAACATCCGTTCCACTTCATATTCGAGAAAGTCGGTCAGGGTGGCGCTATTCAGATCCTCGTCCACCGCTCCATCGGTTGGGTTGGTAACGGCTGTCACATCGCCAACCAAGTTACTGAGTAGCTCAAACAGAGACTCGATATAGTCAGACGCTTCATCGCCTGTATATACGGTGTCGCCGCTGTAGCGGGCCCAAAGGGCGCTCCCGCCAGTCCATATTTCATCTTCGTCGTGACGCGGTTCAAAACTCTGAGCTAACACCGATAACGTGAACAAGCTCGAGAGACAAGCAAGCGACGACGCCAAACCCCTCCTTGTGAAGGCGCTGCGCAGGAAAGCCGCGTCCCAAAAAATCTTTATAGTCGTTTGTATTTTCATAATATTAATTTTTAAAATTTAAAACATCCTTATTCAAAATATAGAGTTCACTCATAAACTAGAAGAGTGCCTAAAAACCTATATAAACATCCGAATCATCAATCTCGACTGTGCCCGAGGATCCAGATTTACGCATGTAGGTTAGGATTATCTGGTCTGAAGGAAGGACATCGATATTCTCCAATAGAAATTCTATCGTGCCTTGCGAATTCCCGCTCCACCTCTCATCATGCAATACGTCGATTCCGCCATTGGATCGAACTCGCAATACTGCAAGGTCCATGAAATCCGAAGACGCTACCCCGACTGGATTGATATCTAAAATGGCAGCGATTTCCACGGTTCGCGGATACAGAATTGGGCTCATCCATGAAATGCCCCCGGGTTGATTGCCTGCAGCGTAACCGTCGGCATATATAGTCGATTTGGTCATCAACGCATCCCGCGTTTCCCAACCCGAATTTGTATCGCTCCAAGTGGCGTCCCCAATCTCTCCTTTCGTGTACCACGGCGTTGCGGCGGCCCTTCCACCGCCAGAATAGTAGGAAAAATAGCGCCAAGCAGCCACACCGAAATTGTCGTCATCCGGATTACCTGTCGTCGCGCCATTTATCGTTCCACCGGTCCACTCTTCGTCACGATTCCACGTCCGAGTGGTTTCCGTTTTGACGCCGCCAGCGCCTGCCCAGGCCCCGATACTGGCGCTATTGTTCGTCAGTGTCAGCTCCAAGTAGTCTCCAGGCGCGAGCACTATATCGTACGTTCCAGCCGAAGACTCCCCGTAAGCGTTCACGCCGTCTAGCTTGTCAGCCCCTTGGAATGCAAAGTCTGCAGTCCACAGCTCATCCAGCAACGTCCCACTATCGTTGTAATGCGATACCACAGCGGTCAAAGTGTCCGAAGCGGGGTCTCCTTCTCCTTCATACGCTTCCCAGTAAACGCGCATTCTGTAGACCCATAAATCGACGTTCTGAATGATATTGGCTGACGACGGATTGGAAGTCGTTAAAACGACTTCTTCCTGAGGATTCAGATATTCGGTTCCGGTAAAGCCCGGAAGTCCGTAGTCGTCATCCAGCGCCGCAACAATTAGCTCGATGGGCCAAAATAAGCGAAATCGGCTTCTCTCCGCATCATTGTAGCTCGTAGCATTACAGCGCGAGGCGAAGATGAGCGTCTCGCCCGGACCGACTACGATGCCGCTCAAATTGAGATCGGTCGTGGCGGTGTTCTCATCGAAGTTCCTAGCCGCCAAGAGATCGAAGCCGCCGTCGGCCGTCTCGAGCGCCATCGCTATATCCACATCCCCCTCAATGATTGGCCCCGGAATATCCGCGTCGAAAGAACTGTCCAAGTCCAGCGTCACTTCCTTCACGGTCGGATTGGTCCAGCGCCTGACAATAGCTTGTCCTGTCCAGAGGAGGTTCACTGTGCCATTAGCCATAAACAAATAGCTTCCCTCCAGATCCACCCAGCGATCGTTGGTGTCCCAGATCATCTTCTGCGTCGGAGCGCGGAACCACGGATCGGTAGCGTGATCCGAGGCTTCCCCGCTACCGTCGGTATATTCGTAGGTCCAAACCAAGTTGCCAGACGCGTCGGGGGCGGGATTTCCGTACGACTCACCGTCCAAGAATCCTTCTCGATACTCGTCGTTCGCGTTCCAAGTATATCCCGTTTCGTAAGCGACGAGCGAATTGCTGGTCGCGCAAATCCCAATTGCAGTCGCCAAGGCCAGGACTGAATGGGGCCAAGTCGAGGTTAGCTTTCCTATATTAGCTATTTTTATTTTCATATATTACTTTGTTAAACATTTCTTATTTTATATTGTTAAAAGAGATATCGAATCAAATCACCCCAAACGCCATCCACCCTGCTGCCACAACCGTATCCGATCAAGATCGACACAATGGCACACGCGTTCATACGCTTACTAAGAGAGAAGAAATGGGGCTAAAAAGTATTAGAGAGTTGAAAATGAAGTATGTATCTTAATTTAGGATACATACTCCACGAAGTCGCACCAAAACGTTAGAATCGAAACGTATTGGTGAGCATCACTTCGGTCGGGTTAGCGATTCGCACTACGGCAACACTCCCGTCCGGGTTGCTTATAACCGGTATGGGGTCGCCATTGTTCATGTTCCGAACATTCAACTGAATCCTCCAATCCACTTCCCTATCGAGAAGATCCAGTCTTTTCTGGTAGCTCACCCATGCGTCCACGTTTGTCAGAGCGGGCCCCATAAATGGTCTCGAGCGGTCAGGAACCAACTGGCCGTCCTCATTGTAGTACAGCGGATAGCCCGTGGCCACTTCGTCTTGCCATCGAATCGCCCCGCCCAGGCCCAGGCCTTTGAGCGGCCCCTCCTGGAAGCTGTAGTTGTTTACAAAGTTCAACCGCCATCGACGCTGTTCGGACCGAACCGTCCCGTCACGGGTCCTCTCCGCAAGAAGCGGTACGGTGATCTGATCATCCATGGCTGAAGAGATCGACCCGCCACCGCCTAACGCAATGTTCGCCGGCGAAAAATAGGCGTCCCATAGATTCGCCGCCTGGAAATTCTCCACCATCGAGTTCCACACTTCGTGGGTGGTGGCCAGCGTGTCGGACTGAACTGTCTGCTGCTCGGCCACATTCATGGAGATCCTCCAGTTCCTAGTCGGATTGGCCACCAGTTGAACCTCGAATCCCTCGGCCACGAACGAGGTCAATCCGCTCAAGCCGGAAATCGCCTCCGAAGTGAATGTCCCCCCGGCATTGGATGAATTGAGCGCCGATTGAACGCTTTCGGGAAGAATGTCGTTGATGAGAGCGTCATAAACCTCGTCGTAGCTGCTGTAGTAGGGAGCGAGGTCCACGAGCTCGCTGAAAAGGATACCGTCGTTTTCAGCGGAGAGGTAGCGATTGGCCAAAGCGACCGGGCGAGACAGCATGTTGTTGGTGATGCTGCTGCTGTAGCTCACGTCGTTGTTGGAGGTTTCGAACCAGTTGAGTTTGATGGAGAACTTGTTGTCCAGCAAGTCGAGCGAGACACCGTATTCGACAGTCTCCCCAGTCGCGGGACCGATCAAAGCAGAATAGGCGTCTCGGCGGTTGCCGGTCGCAGCGAAATTCTCGGACTCGTTGTAGTGGAATCGAAGGTCCGATTGAAACGGCAGCTCGAAAAGGAGCTTCTCAGGGAAACGGCCCACCAGACTCCAGGTGAAGGTGTCGCCCTCCTGGGACGAAGTCGGCTCGTCCTGCAAGACGAAGTTGGAGTCAAGATATCTCCCGATGCTGTCTCGATCCTGGCCCACTTGCTCGAAGTCGTCCAGCCTGTCGGTTCGCCAGCCCATCAACCCCACAAGAGCTCCGTCGAAGAAATGGCTCTGCCAGGAAAAGGCCTCGGCTTCGAATTCCTGACGGCGTAACGACCCCGACAAGGTGTACTCCTCGAGCGTCACCTCACCGACCATCGGCGCTCCGTTCAGACCCCCATCCTGATAAATGACGGTATACGAATCGCCCGCTTCAGGAAGGTCGATGCCCATCGTCTCAGTCAGGCGAACCTCGTCATAGCTGGAGACGTCCAGCAGAGACTCACCCAAATACACGAGCCTGGCCAGCGAACGGTTGCCCACATTCGCCTGCGTGTTCGAAACGGAAGATGCGATGTCGAAATTGTCGGAGGTCAAGTAGTTTGTGAGCACTCGACCTTCCTCGTCGGCCGACGAGGCAGTCGCCATGCCGGTGAATGCATGTCTTCCAAGCCAGGAGCCAATGCCGTCGGCAAATCGATCCCGGAAATCCAGTTCATAAAACGCGGTCGCGCGAAAGGCCTCCCGGTCTTGATCCGTATACCGATCGCGATCGCGTATCCCCAATGAGACCATAAAGGGTCTGCCAACGTTTGGGTTTGGCTCTCCATTGGGCAGTATCTGGGTAACGTCCACTCTCACATCCTGAGTGCGCCACTCGCCGAATGGAAGATTGACGAACTGGCTCGTGCTTTCCTCATTGTAGGCGAGCTCAATGCCGGCCTTGTTCTCAAAAAACGTTTGCTCGAAAGTAATATTGACGTTGTCAAAGTCGAAGTCGCGGCGGCCCGTATCTCCAGTTATCAGAAGATTCTCGAAGTCTAAGACTTCCGTATCCTGAAAGGTGGTGGCCACGAAGCCCGGCATGTAGCCACGAGACCTTAGCTGATCCGTGCCTTGCACTCCCCAGACTTGAGTCGGCACCACCCCAGGCAGAATTTCGTAGCTGTTGCCCGCGTTCCAGCGAAAACGCTGGATTCCCTGAACGCCGTCCGCGCCCGAGGCCAAGAGCGGCGAGGTCGCATCGGATTCCTGAAACGTCACTAAAAACCCGATAGCATGAGCAATGTGCTCGTTGTCGCCCAAGTAATGATCGGGCACGGTGCGAGTCACCCGGCCAATATGGTCGTAGAGAGCCTGCGGAACGGAGCGATCCAGATTGGCTCGTCGGTCGTCCGTAAGCGGATAGCCTAGTTCGTCGAATAGCGCGGAGGAAGTCGGCTCATACCAGTTTCGGATCGAGTCCACCGGAGGAGTAACGCTTGGAGGCGTACCCCCGATCGAACCGGTTTCATAGCGCCCGGAAATCATCGCGCGCCCCAGAAAAGAGGAACTCTCATTCTCGAAAAGAACCCCCTGGAAGGAACCGTACAAACGCTTGTCTCTTTCAAAGGCCGGACGCTGCTTGTATTGGGTCTCGTCATACAGTCCCGCCACGCGAATGGCCAGCCGGTCCTCCAGCAGGACCTGATTGAAATCGAAGGTCGAACGGCTGCTGCCTCGCTCGCCGATGCGAATCGAGATCTCGCCGAAGTCCCTATGCAAGCCCGCCTTTTTCAGCCGCGACACAACCACGCCCCCCGGACTCGCCACTCCGAAAAGTATGGAGTTAGGCCCGCGATTGATAACCGTGCGCTCTACATTGTATCCATCGGAGCCGATACCCGTCAGAAAGTAGTCGCGACTGAGACTGGCCCCGCTCAACCCTCGAATGCGGGTATTCGATTGCGGGTTCGTCATACTCGAAAGATCGGAAGGCCGACCGTCGTCGATCGTCGGGTTCGTGAAATTGCCATGAACCCCTCCGACTTCTCCGTTGGTCGTATACATTAGCGCGTCCTCAACGCTCGTTGCCCCAATGTCTTCCATGAATTCCTCGGTCAGGACCTCTATCGCGGCGCCTACGTCCTTCAAATCCGTCTTCAGTCGCGTTCCGGCCAAGGTCGAGGTGGCCCGATAGCCCTGGTCGCTCGAGGCGTCGATCGTAAAGGGCGAGAGCGTGAAGACCTCTTCTTCCGCGTTTTCCTGCGCGAATACGGGCGACATCGCCGCCGCTGCCAACATGGGTGTGAGTGTTTTGTTCAATAGGCTGAGCCTGTTGCTAAATTTCGTCATAGATTGTGAGTGAGAGTTTGTAGTTAGTTTACTGGTATTGGATTCCGGGCCCTGGCTCTTACTGCCATCGGGGCGCGCCTTAATGATGAACGCCTGCGTCTGACTATCCAGGACGGCCACGACGGGGGTGCCCTCCAGCATCCGTTCCAATACTCCTTGGGGTGAATACCTCCCACGAACCGCATCGGTTTCTACTCCCTCTACCACTCGGGATGCGTACAGCAAATGAAACTCCCCTTGCGTGGACGCCGCTTTGAGCGTCACCATCGCCTGGCCCGAAGGAATATCGTATCGCGTTTTCTTTTGACCCAATAAATTGGGTAAAAGTATCAAAAAACAAAATACAAAAATCCCGGCCAAATTCGTCTGACCTATCAATTTTGGAGTAGATGGATTCACAAGAGGTTTTTACAATCATGGGGCACCGCTGTCTTGCTTCAAGACGAGATGGACCGAGATACTAATTAACTCCAATGCGACTATTTTCCGATTTTATATCCAGAAATCTGAATACAAAATGAATCCATATTCCCATTACCGTGAAAACGGTAGATCGACGTATGTAGTTGCGCCAGTGTATTTCGATACGTCTCGTCGGACGGACGGCGCTACAGCGCGTTCATGGGGGTTTATCCTCCCAGGTTCTGCGTTCCCTCTACGAGAGTGCCTAGGCCACTTGGACAAATTCCGGAACGAATCGATCGCATCCAGTTCGTCCAATTGTTGTTCCTTGTTGCAGGGGCGTTGCTCGCCCGTTCGAGAACCTCAGGGCCATGGGCTTCGTCGAAAGGCGACGCCCGCGTTAGCATCTAAACTCAAACTGATGCGGGCGTCGCGTCCGTCTACGCTCTGCGAGCTACGCCGAGACAAGAGCGACGCCCCTACATTGGTTATTCTGACCTATTGGACACTCTGACACTCTCTAAGACGATCGCTCCGTTCTCGGAACGAGACGCCTTGATATTCAAGTGCGTCTCGAGCAAATGCACAAAGCCTTCTAGATCGTTCGATCTAAAACTGAGATTGATCGGCAATTCCTTAAGGCTCGAGCCGACCAGGACGAGTTGAGTCTCGTTTCTCCGATTGAATTCTCGGGCGACTTCCTCAAGAGGGCGATCCTCGAAATCGAGTAGAACGTGTTTCCAAAACAGGAGTTCCTCGATCTCCGCGGAGTTCAGATTCGCGATCGGGGACGCCTCTAATCGCTCGGGTTCAAGGGGCATGGCCATGCGCTGACCGGAAACCATGATGTCCGACCGCTTGGGAAGGGGTGTCTTTTCACGCAGATTCGCAATCGGACTACCCGGGCGTCGACCCTTCAATCCCTCTTGGGATGCACTTTGCAAAGATAGCTGGCGATCCACGCGTACCTTGCCTTCAGTAACAAGAACATCTATTTGATCCATGTCCCGTTTCACATTGAAAGCGGTACCTACAGCGCGAACTTGAGTCGTTCCCACATCGACAATAAAGGGACGATCCGGATTTTCCGCCACTGTAAAATACACTTCGCCCGACAGTAACTCAACGACTCGCTCATCGTCTGTAAACGCAATCGAAACCTCCGCCCCCTGTCGCATATCGATTTCGCTGCCGTCACTTAAAACCTGATACACGTAGTCGGTTGATACGATATGCAAACCGTTGGCACGGTCTTCCAGGACGTCTGACTCGAAAACACCCAAACCGATACGAAACACGATCGCCAACGCGGCGGCAAGCGCCATTCCCCCGAAACCCCAGGCGATCCAGACGCGAGTCGGTTGCTTCACTTCCAACAAGTCCGGATTGGGCTCCTCGCTGTGCTCAGGTCGCCACTCCGCTAGGCGGTTAAACTGGCTCCAGCCTTCTCTATAACGAGCGTAGCGCTCGCCATGCCTCGGATCTTGCGCCAGCCACTGAAAAAACGCGTCCTGATCCGAAGCGCTCAAACCGCCCGACTGTTTGATCGCCCAGTCCGCTGCAACCGATTCTATCTTTTGATCAATGTTCCTCATCTAATCTTCGTCGTTCACTTCTCTATGCGCTCCCTTTTTCTCGATACGCGTTCACGTAATCTACGCATTTCACGATTCCAATCCGCAATTGAACCGCTACGGTGTGCTTGGAAATGCCCAATTTTCGAGCGATATCCTTGTGCGACATGCCGTATATTTTAGCTAGGGTAAATGCTTGTCGGCACCGTTTCGGCAATGACTGCACCGCTTTCGTCATGATCTCGAGTTCCTGGTTTCGAGCCGCAATTTCGGGTATGGCGGCTTCTTCGTCAGGAAAATCCATGTACTCAAATTGCTCCAAGTAGTCGGTGCGCGAAAAGCTCGGCTGCTTAACACGATCCAAGGCTAGGTTTCGGGCGGTCGCGAACAAGAACGCTTTGGGATTCTCCATCGGGACCGTTTCATGGGCCCGCAATACACGCACATAGGACTCCTGGATTACGTCTTCCCAGTCTAATTCCGAAGGGAATCGGCTTTGGAGCCACGCTTTCAGCATGGGTTCGTGCGGCTCCAATTTCTCTCGGAACCAGCGGGATTGATCTGGGATTTCCTGGGCCATCGATGATGCACAAAGGCGTACGCCAACAACAAGACGAGATTCAGCGGATAATTGAGTAAAAGTAATTTCGGATACAGACCGGAGGCCCGGAAGACTCCCCGTTACTGGGGGGCGAGTCCGGACTCTTCGTTGGAGTAGTGATTCGGGGGAGCGAATTCGGAGGCCTCGACATCGATCTCTTTGAGGGAATCGATGGCAATTCTCCGTATGGGAATCCCCCTGCTATTAAAGAAGTTGATCTGGACCGGCACCCCGTCGAAGGCCTCGATGTGTTCGATCCAGCTCGAGCCCGGAACCGACGTCGCCCGATTCCCGTTGGAGACCATAGCATTGATCTCAAGCACATCGCGATAAATCGACGCAAGTCCTCGAAACAAGCGGACGACATCCTCTTCGCGGTTGAGCTCTTCCAAGTCCGAAATCCAGACGTCCTTCTTCAACGCGTTTCGTTCCAACTGAATATATCGACGCGCCCGAAGGTCGCTAACGGTTTTGACCTCGTCGGTTTCTCGTATCAGAGAAGCGTCTTTTTGCTCCGCTTTTTTACGCTTCTCCCAATTTGCATGCAATCGCTTCAATTCGCGCTTCGCCTTGCCGTTTCGCGGGACAACTCCGTTTTCGTAGTCGGCGAGAATCGATTGAACCTCAGCATTAAAGGTATCAATCCACGCGCGATCAAACATCGTAAACGATCGCATCGAGTGATTCACCAAAACAAGTCGATCCTCGTCCTGCTGGTAAATGAAATCGAAGGTTAGCGATCCATCTCGGCGCGTATGGCTGACTTTTAATCCCACCCCTTCGAGCAAGACAATCGACTCGGTCACGGGATCCCGCGCATTGCCCGACAATTCCACATCGACCAGAGTAAACGTGAGAGCGCTTCCCAGAGCGGACTGGAGGAGAAGCCCCGCGCAAGCGGTTGCGATTCTGCGACTTGCCGTTCTCACAAAGAAATTCGAAGGGCTCGCGCCTAGAAAGTCAAAACTTGGGACTACTGAAATTGGACAACAAGATCCCCTAGACCAAGGGCCCGCAGACTAGAACAACATGAAAATGATCATCAACCTATTCGAGTCAGTTAAAAGAACCTTATCGGCTCCGAAGGAGACGCCTATTTGTCCCCGCCTACGAAGGGGACATCCTAGCCCCGGCGGGCCGGGGAAATAAGGTTAGCTCCCTGAAACAACAGGAAACCCATTTTTCGCTCGGCGAAAACCCATCGTGACGAAGGAGCGCAAGGCCATCGGCCGATGTTTTAAAACACCGCTCACTATCGTTCGCTAGTCTCGACTTCGTCGAGAATGGGTGTCTCTGCTATGCAGAGACAATGGATCTGCTTTTCAATTTTTTTGTTTTGCTCCGCGGTCTACTTCGACTGGAAGATCGAACTCTGCGTCACCGCGTGTATCAGCGAACGAAAACCGTAGTCGCCTTTTTCCAATGAGGCCACGATCGCGTCGATCTCGCGCCGGTCCGCGAACTCGATTTCGGCGCCGGTCGCGTAGGTCGTCACTTGGTTGACCAGGTTCCGGGCGATCTGCTCGCGATCGGAAAGAGCCAGGCGCTTGAAGCCGTCGATATCGGCAAAGTAGCTTCCATCGGTGAGACTGTAGCTCGGATCCACCTCCGGACCGTGTGTCCACTTCTTCCCATTGGAGTCGATGGCTCGGTACTTGTCTCTCCAACCACCGATTACATCGAAGCTTTCCAAAGCGAAGCCAGGTGGGTCGATCATCTTGTGGCAGGCCATGCAGGACTGGGTCGAGCGGTGCTTGTCTAGCTGATCCCGAATTGACACTGCGCCGCGAATGTCCGGCTCCACCGCGGGCACTTGGTCCGGCGGTGGCGGGATGTGCTTGCCCATGATGCGCTCCAGCAGCCAAACCCCGCGCACGATCGGCGACGTAGTCGTTCCATTCGCTGTCACTTTCAAGACACTGGCGTGCGTAATGATTCCGCCACGACGGGAGTTCTCATCCAAATCCACCTTGCGTAGACCGGTCTCCGTCCCGAATTCAATCCCGTAGTGTTTCGCGATCCGCTCGTTCAGCACCGTGAAATCCGAGTCGATCACGTTGGCGACGCTCAAATTTTCGTCAACCATGCGCTTGAGAAACGAATACGTCTCGTCGAGCATGGAATGTAGAAGTATGTTGTCATACTCCGGATACAAGGTCGCGTCCGGAGTGGTGAAGGTGATGTCTCGCAGCTCGAGCCAGCTATCGGCGAAATTCTTCACGAACGACTCGGCTCTCGGATCGTTCAACATGCGCTCAACTTGGGCCGCGAGCCCCTCCGGCTGCGAGAGGCGACCGTTGCGGGCGTCTTCGAGCAGCGATTCGTCCGGCGGACGACTCCAGAGAAAATAGCTCAAGCGAGACGCAATACTGTAGTCGTCCAACCGACCGTTGCCCTCGTTGAAATAAAGAAAACGGTGCGACGAGAGGATCGCCCGATAGCCCGCTTTGACCGCGCTCAAGAGCGAACCGGTCGCGTCCAGCTCCGCTTTGGCGAATTCATAGTACGGCTGCAGATCGAATTCCGCAGCAGGACGCCGAAAGGCCCGATCGGCAAACTGGTTCAGAGTTCTTTTCAAATCCCTCACCGGATTCGCGCTCACGAGCTCGCCGTTCTCGATCTCGAGGGCGCCAAATAGTCGCTTCCTCAAATCGGCTGTCTCCAGGCCCGGATAGATTCGTTCAATCTCCAGTCCTTCCACCGCGATCCCCGTAGTGCCGTCACCCAAAACAGACAAGTCCGCGATATTTTTCGACGGCACCCAATCGATGGTCTTGTCGATCGGCTGAATACCAACGATGTGGCTTTTTTGTATCCACGCGTCGTAGACAAATTCCTGAGTCTCCCGAGTGGCTTCAAACTTTCCGACCCAGAATACCGCCGGCGCTTTGGCCCTCAAGATTCCCGTATAAATGCGTCCCCACACATTGCGCCCTTCTGGAGGCTCGTGGGCCCGGGCCTTGACTCGAATCCGATACCAACCCGTTTCCGGGACTTCCGTTCCCGCCATCCGTCCGTGGAATCCATGCGTTGTCGGAAAACTGTACACCGCTCCGTCGTGATAGATCCCCTGCCGTTCGTTGGGAATACGCTCAGCCCCGACCCCAAGCTCATTTGGGTGAAAAACTCGTTTGAAGGGACGTCGGGCCAGTTCTTCCGCGATCTCGGCATTCAAGGCGATCGTTCCTTGCAAATCGAGCGTCGAACCCGTGTCGACAAATTGCCCGTTCTCGTAGCGGTAGGTCTTGTTCTCGCTCGGCAGAAAGCAGCGGTAGCCCTCGTAGAAAAAGATTGTCGGCAGTTTTGAAGTGGCAAAGGGCTCAATTTCGATGGGCCGCAGATCTTTAGGCAGAGACTCGGTTGCCTTTTTCGGCGGATGGACCGCTCGATGGAACGACTCGTCGAGCATTGTATCCACCACGCCGAGATACTTCTGCAGGAGATGATAGGATATTTGCTGCCCTTCCGCGATGTTGCTGAATCCATCGGTCGTAACGTCAGTCGGCAGGTCGCCCCGCAGCGGAATGTTCACGCCCAAGAGATCGTGCATCGTATTCTCATACTCGATACGACTCAATCGACGCGACTTTACGCGGCCTTCCGACTCGATCTCTTCTCGAGAGATTTTGTACAGGATCTTCTCGAACTGGCTCAGAAAACCCGCCCGCTCGTCCGCCTCGACCAGCGAGTCTTCCGGCGGCGGCATCTCTTTTTCCTTGATTCGGTCGTGCACGAACGCCCAGCGATCCATGTTGGAGGCGTCGGAGGGGTCGAAAACGAGCGACTCCAAATCGAGCTCACCCTTCTGATCCACATCGTTGTGGCACTCGTAGCAATTCAGATCGAGGAATTCGACGACTTCGGTAGGAAGAGTCGCGGACGCGAAAGCCACCTTAAGCGGAGCTATGAGACCTATCAGTCCTATCGGACCTATACGTCCTATCAGTCGGGCGTTTCGGTTCATCGTCGAGGAGCGGGATCAGACCATTTCGAGTCCGGTCATCTCGCCGGTGCTCGTAGCGAATCGCTCCGTCTCCAAACCGTGGCGGCGCAGGATGCTAAGATAGAGGTTCGGCAACGGGTAATTGTTCTCCGTGTCGAAGGCCAAGTGTTGCCCATGTTTGAAGCCTCCTCCAGCCAGCACCACCGGCATGTTGCGATTGTCGTGCGAACTGCCGTTGCCGAGGTTGGAAGTCATGAGAACGCTGGTGCGATCGAGCATGGTGCCATTCGATTCTTCCGCTCCCTTGAGGTCGCGCAGGAAGTCGCCCCATTTGCGAACGAGTTCGGTCTCCACAATCGTCAATTGCTCGAGCTTTTCCTCGTCGAGGCCATGGTGGCTCAAACTGTGGTATCCCTCGTCCACGCCATCGAGCGGTACTGCTCCTCCTTCTCCATTTAGGTGGATGGTGATAAAACGCGTCGAGTCCGTCTGCAACGCGAGAAACATCACGTCTAGCATCAGTTTCTTGCGATCGATGATCGCGTCGCTGTTGTCGATGTCCACCGGCGGGGCCACGCCCACCTTCGGTTTCGGCTTCAATGCCCACTCCTGGGCCAACCCGAGCCGCTTTTCGAAATTGCGAACCGAGGTAAAATACTGGTCCAGCTTCTCGCGGTCCCCCGCGCCGAGCTGCTTCTCCACTCGCTTGGCATCCGCCCCAACCACATCCATGATGCTGCGGCCCTGCTTGAGACGCTCCACTTGACGCGCCTTCTCCTCCTCCGTGTCCGCGATGAAAAGCTGGTTGAAAACGCGTGAGGGCGATTGCTCCGCCGGGATCATACTCCCCGACTCCGTGTAGGAAGCGCTCGTCGTCCCATTGATATCGAGCACCAATGACGGATAGCGCGTGTGGTGGCCCTGGTGCTTGGCAAGGTACTGGTCGATGGATATCGAATTCTTAAACGCAGCGCTGCGGGAATACGGAGCCGCCGTGAGGATGCTCCCCTCCGCTTGGTGCCCGCCGCTTACCCCGGGATGGGACGATCCCGTGACCACCGTCAGGTCCCCAAGCAAGTCCTGGACTTCCGAAAGGTAGAGTGACGGCGTGTAATTCCTCCCCGCTTCCTTGGGATTCAAATTCGGTCCGTGCAAACCCAAGGCCAAAGTAATCGCCACGAAGCGGCGCGGCGGCTGGTAGGCGGCAGAAGCCGCAAAGGCCGGAGTCATCGCTTCTAGCCAGGGGAGCGCCATGGCGGCTCCCGCTCCTTTCAAAAAGGAACGCCGGGAAAGGGATTTCGAGAAATTGAAGTATACGTTTTTCATTGGGGCTCGATAGTGTTAGCAAACGACCAATATCGTCTCAAGAGATTCTCGCCTCCCGAGCGCGATTGGACAGGTTCTGGGTCGTATATCTACGGTTCCACTCCTGCTCTAATTGCGCCAGATAAAGAAAAGAACGACAACCCATACGTAGGTAAACCGTTGACCAAATTCATCTGCGCAATTCAACTACAACGCTTCTCGTTCCCCAGCAATCAGGATGTAAATACTCCGAGACTTAGACAATGATCCTCAAAAACAAAGTCGCCCTCGTCTCCGGCGCCACCAGCGGAATGGGAAAGGCCATCGCCCTGCTCTTTGCGTCCGAAGGCGCTCGAGTCGTCGTCAATGGACGCGATGAAGCCCGAGGCGCGGAGACCGTCGACGCCATCCAGAAAAACGGCGGAGAAGCGCGTTTCGTCCGCGCCGACGTCTCCCAAGCCGACCAAGTAGAGGCGCTTGTCGCCGAGACGATCGGCGCCTTCGGGACGATCGATATTCTCGTCCCTAACTCAGGCGTACTCGGCCTCGGCTCCGCGACCGAGGTTCCCCTCGAAACCTGGGACCAAACCATCGGCACCAATCTGAATGGCGTCTTCTACCTCTGCCGCTACGCGATTCCACACATCGTCAACGCCGGAGGCGGCTCCATCGTCATCAACGCCTCCATCGCCGCCTTCAAATCCTTCCCCAACCATCCCGCCTACTGCGCCTCGAAAGGCGCCCTCGTCCCTTTGGCCAAGAATCTCGCCATCGACTACGCGTCACAAAACATACGCGTAAACTGCCTTTGTCCCGGTCCTGTGGATACGCCCATGATCTGGGAGTCCGCCGACGCTTTTCCGAATCCGGAAGAGGCAGTTCAAAACGCAAGCGAAAACACGCTCCTAAAACGACTGGGCACGCCCGAAGACGTCGCCCGCGCCGCGCTCTTTCTCGCGAGTGACCAGTCCGCTTGGATCACGGGCGCGGCTCTCCCTGTCGACGGCGGAATAATGGCGTAGACACGAAACGATGCCGATGGCCTACAACCGACGCAACACTACTTCCTTTACTTCCATCGCTGCCTCTCCAGGAATATCCGTCACCCGGATACGCGCCTTTGTTTCACCCCGCTTGAGCGTCACCTCTCCCAGCGAAATCGATTTCCAATCCTTGTTTTCGTACTTCACCGCTTCGCCATCCAGCAAAAAGGGCTGCGGATTCGCGGGCGGATCGAAGGCCTCCGTGATCGCGATCGGCAATCGCTTTCCTTGAAGTTCGAAATAAGCGTCCACTCCCAGATCGCTCTCAGGAATGCAGTACCGTAGAATCACCTCGAATCGGCCCGGATCGATCACTTCCACCTTCCATTCGGGAAACGCGTCCGTATTCGTCCAAAAACTGATCCATTGGTGCGAAATTCCCGCCGGGAAATTGTAGTCGATTCCCTTGCCTTTGTACTCTCGAGGCAGCGTCGCATCTTGCCCTTCCAAGGCGACATCGGAATACCCATTTTCCCGAAGAGGATACGGGGCACTCTCTCCTAGTGGAGGCATCGTCGCCAGCGTATCCAAAAATTGGTCGCGGAGTCCATTCAGCGCCTCGGGGTGTTCTCGAGCGAGATCGTCTCTTTGACGGACATCCGCGACAATGTCGTAAAGCTCCCATTTGCCCGACCGCATCACGGCAGACCATCGGTTAGTGTGCACCGCTGCTACCGATCGAACCCTCGATTCGCTCCCATGTGAAAACGAGATGTACGTCCGGTCCTCCCAAGGGATCTCCGGATTCTCGGCGAGCTTGGCAAAACTCTTCCCGTCCAAGGCCAATTCGCGTGTCCCTCCGAGGCCGCACCACTCCGCAAGCGTCGGAAGCAGATCGATGTGGGCTAGTGGATAGTCGACAGTGGAAGGCTCCAGCGTTCCCGACCAGCGAATGAAACAAGGGACACGCGTTCCGCCATCGTAGACGTGGCTTTTCTTTCCACGCAATCCAGCGTTGTACCGCCATGTGGCTGGACCGTTGTCGCTCATGAAAATAACGATGGTGTTTTCCGCCTGATCCGTGTTTTCAAGAAACTGAATCATTCGACCAATTTGCTCGTCGATTACGTCGATCATCCCGAATATGACGGACTCCCATCGACCTACGCTCTTCTCGTAGTACGGTTTCCAATACGACTCTTCGACCAATCCGGGCGTGTGGGGGGCGTTGAACGGAACATAACAGAAAAACGGCTCATTCGCCTCCACCTGTTCGCCCATCCATTCGATCGCCGCGTCCGCCAGGATCTCCGTAATGTATCCGGAATAGTCTTTCAACTCTCCATTGTGATTGAGCTCCGGGTCGAAGTAGAGCTGGGACAATCCACCGAGCACTCCCAAGAACTCGTCGAACCCCTGTCCATTGGGCGTTTCGGGAAACACCGAGCCATTGTGCCACTTCCCAAAGCACCCTGTCGCGTAACCGTTTTCCTGAAACAACTCGGCGAGCGTCACTTCCTCGGGATCCAACACTTCATCTCGCCGAGTGACACCGAACGCTCCCGTACGTAAATGGTAGCGTCCCGTCAACAAGCTCGCCCGCGTCGGCCCACAAACGGGGCTGACGTAGAAACGGTCCAGCCGAACGCCCTCCCGACCAATCCGATCCATAGCCGGCGTCTTCAGATGAGGACTTCCATGCAAGGACAAGTCTCCGTAGCCTTGGTCGTCTGTCAGAATCAGCAAGACATTCGGGCGGGCGGAGGCCATTTGGCTTAAAAGGACTCCTAACGCAAGAATCACCATCCGAATAGAGTTCTTCGCTCGTAAGATTGTAGGGGCGTTGCTCGCGACGCCCCTACAAGTAAAAAACTGTCCAATCCGAAACACGTTTATCCAATTGTCAACTACATCGAAACCCGCGAATAGTCGCGGTATTGCGGCTCCCAGAAATTGTCGTCGATGGCCTGGTCCAAGGCCAACTCGCTACGATCGCGGGCCACGCCGTCCTCCATTGCCTGACGTCCCACTCTCCGGGCAATCATCTTGCTAAGCCCTCGGATCGCATCCAGCGGCGGCAGCAGGCTTTGGCTCGGGTCATTCGACTTCTCGGTGCTGTCCGCCAATGCTTCGCTCGCGGCGATGAGCATGTTCTCGGTCACTCGGCGCGCTCGGCTAGCAATCACACCCAATCCGACGCCCGGGAAAATATAGCTGTTATTGCACTGGGCGATCGAATGGACCCGCCCTTTGTGTTCGACCGGAGCGAACGGACTTCCGGTAGCCACGATGGCGGCCCCGTCGGTCCAGTTGATAATGTCCTCGGGCGTGGCCTCCGCCAGCGAAGTTGGATTCGAGAGCGGAAAGACAATCGGCTCCTCCACATGTGTCGCCATCTCGCGGACAACGTCTTCCGTGAACAACCCGAATTGCCCGGAAACGCCCACCAGCACCGTCGGGTGAACGTGTTGCATTACGCCCAGCAGGGACACCTGCCCATCCGCGTCTCGCCATGCGTCCACCTCTTCGCTCGGGCGGGCCAGCTCCATCTGAAAATCGCGCATTCCTTCCGCGTCCGTCGCCAAAAGTCCATTACGGTCCACCATGTAGATCCGCTGCTTGGCCTCCGCTTCGCTCAATCCGTCTCGACGCATGTGGGCGATCAGGTGCGACGCGATCCCGCACCCCGCCGAACCGGCGCCGGCAAAACAAACTTTCTGGTCCTGCAAGCGCTGGCCCTTCCGTTGGCAGGCGGCAATCAATGTGCCAGCGGTGACCGCGGCCGTTCCTTGAATGTCGTCGTTGAAACAGCAAAGCCGATCCCGATAGCGCCGCAGAAGCGGCATGGCCGTCGGCTGGGCGAAATCCTCGAACTGCAGCAGGGCATGGGGCCACACGTCCAGGACGCTTTCGATGAACCGATCCACAAACTCGAAATACGCCTCGCCCGACACGCGCGGGGCCCGCTTGCCCATGTACATCGGATCTTCGACCAACTCCTCGTTGTTGCAGCCGACATCCAGCGTTATCGGCAGCGTGTGGGCAGGACTAATGCCTCCACAGGCTGAATACAACGCAAGCTTTCCAATCGGAATCCCCATTCCCCCGATTCCCTGGTCGCCCAGACCCAAAACGCGCTCCCCGTCGGTAACGACGATCACCTTGATATTCTGCTTGGTCGCGTTGCGGAGGATCCGGTCGATCTTCTCGCGGTCGTCGTAGGAGATGAACAATCCGCGCTTGCGGCGGTAGATTTGCGAGAATTTCTGGCACGCCTCGCCCACCGTCGGCGTGTAGATGATCGGCATGAGCTCCTCGAGATTGTGGACCAGCAAACTGAAATAGAGCGTCTCGTTGGTGTCCTGGATCGAGCGCAAGTAGATATGCTTGTCCATGCGACTAGTGAACGCGCAAAGCTGCTCATAAGCGCGGTCCCGCTGCTCGTCGATCGACTCGATGCAATGAGGCAGTAATCCCTCTAGGTTGAACTCGCGTCGCTCGGTTTGCGTGAAGGCGCTGCCCTTGTTCAGCAAGGGTGTCTCAAGCAGTACGGGGCCTGCGTAAGGAATGTAGAGGGGACGCTTCGACCTTCGCCTTGTCATCTACAAGGGCGAAACAGCCTTTTGCCCAAAACGCAACGTTCTTTGAGAGGATTAGTGACCTAAATTTCTTAACAGTGATCTCTACGAGATCAAATTCCGCGTTGCGGAAGCAGGATCGCTTCGCGAACAGGATCTTGCGGATAGTTTTTTAGAGGCTTCCATCGAGAACTCTCACAAACAAATCCTGTTCCCGTGAAACCACCGACGAGTCGGGGTCTTTGACGGGATCCTGCTGACGCGCAAGCGTCATTTCGCCGTAGGCGAATGTTAAACAACTTCCACAAGAAGCACCTGACCGCTACCGCCGTTCCAAGTCGTAAACATGACTCGGCAGAGGCAGGAAATCACTCTCTCGGATCATCCACTTGTCCATCTCCACTCGCAAACGTGTCTCCACTGACTCGAGTTCTTCCTTCCCTGCGAGATTGTCCAACTGAAACGGATCCTCCTCCAAATCGTAGAGTTCGAAAATCGGCCGCGGCAAATCGAAGTAGAGACGCTGGTATAGGGCGGAAAGTTCGCCCTGTTTCGCCATTGACTGCATCCGCCTCCAAACCGGATTCCGGCCCATGTCCACCGGAGAGTAGCGCCGCTCGGGTATCGCGTTGTAAATATACAAGTATCGACTCGATACGACGGATCGCGACAGGTCGAAACCGTCCGTTTGCATTATAGGGCCAAAGTGCCATCCTCGTTCCGCGAATACATAGTCGCGTCCCTCAAACGCTTTCCCTTTCAAGGCGTCCAGAAAACTAACCCCAGTCATGCCCGAAGCTGCGCTTAACCCCGCTACCTCCAAAATCGTCGCCGACAAATCGGTACCGCTCACAAGAATGTCGCTCGTCGAACCTGCTTCTACCACTTCCGGCCAGCGAACGAGCAATGGGACGTGAGTGCCTCGCGAATACAATGTCCCTTTCCCCCTCAAAAGAGCTTCCCCGTTGTCTCCCATAAAAATCAACAGGGTATTCCCCTTAAGTCCCCGTTTCTCCAATACATTGTCAATCAAACCGAATCCCGTATCTAAGTCGCGTACCTCCGCAAGGTACCGAGCGTAGTCCAGTCGGGTTTCCGGCAAGTCTGGCCAGTCGGGCGGCAACACGAGCTGATCCGGATCGATCCCATCGTGATCGTCCCCCCAATTTCGATGCGGCTGGCTGAAACCGAAATAGAGGAAAAACGGCTTCCCGTCCGGCACCGAGTCTAAAACCAAATCAACCTTCTCACCAACCTTGAGGATTTCGTCTCTCTTGGTCGCGGCTCCGCGAACGAAATGGTCGAAACGCGATTCAAACGCCTCCCCTCGCATCCCCAACTCGACGAGCCCATCCGTCACGTGATCCAGATCGCGGTTGCGTCCGTCGAGGTGTTGATGTCGCCCATCCATTCCGACCCAGTAGCCGCCCGCTCGCAGCAGGTCCGTAAAGAACGTCGTTTCCGCCCGGGCCGGCTGGGCAAACCGTGTAGCCGATAGACCCACTGGCGAACGGCCCGCGAATATTGAAGTTCGCGACGGCGCGCACTGAGGCGCCGTCGTGTAAGCCCGATCGAATCGCATCCCCTCCGCTGCCAAAGCGTCCAGATTCGGCGTAATGGAGAAACGCTTACAGTTTTCGTCTCCATAGGCGCCGAGATGCGGCACGCTGTGGTCGTCGGAGAGAACGAGCAGGATGTTGGGGCGGCTACTTTCGGAGCGACATGAAAGCGCTCCGCAGAGGACAACGAAAATAGCAATTAAACGATGGGGCATACGAATGACTAAGAAAAGTCGATTCACTGCATCCTGGCAAACGAATACGACCTAACCACATCTGGATGGCAATCGGCGCCCCTAATTCAAACGATCTATCGAACCACTTCTCAATCGGTCGCAACACTCGCCGCAAATCAAGAGAATTTGAACAGGTGGCCTGGCCCCCAATTGTAGACCGTATCCAATATTTGATACAGAATCGGTAAAACAAGAACCCGGCGGAGGTTGCGCCGCCGGGTTCGAGTTATCAGTTTGGAAGAAACGCTTCCCTGCACGCTCGGCGCTAAAACTCCACGCTCAGAGAGAACTTGTAGGAGGTGTCGTTGGGGATGCCCCATCCGGCGTAAATCACTTCGTTGGTAATATTGCCGTCCGCATCCTCGCCCGGTATGGAGGCGATGGGGTAAGGTTCGTCTCTCGGGAATAGATCATTGATGGCAACACCCATCTTGTACCGCGCGTCCTTAACGTTGCGCGTGTAGTTGAACGTAATCCCGATGGGGATGTGCGAACTTCCATAGACGGGGTTGTCGATGTCCCAGTAGTCGCGAACCTCTCCGTTCACTTCTCTCTGCACTCCCAGATAGCCGATCACGGGTTTATTGCGCGCTCGGGCATTCGCGGAAATGCGCAGTCCTTTGAGCGGTCCCTCAATGAATCCATAGCTCGCTACGAAATTCGCGCGAAACGAGCTGAAGCTGTCGGTTTGGCGACCATCCAAGCTGCCAACATACTGGATGAAGTTGAAATCGATCTGGTTGTCCCAGTACTCCTCGAGCGTCGTATTCGCGCTTTGCATGAGATTCTCCCAACCTACAACCGTGATATCGGCCGGGGTGTCAAGCCCCGCCCAATCGAAGTAGTCGTCGATTGTCAGGTCCTCGGGATCCCCGCCAATATCCGCTATGAAACTATTATAGGTGTCCGCATCGACTGTCGCCATTCGGTCGATTCCATTGTCCGCATAATAATAGTAGGTCGAAGCAATCAGGTCTTCCGCGGGATCGTCGGGAATCAGGGCGGGTTTCGCTGCCCCACCGTTCTCGGCTGGGTCCCAAGTGATGTCCCAGAGATCCGAACGGAATTGCGTCAGATCGGAATTCGTGGAGAGGTCGGCGTAGTAGTTTTCGACGAGATCTGTTTTGAGATAGTCGAGCCATTCGAAGTAGTCGCCGCCGATATTGCGCTCGACCGCTTCACTACGTGAACCGTTGAGTAGGAAACGCCAATTGCGATTGGGCTGGTAGGTAACGCTCCACTCCACCCCGGTGTTCTCGCGATCACTCTTGATTTGATAGAGCGACCTCCAGTCTTCATCTTCCGTATTGAAAAAATTCTGACCGTACGTCTCCTGATTCCTATCCACCCAGGACTCCCAGAGCTCGAGATTTACGTTTTCGAGCCCGGCCTGGACGAAGGTCTCGACACGGTTCGAACGTCTCTGGATTTCGCCGCTGGCTCCGACATCGTTATTGGACGCGTCAATGTAGTCGACTCTCACGTTGAGCGCATCTTCCATCAGCCTGAGGCGAAGCCCGATGTTCGCGCTTTCCCCGTGGTTGGATCCGAGAAGCGCGCCGAAGGGGCTGTATCGTTCGTTTGGCGGTTCGAAATTCGTCGAATACTTGGCCTGCAAACTGAGCATGCGATTCACTTTGTAAACCGCTCCTAGATTCCGGTTGCTGCCCGAGGATCGCTGAGGATCCTCGTCGCGATAAGGAACTTCCCGATAGTGGGGAAAGATGCCAGTCGTCATGCTGGACATCGCTTGCACGCTATCAGCATCATACAATTCGTCCCCCGGTTGGGCCCAGATCAGATCCTTGCCGTCCTCGATGTAGTACCCGTTTGAGGATTCCACCCAGTGTTGCGCTTGCCCATTGACGGGATCGTAGTACATCTGTCCATCGGCATCCAGGGACGTCAGAATCGGATTCCCTCTTTTGTCGACCATACGGTGAAACACGCCCGGGACGACCATGCCGGACCGCTCCAGACGCTCGCGTTGCAAGAACTCGGTATCGACTCCGCGGTAGCCCAGAGTCGTAACCAGTTTGCGGTTTAAGAAATAGCTCTGCAAGGCCAGCATTTCACTGTTCGTCTTCCGGCGATTTCCAGAGGGCCTGCCCGTGTATCCAAACGGATTGTCGAACAAGTACACGTTGTAGGGATCTCCGTTCAGGTCGTCCAACACCCACGTGTCCTCCACATCTTGGAAAACCGGTATAAACGGGTTGTCGGGGTCCATGTAGTTGAAGAACTCCGTTTCGTGAGAGGTGTTGTTAAGGTAGTTGCTGTTGTAACTATAGGCGTTGAGCTGATTGTCCTTAACGTAGCCGTCGTCTGTGAACGCGCTGGTGGCTTTGGCCTCGATCTGCTCCAGCGTCTTGTTGACCGTCACCGTGCTGAGCGGTTTGCCCGCGTCTCGGAGACCGGCAATGTAGGTAGACTCGGGACCATAGAGCGAGATGCCGGGCGAGTAGGCCCTTCGCTCGGATACCTGCTGAATCGTCCAACTACTCTTGGTCTCATACTGGGCGGCGAACCGGTGCGAACCGAGCCATCCAAGGCTGTCGCTCTTTTGAGCGAAGTCGAACTCGTAGGCTAAGGCGCCTCTAAGAGAGTCGTTGTATCGCTCCCGCAGACGTCCATTGGGAGCTCCCTTTACGAAGAAGTGAGTGTAGTTCGGATTGGCCAGGTAGTTGGATTTGTCATACGAGTCCGCACCCTCCGGCAGCTCATAAAGACCGGTGGACTCGTCGAGCACGCCGACCTCGGGAGAAACGAGCGGAAACCCGCTCGCGTCTCTTTGAAACGGGTCCGCGTCGATCTGCACGCTGTAGCGGCCGTTGGCGAATTGGGACGCCCGTTTTTCGAGCGAATACTCCTCCGCGTAGTTGAACAGCAGGTGAAGGTTATCCGTAACGCCCAAATCCAATGTCGCCGCATGCTTCTGCGTATCTTTAGTGACAATGTTTCCTTCCCCCCAGAAATTGCCAAATGGATTCAGGCGCTCGTCGTCCCGGAACTTCATTTGATTGACGAGAAGGTTGAGCGGGTTTTGGTAGAAGTAGGTATCCGCAGTGGGCGCCTTAGCGAGCTTCAGTCCCTGGCTGTCATTCGCGAGTATCGGTTGGGCGGGGCGATTCAATAGATCGTTCTGGAAGATCATAATACGATTGTTCGAATTGAATCGGGCGTTAGGCCGAGGCCATTCCGCGGAGGTGTATGCCTGCCCCTCCCAGTCCCAGTCGTCGAGAAAGTTGCCCCAGTTGGCGTTTATGCGCTCCGTCATGAACGCCTCGTATACCTCGAGTCGTTCGCCGCCTTCGTCTACGATATTCAGCAACGGGGTAGCCTGGTCCTCGGGAAGCGTGTTCGGAGCCTTGGAGGTTCTTCGTTCCGCGGTTTCGTAAGAGTAGCGGAAGGTCGCCTTTTGCATGGGTTGCCAGGTAAAGGTCGAATAGAGTCGGCGATCGTGGTCGAAATTCGGTTCGCGTTCCCCTCGGGCCTTGTCGTCCAAACCGGCGAACCGAATTGCGAACTTCCCTTCCAAAATCGGCCGCCCGATGTCAAACGTATAGCGGGAGGAGTCGTTGCTGTCGAAACGGGTTTCGAACTCGGTGATCGAGTTCTGAATATTCGCCCGCTTTGACGACGTATTGATGATCCCCGACGCTCGTCCCATTCCGAAGAGAATCGCCTCGGCGCCTGTGGCGATGGTAATGCGTTCGGAATTGTAGCTGTCGATTCTGAGATTGGTCTCGGTGAAATCCGAGGTCCGGGTCGCCATCCCAATTCCGCGAACCTGGTTGTTGTTCTCGGGATTAATGACCGAGCCCAGCCCGTTGTCCTCCGAGTTTATGTACTCGCCCGTACTCTGGATACTGACTGTGAAGTCGAGCGCCTCCTCAAGCGTCACGGCTCCGATGTCCTCCATGAATTCCGGCGTGAGCACTTCGACAGTAGCGGCGACGTCGCTGTATTCTGTATTGAGACTCGAACCGGATATCGTGTGGGTCGCTCGATAGCCGTCTGTATCGGATCTGACTTCGAACGGAGAAAGTTCAAATACTTCCTCTTCGTCGCCGTTGTTGTCCTCGTCGTTCGCGTTCTGGGCTCTCAGCTCCCAGTCTCCGCTAGCGACTCCTGCGATGAGTGTTGCCGCAATTGCATATAGCAATCTGCATCTATTGATGTTCATAGGTACCTCAGGTTAACTAGTTTGATTAGCGTAGGTTTGATTCGGATCGGGTCATTGCCAGCCGGCCGGCTCCGCTTCTCGTTCGGTAAACGCGGCCTCACGAGAATCATGAGACTTGCATGAACGCGGAGCACGGCTGGCTCGATGACTATCAACTCAAGAAGTCTAGCGCTCGCATCCGCCAATTCGTTAGCAACTTTGCCGCTGTAAGTTGTAATTTTGTAGCAACTACCGCCTGTAATTTTTCTTACGCTTTCATGAAAGAGACTAAATCGCTTCGAAATCGCCGGTATATGAGCGAGTGGCCGCAACGTTCGCTCACCTTAGACTCAGCAAGAAGGCGTGGTTTGACACGGGCCGCATCGAAATGAACGCATCGGGCGTTCCATTCTTTTTATTGCTTCGTTCCCCGCCCGCGATAAACCGTCCCTATGCTCGGAAACACTACCCCGCTCCGGCCGCTCGCGCTTAGTCTACTCACAGCCTTCGCTTGCGTCACCCTAGCCCAGGGACAACGCCCTCCAAGCCCAATGAACGCCATGGACCACGGTCCATTCGTAACCGCAACCATCGCCGCAGACCCCTATTCGACGAAGAGCATCATCGCCTATAAAGGGATCGCCATAAAGGTCAGTCCGGACGCGGTCATGGTCTTCGACACGGATTTGCTGCGGATGGCCAGCGCCTGGACGGGAGGGTTCCTCAAGTGGTACCCCGGGAGAGACGGCTTGCAGGAATTCCCCAGCCCGGACGGGTTCACCCACTTCTCGACCAGCCAGCGTCCCGGCTGGTCCTTGGACGGCAAATTCGGAGACCCGCGCCCTTGGGGCTATGGGCCGATCCCCCCCGGCTTAGGAGTCTACAAAGGACTCTACTTGCAGGAAGGAAACGTCGTCCTGTCCTACTCGATCGGTTCCAGCGAAATCCTCGAGTCCCCCGGATTCGAAACAAGCCTAGATCGGCCTCTATTCACGCGTACGTTCAACCTCAGCCCAACCTCCGAGTCGCTTTCGCTCCAAATAGCCCAGACACCCGACGGAGCCGCTACTTCGCTCCAATCCACGAGCCTGTCGGCGACCACCGGTTTCATCCGCATCCAATCGGGCGGCCACTCCCGATTGATCGGCTACAACAGTCTGCCCGACGGCGCCAGTTGGCGAATCGATCACGCCCATCTGATTCTCGACCTGCCTCCGATCGATCACCCCCTCGCTTTTACCCTGGCCTTGGGGCCCATCGCGACCGACGACTCGGATCGATTCCTGGTCGACTGCCAATCCCTCAAAAACGCCCCGGCAAACCTCGCCTCCGCAACCGAACCCGGACAATCCCAATGGCCCGCGCAAACCACCCAAATTCGTCGCGGGGACGCCTCGACAGCCTTCGCCAATGACGAGTTGACCGCGCCGTCCGACAATCCCTGGAACTCCTTCCTCCGATTCTCCGGCGTGGATTTTCTCCCCGACGGACGCGCCGTCCTTTCATCGCTCAGCGGCGAGGTCTGGCTCGTCGACGGCCTCGAGCCCGGCAACGACACCCTCCGATGGACGCGCTTCGCCACGGGTCTCTTTCAGCCGATGGGAATCAAGGTAGTCGACGACCAAGTCTACGTGACCGGACGCGATCAGATCACCCGCCTCCACGACCGCAACAACGACGGGGAAGCCGACTTCTACGAGAACTTCAACAACGAGGTGATGGTCTCGACCAACTTCCACGCCTTCACCCTAAATCTGGATACAGATTCCAAAGGTAATTTCTACTTCGCCAAAGCCACCCCCTGGCCACCCGTGCCGAAAGGCGTTCCCGCCGAAATAATCCCTCACCACGGCGCTCTTTTTCGCATGCCTCCCGACGGCAGTCGACTCGATGTCATTGCCACCGGACTACGCAACCCCAACGGGCTCTCCATCGGTCCGAACGACGAAATTCTCTACAGCGACAACGAGGGAAACTGGGTCCCCACCAGCAAAGTCCATCGCATCCAAGTAAACGGATTCCACGGATTCCGCCCCTCCGCCCAACGCAGCCAGCCCCCCGCCGATTTCGTCAAACCAATCGCCTGGATCCCCCATTTCATCGACAACTCCCCTTCGGCTCCGATCTTCATCGACAGCCCCGCCTGGCCCGAATCGCTGCAAGGCCAAGCGCTCCTCGCTTCCTACGGCCGCGGCACCCTCTCGCTCCTCCTCAATGAAGACGTCGACGGCCAATGGCAGGCGGCCCACTTGCCGCTCCCGATAACGCTCCAGTCCGGCGCTATTCACGGCCGCTTCCACGCGGATGGAAATCTCTACTTGGCCGGGCTCACCAGTTGGCAATCGGTCGGCCACGGAGGCGACTGGGGATCCTTCCACCGCGTACGCTACACCGGAAATCCACTCCATCTCCCCGTCGCCGTCAATACGCTCAAGGGCGGCATCGAGCTCCGGTTCGCGGAACCGCTCAATCCGAACTCGGCAATCGAGCCCGGCAATTTCTCCCTCAGCCAGTGGACTTATCCCTGGACAAGCCAATACGGGACGCGTGGAAAAGTCTACTCCGCCAATCGACCGGGCGAAGCCGGACCTGATCCTGTCGCCATTCGATCGATACTCCTGTCAAGCGACCGTACAACACTCACGCTCGAAATCCCCGAATTGCGTCAGTCACTCGTTCAACGTTCCGTATCCAAACAATCCGGACTGCCCGATCTCGTCGAAACTCCAATGGGACTCGTCATGGCCATCAGTTACCGCCTCCAATCCGCGGACGGCGCCGCGATGAACCATCTCGTCCACAAGACCATTCATCGCGTTCCCGGCGACACTATCGACCCGAGCGAAACGAAGATGCCGATAGGTCACAGTTCCCATTCCCCGCCCTCCGAGGCGCCTGCCGTTCCAAAAACTGCTCGCAACGCGCCCACTGCAACCGCCGATCGGGTCATCGACATTCGATCCACCGGTATCACGCTCACCTACGACGTCACCGAGGTCCGCATGAAGACCGGGGAGCAGATCGCCCTCCGCTACACCAATGCAAGCGACATGGTCCACAATCTGGTGATCGTGAACGCCGAAGCCGACATCAATCCCGTCGGCATCGCCGCCCTCACCGCCCCCCAAGACGCCTTCATTCCGAGTGCGGAAAAAGACCGCATTCTCGCCGCGTCCGAATTGGCCTATCCAGGCGACACAGTCACCGTCGAGTTCACCGCTTCCGAACCCGGAGTCCACCCCTACATCTGCACCTACTCGGGTCATTTTACAATGATGCAAGGACGCATTATCGTAGAACCCTAGTAATCCATGTCCTGAAACCCCGTTCAAATGTCCCGTTGGAAAATCATCCTCCGCGCCTGGCCTCCGGCCGGCGCTGTCCTCGTCATTCTCTCCTTTCTGGTAACCGCGTTCTGGCTCTGGCACGCCATCACCGGTTCGCCTGACTGGGAACTTGGCTGGCTCGAGCCGCTCGCCGGGTTCCTGGCTGGAGCCGGCGCCTTCATCGTCGCCGCCATCCTCATCTTTCGTCGCGTCGATCACGCCGAGGCGGAAACCACTCCCTACGGGCTCGCCCGAGGACTCGCCACCGGCTACTATTTCAACTACATCCGACCCGTCGTCACTACGATTCTGGATACAGAACACACGCTCCATCAAGACCCGGTCTTACAAGAACGCCACCAAATCGAAGGACTAGTCGTCGGTCTCCCCCAAGACTTGGAGGAGTTCAACCCGGACAATCACCCTGAAGTGTACGACAGCTTCAGCAAAGGCGATCGCGCTCCATTCGACCTCGTCTCTATCGAGATCGTGATTCCCAAACGACGGCCCATCTACACCAAGCTCGCGCTCAGCAAGACCTGCTCCACCGCCTTGGTCGTCGACATTCCCACGACCCTCTCAGTCATTCCCGACTTCGCCGCCTTCTTCGCCGAACAAGAACTCGCCAACAGCGCGGGAGCGGATGATGGCGTCGTGGAAGCGAGAGAGCAGAACGTGACCAACAAGCAAACAAACCAATTCAAAGAAGTGCTCAACGAGTTTATCGAAACCGTGAATACAGTCGGGTCAAAAGAGCAGCGAACGAGATCGCCCGCCTGCGTGCTCCACGTCGTTCCCGTAAAACGGCTGGCCCGGCGCATGGACGAACTCGCCGATCACTAGAAATACGAAGCGCATTACGATTCGGGTTTTGGAGGAACCACGAATGCACACGAATCAACACGAATTTTCCAGTCTCACATTCATTCGCGTCAATTCGTGTGCATTCGTGGTTTCAAAATAGTCCGTAACATCCTCCCAACTTGACACGCCGCTCAATCAGTACACGTTACTAACTACAAAACGCGTCGTCGAACCGACGACCTCAACGAGAAAGGAGTGAACCCGATGATTGCCCCCCAATACAGCGCCAACGCCGCCCACAATCGTTCGCTCCTTCCCGCGCTCGCCTAAAGCGCGCTCAACCGCAAGAATTGCAGTACGCCGCGAACGACTGGTTCGCGGCTTTTTTGGGCCCGAACGCCTCGCCCTCGACCAAAGGTCGAACCCAAACAACCCATCCAAACCCATTTTCCCATCTATGAACTCACATCTAGCGCTGCTCGGCTGGACCGAGCGCCTTCAACACGAATTCGAGTCAATCGAAAATAGCTCCCTCGTTCCGGCCCGAGTGGTCCGAGCGAATCGGGGTCAATACATCGTCTCCAACGGAATCGACACCCGCCCCGGGCTAATCTCCGGCGCCTTCCAACTTCAATCTGAAGACGCCCAGTCATTTCCCACGGTCGGAGACTGGGTCGGGATCGACCTCCAAACCCGCAAGGAGGATGCCGCGATCATCCAGGAATTGCTGCCGCGAAAGTCCCTCATTGAACGACAGGCCGCCGGCAATGAATCGCGACATCAACTCATCGCCGCCAATGTCGACACCCTATTTCTTGTCAGCGGACTAGACGCCGAATTCAATATCAATCGTATCCAGCGTTATCTTACGCTTGTCGGCAACAGTGGCGCTCAATCCGTCATACTCCTCAACAAGTCGGACGTCGCCACCGATCTGGACGACGCAATTCGCTCCGTAAACGCAATTGCGCCGGACACGCCCATTCATCCGATCTCGGCGCTTTCCGCTGACGGGCTCGCGTCCATACAGCCCTACCTCCAGCCCGGCCAGACCGTCGCCATGCTCGGCTCCTCTGGAGTCGGCAAGTCCACATTGGCCAACGCGCTGATAGGAGGGCCGCAACTCGCCACCCAAAGCAATCGCGACACCGACAGCAAAGGGCGCCACACCACCACCTGGCGGGAACTCATTTCGCTTCCCCAAGGCGGTATGCTTATCGACCTGCCCGGAATGCGCGAAATCCAGTTGACCGGCGACGCGACAGGACTCGAACAGACGTTTTCAGACATCGAAGCCCTCGCCAAGAAGTGCCGCTTCCGCAACTGCAGCCACCAAAACGAGCCCGGCTGCGCCGTCATAGCCGCCCTGGAAACGGGAACTCTCGACCCCAATCGTTTCAATCAGTATCAAAAACTTAAACACGAAACAGAATCCGCCCAGACTCGAATCTCGGAGCGACGCAAACGCTCAACCGCCGCCCGCAACCCGCGGCGCGAGAAAGAGCAGCGTTTTAAGGAGATCAGCAAACGGCTACGCAAACACCAGAACGCCCAATCGAAATGGCGACGAAAAAACGATTCGTACTAGACCAGCGAATACAAAAATCAAGCCAGGAGATCCTTGATCACCTTGGCGTCCTCAACGTTGTCCCCGTCAAACGACTCTCGCGACGCATGGACGAACTCGCGGATCATTAGAAAAACCAAAGATCTCAAATTGTTCGCTTTAGAGGAACCACGAATGCACGCGAATTAACACGAATTTTGCAGGCACACATTCATTCGCGACTATTCGTGTGTATTCGCGGTTTCAAACAAGCAACAATCGCTAGGCTAGGAGATCTTTGATCACCTTCGCGTCCTTCACACCCGTCAACCGCTGGTCCAACCCCTGGAAGGGATAATTAAGGTGTTTGTGCTCGAATCCCAACAGGTGAAGCAGGGTCGCGTGATAATCTTCCAGCGGCACCGGATCCACCGCGGCGCTGTAGCCCACCTCGTCCGTCTCACCGTAAGTGACACCCGGTTTGACGCCGGCACCCGCTATCCAGGCGGTAAACGCCCCAGGGTTGTGATCGCGGCCAATCAGCTTCATCTCGACTCCGCCCCGGTTTTCCCGCATGGGCGTGCGTCCGAACTCGCCGCTCCAAACTACCAGCGTATCTTCCAGCAATCCACGTTGCTTCAAATCCATGATCAACGCCGCCATCGGCTGGTCTACCTCGCGGCACTTGTCCTGAAAACCCGCGTTAAGCGCTTCCTGCCTGCCCGCGCCGTGCGAGTCCCATCCCCAGTCGAAAAGCTGCACGTAACGCGTGCCCCGCTCGATTAGTCTTCGGGCCAGCACGCAGTTGTTGGCAAAGCTCTCCTCGCCGGGCGCCGTTCCGTAAAGCTCGTGGATATGGGCGGGTTCCTGACTGATATCCATCGCGTCCGGAACCGCCATCTGCATCCGAAACGCCATCTCGTACTGGGCGATTCGGGTCAGCGTTTCCGGATCGCCGAAATCCGAATGGGTCTTCTCGTTGATGTCCTTAAGTGTATCCAACGCGCTGCGACGGAGATCACGGGAAATGCCGCCCGGATTGGATACGTTGAGCACGGGATCCCCGTGCGAACGGCACTGCACGCCTTGATAAACCGACGGCAGAAAGCCCGAACTCCAAAGCGCCTTGCCTACGCGCGGAATGCGCCCGCCCGACAGCAAAACGACAAAACCGGGGAGATCCGTGTTTTCCGTCCCCAGCCCCCAGGTCACCCAGGAGCCGATCGACGGGTAGCCAATACGGGCATGGCCAGAGTGGACCATGAGCTGGGCCGGGCCGTGGTTGAACTGGTCCGTCTGTAGGGTCTTGATGAAAGACACTTCGTCGACCACTTTCGAGAAGTGAGGCAGTCGGTCCGACACCCAAGCGCCGGAGTGCCCATGCTGCTTGAATGGGAATTGCGGCCCCAGCATGTTTGGCGTCCCTTGGATAAAGGCAAAGTTCTTGCCTTCGAGAAACGATTGCGGGCAGGGTTGCCCGTCGAGCCGCTGCAGGTCCGGTTTGAAGTCGAACAACTCGAGCTGGCTCGGAGCGCCGATCATGTGCAAGTAGATGACTCGCTTGGCCTTTCCCCGAAAATGGGGCGGAAGCGATTCGAAGGGGTTGGACGAGTCATGCTGAGGCATGCCTGGCCCGCCCGCCGCCTTGCCCGCCTGATTCGCCAAGAAAAGCGCCCCCAAACCCGTCGTGCATCGAGTTAGAAATTGTCGGCGCGTTTCACGCTCCAAAGAGCGTAGGTGCGTTTCGCTAAGCAGTGATTCCAGATTCATGGCCCGTTGTATTGTGTCTTAGTACGTCAGCGTTTCATCGAGATTAAGAAGGACCTGGGCGACCACGGTCCACGCCTGTTCGGGGGACTGAAGATTCGCGTCTTCGTAAAGCGAATACAGCTTATCGATCCGTTCTTGGCTAGGTGGACGCCCGGTCACCATTCGGTGGGCTTGGGCGAGACCGGCTTTCAGGTCGCCGTCAGCGGTATTGGCTATCCGCCCCCCCAGCGCTTCCGCGCATTCCACAAATACCGCGTCGTTCAGAGTCACCAATGCCTGCAACGGCGTATTCGAACTGAGGCGACGCGGATTGCAGAACTCGCGCGAGGGCGCGTCGAATGCGGCGAAGGTTGGAAACGGGATGCTGCGCTTTACATACGTGTAGAGCGATCGGCGATACCGATCTGGCTCCCCTCGTTCCGGGGTCTCCCACAGGTCCTTGCTCAAAAACGGTTGCCATACCCCTTCCGGCAGCGGCGGGTGCACGGGCGGGCCGCCACGCTTCAAGGAAATTAGTCCACTCGCGGCCAAAGCCTGATCCCGCACCATCTCGGCAGTGAGTCTCAGGCGCGGACCGCGGGCAACCAGTCGATTGTCCGGATCGCGTTCGAGCAACTGCGGAGTGACGCGCGACGATTGCTGATACGCGTAGCTGAGCGTGATCTCTCGAAGAATCGCTTTCACGCTCCACTGGTAGTCGTCTTGGAACCTCACTGCAAGGTAGTCGAGCAACTCGGGATGCGTCGGTTTCTCCCCCGAAGATCCAAAGTCCTCCAAGGTCGGAACAATTCCAACGCCAAACAGCTGCTCCCAAAGTCGATTGACGAACACCCGGGCCGTGAGCGGGTTCTCCTTCGAAGCCCACCAGCGAGCCATGTCCAGACGATCCGGATACGAACTACCGGATTCGGTTTCCACCAGCGAAGCGGGGAGCCCTGCGAAAACGCGATCCCCCTTGTCCATCGCGTTGCCGCGTTCGAAAATCCGGGTTCGCCGGGCGAGCTCCTCCGGTCGCTCCAGCATAATCGGAACCGTCGTTCCAGGTATCGCTTTCAGACGTTCGGACGCGTCTGCGATATCCAGGCTCCAGCGATACGCGTCGCTTCCCGGCGCCGACCATTCCGTCCAGCGAGGGTCCGAACTGCAGGCGAGACGGCCGCGCTGAATGGCCATGGGAAAACTGCCTTGACCCACCTCGTCGCAATGGATACGAAGAGCAAAGCGTTCGCCTTCGGCCAAGTCGATCGGCGCTTCCGGAACGAGGACGAGTGTCCGCTCGTAGTTGATTTGCGAATTCGCTCCCCAGTTAGCGCCGTTGCTTCCCACCCGACCCATCGGATCCGTCGGCATCCATGGGACGTCCGGTAGGCTCGCTCGGAAGCAAACCGGCAGGCGTGAGCCGTCCTCCGACTCGACCCAAGCCTCTAAGTCGTCGATGATAAAGCCCCACTCGGAATTGTCGATCGCCGTATCCAAATCATGGGGAAGAACGGTTAAGCGAAGAGCCGTCATCGGCTCCTTTCCAAAACTCGATGCTGGCGCGTCGATCAAGGTGTGCGTTTTTATCGCCACCGTTCCCACGGTATGGAATTCGTCGTAGTCCGCATATTCAACAACCGTGTACTCGGTGCTGTTGTTCGATTCGACTGCAAGCGATTTCAAGCCCGTCCAGTCCGTTTCCCCCGCAAGGGCCTGACCGCTTCCCCAAAACGCCTCTTTCAATTCGAGGACGCGCTCCCGCAGGGTCATCGCCTCTTCGTAGCGATCCGGGGATTCCGGGACTTCCAGCAACGGCGCGTCGTCGGAAAGGTCCGTATCGGCAGAGTTGTTGTAGAACGCCAAGAACCGGTAGTACTCCTCGTGGCGAATCGGATCGTAGGGGTGATCGTGGCACTGCACGCAACTGAAGGTGATCGATCCCCAGGTCTGCCAGGTCGTGTTGACCCGATCGAGCACCGCCTCCACCCGGAACTCCTCGTCGTCGGTACCGCCTTCGTCGTTAGTCTGGGTGTTGCGCTGGCTGGCAGTGGCCACCAGATCGGCGAGCGTCCGTTCGGGAAGCAAGTCCCCGGCCAGCTGTTTGATCGTAAATTGATCGAAAGGGAGATCGTCGTTGAAGGCCTGCACCACCCAGTCGCGGTAGGCCCAGATCGTTCGCTTCTGGTCCTGTCCCAGTCCCCCCGAATCCGCGTAGCGGATCAGGTCGAGCCACATCGTCGCCCATCGCTCGCCAAATGCGGGTCGGCTCAGAAGATCGTCCACCGCGTCTTCCAGCGCTCCATCCGAATCCGTTGCATAAGCCGCTTCGAACGCTTCGAGTTCTTCCAGCGACGGCGGCAATCCAGTTAGCCCCAAGCTCAAACGCCGCAGCATTCGACCGGGCTCCTCCAAATCGCTAGGAGCAAGACCCTCCGCTTCCAAGCGGTGAAATAAAAACCGATCCACATCCCCTCTCACCCGGGATTCGAACGCGGTTTCGGGAACCTCCGATCGCTTTGTGGACTGGAAGGCCCAGTGGCCACTCCACTTCGCGCCTTCCTCGATCCAACTCGCCAGCAACGCGATCTCTCCCTCGGACAACGGGGGATGATCCTTAGCAGGCGGCATGCGATCGTCCTCGTCGTCCGTGGTAACTCTATAGTACAACTCCGAATCTTCCAATACGCCCGGAGTCACAACCGGATTGCCCGAGTCGCCCCGGAAATTGATCACACGATCTTCGTAGACGAATGAGACCTCCCCGGCCGCCTTCACCCCACCGTGGCACTCGACACAATTGGCGTTGAGAATGGGCTGGATATCCCGAGCGAAATCGACCTCCGCGAACACGGTCGACAAAGGCGCCGTCGCAATAACGGCAGAGACAAACAATGAGGGGCGCATCGGTTTACCCATAATCGCGGCCGATTCTCCACCTCGCCCCAGACGTGTCAACAACGACCCGGACAGGATCAGGCCTCGGCGAGTTGGACCTAGTTCCAGCACAAAAGGTGGAACGCGCCGTCCCGGCGCGTTTTTTCCAGAAGAGGATGCAATTTCGAGATCTACGAACGAGCGGCCTCCCCGGAGGAGATCTACTATTCCTTCTTCGCTTTTCGCTCCGCCCTGCGCTTCTCTTTCTCCGCTTTGCTGAGTTTGGATGACTCCACGGGTGATCCCGCCTCGGCCGCGGGCATGACTCCGCCATGCTCCGACCGCTTCATCTCCTTGTGCCAAGCGGCGTGCAGGGCGAACAGCTCCTTCGCCTTCGCCGAGTTCTTCTTAGACAGGTCCTTCGTTTCGGAGGGATCGTCCGTCAAATTGTATAGCTCGTACTTCTCCTTGAAGCCGTGGGCCTTCCAGTCGCCTTGACGAACGGCCCACTCGCCCTTCGGCTCGCCCGAGTTCCAATAGAGCTCCGAATGCAGCGAATCCGACTTTCCGCTTAGCAAGGGGAGCAAACTCTTGCCGTCGAACGACGTTTCGTTTGGAGCCGCCACACCCAGCGCATCGAGGGCCGTCGGCAGAATATCCAAAGAAATGACCGGAGTATCGATGGAACGCCCTCCCGAGAACTTTTTCGGCCAACTAGCGATCCACGGCGTGCGAATACCGCCTTCGAAAAGACTGCCTTTAAAGCCGCGCAAGCTGCCGTTGTCCGCCTGCATCGCTTTGGAGCCGCCATTGTCGGTGAGGAAAAACAACAGGGTATTCTCCCACGCGCCCGTGTCTTTCAGCTTCTTGACCACGGACCCCACCCCTTCATCCAAGTGATAGAGCATGGCCATCAGAATTGCCCTCCTCTCGCTGATTCCGGGAAACTTGTTTCGGTAGTGGTCGATATCCTCGCGAGGCGCCTGAGCGGGGGCGTGGACCGCGTTGTACGCGAGATAGAGAAAGAAGGGACTAGCCTGCTCTGCCTGCCTCGGCGTAGCGCCCGAGCGAAGACGGGGGCGTGTCGAACGGGCCATTTGCCGATCGATGAACGCGACCGCTTCTTCAGTCAATCGCGTCGTTAGGTAGCCTTCGTATTCATCCGCCGGGATTCGCGTCTTGTCGCGATAGACTGGAGCGTAGTCATCTCCGTTTACTCCCTTCGACTCGAAATAGTCGTGTCCTCCCCGCCCCATGAACTTGTAGGCCTCGTCGAAGCCGCGACTCATCGCGTGCCACTTCAATTCCGGATAGTCGTTGTCCAAGCCCAGATGCCATTTCCCGATGGCCATGCTTGTGTACTCGTCCGGCAGGAACGCGGGGAAGATCGGCAACTTCGGATCGAAGCCGCGCCCCCCGTCGCCCGCAGTGTACACACCCACACGTTGCTGATAGCGGCCCAGCATAAGCCCAGCCCGCGTCGGCGAGCAAACGTGCCCGCTCGTATAGGCCTGCGTGAAAAACACGCCCTCTTTCGCTAAAGCGTCCATATGCGGCGTATCCACCTCCTTGGGATGCTCCGGATTGAAACTGATATCCGCGTATCCTTGATCATCCGTCAAGATGACCACGATGTTGGGGCGGTCCGCCGAATAGGCGATTTTCAGCAGTATCAAACAACAAAATACAGTGGAGATTATAAATCGTATTTTCATAATGGATACGGATTCAATTGAGATCGTAAAAAATGTCGCCCTATCGAGCCGACAAGAGTCTCCCCTTCTTGGGAGCTTGGTAGAGCCGTTCGATGTCCTGAGCGGCCAGCGCGTGATTGAAGATCGCCAGCTCGTCGATGCGGCCGTCCCAAAACCCAAGAGAACCGCTCGAGTCGGAAGGTCTCCGATTTTCGGATTCATGGGGCTTAACGCCGATTCCCAAGGCGGGATAGCTTGGCGTTACCAAGCCATCATATCGCTCTACGGCCACTTCGACGCCGTCCCTGTACAGCCGGACAAACTCTCCATCAGCGACAAACGCGACATGATGCCACTCGTTCAAGGGAAGCGGCTCCGAGTCGACTACTTGGGCGACACTGCCATCTGACTCGCGAATCTGCACTTCGAGCTCCCCCTCATGGCGACGCAAACCAAAGTGAAACTGACCTGTCTCGCCAAATGTCCAGTTTTTGGCAATGCTCGCCCACGTCGGACGCGACTCGGCGTAAACCCAAGCGACGACGGAGATTCTGTCATTCGTCGCCTTGGGGTAGTCTGGCACCATGGCAAACGCCATCCCGGAAGGCCCCTCCAACCGCAGGGCCTTGCCAATGCGCCCAGGCGCAAACGCGGAACGTTCCATCATCCCCGTCTCAATACGTCCGTCGAAACCGCCTCCCGAGCGATCCAACAAAGTGAGCCCGTCGTCGCTAACCGCCATGCGATAATAGACTGCCGGGTTCAAACTCCTAACCCCCTGAGAATAGTAGAGCATCGGCTCTTCGAAACTTCGAAGGAATCGCTGTGGCTCAACCGCGATTCCCGAAAGCTCTCCAGTCGTCGTATCCACGCGAGTCGCCTGATCCGTCACCAGTCGAACCGGCTCTACAAACGCCCCTTGGGTCTTCACTTCCACTTCCCCCTCGAATACATGCACCTCGCTTCGTTGCATCGCGTCGACTTCCACGCCAAACTCCGTCCCGTAGTCTACCACCTCCACCGAAGGCGTCTGGACAGTGAACCCGACACCCTGCGGGGGCACATTCGCGGACAGGCGACCCTCGGAGAGCAATAGCTGCTTGGACGTCTCCAAACTAAAGCGAGCCGGCGCCTCTATCAACACATGTACCTCATTGTTGAATACAACCTGAACGATCCCTCCCGTCAATTCGTACTCTCCCACCTTTATCGAATCCCCTTGTTCCAATTGAATCGCCAATTTCGAAACTCTCAATTCACCGCCAGCCATCCGAACGATCGAACCGATGGCCTCACTCGATTGCCACTGGCTGGTCCGAACCGCGGGAATCGCGATCTGCCAGACGAAGCCCGCAACCAGGGCGAAACCGGCCGCCCAGGCCAAGGACCGCTTCCAGCGTCTGAACTTAATTGGGACTCGAAACGGACCAAGGTTTCCTCGACTGGTTTCCGCCTCAAACGGATTCTCCATCTCACCCAATGCTCCATGCTCCCAAGCCAAGGCCGCATGCAAGGAGCAATGCTCCAGATATCGAGCGCGGTATTCACCATTAGACTCGATCAGTTCCGCGAGACGCTCGCGTTCCTCGGCGCTCAACCCCTCGTCGAGAAAACCGGATAGCAGGCGTTCAAACTCACTCACGTCGGCTGCTCCTTCATTTTAAAACGCACACAATCAATCAGCTTGCAGCGCGCCCGAAACAACGCTTGTTTCACGGCGCTCGCTGCAACCCCAACTTGATCGGCGACCGTTTTGATTGAAGCTCCGTCCGAATAGCGACGACGCACCAGGTCACGCTGGTTCTCCGTCAGCCGAGATAGGCAGTCCCTCAATGCCGATTGCTGTTGCTCCGTATAGCCTGTCGAATCGACGGCTTCTTCCGCCAAAGTGGAAAGAAACCCCTCGTCCGCGACAAACAAAGCCCGCCGATTCGATTTACGACGATACTCCAAAACCTGGTAGTAGGCGATTTTCATCATCCACGCGGCGAAATTAGTCCCTATCGTGAATTGGCTCGCCTTGCGCCAAAGTACGATATTCGTCTCCTGCATCACCTCGCGAGCCGCCTCGCGATCGCCCAGAAGCGAAAGCGCATAGGCGTACAAACGGCTCTGATGCGTCGTCAGGAGCTGTATGAATTCAGTCGATACTTCTGTTCGAGAACTTTCCACTTTTCTTCGTTCTAATGCGTTAAGGTAATGTATCTAGAGAAAAGAAGGTAACGGACTATTCGATCAAATACGCAGCCTCTTCCCTATTACAGCTTTAGCTAGAAAAACACAACTACTACTAGCCCGGGATTCAATGACCACCAACCCGACGGGGAACAGCTCCCGATGGGCTGTGGGACAACTATCCTGTTCCCGGCGCAGGCAGGACCCTTTCAGGGACTCCGACCCAATCGGCGCCAAGTCAGGGGATTTGACGCGGATTCGATTCCGGGCGGAATCACTGTATATTCAATCAGTCATATCGGCCCTCGTTCCTCATCCAGAAAGACGAGTCGCTTGCCGTGGCCACCCGCCCACTCCACCACCATCCAGGGTCGATCCGGAAAAGCGTCCCGCAAGCTCTCGTAATTCAAGATCGTCACAACGGGAGGCGGTCCACTACTCAAATCCGGATCCGGTATCCACTTTTCCGTACGAAATACCGAGTAAACGTTTTCTAGCGAATCGGGACTTGGCCGATTATCCACCATTGGCGCCGGTCCGCTTAGCTCGCTTCCCCAGTCAATAAGAGCAATCGCCGATCCAAACGCCAACACAGCCCAACCAATTCGCAACCTAGACCGACGACAGCGGCGTTGTCGAACGTTCGCCAATAACGCCACGCGCATACGCTCTTCCGCGTTCAACGCGCTTTCCTCCGCCAAGGCGTCTCGAATCGCTTGCTCGTCGTCACTCACAGTTAGGACCCTCTGTCATTAATCGCCTCAATTTTCGCCGGACTCGAACAAGCCGCGACTCGACCGCTTTCGCCGTCAATCCAAGCTCCTTCGCGATCGATTCATACGAGCGACCATCGAAGTACTTTGATCGAACAAGCGCCTGTTCGTCTTGATTCAACCGATTCAAACCACTCTCCAGTCGCGCCCAGGACGCTTCCGCTGGGACACCCACGCTCTCGACTGGGTCAGAGCAGGCATCGTCGCGAAAACGACGAATCAGGCGCCTGAATACCGACTCTTTGCGATAGCAATCGATATAGGCCGACTTCGCCAACCGAGTCAACCATCCCCAGAATATCGACTCTGTATCGAAAACACGGATATGCTTGATCACTCTCGTAAAGGTCGCTTGCAATGCGTCCTCGACCATGGACTCGTTCCCGCCGGAAACCGCGTAAAGATAGGCCCAAAGGCGCTGGTAGTAGCGACGGAAAAACTCCCGATAAGCCGCATCGCTCATCGACTTCATCCCGCGCGTCAATTGCGATACGTCCATCGCGTGGATACTCGCCCGGTCAATTGGGCAGTCATCGAAAGCGCCAAGCGGAATGTTCAGCGAAGCATCCATGGGCGACCGCTCGTCTCATCGATGCAGAAGATCCACGCGCCCGACTCCCATCATTCGAGACTCATCCACCCGCCTCATCCGCCCGACCCAGCGTTCTCCGGTATATTTCCAGCTTCACGGCGCTGTTCCTTAATTCCGCGAGCGTCTTCATAGCCAGGTCCATAGACGCGTTTCGCCCCGCCAGCACCAGCAGATTCGTTTCCGGGTGATAGGACATCAGGATCGGCTGATCCTCGTAGTCGACGCCATTGACCTCGACCCCGATCTTCACCGCTTGATTGATCGCGGTGGTTACATCGTCCACGGACAGTCGCTCCAGTAGATCGCCGATAAAAACGGGTTCCGCCCGCGTTTTCGGAACCTCCGCCAAGACGGGAAACTGCTTCTGCTCCAACACGCGATTGACCACGCCTTCAATACGCTGCTCGAGCGCTTTTTCGTCTACGTTTCTCCGTGGCGACGCAATCGACTGCTCAACCAACGTCCAAACCCCGGGAGAGCCGCTTCGCACTGGCCGCGCCATGAAGGACGCTCGGGGCGAGCGCTCCTGGGAATCCAGAAGATAATTGAGAGCCGTGAAAAGCTCGCTTCCGGAAACGTTGCTCACCTGGAAAGGAGGCACCGGAATCTGATCGGCCAATTCCGAGGCGATCACGTTCACGCCGTGCTCCCGCATTGCGTCGATAAGCGACCGGGCGTTGCCGCCCTCGAACTCGAGACTGAAAACGCCCTTATTATCGGAAGAGCGAGCCGCAGCGCTCTCGGATGCGGGAGCCTGCCCACGGACAATTGGAGCCAGAGCGGTCGCCGTAGAAATCAGGGCGAGCCAAAGGAGTGGATAGTACAGCGTGTTGGTTTTCATAGATCTTAGGCGATTCAACAAGCAATACGCTGATCCCTCCAAAATCCTTCGCTTTACTTTTGGCAAACGCGTGATTCGCCCCTCGCAGTCTCGTAGAAAGACAATCAAGGCAGACCCGCTCGAATAAGGGTGTCGGGCCTCCGCTTGCTATTCGAGAGGCCCAGGGCCATGAGCTTCGTCGACTAGCGAAGCGCCGCGCCGCTTCGTCGGCTCGCCGTACCCTCATACGCGACGCTCCGCGCGGGGAGGCCAAGCAAACTGCACATTTATATAAAAACGTTTTTGTCTAAATGTGCTGTTGCTAGATTCCCAAGCATTTGCGATCGGGGATCGCGACTCGCCTCAAGGACTCAATTTCATTCCGAGATTCTTGGCCAGAAACGCGTAGATGTCCGCCGATTCTTCGATGAGCTTGGAGGTCGGTTTACCGGACCCGTGGCCTGCTCGGGTTTCAACTCGAATCAAAACCGGGGACTCGCCCGCATGGGCCTCCTGCAAGCGAGCGGCGTACTTGAAAGAATGCCCAGGAACGACTCGGTCGTCCGTGTCGGCCGTCGTCACGAGAATGGCCGGATAACGTGTGCCGTCCTTCAAATTATGATACGGCGAGTATCCCAGCAGGTACTCGAACATCTCCTTCGACTCCGACGACGAGCCGAAGTCGTCCGTCCAGAATCGGCCCGCCGTAAACTGGTCGAAGCGCAACATGTCCATCACCCCCACGGCCGGCAACGCCGCCCCGAACAAATCCGGCCGCTGGTTGACCACTGCCCCCACGAGCAGTCCTCCATTGGAGCCCCCCTGGATTGCCAGCTTATCCGACCGCGTGTAGCCTTGATCAATCAAGTACTCCGCCGCCGCGATAAAGTCGTCGAAAACATTCTGCTTGTTTTGCTTCTGGCCCGCCTGATGCCACGCCTTCCCGTATTCGCCACCCCCTCGAAGATTGGCGACCGCGTAAACACCGCCCATTTCCAGCCAAGCCGCTCGAGTCACGCTGAATCGGGGGAGAAGCGAAATATTGAATCCTCCGTATCCATACAACAACGTCGCGTTCTCTCCGTCTAGTTCGATCCCCTTCTTATGAGTAATGAACAGCGGAATTCGCGTGCCGTCGTTCGACGTGTAAAACACCTGCTTGCTTGTATAGCCATCGGGATCGAAGTCCACGGAAGACCGACCGATCAACTCCGTTTCTCCAGATATAAAGTCGTACCGATAAATCGAAGGCGGAACCGAATAGGACTGGAACTGGAAAAACGTCTCGGAATGAGACGGCTTGCCGCCAAATCCGGACGCGGTCCCCACCCCGGGAAGTTCGAGTATGCCCACGGACTCTCCCGACTTGCGAAAAAAGCGAACCTGAGTCTGTACGTCCTTCAGGTAGGTGGCCACGATCTGATTGTGAACCATATTCACGCCACGCAGAGGTTCCGTCTGCTCTGGCACGACCTCGACCCAATTGTCGCGTTCCGGGCGATCAAGATCAATCACGATCACTCGCCCGCGCGGCGCCTCGTAGTCCGTCTGAAAAAAGAACCGCGAACCATCGTTGTGAAAATAGGAAAAATCGTTCGTGAACGTATCCACGATTTCCATCGGCATGGCTAGAGGCTGGCTCAGGTCCATCACGAGAATTCGATACTTGTTGTCGGTCCCGACGCTCACCTGGATCACCAGATAACGCCCATCCTCGGTCACGCGCGAAAAATAACTCCACTCCGGATGGTCGGGTCGGTAATGAACTACGATGTCCTCCTCTTGCCGCGTCCCTAACCGGTGGAACATGACCTTCATATCCGTGTTCAACGATTGAAACTCGGACCCTTCCTCGGGGTCCGGATACTTCGAATAAAACACTCCATCCGATGTCCCATTCCAAGAAAGGCCTGTGTATTTGAGGTTCTCCAACGTATCCGCGAGATCGTCACCTGTATCCAAATCGCGGATCTTCCAAGTTCGCCAGTCCGAACCCGAATCCTGAATACCATAAGCAACGTAACGGCCATCCTTGCTGAAGGACAGGCCCGCCAAGGCTACCGTGCCATCGGACGACCACTTGTTCGGGTCGAATACGACTTCCTCGTCCCCGTCGAGTGTCCGCTTGCGATAGAGGACAAACTGGTTCTGCAATCCATCGTTTTTGTAAAAGTAGTACCAGTCCCCTTGCCGAAAGGGAGCGCCCAGTTTCTCGTAGTCCCAGATTTCAGTCAGCCTCTCTTCGATCGCCGACCTCCCCGGCAGAGACTCCAAATAGTCGAAGGTCACCTGGTTCTGCGCCTCGACCCAGGAACGGACGCGTTCCGATTCCCGAACGTCCTCCTCCAGCCAGCGATAAGGGTCCGCAACCTCCGTTCCAAAGTAAGTGTCCACCTGATTCATACGCTCGGATTTCGGATAGTTCAGATCGGCGAGTAAGTGTTCATGCACAGCAAGCGAGGCGATTGCCGAAAAAGCGATTCTCAAAGGGGAAGACAAGCGTCGGGGCATCCATTTCATGCGAGGATTCAAAAGACAGATCGTCGACGCGCCAATGAAGAAACGCGCAATCCTCTTCTATCCTTTGCACCGCCGAAAACCGCAATTTAAATTTGCAAGGCCGCCGGACACCCGGTTCGTTTGCTCCCGGCATGCCGCGGTACTCCATCAACATTCACAGTATGTTTATCGCGCCAGAACATAGAGTTTTTGGAAAAGGGAATGCCGGGAACCTCAATGGCGCAGACCTGAAATCGATCGAAACCGCTCGGATACTCGCCCATTCAGGAATCGAAGGTGACCGGTTTTGTCGCGATCGGCCTGAATACAACGGACACGTCACCTTTTTCAGTCTGGAAGCCTGGAACGAGATTTCGCTGACCCTCGATCTTCCAAAGCCGATCGGACCGGAGATCGCTCGACGCAATATCGTTGTATCCGGTATCGATCTCAAAGCGCTCTATGGCGCTGCATTCACCATCCAGGATATCCAATTTCTCGGGACAACGCATTGCGCCCCCTGTCTCGCCATGAATCGGGCCCTGGGTCCGGGCGCTCGGGAGGCAATGCGGAGCCGCGGGGGTCTTCGAGCTCAAGTCAAGTCCAGTGGAGCCCTCGCCATCGGCCCTTGCGAACTGACCACCAGCGTCCTATTCGATCCGAAGAATGCGGGCTCGCAGACACGCAGTCCGAGGATCCCGTAGCGTTGCCTCATTCTCTCTAGTACGCTTTGACACTTCGCGCATAAGTGTGGACAGGTCGTTCACGCTCTGGCTTACTATCGGTCCCCTCTTCTAGAAACCCCTCTAGAAAACCCCTCAAATCTGAAACAAAGGACTTCATTATGTCTCTGTCTAAAAAACTGGGAGCGGAATTCATTGGAACCTTATGGCTCGTTCTGGGCGGATGCGGCAGCGCCGTGCTCGCCGCTGCCTTCCCCAACGTCGGGATTGGGCTACTCGGTGTATCGCTCGCCTTCGGTCTGACCGTTCTTACCATGGCCTACGCGATTGGCCACATTTCCGGCTGCCATCTCAACCCTGCCGTGTCCATCGGGCTTTGGTCCAGCGGACGCTTTTCGACAGGAGAACTGCTGCCCTATATCGGCGCTCAAGTGGCCGGCGGACTCGCCGGAGCGGCCATCCTCTATCTCATCGCCAGTGGTCAAGCCGGTTTCGACGCCGCAGCCGGGTTCGCGTCCAACGGATACGGCGAGCATTCCCCCGGCGGATACAGTCTCACCGCCGCCCTCGTCACCGAAATCGCCATGACCTTCATGTTCCTAGTCATCATTCTCGGCGCTACCGACAAGCGGGCTCCCGCGGGGTTCGCCCCGATCGCCATCGGTCTGGGACTCACGCTGATCCACTTGATCAGTATCCCCGTCACAAATACATCGGTCAATCCCGCTCGCAGCACGGGTGTTGCCCTGTTCCAAGGCAGTTGGGCGATTTCCCAGCTCTGGCTTTTCTGGATCGCGCCAATTGTGGGAGCCGCTCTCGCCGGAGTCGTTTACAAGTGGTTCGAGCCCGGCGAAAGCGACTAGTTCGTTAGAATCGACCGTTCGCTCGGGCCGACGCTCGAGCGAAACTCACATCTTGTAGAACTCCTCCCAACCCTTGCGCGGGGCGGGATCGAGGAGCGCGTTCGCCACTTTGTCGTTCGTTATCCGGCGTTTCTTCGGGTCGAACTTGAGTCTGCCGCCCAAGCGCTGAGCGATCACCCCCAAGTTGAATACCTGCGTGAGCTCGCCGCTCACCGCGAATGGAGACCGCGCCTCCTCCTCACCCTTGCAGGCCAAAAGAAAATTCGCGTAGTGATTCGAGTTCTTCCCGCCTACACGCGGTAAAGACTCCCTAACGTCCATGAACTTCGCCTGCGGAATCACGCGCAAGGCGCTCGAATGACTGCCGCCGGCAAAGGTCAGATCCTTGCCGTAGATAATCTTGCCCGGCTTGCTGATGTTGACCGGTTTCAATTCCGTTTTTCCCGTGTCCGGATTGACGACTGGGTCGCCTAGCTCCGCCTCGACATCGGGACGGTTGTCAATCCCGTCGTACCAAGTCACGGCGCAAGGCGGCATGTCGCCCCGTTTGGCGAAGTTGAATCGAATCGTCGACGCCTGGGGGAAGACGAGTGGATTGGGCCGATCCCGCTTCACAGCCGTTATTTCGCGGGGCAGTCCCAGTTTGAGGAATCGATGGGCCGTATCCAAAATATGCGGACCCCAATCACCGAAGGCTCCGCTTCCATAATCGTACCAGCTCCGCCATTCCTGAGGATGAAGCCGATCGCTGAAGGTGTTCTCCGGCCCGCTGCAAAACCACGTATCCCAGTCCATTCCTTCAGGCAATGGCTGGCTCGGATACTCGGTGACCGACGCGCCCCAACCGTGCCAGCGACGCGGGTTGTTCATGAAGGCGCTGATGCGCCGGACGTCTTTGATGACTCCCGCTTCCGTCCAGGCTTTGAACTGAAAGTAGTTGGCTCCCGAATGGCCCTGATTGCCCATCTGCGTCACCACTCCGCTACGTTCCGCCAGGTCGATCAGTCGCTCGCACTGGCCGAAAGTGTGGGCGAGCGGCTTCTCCACGTATACATGCTTGCCCAGCGACATGGCCAGCATGGCCACGCAAAAATGGGAATGGTCGGGGGTCGCGATCAGCACCGCGTCGATCTCGTCCGCCATCTCGTCGAACATCACTCGGAAGTCCGTGAACCGTCGCGCGTTAGGATGGTTGGCCTGCGACTCCTGCGTATGGGCCCCCGCGAGATCAACGTCGCACAGCGCCACCACGTTGCAGTGTCCCGAGGCGAAGAGAGTCCTCAAATCGCCCCGGCCCTGATTTCCAATTCCCACCGCCGCCAGATTCACTTTCCGACTCGGGGCGAGCTCGCCGCCGCTCGACCGTTGCCCCAGAATAAAATGGCTTGGCAAAACGGTGAACGAAGCGAAAAGCGCCGAGCGCTTGATAAATTGCCTACGACTGCGAGATAGGGGCATATTCTTCATAGGGCGGCGTTCTAGCCGTCCCTTCCGAAAACCGCAAGCCTCGCCGCCCGCGCCCCTCAAAACCACCCCCTCCGCCTCCCGTTTCCAAACTCCAAACTACCACTTAACTTTCCAACCTTGGAAAGTTAACACGTAAAACCTTTCCTCGACACGCTCTTCCGAGTCTTGAAACATGGATGCCCATGTCCGTTTCGAAACTACCCCTCGTCTTTGTTTTCGCTCTCTTCGTCGCGGGCGCGACGTCCGGCAGTACGAACCCGAACATCATCTATTTGATGCTCGATGAGTGGGGCTATTTCGAGTCCTCTCACATGGGTCACCCGGAATTGCTCACGCCGCATATCGACCAATTCGCCGACGAAGGCATGCGGTTCACTCGGGCCTACGCCGGGGCGCCCGTCTGCGGTCCCACCCGATGCGTATTGCTCACCGGCCTCCACTCCGGCCACACCTCCATGCGGGTCAATGACGGCTTCACTCCGATCCGCGAGGACGAGCCCACCCTCGCCAGCATGTTGAAAGCGGACGGCTACGCGACGGGCGGATTCGGCAAGTGGGGCATCGGCGGGCGCGGCACCTCCGGCGTTCCCGAAAAACACGGGTTCGACACGTTTTTCGGATACTACGACCAGGTCCACGCCCACACGTTCTATCCGAAATACCTCATTCGAAACAGCGAGGAAGTGCCCCTCCCGGGGAACTCAGGCCACAGTTTCTACGAAGGGGAAACACACGCCCACGACGAAATATTCAAAGAGTCGATACGTTTCATCCGGGAAAACAAAGACCAGCCTTTCTTTTGCTACCTGCCGTGGACTCCGCCTCACGGCCTTTGGGGAATCGATGCGGACGACCCGTCGTGGCGCCTATTCAAGGACAAGCCCTGGACGGCCGGTCAGCGGACCGAAAACGACGCTAAGGTCTACGCAGCCTTCATGCACATGGTGGACCGACAGATCGGCGCGATCATCGCCCTGCTCAAAGAACTCGGAGTCGATCAAAACACCATCATGTTCCTCTGCGGCGACAACGGCGGTCAGGATTATTTCCATACGCCCGAGCGTCCTCACGGATTTTTCGGCCCCAATCTCAATCCCCAAACCCAGGAGCGATTCCGGGCCGGAAAGGGATCGCTCTACGAAGGCGGGCTGAGGGTTCCAATGCTCGCGCGCTGGCCGGGCAAGATTAGCGCCGGATCCGTTTCGGACCACCTCCTCTACTTTCCCGACGTCATGCCCACACTCGCTGACATCGCGGGATCGAGTTCTCCGCAAACCGACGGCCTCTCCTTTCTTCCCACCCTTCTCGGCAACAGAGGGCAGAATACCCACGCGTATCTATACTGGGAATACAGAGATCAAGTCGCCGCGCGGATGGGTGATTGGAAAGCCTACCGGAAAGGCGATGGCGACTGGGAACTCTACGACCTGTCGCGGGATATCGAAGAGAACAACAACGTGGCTTCCCGCAATCCGAACGTCCTTCGAACGCTCGTCCGATTCGCCAAACAAGCCCACGAACCCGTAAAGCCCGGCGAGATCTACAATCGGGTCCTTACCGACAAGGACCACCGCCAAGCCCCCCACGAGCGAAACCGTCCCAGTCGGTGAACGAAGCTCGTAGGGCCTTCGCTTGCGAAGAGCCGCGTGAGCCGCTTATGGTATAGGACTTATAGGTCCTATAGGTCTTATACGTCCTACAATGCCAGGCAGCTAACGCTGCATGGCGCAAGCGCGAGCCCTACAAGGACCTCCTCAATAATCCGCGCCGGTTAAACTGTTGAGGACCGACTCCTGCCAGTTGCGCAGAACGACGCGGAGTCGCTCTGCCGTCTCGGGGTCGCGCTTGAGAAGATTGCGTGTCTCCTCGGGATCACGTTTTAGATCGAAAAGTTCTTCTTTGACCGCGCCGTTCCTGTCTTCGTGGACCACCAGCTTCATCGATCCATCGATCACAGCTCTCGGCCCGACGTAGTCTGTATCCAGAACTTTGGGATAATGGAAATTGGTGAAGTTGCGCGTGAGCAAACCCCGCATTTTCTTCACTAGGGGAGTGGTGCCGACCTGCAGTTTCGGATCAATGTAAGGAACCGCTCCCGACGCCTCGTCCGGGGCGTTTCTGAATTGCCAGAAATAAAGGGGGTTCGAGCGTTCGGCCATTTTTCCGTCGATCAACGGCGTCAAGTCGATTCCATCAATTGGCCGGTCCGGAAGCGGCTGACCCGCGATCCCGCAAATGGTCGGCAGCAAGTCGCTCGTGCTCGTCCGGATCGACGTTCGGCGCGGCTTCGGTATCCGAGCCGGCCATTCGATCACACCGGGAACGAGGATACCCCCATCGTAAACCATCCCTTTGACGCCGCGATGTGGCGTGATCAATGATCCGTCCGAAGAAGTTCCGTTGTCGCCGCAGTAAAAAAGGAGCGTGTTCTCACGCAGCCCCGCGTCCTCGAGGTAGCTGCGCAAGGTCCCGATTGAGCGATCCATCGCGGTTATCTCTGCATACCGCTCACGCAGCACATCCCCTTGCGGGCGCTCTGTCCGCTCGCCGGTCTCGTTGGACGTGAGTCGCACCCGTTTTTCCGAATACTTGGCGGGCAGCGCGTCGTAGAGCGCCAGGTCGTCGGGCAAGCCGCTGTACGGCTCGTGGGGCGAGCCGAACCAGACCACCGAGAAGATCGGTTGCCCGCTGCCTTTGACGCGAGCGATAAAATTGATCAACTCGCGAATGAGTACTTCCGAACTTTCACCCGGATACACTCTAGGCGGGCCGCCATTGCTGGAAAAAGACGCGTTGAGCTCGAAAAAATTGTCGTGCGAAAGCCACTCGTCGAAGCCCATCGCTCCCGGGTTGACGGGCGAGCCTGTTTTGACCGTTCCGATGTGCCATTTGCCGAAATGAGCGCTTCGATAGCCCGCTTTGGCCAAAATGTGGGCGCTGGTGATTTCTTCCGGTCGAACCGACCAGCCCGGCGAAAAGGTGCCCATCCGATTCGGATGGCGCCCCGTCATGAAGCTGGCTCGCGTCGGTGAACAGCTCGGGTGGGCCGCGTAGAAATTCTCCAAGTGGAGACCGGTCGCTGCCATCTCGTCCAGCACCGGGGTCTTGACGTACGGATGGCCATTGTAACCGGTCTCCTCCCATCCGTGGTCGTCGCCCATCAACAGGATGATGTTCGGCAACTCCGCCGAGGCGGAAAGGGAAGCAAAGATCGACAATGCCGTTAGAGCGAAAAAGGCTTTGAGTTTCATAAACGAGACGGTTGCGAGGACGACAGAGGAAACACAAAAAATGGGCCTTCCAACCAAGCAGGTCAAGCGCACCGAGAAATGCGAGTAATGTTTAACAGTCGCCTCACGGCGAAATGACGCTTCGCGTCACAAGGATCCCATCCCGCTGAGCGGGACGGGACAAGGATTGAAGACGACCCGCAATATCTTGTTCGCGAAGCGATCCTGGTTCCGACCCGTCGAAGCGGGACGGAATTTGATCTCGAAGAGATCACTGTTTAAAAATGCGTTCTTGGAACTAATCTAACGTATCGTCCCACCGATCGAACTCGTTCACCAGTTCTTGGAGTTTCCTCGGATTCGCCATCGCCAAATCGCGCGATTCCGCGATGTCCGTATTCAATGAATACAGTTTCCACGGAAGTTCCGGGCGTTCCCTCACGATTTTCCAATCGCCCTTTCGCAAAGCGGCGTGGGTTCGGTAGATGAAGAAGAGCGACTCGTGGGGCGACTCCTCCCCCTGGATCAAAACCGGAAGCGGGTTCTTCCCGTCCAACACGCGACCCGATGGTAGCGGCGCCTCCGCAAGACGAGCGCAGGCGATCATCAGGTCGGGCGACCAAAGCGGTTCGGAAATGCGGGAGCCTGCTTGGATCTTGCCGGGCCATCGGGCCATCGCCGTCACGCGGATTCCGCCTTCCCAGCAAGTGACGCCGCCACTGCGCAGCGGCGTATTGATGCCGACGTCGAGACCCGCGCGATCGAGGCGGAATGCGCCGTTGTCCGACATGAAAAACAAGAACGTGTTCTCCGCCTCGCCAGTCGCCTCCAGCGCGTCGAGTACGCGCCCCAAAGCTGTGTCCAAGGCAGTGACGACCGCGAAGTAGCGTTTTTCCGGATCCGCCTCGTCCGCTTCGAATGGATACGGCTCGAACGCCCAATCCGGCGCTTGCCACTCGTTTGGCTGGCCAGGTCGCTTGTTTCCCGCCGTGGGAAAGTGCGGCGCATTGAATGGCAGGTAGCAAAACCAGGGACGGTCCGCCGCAGAGTGGCGTTCAATAAAGTCAATCGCCGCGTCGGCGAATATATCCGTCGTGTATTCTCCCTCTCGGTACAGAGGTTCGATTCCCTCGTACAAATCGTGTTTTTCCCGGTAGTTGTGATAGTAGTAGTCGCAATTTCCCGACGCGTTGCCGATAAACTCGTCGAATCCGCGCTCGGTCGGTCGCGACCCCTCCGCAAAGCCGATATTCCACTTCCCAAAGCATCCCGTCGCGTAGGCATGCGGACCCGCTTTCAGTACACTCGGAATCAACACTTCGCTCTGTTCCAGTCCGACGCCATAGTTTCCTTCCACCCCCGGCAGTTGGTAGTCCAGACCGTGACGCTGGGCAATCCTCCCGGTCAGCAGGCAGGCCCGGGAAACCGTGCAAGTCGACGAGGCCGTATAAAAGTCAGTTAGAAGCGCGCTTTCCGCCGCCAAGCGATCGAAGCTGGGGGCGACGATCTTCGATTCCGGATTGTAGCAAGGCAGGTCGCCATAGCCGAGGTTGTCCGCAGTAATGATCAGAATGTTCGGAGGCGACCCTGCCAAAGGACCCGCCAAGGCGATCAGAATGCCCAACCAACCGGTCAAACTCAGAAGCCTAGGCACTCTCGCCGTATTCAAATGATCACTCCCACCCATTGTTCATCAAAACTCCTTCCACCGAAACGGGTACACCGCCCCGACGCTTGCTCTCGTCCGCCGCTTCCATAAACGCGTAAATCTCAATCGTCTCCTCCAGCGAAACCGGAGCCACTCCCGTCCGGAAAAATCGGACGATCTCCCGCAACATCGGCGTGTAGTCGCCTCCGCGCGACTGACTCACGACTCGCTCCGTGCCGAACGCGGTTACTTTGTATTCAAATTTCGAATTGCGAATCCCGTAGACCGTTCCAATTTTTCCGTCCTGCCAAATACCCGTAATGACATCGTTGTCCGGCGTAAAACTACGCGTCACCGTCCTAACCCCGGGGCCCATCACCGTGAACAGCGCTTCAGTCGGATGGATTCCGTACCAAAAAAAGTCCGGATGGTTGGGCTCCCGTGTCGCCGGGCCATAAGAGATCGCCCCTTTGAGCGCTCCTTTCTCCGCCTCCGCCACGTCGACAACGCCGGGATAGAATCGCAGAGACGAAGAACTCCAGCACGGGACTCCTGTTCGCCGAGCTATCTTATAGATTGTAATCGCGTCCTCGAGAGAACCCGCGATCGGCTTGTCGATAAACAGCGGCAGACCCGCTTCGAAGACCGGCTTGGCCTGCTCGAGATGCGGTCGCCCATCCACGCTCTCCAGCATGACCGCGTCGACATTCGCGCACATCGCTTCGATCGAATCGTAGAGGACCACCCCGTACTCTTCCGTGAGCGTACGCGTAAACCCCTCGATACGATCCGCGCTGGCCGGAATGTCCGGACTCCCTCCTTTGAACGCCGCTACCACGCGGGCTCCCGGTACGTGGTTTTCGTGCTCCGAATTGTTGAAGCGACTGGTGAACGCGATCACATGCGACGTATCCAAACCAATCATACCGACTTTGAAAACCAAGTCCGGCCGCTCTCGCTCAATCGCGTCTACAACTTGGTCCGCGAGAATACTGGACCCTTCCGGCGTGTAGTGCACATCACCTGGGGCCCGAAAGAGGCCCGGCTCAAACTCAGCTGTAAGTCCATGAAGATCGTTCACCGGGACGCCGTTCCGGGCCATCACTTTCGCCGCGACCGCGTTGTAGCGCGCGTCGTCCCCGAGCTTCCGCCCCGCTTCGCCTTCGGGCACGTAGGATGTATTCGCCCAGATCAACTGGGCATTCGTCTTTTTTAGGCGCGAAACGAGCCTCTCCAAATTGCTCGCGTAATCGTTCAAGGTCGTGGTTACGGTCCCCCGCTCCTTGTCGCGATTCCCTTGATTCGGACTGTCCGGATGCCGGTAGCACAAGTCCCACAAGCCCCAATTAAAGTGGATGACATCCCACTTCTCGTCCCCGAGCCAATCGTCGAGCTTCAGCAGTCCCGTCCCCGTATGCTGGGCGTTTCCAGGAATCCGCTCTACAACGGCCCGGCCCTGAAAGCGCTCCGCCACAAAAGGCGTATAGCCAATCGAAATGGAGTCTCCAACTATCAGGATCCGGGGCAGGGTTTCCGATTCAGAAGCGGCGGACAATGGACCCACGCAAGTGACGAACAGAAGAAGGAAACGGAGGAGGAGTCGACTCATAGGAAAAACAAAACAGTGGCTCGCAATCACGCCGAAGGCAAGCGCTCGCGACCGCAATCGACGTCGCTTTACGGGAACACGCAATTTCGCTTGTTCCCGCCCGCCAATTGAGAAAAAATAGACGTTTCAGCGAATACGCACTCAACCCCCGCCCCGCCATGACCTCATCCCCATTCTCCCGACGCGACTTCGTCAAATCCGCCGGAGCGCTCAGCGCCGCCTCCTTCGCCGTCCTCCCCAACGTCCGCGGCCAGAACGCGCCTTCCCGCAAACTCCGCGTCGGCGTCATGGGGCTCAAGCGCGGCGCCGCCCATATACGGAGCTTCCAAAAGGCGACCAACGTCGAGATCGCCTACGTTTGCGACGTCGACTCGAGTCGGGCGGAAGCCGGCGGCGTATTGGCAAGTCAAGGACAGGCAAAACCTCCGAAAGTCGTGGGCGACTTTCGGAGCATTCTCGACGACGACTCGGTCGACATCCTCTCGATCGCCGCTCCCAATTTCTGGCAGGCTCCCGCCACGATCCTCGCCTGCGAGGCCGGCAAGCACGTCTACGTAGAGAAACCCGGTAGCCACACGCCTCAAGAAGCCGAGTGGATGGTCGCCGCCGCTAGAAAGTACGACCGGCGCGTTCAACTGGGCACGCAGCGTCGCAGCTACGCATCGATGATTCAAGGCATGGACGCGCTTCACAGCGGGATTATCGGCAAGGTTCGCTTCGCCCGCGCCTGGTATCGAAACACGCGCGGCTCTATCGGTCGCGGCAAGGTCGCGCCTGTCCCGAAGCAGCTCGACTACGATCTCTGGCAGGGACCCGTTCCCGAGCAACCCTACCGGGACAACCTCATCCACTACAATTGGCACTGGCGGTGGGACTACGGCGGGGGCGAGCTGATCAACAACGGCGTCCACGCCCTCGACATCGCCCGCTGGGGCCTCGGCGTGGAGTATCCCACGCGCGTCAGCTATTTCGGCGGGCGCTACCATTTCGACGACGATCAGGAAACTCCGGATACAGGAACCGCCCAGTTCGATTTCGGCGACGTCGGCGCCTCTTGGGACGGGAGCAGTTGTCACCGACGCGACGGCGACAACCTCGCCTTCTGCACTTTCTACGGGGACGGCGGATCCATCGCGTTCGACACCGCTGGATACACGGTCTACGATTCCAAAGGCCTGCTCCTCAAAAAAGTGAAAGGCACGCCCGGCGACGTGCCCCACTTCCAAAATCTATGCGACGCAATCCGTGACGACGCGCCGCTCAATCAGGAGATCGCCGAAGGCCAGAAAAGCACTCTCTGGTGCCACCTGGGAAATATCGCCCTGCGCACAGGCAGCGTATTGGACATCGACCCAAACAACGGCCGCATCCTCAACAACAGCGCCGCCCAGAAACTCGCGAAACGAACCTACCGCAAAGGCTGGCAACCGCGAGTTTAAGAATTCTAGTCAACTAGATGGTGATGTAGGGGCGTTGCTTGCGACGCCCCTACACAGGTTGGAGCTAGTCCAACCGCTCGGATACAAACGAACCGATCCGTTCGATCGCGTCCAAAGCCTCCGGAATATTGGGGACCACGTGCTGGCTATTGTGCCAGCCGTGAATCACGTCCTCAAACGGCTCGAAGCGGACCGGTACGCCCGCCGCTCGAGCCTCGTTCACGTATGCTAAAGCGTCGCCGTACATGGTCTCGGAAGTCCCCGCCTGCACCAGCATCGGCGGCAGTCCTTCTAGATCCGAGTAAACCGGCGACGCCAGTGGATCCTTCGGATCCGTTCCTCTCAGATACTGCGCCGCCATCCGATCCAAATACTCCTTCGAAATAGAAGGGTCCGATTGCACATTGGAAACAAAGGTCTCGGCGCTTTGCGTCAAATCCGTCCACGGTGAGAGGAGAACCGCAGCGCACGGCATCGCTTCGTCGTTTAATTTCAATCGCGCCAAAAGCGCTGCAGTCAAGCCGCCCCCTGCCGAACTACCGCCTACAACGATGCGATTCGCCTCTATCCCCTGCCCCAGCAACCAATGGTACGCCGCGTAGGCGTCGTCCACCGCGGCCGGAAACGGATGCTCTGGCGCTAGACGGTAGTCGACCGTGAAACAACGGCAACCGCAGGCCGCGCTCAAATCGGAAGCGATCCGCCGACTCGCAACCGCTGAGCTCCGATAGTAGCCGCCCCCGTGAAAAAACAGAAACACCGCGTCGCTCGAGGCCGAACGGGAAACCACCCATTCGCAATAGACGCCATCCGCGTCCACCGACTCGATATTCGTATCAACTGCAGGGATACGGCCGCCATCCGGCCCATCGCCTCGAAGCGCATCGATCGATTGGGTCGAATCGTAGGGATTGGCTCGTTTTAGTTCGATTAGTGTTTTCAATTCCTCGCTTGCCATAGTGATCGTTTCTTTTCTGTAGGGCTGGCGCTTGCGCCACGCCGCGTGGTTTTATATAGGACCTATACGTCCTATAGGTCCTATAAGTCCTATGGGCAGCCCGTCGCGCATGAGAAGTCCCACCACCGCAGTCATTCGCTTTCCCCCTTCTCCGCCTTGCGGACAAAATAGTAAATTCCAGCGCCGATCACGGCCAGAACCAAGGCGAGGATCGCCAGTAAAACCGCCTCTTCGCGATTCAGTCCCGACAGCGCAATCATCACGACCGCGACAACCCACAGGGAAACCGCCACCATTTTCGCCGGCAAGGGTGACGACTTCAACATTGGTTCCTCGCGAAACGCGCCTTGCCTCGCCCCCACTCGACTCCAGCCCGGGTGCTCTCCCTTGGATGCAAACTCAATCGTCAGGAGTATCGCAATTGGAAATACAATTCCCGCGGCGAGATCGACGATCCGCTTGTTGTCGGCGATAAACTCGACGAGCGGATTGAGAGCGACTACTCCCGTCAGAAAACCGTTGTTGGACAAGCCAAACTTGACAATGAACGCGGTGAAGAAACCCGCCAGGATCGTCACCCAAACCGCTCGCAATCCGACCTTCTTTGAAAAAAGCCCCCAGAGCGTCGGCAAGAGCAAGGGTCCATTGAGTAGCGTATTGATTTCGATGATAAAACTCGTGTATCCATATTTCGGTATGAGCAATGCCCCAGCCAGGACAATACCGCCCAGAACGACCGTCGCCACACGACCCACGAAAACAAGACGTCCTTCGCTCGCCACTTGATTCACCACTCGATGGTACACCTCCGTCGTAAACGCGCCCGCGAATACATTTAGTCGCGTCGTCGCCATGCTGGCGGTCGCCGACACCATCGCCGCCACCATCAGCCCCATCATCCCCGCAGGGAGCACCGCTTGGCAGGCGAGGATATACGCCTGCTCCGAGTCGGCATTCGAATCGAGAGCGCGATACACGATAGGCGGCAGCATCCAGAGAATTGGAGTGAACAAGTAAAGCCCGCCGAACAAGTAGGCTGAAGCCCGGGCGTCCTTGACGCTCGGCACGCACAAGTAGCGTTGGACAAAGGTCCACTCCGCGCCAATGTTGAAAAAATTGACGATCATCCACCCGGTGACGAACCACCAGGTGAAGTCTGCGGCGACCGGGGAAGTAAATCCGTCCGGGACGCGTTCCAAGAACGAACTCCAGCCACCGGCTTCGAGAAGAATCAAAGGGGCCACGAATACAACGGATACGGTGATGATAATGAACTGCAGCACATCCGTCATCAGGACCGCCCAAAGGCCCCCGACAAAGGTGATGACCACTACCAGAGCGCACAAAGCGATCGACGTATAGGTGACCGACAGTTGCCCCGTCGCCGCATCCGCCAGGATGTGCCCTTCCGGCAAAGGCGCCAAGGCGCAGACGATTTTCGACAAGGCGTACACGCCGCCACCCATCGTGAACAGCGTGGCGACTCCCTTGAACCAGGTGTAGAACTGGACTACCGATCCGCCGAATCGCAAATTCAGGAACTCCGAAGCCGAATCGACCCCAAGCGTCTTCCAGCGACCGGCGACAAAGCGACCCACTAAGAGCGCCGCTACACCGTATCCAAGATTAATGACAATTGCGACTAGTCCGTAGCGATAGGCGATCCCGCCCCAAACCACGAAGGTTCCCGCCGAAAACTGTGTCATGTATCCTGACAACCCCGACACCCACCAAGGCGATTGGCCACCCGCGGAGAACATCTCTTTCGAGTTCTTCATCTTCCCCGCGAACACCATCCCCGCAGCGACAATTCCACACACGTAGAGGAGAATTACCGTATAGTCGACTCCGGTCATTGGGGAAACCGTATTTGCATAATCGTTACAGATCTAATCGAAGAACTGAGAGGGGAACAACCTATCCACTTAAAATGGCTAGACTCGCTTTCATTCAACCCGACATCGCCCTCGGGTCAATGCCCATTCTAATCGATTCCGGTCAACTGTAGACTAGGAAGGCTCTTGCGGGTCAAGCAACCCGAACGTACCTTCAATTTCGAGTCGCGGCGAAGCACAGTCGCCCCTCCAATCGATGAAGAAAACCCTTTCTACATTCGCCACAATCTTGCTCGTATCCAACACCTGGAGCCAGGATTTTGGTACACTGATATTCGAAGACACGTTCGACCGAAACGAATCGCAGGAACTCAAAGACGAGCCAGGCAACAACTGGACAACCAGCAGCGACAAAACAGCTAGGGGCCACAAGGAAGTCGACCTTCGGGACGGCCACATGTACATCTACACTCACGCGGAAGCGAATCACGCCACGTCCGTTAGGCAAGCCTTCGCATTCAAGGACGGGACCGTCGGACTTCGTTTCAAGTTCGACGATCCGAACGATTCCCTAACCCTTAACTTCGCCGACTTGGAATTGAAATCCGTCTGGGCGGGCCACCTGTTCAAGGTCGCTCTCAGCGCCGACGGCGTGAAGCTAACCGACCAAAAAACCGGCGAGATGGACCTGAGAATTCGCAACGCTCGCAAGAACGGTTCAGTGACGTCCAAAATGAAAGCGCTCGTCGCCAAGAAGAGCGCCGTCTTCCCTTATCCAATCCAAACTGGCCGTTGGCATCAGGTATACGCGACAGTTGACGGCGACACGCTCACCTGCACGATAAACGGCAAAACAGCCGGCGTGTTCCAATCGGAAGGCTTCGCCCACGAAACCAAGCGACTCCTCCGGCTTCTCGTTCCTAAAAACGCCCATGTCGACGACGTTAAAATCTGGAGACATAGATAGACAGGCGCAGCTCGAACGAGTCGCCGAAACGACTCTCCTGTGGCCCTACAAAATCTGGGGATTCGGAGAAGGAATCGCCCTGCGTGGACTCCAAGCCGCCGCCCGGGCAACCGGCAACTCCGAAAACAGCGACTTCGCCAACGCCTTGCTGCGATCCTACGTCGTGCGCGGCGTCGCGAAAGGAAATGACGAGCATATCGCCCCGGGAGCGCAATTGCTTTCCCTCTACGAGGAAAGCGGCGAACCCGACTTGCTCATCGCCGCCAAAAAACTGGCCGCACTCCATGCGTCGTTTCCGAAAAACGAATACGGAGCGCGAATGCACCGTCCCGATTTGCCCGGCTGGCGAAAGCAAATCTGGGTCGACTGCATGGACGTCGACGCGCCGTTTCTCGTCCGCCTAGGAAACGTCACCGGGAACGACGCTTTCATCGAACAAGGAACAGAAGAAATTTTTGGATACGCTCGTTCCCTTCAGGTGGAAACGGGGGGCGACAACGAAGGTCTCTTTTGGCACGGGCGCGAAGAAGACTGTGGTCAAAACGGGCAACTGTGGGCTCGTGGCAATGGCTGGGCGCTGATGGGCCTAGTCGAAACCTTGATCCAGCTACCGGCAGGGCACGACGCGCGGGCTGAGCTTTCCGAGCGACTAGCCGCTCTTTGCCAGGCCTTAAGCCGCTGCCAAGATTCGGGCGGGCTTTGGCATACCGTGATGCCCAACCCCGAAACCTACCTGGAATCAACGCTCGCCGTCATGACCGCCTTCGCGCTGCGGTCGGCCTTTGAATCCTCGGTCTTAAGAGAACGCGATTGGGGTGGAATGGAGAAAAGCGCTCGCTCCGCCGCCCACAAGCTCGTCAACGGACGCGGCGAACTCGAACGCGTCAGCGACGCCACGCCAATCGGAGAAGAGAAAATGTACGCCACCCGCCCCTTCGGCGTTTTCCCGTGGGGGCAAGGCCCCGCCCTGCTCATGCTCGCCCAAGAACTCCCATGAAGATCGCCCACATAGAAACGTACGCCGTTCAAGCCAAGCCCATCGACGAGAAACCCTACTGGGGAAGCCGCGGATGGGGCGACGAAAACCGTTCTCCCGAACTTTCCACCGAATACCCGCCACCCCTCCGGCGCCGGTTCATCTACTCAAAAACGATCGATACCGTCATCGTGAAAGTCACCACCGACGACGGACTCGTCGGCTGGGGGGAAGCCAAAGCGCCGGTCGCGCCGCAAGCGACGAAAGAGATCATCGACTTGCTCCTTCGCGACATCGTCATGGGCGAGGATCCCCACGATGTAGTCGTTCTTTGGGAACGCATGTACGCAGGCATGCGCGTTCGAGGCCACCGAGCCGGTTTTTACTTGGAGGCCATCAGCGGCATCGACATCGCCCTCTGGGACCTCATCGGAAAAGCCTCCGGAAAACCGCTCTACCAGCTCCTCGGCGGCTGTTTCCGTAACCCCGTTCGCGTCTACGCTTCCGGACTTCCCGCTTTAAGCAACGACATGTCCGAAGAGGCGTTCGAACACCTCGCCGCGGACGCTCGCGATCTCAAGGAGCGCGGCTACACGGGTCTGAAAATGGCCATCGGCCGCGGAATCAAAGGCGACTTGCGCAGTATCCGCAAAGTCCGGGAAACCCTCGGCGACGATTTTCTGATCTACACCGACGCGGCGGGAGTCTACGACCGGGCCCAAGCCATGCAATTGGGACACGAACTGCAAGAGCTCGGCTGCATGTGGTTTGAAATGCCCACCGCGCCTGAAGACGTCGCCGGATACGGCGAACTGGCCAAAGCCCTGCGCATACCAATCGCCACCGACTCGCTCACTTCCCGCTACGAGACGGCCGAGTTCATCCGGGCGGGCGGGCTTGACGTCGTTCTACCGGACGTCTGCCGGGCGGGCGGACTCACCGAATGCAAGCGCATCGCGGAAATGGCCGACGGGTTCGGACTCGCCTTTGCCCCGCACATCAGCATTGGATCCGCCATCCACTTCGCCGCTAGCGCTCATCTGGCCACATCCATGCCAAACACGATCACCTCCGAATACTGGTTCGGCAACAACCCGCTCGGCGACCGGATTCTCAAGACGCCAATGCGACTGGAGAACAGCTACCTGCACACCCCAGAAGGACCCGGCCTCGGCATAGAAATCGACGAAGACGCGCTACACAAGATCATGGGATCTTAGGGGAGGCGCTTTCCAAAGCCTTGTGGCTCGTCAGAGCCATCCTTGTGACGCGGCACAGCGCGTCATTTCGCCGCGAGGCGACTGTTAAACAGATTTCTCGCAACAGTGATCTCTCCGAGATCAGATTCCGTCGAAGACCCCCGACGCTGTCGGTGGCCTCGCGGAAACAGGATCCCGCGTGCGCGGGAGCAAGATTCCGAATGCAGTCAGGAACTTAGATGGTTGATTCTAGATGCCCCCTTTCTAGGCTGTTACCCACGAATGGATTCTCATTACGACGAAAAGCAACGCGCACTAGAACTATGAAGATCGGAATTATCGGAACAGGCTGGGTGGCGGGACTCCATCTGGACGCTCTCAAGCAAATCGAAAACGCCCATGTAGTTGCCATTGCCGGACGCAATGAAGCCCGAGCCCACGAGCTCGCTCAGCCATTCGGCGCGAAAACTTACACAACGCCGCTTGCAATGCTGCAAAGCGAATCGCTCGACGCCGTCTTCATCCTGCTCCCTCCACATATGCACGGCGATCTCGAACGGGCGTGTTCCGAACACGTGAAAGGCGTCCTCATCGAAAAGCCGATCTCCCAATCTTTGGATACGGCCCGCTCCGTTAGCGAGTATTTCAAGAACGCGGGGACAATCGTATCCGTGGGCTATATGAATCGCTATCGCCAGTCCGTTCAGACCGCCCACTCACTTTTCTCCCAGCCCGGCAACGAGGGCATCCTCGCCCACGGCTGGTGGACTACCCAGATGCCGCCTCCGCTTTGGTGGCGTACATTCGACCATTCCGGCGGCCAATTCGTCGAGCAATGCACTCATTTGGTCGATATCTGCCGCTATGCAATGGGCGATATCGAGGAAGTCAGCGCGTATTCAACGCGCGGTTACATGTCCGATACGCCCGACTACAGCGTGGACGACGCCATGGTCGTAAACGCCCGGTTCGCATCCGGAGCCCTGGCGACCTTTTCGACTGGCTGCTTCCCTCTGGGCGGACACCCGGAAAGCGCGGGCGGGGGCATCGGGCTCAGCCTTTCGTCTCGCGCCAATCGCGTCACCCTCACCGGCTGGGGATTTGAAGGCGCCGTGCATTCCGGCGATGAAGACAGACGATCCATCCCCGTTGACGACAATATTTTCTACGTCCAAAACAAGACCTTCCTCGACGCCGTCGCGAGCGGCAACGACTCAGGCATTCTCTCCTCCTACGAAGACGGCATGAAGACCCTTGCCACCACCCTCGCTGCCAACGAGTCCGCCCGCGATCGAAACGGCGCGCCCGTAGCGGTCGCGGTTTAACCTCGCCAAATCAAATGCGCGGTCTAGCGATCATTTCGAAAATTTTAGCGGTATTCCTGCAGGCAATACACGCCGAATCATCGCCACAAAACTGGCCGCAATTCAAAGGGGTCGGCAGCTTCGGGAGTGCCGGAGAGCAGACTATTCCCCATCAATTCGGACCGAATCACAACCTGCTTTGGCGCATCGACGTTCCCGGAGGGAACGCCTCCCCGATCATTTGGGGAGACCAGATTTTCCTTGCCGGCTATCGCGGCCAGGAACGTCTCATGATCGCCATCGATCGTGGAGACGGGCGAACGCTCTGGGAACGATCAGTCCCCGCGCACAGCGAAGAGGAGTTCACGCATCGGCTGGCCGGGCCCGCCGAAGCCACTCCCTGCACCGACGGCGAACGCGTTTACTTCTATTTCGGCAACTACGGCTTGGTCGCCCTCCATCTCGACGGAACCCTCGCCTGGGAAAAGCCGATGAGCCGGCCTCGATCCGGGATGGGTGTCGGAACGTCCCCGATTCTTGTCGACGACGCGCTCGTTCTTATTCGCGACGGCTCGGACGATCCCTGCGTGCTCTCCCTCGACCCCGCGACAGGCGAGGAAATTTGGAAGCATCCACGCCTTGGATACCGGACGAGCCACTCGTCGCCCTTCGTCTGGGAAAACGAATTACGGACCGAACTGGTAATCGCCGGTACCACCTCGCTCGTCTCGCTCGATCCGCGAACGGGTCGACTCCTCTGGGAAGTCGAGGACACCAACGGATTCCCCTGCACCACGCCGACCGGCAATGCGCAACGCTTGCTATTCCCGTCCTGGTCCGCCAACAGCTCGGGCGGGCGCGACACCTTGGAAGCGCACTTCGACGACGAACTCGAGTTTAGCGACGACGAACTCGCCGATCCGAAACTCTTCTTCAAACGCTTCGACCAAAATAACGACCAGGCAATCGAACGCGAAGAACTTCCCCCCAGCCGCGCTCGCGACGTATTCAAATGGCTCGACCGCAACGGCAACTCTCTCTGGGAACTCGACGAGTTTTCCGTGCTTCTCCGACCTCCTGGTCGAGGCAGAAATGTCATGGTCGCTATCAAACCCGGCGGCGAAGGGCTCTTAAACGACACCGAGTACGTCGTCTGGGAACACCGCAAGCACCTTCCTTACGTCGCCTCTCCGCTGATCAGCGAAAACCGAGTCTACCTCGTAAAGTCGCTCGGAGTCGTCTCCTGCCTGAACGTCCAGACGGGAGAGCCCTATTATTCCGGCGAACGCGCCGGCGTCAAAGGCGAGTACTTCGCCTCCCCATTGAAAGTGGGCGACGCGATCCTGACCGCTTCCAGTCTCGGCTCGCTCATCCTTTTCAAAGACAGCGAAACCTTCGAACTAATCGCCACCAACTCCATTGACGAGGAGATCGTCGCCACCCCCGCCATTGTGGACAACACGCTTTACGTGCGTTCACTCGAGAGCCTGTGGGCGTTTAAGGGTCCGAGGAATAAGGCTGAAGAGTGAATTAAATACGTAGGGCTGGCGCTTGCGCCACGCCGCGTCGTCTTGATCTTCATTCGCGGCATCCGTCTTCGCTCGTCAAGCTTCGCCGAGACATGTGGCGCAAGCGCCAGCCCTACATCTACTCCCTCAGTCCTCCATCCACTCCAGTTCCGGCCATCGAACGGGACCGTCGTTCCGCTGAGGCGCGCCAGGCGTGCTTCGACCCTCGTCAACGTACTTCGTTAACAATCGCTTTAGCGCGTCCACTTTCTCTGGATACGCGGACTCGAGATTCTCGGACTCCGCAGGATCGTCTTTCAAATTGTACAATTGAAATCGAGGCAGGCTCTCCATCTCTTCTGGCTCGCTCGGATAGGCCCAGCCTCCAGAGCCCGGCCATAGAATCAACTTCCAGTCGCCTTGGCGAATGGCAAATCGGCCTCCGCTCGAGTGCAGGACAGTCGCCTCTCGGATAGGCGACGCCGTTTCCTCGCCCAACAAGGCTGGCAGGATATTATAGCTGTCCTCGGCCGCGTCGTCCGGCAGCTCCTTGTCAAGCAACGCAGCCGCCGTCGCCATGAAGTCTGTCGTGCAAATCGTCTCGTCAGATTCGGATCCAGGAGCAATTCTACCCGGCCAGACGGCGACGAACGGGACGCGATGACCCCCCTCGTATATATCGAACTTCTTGCCGCGATAAATGTAGCTCCCGTTGTGACCCGCCAAAGGCAATTCGTCGTCGTCGAAATCCGCCCGGGGAGACTGACCATTGTCGCTCGTAAAGACGACGAGCGTGTTCTCCAATCGGTCGTCGTCTTCAATGACGCTTACGATCTGGCCGACGATGTCGTCCACCATCAAAACAAAATCACCATAGGCGTTTGTATTGCTTTTTCCAATATACTCCGTCGGCGGAATGATGGGAGCATGCGGAGCCGTCAACGCGCAATAGAGGAAAAACGGCTTCCCATCCTGAGCACGGTCTTCGATATAGGAAACCGATCGACGGGCGATGTTCGACAAAGTATCCACGTGGTCAAAATCGGGCGCTTTGGGCCCTTTACGCCAAAACGCCTTTTCATCGTAGTTCACCGAAACGCTATCAGGCAGAGCCGTCGGACGACTATTCTCCACATAGACAAAGGGGGGCGATGAAAGCGACGCCATCGTGCCGAAGGAGTAGATGAAGCCATGGTTCTCGGGTCCATTGCGAATTCGTTTCCGGAAGTCGATGACCCGCCGAACCTTCCCGTCGTAATCTACTTCGTCGTCGCCGTGGTACTGCCAGTTCCAGCCTAAATGCCACTTTCCAATGAGGCCGGTGTGGTAGCCCGCATTCTTGAAGAGCTCCGCGATCGTCAGTCGACTATTAGCTATAAGTGGCTCGGAGTACCCGTCGTATCCACTTTTCTTCAACACCGTTCGCCAACTGTAGCGTCCTGTAAGAATTCCATAACGCGTAGGCGTGCACAGAGCGGCATTGGTGTGAGCGTCGTTAAACATCCGGCCTCGGGAGGCGAGTCGGTCGATGTGCGGAGTCTTCCACGCCGACCGCTCATTGTAGGCCGACACATCGCCAATCCCCAGATCGTCAGCGAGAATGATCACCAAATTGGGGGGATCGTCCGCCTGTGAAGTTGAAGTCAAGGCGGCCGCAACCACCACAAGCCAAAGGCGCGTGAAAAATCGGTTTTTCTTTTTCATCTATTTACTGTTTAGAATTCCTTTCTGTCGTTCGAACGCCTCCGCCAGTGTCTTTGGTTGACGCCAACCCAGTTCGTCCTCCGCCCGGGAGCAGTCCACTAACGAGTCCCACTGCTCCAACGGCCGCCGCCATGAAATATGGGCAAGCTGCTCATTCACCACCTCGCGCGTCGAGCGCTGTTCCAAATTGTCGCGCGACGCGACGAAGTACTGGCTGTACCCCTTGATATTTGATTTCAGCGCCTCGACCGTAGCTTCAGCTGCCGATCTCATTGGTAGGTAAGTGTATCCATCAAAGCACTTCCCTCGCTCGATTCCTCCTTGAACGTGCGCGGTCTCCACGAGTTCGTCACTAAGCAGCCAAGGAAAGCGAATCGCAATGGCTGAAACGGTTCCCCCCTTAGTCAACGACTTCAGCATATTCTCACCCGTCTCCTTACTAAATGCGTAACTGTTCCTGGGATACGTCGGCATGTCGGAGTCAATAGGTAAGTAGGGGAATACAATATCCTGCTTCTCCCGATCCGGCACTGAGTGGATTCCATTGAAAACCTGTATGGAGCTGGAATAGACAATCATTCGAACCCCGGATTCCGAAGCGGCGCCAAACAGATTGCGGCACATTTCCACGTTCTCGTCGTACAGTTTCCCGGGCCAATCGCTAAAGTGCTCCGCGCAATTGGCAAAATGGGCAACCGCGTCTATTTTTTCCACGAGACGGTTACATGTGGTCCGATCCAGCCGTTCAACGACTTCAACGGGATATCCCAATTCCGCGTCGACTACTTTGTCCACCGCTCTGAATTCGATCCCTTCCTGCATCAACAGACTGCAAACGCTTCGACCCAACTGACCCGACGCTCCTGTAACGAGAACTTTCATACAAACTCTAAAATAATCTCTCAGGGATTAACCCGACCTCCCCTATTTCGTAGTCCTCAATTTGATGGGTCGAGCCCTACCCACTTTTCGAAGTGTGTTTCCTTCTCGAAAGTGGCTGTCCACGAGCACCACCTTCGGGTTTTCCGGCACGCCCGAATGATTAAGGTTGATATCGGAGAAGGTCAGCTTGAGCGCTTCGCTTCCAACCAAGTCGTGTCGATGATCGACGCCCGACGCATGCTCGTGATCTTCGGAGAGCTCCAGACTGGCGAATCCCATCGACTCGGGCATCCGGTATCCGAGGTTCTCCAGAATTCGATAGACCATTCCCGAACTCACCACTACGTCAGGCTTATACTTGTCCATCCATTTTTGGATACCGACCACACCCACATCTCGACGCCGTAAAATCGGAATGCGTAGCGACTCGTCAATCAACGTGGAATAAAAAAGGAACGAAGACGAATAAAGCTTGTGGCCGATCCCCCCCGAAGCATAGGTCATGATGAACCCGACTCGCTTGTAGCCCAAGCGGCACACGCGCTCCAATAGCTCGTCCATCATTTGCAAATAGTCGGGACAGGCGCGATTGATCGTAGGCGTGATTATACTGTATCCCGGTGTCGATACGCAGAATCCGCTTATATCCATTTCGAACTTCCCCACACCGGTCTGAAAAGGCATGACCACGACTCCCTTTATCCCGCGGGCGACTAGAATATCGCGCAGCCGCTTCAGGCTCACGCCGAGATCTTTCAAATACATGAAGTCCACCCCGTATCCGTTTTTCTTCGCCTCCGCTTCCACCCCGCGGGTCAACGAGACCATGCGTGGGTAGCTTTTCAGCTCCGACTTGTGTATGTCCGAAATAATGACGGCGATCGTCGACATGCGCTCTTTCGATCGAAACGTCCGCATATGCTCCATCAGCTCGGCGACGCGCCCGTCCTTGACGTAGCCAATCCGTTCCGCCGCTTGCTGAATCTCCTCCCGCCGGCGTTTTGACACTTTGGGGCTGTTGCGCAAGGCGAGCGACACCGCCGAGACCGATACACCCACTTCCCGAGCGAGGTCCCGCATGCTCACACGACTGCTTTCAGATTTTGGGCTCATAAGTGTAGTTCTCCTTTCTCGTTCACCACATCAACTCCTCATACATTCGCAGTTTGTTCTCTGACTCCTCGCAATATCCACCCTCCTGCCAGAGCAACGCAAGCGCCGACACAGGCGACCAAGAAGCGTCCCGTATCCGAAGCAAGGCCCAGCCCCGCGATCAAGCATCCCGTCGCCAAGATTCCAATACCAATCACGCGTACACCGTGTACATTCTCGCGACTGGGTTCGCCACTCTCGGCTCTGCTTTCCGCAATTTGAGATTCCGCTCGAATTCTCTCGACGCGAGCCGCTTCGTACTCGCGGAATTGCGGGGTGTCGACTACCGTTCGAGCCGCGTAGGTTTCATAGACCGCCATCAAGGCCAAAGGCAGCAATGCTCCAAGAGCCATTGATTGAGCCTGAGTCAAATCGTGGACGCCACTCCATTTGAAAAACGAGTTCACGGCGAGGCAAATAAGCGTGACGCCCAAAACAGTCCGCCCGGTGTGGCGTTTGGAGAACAGGGCCCAGAGCATCGGAATGTACATCGCTCCGCCGGTAATCGCCCCCACCGCCCAGATCACGCTCAAAATCCCTCCCATGTGGTCCACCAGCAAAGCGATGAACAAAGTCGCTAGCCCGAACAGCGTCGTGGACAAGCGAGCGACGTAGATAAGCTGCTTTTCCGAGGCGTTCGGCTTTATCGACTTGTAAAGGTCGTTGGTGAACACACCCGACATGATATTCAAAGTCGTGTTTACCGAGCTGGCAGTGGCGAAAATCATCGCGCCGACCATCAACCCCAGCATCCCCATCGGGAGCACCTCCTTGGACATGAACATGTAGGCGTGGTTCGCCTCCCCGGCGTCGATGTCCAAGGCGGGATTGTAGATGCGGTAAATCATGGGCGGCAGCATCCAGATAACTGGGCTGACAATGTACAAGCAGCCAAAGAGCATCGCCACTTTTTTGGAATCCTTGGGCGTTCTCACGCTCGTATAGCGCTGCACGTACGCCCAATTGCCTGCGATGAAACACAGATTGTAGAGCCCGAATCCGATGTAGAAAAGCGGCGTGATCTCGCCCGTCGTGAAATTGAAAAACCCATCTGGCGAGCTGGCAAGAAATCCGTCCAGTCCGCCTATTCTGTCGAAGGCGATCGGGACGATAATGACTACTGCCGCCGTCAGTATTATAAATTGCAATACGTCGGTAACGATGACCGCCCACAAGCCGCCCGTCGCCGTGTAAAGCACGATCACCAACGCCAGAAACACCACCGCGTATTCGAAGGGAATGCCCGTCGCCCCTTCCACGATCTTGGCAACGGGGTACAGAAACGCCCCGCTGGTGAAAACGGAAATCGCCACGAACAAGTAGGTGTAGGCCTTCTTCACGCCTTCCCCCAGCCGGGCTCCGATAAACTCCGCTCCCGTGAGCACGCCCGTGTTTCGCCACCGGGCCGCGATGAATCCCGCGATGGCGAAACCCGCCAAACACATAGTCCATTGAATGCCCACCGATACCCATCCGTGAATGTACGCCAGCGATCCCCAAGCCACGAACGTGCCCGCCGAAAAAAAGCTCATGAACAAGGAAAGCCCATTGATCCACCAAGGCACGGCGCCGCCGCCCGCGAAGAAGGTCTTCATGTTCTTCCCCGTCCGGGAAAACGACATCCCCGCCGCTAGCACGCCAAACGTGAAGACGAAGATCACTATATAGTCCAACTTCGACATGGGCAGGAAGAGATTCGGCGAGGCTAGGTGAAGGTCAGGGGTAGAAAGGGTTTTCAGGCGCGGATCCGCCGTTTGGAGAACGGTTGACCAAGACTATCCCACTCACTGAATCAATAATCGAACGCCATGGAGGTCAACAGTTGACTAACTTTGTTCATCGCACGCCGAATTCAGTGTTTTCCGTTCGAAACAGCCCGTCGACGGGCTACAGCTCGCCACGCTTCTAAAGCGGCCAGAAAAAGAGGATCGCCGGCAATCCGACCAACACGACGAGTATCTCCAAGGGAAGGCCCATCCGCCAGTAGTCCCCGAACTGGTAGCCACCGGGGCCCATAATGATCGTGTTGTTCTTGTGCCCAATCGGAGTCAAGAACGCGCAAGACGCCGCCACCGCGACCGCCATGAGAAACGCGTCCGGATTGGCCCCCAGGCGATTGGCGATCTCCACGCCGATCGGCGCCGCGATCAAGGCCGTCGCCACGTTGTTGAGCACGTCCGACAAGGTCATCGTCACAATCATCAACACCGCCAGCACCAGAATCGTCGGGAATCCGGACGTCCAATTCACAATCTGGCTGGCGATAATATCCGTGCCGCCGCTCGCCTCCAGGGCCGCGCCAATCGGGATCATCGAAGCCAGCAACACAATCACCGACCACTCCACGGACTGATACACTTGCTTCAGGCTCACAATTTTGATGGCGATGAAGGCTACGACCACCGCTGCCAGAGCAAGCGGCAAGTACACCCAGCCCATCGCCGAACCAAGTATCGCTGCCGCGAATACGCCGACCGAAAGCCACGCTTTGCTTCGCTGCACGATCTCGAGCCCCCGGTCCGCCAAAGGAAGGCACTCCAGCCATTCCACCACGTCGGGCAACCGGTCCTCCGGACCCTGCAAGAGAAGCAAGTCGCCGGCCTGAATCCGAACTTTGCGCAAACGCTCGTGGATTTGGCGACCGTTTCTCGAGATTCCCAACAAAATGACGCCTTGCCGATAGAGCAGCCGAACATCCATAGCGGAACGACCCGCGATTCGACTGTCGGGGGGAACGGCGACCTCGATCAAGGCGGTGCTGCCGGCAGCGATTTCCTCGTGCTTCTTCGTCTGGCTGTAGGTCAATCCCCCTTCGCCTAAAAACTGATCGATCGCCTCCGGGCCGCCTTCGATGACAAGAATGTCGCCCTTGCGCATCGTCTCGCGACGGACACTCCCCGGCAATCGCTTCCCGCGGCGAACGAGACCCAGGACTTGGACGTCCTTGTCGTCCGCGACCGCCTCCGCCTCGCTCACGCGCTCCCCGACAAACCGGGACTCCTCCGGTATTGAAAGTTCGGACACATAGCCTTCGAGGTCCTGCAATTTGGATACGGAATCGTTCTTGCCACGAGCGGTGGGGATGAGTCGCCACCCCACCAGAGCCACGAACAATACGCCGACCACCGCCACGATCAGCCCGACCGGAGCGAAATCGAACATACCGTACGGCTCTCCCAACGCGTCTTCGCGAAAGGTAGCGATCACTACATTGGGCGGGGTCCCGATCAAGGTGATCATTCCACCCAGTATCGAAGCGAAGGAAAGCGGCATAAGCGTCAGGGCCGGGCTTCGCTTGGCCTTCGTCGCGGTTTGAATGTCCATCGGCATGAGCAACGCCAAAGCCGCCACATTGTTCATAATCGCCGAAAGCAAGGCCGCCACGCCCGACATAATTCCGATGTGGGCGCCCAAAGAGCGAGAGGAGTCGATCAACTTCTTGGCGAGCAGCTCGATCGCCCCGGAACGGTTCAACCCCTTGCTAATAATCAAAACCAAAGCGATAATCACCACCGCCGGATGACCGAAACCCGAAAACACGTCTTCCTTTGGGACAACTCCCAGCAAGTAGGCGACCACCAGAGCTGTGAACGCTACCAAGTCGTAGCGGAATCTTCCCCACAGCAAGAACCCGAAGATCAGCGCGATGAGGCCGAAGAGCGTAATCTGGTCAAACGAAAGATCCATAAACCAATCCCGCCCTTATCGTAGATTTAAGCGACCGCCTCAACACCTTTCCTAAAACAGATGGTAACTGATCAGCATACCTACATAAGGTGGAACGCGCCGTCCCGACGCGTTCGCTCCATCGATGAACGCGAGATTGTAGCAACGTATCAACTAGACAGTGACGAGTGTAGTAGTCGTTGATTCCCCATTTTATTCAAAATCCTTGTCCAGGCCCTCAAAGAGGGACGGGATCCTTGTGACGCGGCATAGCGCGTCATTTCGCCGCGAGGCGACTGTTAAGCTAATTTTTATAAACAGTGATCTCTTCGAGATCAAATTCCATCCCCCGAGCGGGATGGAACCAGGATCTGTCCTTGCAGGACAGACAAGGTCTCTAAACAACCTGTGCTCGCAACTACAAGCTAACCGTCCGTTGTTTCTCTTGTAGCAGACGCCTTGATCAAGCGCCGGACGCCCGCGTAGAGGATGCCCGCGATGACGAGTAACGAAAGCGCAAATACAAGGATTATTCCCCGCCCACTGTCCGCGATGAGCGCGAGGAAAACCATCGCTCCGCAGCAGACAAGCAAACTGACAATGACAATGTTCGCCGGCATGGGGTCGAACTTCCCCGGGGCCGCGTAGGTCTCCATGTCCTTGACCATCGACTTGCGTTGACTTTCAAGCTTGTCCCAACCCGGATCGGTCACCCGGTTCCGCCACTCCAGGTACACCAGCATCAAAACCGGCAGCACCACTCCGATGCAGACCTCGACGTTCTTGGAGTTGGCTTTCAAATACTCGATCGTCCCGACCAACCCTTCGAATTGAAGCATCCAAGGGTTGCTCGTAATGCCAAATTTGACAATTGCTCCTAACGAAAAGCAGGACAGCGACACCCAAAGCATGTCTTTGATACCAATATGCTTGCTAAACAATCCCCACAGCGCCGGAGCATATAAGGGAACAACCAGCAGCGAATTGATCGCTATAATCAACTTCTCCGCTCCGCCCATATACGGTACAAGCAAGGCCGAGCCAATCAACAGTCCGCCGATGAGCACCGTAAACACCCGCCCCGTGCGCACTAGCGAAGACTCGGTCGCGTTCGGCTTGAAAAGCGGACGGTAGAAATCGTTGGTCAAAACGCCGGCGAATACATTGAGCTGGGAGCTGACCATACTCGCGGTGGCGGAAAACATCGCCGCGAACATCAGCCCCAGAACTCCCGGCGGCAATACCGACTGGGCCGCCAGAATATACGCCTGCCCCGGATTGACTTCCGGACCCACACCGCGGTAGAGCAGCGGAGGCAACAACCAGAAAAGCGGCGTTGTCAAGTAAAGCGCCCCAAACAAGTAGCACCCCTTGCGAGCGTCTTTCGGCGAACGAACCGCTATAAAGCGCTGCACGAACGCCCATTCCGCCCCCGTGATGAAGAAATTAATGAGCACCCAGCCCATGAGAAAGAACCACCCGTAGCCTCCAGCGACCGGCGAAAGGAAATTCTCCGGCACGTTGGCCATGAACGCGGCGGCGCTGTCCACCTTGAATATCATCAAAACGGATACGAGAAATACCACCAGCGTTAGGACGATAAACTGGAGTACGTCCGTCATCAACACCGCCCAAAGCCCGCCTTGCATGGTATAGATGACCACGATCGCCCCGAAAAACACGACCGCCCAGGTCAAAGACAGCGTCCCGGTCGCCGGATCCCTCAAGAAGTTGCCCTCGTCGAGGGGGATGAGCGCCACCAGCAGCAGCGCCAGCGCGTAGAGCGATACCGATACGCCCATGATCCGCTTGATCATCATCGCCCAGGTAAACAAGTGAAGCCCCGCGGTCCCGTACCGCAGCTTGATGTACTCGGCCGGAGTCGATATCCCCAACCGGTTCCAGCGACCCGCCACCCAGAATCCGACCGCTAAAGCCGCGATCCCGTAGCAAGTATTGATCATGATCGCCACAAATCCCAGCCGGTACGCAATCCCTCCCCAGACCACAAACGTGCTGGCGGAGAACATCGTCATAAACCCGCTCAAACCCGACACCCACCAGGGGGACTGCCGTCCCGCAGCAAACATGTCCTTCTGGTCCGTGATCCGCTTGGACGTGACCCAGCTGATGGCGAACAAGCCGATAATATATAGAACAACCGTTGTGTAGTCGAAGCTAACCATGGGGATTTTGAGGGTCGAAGAGTGGGGAACTAGGAGCGCAAGTAATCTCGTAGGGCCGGCGCTTGCGCCGCGCCGCGTTTGTTCAATTTCGTCGGCATTCGCGGCGCGGC
>JANQSC010000012.1 GCA_028284235.1 Opitutaceae bacterium
TACGCGGCGCTTCGCAAGCGAAGGCCCTACATTAGGTACAAATGTATATGAAAATCGATTACGAACGAGCGGTTGGTTTTTTGTTTATCAATTCTCCAACGCTGGTTTTGATACTCTCATGAATTTTGCGCGACCTCTCCTATTGCTTCTCTTCTCTTTGTCTCCCGTGCGGGCGGACGACGCGAAGCCGAACATCGTTTTTTTCCTGGTCGACGACATGGGCCTGATGGATACGTCGGTTCCCATGCTGACGGACAAACAGGGCAATCCGAAACGGCATCCGCTCAACGACTGGTATCGCACGCCCAACATAGAGCGTCTCGCCGAGAAGGGGATCCGGTTTAGCAACTTTTACGCCCACACGGTTTGTTCGCCGACGCGTATTTCGATGATGACCGGGCAGAACGCGGCCCGCCATCACACGACGCAGTTCATCAGTCCGGATCGTCGAAACACGGGCGAACGCGGACCGGAGGCTTGGAATTACGAAGGCCTCACATCCGAGAGCGTGACCCTTCCGCGACTGATGCGGGACGCGGGCTATCGAACGATCCATGTGGGGAAGGCTCACTTTGGCCCGGTGGGTCTCGAAGGGGAAGACCCGTTGAAATTGGGATTTGATGTGAATGTAGCGGGCTGCGCGTACGGCCAGCCGGGGAGCTACTGGGGAGAAGACGGCTATGGGAATCTGAATCCCAAGCGACAACACCGGGCCATTCCCGGTTTGGAAAAGTACCACAAAACGGATACGTTTTTGACGGAGGCGCTCACGATCGAGGCGAAGGCGGAAATCGACCGGTCGATTGAAATGGAGAAACCCTTCTACCTCTACCTGTCGCACTACGCGGTGCATTCGCCGTTTCAGTCGGATCCGAGGTTCGCGAGCGAGTATTCGGACGCGAGCAAGGGAAAGTCGGGCGAGGCTTTCGCGACGCTTGTTGCGGGGGTGGACAAGTCGCTCGGCGACTTGATGGACCACTTGGAGACGAAGGGGATCGCGGAGAATACCTTGATCGTTCTGATGGGCGACAATGGTTCGGCGTCACCTTTCGGGAAAGCGAATGAGATTCGTTCCTCAGCCCCGTTGCGAGGCAAGAAGGCGACGCGCTGGGAAGGCGGCGTTCGCGTTCCGTTTATCGCCGCTTGGGCGACGCCGAACCAGGCGCATCCCGGGCAAGCGCGTTTGAAGATCGAGCAAGGCGGAATCCAAAGCCGCGTTGGGATTTGCTACGATATTTTCCCCACCTTTCTGGAGCTGGCGGGCGGGGCGCCGCCTTCGGACCATGTTGTGGACGGCCGTAGTCTAAAGACACTTTTCACGGGTAGAGCGGACCGTAGTCGCCAGGAGGTTTTCCTGTCCCATTTTCCGCACCCGCATTCGAACGACTACTTCACGACCTATCGTCTAGGAAACTGGAAGTTGATCTACCGGTATTTCCCGGAGATGGAAGAGGGGGCGGCCCGCTTTGCATTGTACAATCTCAACGAGGACCCTTCGGAGAGTCGCGACCTGTCCGGCGAACGTCCCGGTCGTGTGAAGACGATGTTCGCCGCGATGACTCGAAGTCTGGATGAGATGGGGGCGCAGTATCCGGAATTGGATGGCCAGGCGCAGATTCCGTTGAAACCGTAAAATGCAAGGGGCCGGCGACGGTCCGATTCGTGGAAATCGGTCGATCGCGCGGACATTTGTCTGGCCCTGTTCATCGAGGCGCGGTTTGCTCGCGTCACTATGACGATTGGACGCGCATTGATTCCCTTTACCCTTGTTTTCTTGCCTTACTTGTCCGGAGAGGACTGGCCGAAGTGGCTCGGCCCGACGGGCGATTCGGTCTACCACGCTCAGAATACTGTGACTTCGATTCCCGACGGCGGACTCGCGACGCGCTGGGAGAGCCCGGTAGGGCTCGGCTACGGTGGTCCCTCGGTGGCCGATGGTCGCGTCTACGTGATGGACTATGTCAAATCATCGGGCGAGGTGACGAATCTCCCCAGTTCCTTGGACCCGTTGTCCGGCACGGAGCGCGTGCTTTGTTTCGACAGCGCGACCGGCCGGTTGATTTGGAGTTTTGAATACGCCCGCGACTACTTGATGTCGTATCCATCCGGTCCCCGCTGTACTCCGATCGTCGACGACGGGCGCGTCTACGCCTTGGGGGCGGAAGGGGATCTCAACTGTCTCGACGCCGAGGATGGGGCCTTGATTTGGAGCAAGCGATTCAAGCAAGACTACGGAGCGGAAACGCCTGTGTGGGGCCATTCGGCCCACCCGCTGGTGCACGGGGACACGGTCTATTGCATCGTGGGTGGCGAAGGGAGTTTGGCGGTCGCATTCGACAAGCACACAGGCGCGGAACGCTGGCGGGCGTTGTCGGCTTCGAGCCAAGGCTATTGCCCTCCGAGCATGTTGACGATTGACGGTGTCGACCAGTTGATCATTTGGCACCCGCAAGCAATCAACAGCTTGAATCCGGAAACGGGAGAAGTCTATTGGAGTGAAGCGATGAAGCCGACCTGGGGCGGGTCCATTCAAGCGCCGCGCATTTTGGGTAACCACTTGTTTGTGGGAGGACCGGGAGTGGCGGGCTATTTCGAGCTAGCGGTCAATAACGGCGTTCCCGAAGCGACTTTGCTCTGGAAAGGGGATAATCGAAACGCGGTGTATCCGGTGTCGGGCAACATCATTTTCGACGAGAAAGCCATTTACGCGGTCGACCAGAGATCGAGTTCTTTGACTGCCGTCGAGCGGGACGCAGGCGAGAAACTCTGGGAGACGCAAGAGCCGGTCTTGAAGGAGCCGAGCCGGAGGGAGCGTCATGGCACTGCGTTTTTGATGCGTCTCAGGGACACGGATACATACTATATTCTCAACGAGTCCGGCGATTTCATCGTCGCCAACATCGATCCGTCCGGCTACGAGGAAATCGGAAGGCAGAACGTGATCGAGCCGACCAATTTCACATCGGGCCGGCCGGTAGTGTGGAGTTCTCCGGCGTTGGGCGACTCCTCCCTGTTCGCCCGCAATGACGAGAAAATCGTCGCCGTTGACTTGGCTGCGAAGTCGTATTGAGAAATAGCCTCCTATTTCAGAGTTTTTTGATTAACAGTGATCTCTCCGAGATCAAATCTCGTCCCGTCGAGACGGGACGAGAGCCACCGACTTTGTCGGGGTCTCCGACAGGATCGCTTCGCGAACACGATCTATTGAACGTTTTATAGTAGCGAATGGCAACAATGGGCATTATCGACTGATCCTTGTCCCGTCCCGTCTCTGACGGGAACATTTCGCCGCAAGGCGACTGTTAGAACAAAAAACGCGCTCTGCCTCAGCTCTGTTCGTCCGGCTCTTCGCCGGCGAATTTGGCTCCGCGCATGACTTTCACGTCGACGACCCAAGTGATGACGGCGAAATCGTCGAAGTAGTTGTCCGCGAGTTTTTCGAGGATGGCGTCGGCGGTCGCTTCGGTGACGATTGTATCGATTTGGATATTACGGCCTTCCCAGTCGCTGGCGCGAACGCCGCGCGAGCCTTCGCCTTCGACGGATGCCATTGTGAACCCGGTAGCCCCTTCGCTACGGATGAGGTCGATGAGCGGGTCTTTCAAGAGTCGCTCGGCGACGATGGTGAGTTTGGAGAGAGTGACTTTCATGGAGGGCCTTTCGTTTAGGGGAGCGCGATTGACTCGACCCAAGGGGCGAGGGCGATCAGGACGGGAATCCCGACGGCGAGGTTGAAGGGGAAGGTAATTCCCAAGGCCATGGTCAGATAGATGCCGGGACTGGCCTTGGGCAAGGCGATACGTACCGCGGCGGGGGCGGCGATGTAGGACGCGCTGCCTACCATTGCGCCAAGCACAGCGGCGCCTCCTTGAGTCATCCCACTCAGGACTCCGGCAAACAAGCCGGCGACGCCGTGAATCATCGGAAGGACGCAGGCTAGCACGACGATCATCCAGCCAGCGGCGCTGAGATCTTTCAGGCGTCGAGCGGCGACGATGCCGAGTTCGAGCAGGAACAGGCAAAGCACACCTTTGAACGGGGTAATGAAAAAAGGAGCGACTGTATCGACTTTCTGGGTGCCGCATACGGTGCCGATGATCATCGCGCCAACCAGAAGCAGAATGCTCTTCCCGGTGAGGATCTCGTGGATTGCCTGTTTGATTCCACCGCCGCGGAGGTTTTGAGCGAGCATGAGGCCGATGATGATGCCCGGGATTTCGAGAATCGCGACGAGGGCGGCCAGATAGCCTTCGGGGTCGAGCCCGGCCGCTTTCGTCGCTTCGAGGGCGGCGAGAAATGTCACCGCGGAAACCGATCCGTAGTGGGCCGCGGTCGCGGAGGCGTCGACTCGCGACAGTCGACCGACGTATCGCAGTAGTAAAAAAGCGGATACTGGCGTGAGGATGCCGAGGATGCAGGTGGCGACTGCCGGGGCGAATAAGTCGCCAATCGGAGTCTCGGACACGGCGGCTCCGCCTTTCAGTCCGATCGCGAAGAGGAGGTAGATGGACAGACCTTGGTAGAGGGCGCCGGGAATTTCGAGATCGCTTCGAACCCAGCACGCGATCATGCCGAGAACAAAGGAAAGAACGATTGGCGAGACTAGGTTTTGAATGACGAGGTCCATTGAGCTACGGGAGATAAGACCCTTGGAGGCTCCCGATTGTCAATGGAGATCGAACGTCAATCGATGGGAGGGAGTCCGTATTGAACGCGGCATTCGGACGCGCGGCGGATGGCTTCTTCCCGGGTAGGCGCCACGAAGGTGACGTGCCCCATTTTTCGTCCGGGTCGGGCCCCCGACTTTCCGTAGATGTGCAGGTTGGCTCCGGGCGTGGCCAGGATGGGCGACCAGTCGGGAGGCGTTTCGGGGCCGGGCCAGAGATCGCCGAGCAAGTTCCACATGACCGCGGGCTGGAAGAGTTCGACGCTGCCGAGTGGGAGTCCGCTGATCGCTCTCACTTGTTGTCCGAATTGGGAAGTCGCGCAGGCGTCGATGGTGTGATGCCCGGAATTGTGGGCCCGAGGGGCGAGTTCGTTGACGAGGACGCGGCCTTGGGTGTCGATGAAGAACTCGACTGCGAGCACGCCGATGTAGTCCATCGATTCCGCGACGGACACGGCGATTTTCCGAGCGTCTTCCAGCGGTTCGGGTTCGAGGCGCGAAGGAAGAATGGACACGTCTAGAATGTGGTTGCGGTGCTGGTTCTCGGCGGGGTCGAAGGTTCGGGATTCTCCGTTAGCGCCGCGGCAAACGATGACTGAAAACTCTGCTGCGAGGTCGATTTTTTCTTCGACTACCGCGCGGGCTCCGTCGAAGGCGTCCCAAATCGCGTCGAGCTCGGAATCGGGGGCGCCTTTATCGACGGCTTTCTGACCCTTGCCGTCGTATCCAAATTCTGCGGTTTTGACGATTACGTCGGACTGCATGCGTTTGAACGCGTCCTTGAGCTCCTCTGCCGATCCGGCGGTTTCGAATCGGGCGCAGGGGAACCCGTTTTTGGAGAGGAAGCGCTTCTCGCGTTCGCGGTGCTGGCAGGTAGTCACCGCTTTGGAACCGGGCATGAGGGGAATCCGGGCTTCGACGGCTTCGAGCAGGGCTTGAGGGACGTTTTCGAACTCGACGGTCGCGACATCGACGCGGTCGATGAATTGCTCGAGAGTGTCCGGGTCGTCGAAAGGTTCCTCGAAGACGAGATCGGCGGTGTAGGCGGCGCCGGAAACGTCGCCGCCGGTCCATTTGAGCACTTTGAAGCCCATGCGGCGCGCGTCGAGAGCGAGCATTCGCCCGAGCTGTCCGCCTCCGAGGACGCCGATCCAGTTGTTGGCGCCGGGATTCATTCGATGGGTGGGAGAGTGGTATCTTCGACGGTCTGACGTTGGCGCTCTCGAAACGCGTCGAGTTTGGCCGCGAGTTCGGAGTCCCCGCACGCGGCGAGTTGGGCAACTGCGAACAAACCCGCGTTTATGGCCCCGGCTTTGCCGATGGCGAAGGTGGCGACTGGGACGCCTGCGGGCATTTGGACGATCGAGAGGAGAGAGTCGACGCCGTTGAGAACGCGGGACTGGACGGGCACGGCGAGGACGGGGAGCGGTGTGATGGCCGCGGCCATTCCGGGGAGGTGCGCGGCTCCTCCGGCTCCGGCGATGAGGATTTTCAGCCCGCGCTCGGCTGCGGACTCGGCGTAGTTGTAGAGGAGTTTAGGCGTTCGGTGGGCGCTGACGACTTTGGACTCCCAAGCGACTCCGAAGTCGTCGAGTGTCCGGGCCGCGTGTTCGAGAGTGGGCCAGTCGGATTGACTGCCCATGATAATGCCGATTTGTGGGGAGGATTGCGTCATGGTTCTGTCCTTGCAGTAGAGGGTGTAAAGGGGCCAGCGGGGTCAATGGAATTTCACGGGCGGGCGGCTTTTTTTTGTCCCATCGTTGCGTGTGGGGTTTCGGGTGGTCAACGCTTGAGTATAAAATGCGGGAAAGAACCTGGTCTCGCCATTCGTCGCGCGCTAGTTCCACGGGATGCGACTTTGGCCATGTTCTCCGTTCTTCTCGGTTGTGAAGACGATTATCAATTCGCTTTTTTTCCTTCTGGGCGCGGCCCAGCTTGCGAACGCGGACGCTCGACCCAACATCGTGTGGATTGTCGTGGACGACATGTCGGCGAGTTTCTCATGCTATGGGGAAACGGCGATCGAGACGCCGCGCGTCGATCGAATGGCGAGCGAAGGAGTTCGGTTTACGCGGGCGTACGCGACGTCTCCGGTTTGTTCGACATTCCGCTCGGCCATGATTACGGGCATGTACCAGACGTCGATCGGGGTCCATCACCATCGGAGCGGACGCGGGGCGCATCGTATTCAACTTCCGGATGGCGCGCGTCCGGTTCCGGAGTATTTTCAGGAGGCGGGCTATTGGACGTGTATCGGGAGTGGTTTACCGGGGGTCGATCATCGGGGCGTCTCGACCGATTCCGATGCGCGTGGCAAGACGGACTACAATTTCGAATGGAACGCGGAAATGTACGACAGCCATGATTGGGCGGGGCGGGCGAACGGGCAGCCCTTTTTCATGCAAGTACAGTTGAACGGCGGCAAGATTCGCGGCGACTCGGCCGAGAGAAATGCGGCTCTGGTAGATCGCATGGAAGCGGAGTTCGGCGCCGCGACCGATCCGGAGAGCGTGGAGCTTCCGCCGTACTATCCCCGCGATCCGGTTTTGTTGCGCGACTGGTCGACTTATTTGGATAGCGTGCGGGTCACGGACTGGCATGTGGGGCGCGTTCTGGATCGTTTGAAATCGGAAGGGCTTCTTGAGAATACGCTGGTCGTGTTTTTTACGGATCACGGGATCAGTCATGCTCGCGGCAAACAGTTCATCTACGATGAGGGCGCGCATATACCGCTCGTTATTCGCGGCCCGGGTATTGAAAAAGGGGAGACGCGCACGGACTTGGTAGAGCACATCGACGTGGCGGCGCTTTCTCTCGCGGCGGCGGGAATCGAGATTCCCGAGCGGATGGAAGGCGACGACATTCTCGCGGCGGACTATTTGCCGAAGCGGGCGGTGTTTGCGGCGCGCGATCGCTGCGGAGAGGCGGACGACCGTATCCGGTCCGCGCGTACGGAGCACTACTTGTACATTAGAAACTTCTACCCGGAGCGCCCGCACCTCATGCCGAGCGAGTACAAGGAGAACAAGCTTATCATCAAGCGGCTGCGGCAACTTCGATCGGAGGGCAAGGTGAGCGAGCTGACGGAGCGTATCCTGTTTTCGCCCACGCGTCCGCCGGAGGAGCTGTACTTGTACAAGCAGGACCGCTGGCAGATTCGAAATCTAGCCGACGACCCGAGGTATCAGGCGGCGTTGGCGAACCACCGAGAGCGGCTGGATCGATGGATCGTCGATACGGGAGATCAGGGGCCGGAATCGTTGGAAGTCTATATTTTGGAGACGGAAGACCAAATGCAGTCGACCCGCAACGTGGCGTCGCGGGAGCGCTATCGCCAGAATTCCGAACTCTACAAGCGCTGGCGGAGCGAGGGGAAGTAGGCCGGCTGGATTCGAGGTTGGAGAAGGCCGGCGTTCCCAAATCTCCAGAAATTTCGAATTTTTTTAGGGGTGTTCTCGGTTCGGTTCGTTTCAGGTTGATGCGGTGAACCGGGCGCCCGTCGACATCGTGGCGCTGCTTGTGGTTTTCCGCCTTGTTTTGACACCCCGATCCAGATAGAAAATTCGATAGAAACGCTGCTGACAGGATGGCCGATCCACTGAAGATACCCCAGTTTAACTCGGAGGAGAACGAATGGTTCCAGCGGGAGCTCCACCCGCACGCGTCCATGCTTCGATCGTGGTTGGCGGCTCGATTTCCGTCTATATCCGACTTTGAGGATTTGATTCAGGACGCGTATATTCGGACGGTAAAGCGGCACCGGAAGAAACGATTGTCGGCGGCGAAACCCTTTCTTTTCGCGACGGCTCGAAATCTCTGCATCGACTCCCTTAGACGGGATAAGCTCGTTCGTTTCGAGCCTTTGGCGGAATTGGATTCGCGAGGCGTTTGGGATCAGGCGAAAGGGGTTCCGGACCGGATAGTCGCCATGGAGGAGTACGAGATTTTGGCCCGGGCGATCGAGTCCTTGCCGAAGAAGTGTCGGCGGGTGTTTACGCTGCGCAAGATTTACGGACTGCCGTTGAGGCAAATCGCCAACGAACTAGGCATATCCGTCAAGACGGTGGAGGCCCAGATCTCCATTGGGGTGAAGCGGTGTCGCGAGTTTTTTCTCAAGCTTCAAGACGAGGTTAATAGATGATGGGCATGGGTAACGAAACGCCATTTAGTCGGAAACAGATCGAGCGCGCATCGAAATGGTTGGCGCGACACGAACGCGGTTTAAGCGAAGCGGAGCAACGGGCCTTCGAATTGTGGCTCTCGGAGAATCCTGAAAACGAAGCGTGCTTTTTCGAGCAGCAGGTGGAATGGGCGGCGTTCGACGTGATGGACGAGTGGAAGCCGGCGTACAGCGGTCCGCCGAATCCCGACCTCTTCGAGTCCAGAAGCAAGCGCAGGTGGCAGACGTTTTTCGCCTGTGGGGGGATCGCCGCGGTGGTCGCTCTAGGGTTGTGGTCGTTTTCCCCTTCGGCTGACGTGGAGAGCGAATCTGTGGTTGCTGCGGGAACGGTTTACAAATCGAGAACGTTCGAGAAGCACTTTCTTGAGGATGGCTCGTCCTTCTACCTCTTGCCCGACAGCGAGGTGGTAGTCTCTTTCACGAGGGAAGAACGCAATATAGAATTTGTCAGCGGCGAATCGCATTTCACGGTGGCTCACGATCCGGACCGCCCCTTTGTCGTCCACTCTGAAATCGGGAAAGTCACGGCGCTCGGGACTGTCTTCTCGGTCAAGCAAAGCGCGGATTCCTGGGAAGTGTTTGTCACCGAAGGGAGAGTGAAAGTCGACGAGTCTGTCGCCCCTGCGTCGCGTTCGTTAAACGCGGAGGCGTTCACGGCCGAGTTGGTTGCTGGTCAGAAAGTCGTGCAGGAATTGTCCGCCCAGACCTTCTCTCCAGTGGTGGACACTTTCACTGCAACGGAACTGGCGGAGAAGCTCTTATGGAAAGACCAGATTATCGATATGGTCTCCGCTCCCTTGGAGGAGATCTTCCAGGAGTTCGCGCGCTCCGGCAGCCGGGAGGTTGTCATCGTGGACGAGGAATTGAAGCGCTTACGCATGACGGTCGCGATCAAGACGGGGAATTTGGACGACTTTATCGACCTGTTGATATTGTCCGAAGGCGTGGAGGCGATGGATGCTCCGGATGGGTCGATAGCGATTTCTCTTCCCGCAAACTAGTTTGCGAACGTTGAACGCAATTGCATTTTTAACAATGAACGAATATAAATTTAAGGGATGCTGTTAGTCTAAACGTTTTGGGTACAACAAGTCGTTGTACTCGTGAAAATCACTACAACCCATTACCTCTCGAAAACTCCAAGCCACACAATTGTGGAGGAAGGGATCCTTGGTTGGATCATTCCTGTGGCTAATTGTTGCCTGCATTGGAGACCTGAAGGCTTCGGACGTCGATCCCGTCAGTTTCGATCTCCCCGAAGGGAAGGCGATCGAGACCTTGCGGAACGCCGCGCTTCAGGGCGAAATTCAGATTCTGTTTTCGGACTCGGTGGTAGATGGGGTTACAACTCGGGCGGTTCGCGGGGAGTATTCTCCGCTGGAGGCTCTGGAGCTGATGCTGAAAGGCACCGGTCTTCGTATTGCGCAAGCCAATACAAATGGCGCCTATGCCATTTTAAACGGCGAGCGTATGCAGGATGCTAGCGAACGCGACGACGCAACCCCAACCTACGTTAGCACTACATCCATGAACGAAAAAAAATCTACAGTCGGCAACCTCTTCAAGGGGCTGCTTGCGCTCGCGGTCGCGAGCTCTCCGGACCTTCTTGCTCAAGACGACGAGCCGCAGGAGGAGGTATTCGAACTTTCGCCCTTTACCGTCGAGGCGGGTGAAGACACCGGTTACCGGGCCACCAGCACGCTCGCCGGCACGCGCTTGCGCACCGACTTGAGAGACGTGGGCTCCGCGATTTCGGTGGTAACGAAAGAGTTCCTGCAAGATACCGGAGTCACGGACAACGAGTCGCTGCTCGTATACACGACCAATACTGAAACCGGCGGCGTCCAGGGCAACTACGCGGGTCTAGGCGGCGGGGAGCTGCTTCAGGAAGGCGGGGCGATGCTGCGTCCCAACACCAATAATCGGATACGCGGACTAAACTCGGCCGACAACACACGAAACTACATGCTCACGGACATTCCCTGGGACAACTACATCGTCGATCGGGTCGATTTGCAGCGCGGTCCCAATTCGATACTATTCGGTCTCGGCAGTCCGTCCGGGATCATCAACGCGACGCTGACCGGAGCGAACTTCCGCGACAGCAGCAAAGCGGAGTTTCGAGTCGGCAGTTGGGGCAGCGTCCGCGGAAGCGTCAGCCTTAATCGCGTTCTCGTGGAGGACCAATTGGCGGTTCGTTTCGCGGCGCTTTCCGATCAGCAGAAGTTCCAGCAGGACCCGGCGTTCGAAGACGACGAACGAATCTACCTTGCTTTAAAGTGGGAGCCTCAATTCCTGAAAAGCGACTCCGCCCGTACCACCCTCACTGGAAACTACGAGAATGGCGACATCGAAGCGAATCGCCCGCGCACGATTCCTCCGGAAGACAGGCTTACGCCTTGGTTCACTCGGATGAATCAGGCGGTTTACGATCCATTTCTCGCCTACAATTACTTCGAGGATATTCCGGGGTCCGGAGCGAATGTCGCGGGTAGTCCGAATCGTGATACGTCGGTGTTTCAACTGTTTGGCGGAAACCAGATCTACTTTGCCGACCCCAATTCGAGCGCCCAGCAGGGTTTGATTCGCGTAGGGGAGTTCAATGCGACTTCCAAGCGGGGGCTGGGCCCGGATGGAACGGTTGACCAGAATGTGAATATGCTACCCTTTTGGCGATCGGTTGCGGTTGCCGGCTATTCCGACTATGCTGAACAGGAGGGGCTTCCATTCGCGACGACGCTCGCTCCGTTCAAACGGCAGTCCCTGACGGACCGGTCTATCTTCGACTTCAAGAACCACTTGATCGACGGGCCGAACAAGCGCGAGTATCGCGACTTCGACGCGGTCAACTTAAAGCTGAACCAGACTTTCCTCAACGATCGGCTCGGATTCGAGCTGGCGTATGACCAGCAGGACTACGGTGATCGTTCGTTCCGGCCAAATGGGTCGAATCCGATCCTGACGGTGGATATCAACACGAAGCTCCCGACCGACCTAGTCGACAATCCGAACGTGGGCCGCCCGTACATTTACAACCGGACTCGATTCGGCACGGGCGCTCGTCAAACCGAACGCGAGGTGATGCAGGCGACCGCGTTCGCGGACGTGCGTTTCAACGAATTCATGGACGACTCTTGGGTGTCGAAGCTATTCGGTCGCCACGTGTTCACGGCCTTCGGATCCCGCCAGGATATCGAGCAGAGAGACCAGACTTGGAGCGCGTACATGCTCGATCGAGAGTTCGGGGAGTTTCAAGACGTCGCGGGAATTCAGCGAGCGGAGCGGGAGCTCATGATGATGAGTTATTTGGGCGACTCTCTGATCGGCCAGAGTTTGAGCGACGTTCGAATTCAGCCGATCACCGCGATTCAGTCGGTGCCTTCGTCGCAAACCGTCCGCTTGTTCGACGCTACTTGGAACGTGCCTGAGGTGGCGTTCGGCGATCCTTGGATTCAGCCCTTTACTGGATCCGAACTGACCCAGTCTGAAAACCCGGACAACTACGTGGGATTCGTCGACCTTCCGTTCAACGTTCTGAGCGGAGCGACTGCGGCGGAGGGGGTGTTCTCGACCGAAAAGGCGAACCGCCAGCTGGATGAAATCCGTTCCCACTCCTTTGTTTGGCAGGGATTCCTGTGGGACGGCGCGCTCGTTCCGACTTACGGCTACCGAAAGGACGAGGCCGACTCCTTTTCGACTAATTTGAATAGCAGCGACCGCTATCTAGATTTGACGGATGGCAGTTACGAGTTGCCGACGACGCCGAGCAACTCGGTCGAAGGGGAGAGCCACTCCTGGAGCGTAGTCATGCACTGGGATCGGCTCTTGGGGGAATTGCCCGGCGGTATCCAGTTTAGCACGTTTTGGAATACGTCTTCGAACTTCCAGCCGGCGGCCGGTCGCATCAACCACGTAGCGGAACCGCTCGACGCTCCTAGCGGGGAGACCGAAGATTATGGATTTGTGATCTCGGCCGTCCAGGGGACTGTGAACCTCAAGGTCAATTGGTATGAAACCAATGTTTCCAACGCCAGTTTCGATCCAGGAAACCTCTGGGTCATGGGCGCCCAGGAAGCCCGCGCGATCCGGGCGGCGAAGCAATTCGAGGCGAACCTCAACGGCGAGCCCGGTGCGGAAGAGTGGTACTACCGACCTCGAGACGGCCAGACCGAGGAAGAAGCGCTGGCGGAGCAACGGCTTCACGTCGACGCAGTCCTCGGCAATCAAGTCTCCCAAGCGTACTACGACGCGTGGGGAATGGACCCGGTCAATGGATGGCGTCAAAACTGGTGGCTGGGCGGAGGCACCCCGACCGGATTGACGTCCACAGCGGATACTCAGTCCAAGGGAGTTGAATACGAATTGAACATCGAACCCACCAAGAACTGGAGCATCATGATCAACGCGTCGGAGCAAACCGCTCAAAACACCAATCTCGCCGGTTCTTTAAAGGAATACGTCAGCGCTCGAAAAGCGCATTGGGATGGGCCCGCAGGCGATATTCGGATGTGGTGGGGCGGCGGTTCGAGCTCCATCGGAGCCCAGTTCAATCAGCTGTTCTACTCCGGCTATCAGCTCGCGCTGCAGCAGGAAGGCACGAACGTGCCGGAAATGCGGCCATGGAGGTTCAACCTAATTACCTCCTACCGATTCTCGGAAGGTCGTATGAAAGGGGTGAACATCGGCGGAAGCCTGCGTTGGGAGGACAAGGTCGCTATCGGATATCCGGTTTTCACGGACACGGACGGGCAGGACAAATTTCGCATCGAAAGTCCCTACTGGGGGCCGAGTCGCGAGAATTTCGACCTGTGGGCTGGCTACACGCGCAAGCTTCGCGACGGCAAGAAGTGGCGTATCCAGCTGAATCTACGCAATGCCTTCGCCAGCGACGAGCTGATTCCCATCACGGTTCAGGGCGACGGCTCGCCCGGCACCTTCCGCATTCCCAACAGCCGGCAGTGGACTTTGACCAACGTACTAGAGTGGTAGTTTTCTAGGGAATACTAATCACGGTTTGTCACGCCCCTAGCCAACTGGCTAGGGGTGTTTTTTTGAAACCGCGAATGCACGCGAATAGACGCGAATGAGTCGCGTGGTGGAGATTATTCGCGCTTGTCTACAGTTCCTCGACAACTCCTTCCTGGAATTAACTATACGAGCTCAGAAATCCGTAAAGCGATCGAGAAGAATGTCTTCCAAGTTGCGTCTACTATCGAGAACCGCCAATACCCAGACGCGTTTTCCCTCGATTCGAAACTGTATACGATAGTTTGATACGATTGCTTCTCGATACACTGTAATTCCATATTGCTTCAATTCCGGGACGATGCGGCAGCGTTTAGGGTAGGCGTTTAGCGAGTGGCACGCCTTCTTGATTTTGTTCAGCGTTTCGAGAGCCGCTTCCTGATTTTCGTTTGCGATGTAGGTGATGATGTTGGTTAGATCGAGTTCGGCGGATCTAGCCCATTTTACCGCAAAGCTGTCTGAGCTCATTTGGTTTTGGAAAATTGTTTCTCGAGCCGGCCGAATAGTTCATCCTGTTGCTTTGTATTCCCCTCTTGGATGTCCTTTTCACCCATTGCCAAGAGTTTCATGTTGCCAAGCGCGTGAGTCATTCGCTCGTAACTTTTCGCATCCTGAATAACTGCTTTCGTCTTTCCGCTTTGAGTAATGACGAGTGGCCTCCCGGTGGCGTTTATCTCGTCGAGCGCTTTAGCGGCGTTTTCCTTAAGATAGGTAATGGAGCGAATGTCTTGAGTAACTTTCATGATTCGGACTTTTTGTCGTACGATATTCAGTCCGAATATTTCGTCAAGCGGAATAGCTCTCGAGTTCGGTCGGAGGGTGTGTTTTAAAGTGTCGCCTATCGCGCTGACCCGCATAAATCGCTGAAGCCACCCATCGCGTGTCCACCATTTAATATTCGCGACAACGCAGAGCCCTTGAATCTAGGAAGAGCTTCACTCCGCGAAAAAGCTGCGCACGAATACAGCGTCCCGAGACCCTCTCAGTCACAACCCTCCTTTGAAAGTCCCCACTTAACTTTCCAACCTTGGAAAGTTAAGTGGGGATACGAGAGTTGGCTGCGATCGGCGATGAGCCATGTCAAGCGCTCCGAACTAACGGAAGCCACGCGAGTGCTTTACGAGGGTCAGGTCCGGGATTCGTTCTGAAATGAAGCCGCATCAGACGACACTTTAAAACACACCCTCGGTCGGATGTAACAGAGTCACGTTTTTGCCAATTGGATACATCCAGTTAGAGGAGACCGGCTTGGGGGAGACGTATTAGGAAAGCGTGCCCGGTTGCGTAATTCGTTGTTTTTGTTGAGTCGGAAGTTTGTATTTGCTACCTCCCTCTAGTTATGAAGATCATTGCCCCGTTTCTTCTCTTCCTCGGCGCCGTGGTTGCTGTGGAAGCGAGCCCGCCTAATTTCGTCTTCTTCATTGCCGACGACGTGTCGCAGGACGATTTCGGCTGTTACGGGCACCCGACGATCAAGACGCCGCATGTCGATGCGCTTGCGGCGGCGGGAATGCGGTTCGACAACGCGTACTTGACCACGAGTAGCTGCAGCCCAAGCCGCTGCAGTATCATTACCGGTCGCTACCCGCACAACACCGGGGCCCCGGAATTGCATGTGCGGCTACCCGATTCGCAAATTCGATTTCCCGAGCTGCTGAGGGAGGCGGGATACTACACGGTTCTTTCCGGCAAGAACCACATGTTTGGCAATGAGGACCGCGCTTTTGACACGATAACGGACGGCGGCGGGCCGGGCAAGGAAGAGGATTGGCTGGGGCACGTTCAGAATCGCCCGAAAGACAAGCCGTTCTTTTTCTGGTTTGCGTCTTCTGATGCGCATCGCGACTGGACGATAAACGAAGACGCGCCTACCTACGATCCAGCCGACGTGATTGTCCCTCCTTATTTAGTGGATACGATCATCACTCGGGAGGATCTCGCCAGTTACTATCATGAAGTGAGTCGATACGATCATTTTATTGGCGTAGTTACGGCTGAATTGGAACGGCAAGGCGTTCTGGACAACACTTTGATCGTGGTGGCGGCGGACAACGGCCGACCCTTCCCGCGTTGCAAGTCGCGCTTGTACGACAGCGGGATCAAAACGCCCTGGGTGGTGCATTTTCCGGATGTGGTGAAAACACCGTCGGTGACGGAGAGCCTCGTCAGCGTGATTGACCTCAGCGCGACCTGTTTGGAACTGGCTGGGATTGACAAGCCGGACTACATTCAGGGCCAGAGCTTTCTCCCCATCCTGCGCGACCCGAACGCCCAGGTGCGCGAACTCGTGTTCTCGGAGCACAACTGGCACGTGTACAAGAATCACGAGCGCATGGTTCGTTTTGGAGACTTTGTGTATGTGAAGAACAACTACCCGAATCAGCCCAATCTCGCCTACGAGTCCGATACCAAATTTCCTGCCGGGCTCGAATTGTGGAAAGCCCACGCCGCTGGCAGGACGACCGCCGCCCAGCAGCAGGTGTTCGCGAATCCGTGTCCTGAAGAGGAGCTGTTTCTCCTCAGCAAGGATCCGCATCAACTGACGAATTTGGCTGAAAATCCTGAATACGAAAGCGTTTTGGAGCAGGCGCGGGGCTTGATTGCCGATTGGACGGAGCAGACAGGGGACACCATTCCGGAAAACCCGACGCCCCACCGGCACACGCCTCCTCGGATCGTTAACGGCGAGATCCTGCCAGCGGGAGACTACACGGAACGCACGCCGCACGCGGAGATGCCGGGGGCGGCTCGAAACGCGATGAGCATCAATCATCCCGGGCCGTTGAGGCTGAATTAGGCGACTGTTTCGTTAAAGGTAGGGACCGCTCGTGTCAGAGACCCCGGCTTGTCGGTGGATTAGCGGATAAGCGCCGATCTAAACCCGCCGGGACGGCGGGTTCCACCTTATTCCACTGGCGTCTAGGGTGGAACGCGCCGTCCCGGCGCGTTTTCTTAGTTAGTACAATTGATAAGTTGACGTGTATCCGCTGAGCCGCCGACAAGTCGGAGTCTCTGACGAGAGCGCCCCAAGGCTTGATGGTCGGAGCGTAAATTCGAACGTTTCTGTGTCTTTTTAATCACTCCCACAACACGGCGTTTGCGAGGTCGGGTTGATCGTGATCAAAGAAATTTTCTCGGGGTCTCGATTCTTGGGCGCGATGGCAGCGCGCGTGGCGGAAACGAGGCTTTTGCGATTTCGAAACTGCTTACGAATGGATGTATATCTTTCTGTAGGCAAGCGACTTAAAATGTATCGAGTGATCGGTTTTCTTCGATTTTCTCTTTGTGATCTCAATCCTATTCGCAGGCACTATGAAGGCAGTTTTCGATTTGCGCCAGTGACGAAAAATCCGATCGTCGCGCGGAATAGATACGAGTTGGCCTGGGAAATGCTAGAGGTTCTATGGCCACGGTTGGCTATCGGAAACGATTACGAACAAACTAAACCATCTGATCATATGACGAGCAATTCTCTCAAACTAGCGGTTGCAATTTTGGCAGCCGGATTTGCATTAGCTTCTGCCAAGGGGCAGGTATCTGGCAACGTAGCGATTCAATCCGACTACGTCTGGCGCGGGTATTCTCAAAACTCGGCGGACCCTTCGATCCAGGGTGGCTTCGATTTTGAAGACGAGTCTGGGTTCTATATTGGCCTATGGGGCGCGAGCGTCGATTTCGGCGGTCCGGAAACGACCGAGGGCGACATTTATCTCGGCTTTGCCAACGAGATCCAAGAAAGCGGTTTCGAGTACGACGTAGGAATTATTGAATACACCTACCATGGGGGTTCTGGCGCGGACGACTCGAACTTCACCGAGTACTACATCGGTGGTAGCTATGCAGGTTTTGGCCTGACCTACGCGTTCGGAGACGAGTTTGGCGACAATGTCGAAGCCAGCTACAGCTACGACTTCGAGCACGTGACTCTGTCCGCTGCGTATGGCGACTACGAGGATGCCTGGGCGTACTGGACTTTTGGCGTTTCCGGCGAGATCGAAGGCATTGGTTGGGACATCTCTTTCTGGGACACGGATCTCGACGGCGACCCGCTCGCCGATTCCCGAGTTGTATTCACAATTTCAAAGTCCCTGTAGTTTTCACGAGTTCCTAGTAGTATAAAACAAGTTCTATTCGGGAAGCCGCGTCTTTGGGCGCGGCTTCTTTTCTTGGAGACTGTCCAATAAGTCCATTCCTTCGCCCTTTTGTTCTATTTGAGTTTATAATTCATTTGCTCACGTCGCAATACCCTTCGGGTATTCCTCGGATCGCAGCCTGAATTCTAATTCTCAAATATAACTTCAATGGCTCGAAAGCGACTAATTGGACAGTCTTCTGTGCATTCAGAACCTGAGTCTGTCTGATGCGATGTAGGGGCGTTGCTCGCAACGCCCCTACAAGCAACTCACACGCATCCCGATTCATTCGGCAGTTTCGGCGACTAGCTATTCAAAAACCCAGCGCGCGAGTGTGGAGTGGTCCTTTATGAGGAATCCGTCGTTCAGAAGCACGGGCGCGGTCCAGGTGGGTCGGTTCGACACTTCGTAGGTCGCGACTGTTCGATATTCGGATTGGTTCGTCGGGATGACTTCTAGTCGGCCGTCGTCCCGAAGGGCCACGACGAATCCTGGGATTGTCAGGAAGGTCGCGTATTCACCGGTTCGAGACGGTCCGAGCCAAAGGATTTCGCCCGTTTCGGGATCGAGCCGAAAGAACAGGCCTTGTCTGAAATGAGACAAGCCGTAGAGACTGCCGTCGTCGCCGATCACGGCGCTGGCCATGTTGAGCGAGACGCGGCGCTGGTGCCAGACTTCTTCGACCGACCATTTCCCGTTTTGCAGGCGAGGTTCGAGGCTGCGAATACCGCGATTTTCACCGCCGATGATAATCCGGCCTTCGTGATGGACGGGCGTAGGCGAATTTTGGTTGGAGCCTTGGTGGGGCAGGGGGTAGTCCCAGAGCCGTCGCCCGGTTTGGCTTTCCACGCCTACGACGGATTCGTGGTTCCATTCGACGATTTGCTGGACGCCGTGTAGTTCCACGAGGATCGGGGACGCGTGGGAGATGCCGTCCTCGCCTTCGGTCCAAACTTCGTTTCCAGTTTCGACATTCAAAGCGGCGAGGACGCCGGCCTGGGCGCCGCCGAAGTGCACGACGACGGTGTCGCCGATGACGAGCGGAGATGTGGAATGACCCCAGGCGGGATGGGTTTGGCGAAATCGGTCGGCATAGTCGCGCCGCCACAGCAAATCTCCCGAAGACGCGTCCCAGGCGGACAGGATTCCGGTGACGCTTAATGTGAAAAGTCGGTTGTCCGCCAATGCGGGCGTGGAATTGGGGCCGCTGCCGAATCGTTCTCCGGGGCTCTGTATTCGGTAGCGAATGGGAACGCTCTGGTTCCAGATGATTTCGCCGGTTTCCAAATCGATGCAGCGAACGATTTCCGCTCCACCTTGGCGCGCGTTCAAATAGGCGCGACCGTTGGAGACGAGCGGGGATCCGGAGCTGTTCCCGACGGAGAGTTTCCAGGCGGACCGCGCGCTCCGAGGCCATTCCGCGGGCGGGTCGAAATAGTCGACGCGGGCGTCGCGATCCGGCCCCCGCCACTCGGGCCAAGAAATGTCGGACGAGGCCGTCGCGACTGAAATGGCGAGTGAGGTGACGAGTAGTAATGAGAATCGAGTCTGCATGAGTGTTGGGGGTCGACTATCGGACGTTCTTTGAAAGAGCGCAGTTACTTTGAATCGCGATTCGATCGGAGTAAAACCGCATCTGGTTTGAGTTGTTCATATATCTTGCTTATTGGTGGATGCTCCTTTGCATCTTAGAACCTTCTGGAACCCTTGCCCCAATCCCCTTCGAAACTACGTATGAGCGCATTCAAATCTCGTGTTTTCTCTCTCTGCCATTTCAGGCGAATGCTGCCAGGGCTTCTCGGATTCGGGCTTTTGCTCGCGACGGGACTCGCCTCGGTCGAAGGGCAGACGAAACCAGCCGAGTTTAGTCCGGGTCGGCAAGGTCTCGCCCTCAGTGGCGGGCACTCGCGGGGGGTCCCCTTGGGCGAGCTTGCCGGCTGGAGCGCGACTTTCTGGTTTCAGGCGAACGATGCTTCAGCGGGCGACCTGTTTGGAATTGCGCTCGACGTCGAAGAAGGTCGCTTTATCCGGCTCAGCTTGGAGGAGGAATCGCTCCGTTTAACCGGTCCGGCGATTTCCCAGGCGCTGAGACGAAGCATGCCCGACGGGTGGTCGTTGACCGCGCCGGTTTCGGATTTGGATAAGTGGCACCACGTCGCCATCACCTACCAGCAAGCCAATGGGCCCTGGCTCTACTTGGACGGAAAACTCATCGATTCCGGCGAGCGTCGGTGGATGGGCTACGCGACGTCCTTCGATCACTACTACTTTGGCGCTCCGCTTGTGTCGGAAGGCAACTATGGAGCGAGTTTCGACGGATTGATCGACGATTTCATGTTGTACGAGCGACCGCTTTCGCCGGAGGAAGTGGAAGCGTCTTTCCAAGGGGAGGCTCTCTCCGCTCGGCTCGTGGCCTTCAACGATTTCGAAAATGTGAGTCATCGCGACTTGGCTAGTCTGGATGCGATTGAGAATGCGGACGCGTTTATCGAGGAAGGTCGGGAACTGTTTCAACTGCATTGCATCGCTTGTCATAGCAAAGATGGAATTTCCCCGCCACCGAATCCATTGGCCCGAGCGTTCGGACAGCACGCGATGCTCAACGGAGCCGACCCGTACAGTATGTTTCAGACCTTGACTTACGGTTTTCGAAATATGATGGCCGCCCCTCAATTGAATCCAGTTGAGCGGTATAAGGTAATCCACTACATTCGAGAGAAGGTTGTCCGACCCAATGCGCCCGAACTGTATGTGGAGCTCGACGACACCTACACCGAGACGATGCCAAGCAATCCGGACGGGCTCCGGGACGAAGTCGAGCGCGTCGAGGCCCTGGCGAAATCGGGCTACTTGCGCGATTACGGAGACGCTCTAATAACGCCGGTCAACAGCGAAGCCCCGGAAAACACGAGTCGAAACGCCCTGGTGGTGAATCTGGGCGATGAAACCACGATCGGTTGGGATTTAGGGTCGATGCGGACCATTGGGGCCTGGCAAGGCGGCTTTCTCGACTATAGTTTTACTTTGCACCACAAGCTGCGCGCGAATGGGCTGCCGACGGCGCGGTTCGAGTTTCTTCCCGGGCTGGAAGGCTGGCGCTGGGCCTGGAACGGCCGGGCGGAAATCGAAGCCCCGGAGCGAATGCCTAATACGATTTTCCCTGAAGAACAAGTTCGCTACCGCGGTCACTATCCGAATGGAAGCGATATTGTCGTCTCCTTCGATGTCCAAGGTCGCGAAGTTCTGGAGAGCGCTCGCTACGAATCGACGAGCGCCGGCCCGGTAGTTCACCGTCGATTGACGATTCAGCCGGGGTCGAGTCAGATCGAATTAGTGTCGCCATCGTTTGGAGACGCTGAACTGGAAATCGACGGCGATCGGGCGAAAATCGAGACAAGTGAATTCACTCTGGGCGCTTGGCTGCAATCGAAGACACGAGGGCCACGCTGGCGCCTAAGCGAACGCGACGAATTGGTCTTGCGAATACCTGCATCGAAAACCCCCATACACCTCAATATTGCTTTGGCGAGCGATTCGGGTGAGGCTGGCGATGACTGGGCGCCGCGCCCGCAAGCGACGGATCTCGCCGCTTTGACGCGCGGCGGACCAAGGCGGTGGGAGCAGACGCACACGCTGAAAGGGAAGCGGGCGGTCGACACTTTTCAGGGTTACGCGTTGGACAGCGTGCCCGTGCCGTTTACCAATGCCTACAATACGTGGATGCGGACGGCGTCGCTCGCCAGTTTTCCGGACGGGCGTCTGGCGGTGGCGACTCTGAGCGGGGATGTGTGGATCGTGAGCGGAGTCGACGATTCGTTGGAGGCGGTCACCTGGCAGCGCTTCGCCGCGGGTTTGTACGAGCCGATGGGGATGAAAGTGGTGGACGGTGTTTTGACGGCGATCACGCGGGGTCGAATCGTCAAGCTGCACGACTACAATGAGGACGGCGAAGCGGATTTCTACCAGGCCTTTTTCAATGAAGACGAGCCGAGCAACGGCTGGCACGCCTACAGTTGCGGTTTGGTATTGGACGACGCAGGCAATTACTACTACGCCCGCACTGGCGGGTTTAGCGACTGGTCGATCCCGGGAGGGCTGGTGCGTGTTTCCGCGGATGGAAAACGCTCCGAAGTTCTGGGCGTGGGGATGCGCGTTCCCAACGGCATCGGGCGTCTGCCCAACGGGTCGATCACTTTTGGAGACAACCAAGGGACCTACGTTCCGGCGAGCAAGGTGTCGATCGCCAGCATTCCGGGCTCGTTTCACGGGGCGGGGCTTTGGGACAAGCGTGATGGGAATTTTGATACGAACGCGATCGTGGATCCGATCGTCTACATGCCGCAGGAGTTGGACAGCTCGTCGGGTTCCCAGCTCTGGATTGAAGAGGATCGCCGATTCGGACCCTTGGGCGGGCAGTTCTTTCACGTCTCCTATGGTCGTGCCCGCGCGATGACCATTTTTGTAGATGAAGTTGGAGATACGGTTCAAGGAGCGGTGTTCCCGTTGCCCCTGAAAATGGAGTCGGGAACGCTGCGGATGGCGAAGAGTCCGGCGGATGGTCAGCTCTATTTTTCGGGATTGACCGGCTGGCAGGCGGGAGCGACTCGCGAAGGCAGTATCCAAAGATTGCGATACACGGGGGACGAGGGACTGTATCTTCTCGATGCGAACGCCCGGGAGGGAAAACTGACGCTGCGATTCAATCGACCGCTCAACGCGAACACCGTTGCTCGTATAGGCCAATGGAAAGCGAGTATGTGGAACTACAAATGGTCGCGGGCCTACGGATCGCCAATGTTCAAGGTCACCGAACCGGGGGTGGAAGGGATCGACGATCTGGAATTGTCCGATGCCCGAATCGGAAGCGACGGAACGGAATTGACCATCGTGGCTCCGGATTTGTCGCCCTGCCATACGCTGAAACTGGAGTTTTCGGTTGAGGACCGAGACGGGAAGGTCCTGGACGGCCCGGTTTATTTTACGATCCACGAACTGGTGGACAACTAACGGTGGCTTGGTCGCTGCCGACTATTTTTGTCACCGCCCCGACTCGGGTCTAGGAGTCTCGCTACCGCGAGCCAATAGGATCCCCGACTCGTCGGGGAAATAAGGTTTATCGGATTGAGACATTATTTGGATGCGAAGCAGCCATCCTTATTTGCCTCCGTTCCGGAGGCATCCTAGCGAGTAGAACGAGCGATGACCTATCTACTATTCGCTAGTTTGAGGCTCCAGAGGAAGGAGGATCTCCATCGGTTTGCCGTGCATTTGGAGGGTGTCGCCGCTTTGGCGTATCCAATTGTCGGTGATGGCGCGTAGCTTTCTCAATGTCTGGGCGTGTTCGGGGTCGCCGGCGAGATTGCGCTGCTCGCTCGGATCGGAGCTTAAATCGTAGAGTTCTTCGGCGGGGCGTTGATGGTAGGCGCGGACTTGCTTCAGGATATCCGGGTTTACGTGGGCGGCCGCTACCCAGGATTGCCAGAGATTGTGGCTTTCGGCTTTCGGATTGTGATCGGTTTGAACGGTGAAGTTGAGCTCGGGAAACACGTTGCGAATGTAGCGGTAACGCTGGTTGCGGACGGAACGGAGCGGGTAGGTGTGGTGGGCGGCGGACGAATTGGTGCTGAAAACGAAGTTTCTGTGGATGTTGACTTCTCCTTTCAAAACGCGGAGGAAGGAGCGTCCGTCCAGTTGATTCGATTCGTATCCACTTTCCGGAGGCGATCCGCCGGCGAGTTCGATAAGAGTAGGAAGGATATCGACGAACGAGATCAGCGCGGAAGCGCGTTTGCCGGGAGTCGTGACGCCGGGCCAGGAGACGAGGATGGGGGCCTTGACGCTGGTTTCGTAGTTGTTCCATTTCCCGAAGGGAAGCTGGGCGCCGTGGTCGCTGGTGAAAAAGATTACGGGGTCGGGTGGAAGGTGGTTTTCGACGGCTTCGAGCGTGGCCGCGATTTGTTTGTCCATACGTTCTACGTCCGTGTAATACTGGGCGAGCTCGAGTCGGGTATCGGGAGTGTCGATCAATTTTGGCGGCAGCGTGAGCGAGTTTGGGCGATAGTGTGGGTAGGGCTTGTTGGGCCAGGGAACGTGCGGGTCTTTGATTCCGACCATGAGAAGAAGCGGCTTTGTGGAGGTCCGCTGACTGAGGAATTCGGATACGATCCCGATCTCATCCAGAGAGATGGTTCGGTTTTCGTAGTCGAATCCGATTCGAGGGTCTTTCCCGTGGGCGATTTTCCCAATGCTGGCGACTTCGTATCCAAGTTCTTGCATATACGAGGGCAACTGTCGGACGTCGTCGCGCACGTAGGTGTGATTGGGTTCGGCTCCGTTTCGAAAAGGCATGAGGCCGGAGAGCAGCGCGCCTCGCGAAGGGGCGCAGCTAGGGGAGGCGACGTAGGCGTTCTCGAGGAGGAGGCTCTTCGATGCGAGTCGATCGAGCGCGGGGGTTCGGACATCGGGGTTGCCTATGAATCCAGAGTCGTTCGGGCCGAGATCGTCGGCGATGATGAAGACGATGTTCGGTGGCGCGGCATGGGCCGCCCCCATTAGAATCAAGGTAAGGAGTGTGAGGAAGAGCGATCGATTCTGCATGGCAAGGACTGGCTGGGGGTGGTTCGGAGGTATACAAAGCGAACGGGAGGGATGGATAAATTCAATTGCGCCGAAATGTGGAAAATGGGTAGGCGACTGTGGGAAACGGCGAGCACATGCTTGTATTTTCCATCTTTATTGACTTCACTATGCCTGAAAAATGACCGCGTATCCAAAATATTCTGAATCGCGCGATGACGGATACTAAATTAGCCACCATCATGGCGGGCCCCCCGTCGGATCATGCGTCGCTCTACAAGCGAATCCGGTTTTCCGTGCACGATCCGGTTGTGTTGATCGAATTAGAGGGCGGCTCGGAGTCGATCTTGATTCTTCGCGACATTGAGATGGAGCGGGCGTCTCGTCAGGCTCGCGTTTCGCGTGTCCATTGTCCTGCCGACTTTACGCCGGAGTCGGGGTTGTCGGGCGATCGGGCGACGGCGACTGCCCAAGCGGCCGCCGAGTGTCTTCGCAGGGAGGGGGTCGCGGTGGTCCATGGGGATCGCGCGTTGCCTTTGATTTATGTCGAGATGATACGGCGGGCAGGAATCGAGGTGGAGTACGATTCCGACTTGGGAGTGATGGATCGGAGACAGAAAGACGAGGAAGAGGTCGAACATTTGCGCGAGGCGCAGCGAGTGACCGAGGAAGCGGTCGAACGGGTGTGTCGGATGATCGCTCGCTCGTCGGCGAACGCGGAGGGCGAATTGGTGTACGAAGGCGTCGACTTGACTTCCGAATACTTGCGAACGGTTGTGGACCAGTTTCTGTTGGAGCAGGGGTATTCCAATCCGCATTCGATTATCGCGGGTGGTCCGCTCGCTTCGGATTGCCATTGGATTGGTTTCGGCGCGTTGAGAACCGAGACTCCAGTGATTGTGGATATTTTTCCGACCAATCGAGCGACTCACTACTGCGGGGATTGTACGCGGACGGTGGCGCACGGGGACATTCCTGACGAAGTGGCCCGGATGCATGCGGCGGTCGCTGCGGCTAAAGAGGCGTCGATCGCGGCCACTCGAGCGGGAGTGACGGGGCAGTCAGTGCACGAGGCGACTTTGGATACGCTGGTCGCCCACGGCTATTCGGTGGGGCTGCCTTCGGAGTCGGATCCCGATACGTATTGCGGAATGACCTGCGGCACGGGTCATGGGATTGGGCTGGAGGTGCACGAGCCGCCTTTGCTGGATTTCAAGGGGCCCGAGCTGTTGGTGGGCGACGCCTTGACGATCGAGCCTGGATTGTATTGCCGGGCGATCGGGGCGATTCGACTAGAGGACTTGGTGATCGTCCGCGCAGACGGTTGTGAAAATCTGAATACATTGCCGGAGGGGCTGGACTGGAGATAAGGGAAGAAATTGAAACATCGGCCTTCGGCCTAGCCTCGACTACGTCGAGGATGGGTTTTCGCATTGCGAAAAATAAGTTTTTCTTAGGGAGTGAGTCTTTTGGCCCTATTGCTTATTGATTTTGGATCCTAGCGAAGAGCTTTAGGTCTCGCCAATAATCCCATTGTCCCGCAGGGACACCCATTCCCGGCTGAGCCGGGACTAGCGCAGCGATGTTTTAACTATTCGAATATGGTTTCCCGTTTTTCGATGGATTCGAAGAGGTGGGCTACGTTGGGGCGCTGGCTTTGTATGTGTTGCAGGAGCAGCCGGTAGGCGGCGTTCCAATCTTCTTTTAGCAGAGCTCTGAGGATTTTCCGGTGTTCGGCGGCCTTTTCCTCGATGACTGATGTGGCGACGGTGGAATAGGAAAACAGGTATGAATAGTAGATGCCGAATTGGGCGAAGAATGATCGGATGTAGCGATTGCCGGAGAGATCGATCCAGTATTGGTGGAGGCTGTTCTCGAGTTGAGGGCGACCGCGGGTGTCGGGGGAGTTGGCTTTGAGGAAGATTTCAAGCTGGGCGGGATCGAGGCGCTTGCGGGCCAACTTCAGCGCTTTTAGCTCGAGAGTCTCTCGCACTTCGATGTAGTCCAGCATGTCTTGTTCGCGGAATGGGTGGACGCGCCAGCCGCGGCGAGGCACGCGTTCGATCAGTCCGGCGCCGGCGAGTCGATTGAAGACTTGTCGGATCACGGTGCGCCCGACACCGTAGCGCTGCGCGGACGATTCTTCGCGCAGGTAGACGGGGCCGCCTTGGATGCTGAGGTGGATGATGTCCTCGGTGATGAGCGCGTCGCGGTCCGGGCGGGGCGAGGCGGTTGGGGAGCCTTGTTTCTTGATTGCGGTCTTTGCGCGTCGACGGGAGTTGATGCGGAGGCGACCGTTGTCGCCCTTTAGAATGAAATTGGAATCGATCAGTTTCTCGAGGGCGGCGCGAATCGGGGTTAGGCTCACGTCGTAGTGCGCGGCCAGCGACGACAAGGTGAGTGGATCGGGGAGCTCTCCGCCGGTCCGGATTTTCTCTTTCAAGTCGCTTTCGATATAGTCGGAAATCGTCATGGTTGAATTACTTGGCACTCTCTGAGGCGATCATGGATCCTCGGGCGGGTTGCTCCAGTCGAAATTCGGCGAAATTGAATCGCGAGGATCGCCTTTAATTGGAGATGACCCAATCCTTCGGGGCTACGAAGGCCTCGGCTCCTGTGCGGTAGTGGGGGATGCCGGGGATTTTGAGCCGATAGTGTTCTCTGAGTTTCGCGAGGAGGGCAGCCGCTTTCTCCGGCTCCTTCGTTACGAGGTTGGTTTTCTCAGAGGGGTCGCGTTCGAGATGGAAGAGCTCGATAGACGGCGAGCCATTGGGTTTGTCGAGGTCGGCGTCGGCCGGGAGTCCATTGACGAGCACGAGTTTCCAAGGATCTTCGGTGAGGGCGAACTTGTTGCTCGGATTGCCTTGGGCAATATAGGAGTACCAAGTCCGTTTTGGGGCGGGAGATTCGCCGCGAAGGACCGGCAGGAGGTTGATTCCGTCAAGCGGGTTCGGGTCGAGCTCGGTCGAGCCGGCGATCGCCTTGAGTGTGGGGTAGATATCGATGTAACCCATGAGCTCGTCGATCGCTCGTCCGCCACCCTCAATCTCGTTTGGCCAACGGATGACTGCAGGCACGCGTATGCCGCCCTCGTAGGTGGAGGATTTGGCGCCGCGATAGGGTCCGTTGTTGGCGAAGCTGACGCCGCCATTGTCGCTGAGAAACAGGACGACGGTGTCGTCGGCCACTCCCTTTTCGTCGATCGCATCGAGGATTTGCCCAGTGACTTGGTCGAGCGAGTCGACCATCGCCAGATAGACGCGCTGGCGTTCGTTCGCGATGTGAGCGTACTTGTCGATGTCCTCCTCTTTGGCCTGGAGAGGGAGGTGGGGCGTGGTGAAGGGGACGTAGCAGAAGAAGGGCTCGTCGGGCGGGCAGTTCTCGATGAAATCGACGGCTGCGTTGCCGATCAGATCCGTCGCGTATCCAGATTCACGTGACGTTTCCCAGTTCTTGTGCCAGTCGAGCTCCTTTTCGCGTTTGTGGGTGAAGTAGTCGAAGGTACCGTTGTAGCAGCCGGTGAAATGGGTGAAGCCGCGATTGAGGGGAAGGAGTTCTTTCTTATGATGTCCGAGATGCCATTTGCCGAAGGCGCCGCGCCGCGTGTAACCGGCGGTCGCGAGCAACTCGGCGAGAGTTTGCTCGGAGGTGGAGAGTCCCCACTTTCGCCATGGGGTGATAACCGATTCCGCCATTCCGTAGCGGATAGGCCAGCGTCCGGTCATCAAGCCCGCGCGCGTGGGGGAACAGAGCGGAGCGACGTAGAAGCGCTGCAGCTTCACCCCTTCGCTGGCAAGTTGGTCAATGCGTGGAGTGGAGGCTTCTCCGCCATTGTAGCCGATGTCACCGTAGCCGAGATCGTCCGCCAGGATGAGGACAATGTTGGGCGGGCGGGTGTTGGCTGCGTGAATCGACAGGGCGAGTCCGACTAACCATAGGGTTGATGCGATTTGTTTTATGGTGTCGAGGTATGATGGCGCGTGGGTCATTGGGGTGTGCCGAATTCAATCCACTGAAGATTGAGCTGAGGGTCAATATTTGGTTTGCCATTGCGCGCAAAAACAAGAAATTGGGTCATAGGGTTTTGGGGAGTAATTCAAATGTAGGGGCGTCGCGAGCAACGCCCCTACGGCGCTCTGGATTCACATGAAGAAGATTTCGTTTGTAAGCCTTTGTTTGCTGTTGGTCGCGAGTGTTGACGGCGCGCAGAGCAGGCCCAATGTGCTGTTCATTGCTCTGGACGATCTTAACGACTGGATCGAGCCTTTGGGCGGCCACCCGCAGGCGAAGACGCCGAATTTGACGCGGCTGGCGGATATGGGGGTTTTGTTTTCCAACGCCCATTGTCCGGCGCCGGCGTGCAATCCGTCTCGCTCGGCAATTTTTTCGGGGCGTTCGCCGCATATTTCCGGGATGTATTCCAATCGCCAGAAGATGCGGGAGATCATGCCGGACGCGGAGTTGTTGCCCAAGTACTTCTCCAGACACGGCTACTGGTCGGGTGGATCGGGAAAGATGCTCCACTACTTTATCGACGCCCGTTCTTGGGACGAGTACTACCCGGACAAGGAGTCGGAGGACCCATTCCCGCCGCACATGCCTTGGGGGGATCGGCCGAAGTCGCTTCCGCGCGGCGGGCCGTGGCAGTACGTGGAAACGGATTGGCATGCGTTCGACGTTTCGGACGACGCTTTTGGCGGGGACTCCAAGGTTGCGGACTATGTGGGGGCGAAGTTGATGGAGGAACACGACCAACCGTTTTTTCTCGCCTGCGGAATCTACCGGCCGCACGAGCCGTGGTTTGTCCCCAAAAAGTACTTCGACCTTTTCCCGTTGGAAGACGTGCAATTGCCGCCTGGATACAAGTCGGACGACTTGGACGATCTTCCGGAGATGGGAAAGACGACGGGTCCCAATCGCTACTTCGACCACATTCGCGAGCAGGGGCAATGGCGGCATGGGATTCAAGCCTACTTGGCGTCGATCGCCTATGCCGACGCCATGCTGGGTCGCGTATTGGACGCGTTGGATAGGAGTCCCCATAAAGACAATACAATCGTAGTGATGTGGAGCGACCACGGCTGGCATTTGGGGGAGAAGCAGCACTGGCAGAAATTCACCATGTGGCGAGCGGTCACGCGGATCCCGTTCATCGTCGTCGTTCCGCCGGGTGTTCCGGGGCTGCCGGAGGGGACGCGGGCGGGCAGCGTACGCGCTCAGCCGGTGAATTTGCTCAGCCTTTTCCCTACGCTGACGGAGCTCTGCGGCTTGCCGGCGAAGGCGGACAACGATGGCCCGAGTTTGGTGCCGCTGTTGAAGAACCCTTCAGCTTCTTGGCCGCACGTTTCGGTGACTTACGGAGGCAAACCGGGGACGATTGGGTTGAGTGACTTGGGCTGGCGGTACATCCGCTACAGCAATGGGGACGAGGAGCTGTATAATGTGGATACCGATCCGTTCGAGTGGACAAACCTGGCGCCTAAAGCGGCGTATCGGGCGAAGTTGGAGGAGTTGCGAGCGAAAGCGCCGACGGAGTTTGAACCCTATATTCCCGCAAGCGCGGGCTCGTTGACAGCGCTTCCCTGGAGCGCGTTGAGCGACGGGGTTGAGGCGCCGCCGTCGAAACCGGACGGGAATTCGTTCGACGTGTTTTTCTTCAGCGAGCGCGGCTCGGACACGCTGTTGTTTCGGGTGAGAGAAACTGGGGATCTGGAGCCGTTCGGAAAAATTGCCGCCGGAGCGCAGTCGCGGCAGTCGACGCGGCCCGGCGAAGTGTGGCAAATTTCGGATACGAACGAAAGGCCGCTGGGCTATTTCGTCGTCGACGATCGCTCCGCCCGGGCGATGATTCCGGGGGAGTAAATTCTGGGATCATCTACAAGATCCCTATTGGTAAGAGACCCGATGTCTCGATCGTTAGAGAGAGATGCCCATTCCCGGCGGAGCCGGGACTAGCGAACGGTAGTTAGCGGTGTTGCAACATCGGCTTGCAGCCTGGCGCATCGTCGATGCGATGGGTTTTCGCGTCGCGAAAAGTGGGTTTTCTCGATTTTATTGAAATTTCCTTAACGGAAAATTCAGTCTAGTTTGTTATCGGTTGTGAAGGGGCTTGTTTCCAGGCCTCTTCCGTAATCGTATGCCCCGAAGAGAAACAGAGCAATCCCGATGGTTTGTGGACGCCGTATTGCCTCATGAACCGGGGCTGCGTCGTTGGATTGGCTCTCGTTTTCCTGCGATCCGGGATGTGGACGACCTAATTCAGGAGACGTTTTCGCGGATTCTCAAAAACCATGAGTCGGGCCCGATTCCAAATCCGCAGGCCTTTCTGTTTGTGGTGTCTCGCAATTTGGCGATCAACAAGCTGCAGCGGATGGGTTTGGAGTGGGCTCCCGAGACTGAGAAATTGGACCCAATGGTTTTGACCGATGAAATGGCGGGTCCGTTCGAGTCGGCGGCTTTGCAAGAGGAAATCGATCAACTGGTTGCGGCTATTCAGTCGCTTCCGGACCGTTGTCGCCAAGTAATGACTTTGAAGAAGATATATGGGCTCACGCAAAAGGAAGTGGCGGCGAAGCTGGGGGTATCGGAGCACACTGTGGAGGCTCAGATCGGGATTGGTATGCGCAAGTGCACGGCTTTCTTTCGCCAACGGGGTTATAAGACAAGGGATTCGAAATGAAGAGCATTCCGTCAGATTTTGATGAAAACGCGCCGATTGAAATCGCCGCCTCCGAATGGCTGGCTCGCCTGGATCGCGGGCTTACGCCTGAGGAGCAGGATCGGTATTCCGATTGGCTGGCTGAAGATCCGGAGCATGGGAAAGCGATCGGACGGTATTTGAATGGCTGGGACGACTTCGACCGGTTGGCTGGCATCCATTTAAAACGTCACGCCCGAATCGACGCGGACCTGTTGATTCCCGAGAATCTGCCGCCGCCGAAACGCGGCAAGAAACCGTTCCGGAATTTCCTGTTGTATTCGTTGTTGCCTGTGGCGGCGTCGATAGCGCTCGTTTTCTATTTCATAGAGTCTGGGCCCGACGAGTCGTCCGGGCTGAATCTCCAACCTGCGGTGGAGCTGCTAGCACGGATTGAACAGAGAGTGTTGGAGGATGGTTCGGTGATTGAAATTAACCGTGGTTCCGTTGTGCGCGCGTCGTATAGCGAAAACGAGCGACGCGTTTATCTGGAAAAAGGGGAGGCCAATTTCGATGTATCCAAAGATCCAAGTCGGCCCTTCATTGTCAATGTTGCGGGTGTCGATGTTCAGGCCGTGGGCACGGTGTTTAGCGTGAAACTCTCGGAGAGCGAATTAGATGTTATTGTGACCGAAGGGGTCGTTAGAGTGAAGCCGAGCGCTTCGAAACTCCTCCCGGATTCGCCGATCGCTGACGCGTATTTGGAAATCGGCCAGCGAGCGAGAGTGGATCTGCGGGCCGAAATACCGGTGGTCGAAGTGACGTCTATAGACAGTCTTGAAATCGACAGAGCTCATCTCTGGAAACCTCGTCTGCTGGACTACGACGAAATCGAGCTGGGGGAACTGGTTGAGGAGTTCAATCGGAGCAATCCGATTCAGATTGCTCTTGGCGATGCGTCGCTTAGCGAGATCAGTTTGAGTAGCGTTTTCTGGTCGGACAATGTCGAGGGCTTTGTTCGTCTCATGGAGTCCAATTTCGGAATGGAGGCGGAGTGGCGGGGGAGTCGCGAGATTCTCCTTCGAAAGGCGGACTGATGGGGCGCGTGGGTAGGAGTCGATCGCCGAGCGGACGGTGGATCGGCGCGTATTGCAGCTTTTCGGTGATTGTTTGTCGTCCGGATTCCCGCCAACACAGTCGATGAGTTTGGCTAGCGTCGTAGGCATGCGCGCGAATCTTCGAACCGCCGCGTTTCGGCTTGTGTTTGTAGGGCTCTGTACGCTCCTTCTGGCGGGCTGCGGCGTAAAAGAGGAGCGTTCTTTGAACATTCCCCAAGGGAGCGCGACGCTCACATTGAGGGAGTTCGCCCGGCAGGCGGATGTGGAAATTCTATTCGATCTTCAAATTGTACGCGGGGTTGAGACGAATGCGGTCAATGGGAAATACGAGCCGGGATCTGCTCTGCGAATGATGCTGGAGGATACGCGTTTGGGGGTAGACTTTGAAAAAGAATCTGGGGCGTATGCGGTTTATCGAAAGGAGTTTTAGTTAACTGGAACGTGTATCCAAAATTTTGTATCGGTAACGGTTCCATGGATTTTATATTTAAAGAAAATGCATTTTATTTTAGTTTTTGATTAACGGAAAATTCGGCGCCGATGGTTAACGTATTAGATGACCCTAATACCTCTAACCTTCGACGCCGATTCGAGACTTCCCAATAAATGGGCGAATCAATATTCACATTTCGGCGACGAATTATTGCTGCGGCGTTGTTGTTCCTGATGACGCCTGCAAACCTATTCGCTGTAGGCCCCCGTTCCTTCGATATCGGAGCGGGTAACGCCCGATCGACACTCAGGGAATTCGCCCGACAGGCGAAGGTGAGCGTCGTGCTGGATCGTGATAAAGTCAAAGGTGTTCAAACAAATGAGGTATCCGGGTTGTTAGTACCTAAGCATGCGCTGGAGCGCATGCTGGAAGGCACGCCCTTGGTTTTCAATGAAGATTTGGAAACTGGGGCGTTCGCCGTCACGCGGTCGAAAGAACCGATTGCGGAACTAACCACGCCAGGAGCTGGGCCGCAAGGCCCGGATTCTGAGCGCAACCCCGAAAACACTACACTCATGAACGAAAAGAAAAACACCATAGCCAGCCTTATCAAGGGGCTGCTCGCGCTCGCTGTTACGGGCGCCCCAAACCTGTCGGCCCAGGACGATACCGAAGAAGTGTTCGAATTGAGTCCGTTTCAAGTGGACGGCTCGAACGATACTGGCTACGTCGCTACCTCCACTCTTGCCGGAACGCGTATACGGACCGACCTCAAAGACTTGGGCGCCGCTATCAGCGTATATACTTCCGAGTTTTTAGAGGATACTGGAGCTACGGATGCGAGTACCTTGTTGTCGTATACTTCGAATACGGAAGTAGGCGGCCACCAAGGCAATTTCTCGGGAGCCGAGGACTCTGCTAATGGCCGATTCTTCCAAAGGGACGAACGAACCAATCCGCAGTCGAATCAACGGATCAGAGGCATGGGTCGGGCGGATTTGACGCGTGGCTATTTCCTCACTGATATCCCGTTTGACAGCTACAATACCGATCGCGTGACGGTCAGTCGCGGTCCGAACTCCTTGTTGTTCGGTATTGGCAATCCAGGCGGCGTTGTAAATAACGCGACTAAGCAGGCAGTCCATAGCAGGAACTTTGGAGAGGTGTCTGCGAAGATCGACAATTACGGTACGCATCGGGTTACTTTGGACTACAACCGCGTGCTTGTAGAAGATCGCGTGGCGCTGCGCTTGGCGGTGCTGAATCAAAACCAGAAGTACAAGCAGGATCCGACTTTCGAAAAGCAGACCCGATACTTTGGCGATCTGGATATTGTACTGTCCAAGAATGAGAATAGCAATTTTTTGGATACAACAAGGTTGAGTATCAACGGAGAGGTCGGCGACATGGAATCCTTGCCGGTTGAGGTCGTGCCTCCTTCCATGGCCTTTCATGGGTGGTTTGAGCCGATTCCCGCAGACATTGGGCAGTACTCGGGAAGCAATCCTCCCGACAGAGTCGTATCGCCAAGCGAAGGAGGAGCCTGGGAATTCCAGACGACCTACAATCCGTTCCAGTATAATTCGGAGGGCGACATCAATACGAACACGCATCCCAGCCACTTCAGACTGATAAACCAAGTCTATAACCGGTGGGATTCTACACGACGCGAAGTAGGGTCTGGGGACGGTTTGGGGGGCTACCAAGGTATACTGTTGTGGAATAGCTCAGACACCTATGAAAGCGCGGGATTGGCGGGTACTCCCGGCGTACTTGCGGCAGGGATCACAGATCCAACTACCCCAATAGGCGGACGTACAGTTGAGTACCACACAAACAGCCCGTATGCTGAAGGCTACGCAGCCGGATTTGCAGTTCCTACGCTGCAGAACACCGATATTTTCGACTATCGGAACCATATATATTCCGGGGATATCGATCGTGTGTATCGAGACTTCGACGTCTTCAACATTGCTTTCGAGCAGAACTTGTTCAATAACAAAGCGGGAATAGAAGTCGCCTACGACCGTCAGAACTATGACACCTTCCAGGACTTCTACTTTACCGGGGGAGGCGGAACGAGCACTACGGGTCCTTACGATATTTACGTCACGATCGCCGAGTATCTGCCAAACGGTCAACCTCACCCAAATCTCGGGCGCGCCTACACCCGCGTATCGACGCCTAAGGTACGATATTCTACAAACGAACGGGAAACGTTTCGGTTCACTGCGTTTGGCGAGGTCGATTTTACTGAGAGAGACGGATTTTTGAAAAACCTGGGCACGCATCGTTTTACTGGCCTCTATAACGACTACACTCGGGTAGGGACTTCCCGCGAAGACAAAGACCAGTTGGTAAGTGACGATTTCGATATTGGCGCCGCTGTGCAAGGCGCCACGATCAACCACTTCAGGCGTGGAACCTACGGACGGGTTTACGTGAGTGATGATCTCCGAGGTTTGACCTCGATTGACGACATTCGCTTGAATCAAATCAACATCCCTCGTCCACAGCCAGGAGATACGTACGAAGTACTGTATGCAGACCAAAGCTCAGCCGACGCCGAGCGGGCCCTACGCACCGGAACCGTTGGTATTGAGAGAATCATAGACTTCACAAGTATAGGTTCTAACGAAATACAAGCTAAGGCGCTTTCTTGGCAGAGCTATCTCTTTGATAAGCATATTGTCGGTCTCTACGGGATTCGCGAAGATGACACTAAGAGCTTCGGCAGAGCCGACGATGACGAGGTTGGCTTCGAGCGTAGATTCGAAGATGGGCGCTGGAATCCGGCTTACACCCGTTTGTCTGAGACGCCAAGCTTGGAAGAATCGGGTGAAACGGTAACGTGGAGCGTGGTTGGGAGATATCCTGAGCGATGGTTAGGCGAATTGCCCGGTGGAATGGATCTTCAAGTTCAGTATGCAGCGTCTGAAAACTTCAACCCGATCGGATTGCGTAGCAACGCTCTTGGCGAAGCTGTGGGTCAGCCAACTGGAACGACTAGCGAGTACGGTTTCTTGGCGTCTTTTGCGCACAGCAAGTACTCCATTCGTGTCAATTGGTTCGAGACCTCTCTTGAGAACATTGGCGCAGGGGTGAACGTCAACGTTGCGTCTACGGCTTACGGCAGGATCAGTTCCTTCCGCGACGCTGAGCTGCTGGGAAGAACATGGGATCAAATCCTCGGTGATGTAGGTCTGGATGCGTCTTTCCCGATTCAAAGCTTCGAGCAATTCTACCAACTCGAGGAAGGCAACGTCCCGGCAAATTTGGCTGCTATTTCAATGCCGCATCGAGAGGACTCGGATGGCGATGGAGTTTGGGACTTTATGGATTACGATAGTATCCAAAATCTCAGTTCGTTTGCTAGCCGGACTGCGGAAGGCGTTGAGATCGAACTGGTGGCTAATCCCACTCCGAATTGGCGCGTCATGGCGAACATCAGCCAGCAGCAGACGACGCAAGACCAGACCGCTCCAGTTATGGGAGCCTTGGTTGCTGAATACAACCAGAATATGCAGGCGGATCGAATAGGCGAGCTTCTCAACGACCCGGATGGTACCGTCCAACCCAGGACCATCAATTCGCTCTGGTTGCAGCGTTCGGTTGGAGCGATTCTCGAGGCCAGAGCGCTCGACGGCACCGTTTCGAATGAGCAACGGGAGTGGCGCTACAACCTAGTAAGCAACTATGAATTCGATGAAGGCGCTTTCAGAGGATTCTCTATTGGAGGCGCAGCTCGTTGGGAAACCGAGGCGGCGACGGGTTACGTATTCGAGTTTGACGAGGCTGCGGGTGTACCGGTTCCGAATGTCGACCAGCCATTCTTCGACGATGGTCTTTTTTCAGGCGACATGTGGCTCTCCTATAAACGTAGGATTCTCGAAAACAAAGTGGATTGGAAGATCCAATTGAACGTCAGGAATCTGATTGGAGAAAGCGACGACATCCCGGTCAAAACCAACCCGGATGGCCGGGTAGCCGTTGTTCGAATACCCAATCCGAGAGTGTTCTCGCTGACCAATACGTTTAGGTTCTAGTTTCTAATAGGGTAGTTCCTTGTAGGAGCGGCGCCTTCAGCGCGAGGGCGTCGCTTTTGGTTGAAACCGCGAATGGACGCAAATAAACGCGAATGGCTCGAACGGCATTCACTCTTGCGCGGTCGTGGTTTTCGAAACGGGCAGATTTTGAAATGCATAGGTTAATTTGAAACTCGCTATGATAAGAACCGATTTACTCGCAGCCATCCTACTCGCTATGTCTGGTTCACTTTTCTCCCAGACGGTTGTCGAGAGATGGCATCCAGTTGATCTTTCCTTTGAGTCGTCGGAAAGCTATCGGAATCCGTTTCAGGATGTCGAACTGTCCGCGGTCTTCCGCGGGCCCGGTGGGGAAACTCTGACAATTCCCGGTTTCTACAATGGAGGCCACGTCTGGAAAGTCCGATTTTCCCCTACGAGTACAGGCGAGTGGACTTACACGACCTCTTCCAAAGACCCTCAACTAAATAGCGTAACAGGCTCAATCATTTGCATTGCCAATGGGCGGGGCAATGTGCACGGGCGACTTTTGGTCGACGAGCTGAATACGCGTCATTTCAAATACGAAGATGGGACTCGCTTTTTTCTTATGGGCTGTGAAATCAATTGGCTCGCTCTCATAGACATGGGAGATCCGGACTTGAACATAACGAAGGAGATTATCGAGTTATACGCCGCTAATGGCTTCAACACTGTATTGTTTAACGCCTACGCGAACGATACGACTTGGAAGGCTGGGAAAACCGAAAAGTATGACTGGGGGCCTCCTCAATTGCATCCATGGGCGGGGACGCCATCTAACTTCGAATATTCGAGGTTGAACACGGCCTATTGGGACCATTTCGACAGGGTAATGGATTGCCTGCTCGAAAATGGTATGGTGGCGTACCTTTACTTCAGAGTTTATAACAAGCTCGTTGATTGGCCTGAAAAGGGATCGTTGAATGACGAGCTGTATTTTTCGTACATCGTCTCTCGATACCAAGCGTATCCAAATGTGATTTGGAGTTTCTCGAAGGAGTCTTACTATGAACCGGATCATGATTACATATCGAAGATGCTAAGCCTCGTCGATTCGAAAGACGCGTATCAAAGATTGATTACGACTCATGACGACAATGGTAAGGGGATCGATTTTGCTTTCGATGGCGACTACGGCGATATCCTGGATTTTTACACCGATCAAACCCAATTCGATATTTACAATAATTCTCTCGAGGACTATTCTCGAAAAGAGTGGCCCGTCACGAATATGGAGCCTGGATACCAAGGTGGAAATGACGGGACAAACACGTATGGAGGTCCCGTGCGCAACAGCTCTCCTGAAGACTTATTAAAACGTATTTATAATGTGAAAATGGCGGGCGCCTACGCGGCCTATTATTACACGTGGCATGCCTGGGATGTAGTTCGGACGCGCGAGAAGCCCGACAAGCTTGTTTGCTACAAGTATCTCACTGACTTTTTTCGAGGGACGAAATGGTATGAACTCGCTCCAAGCGATGCGCTTTTAACTGGAACCGGGAATCACTGTCTCGCGAAGGCAGGCTCGGAGTACATCGTCTATCTGGGGAATGGCGGTTCTACGACGCTGACAATAGAAGGCGCTGAGAGCCGTTTTCGAGGAACGTGGATGAATACCTGGACCGGAGAAAAACGCGAAGAGGAAAACGTGTTGGTCGGCTCCAAAGAGTATACGTCGCCTTGGAAGCGAGATCCGTCAATTCTCTGGATACGCGAGCGATAGTGCCGACCGAAACGCTTTTTCAAGAAATTGGCGACTATCGCTTCATTTGTCGGATGCTTTTGCGTCAAGGGAGAGTTTCTCGCGCTTCAGTTTCCGTTTGAGGCTGGCTAAGTGTGTTTGAACGCTTTCAAGTTCGTGCTCCAGGTGGTTGATGTCGTCCTCCAATGTCGCATGTCCCAGCTCGGAAATGTGTTGTTGCTCCAATTGCTCCTCCGTTTCTAGCTGGGCTTCCTGCATGCCATTCATGATGACTCCGATAAAGAGGTTGAGCATAACCATGGTGCCGAAGAGCACGAAGGAAACAAAGTAGAGGACTGCGATGATGGGCTGCGCTTGGCTCTCTACGACCAGACTTAAGTTTCCTTCGTAACCGTATTCGGCGGAGCCATACATGTTGATGTACATGAGATCGGTCCAGTCCTCGAGCGTGACGACGCGGAAGAGGGAGAGGAGAGAGTCCTGCAAGGTGCCGAAGTGAAGCGGGTCGTTGCGTCCGAATAGCATGGTACCCGTCACGCCGTAGATATAGAAGAGGATGGAGAGCAGCAATCCGACGTACACCATGGAGGGCATACTGCGCAGGAGCGCCCCGACGAGCAGTTGGAGTTTTGGTAGAACCGTAATGAGTCGAAGCACGCGCAGAATGCGGGCAAGTCGAAGCACGGCGACGTATTGGGCTTGGAAGGGAAGGAAACAGACCGCCACGATGAGAAAGTCGAAGACGTTCCAGCCATCGAGAAAGAACCGCCAGGGTCGTTTGCCTTTGGCGAGGATCTTGATGACGATTTCGATAACGAAAATACCGAGGATGGCGTCGTCGAGAAAATGGAGCAGGCCCCCGTATTCGCTGTAAATCGAAGGGTAGGTTTCCAAGCCGATGACGACCGCCGCCACCAGGATCACTCCGACGATGAAATTCTGGAACCAGCTCGATGTGTGGATTCGCGTGAAAAAGGCGCTCATGTTTAGATGCGTTTTTGAACACCGGCATTAGAGGGAACTCGGGCTCGGGTTCAAGAGTTGCGTGACGCGAAGGGAGTTTTTTGGACCAATAAGCGAATTGACTGAGCGGGGTCGTCCCATAATCCCAGTCTGGATTTCCCATGGACAGTCTCACAGATGTTAAGCCAGGTCATGACGACCGGTTGTCCGTCCCTGCCTGATTTTCGTTGTTGGCAAGGGGGCGGTGGGGGCTCTTTACTGCGGGACTCGCGCTCACTTAGTTGGATTTGATATGAAAATGCCCTTCTTTCTGCCCTTTGCGGTTTTAGCTCTCGCTACGCTCGTAGCCCCTGCCTTCGCCCAGGATCTTTCTCGGCCGAATATCATCCTCATGATGGCCGACGACATGGGGATGGGGGATACGAGCGCGTATCAGGATTTCACTGGCAACTCGGACGGCGACCAACTTCACACGCCGCAGATGGAGCGACTGGCCCGGATGGGGATTCGCTTCACCGACGCCCACACGCCTTCGTCGCGCTGCTCGCCTACGCGTTACGGCTTGCTAACCGGCCGATATCCTTGGCGAAACCGCCTCAAGCACTGGGTGCTTTTCGGGTCGCAAGGCGATCCCATGATCGAGGCGGACCGGCCGACGATCGCATCGATGCTGCGAGATAGCGGCTACCGCACGGCGCTGTTTGGCAAGTGGCATGTCGGGTTGCGGTTCACGCGTTCGGATGGCTCGCCTGCGGCGGGTTGGGAGGATGCGGATTTATCTAAGCCTTTGCACACGTCGCCATTGGATCACGGTTTCGATGTTGCGCGGTTTACCAGTCGCTCGCACTTGTCTTCGGGTCCGACGATCAAGGACGGAAAAGTCACGCGGCTCCGGGGTCCGGGGCACATCGATGGTCGTTTTGTGGCGGGAAGCGCCGGCGTCGGCAAAGAACTGGTGGCGTCCGGCCCCAATGCCTATGTGTTAGAAGAACTGGGGAGCCGCCATTCCGACAACGCGATCGCCTTTATGGCGAACCACGTGGGGGATCCGGAAGATCGCGTGCGACCGTTCTTCCTCTATTATCCCGCCAACTCGAATCACGGTCCCCATACACCGGATACGTCGATTGGCGGAGTTCCCGTTGCGGGAGCGGCTCGGACGAAGGACGGGCAGCCCACCGATACGCGTAACGACTACATTTACGAAAACGACGTCGTCCTGGGCCGTATGATCGACTGGCTGGAAGCAAACGAGGATCCGCGCAATCCGGGCCGCAAGCTGATCGAGAACACCTTGGTGATTTTTACCAGCGACAATGGAGCGGAAAAGGACAGCGATATCGCTACAGGCCCGTTTCGGAGCAACAAGGCGTCGTCATTCGAAGGCGGGCATCGCGTTCCATTCATCGCGGCCTGGAAGGCGGGCGAGATCGGTGATGGCGATGCGGATACGGAGGGACAGACGAGCGACGCCTTGATTGGTTTGCAGGATATGTTTGCGACGTTCGCGGAGATCACAGGTAAGCCGATGCCCGACTACCGAGCAGGCGAGAAGGGCGGAGAAGATAGCTACAGCATTCTTGCAGCTCTGCGAGGCGATCCTAAGGGAGGGCGCTCGCTGATCCTGCACCACGATCACAAGGAAGCGGGGGAAGATCCGGCGGTGGCGGTTATTCGCGTGGATTCGCCGGAAGTGGGCGGCGAGCTCTTTGACGGACAGTGGAAACTCTTTTTCGACCCGACGCTCCTGCGCCGGGGGGAAGCCAATCCGTATTTGCTCTACGATCTGAAGACGGACCCCATGGAGGCGAGCAATCTGATCGACCGGGGAGAATTGAGCCCATTGATTGAACAACTGACGAAATTGGCGGAGCTGCATCGCAATGCGGGCGGCCATCGCTTGACTGAGTTCGCGTCGAACGAGTCGATTGTTTTCAATTTCAGATCAAATGCGAACGTGGAAGGAGGAAAGGCGAAAGGGACAGTACTCAAGGCGTCGGGCGCGCCCTTGCGGATCACGCTCACGGCGGTCGCGAGTGATCGGATTCTCGAAGAGGCTCGATTTGTCTCGGGGGTCAGGGGTTTGGGGATCGATCGAGCCGAAATGGAAGACGTGGATGCGGGCGAGGCGTTGCTCATCCGGTTCAACAAGGACGTGATTGTCGATCATGCCAGCATTGTGGCGATGGGCGAGGATGCGGGAGGCTACTATCAAGTGGGAGACGGCGCTCCGCTGGCGATTTACTGCGTCAACGCGGATATCGACGACAAGGACCAGAGCGGCGTGTTGAGCGATATTGGTTTCTTGAAAGCGGGGACGCCGCTTCGTCTCGACAGTCGCCCTCATTTCGGAACGGAAGCGGAAGGGCACTGGCGACTGCAGTCGTTGGCGGTGCGGCTTGCTCGAAATTGATCGTCGTTGACTCGCGACTTAGTTGTACTCGATCGCCTTTTCCAGCCAGGCGATGAATCGCGCTTTTAGGTCGGCGTAGATTTCGGGGTGGGCGTCTTTTAGGTCCGTGGTTTCGCCGAGGTCGTTGTCGAGGTTGACCAGCATGTAGTCGGCGCTTTTGGCGGAGGCGACGGCTTGTTCGAATTTGCCGTGATGGTTGCCGGTGTCGGCGACGATCTTCCAAGGTCCGTGGATCGCGGCCTGTTTGCCCCAGAGGTCGAAGAATAGAACGCGGTCGGGCAGGGCGGCTTTGCCGCCGGATTTCAGATGGGGCAAAAGACTGACTCCGTCCATGGGGATCCGGCCGTTTGTATCGGGAATCTCGGTACCAGCGACATCAAGAATTGTGGCGAACAGGTCGAAGTGGACGCCGCTAGCGCGTGAGAGCGAGTTTGGCGGGATGGTTCCCGGCCATTGCATGACGGCGGGCACGCGCAGTCCGCCTTCCCAGCCTTCGCCTTTGCCGCCTCGAAGCGGACCGTTGTTGCTGGGGTAAGTGTGCGTCATGCCGCCGTTGTCGGAAAGGTAGATGACGAGGGTGTTTTCGGCAAGACCGAGCGCGTCGAGGGTTTCGAGGACGTCGCCGACTCGGTCGTCCGCGTGGCTCATGACGGCGTTGTAGTCGCGGCGGGGCTGGGGGACGCCTTTGTCCGCGTAGGTCTGCAGCCAGTCCGGGCGGGCGGAGTCGGCGGCGCGTTTTTCGGAGCGTAGCGGTCCGTGCACGGCGTTGAAGGCGAGAGTGCAGAAAAAGGGACGGTCTTTGTTTTCCTTGATAAAGCGTATGGCTTCGTCGGCGAATAGGTCGGTGTAGTGCTTTTCCGACTTCAGGGGCGCGCCATTGCGTTCGACTTTCGAGTTTTTGCTCCACCGATAGGGGTGGGCGCCGCCGGGGAAACCGACGAAGGCGTCGAATCCGCGTGTGTTGGGAACGTTGTCAGGGTCGTAGCCGAGGTGCCATTTGCCGAAGAGCCCGGTGGCGTATCCGGCTTTTTTTAGAAACTCAGGGAGCATGCGCACATCGTCGTGCACGACGCGGGTTTCGGGTTTGAGGATTACTCCGTCCGGTCCGGTTTTGGGTCCGCCGGGTCCGCGCCACATGCCGTTGTAGATGTTGTGGGTTCCGGTCATGATGCTGGCGCGAGTCGGGGCGCAGAGCGGGTTGACGCGAAACTGGGTGAAACGGATTCCGTCGGCGGCGATTCGGTCGAACACGGGGGTCTCGAGATCGGTTTGCGGCCAATTAGCGCTGGCGTCACCGTAGCCCTGGTCGTCGGTGATGACAAGAACGATGTTGGTTTCGGCAGATGCGAACGACGAAAGTCCGAAACAAATCAGGGCGAGTAAAGGTTTGGAATGGGATTTCATTGGGATGAAGTGTTAGACGCGAACTCTTTGGCCAAATTAGATCTTGTTGGCCCCGCTACGGCGGGGACATCTTGTTCTCGTGAAGTCACCGACAAGTCGGTGTCTTCGACGAGATCCAGCGAGGAACGAGCGATGTTAACAAATAGGCAACTAGTAGGATTATTTCAACAGTGATTCCTTGCGGAATCAAATCCTCGCGGCGCTCGGAGCAGGATCCCGTCCCGCTTTGCGGGGCGGGAACAGGATGTATCGTATTGTTTATAAAATTGATACTCCTTGGTTTTGCGCCTATCTATCCGGTGAGATCGCTCTGTAGCCTCAATGATTCGGGGTACTTCCAGTAATCAAAAAATGACCCCACCGATTTTCAGATTAGTCGTGGCTTTGGCGCTCGCGGGATTCTCTGTCTTGTTTGCTGAAAAGAATTGGGTGGTCACCGCGCCGCCTGAAGAGCTGCAGCTAGCTCCATTCTACAAGAAGTATATCGACGCGGATGGCTATCCGATTGTCAGTTCTGGCAAAGTGAACGACTACGCATTAAAGGAAGCCGCGTATTTGATTGAGATGATGCTTGCTGAGCGTCCTGACGTAAAGGCGGCCATGATTGAAAGCGGTTCGCGTATGATTGTGATGGCTCACGACGAATACACGACTGATGTTCCGGAGTATGCGGAATTAACGCCGAAGTTGTTCTGGGATGCGCGAGCCCGAGGTTTGGGTGGATCGCGTACGCAGCCGGTGTGCTCTTGCGGGGAAGAGAACCTGTTGGCGTTCGAAGGCGATCCATATTTTGCAGAGAACATTCTGATTCACGAATTCGCTCACAATATTCACTACCGAGGAATGGACCGGCTGGATCCGACGTTCGATGAGCGGCTGCGGAAATCCTACGAGCGCGCGATGGAAGCGGGCTTGTGGAAGGGGAAGTACGCGTCGGTGAATCACTCCGAGTATTTTGCCGAGGGAGTGCAATCCTGGTTCGATAACAATCGTCCCCCGGATCACGACCACAATTTTGTGGATACGCGAGTTGAACTGAAGGAATACGACCCCGGTCTAGCGGCATTGTGCGAGGAAGTGTTCGGGGACACGGCGTTGATCTATACGAAGCCAACGACTCGTTTGGAGGGGCACCTGGAGGGATATGATCCTGGCGCGGCTCCGAGATTCGTTTGGCCTGAGTCGCTGATGGAAAGCAAACGAGCGATTCGGGAGGCGGTTGAGGAACAGGGTGAAGAACGGAAGCAAGTCTATGTGAATTAGCGGTGAGGGGGACGAGACGGGGATCAATGAAGGAACAGTGATTCCTGACGGAATCAAATCCTCGCGTTGCTCGGACCAAGATCCCGCCGATGGCGGGAACAGGATGTGTAAGTCTGAGAGAACTCAAGTTGATGCCTAGCGGATCGGAAGACAAATCGTCCTGATCCTGTTGGCGAAGCCATCCTGCAGTCCACGACTTGTCGGGGCGTATCCTGTTAAATCCCTGACTTTCGCTACCTCGGCCGTGGTCCGGGCGGCATGTGGTTGATGAGGAACCAGGTTTTGGTTTTAAGGTTGTGGGCGGAGCCTTGGCCGTCGCCGGCGGATCGGATGGAATGGGTGCCGCCGGTGTAGGGCACAGCGGTGAACTGCTTGTTGTGCTTGATCAGTTCCTGGACGAGATTCTCGAAGTTCTGGTAGTGGCAGTTGTCGTCCTGCGTGCCGTGGTAGATGAGCAGGTGCCCTTTCAGATTCTCCACGTGCGTCATGGGAGAGCCGTTTTTGTATCCATCCGGATTGTCTTCGGGCAGGCCCATGTAGCGCTCTTGATAGATGGTGTCGTAGAGGAGCTGGTTGCTGATAAATCCTCCCGCCATGGCGAGTTTGTAGAGATCCGGATAGCGGAAGAGCAGGTTCAGGCTCATGGAGCCGCCGCCGCTGAATCCGGTGACGGCGATGCGGTCGGGATCGAGGTAGGGATGGGTTTTCAGGAGGGCGCGAACCGCGGCGGACTGGTCGTGGGAGGAGTAGATTCCTATATTGTGATGGAGGTGGTGGCGCCAGTCGCGTCCGAGCGGCGTGGAGGTGCCTCGGTTGTCGATGGACATGACGATGTAGCCGCGCTGGGCGAGATACTGGTACCAAAGGCTGCGGTTCCAGGTGTCTTTAACGGTTTGCCCGACGGGCTCGCCGTAGACGAAGAAAAGGACTGGGTACTTCTTTGAAGGGTCGAAATTGTAGGGCTTTATTATATACGCTGGAAGTTCGACGCCGTCCTCGATCTCGATGTTCAGAAACTCGGTGGGCTGGAAGTTGATCTCTTTCAGTTTCGCTTTCGCTTTCGCGTTGTCTTCGGTCGAGTGGATGACTCGATGGCTGGGGAGCTCGACGAGATCGTAGGCCGGAGGCGTGTTGGCGTTGGAGAATGTATGAAAGGCGCGGGTGGCGTCGCCAGAAAGCCGATACGAGTGTGTCCCTGCTTGGTTGCTAGGAGTGAGTTGTTCTGCGGCTCCGGTTCCGTCGAGCCGTTCCCGGAAGAGGTATCTTTGAGCGGGGTTTTCAGGCGACGCTATGAAGTAGAGCCAGCCGGACGCTTCGTCGAGCTTGACGAGCGAGATCACGTCGTAGTCGCCTTTGGTGATCAAGGTCTTTTCGCTGCCGTCGCGAGATACGCGATAGAAGTGGCGCCAGCCGTCGGTCTCGCTCTGCCAGAGGAATGACGCCCCGTCTTCGAACCAGGTCATGTGGTTGTGCACGGAAATCCAAGTGCGGCTTTTCTCTTCGAAGAACGGTTCCAGCTTTCCGGTTTTAGCATTTCCCATCCAAAGGGTGCTGGTGTTTTGCCGGCGGTTCATGCGTTGCAGGACGACTTCTTCCGAATTGCCCGCCCAGGTGAATCGAGGAATGTAGTGCATTCGCGGATCGCCGGGCAGATCGTCAAGCCAACGCGTGCGCTCGCGGCTAACTGTGACTACGCCAATCCGAACGGACGAATTGGTGGTACCGACTTTGGGATAGGGAAGGGGGAGGATATCCGGGTAGACGCCGGCCAGGTAGTTCACCATGTGGAAGGTGCCCACGCCTTCGGTGTCGAACTGCATGTAGGCGATCCGTTTGCCGTCGGGACTCCATTGGAAGCCGTCACGGATTTGGAATTCCTCTTCGTAGACCCAGTCGGTGGCCCCATTGATGTGAGTGTCTTTTACACGTGTCGTTAGTTTGCGAATACGACCTGTATTTAAGTACTCGACATAGACGTCGCGGTCCTGCACGTATGCAACCGCGTCGGAATTGGGGGAGAACTTGGCGAACATCAGCGTCGCTGGCTCGAAGTCCGCGCCGAGCTGTCGCAAGGCGTTCGTCTCGAGATCCAATACCCAGTAGTCGCCACGCGACTTCACGCGCCAGACTTTCTGAGAGTTCGTGTAGAGGAGGAGCGTTTTACCGTCGGGCGACCAAACCACGTGGTTTTGGCTTTCGAGCGCCAGAGCGTTCTCCCGTCCTTCGGGTACGAGTTGCTCGGCTGCGACGAGAACGGTTTTGCGGTCGGTGTCGGGGTCCCAGTCGACGATGTCTTTGCCGCCTTCGAGCGTTTCCGATTTTTCCAAGAGGAGGCAGCTCGCTCCTTCTTCCCGCCAAAAACGCTGAGCTTCACGCTTCAATGGGAGGGCCTTGTCGTCAATTATGTCCTGCAGAGTGAGGAGCGATGGATCGTCCAGCGCGTCCGCGCTTTCCTCCCACTGCGCGGTTGTCCCGCCGATGGCAAATTGGGCGCTCATGGCGAGAATAGGCGGAAACCCGCGTAGGAAGGTTCGGATGTCATACAAAGTCATGAGTTCAGTTCCCGCAATTTAGTCATCCAGCGAATTCAGTAAAGAGATAATTGACATTGCGCACAAAAATAAAAATAAATCGAAAGGTAGTGCTGGCGCTTGCGCCATGCCGCGGATGTGACTTTGCATCTAACTTACGCGGCGCTTCGCAAGCGAAGGCCCTACGAATGAACGGGTATAATTCCAAATAACTGGACACTTTCTAAACGACGATTGAACGAAGAGCGATGAATGGAGAAGCAGTAGAAGAGGGCAAGTGGAGCGGGGTGTTTCCCGCGGCGACCACGCAATTTGGATCGGACGATTCGCTGGACATTGAATCCACGCTGGCTCACTTGGACGTGATGTTGAAGGCGGGCGTGCATGGCTTTGTGATGATGGGGACGGTCGGGGAGAATTGCTCGCTTGAACTTGAGGAGAAACGGGAGTTGCTGCAAGCCGTGGTTGCTCACATTGGGGGCGCGGTTCCGGTTTTGGCGGGAGTCTCTGAATACACGACTTCCCAGGCGTGTCGAACTGCGGGCATGGCGAGCGATGCGGGGGTGGATGGTTTGATGGTGTTGCCGGCGATGGTGTACAAGACGGATCGTCGTGAGACGATCGCCCATTTCCAAGCGGTCGCCGGAGCGACGGACCGACCGATCATGATTTACAATAATCCGGTATCCTATGGCGTGGATATCCAGCCGGAGACCTTTGAGGCCTTCGTGGATGAACCGCGTTTCACGTGCATCAAGGAGTCTTCGGAGGACCCGCGTCGGATAACGAGTTTGCGCAATTTGTATGGCGACCGGTTTCAGCTCTTTGCGGGCGTTGATGATCTCGTGCTGGAGAGTTTTGTATTGGGGATCGACGGCTGGGTGTCGGGTCTGGTCAATGCGTTCCCGGACGAGAATCGTCTCATTTGGGATTTGGTCCAGGCGGGACGCTGGGAGGAAGCGCAAGCGGTCTATCGATGGTACACGCCGCTTTTGAAACTGGATACGCTGCCCAAGTTGGTTCAGTACATCAAGCTAGCCGTAGCGGAATGCGGATACGGATCGGAGCGCACGCGAGCGCCGCGCTTGGCGATAGAAGGCGCCGAACGGGAGGAAGTCTTGGCGATCATCCGCAAGGGGATCGAAACGCGTCCGGATCCGTCTGCGTTTGGAATGCAATAGTTTGGGGGCGGTGGGCGAATCGTGAATGTCCTTTTCAAATCCGGCCAGGTCTGACAGGTATTAACGGCTGACCTACCAGTTCCCCCGATGAGCGACCCCGAACCGATCCCGAGTATTTTCAACGACGTGTTGGGGCCCGTCATGCGCGGGCCGTCGAGCTCGCACAGCGCCGCAGCCAATCGGATTGGCCGACTCTGCCGGGACTTGGTGGAGGGCGACTTGCGCCGGGCTCAAATCGACTACGATCCTAATGGGTCGCTGGTCACCACGCACAAGTCGCAAGGGACCGACATGGGTTTGTACGGCGGTTTTCTCGGTTGGGAACCGGACGATCCCCGATTGCCGGAACACGCGTCGCACACTGCGGCGGCGGGACTGGAGATCGAGGTGCGCTACGAGTCGTACGGCGCGACGCACCCCAATAACTACAAGCTGACTTTGGAAGGGGTGAATGGGTCGCGTCATTCGTTGCAGGCGATTTCGACGGGCGGCGGGATGATCGAGGTGACGGAGGTGGACGGGACGGCCGTTCGCATGGGGGGCGATTTTTTCGAGACGCTCGTTGCCTTGAAAGACGGTGTGGACGCGGGCGCGGCGCTCGAGGAACTGGTTGGCGATTGGGATTGCGAGCGGAGGCAGGCGTGTTTGGGAGATCGCGATTTGCTGCGTGTTTCGCTTGTGGAAGAGCCGGCGCCTGAATCGGTGGCGGCTCTTCGGGATAGTCCAAAAGTTGAATACGTTCGTGTACTCCGGCCGGTGCTTCCCGTGCTTTCTCGAGCGGATGTAGCCGTACCGTTCTTAACGGTGGACGCCATGCAGGCGTTCAATGAAGGGAAGGATCTTTCGCTGTGGGAATTGGCGGTCGCTTATGAAAGCGCTCGCGGCGGAATTTCTGGCGACGAAGTGATTGAAAAGGGGAAGACCATTCTCGCCCTGATGGAAGACGCCGTGCGTACCGGTTTGGCGGGTACCGCCTACGCCGATCGTATTTTGCCTTGTCAATCGGTGACTTTGTTGGAGCGGGAGGCGGAAGGGCGGTTGATTCCGGGAGATGTGACCAATCGGATTATCGCCTACATCTCCGCCATTCTCGAAGTGAAATCCTCGATGGGAGTGATCGTGGCGGCGCCGACCGCCGGCTCCTGCGGGGCCATGCCAGGGTCGATGCTGGCGGTCGCGGATTCGCTCGGCGCGGACGAGGAAGCCAAGGTTCGGGCGTTGCTGGTCGCTGGATTGATCGGCGTTTTCATAAGCAAACACGCGACGTTCGCCGCGGAAGTGGGCGGTTGCATGGCCGAGTGCGGGTCCGGAGCGGGAATGTCCGCCGCGGCTATGGTCGGGCTGGCGGGCGGATCGCTCGATCAGCAATTGTCGGCCGCGTCGGTCGCCTTGCAAAACTCCTTTGGCATGACCTGCGACCCGGTGGCGAATCGAGTGGAAGCGCCTTGTCTTGGAAAAAATGTGCTGGCGGGGTCGAACGCGCTTTCCTGCGCGAATATGGCTCTGGCGGACTATCAGCATTTGATCCCCCTGGACGAGGTGATCCAGGCGATGAATCAGGTGGCCGGCGCGATTCCACATGAGCTTTGCTGCACCGCCAAGGGCGGGCTTTCTGTAACCCCGACCTCCAAAGCCATCGAGAAACGACTGGCTGAGAACGAACCCTGAATGAATGACTGAAGAATCCACTCCCGCCAAAACTTGGTTCGGCCATCCGGCTGGGCTTTCGACTTTGTTTTTTACAGAACTGTGGGAGCGGTTCAGCTATTACGGCATGCGGGCGCTGTTGGTGCTCTTCATGGTGGACGCGGTGGAGAATGGCGGCCTCGGGCTCGACGACGCAACGGCGACTTCCATTTACGGCTTGTATGCGGCGTTCGTATACTTGGTGGCCTTGCCTGGCGGTTGGATCGCTGACCGACTCATCGGGGCCCAGCGAGCGGTTTGGATCGGCGGTCTGATCATCGCAGCGGGACACTTCACGCTGGCGATTCCGTCTACGCCGACGTTTTTTCTCGGATTGGTTCTGGTCGTGATTGGAACGGGTTTTCTGAAGCCGAACATCAGCGCTATGGTAGGGCAGCTGTATCCAGAAGGTGGAGCCCGTCGCGACGCGGGATTCACGATTTTCTACATGGGAATCAATATGGGGGCGTTTCTGGGGCCGTTGCTTTGTTCGACTCTGGGACAGAAAGTGAATTGGCACGCGGGTTTCGGCGTGGCGGGAGTCGGCATGATTTTGGGAGTGATACAATACAAGCTCTCCGCGAATCGACTGGGCGATGCGGGCTTGCATCCTGCCAAGCCCGTCGGCGCGAGTGAAGATGGGAAAAGGGACCGGGCTTGGTACTTGGTAATCGCTGGATTCGCGGCGGTATTCGTTTTTGTGGTTCTTGGATTGACCGGGGTGATTCAGTTCAACGCGCTCGCCCTGGCCCAGAATACAACCTTCGTGATTGTCGGGCTGGCCTTCGCCTTTTTCGTCTACGTTTTCGTTTTCGGCAATCTGACTTCCGTGGAACGGAATCGAACCCTAGTGATTGTCGTGTTGTTCGTTTCGTCGGCACTGTTCTGGTCCGGGTTCGAACAGGCGGGTTCGTCCCTCAATTTGTTCGCCGACCGCCATACGGATCTCGATGTATTTGGATTTGAAATACCGTCAGGCTGGTTTCAGTCGCTCAATCCGTTTTACATTATCGTTCTGGCCCCCGTGTTCGCGACGTGTTGGGTGCGACTGGCGAGGCGGAATTTGGATCCGTCTATGCCGGTGAAGTTCGCGTTGGGCCTTCTCATACTGGGACTGGGCTTTCTAGTGATGGTCGGCGCCGCGAAACTGGTGGTCGCGGGCAACCAGGCGGCGCCGTATTGGCTGATCTTAACTTATCTCCTCCATACGATGGGCGAGCTTTGCCTCAGTCCGGTGGGTTTGAGTTCGGTGACGAAACTGGCTCCCAAGCGCTTTGTCGGCCAGATGATGGGGATTTGGTTTTTGGCGACTTCGCTCGGGAATCTGATGGCCGGTCTCATGGCGGGCCGCTTCAATCCCGAGGCGCTGGACGAAATGCCTGGGCTGTTTATGCAGATCGTGCTGACGACAATTGGGGGATCGGTGATCCTCTTGATTCTGACCAAGCCGATAAAGAAGCTGATCGGGAAGTTGGATTAGTCGGTCCGGCTTATTTGACTGATTCCCGGGGGGAAATCGAAAAATCTCATCGAAACTGCAAAGTTTTGCATGGGGTTGGGATATTTTTTTCCTTTCTGGGATGGTATTCTAGTGTCTGTCCAAGAAGTATGAAATAGGTATGGTTCATATGTAGGGCCTTCGCTTGCCCGTTCGAGCGCCTCAGGGCCATGAGCTTCGTCGAATGGCGAAGTGCCGCGTAGTTGGAGCTTGAGCTGCATTCGCGGCACGGCGCGAGCGCCGGCCCTACGGATCCGCTTCGACAGACTCACAGAATACGACTCTCAGATAATGTTGATGAATGACGAATTGAAATTTGACGTGCGTGTCCGTCCCGAGCTCGACCCGGGCTTTGTTCCTGCGGTTTTGTGGAATCGAGCCTACGCGCGAAAAGTCGCGGAGTGCGCTGCTCCGGTCGCCGTCGCGATCGCGTTGGTTCGTCCGGATGAAACGAGTACTGTATTCAATACACGGATATTGGAGGAATCCTCGGAGAACCAGGCCTTGTCGCTTCGCTACTTGGAGCGTGTATTGAAATTTCTCCTGTGGCAGCGCGGCGGCAATCAGGTGCTCATTGCCGGGTGCGATTCGCTAACGGAAAAGTTGGCGGCGATTTATTCAGAATCCGGGGAACGGGCCTTCGACTACGAGTTTTTTGGAAAGAAGTGCTATTTGTCGCCGTTCGAGATTCGATCGTGTTCCTTCGATGAGATTCCAGACACTAAAGAAGGGACGGTTCGATTGGGTCGCAATCTCGGCGGTTGCCGCATTGGATTTGACTTGGGTGGATCGGATCGCAAGTGCGCGGCGGTCATCGACGGGAAGGCGGTATTTACCGAAGAGGTTGAATGGGATCCCTATTTTCAAACGGACCTGGAGTACCACATCGAAGGAATCAACGACTCGCTGCGTCGGGCAGCGGAGTGCTTGCCTCGAATCGACGCGATTGGCGGCAGCGCCGCGGGTGTCATCGTAAACAGCGAGGTGCGGGTGTCGTCGCTTTTTCGCGGGATCTCGGAATCGGAGTTCGAGACGCGGGCGCGTCGCATTTTTTATCACTTAAAGGAAAGCTGGGAGAACGTCCCGTTTGACGTCGTCAACGACGGGGAAGTCACGGCATTGGCGGGTTCCATGTCGATGGGCGAAAACGGCGTGCTGGGGCTGGCGATGGGGACGAGCCAGGCGGTCGGCTACGTGACGCCGGAAGGGAATATCACGCAGATGCTGAACGAGCTCGCTTTCGCTCCTTTGGACTATTCGGAGAACGCTCCGGTCGACGAATGGTCGGGCGACCAGGGGACGGGCGCTTTGTATTTTTCGCAGCAGGCGGTTGCCCGTTTGGCCCCGCTGGCGGGCTTGGACTACCCGGATGAGATGCCGTTTCCGGAACGGCTGGTCGAAGTGCAGAAGCGAATGGCGGAAGGGGACGAGCGAGCGATAAAAATCTACAAGACTATCGGAGTTTATTTCGGGTATGGAATTGCCCACTACGCGGATTTCTACGAAATACGCAAAGTCCTGCTCCTAGGCCGTGTCACGAGCGGCAGAGGTGGCTCAGAGATAATCGAAACGGCGCGGGAAACGCTTGCGGTGGAATTCCCGGAACTCGCGGACCGGATTGAAATAAAAGTCCCGGGAGAAAAAGAGAAGCGACACGGACAGGCGGTCGCGGCAGCCAGTCTCCCAATTTTGTGATAAACCGATGAATCCATTTTTAGAATACATTGAAAGCGTGCAAGCCGGTGTCGAATCGGCCAAAGGTCTATCTGTGTCAGGGCGTGCGGAACCCGTTCGCTCGGAGACGAAGACGCTCTTGTTCTCACCTCACCCGGACGACGAGTGCATTATCGGGTTGCTGCCACTTCGTTTGATGCTGGAAGCGGGACACGAGATTGTGAACGTGCCGGTTACCTTCGGGAGCAACGTCGAGCGGAGGGCAGGGCGGATGAAGGAGCTGGAGGACGCTTGCGCCTATCTTGGTTGGAGCAACTATCGCGAAACGGACAGTTTGGAATCGATGGAAGTCGACGAAGTCGTTCGGGTTTTGGAGCGGTTCAACCCGGAAGCGATTGTTTTCCCGCATGTGGAGGACTGGAATTCGCGCCACATTTCAACGCACCACTTGCTGGTGTCGGCGTTGGAGCGAATGGGGTCGGATTTCAGTTGTCTCACCATCGAGTCGGAATTCTGGGGAGCGATGGACGATCCCAATTTGATGGTTGAGGGTGACGCGGAGAGCGTGGCTACGCTGGTAGCGGCGACCTCGTTGCATGTCGAAGAGGTGGCCCGAAATCCGTATCACTTGTTGTTGCCCGCGTGGATGCAGGACAACGTGCGCCGCGGGAGCGAGCTCGTGGGCGGGCAAGGCGGCGCGGCGCCGGATTTTTCGTTCGCGACGCTTTATCGGTTGCGACGCTGGCAGTCGGGCGGTTTCGTCCCGGTCCTGGACGGGGGCACGCCGATTGCCGCCGGAGCGGATGCGTTGAAACGCGTTTTGGAGAAAGTCGAGTAGGGCGATTCTCGTAGATTCAATACCCTGACCAGAATCGTAGTCTGCGTCTATCTTTTCAAGAAGCTAACCTTACTTGTCGACGCAGGAGACATCCTAATTGCCTCCGATAGGTCGGAGGCATCCTAGCGAAGCGGTGACGATCATTTTTGTCATCGCTTCGCTAGGATGTCCCCGTCCCGCTAGACGGGACGAGGACAAATAGGCGCCTCCCTCGGAGGCGATAAGGTTTCCTATGACGATACGGATCTGAGTTTTTCGAGCGCGCTTTTCTGATAGCTAGAACCCATCGTTCCCGCCAGGGACCCCGATTTGGTCGGTGGCTCATAGAGGCGCAAGGCGGAACGCCGGTGTTAAAACACCACAATGTACATTTAAGAGCATGTGAGCGGCTTGCGGTTTCATGACTATCCAGAATTCACTTGTTTAGTCGATTCTCGAGCGATTAGGTCGGTATCGAGAGTGTAGTTACAGGGAGGTGCGGTTTGGATTCTCGATTCGTTGTTTTACCGCAGTGGTACCGATCTCCTGAACGAATTGACATCCAGGGTTTTTTGGAGGTATAAGGCTCCGACGGGATAGCGTATTATGTATAATTGGATTCGATACATCGTTGGCATAGCCACCTTTGCGAGTGGCCTGTTAGTGGCGAGTGAATCGCCGAACATCCTCATCATCTTCACGGACGACCAGGGTTACGGGGATGTGGGTTGCTACGGCAACGAACGCATCAAAACGCCGCGCTTGGACCAATTGGCTCGAGAGGGGACGCGGTTTACTAGCTTCTACGCCCAGCCGGTTTGCGGGCCGTCGCGGTCGGCGTTGTTGACAGGGCGCTACCCGGCTCGGAGTCAAGGCTGGTCGATGCCGGGTTCGGAGACCACGTTTGCCGAGTTGCTGAAACCTGCTGGTTACCAAACCGCTTGTATTGGAAAATGGGATGTATCCAATCGCCGGGCCATCATCGAGCGTATGCCGAATGCGCAAGGATTCGACTACTACTTCGGGCCGTTGGGGGCTAACGATGGGGGGACGGTGACGTTTCACGAGAACAACGAGCCCGCGGGGCAGACCCAGGACATGGCGAGTTTGACTCGGATGTACACGGACAAGGCGATCGACTACTTGGAGAACGGCCGAAAGCCGAATCAGCCGTTCCTGCTCTATTTGTCACACACGATGATGCATACGAATATCGACGCGTCGCCCGCGTTCAAAGGGAAGTCGGCGGGCGGATTGTATGGCGATGTCGTGGAGGAGTTCGACTTCGAAACGGGGCGGCTGCTCGATCGGCTTGATTCTTTGGGCCTGTCGGAAAGCACATTGGTGATTTTCACTTCGGACAATGGACCGTGGAGTCAGCCCAACTACACGCTGGTTAAAGACGGGAGCGTTGCCGGGGCCCGAGCAATGAAGCCGGAATGGTATATGCCCAAGGGCTCGATTTTTTGGGGCGACCCGGGACCGTTGCGCGGGGCCAAGGGGTCCGCTTATGAAGGCGGTTCGCGGGTGCCTTGCATCGTTCGCTGGCCGGGAAAGGTTCCGGCGAATCGGACGTCGGACGCCCTTTGGGCGACGATCGATTTTCTGCCGACGTTCGCGACTCTTGCCGACGCTGACTTGCCTCAAGATCGCCCGATCGACGGAATGGATCAATCGGAGTTGCTTTTTGGATACGTAGAGGAAGGGCGCTCTACGTTTTTCTACGACCAGGTCGCCCAAAAAGACAGTCCTTACCTGGCGATTGGCGTGAGGAAGGGTGATTGGAAGCTGCTGTTGCCGGGCCGGGCGCCGTCCGAGCCGCATCGATACGTCATGGACTATGGAACGAACGGGATGGAGCTTTACAATCTTTCAAACGACATCGGCGAGCGGTGGAATTTGGCGGGAACGTATCCGGACAAGGTCGCGGAGTTGGAAGCAGAGATTCGACGATTCAAGGCGACGTTAGAGGAGTGATATTTGCGGAGCGCCTATTTCACGAGAGAGTGGAACAGTCGCTTCGCGAAATGCTGCTATCGCAGCAACAGGATCCCGTCAGAGACCCCGACAAGTCGGTGGCTCCGCGGGAACAGGATTAGGTTCGGCGTTAGATTTCTTGCTCCCGCGTCGCGGGATCCTGCTATCGCGCAGCGATATTTGATTCCGAAGGAATCACTGTTTGAAATCGATGTGCTCGGATTAGGTCTGGCATATCTCTTTGTGCAAAGGGATATCCGATAGTGCAGATTCGGTTTTCAGAGTGGCCTAGTTGGATTGAACCTGTCTCATATTGAGGGGATCATGAATACGAATCGATTTCCCCAATTCTATATTCTGCGTTTTAGCGTTTTGCTCGTTTTCTTTGGAACGTTCTTGTCGACTTCGTTTGGCAAGGAGTCTGTGCCGAAGGGGCTGATTGGCGATTGGACGCTGTATTTGGATACGAATGAGCCGGCGTGGTTGAAGGTCGAGAGCGTGAACGGGGAGCCGGTGGTTCGCATGCGCGTGCATGTGCAGTCGGCGGGTCCGCACAAGGTCAAACGCTTCGAAGACGGTCGCTTGACCTTCGACATGAAAATCAAGCGGGAGGACGAGAATGGTCCTCAGACGACCGTCAATGAGGTGACGGTTGGCTTGAAGCGAGGGAAGCTGGACGGAGTGATTTCGAATCCAGACTTGAAGGCGCCTTACAATCGAATCGCGTTTACGGGAAAGAAGTTCCCGCCGATGCCGAAGCAGCCGGATCTTTCCAGAGTTCGGTTCGGAATGCCCAAGCCTCTTTTCAATGGGAAAGATCTGACAGGTTGGGTGCTGGACAATCCGAAGAAGAAAAACGGTTGGAGAGCCGAGGATGGGATGCTTGTGAACGTCACGCCGAAAACGGATTTTGGCTCAACGGGTTCTTATGGGAATATCCAGACGGAGGAGCACTTCGAGGATTTCTGGCTGCATATCGAGTTCGACATTGAAGCGGACCGCAACAGCGGTGTGTATTTGCGTGGCATGTACGAAGCGCAGGTCGTGGATCGTGACAGTCGGATGCAAGGTCTGCAGGGGCTCGGGGCCATTTTTGGTCGGATCGCTCCGACGGTGAATGCAGCGAAAGAACCGGGCGAGTGGCAGACATACGATCTGGTTTTGGTCGACCGGCATGTGACCGTCATTCTCAATGGCGTCACTGTGATCGACAATCAACCGTTGAAGGGACCGACGGGCGGCGCGATCAACACGGACCCCATGAAGGCGGGACCGATCCACTTGCAAGGGGATCACACGTCAGTGAAGTACCGAGATATTTACTTGGCTCCGGTGATCCAAGACTGAGCGTTGTTGTGGGCCTTTAGCGACGATAGACGTAATCGCGTTTGAGGCAGTCATCGAGTAGGATTTCAACAGTGATCTCTTCGAGATCAAATTCCGCCGTAGCGGAAACAGGATCCCGCGTTCGCGGGAACAGGATGTCTTGGGGTGATGAGTGTCGTTCTATTCCTTTGAGAACTACGCGTACGAACTGATGAAGGTAAGAGGGTTCTTAACAGGATGCGTTCGCCCCGCTTAGCGCATGGGGGGTCAACTTATCCTATTTCTCATCCGAATAAACGCGCCGGGACGTCGCGTTCCACCCTAGGCGCAAGTGGAGTAAGGTGGAACCCGACGTCCCGGCGGGTTTAAGTTGACACGTAGGCGCTAAGCGGGGCTCACTCTATCGAGACACCCTTTGCAATCTATCATCGAAAGGTGGAGGGCGTGGCCGAGATCACGGCTAAGTTATGTCTGTCACCCCAAATAAACGACTCCTGTCGCTCGACGCCTTGCGCGGCTTCGACATGTTTTGGATTATCGGAGGCGCGGGTGTCGTGGGTTATCTGGCTCAAGTGGTCGGGCTTCCCGATGGTTGGGTGGCCGCGATCGGCAAGCAATTCACTCATGTCGAGTGGGAGGGTTTTCATTTCTACGATCTGATTTTTCCGCTTTTCGTGTTTATGAGCGGTGTGACGGTTCCGTATTCGGTTTTGTCTAAGAAAGCCAAGGGTATACCGGTTTCGGAACTGCAGATTGGCACTTTGCGCCGGTCATTTCTGATTGTGTTGATCGGGTTCAGTTTCAGCGTATTCAAATTCCAGTGGGAGTCGCTGCGTCTTTACCAGGTGCTCTGGCTGATTGGGATGAGTTATCTGATCGGGAGCAGCGTCGCCTTGCACGTGGGCGGTTGGAGGGATCGGGTCATTGTCTTCTTCTCAGTTCTATTGACCTACAATCTGGTATTGGTTTATATGCCTTTCCCGGGGAAAGGAGACGTTATTACACCGGACAACAACATTGCCGCCTGGCTGGATCGAAACTTGATCAAGACCAGCCTCTATCGCGGTACTTACGATCCGGAAGGGACGATTCGAGTGATCTCGGCCGGTATGCTTGGGTTGCTCGGGGCGATGACCGGGACTCGTATCAAGAGTTATGGACAGCCCGAAACGCGGTGCGCGATTGAAATGGCCGGCGCGGGAGTGGGGTGCTTGCTGATAGGCTGGATCTGGAGCTTGTTTTTTCCCATCATCAAGGACTTGTGGACTCCGTCCTTTGTCCTTTGGGCGGGGGGCTGGTCCTTACTTCTCATGTCCGCCTTCTATTACATCCTCGATGTGAAGGGGTTGCGATGGCTGGGCTTTTTCTTCGTCCCGATTGGAATGAACGCGATCACGGTTTACGCGGCTCAGTGGTACCTTCCGCTGGAAGCGTCGCGGGATTTCTTTTTCGCGGGACTGGCCAGCCACATTGAAAGTCCCGCGGGACAGCAGCTGGTCCTTTGGAGTGGTCTGGTGGCAATCCAGTGGATCCTCCTTTACGGTCTGTATCGGAAGAAGATCTTCCTGCGGGTGTAGGATGGTGTCATTGAAGTTCTGGGGAATAGCTGGAGGTGTATTCCCGGAATACGACTGACCACTCGACAGTTGCCTGATGCCGTTTTGACTCAGGCATTTTATCCGCGAAGCGGATACCTGTCGACCGAGCTATCGCGAGGGCGCTAGTGACGAGGGAGCGAAGCGAGAAAGGAACGGTGTTCTTTTTATCAACTGACGGGTTTTTGTCATCGCTCTCCCGTCTATGACGGGATCGCTAGGTTGCTGCGTCCGTCTTCGTCCCACTGGCGGGACTTCGCCGAGACAAGTCGCAGCAAATAGGTGTCCTCGCTTTACGAGGACAATAGGTTTTTTTGCAGAGGGATGCGATACGCATCATTGATCGTCGAGCTATGTCAGGAATTCATTGATACAATATTGGATTAGATCAATGTGCCGATTGTTACTTAAAAAAGCGAAATTGCGCCTCGGTCCATTCGGGGTTGAACGATTCGGGGGGATCTTTGTCCGTTACGCTGAATTGGCGGCGCAGGCGTTTCACTTCCGCGTGCAGGTCTTTTTTCACCTCGGCGTAGGTCGGGTCGTTGTAGAAGTTTATCTGTTCTAGCGGGTCGGCGACGAGGTCGATCAATTCCCATTCGTCGACGTCGTCCTCGTAGAAGTGGATGAGTTTGTAGCGTCCGTCCACTACGCCGTAGTGGCGTCGCACCAAGTGCCAGCCGGGGTACTCGTAGTAGTGGTAGTAGTGCGATTTGCGCCAATCGTCGGGTGTACGTCCTTGAAGTATGGGGACAAGGCTTTTGCCGTCCATATCATCGGGAGCTTTCTGCCCGGCGACATCCAAGAATGTTGCGGCGAAGTCGAGCGGGGATACGATGTCTCCGTTCACTGTCCCTGCTTTTACCGTCCCAGGCCACCGGACGAGGAACGGAGTTTTCAGCGATTCCTCGTAGATCCAGCGCTTGTCGAACCAGCCGTGTTCGCCGAGGTAGAATCCTTGATCGGAGGTGTAGATGACGATGGTGTTTTCCGCCAGTCCCGATTCGTCAAGATAGTCGAGAAGCTCGCCCACGGCGTCGTCGACCGAGGCAATGCTCCGGAGGTAGTCTTTGATATATCGCTGGTACTGCCAGCGTGTCTTTTCGATCCCTTCGAGGCGGGCGTTGAGGACCGCTTCGTTCTTGTTCCGGTAGGCATTGGTCCAGGTTTTCAGCTGTTCGGGGGTCAGGTTTTCCGGTGGAACGAATTTTAAGTCGCGAGCGTTGAGGTCGCGGTCGATTTGCATGGCTTGGTTTTGATGGGCATGCAGTCGCCGGCTGTAGTCTTCGAAAAGCGTTTCCGGCTCTGGGAAGTGGCGGTCGTCGTACAAGGTCAAGTACTTGGGGCCGGGCGCCCAGTTGCGGTGGGGCGCCTTGTGTTGGGTCATGAGCATGAAGGGGCGGTCGGGGTCTCGACCCTCTTTCAGCCAGTCGAGCGTTAGATCCGATATGATGTCCGTCGTGTATCCAGTATATTCGATTTCCTTTTGGTCGCCGGCGCCTTGGGCGTCGCGCAGTGTAGTGGGATTGTAATACGGGCCTTGGCCGACGAGCACTTCCGAATAGTCGAAGCCCTGTGGAGCCATGTGTTCTCCGAGATGCCATTTTCCCACAACCGCGGTTTGGTAGCCGGCTTTTTGCAGGAGTTTGGGGAAGGTTTGCTGGTTCCCGTCGAAATGGTTTTGATTCTGGAAGAACCCGTTCTTGTGGGAGTACTTTCCGGTTTGAACGACGGCTCGTTGCGGGCCGCAGATCGAGTTGGTAACGTAGCAGCGTTCGAAGCGCATGCCTTCCGCGGCCAGACGGTCGATGTGAGGCGTCTGGTTGAGCGAACCGTCGTAGGCGCTGATCGCCTGGTAGGCGTGGTCGTCAGAGAAAATAAATACGATGTTGGGTCGTTCGCTTGCGGCGACAAGGAGGCTCGGAAGAAGCAAAGCGAGAGAGAGGGTTCGAATCATAGTCATGAAAGCTAGGATGGCTCGATCGGTCTCCCATGTAAATGACCTAAAATTGTCGCGACTGGTACGATTTTAGTGACTTTTGGAAGCGGTAATTGATTGCCCATGCTGAGGGGAAACTGGCATTGTTCCTTCGATGCACCGTATTGCTGTCGATGAGTTCTGAAGCTGAAATAGCCCCTTCTATCGAGCGCGAGGTCTATCACCGGAAAGTGGATGGCAAGAATGCGATCGAGCTCATTTCCACTGGTTTCCACGTGGGATTACCCGAATTGCGCGTGAGTCGTCGGGACGTCAAACAGCCCGAGTACTCCATTTCTTATATTATCAAGGGCGAAGGCGAGTTTGCGGACAGCGATGGCAAAGTGTACCGTTTTCGGCCAGGCCATGTGATCCAGAGGTATCCGAATCGAAATTACAGTATTCATCGGGACGAAGCCTTTGAGCATGCGGAGTTTTTTATCATCATTCCTAAGTCGATTTTCAGGAGCTTCCGCGACACGGGCGTGATTCAAGAGATTAAATCGGTATTCGATGTGGGGTTGGATCCGGTCTTTCTGAAAAAACTGGACGAATTTGTATATCAGTTTCGAACTTCTAATAGTCGAGATATTCGTATTCTCACGATGGAGACGATTCAAATATTGATTGATTTCTTCAAGCGGGACCGAGTTCGTCGACAGGACTCTAGTGACAAGCGCAAGATCGAGAAAGCCTGTCTTTTGTTGGGGCAGGAACTGGGGGAAAAAATCCAGCTTGAGAAGATCGCGGAGCAGGTAGGAATGTCCTACGAGTCGTTCCGGAAAAAATTCCGGGAGTACCGCGGGTCGTCACCCACTCAGTATCGCACGCAAAAGCGCTTCGAGCACGCCGCTCACTTGCTTATCGAGGATCGCGTTGGCATTAAGGAGATTGCTTACGACGTGGGCTATGCGGACGTGGGGAATTTCTCCAAGCAGTTTCAAAAGTGGATCGGACAGACGCCGGGCCAGTTTCGCAAGCTCAACCGGCTCAGGTTGGACCGGAATATTTAGATGGGGTTGAAGGGTTTTGTCACCGGCCTTTGGCCTAGGAGTCCCCGTCGAAGACGGGGCCAATAAGGATCCCCGACTTCGCCGGGGAAATAAGGTTAGCGGCTTGGAAAAAAGAAACTTCCTTTCATTTGCGTTTGGCAAAGAGACCTTGTCGGCTCCGAAGGAGACGCCTATTTGTCCTCGTCCCGCTTGGCGGGATGGGGACATCCTAGCCCCGACGTTGTCGGGGCGATGACAAAAACTTGTCTGTCGTTAGTCTGATTCCACGAGGTGCTCGATCCCAGAAACCACCTTTTTTTTCCCAGGGTGGACAATATTGGAGGCTCGATTTCGTGTTTGGGCGTGAGCGATGATGGTTGGCGAGAATCGGAAAGTATCCTGCAACCCCAATTAGTTATGTATAGCAATCACCGCCTCGGAAGAAGAGAGTTTATCAAGTCGTCGGGAATTCTGGCGGGCATGTCCTTGCTGGGAGTGAACGTGAAGGCCGCCGCGGCGAATGGCCGACTGCAGGTCGCTCAGATCGGCGTGGGCAATCGAGGCAAGGTGAACCTCAACAGTCTTCTGAGGCTGGCGGATGTCGACGTGGTGGCGATGTGCGATGTGGATTCGCGCTTTCTTGGCGAGGCGGCGCAGTTGAATAGCGAGGCGGCGCTTTTCTCCGACTATCGGAAGCTGTTCGACGCGGTTGGCGACAAGATCGACGCCGTACTGGTTTCGACGCCCGACCATATGCACGCCCCGATCGCTATGGAGGCGATGAAACGGGGAAAGCATGTTTATTGCGAAAAGCCGCTCGCTCACAACGTCGGGGAAAACCGACGCCTGAAGGAATTGGCGGCGGAGACCGGTGTGGTGACCCAGCTCGGTATTCAGAACAGCGCGGGTATTGGCTATCGAATGACGAGCGAGTACATTCGCAGCGGCTTGATCGGGAAAATCAGCGAAGTTCATGTCTGGTCCAACAAGGTTTGGGGACGGGACGACTCCGTAGGTCCGAATCGAAGCGATCAAGTGCCGGATACCCTGGACTGGGACCTTTGGCTGGGCGTGGCTCCCAAGCGTCCGTACTTGAAGGACGCGTATCACCCGTTGAACTGGCGAAAGTTGCTGGACTTTGGAACGGGCACGCTGGGAGATATGGGTGTCCATATCTTCGATACGCCTTATCGTACGCTCGAGCTAACGGCGCCCAAATGGGTTAAAACCAGCTGCCGCAAGCCAAATGGCTTTTCCCATCCGACCCGCAACATTGTAGAGTACGGGTTTGACGCGACGCCTTATACGACGAGTAGTCTGAAGTGGGTTTGGTACGATGGCGAGGCGGCTCCGCCCAGCAGTATTCCTGGCGTTTCAATTCACGACGGCGTTTCGCTGCCGGACCAGGGTTGTATATTAGTCGGTGAGAACGGTTCGTTGATGACGCCGCACAAAAGCGGACCGCGTACCTTTCCGATGGACTTGATACGCAGCGCTCCGCGACCGAAGATCAAACCGCGGAACCACCACGACGAATGGGTGCGAGCCTGTTTGGGGAAGGGGAAGACGAATTCGCCGTTCGCATACGGCGGTCCGTTGTGCGAGGCGCTTCAATTGGGAGTGGTGGCGGGTCGTTTTCCGGGGGAGCGACTTGAGTGGAATCCGAATACAATGACGATTGCCAATTTGCCCGAAGCGAACCAGTATCTCAATCGAGAATACAGAGAGTTCTAATCCTAGTTTGGTCCTCAGCGCAAATCCCCAATAATATCCCCATGAGTGTTCGATCGATTCAGACGCGTTTTTCAATAATGATGCTCCTCCAGTTTTTCAGCCGAGGGGCTTGGTTTGTGACTTTGGGAACCTATCTGGGAGCCGGTTTGGACCAGTCGGCCCAGTTCATCGGCTTCTCTTACAGCTTGTTTGGCATTGGGGCGATTATTTCCCCGTTTTTTGTCGGAATGGTCGCGGATCGTTTCTTTCCGACGGAGAAGGTGTTGGGGCTCTTGAACATCGTTGCCGGGCTCATTATGGTGGTCCTGGCCAAAACAACCGAGCCGTCTGCGTTTGTTTGGATACTACTCGCATACTGTCTGATTTACACGCCCACCGAAGCGCTGAGCAATTCGGTCGTCTTCCATCACTTGCCGCGAAAGTACTTTCCGTATGTCCGGATGTTCGGAACGATCGGTTGGGTGCTGGCGGGGTGGTCGGTCAATTTGGTTCTCGGCCGATACGTCCCCAACGTGGAGAGCACCGCGACGCCACTCTATTTGTCGGCCGCAATATCCGTTGTGCTGGGCTTCTACAACTTGACCCTGCCCAAGACGGAACCAAAGCGAACGGACGGTCCGGTGAAGTTCACGGACATCATCAGCCTCGACGCGTTGAAGCTGCTCAAGAATCCGAACTTCGCCGTGTTCATGGGGGCCTGCCTGCTGATCGGTATTCCGATCCAGATGTACTTTTCGTTTTTCAACATGTTCCTAAACGACATCGGTGTGGAGAATGTCGCCACCAAGATGACGTTCGGACAAATATCAGAAGCGGCGTTCATGGTATTCATTCCTTGGATGATCGCCCGAGTGGGAATGAAGTGGATGATGGCGCTTGGTTTGATTTTCTGGGCGATCCGCTATTTCATGTTCTCCTACATTACTGTGGATGCGGGGACTCTGATTATCTTCGCCATCCTTATCCATGGCGCTTGTTATGACTTCTTTAATGTGACCGGTTCGATCTATGTGGATGTTCGAGCCGGAGAGCGGTATCGCGCTGCGGCCCAGGGGCTGTTTATGTTGGTGTTCCTGGGCCTGGGCAAGTTTTTCGGGTCGAATGTAGCGGGCTGGATTTCGGGTCGTTACGAAGGCGGTCCGGACGGAACGCGCTTCGACTGGGCGGCCATTTTTCAAATCACAGGTGTCATTACATTCGTAATCACTTTCCTCTTCATCTTCCTCTTCCGGGACAAGACGAAATACGATTTAGACAGTGTCTAGAAATTTGAAAATGTAGGGCTGGCGCTTGCGCCACGCCGCGAATGCGACTCACATCTAACCTACGCGGCGCTTCGCAAGCGAAGGCCCTACGAATGAACTTAAGTAACTCTAAATCATCAAATATCCTCTTAGATAAATAGACGGCGCCTGCAACGGCAATTTAATATGGATAAAAAACGTATCAACGTAGGAATCATTGGCTGCGGCTCCCGAGGCCTAAACAATATCGGTCGCAATCTGGTGGATACATGCGACCAGCACGGTTTCAGGGTCCAGGCGGTTTCCAATCGTTCGCTCGCGAGTTCGGACTACGCGGCGAACCAGTTTGAGCAGTGGTACGGGGAAAAAGGAGTGGACCAGAAAGTGGCCCGGCGCGCTTCGCACCTTGAGATCATCGAAGACCCGTCTATCGACTTTGTCATAATAACCTCCCACACCGACGCCCATCTCGATCACGCGGTCCCTGCCATCGAGTCGGGAAAGAAAGTGTTTTTGGAAAAACCGATTGCGGTGAGCCTGGAAGACGGGCGTCGAATCGCCGAAGCGGAGCGGTCTTGCGACAATCCGGTACTAATGGGGTTTACGCGTCGGTACGAGAATTCTTGGATACAGATGAAGCGGCTTTTGGACGAGGGAGCGGTTGGCGATTTGCAGATGATTCTGCTACGCTCGATCATTCCCTACAGCCGCTACCTGCAAGGCTGGCACCGCAAGCGCAAGTGGTCGGGCGGCCCGTTGAACGACAAGTGCAGTCATCATTTTGACGTCTTGCGCTGGATGAGCGGCGAGGATTTCGTTTCGGTGAACGCGTTCGGGGGGCGTTCGGGCGTATTCAAACCGGACCCGACCGCTCCGGCCCGCTGCTCGCAGTGCGACCGGGACTGTGTCTATCGCAACACGGATCGTCCGGAAGAGTCGAAAGAACATACCGGCGCGAAATACACGCCGAAGGAAGGGGAAATGGATGATCGGGCCATCCAAGACGCCTGCGTCTACAGTCCCGACTCCGATGTGGAGGACTACGGCTCGGTGAACTTTCAGCTTGGCAACGGGGTGGTTGGCAATTTGTTCTTTTCGATCTTCGGCCCGGTGGCGGACGATGGCGAAACCTTGGAGTTGGTGGGCGATTCGGGTCGACTGGTGCTGACGCGTACCAGCGGCGAGATCGTCCGGCTGACTAACTCCGGGGAAAAATCCGAAACGCTCTTCGCGGGTGGGCCTCACTTCGATTCTTCCCACTACGGGTCGGACCGGAACTTGGTCGACGAGATGCGAGCGTTCTGCGACGGGGCGCCGCCGGTCTGCAACGCGCAGGATGGTCTGGCGTCACTGGAAATGGTCCACGGCGCGCGTCGGTCGTTCGACGCGAGTGGTGATCGGGTGAAGTTGGCAAGTTTAGCGACGAACGGATAATGGCTCTCGCGGAAACGTATTCAAAATACCAGGCGCTTTTTGGCGACCTTCACAATCACTGCGGGCTGTCTTACGGCCACGGGTCGCTCAAGGACGCGTTGCGGAACGCGCGTGAGCAGCTGGATTTCTGTTCAATAACGGGTCACGCTCATTGGCCAGACATGCCGGAGCCGGACGAGCGTATCCAGTATATCATCGACTTTCACGAAGTCGGTTTCGCCAAGTTGAAGCGCGACTGGCCGGCGATGATGAAGGAACTCGAAGCGATCAACGAACCGGGCAAGTTCATTGTGTATCCTGGGTTCGAGATCCACTCCTGCGCGGATGGAGACCGGACGATTCTCTACAAGAATTTCGAGGGAGAGATCGTCTACGCGGACAGTATTGCCGACTTGCAAGAGCGGCTCGCCGATTTGCGCGCGTCTGGCGTGGATACGGTTTCGTTTCCCCACCACATCGGATACCGAAAGGGTACGCGGGGCATCAACTGGGAGCGGTTCGACGGTACGAAGGAGCCGTTTGTGGAGATTATCTCCATGCACGGATGTTCGGAGGAAAACGAGAATACGCGTCCGTTTCTGCACTCCATGGGTGGCTCTGACTGGGAAAGCGCGGTCCAATACGGGTTGAAGCAAGGACATGTATTCGGTTTTACCGGACACACCGATCACCACAGTGGGCATCCGGGCAGCTACGGTCACGGGGCGACGGGAGTCTGGGCGGAGGCCTTGGATCGTCAATCGATTTGGGATGCGTTGAACCAGCGCCGAACCTACGCGGTAACCGGCGATCGGATACGTCTTCAGTTTTCGGTGAATGGGCATCCGATGGGAGCGGCCATCCCGAACACTCGCGAGCGACGCATCGAAGTCGGCGTCCATGCCGCGGGAGCGATTGATTCGGTAGATATCATTAAGAACAACGAGCTCCATCATCGAATCTGGAAATCAAGCGCGCCCGCGACTTCACCCGAAGGTCGCGTCCGTACGCTCGTTTACTTGGAGTTGGGCTGGGGCGAGCGCAATCGAGCTATCGATTGGGAAGCGGAGTTGCGTTTGTCGGAAGGCGAAATCCTGAGGGTCGAGCCGCGTTTTCGAGGGCGCGAGGTGGTGTCTCCCGTGGAGGGCGACGACGAGGAGGAGAGCGGGTTTTACGAATCGAAATGGTCTCAGCTGGATGGGCGGACGGTCGCTTTTGAGACGGTGACGAGAAGCAATCCCAACAATTCCACCAATGCTTCGCAAGGGATCTGTTTGGAAGTCGAAATGCCGGTAGGCGGATCGGTGGAAGCGACGTTGAACAATCACTGCGTATCGATTCCCCTGCGTCGATTGATCGATGGAGCGCGAACGGGGCATTTGGGCGGGATCGACTCTCCAGCGTACCGTTTCAGTCGAGCCCCGTTGCCGCACGAGTTCATTTGGAACGAGACCCTCGAGGATACGGGAGAAGGCGGGGATGTCTATTACGTACGCGTCCGACAAAAGAACGATCAATGGGCTTGGAGTTCGCCTGTATTCGTGGAGCGCTGACGGGTATGCGAGGGAATGGTGGTCGCTTTTTCGCATGGACGCGTCACTTCCATGCGATCTCCGTTCCACCTATTTGACTTGTTGTGGCTGAGAGACTGTCTAATAAATCCGAATATGCGTCGCAGCTGGCATTTTTCGCGTTTGGCAAGGCGCAGGCGCGGCGCCAATGCCCGTAGGGCCTTGGCCCTCGGCTGCAACGCCGCCAAGCGCGAAAAAGGACGCTGCCCCGAAGGGTTCGCCCCCAGATAGGCCTGGCGCGGCGTTGCGCGCATTGGGGATAGCCATTCTATGGATACCCCACAATGCGCCCGCCTTGCGGCAGGCCTATCTGGGGGCGAACGACACATATTCCGATTTATTAGACAGTCTCTGAGATTGATTGAGGTCCGCTTGGCATTGAGTCGTTGTGAAACCACAGACGGGCGCTAAGTAAGTCTATCTTTTGGTAAATATTGTCGATTTACATGGGGAGAGACTCCTGCCTGTTGATTCGGAAATCGCTTTGCCCAGCGAATTTGGCTGGCGTGAGTTAGTTCTAGCTGTTCTAATCGTCGCAATTTCACCCCACCATTGAGCGCTTGATTGGCTCCTCAAACAACGTCCTGAGGATATGATTCTCGTAGAGTCGGCTACAGTATTCAAAAAGTTGTTATCGTTCTCACTCGCCGTAGGCGTAGCGGGCGTGATGGCTTCCGTGCAGGATGAAAAGCTGTCGCAGGAGTTCGACAACGAGATTGTACCGATACTGGAGCAGTATTGCTTTGGGTGCCATGGAGTGGAAAAGCAGAAAGGGGATGTCGACTTCTCCCGTTTTCAGTCGCTGGAAGACGCGCTTGTCGATCCCGATCTTTGGTACACTGTGCTCGAGGTGGTACGGGCCCACGAAATGCCTCCGGAAGGCGAGCCGAGGCCCAAGTACAATGAGCGCAAGTTCTTGGAATCCTGGCTGGAGGAACTTCCCGAACCCGAGCTCGATTGCAGTCAGCTCGCCTCGGACCGAACCGTCGCCTTCTACCGTGGCTATGTGATGAGCCGTCGCCTTACGAAGCGAGAGTACATCAACACGATTCGCGACTTGTTCGGCGTCGAGAGCGCTTCGGCAGGGAATATCCTGCCGAATGACGGGGCGGGCGGCGAGGGCTTCGACAACAATGGCAGCACGTTGTATTCCTCCTCTTTGGCAATCGAAAAGTACCTTGAAGCGGCGAACAAGATTTTGGATACAGTTTTTCCAGAAAGTAATTCCGAAGCTGATACTCGCGCGATTCGGGAGCAACTGGCTCGCCTTTCACTGGAAGCAAACTATGAATCCCTGGATCGCGATGCAGCTGCGGATATTGTTGGGAGCCTCGCCCGGAGAGCGTTCCGACGTCCGGTTGACGAATTGGAACGGGAGCGTCTGCTGTCGATGTTCGATCGGGCTTGGGAACGGGGAGACGGTTTTCTAGCGTCGTTGAAGTTTACGCTCAAGGCGATTCTGGTGTCGCCTCACTTCCTGTTTTTGAGCGAGCCAGAACCCAAGGAAAAAGGAATCCAGCCGCTCTCCGCCCTTACCTTGGCGACGCGACTTTCTTACTTCATCTGGGCATCCACGCCGGATGAGGAGTTGCTCCGACTGGCGGAGTCCGGACGTATCCTCGACGAGGGCGAGTATCGCGAGCAAATCCACCGCATGTTGATGGACGAAAAAGCGAGAGCGTTGGGCGAGCGATTCGCGATACAATGGCTTGGCTTGGAGCATTTCGGGTCGGAGACGGGTCCGGATCCGCTGCGCTTTCCTGAGTTCGACGCTGAGTTGGCGAATGCGATGCGTGAAGAAGTGATACAGTTTTTCAACTACATCATTGCGGAGAACCGTTCGGTATTGGAGCTGATTAGCAGCGACTACTCATTCGTGAATGAGCGTTTAGCGGATCTGTACGACGCCCCGGGAGTGACGGGACCGAGTTTTCAGTATTTGAAATTCAATACGGACAGGCGGGGCGGTCTCTTGGGAATGGCGGGAGTGCACGCGGTCAACTCCTACCCGTTGCGAACGAGTCCTGTGCTCCGTGGCAAATGGATCTTGGAAGTGCTCCTGGGCGGGACAGTGAATCCCCCGCCACCTGACGTTCCCGCGTTGGAGGAGGAAAGCGAGGGAATCGGAGCGGTTTCTTTGCGGGAGGAGCTGGAAGCGCATCGGAAGCAAAGCGAATGCGCAGTGTGCCACAACAAGATGGATCCACTGGGGTTCAGTCTTGAGAATTTCGACTCGTTGGGGCGTTGGCGGGCCTGGGAGAAAGGGAACCAGATTGACGCTTCTGGAACATTGCCGAATGGCGATACGTTCGAGGGACCGGCCGGATTGAAGCGTGTTCTAATGGATCAGAAAGACCGGGTGGTCCGTCACTTCGTTCAAAAGATGGTGGGCTACGCCCTGGGGAGGGAGCTCAACGAGTTTGACGACTGCGTTATCAACGACTCGATGGCAGCGTTGCTGTCGGACGGCTACCGTTCTTGGAATCTGGTCGAAACAATCGCCCTGAGTTTACCGTTTCGAAATCGCTACTACAGTGCTATAAAACCAATCGAAGCAAATGAAGAAGACGTGGCAAATCCCTAGACGAACCTTCATCCGAGGCGTGGGCGCTTCATTGAGTCTCCCGATTTTGGAAGCGATGGGAACGATTGCGCCCAAAGCGGCGGCGAACGCGGCCGCTTCCGGTCAGGCGAGCGGAGCGGTGCAGGCCCCAGTGAGGATGGGGTGCCTGTTCTTTCCGAACGGCGTTTGGGAGGAGACTTGGCATCCCAAGCAATCGGGCGGGGGATACGAGATGCCCTTCGCGTTGCAGCCTCTTGAAGACCACAGGGATTCGTTCATCACCTTTTCTGGACTGGACAAGGCGAACAGCCATCGAGGCGACGGTCACTATGCGAAAACGGCGAATTTCCTAACAGGGATGCCGGTGCGAAAAACCACAGGCAAAGACGTCAGCGTGGGCGGCATCTCCATCGATCAACTTTGCGCGCAAGAAATTGGCTCGATGACCCCGCTTCCTTCTTTGGAGCTGGGGATCGATCCGGTCGTGTCGGGCATCGATTCCAATGTCGGGTTCACGCGTCTGTACGGCTCGTATATTTCCTGGCGGTCCCCCTCTGTGCCCTTGGCCCGCGAAATCAATCCTCGCCATGCCTACGAGCGGCTTTTCGGCGTCTACCGATCGCGAAACGCTTCGGTCAAAGACCGTCAGCAAAGCGACGACGATCGCGCCTTGCTCGATCTTGTGTTGGAGGATGCCAAGGACTTGCGCCGGCGTCTAGGCCGGGACGACCAGTTCAAGCTCGACGAATACCTGGACTCCGTGCGGGATGTGGAAAAACGAATCGCGTTTTTCTCCAAGGAAGATCCGCGTAGGTGGAAACCGACTACGAGCCTGGGTCGGGAGGATTGGGCGATGCCTTCTGGCGAACCAGGTGATCATCAGGAGCATGTGCGGTTGATGCTCGATCTAATTGTACTGGCGTTCCAGACCGATTCGACGCGAATCAGCACCTTCATGTTTGCGAACGATGTATCCAGCAAAAACTTCTCGAATTTGATTGATGGCGTAAGCGGAGGGCACCACCAGTTGAGCCACCATCAAAGCAAGAAGGAAAACTACGAGCCCTACTCGAAAATCAACCGATGGCACTCTGAGCAACTCGCCTACATGTTGGACAAGATGAAAAACATTCCCGAGGGCGAAGGGAGTCTTCTAGACAATACGATGTTGCTGTTTGGCTCTAGCATCTCGGATGGCAACCGGCACGATCCGGAAAACCTACCGATCATCCTTGCAGGTGGGGGTGGGGGCGCAATCGACTCGGGTCGTCACATCGCTTGCGAGAAGAATACGCCGCTTTGCAACCTCTACGTATCCATGCTGGACCGGATGGGCGTTGAGGTGGAGTCTTTTGGCGATAGTGTCGAACCGTTGAAAATCGACTGAGCGTGCGCGATACAGTCAGTATTCGCGTTTGACCGACTGAAGTCGAACGCTAGAGTTCGTCCATGAAAGCGGCGAATTATCTCGGAGATCGTTCCATGGGCGTGGGCGACAGCCCAGTCATTCCGCCCGTCAAAGGAGAGGTCCGTTTGGATGTTGCCTACTGCGGCGTGTGCGGGACCGACATGCACATCTTCCACGGCCACATGGATCAGCGCGTGCCAATGCCGATGACCATCGGTCACGAAGTTTCGGCGACGGTGGTGGAATTAGGTGAAGGAGTGGACGGAGTCGCTGTGGGCGATCGGGTTTCGGTGAGACCGTTGCTGTTTGGGGAGGCGTCCGATTTCGATAAAGGCTATTCCCATGTGGGGAAAAATCTCAAAATCATCGGCATCGACATGGCGGGAGGAATGCAAGCCTCGTGGACGGTACCCGCGTATACCCTACACGCGTTGCCTGAAGGCATGAGCCTCGAGCAGGGCGCGATGATTGAGCCCGCGGCGGTGGCCTGCCACGACGTGAGATTGGGGGAAGTGAAAGCGGGCGAAACGTGCGTCGTGATTGGCGGCGGCCCGATCGGTTTGTTGATCGCCTTGGTGGCGAAGGAAAAAGGGGCGTCGGTCGTGCTTTCAGAGGTCAATGACGCGCGGCTCGAACTCGCTCGTTCGCTCGGGCTTGTCGGAGTCAATCCGATACGCGACGATTTGGTCGACTCGATTCGCGAACTCACTAACGGTCGCATGGCGGATTGCGCGTTCGAGGTTTCGGGCTCGGCGGCGGGGGTAGAGGTGATGACTGAGCTGCTCAATGTTCGCGGCCGAATCGTCATGGTGGCCATTCATCCGGATCCCAAGCCGGTGAATTTGTTTAAGTTCTTCTGGTCGGAGCTTAAGTTGATCGGGGCGCGGCTCTACGAGAAAGAGGACTTCGACGAAGCCATTCAACTAGCGGCGAGCGGTTGTCTTCATTTGGATACGCTGATCACTCGAGTCGATCCGATCGAGAATGTGCAGCAGACTTTTGAGACGATCGAGGCGAACCCGGACGGGATTAAATACCTGATTGATTGCCGGGCGTGAGCGGACGTGAGCTATGAGCAGTGCAAGCGCATTTGATTTGAGTGGTAAAACGGCCCTTGTGACGGGCGCCAAACGAGGGATCGGAAAAGCGATGGCGATTGGACTGGCGGAAGCCGGCGCGGACGTAATCGGCGTCTCGGCGACGCTGGAGGAGTCGGGGAGCGGTGTTGAAAAGGAAATCGTCGCTCTCGGACGTACGTTCGACGCGTATAGTTGTGACTTTTCCGATAGGAAGTCTTTGTATGGATTTATTGATACGGTTAAGACGGGCCATCCGCGGATCGACATTCTCGTAAACAACGCTGGCACTATTTTGCGTACGCCCGCGGCCGAGCATCCGGACGAGTACTGGGATCGGGTGATGGAAGTGAATCTAAACGCCCAGTTCGTGTTGTCCCGCGAGTTGGGCAAGGCGATGGTCGAACGCGGCAGCGGGAAGATCATTTTCACGGCGTCGTTGTTGACCTTTCAAGGCGGTATCACGGTTCCTGGATACGCGGCGAGCAAGGGGGGAATCGGTCAATTGACGATGGCGTTGTCCAATGAGTGGGCGTCGCGAGGCGTCAACGTCAACGCGATCGCCCCGGGTTATATTGCTACTGATAATACGGAGGCCTTGCGCGACGACCCTGTGCGCAGCGAGCAAATCCTATCGCGTATTCCAGCGGGACGATGGGGGAATGCGGACGACTTCAAAGGTCCGGTCGTCTTTTTGGCGTCCGATGCTTCCAACTACGTTCATGGCGCCACGCTTCTGGTGGACGGCGGTTGGATGGGAAGATGAATGCGCGTTTCGAATGAGAGTTCCGCGGAATCTGATTTCGAGCAAGCGTATCACTTTTAAACAACCTCAAATCTTTGTCCCGCCTTGGCGGGATCATTGTGACTCGTCGCGACGAGTCATTTCGTCGATAGGCGACTGTTGGGCAGTTTTTTTTTGAACAGTGATCTCTTCGAGATCAAATCTCATCCCGTCGAAGACGGGACGAGACCAGGATCCCGTCTCGTTCAACTCGACGGGACAAGGATTCTCTGACGAAAGCAATATAGTCTGGGTTGTAGTGAAACCGCTAAGCGTCGCGCGGCTCGATTGTTACATCGAGAGTGTGGAAGGCGTTGCGACGTTCGTAGTCGGCTTCTTTTTCCACTTTGCGGTGGGCGGTGGTGATGGAGATTGACGCGGCGTGTTGGCTCAGTTTTTTGAGCAGCGTTCTAACGATGAGGCGCGCGTGCGGAGCGCCGAGGCAGTTGTGGGCGCCGTTGCCGAAGGCGATATGCGGATTGGGCCGGCGGTCGAGTTTTACTGTTTCTGGGTCGTCGAAGACTGTCTCGTCAAAGTTGGCCGCTGCCCAGTTGAGGGAAATCAGTTTGCCCGCTTCAACTTTCACCCCGTGGACATCCGTATCGACAGGGCACATACGTCCCAAGTGGGTTACGGGCGACGCGTAGCGAAAGAGCTCTTCGGTGGCGGAGGTTACGAGTTTGGGGTTGTCACGGAGAGCGTCCAAGGCTTCGGGGTGCTCAGCCAGGTACGCGATCACCATTGAGATCGTGTTGATTACGGTGTCTCGGCCGCCGGCGAAGGCGATGTTAGCATAGCCCTGCATCTCGTCGCGGGTCAGTTTGCGGCCCTGGAATTCAGCCTGTGTCAGCGCTGAGAAAAAGTCGTCGCCTGGATTGGCTTCGGCTTTGTCGAACAGATCGTTGGTGTAGGCCTCCATCTCATGGCCTTTAGAGACGCCGCTTTCATCGCGGAAGACATGTGTGCCCCATTGGATCCAGATATCCGCTTCGGATTCGGGCATGTTCAGAAGGAAAGTCAGGGCTCGGGATTGGAGAGGGATGGCGAATTCGCGGACGATTTCGATGGAGTCGCGGTTGACGGCATCGACGACAAGCTCGTCGACGAGGGTCTCCATTTTTTCGATATACTCAGGCTTGGTCGCGCGGCGAAAAAAAGGCTCCACGATTTTCCGGTATTCGGTATGTACGGGCGGATCGACTTCGAGCGGATACTGGCGGACGGTTCGCACGTCCTCCTCGCGGGGAATGGGAACGCGAAACGGGGCGTCGGAACTGAAGGTCTCGTGGTCCCGGGCGGCTTTGCGAACCTCCTTGAGTCCGATGAGCATGGCGACGGGTTCGCCGTCGAATTCGGTGGCCATGACCGGCTTTTCGCGGCGGGCTTCCTTAAAGGGGTCGTGGTAGGGGCATTGAGACATGTCGATGCGATGGGTTCGTATTGGCGTTAACGTCCTGCGACTTCAACTACAAGTCCGTCGTGTTCGTCGGTGAGCTCGATCTGGCAGGAGAGGCGACTGCATTCGGTGGCGTTTTCCTCGAGGTCGAGGAGGTCTTTTTCGAGCGCGTCCGCTTTGCCGACTTTCTCTAGCCATTCGGGACGTACGCGTACGTGGCAGGTGCCACAAGAGCCAACGCCGCCACAATCGGCGTCGATTCCGGTGATGTCGTTGTCAGTGGCGACATTCATGAGGGATCCGACGGCGTCTTCGACTTGGACTTGGTTTCCGTCTGGCGTGATAAAGGTAACTCGAGTCATAGTTTCTGAGGTGTTTGCGAGTGGGAGACAATAGCGGGCAATGACGGTCGACTCTAGTAGTCGGTTCACAAACAATGGTACTAAATTCGCAATTTAGAGTAACTAGAGCAATTTTATCGTGATAATAAGTTATTTTTTCTAGAATTGGCACTCGGTCGATCGATAGCGATTTTAAGGCGCTTTTTGTTGTTGGAATATTGCGATCGTTGGCAGTGGCCTTGACCAATGGGGCGATGCGGACATTGTCGTTATCCGTTTTTCCCATACCTCTCGTTTCTCCCACTGCTTTCATGAGTCGCAATCTTTCCTTCTTTTCCTTGGGTCTCCTCGTTGGGGCCTTGGTGGCTTCGGCTCTGTTTTCGTATTTTGCCGGGAGCCGAGCGGATTCGGAAGGGCGTGTGTTGAAGCTGGCGCACGGATTGGACACGGTGCATCCGGTGCATTTGGGCATGGAGCGAATGAAAGAGCGCGTGGCCGAGCTTTCAGGCGGGCGTTTGACGATCGACATTTACCCGAGCGGGGTGCTCGGGTCGGAGGTGCAGTGCATCGAGCAGCTCCAGAGCGGGGAGCTGGCCATGACCAAGACGTCGACCGCGGCGATGGAGTCGTTTATTCCGGAACTGGGCGTATTTGGAATTCCTTACTTGTTCGATGATGAGGAGCACTATTGGCGCGTGATTAACGGGGAGATTGGCTCGGAGCTATTGGGCGTGGGAATCGAAACGGGCTTGTATGGGCTTTGCTACTACGATGCGGGCAGTCGCAATTTCTACAGTACGAAGAAGCCGATTCGGTCGCCGGCGGATTTGAAGGGGATGAAGATTCGTGTGCAAAACAGTCGTATGGCCATCGCGATGGTGGAGGCCTTGGGCGGCTCGCCGACGCCGATCGCGTGGGGCGAGCTTTACTCGGCCCTCGCTCAAGGAGTGGTAGACGGGGCGGAGAACAATCCGCCGAGCTTCGAGAGCAGCCGCCACTACGAGGTGTGCGCCTACTTCACGCCCGACGCCCACACGCGGGTGCCGGACTTGCTTATGGTCAGCGTTCCGATTTGGAACGGGCTTAGTGCTCAGGAGCGAGAATGGCTGCAAGTGGCGGCGGACGAGTCGTCGGTCTATCAGCGCGAGCTTTGGGCGGTGAAGACCAAGGAGTCGCTCGCCAATGTGGTGGCGGCGGGCGTGGAGATCGTTGATTGCGATCCGGCTCTGTTTCAAGAGGCGTGCGCGTCGATTCCGGATACGCTGGGGGGAACGCCGGTCGAACCTTGGCTCAATCGGATTCAAGCCGCGCGATAGAGTGATGAGCGAAGCGAACGGTACTCTTCTAGCGCGGGCTCAGGCGTTTCGACGCGGTCTGACGACTCTCTTGAAATGGGTGGTCATCGTCCTCATGGCTCTTTTGGTCTTGGACGTTTTGTGGGGCGTTATCTCGCGCTACGCGTTTGGCCAGCAGGCCAAGTGGAGCGAGGAGCTGGCGAGACTGCTGCTCGTTTGGGTGTCGCTCTTCGGGGCGAGCGTCGCCTTTGCAATGAAGGCGCATTTGGGATTGGATTATTTCGCGGAAAAACTGCATCCCGACGCCCGGAAGTGGAATCGAGTCATTGGGGCGACGATCTGTTTGGCCTTCGCTGTGCTGGTTTTCATTGTCGGCGGGCTGGAGTTGGTGAAACGGACATACGAGTCGGGACAAACCATGGTGGCTTTGCCGTTCGCCAAGTGGTGGGCCTACGCGGCCTTGCCGGCGAGCGGCGGTTTCATGGCGGTCTATTTGCTGGAGCAACTGGTGGAGATCATAGCGACACCAGTGGATTCGGAAGAGGGGGAGGCGCAATGATCGAGATCATCCTGGTTTTGGTGATCGTCTTCGTGGCTCTGCTGGTGATGAACGTGCCGATTGCGGTGGCCATCGCGGTGGCGTCGATGCTGGCGATGCTTCTAGGCGGCTACGATCCGAATTTGATGGTGGCCTCGAAAATGGCCAACGGGATCGACAGTTTCGCCTTGTTGGCGATCCCGTTTTTCATCTTGTCGGGTATCTTGATGGGGCGGGGCGGGATGGCCCGGCGGCTGATGGATTTGGCGGCGACTTTGATGGGCCGTTTTCCTGGCGGTCTTGCTTACGTGAATACACTGACCTGCATGCTGTTCGGCTCGATTTCGGGGTCGGCTGCTGCGGCGGTGACGTCGATCGGCGGATTCATGCTGCCGGAGATGAAGAACAAAGGTTACAACAACGAGTTTAGCGTGGCGGTCACGACGACGGCGGCGACCACGGGGCTGCTCATTCCGCCGAGCAATATCATGATCGTCTACGCGGTCGCCTCGGGGTCGGTCTCGATCGCGGCCATGTTCATGGCGGGAATCTTGCCGGGGATTTTGATTGGGCTGTTGTTGATGCTGGTTTGTTTTGTCATCGCTAAGCGAACGAATTTGGCGGCGGGGGAGCGTTCCAGTTTGAAGGATATCGGAATCGCCTTTCGGCGGGCCTTTCTGAGTTTGCTTTTGCTGGTTATCGTCATTGGCGGAATTTTGAAAGGCGTCTTTACCGCCACGGAAGCTTCGGCGATTGCGGTCGCCTACGCGTTTTTCTTGTCGGTGGTTCTTTATCGCGAGGTAAGGCTTTCGCAACTACCGGAGATTCTGTTGCAGGCGGGGGTGACGACGGCGGTGATCATGCTGCTGATCGGGGCGAGTTCGGGCATGTCGTGGATCATGACGATTTCGAATATTCCGCAGACGGTGTCGAGCGGGCTGCTCGGGCTCTCGGACAATCCGATCGTGATTATGCTGATGATCAATCTGATCCTTTTGTTCGTGGGGACGTTTATGGATATGACGCCTGCGGTTTTGATCTTCACGCCGATTTTCCTGCCAATCGCGAAGGCCTTGGGCTTGGAGCCCGTACATTTCGGGATCATTATGATCGCCAATTTGTGCATCGGATTGTGTACCCCGCCTGTGGGTACCTGTCTCTTTTTAGGCTGCGGAGTGGGGAAGACAACGATCGCCCGCGTGACGCCGATTATGGTCCCGTTCTTTATCGCCATGTTTGTCGGGTTGATGCTGATTTCCTATGTCCCGGAGATCACTCTTTGGTTGCCGCAGTTGTTTGGATTGTAGCTCTCGCGTGGCGGCGGGGTAGAAGAACATCTCGAGACGTATTCTAAATTCTGGCTCGCCAAACGACCCGCTCTGCGTTGAATTTACCGTCTCTAGTCGATAGACGCTCTGCGCCGTTAACTATGAAACGATCCCATCTCTTGTTTTGCGCGTTGGCCGCGTTGTTCGCCAGTGGTTCCCACTCCGCGACTGGGCCGACAAACTTTATCCAGATCCTCACCGACGACCAAGGTTGGGGGGATCTCGCGTCCTATGGGCATCCTCTGATCAAGTCGCCGCACATTGACTCCTTGGCGAGGGAGGGGATCAAATTCACGCATTGCTACTCGTCGCATTCGATCTGCTCGCCGTCGCGGGCGTCGATCCTCACGGGCCGCACGCCATACCGGAACGGCGTATACAGCTGGATTCCCGCCAACAAGGAATTCCACTTGCCGGCGACGGAGATCACTTTGCCCCAACTGCTGCGGGAGAAGGGCTACCAGACGGCCCATTTCGGGAAGTGGCACCTGAGCTACTATGCAGAGGAACGGATTCCCGACGTGGTGGAGGGTTTTCGCAACTTTGCGTACGGGGGAGAGCTGCAGGGCCAGCCGAGTATGGACGATTATGGATACGACTATTGGTTCGCCACGGGAAACGTGGCCCGGCCCAACCACGAGGATCCGCTCAACTTCTTTTTGAATGGGAAGGCGATGGGAATGATGAAGGGGTTTTCCGCCCAGATCGTGGTCGACCAATTCGTTCAATGGATGAACGAGCGCCGCGAAGAGGGGGAGCCGTTTTTCGTCACTGTTTGGTTCCACGAACCGCACGGCCCGGTAGCCAGCGATCCGGAATTTACGAGTCGCTATGAGGATCTGAAGGACCCGAGCTTGCGGCAGTACCTCGCCAACATCACGCAGATCGACGAAGGCGTGGGCGCGATTGTCGCCGCGTTGAAGGAGGCGGGCGTGTACGACGATACGTTGATTTGGTACACGAGCGACAACGGGCCGGAGGGGCCGCATGGATTGGGGGACTTCAATCAGTCGGACAGCCCGTATGGTCCCAGTCGCTATCGCGGAAGCACCGGCGGTTTGCGGGGACGCAAACGGCATACGCACGAAGGGGGCGTACGCGTACCGGGCATTGTTTCATGGCCGAATGGGCTGCGCGCGTCCGGCGTTATTCCGGGCGGGGTGGTGGACGAGCCGATCATTGGGTCGGACGTGTTTCCCACGTTTCTGGAAATTGCAGGAGTGGATTTGCCCCAAGGCGTGGTTTTCGACAGCGCGTCGATCGTGCCGTTGCTGCGGGGCGAGCCGTTTCAAAGAGAACGTCCGCTCTATTGGCGGAACAATCACTATGAATTCAGAATCGCGCTACGTTATGGGGACTGGAAAATCGTGGGAACGCGCGAGCGGACGAAATTCGAGCTGTATCATTTGATCAAGGACCCGCGCGAGACCACCGACCTTTCCGAGCACGAGCCTGAGCGGTTCGAAGCGATGAAGCGAATGCTGATCGAGTACGACGACGAAGTACTCGCGGAGGGCCCGGAATGGTGGACGAGGCGTCCGCGCTAAGCTATTGTTCGCCGCGGCTTTCCGGGGGCAGGAGCTCGAGCAATTCGTTGGACCGGCCGGGACGTTTTTTAATGGTAAACGCGTCGTAGAGTCGACCGGTCGCCGTGTAGGCTTTGTATTTCAGGGTGCTGGTTTCCACGTCGATGACCTGGTAGAGTTGCGTGTTCTCGGCTAGCCGTTTCGCGTATTCGCCCTTGGTAATTGGATACATCTTAGGACCGCTGACGGAAACCACGTAGACCGTTCCAATTTCGGGGTCGTACGCTTGCTGGTAGCCTTCGGGCACGTTGATCAATTCCGTGCCTTCGGGTAGGGCGCCGGTGCGCGAGTACGCGTGGTCATGGCCGTTGAGAACGAGATCGACTTTGAATTCGTCGAGGATCGGCTTCCAGAGTTCCCGGAGTTCGCGATTGTCGCGATCGCGAGCGGGCGAGAAGACCGGGTGGTGGAAGGTGACGATGGTCCAACGGTTGGGATTTTTCGTTAGGACGTCACGCAGCCAGGGGATTTGCTCTTTTTGGTTTTTGTTCGAGTCCAGGGCCACGAAGCGAACGTCCTGGTAGTCGATGTAGTAGCACGTTTCTTCCAGCCCTTCCGGAGCGTTTTGGATGGGAAAGGCGAATTGCGGCCGCCAATGGCGACTTACCTGCGGCGTGCCGTCCTCGGTTTTGAAGTACTCGTGGTTTCCCGGTATGGCGATGATGGGTACGGTGCCGTTGACCCATGCGGGGGCTCCGTGCCAGTCGCCCCATTCGGCGTCTTTCTCGTCTAGGTTGATCAAGTCGCCGGCGTGGAGGGAGAACGCGGCTCGGGGAGCGTCGCGGAAGGCTTCTCGAAAAACGCGCGACCAGTGGGTCTTCACTTCATTCTGGGCGTCGCCGAAGTAGATGAACGTGAAAGGTTCGGGAGCCGCGCTCGCTGTTTTAAAGTGAAAATACTCGCTCCAATTGGCGCCGTCGCCGACTCGGTAGGCGTAGAGCGTGTCGGATTCCAAACCGGTGAACTCCACGGTGTGGTAGTGGGCGTCGTTGAGATCGCTGGTGAACAGAGTGGTTTCCGCGTCCCACTGTTCGGGCTTCAAGGCTCGGCCATTGCTGTTGGCGATCGCCAGTTCTGCCATGCCGCGCTTGACGCTGGTATCGGTTCGCCAGGTGACCGCTTGCGTCGTGGCGGGATCGCCCGTCCAGGTGAGGACCACGCGCTCGGGGATGGGGGTCGGCGCGTAAGCTTTGGTGTCGTCGTAGCGAGTAGGCGTCCAATCGTGGGTGTGGGCGGCGATTTGAGCGGATGCGACAAGGAGAGCGAATAGTGGAGTCAGGGTTTTCATTTTAAGAGCGGGTGATGGGCGGAATGAGCGCATTGAAGGTCGTGCGGGTTCCTCGTTAAAGGTTCACTAGTTGACGGTTGAATTTCGTCATAGCAAGTTCGGAATCTCCGCCAAGCGGCGCTTAGAACGGATCCGAGGCGTAGTTGCCGGTGGACTACGGCCTCGCGACGGTGATTCGCCAGTTTCTATTGGAAGCGTTGCGCGGTCGTTCACAGCGGGTTTCAGTCGCCGAGGGATCGGTTCCTTTCGTTGGGGGCGACTGTGGGCTCGTCGAATTGTCCTCTAATTTGGTGTGATAATAATTTCGCAGTATTTGAGAAATTTGTCAGAGTTTAAGTGAAAATACGTTATGAAACTGTCACGAGAGAGTGTTCAGCCGGGGGACGGGGCGTCCTTCGCCCGTTTGGACTTCGATTTGGATCAATTCGACGCCCGCTACCACTATCATCCCGAGATAGAGATTACTTTGATTGTCGATAGCGAGGGACAGCGGCTAGTGGGGGACGCCTTGGAGAATTTCGGGCCGGGCGATTTGATCTTGATTGGGGCCAACGTGCCGCACCAGTACCGGAACTGGCAAGTCGGCCGGGCCCGTTCGCGAGTCGTGCAGTTTGACCGAGCGTTGTTTGGGCCCGCGCTGTTCGAGCTCCCCGAATTCTCCCGGGTTCGCAATTTGCTTGATCGAAGCGCGCGGGGACTGGACTTTTCGCCGGAGGTGAAGCGCAGGGGGCGGACGCAGTTGGAGCGACTGTTCAGTGCTTCGGAGGGGCCGGACTCGGTGATCGAGTTGCTGGCGTTGTTGTCGCTTTTGAGTTCGGAGAAGCGCCCCAGACCCATCGCGAGCGCTGCATACAGTCAGCCGCTTAAGCTGAAGAAAATCGACCGGCTCCAGCGCGTGTTGAACTATCTAGAAGGGAATTGGCGGGAGCCGATCCGCTTAGAGGACGTGGCTCGAGTGGCGGCCTTGCATCCGCAATCGGTGAGCCGCTTTTTCCAGCAGCATTTGGGGACGAGCTTTCAGGCCTACCTCGTACAGCTCCGTCTTGGGCGAGCCGCTCGCCTTCTGTTGGAAACGGATCGAACGGTTGTGGATATCGCGTTTTATTGCGGCTTCAACAATCTCGCGAATTTCAATCGCCATTTCCAGAAAGCCTACGGGCGAACGCCGAGCGCGTACCGGTCAACCGTTTAATGGCTGTCTAAGCGAGATAGGTCGTTGACCTGCCGCGTAAAGATTCTAGGTTTGGGGTTTATGAAACGCCTTACTACTCCCAATCGTCGTCAATTCCTTGCCGCTTCCGCCTCGACAGGCGCCGGCTTGCTATTCCTGCCGAGCGGCTCGCTTTTCGGGCAAAATCGCCCGGGCAACCGCTTGAACATCGCCCTGATCGGGTGCTGGGGCCGCGCGACCGCCCACTTCAATATGCTCGAGCAGGAGAACGTGGTCGCCCTTTGCGATGTCAATTCGAAGGCCCTCGCGGCCGCCGCTCAAAAATTCCCCAAAGCGAAAAAGTACGCGGACTGGCGCAAATGTTTGGACCAGAAAGACTTGGACGCAGTTGTAGTCTGCACGCCGGACCACCATCACGCGTTCATCTCGATTTGGGCCATGAATCGCGGGCTGCACGTCTACGGCGAGAAGCCCTTGGCCAACAGCGTGGAAGAAGCCCGCTTGGTCCGCGAAACCTATTTGGCGAACAAGAACAAAGTCGCGACGCAGTGCGGCACTCAGCGCCATTTCGACCCGAATTTCGCCTACATTCGCGAGCTCATCAAAGAAGGCGCGATTGGCGACCTGCAAGACGTCCACGCCTGGGGCAACCGCTACCACAATAAGACGGCTTACCCGAAGGAGACCGGTGCGGCTCCAGACTACATCGACTGGGATTTGTGGGTCGGACCTTCGCCGATGCACCCATTCAGCACGGACTACTTCACGGCGCTTGACTGGCGCACGGGCGCGAAAACGCATTCCTATTTCTATTCCGATTCCGCAAAGTGGCCGAGAGGTTCGAACTGTCTCTCCTGGAATATGTACCGCGATTTCGGCAACTGGCAGATCGGCGACATGGGCAGCCATACCATGGACTTGGCGTTCAATCCGCTCGACGCGGACTACCCGATTTCCGCCCAGGCGGAAGGGGAAGCGTACAACGCGGAAGTCGCCCCGTCCCGCATGAGCTCGAGCTGCATCAACCCCGCCAACGACTGGCGCGACAAGATTCGCGTTTCCTGGCACCAGGGCGGCAACATGCCGAAGTCTCCGCTCAGCTACGTCGACATCAACAAGATCGGCCATGGAGCGCTCTTCAAGGGAACCAAGGGCTTCATCGTAGCGGACTTCAAGACGCGGACGGTGATCCCGTATGGCAAGTCGGCCGACCTGTCCTACTACGATTCCTCCAAGATCAAGGTCCCGGAAAAGAAAGTCGCCAATTTCGGCGAAGAGTGGACGCACGCCTGCAAGACGGACCTGAAAACCTCCTGCAACTTCGACTACTCGGGCGTCTTGATCGAGCAGCTCCTCCTCGGGGCCGTGGCCTACGACGTGGGCAAGAAGCTCGACTACAACGCCAAGAAGATGGAATTCACCAACAGCCCGGAAGGGAACCGTCTCTTGCGCAAGGAATACCGCAAAGGCTGGGCGCTCAACGGCTAGTTCGATACCGCTTAAATTCGATCATCTTTCGCGAAGGGCGATGCGGTTCCTTAGCCGGACCCGCTCGCCTCGATCGCGTTTAGTTTGGCGAGCTTGGCTTTGACTCGCTCGCGATGGCGTCGTTGGCGTTCCGCGTTTTTCCGACGTTTCTGAGCGTTGGATACCGGAGGCCGACCTCGGCGTATTTGCATGACGTTGTCAGGAATTGTGAATACGCCTCTGCGTCGAAACGACGCGGGAGCGTTCACGAACGACTGAACCCATAGGGGAGGATGGTCGAACCAAGGTCGGTTCGATACGCGACTCGTCTCGAGCGTCCATTTTGGGGCGTGTATTCCGAGACGGTCGGACAGCCATTCAACGTAGGCGGATAAGTAAGCGTCGCACTGCCCGCCGTCCTTAAGTTGATCTCGTAACAGGGGTGGAGGATCGCTCACGAGGCGGGCGAATTGCGGGCGGCTCGTGACCTTGCGAAGCTCGTGTTGCCAGTCGCGCAGATTTCGCCCGAAGGTCTCAGAGGAATCCACACCCGAGCAAACCTCGGCCGCGGTTCGTGGTCTTTTCCATTCTTCGCGCATTTTATTTCGAATCGATTAAACTCTGAAGTAAGGCCTCGTCGCGGGGTCGAATGATGTCGTCGGGATAAAATCCGTCCACCGCGTCTTGGATTTCGGATACAGATTTTATTCCGAGTTTCCGAATCAAGAAACCCAAATCCTCGATATCGCCTTTGTATTCGCCGATAGGCCGACGGCAGGCCAGGGCTTTCATCGCAAGCAAGTACCGGCCGGTGGGAACATGGACGATAAGTCCGGTTTGGTCTTCGATCGCCGCCAAACGTCGTTTCGCCTCCCGCTTGGGAGAGATGAACTGCTCGACGTCGGAATTGAGCCAGTCGGCTGGAATATCCAGTTCGCGGGCGACCTGGACGACGAGACGCTCACCTTCTTCCTTGGGCTTGAGAATCGTGTCCACGTCCTTGGTTGCGTCGCGACTATCGAAGGCGAGCAGGAATGCGGCGCCGCCGTATATCGAGATTTCGAGTTTGATGCCCTCTGCTTGGGCGAGCTGCCCGAGGAGCCTCAGGGCTGAGAGTAGGGACTCCTTTTTCATTTAATAAAACGTTACGTAACGTTTTATTAAAATCAAGCATATTCGAGATTGGGTCTTAGCGTCTCAGCGGGTCTCGGAGAGTTTCGTATGAATCGATTTCGAAGTCGCATTCTCAATCTTAATCATACTCCTAATCTTAATCCTAATCAAAAATCGGGCGTGGTTTGGAAAGGGATTAGGATTAAGATTAGGATTAGGATTAGGATTATGGACTGAAGTGACGGGTGGAGTTGTGGGACCTATACTCAGTGCTCCACGACCCAGATATTCCGGAAGTAGGTGATGTTTCCGTGGGCTTGGAGGTTGAGCGTGCCTTGGGCGATTTCGGGGAGCTTGCCGCCGTTGCCGGTTCCGCCGGGGAGTTCGATGTCGTCGTGGATTTGAACGCCGTTGTGGAATACGGATATGCGAGCGTTTTCGGTTTTGACGCCGTTTTCGAATCGCGGGGCGCGAAAGGTGATGTCGTAGCTTTGCCACGAGAGTGGCGGGAGGCACATATTGACGTCCGGGGTTTTGAATTTGTAGAGGCTGCCGCACCAAGCCGAGGGCGTGGTCGCGAGTGGCGCCGCGTCCCAGACTGCTTGATCTAGGTCTAGCCCAAATGTATCCATTATTTGAACCTCGTAACGCCCAAAGATGTAGAGGCCACTGTTCCCTCGGTCGGGATGGCCGAGCGCCAGGTTGGGCTTATAGGAAGTGCGGAACTCGAAATGGAGTGTGAAGTCTTTGAATACGCGTTTGCTTGAGGTTCCAGCCAGGAGCAAACCGTCGTGGACTTCGCCGTTCTTCCACTCGTCCGCGTTGGATCCGTCGAAAAGAGTGATAGCTTCGGCGGGAGATTTGGCGTTCCCTAGGTCGACCCGCTCGACGCGTTGATAGCCCTTCGTCCATTGCTTCGCCGCTTGGGCGTCGCCCCACTGGTGTTCAACAGCGGAGCTATCCCAGCCCGCTCCGGGCAGTCCGCCCGCGTAGCGAGAAAGGTAGAATTGTTCGCCTTCGGTGGATACGATTTGCAGTCCGGAAGTGGCGTTCCGGTATTCGCCTTGGAGCAGAAAGTCGGGACGTTCGATCGCCGCGGTTTGCGGATCCGTCCAAGTGGGGGCGCCCGTTGGTTCGGACCAGCAGAGGGTAGCTGACGAAAACACGGCAAGTGTTAGCAGTAAGTGACGATGGGACATGTGGGGCGCGAGTTATGGGTTTTTTGTCGGGCGTGCGGTAGTGAAAGCGATTAAGGGCCGCGGGAGCAATTCTCTCGCAACTGAATCGCTTAAGCGGTTCATCAGAGGTAAAACACGGCGTACGGATTGGGGCAAGCGAATCCAAGGCTGTGGACGGCAGGGGTTCGCTCCCGAGCGGATCGTCGGCGATAGACACTGATTTGGACGGATCTTCATTTGTTTGCTCGCCCCGCCGCCTTTTGATCTATTCGATGCCTCTCATGGCTGGAAAAGGAAATTCCCGAAGAACGTTTGTAAAGAGCGCGGTGACCGCGTCGGTGGGGCTCGGGGTAGCGCCCGTCGTGGTCGGAAGCGAAAAGAAATCAAAGGGCCAGGCGGCGAACCGCGTCGTCCATCCGCCCGAGTGGCGGAACCGTCAGTCGGGAATGGCCTACCGCAGATTCGGGGACTCGGGGATGATGGTCTCGGAAATCGTCATGGGAACGACCCCGTGGAAAGACGATAGCTATACGCGGATTATCGAAGCGTCCGTGGAAAAAGGTATTAATTATATCGATACGGCGCCGGCTTACAGTCGCGGGGAGGCGGAGCGGATAATCGGGCGGTATTTCAAGACGACCGGGAACCGCGATCGACTCTTTCTTTCCACCAAGATCAGTTTCTACGACGAGTTTGTGCATGGTCTCGTGAAAGACGTGTTGAACGGGCTGACGGCGAAAAAAAAGAGCGATTTGGACAAGCGGGCCGGCGAGATGATTGAAGAGCGCGGCGTGCTTAAGCCGGGCTATCACTTCAACTATTTCAACGGCCAGGAGAACAAGTTCAAAATGGGATACATCAACCACTTGGTGTTTAAAGAATACGGCGTTCAGAAGGAGTGGAAGGCGAAGATTAAAGCGCGCATGCACGAGTTGGTGGAGAATTCGCTCACGGCGTTGAATACGGACTATCTCGACGTGCTCCATTGCCCGCACGGCGTGGCCGTTCCCGAGATGCTCGAGGACGAGAACATTCGCGAAGTTCTCTCCGAGTTGAAAAAGAAGGGCACGGTCCGGTTTTCCGCCCTGTCCATGCACAACGACGTTTCCGCCAATCTCGACAAGGCCATTGAACTGGGGCATTACGACGGGGCGATGGTCGCCTACAACATTGGAAATCACGCTTCGCTCGAGCGTTCGATTCTCGACGCCAAAGAGGCGGGCATGGGGATTGTCGCCATGAAGGTGGCCCGAGCGGTGAGCAGTCCCGGCAGGGAGATTCCGCAATGGCGTATCCAGAAACTTAATGACGCCATCCCGGAATCCATGTCGATCCACTCGAAAGCCTACCTGTGGGCGTTGCAGAATCCGAATATTTCGTGCTGCGTATCGGAGATGCCGACGGCTGAAGCCGTGGCCGACAACGCGGCGGCAACCGGGCGCAAAGTGTCGCTGGGGATCGTGTAGCGCGAATTCGCTTACGCGGCAGCGCGGGAGGGGTTGAGATATTCCCTCCGGTACTTCGCTCGTTGCAGGAGGAGGGAAGCGATGACCATTGCGATGCCGGCGAAGGTCATCGCATAGGTGCCCTTGGTGAAGAATTCGAGCCAGGAAAGCTCTGCCGCTCCGAAGTTCTTGTAGAGCAATATGAGGACGCTTCCCAGGTAGCCGAAGGAATCGGCGATGTATATGAGAAACCCCGCGTTACCGCTCAGGCTAAAGGCGGCGATGAAGCGATCGAAAAAGACGGCGTTCATGGGCACATAGCAGAGGTACAGTCCGAAGCCGGAAGCGGTCATCCAGGCGAAGGGGCCGATCGTTCCGGATTCGAAGAGAGCCGTGGAAAGCCCGACGACCGCCAGTCCCGCGACGAGCAAGAGATGGTAGTAGACGAGGCACTTGAAGTTCTCTTTGAAGAAATACAAGCATCCCATGATTGCGAGCACGACGATGGAAATGATAAGTTCCGAGGTTGTGTAAACGGACGCGTCGCCCGCGTAGCCGATACTGTCCCAAAGCTCACGGGCGAAGTTGTCTCTGAAGTCTCGGAAGACGGTGAGAAAGATGTAGAATACGACGAGAAGGCTTAGCGGCAGGAAGAAGCCTTTGACGAGGTGGACCCGCTCTTCGCTGTTCATAGGGCGACGTTCCGTCCGCAGCCTGATGTCTTCTTCCGTCTGTCCGGGGAGTTTTTCGATCAGCCAGGTGAAGAACACGAGCGGAAGCGCGAACAGCGCTCCGGTTGTTGCGGGCATCCAGAATTCGGATACTCCTAGCGTGTTGATAGTCCAAAGTCCAACGGATTTGACAATGCCGCTGGAGACGATGAAGCTCGAGCACAGCGCGACTCCCAGCACTTCCGTAAAGCGGCGGCCTTCCAGGTAGGAAAATACGATGCCCCAGATCATTCCCAGCGGGAGTCCGTTGAAGAACATGAAGACGACGTTGTAGGGAGAGGGTGTGAGGGCGAATAGGGCGAGGGCGACTTCGGACGAGAAGACCAAGGCGATCAGGAAAAAGGCGCGTCGCGAGCGTCTCATCTCCGAGACGACCTTGATCCCGATGAACTTCGACATCATGTATCCAAATATTTGGGCGATGATCACCGCGATCTTGTAGTCGACCGTGAAGACGGTCATGCCCTCGAAGGACGCCACGGTGAATGGCTTTCGGAACGCGTACATGCAGAAGTAGACGCCGAATGCCGCGATCGAGCCGTGGAGGACCAGTCTTAGATTGGATTTTGGGGACTGCATGTGAACGAGAGTTGGAGTCGAGGGGAATTGGATTGAGGGAGCGAGTTCAGGATTGTATCGGGAATAGTGTTACAATTGCGTTACAGGATTTTAAGGGTGTTTTCTACTACTCGGAACGACGGATGCCGGGCGCCTTTTTGAGTCTGCAGGCGTTGCGGCTTCAACGTGTTATTCCTGGCATTTTGTCAGGATGCCTCGCAATTTGCCCAAAGCGCCGCGAGGCGGTGTTAATCGCTCGGTAACGCGGGTGGGAAGACGCGTGCCGTGGATCGATACTTCGAGGGGCTGCAGCCCTCCTGTTGCTTGAAGAAACGCGACAGTTCCTCCGGGCTGGCGAAGTCCATTTTGTAGGCGATCTCTTTGATGGGGCGCTCGGGAATTTCGAGCTGCCGTTTCAGGGCGTCCAGTCGAACGCGTATGATCTCGTTTTTCGGCGAGCAGCCTAGGTGGTCGCGAAACAGGTTCAGGAGGGTTGTTCGCGAAATCGCCAACTCGTCGCAAATCGTCCGTACTCTGAGGTTTTTTGAAGGGGCCAACGACCGGATCAGGGCGATCGCTTTCGACAAGTTCGGCTCGGTGAAGGCGAGTATTTCCGTGGATTTTCGCTTTACGACTCCTTCGGGTTCGATAAGCCGATCCGCGCTCTCGCCGGGGCCTTTTTTCATCATTTGATCGAGCATCCGGGCGGCCTCGAAGCCGATCTGGCGCGTTTGGCGGGCGATGCTGCTGATGGGCGGATTGGAGATGCAGGCGAGAACGGGGTCGCCCGAACAGCCGAGCACGGCCACATCGTCGGGCACTTTCAGCCCCAACTCCTGGCACGCGCGGACCACGGTGATCGCGGCGAGATCGTCTTTCACAAATATGCCGACGGGAAGCGCCAGCGTGGCCACGCGTTCCTTGATGCGGTCGTGGATGAACTTCCACTTTTCCAGCGAAGGGGCGACTTTGGAGATTTCGCCTTCCATTGCTTCGACGGTGTAGCCGGACTGCTCGATTCGTGAAGTGAATGCGCCGACACGTTCGCGGGAATAGCGACGATTCGGGTCGGACCAAGTCGCGAAATTGCGTAGTCCGAGGCTGAGCAGATGCTCGGCGGCGATTTTTCCGGCGCGCTGATTGTCGGTGCCGACGTAGGGGATCCAGTCCGCGTCTCCTTCCCGGCTGAGATTGACGACGGGAATTCCCTTCGCCTTGTAGGCGAGGGCTTCCTCTTTGCTGTAGCGGAAGAGAATGATCCCGTCTCCACCCCAGTCCTTGTCGATGTAGCTCGGCTCGAGTTCGAAGTCGTTTTCGACGTTCGCGTTCAACTGCCATCCGCCCACGGTTTCCGCGTAGTCGACAATCCCCTGAAAGACCTCGTTAAGCGAGTAGGTCCACTTAGCGATTCGAATGCCTATCAGTTTTTTGGATACGGAAGATTTGTTCACGAAAGTGCTAGATGGAATTGTGTATATCCATAATGCAAGCCGATTTGCGTTTTTGCCAATCAAATTGATTGGCAAGTCGCCTATTGCGTCGCCACTGGTCTAGGTCGAGCGACCGGCCCCGTGAATTCAGCTACCGACTCGAGCGTTTCAGATCTAGACTCGAACCCGGATTTCTACGACGCGATCAGTGGCGGATACGGCGGGCGGGCCGAGTGAATGAGTATGCATGACAGTGAAGTAGATCGATCGGAAGGGGATGTGAACCGTTCCCCGTTGCGGAGGAAATGGTCGGAAGGGATTGGGCACGCGAAAACCAAGGAGCTGCTGGAGTTGGACGAGCGGTATTTCTATCACCAGTCGCTTTCGACGCCTTGTCTGGACGTGATCGCCTCATCCTCGGGTTCCACTATCGAGAATCTGGAGGGAAAACGGTACTACGATTTTCACGGGAACAGCGTCCACCAGGTGGGTTACGGCCATGAATCCGTTGTTGCGGCGATCAAGGAGCAGCTCGACACGCTGCCGTTCTGCCCGCGTCGTTTCACCAACGAGAAAGCGGCGCGACTCGCGGAAAAGCTGGCCCAACTGGCTCCGGGCGATTTGAGCAAGGTCTTGTTCGCCCCGGGCGGGAGCCTGGCGATTGGGATGGCGATGAAGATCGCCCGTCGAGTAACGGGTCGATTCAAGACGATTTCGTGGTGGGACTCGTTTCACGGGGCGTCGTTGGACGCGGTGTCGATCGGCGGAGAACGAATTTTCAGAGGCAATATCGGGCCGCTTTTGCCGGGCTGCATCCACGTGCCGCCGCCGTCTCCTCCGGGCGACGCGTCGGATAGCGCGTCCGCGAGCGCGTTCGCCAATGCGGACTACGTGGAGTACGTGATGGAGAAAGAAGGGGACATCGCCGCGTTTATCGCCGAGCCGATCCGCTGGACGTCGGTTTACAAGACCCCGGCGTCCTACTGGAAGCGCGTGCGCGAGCTGTGCGACAAGTACGGGGCTCTTTTGATTTTCGACGAAATTCCGACCTGCTTGGGTCGGACGGGTCGGATGTTCGCCTGCGAGCACTACGACGTCGTTCCGGATCTTCTCGTTATTGGCAAAGGGCTTGGAGGCGGCATTTTCCCGATAGCTGCGGTGATTGGGAAGCCCGAGTTCGACGTGGCGAAAGACGTGGCTCTGGGGCACTACACCCATGAAAAGTCGTCGGTCGGGGCGGCTGCCGCGTTGGCTACCATCGGGGCGTTGGAGCACGAAAACGCCCTCGAGAATGTCGCTCGAATAGAGAAACTCATGGTGAAGGAGTTGGAGCGGGTTCAATCTTCCAATCCCCTTGTACGAGGCATTCGGAGCATTGGTCTCTTGATCGGGATCGAGGTTTGGGACGAGTCGTCCGAGCGGTCGGCAACGCGGGCGGAAGCGATCTTCTACGAATGCCTAGCGCAGGGGCTAAGCTTCAAAGTCTCGCAAGGGAACATCCTGACCTTGGCCCCGCCGCTCAACCTGAGCATCGAAGAAGCCATGGATTCCATGCGAATCCTGGAGCAAGCGATCCATACGGTTTCGTCGCGCTTGGACAAGTAGAGGCCCGGCTCCAGCGGCCTTGGTCGAGGGGGCGCGGCGAATCAGCAGGCGCGTTCCCCTAAAAAATAAGGCGAAAATCCGTCTCGGAGCATTTTTTATCCGTCTCGGAGCGGAAATTGATCGGAAGGGCTGCTATTTTCCTCGCCCTATTATTGAGATTGGTTCTCGGTCTCACCGCTACAAGTAATTGAAATGACAAACCACCTTACCTACAAACAAGTGAAGACGGCTTCTTCGCGTGCAATTTGCGCCGCTGCGCTCTCCTTCTCGCTGGCGGCTCCCGGGGCCTTCGCTCAGTCGATGTCAGACGAAGTCGCAGAAGGAGTCATCGAGCTCGATAATTTCGTGACGGTCGGAAAGTACCTGTACTCGGATCAGGTCAACGCGCTCAAGACGCCTACGCCCGTTATCGACGTGCCGCAGAGTCTGTCGATCATCACTGCCGATCAGATCGCCCTGCAAGGCTTCAACAGCATCGGCGACCTCATCAATTACACGCCCGGGGTCAACACTTCGCAGGGAGAAGGCCACAGGGACGCGGTTGTGTTTCGAGGAGTGCGGTCGACGGCGGATTTCTTCATCGACGGAGTCCGGGACGACGTCCAGTACTACCGTCCGCTCTACAACTTGGAACAAGTGGAAGTGCTACGCGGTCCGAACGCGCTGCTCTTCGGTCGCGGGGGGACGGGCGGTATCCTCAATCGTGTGACAAAGAAAGGCATGATCGGAGCGGAGTTTACCGAAGTGCAGGCGAGCGTCGACACCTTCGGCGAGTTTGGCGTGCAGATCGACCGTAATTTCGCCGCTGCCAGCAACGCTGCGGTGCGGGTCAACGCCTTTGTCGAAAACCTGAATAACCACCGCGATTTCTACGACGGGGAGCGACTGGGCGTTAACCCGACTGCCAAGATTGAGTTGGGCGAAGCGTCGACCTTGAACTTGTCTTATGAATACATGGACCATGAGCGTTTCATCGACCGGGGTATTCCGACCGGCTCGGATGGACGTCCGGTCGAAGCCTTCGAAGATACCGTTTTTGGCGATCCCGAGTTGAACAAGACCGAGCTCGAAGCCCACATGCTGCGGGCTAAGCTGCAGCAGGATTTTTCGGATACGGTCAAAGGTAACTTCAGCGTCTTCTATGGCGACTACGACAAGTTGTATCAGAATTTCTATGCCTCGAGCTACGACGAAGCGACGTCGCCTGACGAAGTGACGCTCGATGGATACATCGACACGACGCAGCGCGAGAATTTTGTTCTGTCCGGAAATTTGATCGGCGAGTTTTACGGCGACCGGGTCAGCCATACGGTGATTTTCGGGGCCGAGCTGATCGATACCTCGTCCGACCAGGATCGCTACAACTCGTTTTGGAACACCACATCGGACGACAACGAGATCTTCTCGACCACGCGGCCGCTCGCGCTCAGCGGTGGCGTCGGTGTCAACGCGTCGGGAGCGACGACGACCAACGACTTCACGGTGGATCTCAATGACGACACTCGGGTTGGTATCGACGTGTTCTCGGCCTATATTCAGGACGAGATCGAGCTTTCCGAACAATGGGACGTGATACTCGGGGCTCGTTTCGACAGTTTCGACATCAACGTGTTGAACGTGCCCGCGAGCGAAACGCGCAGCCGCAAGGACGAGGAGATTTCCCCGCGGCTCGGTTTGCTTTTCAAGCCGCAAGAGAACGTCTCGCTCTACAGCAGCTACAGCGAGTCCTTCCTACCGCGCAGTGGAGAGCAGTACGCCAATATTAACGGCAGCAACAACCAGTTGGACCCGAATACATTCTCCAATCTCGAAGCGGGTGTTAAATGGGACTTCAACCAAGGCCTGAGCCTGACCTTCTCGATTTTCGAGATCGAGCAAAGCTCTCCTCAGGTCGCGGACAGCGATCCGTCCACCCTCGACGTAATCGACTCGGAAATCACCGGATTCGAAGCCCAGCTTCAGGGTAAGATAACCGATAGCTGGTTTGTTTCGGCCGGGTACAGCAACCTTGACGGCGAGCAAGTCAATCGATCGGGCCTCACCGGATTGCGTCCGCGCGAGTTGCCCGAGCACATGTTCTCGCTTTGGAACAACTATCAGCTGACGGACCAGTTTGGACTCGGCTTAGGAGTGACCCACCAGGACAGCAGCTTTATCAACAACGGCAACACCGCCACGCTGCCGAGCTACACCCGCGTCGACGCGGCGGCGTTCTTCGACGTGTCGGACGAAGTTCGGGTGCAACTGAACGTGGAAAACGTGACCGACGAGCTCTACTTCCCGAACGCCCACAGCACGCATCAGGCGACAGTGGGAGCGCCGCTCAACGCGCGGCTCACGGTGATCGGGCGGTTCTAGCGAGGGCATAGACTTTTGGGAGTGTTATTTGGACCGCGGGGTGTTTCAGCCCTGCGGTCTTTTTTTTTGCCGCCTCTTTGACTGCAGACGATTCTGTTCCGATTCTCTGACTCTTCTCGCTCGTTGGCGCATTGCGGGTCGCTCGGAGATTGGGCTTGCAACCAGGGGCTCGGTGATTAGGCCACTGGGTGGCTATTGATGGAGTATTCAAGTGCGAAATTTCGTAGAGCGGGTCCTTTCCGCAGTGGCCATTGGCTCAGGACCGGGCGCGCATACAGCTTGACTCGAATTCGCCAGTGGCGATCAATCGCATCGTATCAACGACTGAACTACTGGGGGAACTCTGTAAGGCGCGCAATTGAACAGAAAGCAGTGCTACTAGCGCGTAGAAACGCGACGAGTGGATTTAGTGTTTCGAATTCGAGAGGCGTTGGAAAGGCAAACGTATGAGTTTTCCCAAGCGGGTACTGCTAACGGGAGCCGCGGGAGTCGTGGGTTCGGCGTTGAGACCGCTGTTGCGGGAAAAGGCGGACGAAGTCATTGTGAGCGACATCGCTCCGGTCGAAGACCTGGCCGAGAACGAGACTTTTTTCGAATGTGATTTGAGCGAGTTTTCCACGGTGTCGGATGCCATGGAACGTGTGGATGCGATCGCCCATTTCGGTGGCAAAGTGGGAGCGGATATCGGGCACGAACCGAATGTGAGCGCGAATATTATCGGAACTCGCAATGTTTTCGAAGCGGCCCGCCAGAGAGGCGTCCACCGTATTGTGTTTGCCAGTTCACATCACGTGGTTGGCTTCACTCCACGGGGGGAGCCAGTGGATCACTTGGCTCCGCTGCGCCCAAACACCGAGTACGCGGTAAGCAAAGTCTACGGCGAAGCCCTGGCCGCGTACTACGCCGACAATTACGCGATAGATACCCTTTCAGTCCGGATCGGATATGTGGGGACGGACTTGAGCAAGGAAAGGCGATTGCGGACATGGGTTAGTCCGCGGGACCTGATGCAAATAATTGAGATTGGATTCACCTATCCAGATCTCGGACACGAAATCGTCTATGGTGTTTCGGATACACCCGAGCCACGTTTTTTCGACAACCGAAATGCTCATCGACTCGGCTACCGTCCGATGGATCGGTCTATCGACCGCGTTGCGGACGAAAGCGTGCTCGCGGCGTCTCCAGATTTGGATACACTTGAGGAAGGGCTCATTGGAGGCGGGTTCGCGAGGGCAGGCTTCGAAGGCGATTTGAAACGCGTATTGAAGAAGAAATGAAAGTCGCAATAACAGGCACTGGCTTTATGGGAGCCGTTCACGCCGAGGCCTTGAAACGTCTGGCGGGCGTGGAGTTGATCGGAATTCAAGGCTCTACGCCTGAAAAGTCGCGGGCCGCAGCGGAACGGATCGAGGCGCCGCGCGCCTACGAATCGTGGGAAGCGCTCATTGCGGACGAAGAGGTGGACACTGTGCATATTACGACGCCGAATCGACTGCACTTTTCGCAATCGATGGACGCCCTGAATGCCGGGAAGCATGTCATGTGCGAAAAGCCTTTGGCGATGACGACGGATGAGTCTCGAGAACTCGTCCGCTTGGCTGAAGCGAGCGGACGGGTCGCCGGAGTGAACTACAACTTGCGTTTCTATCCGCTCAGCATCGAGGCGAAGGAGCGTGTCGCCCGCGGTGATATTGGCGACGTGCGGAGCCTTGTCGGGAGCTACCAGCAGGATTGGCTGCTGTACGAAACGGACTACAACTGGCGCGTGTTGGCCGAGGAGCAAGGGGCTTTGCGGGCGGTGGCGGATATCGGCACGCATTGGATTGACCTGGCGCAGTTTATTTCGGGCGAGAAAGTTACGCGCGTATTCGCGGACTTGAGGACGGTGTACGATACGCGGAAACGCCCATTGGGAGAGGTGGAGACGTTTTCGGGTAAACTGGGTGCCGTGGAAGCGACGGAAAGCGTTCCGGTTACGACTGACGACATGGGTTGCCTGACGCTTCGATTTGCCAACGGCGCTCGGGGTATGCTGTTCGTGTCGCAGGTGACGCCTGGCAAGAAAAACTGCTTGCGCTACGAAATTGCGGGATCGAGCGCTTGCTTGGAATTCGATAGCGAGAATCCGAATCAGATTGTGATCGGGTCCCGCGAGGAGGCGAATGCGATTCTCTTGAAGGACCCGAGCCTGAACAGCCCGGCGGCGCGGCGTTTCATGGATTATCCGGGTGGCCATTCGGAAGGGTATGCGGATTCGTTCAAGATGTGCTTTCGAGCGTTCTACCAATGCATCGCCGCAGGCGGTGGCGGGATGCGGGATTTCGCGACATTCCAGGATGGCCACCGTGAACTCGAACTCTGCGAAGCTGTTTTGAAAAGCTCCGAGGAGGGTCGTTGGATTGACGTTTGAATTTGGATACGAATTAACCCCATAAAAAGGAAATTGAATGAAATTAGGATTCGTGAGCGCGATTTTGGCGGACCAAAATTTGGACCAAGTTTTGGATTTCGCCACGGAGGAGAGGTTCTCGTGCGTGGAGTTGATGTGCTGGCCCGTCGGCAAGGCGGATCGTCGCTATGCGGGCGTGACCCACGTTGACGTGACGGCGCTGACTGGAACGCAAGCCGATGAAATCAAAGGAAAGCTAGCCGAGCGGGGTGTGACGATTAGCGGGCTTGGCTACTATCCGAACCCCTTGGCGGCGGATCAAGAGGAGGCTCGAATCGCGATCGAGCATTTGGAGCGGGTGATCCAGGCCGCGCCTTTGCTGGGTGTGAGTCAGGTCAATTCGTTTGTCGGGCGCGATCCGGCCAAATCGGTAGAGGAGAACTGGCCGCGGTTTCTAGAAGTATGGAAACCGCTGATACAATGCGCGGAAGCGAGTGGCGTGCGATTGGGGATTGAGAATTGCCCCATGTATTTTTCGCAAGACGAATGGCCTTCGGGAAAGAATCTAGCGATCAGCCCGGCTATTTGGAGACGCATGTTCGAGGATATTCCCAGCGATTCCTTTGGACTAAACTACGATCCTTCCCACTTGTTGTGGATGCAAATGGACTATTTGAAGCCAGTGCGCGAATTCGCGGACAAGCTATTCCATGTACATGCCAAGGACGCGGCGGTCGATCGGGATGCGTTGGACGACGTCGGTATTCTGGCGACGCCCTTGGAATATCATACCCCAAAGTTGCCCGGGCTTGGCGACATCGACTGGGGCAAGTTCTTCGCCGCGCTGGGAAGCGCAGGCTATACGGGCCCTGTGTGTGTCGAAGTTGAGGACCGGCCTTACGAGAAGACGCTGGCGGGGCGGCAAGGGGCCTTGCGTCAAAGCGCCCGATTCCTGCGGAACTATATGGCGGAGGAGCTCTCCGAGTAGTGGGAGGGCGCGGTTTTTCGAGCAAATGCGGCTAAGCGGGAGGAAACGCGCGAACAGTCTCGCGCTAGGCGGAAATGCGCAGGCTGTCGCTGTTCAAGTAGTGCTTGGGGGAGACGCCGAAATACTCTTTGAAGCGCTTTGAGAAATAGTACTGGTCGTCGAAGCCGACTTTCTCGGCGATTTCCTTGATGAGCAAGTTCCCGCGCTCGAGGAGATCGACGGAACGGGTGAGCTTGAGGCGCAGAAGCATCCGCGTCGGGGTTTCGTCCGAGAATCGCTTGAACAGTCGGCACAGGTGTGGGTGGGACACGTTGCAGGCGTCGGCGACCTCGTGGGCGGCGCTGATGTCCGCGTAGAAGTTCTCGAGATAGGACTTGCAGGTCTCGAAGGCCATGTAGGACGGAGTGCAACTCGCTTCATCAAGGGTCTTCACTTGCCCCAGTCGGGCGATCAAGTAGCGGAGGAGGTGACCGCACACGAGCTGTCCGTTGTCGGTGGACACCGACCCGCAATCCTGTAGGTTTTGGAAGGCCTCTTTGATCCAGGGTTCCCGTCGCAGATTGACGGCCTCCCGCTTCTCGAGTAGAGTATTTTTGATAAGCTCGGCCGCTTGTTCGCCGCCAAATTCGATGAATCGCTTCACTAGGGGCGTGCGTCCGGTGTTTTCCAATTGGTAGGAAACGCCGGGTCCGTATCCAAAAATTGAACCTGGGGAGAGTTCTTGAACTTGCCCGTCGATTGTGAGTCGGCAGGTTCCTGTAACGATATATTCGATACCGTAGATTCGGAACTCGGTGTTTTCAATGGTGTAGTCGCTACTGCAGTTCTCTTCCCCGCCGCAGGCGACGTATAGGTCGAGGGATTCGTCCGGGCTCAGAAAGTAGTAGTCTCCGTCCTTTACGTGGCGAGTCTTGGGTAAGGTGGGTTGCGATTGTGTCATGGGTAGTTGGCGTTTGTAGTGTTGAAGCAGGTGTGGTCGCGCGGTTTAGGAGGGCGGATTGAATTGCAGCCAGACGTCGCCGCCGAGGGCGAGCCGTCGACTGTCGTCGGCCCGGGGTCGTTTGCGCTGCAGGCGGATGGCGATGACGTTGGGTTCGCCGCTGTAGCGCAGATAGGGGGTGATATCGTTGTGAAAGACCTTCGGGGTGGAGCTGTTGTTGGAGAGCCGGTGCCCGTTTATCCAAACGGTCGCGGAGCCGGTGATTCCTTCGAAGTAGATCGATACCGGTTGGCCTTTGCGGGTGTTGGCGACGTCGAATCGCTTTCGGTACCAGATCGTTTCGGTTGGGGTGGAGTGCGAATCTTCGGCGTTCGAGATTTGCGGGCTGTGCGGCAGGTTCAGCGGGCGCCAATGCTGATCTTCAGTCTCGGGAAAACGGGCGTCTTCGTAGTCGCCCCAGTGAAACAGCCAGTTTTGGTTGAACGAGCGGCGTGATTCCGTCTCGTCGCTAGCGGCGAGCGGGGGCTGAATCGCGACGCTTGTTAGGGCGAGCAGCGTCGATAAAAGCAGCGAGAGTCGGGTTTGCATGGAGGGAGGCAGGGTGCGGGAGTGGTTTTTTCGGAGTCCGAAGCGAGCTCGGTTTTTCCAGGGATACGCCATGGTAGCGCTCGGCGGGGCGAATCGGTTATCAACTTCGTCGCAACTACTTTGGCGCAGGTAAACCTTGCCGCAAAACGTTGTTAAACAGCAACTAACGCTGAAGGTGTTGCCTGCGTAACACGATTGTGACGCAGGTAACGTCGCCGGGGGAGGCGTTGGGTGTGGCGCTCCGGTTGTAGGCTCCGCCCCGGTTGCCTACTTGCCGTATTGGGAGGGCGTTTTCTTGAAGCGTTTCTTGAAGGCCGCGCTGAAGTAGCTGACGTCGGTGATGCCAACGTGGTCGGCGATCTCGGAAACGGTGCTACCGCCGTTTTTGAGTAGGGCGGCGGCCTCGTTTAAGCGAATTGAGCGGATGAAAGCGCTGGGGGAATCGCCGGTGATCGCTTTGAATTTGCGGTAAAGGGTCATACGGCTCATGGCCATGAGACCGGCGAATCGCTCGACATCGAAAAGCGGGTCGCGCATGTGGGCTTCCACGGTCTCGATCGACTTCCGCAGGAATGCTTCGTCGACGGAATTGGAGGTCACCTGTTGCGGATCGATACGCGTTTCTCCCATCTGCTCTTGAAACTGGCCGCGGAGTCGGGCCCGGGTTTCCAGCAAGTTGTGTATCCGTTGTTTGAGGATATCGATGCGGATTGGCTTGGCGATGTAGTCGTCCGCCCCGCGCTCGAGCCCAGCGAGTTCGTGCTCGTGGGACTTGAGGGCGGAAAGCATGATTACGGGTATGTGGGCGGTCGCTGCCGACGACTTGATGGCGCGGCAGAATTCTTTTCCGTCGAGGATGGGCATCATCACGTCGGTGATGATCAGCTCGGGAAGACGAGTCGTTGCTTCGTGGAGCCCTTGCTCGCCGTTCTCGGTCGTGAGAATGCGGTACTCCTCTCCCAGCTCCTCGTTGATGTAGTCGCGAATATCCTCGTCGTCCTCGGCGATGAGGATGCAGGGGCGTTCGTCTTCTTCGAGGTTCGCGACGTCGGGTTCGACCGGTTCCGCGGGAGAATCGACGTCCCGGTCGGGATTCAGCTTGAGGGGGAGGGTCACCGTGAATCGCGAACCTTGGTCATGGCCGTCAACGGTGGTGACAGGGCTGTGTACTTCGATCGCGCCGCCGCAGAGTTCCACGAGATTCTTTGTATAGGCGAGACCGATACCGGAGCCCCTCACTTTGGCGCCGGTTTGATTGCCGGCGCGGTAGAAAACTTCGAAAATGCTGTCGATTTTGTTTTGCGGAATTCCGCTGCCGTTGTCTTCGACCGAAAGAGTGACGCTGGCTTCTTCTTCGTCGCTGAGAACGCGGGCTTTGACGGAGATGGTTCCTTGCCGGTGAGTGTACTTGATGGCGTTGCTAATGAGATTGCTCAGAATCTTGTCCACTTTCTCAACGTCGAACCAGGCGTGGAAGGTGTCGGAATCCACGTCGATAGTGAGGGTCTGCTGTCGTTCGTCGGCCAGCGGCTTGATGAGCTGTACGGTTTCCTGGATACACTGAATCAAGTCTGCTCGCGAGTAGTTGAATTTGACGTTTCCGAGCTCGGCGCTCCGAAAGTCCAGAATTTGGTCGATCAGGCCTAGCATCTTCCGAGCGTTCTTGTGGGCGGTTTCCAGCGGCTTTTTGTCCCAGTCGGGCGGCAGCTTGGCCAGCTGGCTTTCCAGGGGTCCGAGGATGACGGTGAGCGGCGTACGCAGTTCGTGGGAAATGTTGGTGAAGAACTGGAGCTTGAGTTCGTCGAGTTGCACGATGTGGCTGATCTTCTGCTTGTAGAGCAGGATCACGAGGAAGAGAAAGGCGAAGGCGATAAACGCAATGGTGGCGATAAACCAGGGTCGCTGCCAGAGAGTGGGGACGACGATGATATTGGCGCTCGCCACCCTGGCGCTGATGTTGCCGTCCGCGTCCATGGCTCGAACTTCAAACCGGTGTTCGCCGTTGCCGACGTTGAGTAACGTGGTGTTGGACCGCGTGGAGTACGTCGACCAATCTCCGTTGCCCACTCGGTAGGAATAGCGAAGCATCGATCCGGGCGTTTTGGACCATCGGTCGAAGCCCTTCCATTCTATGAATACATTGGCAGGCTGCGCGACCTTGTGACTTCCCGAAGTTACCTCGACAATTGGCGGTTGAGTATCGAGCTTGTAACGGATCGACTTGAAGTTCTCGTAAAGCTGCTTGGTGATGTTGAAACTCGTGGTTCGCCTGAAATACCAGTTTCGAGTCGCTGTGTTCACCCAAATAGAGCCGTCCTTGGACTGCATTAGGGTGCCACTTTCGCGATTGAAGCGCAGGTCGTCCGGCATTGCGTTCGGGTACCAGTTTTGGCCGTCGAATCGGGAGATCCCTCGATTGGAGGCGATCCATATGCTCCCTTCCCGCCGTTGGTCGTTGAGCAGGTAGGACACTTGGTTTCCGCGGATCTTCTCGGGTCCCGAGTGCTGGATCCACGCGTCGCCGTCGAAGGCGAACAATCCGCGATCCCAGACGGCCGCCCACAGTTGATCGTCCCCGTAGCCGGCGATGTGGTCGATCCACGGGTCGCCTTCGAAAAAGAGAGCTTCGGTTGCAGGTTCGGTTAAGCCGCTTAGTGTTCTCCTGAGTCCGTTGCCTCCGAACCAAAGGGAGTCTCCGTATTCCGTGATCCCCACGGGTCTCTGGGGCGCGATCGTCGGAGCGTGATAGGAGTGCTTGTAGCGTCCGTCCCCTTTGCGGTAGACAATGATGCCGCCTTTGTCCGGAGGGGGTTCGTCTCCTCCAGAACCAAATACGACGTCGCCGTTTTCGAGCTGTTTCGCGGACAGATGACTGACGAATCCCGTGAGTTCGGGATGTGTGTTCAAGGTCCATTGCTTGCCGTTGAAATAGGAGATCGCCGGCACGCCGCGGTGCGCTCCGGAAGCCCAAATAAAATCGTCTCGTGTACGGATTATGGATACGGGTGCATCGATAACGTTGTTGGTGTGCTGGACCCAAGTGTCGTAGATGGGGTTGTGCTCGACGACTCCTCCTTGCAGCGACAGAAACCATTGATGCGTGTCGGTGGTTTCGCATTGGAAATGAAGGCCTGGGTACGAGCGCCACGAGTTGGACGCGTAGTCGATTTCGTAGGCGGTTTCCCCCGATCCTCCAATGACGAGGTTTCCATTGGCCCGCACGATGCAATACTGGCTATTGGTCGGGATTTTGAAGTCGGGGTAGTCGATCGTGTTCCAAACTCCTTCGTGCTGGAACATAATCGTCGTTTTCATGAACACGATGAGGGTGCCGTCGTCTAGGCGAATGCCGCCCACATGAGCATTGCTTCCTGAGAGGGAGGAAAGATCGACGCGCTCCCATTGGTTGCTGAGTCGATTGAATTTGGAAGGGGGCACTCCCTGTCTCCAGTTCACCGCCCAGACATCTTCCGAGTTCGGATTGCCGATCAGTTTCGGCGAGAGGAAGTTCCAGGCCTGAAGCGAGTATTGATTCCTTGCGACGGGCTTGGCGATGCGGTCCTCGATGAATTGGTAGCTTACGACCTCGTTCGTGTTGGCCGGCGTGATCCAAAGCGTATTGTTCGCGTCGAACGTCATGCCGTTCAGATTGTCCGTCACTTCGGGGATGAGTTCGAGCGTGTCCCCTTCAATTTTATGCAGTCCTGAAGGTGTGGATACGACTTCGAGGCCATGGCTGTTGGCGGCGATATAGGATCGCGTTTCGCTAAACGGGCTTTCAAATTGCTCAATAGTGATGTATCGGCCGCTCTCGAATCGGAACAAGCCCGAAGTGGTGTATACTAGGACGCGTTGGTCGCTCGTTAGATAAAGCTGCTTGACGAACTCTATTCGCAGTTCTTCGGGGAAGGGGTGCTCTACACGCGTATATCCGTCGAAGACGACAAGTCCGGAGTTTTTCGAAAGCACTAGATTTCCATCGGCGTCTTCGATTCCACCGGTGATGTCGATGTCGTTCAGTTGCTCGATTTCGTGCCACCGCCAGGGTTCGAGCAGATCGATGTTCGACCGAGGCGTGAACTCGATTGTCTCCGCTCGTAGAAGGGCGGAGGCAGCGACGTACGCTAGGATCGAGAGTGCGGGGCGCGAGCAGGTCATCGAAGGCGAGTAGCGGGGCTTTTTACAATACGGACAGGGCGGTTTCTTGGTAGAGGGTGCGGATCTCGATTAGCAAGCATCTTCTGGTTAAACTCAGTAGACAGGTAAGAATCTCTATCTATCTGATAAGAACGTCAATTTAAGACCGGGGCCCCGTTTGTTAGTCTAGGGTGTCGAGTTGGAGATTCTGCAGCCCCGTTCTACCCCGGTTTAGATCTCCCGCGACGTGAAACCTCCCTAACCAAAATACTATGAACATACGAACTTACACACACTTCTGCCGCTGGGGCGTTTTTACGCCCTTGCTTGCGTTTTGTCTGCTGGCGCTTCCGCGCGCCGCGGGTCAGGACGATGAAGAGGGCATCGAGATTTTCGAGCTTAGCCCGTTCGCAGTGGATGCGAGCGACCAATCCGGCTACCGGGCCGTAAACACACTCGCGGGGACGCGAATCAAAACCGAGTTGAAGGACTTGGGATCCGCCATTTCGGTCGTGACGAAGGACTTCCTGGAGGACACGGGCACGACAAGCGTGGAGGACTTGCTCGTCTACACGACCAGCACTGAAGTAGGCGGGGCCTACGGAAATTTCGCAGGTCCCGGCGCAGCCGTTGGGGATACCAACGCGAATAACAATGCTCGAGCCGACCCAGCCAGCAACACGCGTGTGCGCGGCTTGAGCAAGGCCTCCCAGACGCGCGACTACTTCCTGTCGGCCATGGGTTTTGATGGATACAACACGGAGATGGTGACGATTAGCCGGGGGCCGAACTCGATTCTATTTGGTATCGGCGAACCGGGCGGAATTATCGACAATACGCTCAAGAAGGCTGTGCTCGGCCGCAACTTCAACACCGTATCCGCCCGCTATGGCTCGCATGGAACCTACCGCGGCACGATCGACTTGAACCGCGTGATCGTTGAAGATCGATTGGCGGTACGCGTCAATGCGATGCACGAGAACATCACCTTCAAGCAACGACCCGCATTCGAAGAGGATACGCGCTACTACATAGCGACAAAGGCCGTTCTCTCGAAGAACGAGAACAACGATTTCCTTGGGCAAACGGTGCTTCGAGCAAACTGGGAGCGCGTTGAAATCAGGGGTACGCCACCGGACCCAATTCCGCCCAAAGACCACTACTCTTCCTGGTGGTACGCGCCGGGTTCCTCCTTAGCCGATGCAATTACAGGCGTTAAGCCCAATGGGGGCTGGCCGGACGATTGGCGCAACAACTACGCGTCTCCTCAATGGCTGAAGAACCAGATCTTTCCTGGCGAAGAAGACCCGGGGCTCGAGTACACGAGCCAGCCGGGAATCTGGAACTCCTACGCCATCGTTTGGGGCAATCCCACCGGCGCCGCCGATGTCGGATTCCCTTCCGGCGCGGATTGGACCGGTAATGACTGGTCGGGCACGCAGGTCATTCACGCCACCGCGGGTTCGTATACGATCGACGACGGCAGCGAAGACGGTGTGCAAACTCCTGGCTGGTTTCCCTTGTTCAGCAGCCATCAGGGAGGAAACCACCGTTTCTATGGAAATGGATTCAGGGATCATGTAATTATGGATACAAGTATCCATGACCACGAGAACTTGCTGCTGCAGGGAACTTCCCAATTCTCGAACCACGATTTGGACGCGCACAACTTCGCATTGGAGCAGACGTTCCTCGATGGACGCGCCGGTATCGAGCTGGCCGTCGACAGCCAGGAGTATCAAAACAGTCGCTTCTTCCCGTTTGGACGGGCCCAGTATGCGGCGGTTCGGATCGATACGGCGACTTACCTGCCCAACGGAGCGGAGAATCCGAACGTCGGACGCCCGATGATGTCCGGACAGTGGGACCCCGTCAACCACCGCTGGCTCGACTACGACACGCAGCGCGCGACCGCGTACTACGAACTTGATTTCACCAAGTCCGATGATTGGACGCGCCACTTCGGCAAGCACACGTTTACCGGACTCTACAGCAAGTGGGAGCGAGACGAGCGCAACTATGGCCAAGCAGTGTCGTGGGACACCGCGCATGACGCGGATCAGAACTATCGCACGATCATCAACCGTCCGGGAGCTTGGGGTGGAAGAATGTTCGCCATCGCGTACGTCGGCGACGCCCAATTCGGAGCGGCTACGCCTTCCGACATGCGTCTCTACACGGAGCCTCTGGACATCCAGGTTCCGCAAGTAGGTGAGTTCTACAACAACTACTATTGGGACCGGGAGGACGGCGTGATCCGCCAAAGCACCGCTCGCGTCCGCTCGCTCGACTTGTGGCCGGGGCGTACCCGGCAAGAAGTGGATTCGCAAGCGTTCACGGTTCAAAGCAGGTTCCTGGACAACCATTTGGTGACCACGTACGGCACGCGCACGGACGACAGCAGAACGTGGCAGGTCGAGCGGATCGGGAACCCCGACGGTTCGTTCCAAGTTGAAGAGTCCTGGGACAACTGGATTCATGGAGACACGGGAGAGTTTCGCAGCTACGCCGCCGGACCTGACCCGGTCCTTGACACGAGTGGCGACACGAACACCTTACAGGCCGTTCTACACGTGCCGCTCGGTTGGACCACGAACCTTCCGGGCAGCCCCACCTTCAGCCTGCATTGGTCCGAGTCGGAGAACTTCAATCCTGCCAATGTTCGCCGGGATATATACAATCAAGTAATCGGACCGCCTTCCGGCGAAACGACTGAAAAAGGGTTCTCGGTCGGTTTGTTCGAGAATCGGCTGAACATGCGCTTCAACTGGTACGAAACCAGCAGTAACAATGTTACGAATACGAATATCACCGGCAGTCTGTGGCAGTTCGCGGATATCGCCCACTTCTACGCAAGTCGCTGGATGAACGCGAAAAACGGATGGTTGAGCAATGACCAGCCTTCTTTCGAGGACATTGTTTTCGGCAACCCGAATCAGGACGGCTATCCTTTCGAAGCGGATCCGACCTTGATTGGGGACTTCGAGTCGTACGACGAAGTGATCGACGCCTTTATCAACCAGTTGCTTCCCGCGTCTACCCGTGAAGCGGTGAACTACCGCATCATCGGCGAGGAAGGCAACCAGGTGATCGAAAAGGACAGTATCCAGGGAATCAGTTCTGTGGCCGATGTCGTATCGGAAGGTTTTGAGGTCGAAGCCACCTACAACATCAACAACAACTGGCGAGTAGCGTTCAACGTCGCCAAGTCGGAGAGTATCTTCTCCAACGGCTTGCAGCAGCTGACTCCTTACGCGGAATCCTTAACCGAACGCATGCAGTCGCTCGGATTGTGGGACATCTCTCGCGGCGGGTGGACTGAAACCTCACGCGTCAGCGAAAACTGGGTGAACGGCGCTCTGACTTCGCTCGCAAGCGCCCAGTCGAAGGAAGGCACAGTCAATACCGAGCTTCGGAAGTGGCGCTGGAACGCGATCACCAACTACACCTTCAGCGAAGGCCGCTTCAAGGGACTGGGCGCTGGAGCGGCGGCGCGCTGGCAAGACGCGGCAGCCGTGGGCTATCCTCTCGAGCGCAACGATCTCGGTCTACTTGTGCCGGTCCTCGACAGCCCGTTCTTCGGAGGCGAGGATTTCTCGGGCGACGTTTGGTTCAGCTACAAGACGAACTTCTTCAACGACTCCCTCCCGGTGAAGTTCCAGTTGAATTTGGTGAACGCTCTGGGAACGGACGAGCCTCAGGTTGTGACGAAGAATCCGGACGGACGCACGGCGATCATCCGGAACCCGGCCGAAAAGCGCTGGTTCTTCACCACCACGATCGACTTTTAGTTAGTAGTTAGTAAGCACATCAAGTGATTCAGTAAACCCGCGGGCGTGTCCCGCGGGTTTCTTTCTTTCCAAGAGGTTCGATGCGAACGAGGTGTACTCCGACACTTGAATCATACTCTTAATCCTAATCTAATCTTAATCAAAAATAGAAGGGAGTTGGGGTGATTAGGATTAAGATTAAGATTATGAGATGGGGTGAAGCGTGGAATGTTTGGATACGTTTTTAATCCTACTCGATCGTTCGATTCTCGAGAACGAGAAGAGCGGGTCCATTTTCCATCTGGTCCTGAAGAACTGCATCCGTTCCGGCGGGAAGTCCGAGCGGCACGTAGGCGGCTCCGAGGACGATGTCCATGTCGCCATCCTGGTCGAAGTCCCCAGCGTCCATGGTCATCCAACGTCCTTGTTGCGCGGATGGATGGTGTTTCGGAACGAAATCCATCGGGCCCGCCTGTTCGAGATAGACGAACTGCTCGGGCGTTTCAGCTTCAAAATCGGGGTAGAACGAGGATGCCACGATGTCGATGTCCCCATCCAAATCGAAGTCGCCCGCCCGGACGTGGAAGCAGCCGTACATGGGGTAGAAGTAGGACTCCGAAAAACTCAAGTCGCCATTGTTTGAATACACGCGAACTCCGTGGTAGCGTTTCAGGGTGTTGTAGGGGTCGGAGTCGACGTTGTCCCCGTTTGCGGTCAGTATATCTATATCGCCATCTTGGTCGATGTCGGCAAGCTGGAGATCGACGAAGCCCCAAGAAGGGTGTTTAGCGACGAGGATCTTTTCTTCGTACGCGTTGTTTCCTTTGTTTATAAAGAGGCTCACACGCTCGTTGGCGTCGCTGACGAGGAGGACGATGTCCAGCAATCCGTCTCCATTGAAATCATGTGTCCGACAACGGATCGCTCCGGTGTCGCGGTAGAGAGCCTGGCCGCTTTCGGGATCAAAGGCGTTGGCAATGCCGGATTGACGGAATATCGAAAAGTCCCCGCCTTCGTCGCCAAAACTGCAGACGAGCAGCTCGTCGCGACCGTCCTTGTCCATGTCGGCGAGCTCGATATCGGTTGGACGGTACAGGTCCTTCATGACCAGGCCCTGGGGGAAGTGCATTTCGCCCAAACGTTGGGCGTGTGCGATCTTGCCAAGCTTCTGGCCGATGAAGTCGCCGGCGATGTCCCCGACCGATAGCAGGTAGAGCGATTCGTCCGTCGCGATCGCGTCAACCCAGTAGGAGCCTTGCGACGGGATTTGGTCGACGACACCGAGTTTCGAGTTCAACGTCGTGAATTGTTGGTTACGGCTGTCGCCAATGAGGACCTGGCCCTTGATCGCGTCGATCTTAACCATCGAGGTGATCGCTCCTTTCACGCGGTAGGCGTGCGATTTGGCGGTAAAACGCTCGAGGACGCCGGCTGATTTGGGTTTGCCGACTTGCGGCAAGGCAGTCTCGGGAGCGCTTTTTTGGAAATACGCCCGAAGGGATTTCCAATCCTCGTGGCTCATTGCCGGTGAATCGGGTATCAAGTCTCCAAGTTGCAATGACAAGCGTCGGGCCTCAATCACGGCGCGTTCAACATCGTCGGGATTCGCAATGAAACTCGGATCGTCGATCCCCATCCGCATGCCCATATAGGTGAGGAGGAAATTCCAGCTACGTTTCGTAAGCAAATCGGGAGGCGTAAACGAGTGGCAGGCGACACAGTGCTGCTGCGCTAATCGCTCTCCGCGCGCAAGTGAATCTATCGAGCTAGGCGAATCGAATTCTTGAGCGACTCCCAGCGCGGGGACCAAGCTAGCGCCGAGCAACGCCAGCGTGCTCACTGAGACTATTGGAAGCTCCACTCTCATTCGAGACTATACCATCGCTGATTCAGCCTTGGATCAAGCTCGGGAATTCGGATCCTGCGAGATTGCCCAAGCGGACTAGTTGCGATCGGTCCAATTGGTTCGTATCAGCCCGCGGAGCGATCGGATCGTCTCTGCGTGCGCAGTGGAATGGGCGAGATTGTTCATTTCAGTCGAATCGTATTTCTGGTCGTAGAGTTCAGTCCCTTGATCGCCTTGGTCGCCCCATTCCACGTAGCGCCAGCGATCCGTACGGACGCTGTAGCCGGGGGTGTCGACAAACAGGGTCTGAATGAAGGCGGGGCGATCCCATTGGGCGCTGGGATTTTCCAGAAGAGGCCGGAGGGAAACGCCTTCCAGATTGTCGGGTGGAGCGAGTCCCGTGAGGTCGGCGAGGGTCGGGTAGATGTCCACGAACTCAACGATGCGCTCGCAGTCGTGATGGTCGGACTCGATTCCGGGAGCGCGAATAATGAGGGGAGCTCGGACGGACTCCTCGTACAAGCTGTTTTTCCGCCAAAGTCCGTGCTCGCCAAGGTGGTACCCGTGGTCGCCCCAGAGGACGATGATGGTGTTCTCTCTCAATCCGAGTTCGTCGACGGCGGCCAACAGTCGACCGATTTGCGCATCCACAAACGAAATACAGGCGTCGTAGGCGAGCTTGCATTCGCGGGCCTGCCGCTCGGTCGTGTTGAAATTGGGCCATTCGGGCGTAGAGCTCAATGCCGCCGCGGGCACTCGGTCGCGGTAGCCGGCGGGCATGCGAGGAATTTGCGCCTCTTCGAAATTGTGTCGTTTGAAGTAGTTCTTGGGAGCGATGTAAGGAATGTGTGGGCGGTAAAATCCGGCTGCGATGAAGAAGGGCGTTTCTCTATTTTCTTTGAGCAAGCGTATGGTCTCTTTCGCTACGAGTCCGTCGGTTTGTTCGTCGTCGGTTCCGTTCGCTTGTAAGTAGCCCATTGTGTTGGAGATCGTTAGTTGGGGCGTGTAGAGGGTCAGCAGATGTTCTTCGTCTTTGTCGCTCCCCCGAGGGTTTACGGTTTCGGTCCAAGAAGCCGGGTCGTCGGCGCCATCCGAGCCGATGTCGAGAGGGACGCGTTGATGGAAAATCTTGCCGACGCGAGCGGTGTAGTATCCGTTTTTCAAAAACAGCTGAGGAAGCGTTGTCGCGTCGGGAGCCAGTTCGCGGAAGGACATGCGATTGTTGATCATTCCCGTCGTCTGGGGACGAAGTCCGGTGAGCATGGAGGTTCGACTAGGGCCGCAAGATGGATACTGGCAGTAGGCGCGGTCGAAGCGAACGCCTTCGCGAGCGAGTTGATCGATGTTAGGGGAAGAGGCTTGTTCGACGCCGTAGCACCCGAGGCGAGTGTTCAGGTCGTCTACGGCGATGAAGAGCACGTTCGGCCTGTCCTGAGCTTGTCGAAGTGGTTTCGGCGAACTCGCCGCAGGTGGCTTTTCGGGAACCTCTGCAACGGCCGCGCCGTTGCAAAGGGCGAAGAGCGCGAGCGAGAGCAGCGGAATCACAAATCGAGGATTAGTATCCACTTTTTGTATGCGTGTAGAGTTGGATTCCGTGTTCGTCTCGGAAGTCGAAGGTCAATTCAGCCTTCCCGTTGTTCGTATCGCGTTGCGTTTTCACGAGCAGAAATCCGCCGGACCGAGGCGACTGGGTGTACGGTTGTCGGACTAAACCTTCGGGGTCGGATGATTTCGGATCACCTGGATTCACTCCGAGTCGAGAGTTCGTATCGGTGAGGGCCCCGCAAGAAAACTCTTCGATGCCTTGAGACGAGAGGGAATGGTACTGCCAGTGCCGGTCGCCGCAAACGATATAGAAATTCTTCTGGTCCAGCCCCGTCTCGACAAGCCAGGAGAAGAAGGAGTCGCGCTCGTGTTGAAACCCGCCGATGTTGGTGTGATTGTCGGTCTTGTGAAGCGAATCGGGGCCGATCATGGGAGTCGGCGAGACGAGGAGTTTAAACGTGGCGTCGCTCGCCAGCAAGGTTTGTTGCAGCCACTCGCGCTGTTTCGTTCCCCAGATGCTCTTGCCTGGGCCGTCTTCCATGTCGTTGGGGCTTCGATACATTCGATTTTCGGTGAACCAAATTTGGAGGTCCTTGCTGACTCGATGGGTCCGGTAGGTTTTAGCCGAGTCGTTGTCGGCGGCGGCGTAGGGGAGCTGCTCCATGAGGATCCGGCGGGCCGTTTCGGGCGACGGCGCGTAGTCGCCGGTGTTGTCCCCGTCGTCGATCCGGTAGTCGTGATCGTCGACTTCCCAGAAAGTGGGCACTTTGGCAAAGAGGTCATGGTAGCGGGGCTGAACGAATTGCTCGTGCCACTTCTGCCGCATTTCGGTGACGGTTTCCGCTCGGGGTTCTTTCGGGGTGTCGTAGTAGATCGTGTCGCCCGCTCCGACGAAGAAGTCCGGTTCGATGTCGAGAATGGTTTTGAGAGCCGGGTAGCCGAGGTGTTTGTCGGGACCTGAGTAGGGTTCCGGAAGTTCGGTCGCATTCAGCTGTAGATGGATCGCGCGGTCAATCCGATTGTCGCCGTGAAACTTGGCGTAATTCATGCAGGTGGCGACCACGAAGGAAATTGGATCCGAGCCGGTCGGTCCCGGCAAGGTTTTGAAAGTGGCGGTTGGGCCGGTATTCAGATTTTCCTCATTGAGTCCGATTCGAGAGCGGCAGATATAACGCGTTCCGGCGAGTAGATTGTCCCAGGAGGCCCGGGCGATAAAATCCCGTTCTGGGGTGGCGTCGAAGACCACGCGCTCGGTTTGGGATGTCTGCTCCTTTCCGTCGATGACTGGAGTGAGGGCGAATTCGACGACTCCGGCGACGCCTTCGAGATCGTTGTCGACTAGGTGATCGCGTTTAGAAAGTCGCACTTGGGCGAGGGCCCTGTGGTGGGTGACTTCGCCCACCAGGATTCCCGTTCCGGCTACGGGAGCTCTTTCTTTGCTGCAGCCGCTCGTGACAATGATTAGTGACAATCCGACTACGTTAGTGGCGATAAATATGAGTGAGCGTGATCGCTGTTTGGATGTTCGATACATGGGTTAGGGAATGACCGGACGAAGTGGGGATTGAATACTGGAGACATGTGCAAGATGGGGCGGAATAAGGATCGGGTCAATGCAGTGGCGCGATATCAGGGAAAAGGCATCGAATTGAAAAAAGTGGAGAATCCCTGTCACCTCCGTCCGTTAGGAAGGCACTCTCTGGGTGAACAACGAAATAATTCTAAACACATATCACCATGAATCACATCCAGTCACCCAGCATTGAAAACACAATGAACACCACGAAATCACAGAATGTTTTTGTCGGAATCGCGGGAATTGTCGGAGGCGTCAGTCTCGTAATTGTCACCATGATCGCGATCCTCTCGCCGCACAGTCTATCCGTTGCCCCTTGGATCGTGGGAGGGCTGTCCGCGATGGGGGTCGCCTTGGGCTACTTCTCGTCGAACAAGGATTAGGATCTAGTTTTTTGTCACCGCCCCGTCAGCGCCGGGGCTAGGATGCCTCCGAAGTTTCGGAGGCAAATAGGATGTCTCCTCCGTCGACAAATAATGTTCGACTGAATACTTCTATCGGGTCCCAAATGACCTGATTTCTCAGACGAAGTCTGAGATCCTTAATGTCCCCGCGAAGCGGGGACTCCTAGCCCCGATTTTATCGGGGCGATGACGAACATTCTATCTTCCCACGTTGAAGCTTGCTCCGTGAAACGAACTCCTCAGGTTGTCCTCATGAGAACCTGCCCCTTTCTGACTGTCCTTGCCTTGCTCGCAACGCTCTCTTCGGTACGTGCCCAGCCGTATTTCGGTAATGGGATCAAAATAGGCGAGACGAGCGATAGCTCGACGATTGTCTGGCTGCGATTGACCGATCGGGCGGAGCCGAAGTGGGACGGCCTAAAATGGATCGGCGCAGCCGATCGCAATTTTGACGAGGGTGAGCTGGGGGAAAAACAATTCCCGGAAGGAGCGATTCTTTCGGATATGGAGGGCAGCTTGTCCGGGATGGATGGATACGCGCGGATCAGCTGGTGGCCGGAAGGTCGCCCGGGCTCGAAGATGCAGACGGATTGGCTGGCGGTCGATCCAAATCGAGATTTCACGCGACAAGTGGTCCTGGAGGATTTGCAGGCGGATCAGGGCTATTTCTTGAAAGTGGAGAGTCGCTCCGGCGGCGGCGAAGCGGGAAAAGCATTTTCGGGCTCGTTTCGAACGGCTCCGGGCCCGGACGCGAGCAAACACTTTCGGTTTGTCGTTTCGACCTGCCAAAGCTGGATAACCCGGGACAAGGGCACAGCGGGGCTGCAGATCTACGATCGTATGCTGGCGCTGGACCCGGCGTTTTTCGCTCACATGGGGGACATTGTCTATTACGACAAGCGAAGCCAGGGAGGGGACGTGGACGCTCGGACGCCAGCCTTGGCCCGCTTTCACTGGAACCGGTGGTACGGTTGCTCGGACATCGTTAAGTTCCACAGTCGCGTATCCAGTTTCTTCATAAAAGACGATCACGACACGGTTACGAATGACAGCGTGCCGGGCGACCAGGTGGGCGAGCTTTCCTGGGTGCGGGGGCTTTCGATTTTCCGGGAGCAAGTCCCCATGGGGCACCCGACTTATCGCAGTCGGCGCTGGAGCGAGGATTTGCATTTCTGGTTTGTGGAAGGGCGGGACTATCGGAGTCCGAACAACATGCCGGACGGGCCGGACAAGACGATTTGGGGAGCCGAGCAAAAGGCGTGGTTCAAGGAAGAGGTTCGGGCCTCGGATGCGCCGTTCAAGATTTTGTTTTCCCCCACGCCGGTCGTCGGGCCTGATCGGGTGAACAAGAAGGACAATCACTCGAATTCCAACTGGCAGCATGAAGGGGACGAGATTCGCCAGTTCTGTATGGAAAACAACGTGATTGTCATTTGCGGCGATCGGCATTGGCAGTTCCACAGCAAGGACGACGAGACGGGTGTGCACGAATTCTCCTCGGGCGCGTCCTCGAAAAAACACGTGGGCGGGTTTTCGATGGACTTGAGAACGGACGAGCACCAGTACCTCGCGATCATCGCGGGCTTCCTCAGCGGCGAGGTGATTCCCGGCGACGACGGTTCGCGGCTCGTCATGCGGCACCACCGTGTCGACGGCAGCGTGGCTTACGAGTACACGTTTTCGTCGCAGTGACTGAACTTCCGACCTGAATAAACGCGCCGAGACGTCGCGTTCCACCTCATACTCAAGGGGCGAAAGGTGGAACCCGACCTCCGGGCGGGTTTTAGGTTGACGCCTATACGATCAGCGGGAGAGCGATGACAATAAACTCACTGGTTGTAGAAAAAGAACATCGTTCCTTGCTCGCTTCGCTCGCGCGTCACTAGCGCTCCCGCCGAGGCGGGATCGATAGGTATCCGCTTCCGTCTTCGTCCCACCCTTGGGACTACGCCGCGACAAGTCGCGGATAATAGGCTCGATGCGGATTCGCTACGCTAGACAGTGTAGATCGATTGGTTGAATCGACTTGCTGAAAACGATGTGCGCTATGCCTATTTGAGCGCTGCTCGTTCTTTGAGCAGATCGGTGAGTTCTTTGACTTTGCCGGCGTTTTGGGCGGCGACGTTGCGCGCTTCTTTTTGTGCCGAGTTATGGTCGTAGAGCTCGGTCGAGCCGTCTTTGTGGAGGGTGAAGCGATAGCGATCGGTGCGCAGTGTTTGGGCTCTGCCGGTGTAGGCGTAGGCGGTGTGGCCTTTGGCGTCGGGCGACTTGATCTGTGGAAGCAAGGATGAGCCGTCGGCGAAGTCGGGCTGTTCCAAGCCGGCGAGGGCGCAAAGTGTCGGAAAGATGTCGACCGTTTCGACTACTGCGTTCGACTTCGTCCCGGGATCGTTCATGCCGGGGACGGAAATGATGAGCGGGGATCTCAGCGCTTCCTCGAAGAGGCAGTGCTTCCCGAAGATGGCGTGCTCGCCGAGATGCCAGCCATGGTCGCCCCACAGCGCAACGATGGTGTCCTTGTCCCGGCCGGTTTCCTTAAGCTTGGCGAGAATCAGTCCGACGTGGTGGTCGACGTAGCTGACGCAGGCGGCGTAGTGGCGACGCACTTTGTCGGCGTAGGCTTTGTCTTCGCGCGGGTCTTGGCCGTGATGGAAGTACTGATTGAAGAACTCGCCCGAGCCGTGCCAGGTGGTTTGCCCGCTCGGTTTTTCCGGATGGGCGACCGGAGGCAGTTCGACGTCTTCGTAGGGATCCATGTAGCGGGCGGGGGCGCCGAAGGGGAGGTGGGGCTTGATGAATCCAATGGCGAGGAAGAAGGGCGTGTGCGCTTCGGCCAGGTTTTCGAGTTGCTCGAGGCCTTCGACGGCGATGAGGCCGTCGTGGTAGTCGGTGTCTTCGACTTCGGCGCTTTGCAAGGCTTCCATTTTGTTCTCCGAAAACGAGCCGATGGGTTTGATCTCGCCGTACGCGTGCGAGTGCATGGCGCCTCGCGGGTGTTTCCATGGGCCGGTGGGCATGAGCTGGCGGTCCCAGGCGCCGGGCATTTCGAGGACGTTGTGGTCGTACCAGTCTTCGCCGCCCCAGCCACCGGGATGGTGCGAGACTTTGCCGACGGAAACGGTCTTGTATCCATTTTTTCGAAACCACTCCGGCATGCTGGGCGTGACGGACGTGTCGCCGGATTTCAACTTGTCGGCGCGAAGGAAGAGGGAGTTGTTTCCGTAGGGACCGTACTGCCCGGTCAGGAGGGTGTAGCGCGAGGCCCCGCAGGTGGGGGCGTTGACGTAGTGGTTGTGGAAGGCGCGGCCGGTGGCGGCGAGACGGTCGATGTTGGGCGAGTGGATGTAGTCGACGCCGAAGGAGTTCAGCTCGGGGCGAAGATCGTCGACGCAGATAAGCAGGACGTTCAATTTGCCGGACGGGTTGTCTTCGGCGGCGATGGAAAAAGGGGAAAGCGTGCCGAGGCAAACTGCGACGGCGAGGAGTAGGAGGCGTTTCATGGTCGAGTTGATGGGATGGGGTTCGAGTTTAGAGTTCGGAGTAAGTTGACGAGGCGGGCGCGCTGTATCAAGAGCGAAACGGAGTGTAAGTGAATGACCGCAAATCTAGTTTTTTGGACAGTGCTAGTCCGAGGCGATTGCGGGAATTGTATCGATCCGCACTCCCTTCTTCGTTTCCGAAAAGTTCAAGGGTTCGCTCGGCTTGCGAGGAAACACGGTGATCACATCACCGTCAGTCGCGTCTTCAATCGCTTGTCGAATAGGGTCGGCGTAGTTTTGCGATGCGTCTTGATCGGCGATCCACCGGCTATACCAATTCCGCGTTGCTCCGTTTTCGTTCTCGCGTTTAACGGCGGTGGGGAGGGAAGCGTTTACGTTTGCGAGCCATTGGAACAACACCGCTTCGAGTCGCTGGGCCGTGGCTTGATCCGATTCAAAGAGATTTCGACTCCCGGACTCGCCGGGATTCGCCGTTAAATCGTACAACTCGTTTTCGGACATGTAGTAGCCGTCTTCCGTTTCGCGACGGTTTTTCAGGTTCGTCTCGTCTTCCCAATAGCGGATGTACTTTCGATTGCTCTGGAGGACCGCGCTGTAGGGAGCGGAGTGCTTGTAGTGCGGCACGTGCCAGAAGATCGCTCCGTCGTCGTTAGTTGTCCGCGGATCGTTTTCCCGATGAAGGTCCGAGGGGTTGCCCTGTAGTAGTGGAACGATACTTACACCGTCGATCTGGATTTGGGAGAAGCCATTGGTTGATGCTCGTTCTACATCGCTGAGACGAGTCCCGGCCAGCTCGAGCATCGTAGGGAAAAAGTCCGGCCCGGTCACCGGCGTGTCGCACACGCTGTTGGCCGCGATGCCGGGACCACGAACGATTAGTGGCACGCGTGTTCCGCCTTCGTAGCCGTGGGTCTTTTCGCTGCGAAGGGGATTGTTGGAGGTGAAGCCGTTGCGTTCGACTCCGCCGTTGTCCGAGTAGAAAAACACAACGGTATTCTCGGCAAGGCCCGTCGAATCGAGTCGGTCCATGATTTGCCCGAGGCTCTCGTCGATGCTCTTTACCATGGACGCGTAGGTGTAGCGTGTATGAAAAGATTCACTACCTTTTGGAGGGTTGATCGAATGTCTCGCGTCCCGTCCCCATCGATCTTTGAACAGACTCGCGTGGACTTCCGCGTCGCTCGGGGTGATGGTCCCGTCTCCGTCGCTATCGCGACGTTTGGCTTGGAGGGGGCTGTGAACGCCGTAGTGCGACAGGTAGAGGAAGAATGGTTGGGATTGCTTGCTGGCGAGATCGATAAATTCCAATGCTCGAAACGTGAGCGCCTCGGTGAGGTAGCCGAGATTTTCGAATGCGTCGCCATTGCTTTTCGTTGGCCAATTCGGCGCGTAGATCTCGTTCGCGGTCTCGAGATTGGGAAAGTACTCTTCGCTCCAACCCGTTCCGCGATAGAAATCCCAACCGGGACGATCGCCACCTGCCGGCTGACCGCGATAGCCGCCGCCGACATTGTAGTCAAAACCGTGATGCTCGGGCGAGTATCCTTCGGAGCCTTCGCTGTAGACGTGCCATTTCCCGATCGAACAGGAGAGGTAGCCATTTCCGGCTTTGAGCGCTTTGGCTAGGGAGGTTTCTTTGGACGGGTCGAGATTCCGGACGAGCTCGGGCTCGGTGGGCTCGGTGAAGATCATCTCGTCCAACGCGAATGGGCCCCGACCTTGTTTCTGATCGTGCGTGTTGTTGTTGGTGAATCCGATCCGAGCGGGGTATTTCCCGGTTAGAATGCTGGCTCGCGAAGGGCCGCAGAAGGGGCAGGCGGCGTAAGCGTTCGTAAAACGCATGCCTTCGTTGCGGAGCGTAGCGATGCGAGGCGTGTAGTAGTAGCGGCTGTCGTGATCGCCTCCCGGATTGTCGAATCGCTGGCTATCGAGACCTTCACGGCAATTGATATCTGTCCAGCCCAGATCGTCGACGAGGAAGAAGACGATATTGGGAGGCAGGTCTTTCGATTCAGTGAGCGACCCGAAAAGGAACAGACTGCAAAGGGCGAGACCAATAGGTCGGCCCGCGTTCCATTGATTGCGAATCAACGAGCGCGTGGCATGAGAGGAGCGGGGCGACATTTTACTAATACACAGTTGCAGATTAGCGACGATATTTCAATGGCGCAACGATGCGCTCCATTGGAAATCTTGACTCGAAGGTGTTCCGAAGGCAGGGAAGAGGGGGATCCGGATCTTGTTCCTACCGTACTTTTCTTAGGACTAATTGGCGCTAGAATGGAGAATAGGATGCGAGTTTGCATACGGACGATTCCCGTGCTGTTCGGGGCCCTGGTTCTGTCAGTTTTCGCAGGAGGCGAAGAGCGGCCCAATATCTTGTTCATGATGACGGACGATCATGCCGTGAAAGCGTTGAGCGCCTACGACTCCAGTCTGATTCAAACCCCGAATATGGACCGTATCGCCCAAGAGGGCGCTCTCTTCCAATGGGCCTTCGCCACTAACGCGATTTGCGCTCCGAGCCGAGCGACGGTTTTGACGGGAAAATTCAGTCATTTAAATGGCCAGCTGGACAATCATACCGTTTTCGACGGGGGCCAGCAGACCTTTCCGAAACTCCTTCAAGCTTCTGGTTATCACACCGCGCTTATCGGCAAATGGCATCTGAAGAGCGAGCCGACTGGATTTGACTACTGGTCGATTTTTCCTGGGCAAGGATTCTATTATAATCCGGACATAAATACTCTGGGCGAGACAAGCCGGCATGAAGGGTATGCCACAGACTTGGTGTCGGATTTAGCGATTCAATGGCTGGAAGAGAAGTGGGATCGCTCCAAGCCATTCTTCCTGTTCTATTCACACAAAGCGCCGCACCGAAATTGGATGCCGCCTATCCGACATTTGGATACATTCGAAAATCGACAATTTTCCGAGCCGGCAACACTCGCGGACGACTACGAGACTCGCTTAGCTGCGCATTCGCAGCTTATGCACTTGGAGAAGCACTTCCTTTCCGCCTACGATGCGAAGATTACATCCTCGCCTCTCTCGGATCGCGACGCCGCGCTTTGGAAGCTCGTCTACGAAGACCGGCTGACGCCTTCGGAGAAAGCCGCTTGGGACGCCGCGTTGGCGGACGAGAGAGAGGAGTACGCTCGTGGTCTCGAATCCGGGAGATCGGTCCTGTCGATGAATTATCAGCGATATATCCGAGACTATGCCCGGTGCGTTCTCGCGGTAGACGAGAACGTCGGTCGGATGCTGGACTATTTGGACGAGCGCGCTCTGGCGGACAATACGGTAGTCGTGTACTTGTCTGACCAGGGCATGTATTTGGGCGAGCATGGTTGGTTCGACAAGCGCTGGATGTACGATGAGAGCCTGAGGTTTCCGTTGTTGATCAAGTATCCGAAGTCGGTTTCACCCAACCAGACGCGGGAGGAGATGATCATGAATGTCGACATTGCCCCAACGCTATTGGATTTCGCGGGCGTTCGGGTTCCAGAAGACATGCAGGGAGCGTCATTGAAACCGCTTTTGGAAGGCGACTCAGTCATTGATTGGAGACAAGAGGTCTACTATCATTATTACGAATACCCGATTATGACCCACGTGAATCCGCACTACGGAATTCGTGATAGTCGATTCAAATTGATCCGATTCTACGGCGATGTCGATGGTTGGGAATTCTACGACTTGGAACGAGACCCTACCGAGCGACTCAATTCGTATGGAGATGTTCGGTACAGAGATGAAGTTGAGAGTATGAAAAAGCGGCTTGAATCCCTGCTCGTCGAATACAAGGACTTTACGCCCGAGGGCTGAGAGGCGCGGTTTGTATCGACTCATATAGTTTCCAGCGACCCCCGTTGATCAATCTTTGTGGCTCGATAGAGCAATCGTTGTGATCCCGTCTTCGACGGGATCATTTCGCCGTCAGGCGACTGTTTACAAAATACAGCTAGGAAAGAAGCATCTATCAACTTTCTAACAGTGATCTCTTCGAGATCAAATGCCGTCCCGCTTAGCGCATAGGCGTCAAATTAAACCCGCCGGGACGGCGGGTTCCACCTTTATCTTCTTGAATCAAGGGGTGGAACGCGACGTCCCGACGCATTTTTTGGAAGAGAGAGCTCTTAAGTTGACGCCTATGCGTCCAGCGGGACGGCACCCACAGACTGGGTCGGGGTCTCTGACAGGATCGCTTCGCGAACAGTGGATTCGTCGAGTTTGGCGATTGAGAATTGACGCCTGCGTGGCAGCTTCCAACGTTCGGTGGTTCAACAATTATGAGCTACTCGGCCCAAAAACTGCGCGAATTTCAACCTTCCAAGGAATTCTTCGTCGGTATCGATTCCGACGGCTGTATTTTCGACAGCATGGAGATCAAGCACCAGGAGTGCTTCGCTCCGATGTTCATCAAACACTGGAACCTGCAAGCGGGGAGCAAGTTCGCCCGGGAAGTTTGGACCTTCGTCAATCTCTACTCCAAGACCCGAGGAGCGAATCGGTTTCCTGCCTTGGTTCGGGCGATCGAATTGCTGGGAGCGCGTCCGCAGGTGCAGGAGCGGGGCGTAGAGATGCCCGACTTGACCGCGTTGCGCGACTGGATCGGACGCGAGTCGAAGCTCGGCAACGCCACGCTGGACGCTGAGGTGGCGGGTGGCAACGAAGGCCTGGCTCCGGTAAAGACCTGGTCGGACGCGGTGAACGCCCAAGTCGCGGACATCGTTCATGGCGTTCCCCCATTTCCATTGGTTCGCGAAACTTTGGCCAAAATAAACGAGAAGGCGGACGCGATGTGTATCAGCCAAACTCCTTGCGAAGCTCTCGAACGCGAATGGAGCGAGCACGGAATCGACGGCTTTGTCGAAATGATCGCGGGTCAGGAAATGGGCACCAAAACGCAACACATCAAGATGGCCGCGAAGGGTAAATACCCTGCGGACAGAATCCTCATGATCGGGGACGCTCCCGGCGACCAAAAGGCGGCTCAGGCCAATGGCGCCTTGTTTTACCCGATCAATCCGGGCGCTGAGGAAGCATCCTGGGAGCGCTTGCTCAACGAGGGTTTGGACAAGTTCTTCGCCGGCGAGTACGCGGGCGCTTACGAGGATCAGTTGAGCGAAGAGTTCCAAGCCTGTCTGCCCGAGCATCCGAGCTGGTAGGCTGGAAAAGTGACGGCCTCCGCTCTGGGCTCACTCGGAAGGGAGTCGGCTGAGCCAAGCGATGATCGCGTCGGTCTCTTTCTGCGAGAGTTCGGGGTAGGTGAAGTCGTTTGCGTGTTTCCGCTTTCCCGATTTGAAGTTCTCGACCTGCCGCAGTAGATACCAGTCTTGTTGCCGCGTCAGCGGTGGAGCCCGGGCGACGCGATCGCCTTCGACCGCTTCTCCGTGGCAGCGAGCGCAGTGCAGCGCATAGAGGCTCGGGGCGTCGGCTGTCGCGTCGAGATCGAGCGTGGCGCGCTCTTGGTTTACGGGGAGCGAAGCGATGTAGCGGCCGAGGAAGGCGATCGTCCGCTCGTCGAGATTGACGGTGTTGACGCGCATCAGGTTTCCGGATGCGTCTTCTTTGTGGTATCCGCGGTAGCCTTGCCGAAACAGTCTCAATTCGCTGGATACATACCATCGAGGCAGCCCGGCGATCGAAGGAGCGTTCATTTCACGTATCCCCTTGCCTGTGCTGAGATGGCAGGCCATGCAATTGTCGCGAAAGGTGGTGAAACCCAGATCGGCTTCCTCGGCTTCGGTCTGCAATCCGGCGACGCTTGCCAGCGGAGCGAGGACTAGTGCGAGGCGGATGGGGTTCATGGGTAAAGGTAGTTCGAAAAAGAGGCGTTTTCGAGGCATTGAAGCAGACGAATCTCGCTAAACGCAATATTTCACTCAATGTGAGAGTTTTCTTAGAACTGTCACTCGACGAATTCCGCAATGGGCAAGAAACACACCGGATTAAAGCGCATCGTGAACTCGGTGGGCTTTTCCATCAAAGGAATCCGCGCGGCGTTGAAACACGAAGCCGCGTTTCGGCAGGAAATGGCGGTGGCGGTAATTGCGATTCCCGCTTCGTTTTGGGTGAGCGAAAACAATCTGGAGCGAATCGCCATGATTACGGTGACCTTAATGGTGCTGGTCGTGGAGCTTCTAAACTCGGCCGTCGAATCGGTGGTCGACCGAATTAGCGACGAGAATCACGAGCTCTCCGGTCGAGCGAAAGACATGGGCTCCGCCGCGGTCTTTTTAAGCCTCGTCGCTTGGTGGGTGGTCTGGGGACCGATGCTCTATCGGCTGGTTAGCGGGTAGGGGTCGAACGAAACCCGACGGGACCCGTCTTCGTCCTAAATAGGACTACGCCGAGGCAGGCTGTCGGGTTCCACCTTATCAACATTTAAATCAAAGGTGGAACGCGACGTCCCGGCGCGTTGACGGAGGCTACTCTTTCTCGGGTTGGGGAACTTCTTTTTTGGGCAGCCACTTCGCGAGTTTGGCCTTGGTTCCGGTGTACTCGGGATTGCTTGCCAGATTCTTCCACTCGTAAGGGTCGTTCCGATGGTCGTAGAGTTCTTCGTCTCCGTTGGCGTAGTGTATGTAGCGATGCGTCTCCGAGCGAATGGAATGATTGCCTCGGCCATGGGTTGTGATCGCGGGCCACTTCCACTTGAGGGAAGGTTTGGCGAGAAGCCGCGCGATGCTGCGACCTTCCACATGGGCGGGTATTGGGATGCCGGCAAGTTCGCACAGGGTGGGGTAGATACTCATTGTATCGACGGGGCGGGTGGAGCGTGAACCCGCTTGCGTCATGCCGGGCACGATCCAAATGAACGGGATTCGTGTGGGCTCCTCCCACAGCGCGAATTTGCGCCAGTGCTGCTTTTCGCCGAGCGACCAACCATGATCGCTCCAGAACACGACGATTGTATTGTCTTTTTGGGGACTGTTTTCGTAGGCGTCGAGAATGCGGCCCACGTTCATGTCCGTGTAGGCGCAGGTGGCTAGATAGGATTGGATAGCGGCTTTCCATCGTCCACTTTTTAAGAATTTGGCGTGATCTCCTCCAGGGCCCGCCATTCTCTTCCCCGGAGGTGGAATGTCGTCGAGATCGTCTTCCAAATGGGGCGGTAGCTCGATGGATTCGAGGGGGAAGGCTTCGTAGTACTTCCGCGGGGCGACGAACGGGAGGTGAGGCTTGTAGAGGCCGCAAGCGAGGAAGAACGGTTGATCGTCGTCTTTCTGCAGGCGCTCGACGATGTAGCTAACGCTGTGCCAATCGAGGATGTCCTCGTCTTGTAGATTCGGATGGGTTTTGTCGGTGTGGTAGCCGTCGTTTTTCTGGACTCCAGGTCCATTCGAGAAAAGTCCGTCATTGGACATGTATTCAGTCCACTCGGACTCGTAGTACTGCATACCGTGATAGATCTTTCCGGCTCCCGCGACGTGGTAGCCGGCTTCGAGAAACTGAGCGCTGAGACCTTCTCCCGGCGCTTGGAGCTTTTTCCAACGGTGGCCGTTTAGGTAGCCGCCGGTGTTCCAGGGTCGCCGCCCGCCCATAATGGCGAGACGAGACGGTTCGCACGCAGGAACGGCGCAGTAGGCGCTTTCGAAGGTAACGCCCATTCGGGCGAGGCGATCGATGTTTGGAGTTTGCGCCTGGGGATTACGGCCGAGATGGCCCACCCAATGATTCAAGTCGTCGACAGCGATGAAAAGGACGTTGGGTTTTTCAAGGTTGGGTGTGGCCAGGGTTGAAACGCAAAGCGAAAGGAATCCGGATACGATGAGAATTACGTGTTTCATGGGGACTACAAGAGGGCGTGTGAAGGGAATTCGGGAAGGGAGACTCGAACATTGGATTGGGAAGCGAGGGACTGCAACTCAATCCGCATTGGCGTTTAGCAGACGCTCCATCGTCTTCATCAGCACGGCTTCGGAACCGGGCCCGACGTTGGTGGCCCGTTCGCTGGTTTCATAGCCTCCTTCCGTATAAGAAATCTCGGTACCGATATAGGCGGTGCCGTAGTCGCCGTAAGCGGCCATGGCCACTTGCAAATCGGGTCGCATGGCTTTTGCGGCCAACTGGTATTCGACGAACAGTTCTCCGGGCAAGTGAAGCACACGGGCGTCGCCTATGCTTAAGCAGGCGATGTCGATCAGATGTCCCGACTTCGCCCGGCGGAGGTAGGCGAGTTGAGTGATGGCTTCGTAGCCGTCCGCTGATTTCGTTTCGATTTTCGCGAGTAGATTCTCTTCGGTCAGGTGCTTTGCGAGCGGCAGACTGACCGGTTTCGAGTTCCATGCGATATCGGAACTTGCAAGCGGAAATTTTTCCGTAGACGTCCAGGCCTGGGTCATCCCATCGGCCAGTCGTTTGGCCAGAAGCACTCGGTTCTCGGTGTTGCCGTCGTTGTACTTGCCCGCGCCGATGTTGCCGCCCGCTCCATTGAAGTGCACGTGCAAGGCCTTTGGCTGCCCTTGGCCGCGGAGAAAGCGGGCGATTCCTGGAAAGTCGGGACTGGGGACTCCGGTTCGGTAGTAGCTTTGCGGGTGGGTGGCGAAGTAGCTCAAAACTGCGACGGGCGTGTTTTCATTCCAGAAGGAAATCAACGAAATCTCGGGATCGACCACTCCTACTGGCTCAGCCCGGACGAGCGGGTTTCTCTCGGTTGTGAAACGCATGACGCGTACTTTTCCGTCGGGACCGAGTATCCGGCGATTTGATACGACTTCCTGCACATCGTCGACGCCCCATCCGTAGTGCGTAACGGCCTGGGCCGAGGGCAGGGCGGTTTTCAAGGCGGTCGCGGCACGGCGAATGACTTGGCGTTGAAAGAAGCTGTCGAACAAGTCGTGGCCGGTGATTCCGAGTTCATGCACGAGCGCTTCGGAGCTAAAATCGCAACGCGGCGCGTCGTGCTGATGCAAGGCGTGGACGGCGACTCGTTCGCGGGAGGTTCCGGCGGCTTCCGCGAGGGCGTCGCGAAATACGTCTTGAGACGCGTTGGCGACGCCGATCCAGTCGACGGCGCAGAGCACGATCGGTTTCCCGGCTCCCAGAATGGCGATCCCTCGGCACCGCAAGCTGATCTCGTCGTGCTTGTGGACCGGATCGTACGCGAGTTCCGATCCAACGGGCGGGGTTGCGTCTACATCGAAGGTGGCGATGCGCACTTGGGCGTGCCCGGAGACCGCGAGGCCGATCAAGGCGCTGAAAAACAATACCAGAGGAAATGAACGCAACATAATGAGTTTTCGCGATGATGAAAGGGAAGGGTCACTCTCCGCCGACTGCTTCCTGGGCGAACCGATTGTCTACGTATTTGTTCATGTCGATGGCGCTCATATCAGGCAGTTCTCGGTGAGCCGAGTTCAGTTCGAGTTCCCGCAGCGCTCCGTCGGCGGAGACCATCGGCGTGCGAGGGAGGGCGCTCTTGTAGATCTCGACCACTGTATCCAAAGCATGGGGTTCTTTCAGTGCAGTGCCGGACGCGCGAATCGCCGCGGCGGCGGCTTCGGGATCGGATCGAACCAGCTGCTGGGCCTTGTAGATCGCTCTCGTGGCGGCTGCGATGGTATCGGGATTCGCGTCGGCGTAGCGTCGCAGGGTTACCAGCATATGGATTTGGCGATTGGACAGCGCTTTGACGTTTCCGGCCGACTGGTTGACGATCATAACGCCGCCTTGGTCGACCAACGCTTTCTCGAGATAAGGCGTGTGGGCATAGATGGCGTCGACCATTCGCTCCCCGAAGAAGTGATTTTGGGCCGGTCCGGGTACGATCATCATCTCGATGTCGGTGTCGGCGTCGAGCCCGACGGATTGCATGAGAGCCCGAAGCCGCGGCGGTGGCCCGGGGGCGACGCCGACTTTGAGCCCGCGGATTCGTTTCAGGCGCTCGGCGATGGGGAGATCCAGGGAAAGGTCGCGCTCTTTGGCGATGTCGCCTTGCACGACGAGGTTAATGGCGTCGTTGGCGAGGAGATTGGCGAAGGCGATCACCGGTTGCTTGCTTCCGACGGCGTTGAGAAACTGGGGTCGCGGCATCACCGCGATTTGGGCCGAGCCATTGCGGAGCGCTCGAGCGCCGTCCTCGAGGCTGTGGCCCCCGCCGCTAGCTCGACCGCCGCCTCCACCACCGCCGCCCCCGCTTCCGCGACCTCCGCCTCCTCCACCGTCGCCACGAACGCTCCCGGGCAGGACGACTTCTATGTTGAGGCCCTCGTCGGCGAAGAAGTTCGCCCCTTTGGCGATCCAGAAGTTCATCCATTGCAGGTTGTGGTCGTTTTGGATGAATACGCGGATGGTTTGCGGGTCTTGGGAATGCAGCGGGCAGACGAGCGCGAGAGCAAACGCGAGAATGGGGTAGGGGGTCGTTTTCATCGGAGAGGCTCGAGGGACGTTTCGTAGACTGGTATTAGGAGTCGACGTAGGCAAGTCGTTAGAAGCGTTCCCAGGCGCGTTGCGATGCAGTCTGGATCGATGTCCACTCCGGGTCCGGATCCCACGGGCGCATTGAGGGTATCAGCCGAAGCGCTTTTTCGGTTTGGTTGAGAACCGATTGCGACGGAGAGCGACAGAGGGAATTTTCTAAACAGCCGCTTCGATGATCTCTTTCGAGATATTGTCGATGAACTCCGGTGTGAGGAAGTCCATTCCGTGTCCGGGAGAGTCCAGCGGCGATACGCGGGACCCGCTTAGCAGTTTCATAGTCGACGATGGAGCGTACTCGTTGAGCCAGCGGTGTACTTGGTGGTTTTCGACCGAATCGCAGTTCGATACGGAAGCCGCGAAGTGAACACTCGCGGAGAATAGGCATACGGCATTGGCGGCGTGCAGCGCGATGGGGACGCCGTGGGCTTGAGCAACGGCCGCGATCTTTCGCGCTTCCGTGATGCCCCCGCAGACGCAGAGATCGAAGTGCGCGTACTCGGCGCCCCTTCGACGAATCAATTCGCTAAACGCCTCGCAACTGTGCAGCGATTCATTGGCGCAGACTGGAATACCGCCTTGTGAATTCACAATCGCGTGACCTTCGGTATCCACAAGCGCCACCGGGGACTCGAACCAGTATATGTCGTGGTCCAACGCTTTTCTGGCCATGCCAAGGGCCTCGGGTACGGTGTACGCATGCATCGCGTCGATCATCAAGCGGGCGTCGGGACCGAGCGCTTTGCGTGCCGCCGCGATCCTCTCGATGTCCTCGCGTTGGGACAGCCCGCCCACTTTTATCTTAACGCCGGTGAATCCGTCGTCTCGGTAGCCTTTGACCTCTTTGCCTAGATCGCTCGCGGTTTTATTGGGCCCGTACAGGCCTCCGCTGGCATAAGTGTAAACGTGATTGGAATGCGCCCCAAGCAACTGGTAGAGCGGAATGTCCAGGATCTTGGCTCTCAGATCCCAAAGGGCGATGTCCAGCCCGCTCAGAGCGTTGACCATTACGCCTTCCATTTTTCCAATTGGGGCGAGACCCGTAATCCGTTCACGAATACGCTCAATAAAGTGAGGGTCCTCGCCTATTACGAGTGGAGCGAAGTCCTTGTTGATGATGTCTACGACGATGCTCGCCGAACCGTAGAAGGACCAGAGTTCACCCACGCCAATGACATCTGTATTTGATTCTACGAATACGAATACGACCTCCTTGGTGTTGAACGTGAATGCGGTGTTCCGCAATTCGCCATTCATCGGAAAGTTGATTTGCTTTGCAAATACGCGGTTGATCTTCATCGGGCAATGACTGCTAACTCGGTTTCGGGAAAAAAAGGCAGCGCAACCCTTGGATTGCGCTGCCTAGATAACCAGCGAATACTACCAACTAGAATCTGAAAGAGGCTCTCAAACGCATGTCCCGGCGGAAGGGCAGTACAAACCTACTGGGGTCGAATCCGCCATCGGCTCTTTGCGAGTCGTCAAGCCGCGTGATCGAGAGTTCGTCTTCGTCAAAGAGGTTTTTGATATTGAATTGGAGATCCAGCGTGTAGTTGTCGAAGTGCTTGGTCCAACCGAAGACCGTGTCGAAGAACAGCCAGCTGTTGAATTCTTGCACCCCGAGCGACGGGTTTGCTTGCGGCCAGATGCGACCTCCGGTGTAGCGGGCGCCGCCGCCGACGCGAAAGTTCTTCAAGGGTCCCTCGTTAAAGGTGTAGTTGGTGAAGAAGTTCCACTTCTCTTGCCGTTGTCCGGGGGCCAGTCCTCCGGCCAGCGCTTGCATTGAGTCGCCGGCGTTTTGGATACCCGCGATCGCGTCCGCCACGGTGGCGCCTTCCTCAAGGTCGAGGTTGCCTCCGAGTCCGGTCGGGTTGAAGAGCGGCTCGCTCGCGTACTGTTCGAAAAACGGTCTGCCTGTGGGTCCTTCCCACCAGCCGGTAAACTCGGGAAGATTGGCTCCCAATGTCGCTTCCGTATCGGAATAATTGAATACAGCTCTCCAGTTTTCGGTGAGGTTTCCGACCATTGTGAATTCGTACCCTTCGCTCGCTTCCGACTTGGTGGCCACTTCAGCGGTGATACGTTGCGCTTCGTTGATGGCGTTGGTTATTAGCCCTGAATTTTCCAGGTCGTCGTAGAGGGCGTTGATCGCGGCGATCGCGTTGCCGTTAACCCAAGAGGGGAACGAGCTAATGTTGTTTGAAGAGGTTTCAAACATGGTCGCCTTCAAGAAGATTTTGCCTCCAAGAGCGCTGTAGGTAATCCCCATATCCTCGGTCTCTCCGTTCGGCACCGGGTTGATGCCTCCCTGCTCGCCGGGCCCGCCGAAAATGTCCTTGTCCGAAAAGTCGGAAATCCCGGCGTTCGAGGAGAAGTTGTAGGTCAGGGAAACGTTTTCGTTTATATGGTAGACGCCGCCGTAGGTTTCCGTTTCCCCGACGAATTCCTGAACCAAGGCGCCCGCTTCGTTGACGATGTCCCGCTGATTGTTGAACGTGTTTCGCAATCCGTTTCCGGCGGGGGAAAACAGGTAGAAATCGTCTTCGCGGAGGCCGTAGGTGACTATGAGCTTGTCGTTGAAAAAGAAGCTTTGGCCAGCAACCATCATGGCGTCGATTCCCGACTGCTCGCCTTTGACGCGATTAGTTGCCCAATCCGCTGTCAACGTTCTCGGCGTCCCTGCGGGCGTGTCAGGGAATTGGCTCGAGAACCAGAGGCTCTCGAAGGGCACGGTCGTGGTGATGTTGCCCGCTTCGCCGTCCCAATCGCTTCCGTAGCCGACACCAGGAATGGACCCGACGCGATAGTCCGCTGCGTCTGCAGGATTGTCTAGATAGTGCCGGATCCAAACGCGGTTGCTTCCGTTTTCGGGCGTGCGGTTGAAGGGGCCGCCGTACGACCGCCCGCCGCTGTCGGTGAGTCCCCAGTTCTCGGTGTCGTTCCAGACGAGCATTTGCGACATGCGGCGCAGGGGAACGCGATCGCGGCTTTGAACCATGGCAGCCAGGTGGTGCCTGCCCATCCAGCCGTCGGTATTGATTTCGTGTGAAATGGTGCCCCGAATATAGTCGTCTGTGAAGTAGCGGAAGTCTCGTTCGAGCTGGGTTTCAAAGAAGATTCTTCCCGCATTGGGGTTGGGCGATCCATCGGCCAGCGTGGCGTTGGGGTCCCCCTGCATTGCGACGTCGCCGCCCATCCGGTGGCTAAAACGGTCGGTTTCGTACTTCGCCCATGCCAGTTCGACGAAGGTGTTCTCGCCGAGCTTTTGGGTCACGTTCGCGGACATCATCCGAATGTCGCGCGCTCCCCGCATCGCTAGGGGGCCGGACGCGGACGCGTAGACGGGAACCGTTATCGTCCCTTCCCCGGCTGGATCGTTGAGGACGTTGTTTTCGAATGTGAAGCTGTTGTCGATCGAACTGGGGTTCTGCGTGCGCGCGGCTCCCGTATTGTTCGCGACCGAACCCGATCCATTGTCGATGTAGGATATTCGACCGCCGCCAAAGGCGCCAACCAGGCCTTGCTCGGAGCCCACTCCTTCTCCTGCCAGCGGACGTCCGCTGGCGAGCCATACGGAAACATCGTTGGCGACCCCGAAGAACTGAGTCGGCTGGTCCATGACATCCGCGTACTCGTATTCAAAATCTACAGTCGTATTTTCAAAGGGCTTGTATTGGACCGCCGCGTGCCAGCGATCGTCGCGGCGGGCGACCCAAGGCCGTTCGTTTTCGCCGTTTTCATTGTGAAGCAGATTCAAACGAATCGCCAGCTTTCCTTCGAGCAGTACTTTGTTGTAGTCCACGTGGGCGCGGAATCGATCGGCATCGCCAACGGTCAAGTTGACAGTCGTGAATTCGCGACCGAAAACGGGCTTCTTGGTGGAGGTGTTGATCAACCCTCCCGCCTTCGCGATTCCGAAGAGGATCGAGTTGGGGCCGCGCGACTCGTCGACGCGCTCGATGTTGTATACATCCTGGTCGATGCTGTAGGCAAAGTAGTTCCGGGCCAAGTCCGCATCAATTCCTCGGATACGGTAGCGAGCGTCGAAGGCCGTCAGCTGATTCGCCGATCCCGAACCATCGTCCTGCGACAACTCGGGCGTCAAATTGACCGCGTAGTCCAGCGCTTCCTCGACGCTATTCGCCGATATGTCGGACATGAATTCGCTGGTGAAAACCGAGATCGAGGCGGGCGTGTCTTTCAGGCGACTGTTGAGTCGACTGCCGGCGAGGGTATTTTGAGCGGCGTAGCCAACGTCCGCGGAGGAATCCACGTTGAAGGGAGACAATTCGTAGACGGCTCCGTCATCTTGAGCTTGGATCGCCGGGAAACTAATGGCGAGTAGGCACGATATAATAAATCGCGCGAGGTATTTATAGGGTTTCATTGTGGTGATTGGTGTTGTTTGCTAGTGCACTTTCTGGTGATAAGAGTTTGAACCTTCAAAAATCCCTCGTTCTGGAAAAAGAGGAATCGACACGCCGAGCACGTTGAGGATCGACATGGGGAATCAACCAGAATGTAGTGGATTTCTCGACACCTTGAATTTGTTACAAGTAACATATCGATTGTGCAAGTAACGCCTCAGAGCCTGCTGACGACTGGGCGTGTCGATCTCGACGTGGAACTGCGACTGAATAGTGATACAAGTAACAACCGACCGTTTGTTTATTGCCAGAGAAGGTCGAAACGGGTAGCTTCCTTTTCTTGTCATTGCTCTGCGGTCCTCGCGAACGCGCCCCACGTTTATGAGTCTTGAGAAAGAGCTTCCCCGGTTTTCATTTCAATGGCTTCGCGCTGTTGCTGAGCGCCGCGCCCTGGATAGTCCAATTGGCTAGTTGGGGCGCTCTCGTATACCTTATGACCCAAATTTTCACGAACAAGAACAGGTGGCTGCCCGGTATCCTCCTCCTCTTTATTGCCCCGTCGATCCTGCGTTTCCCTGCGGGGGCCGAGGTTTATGGCAAACCCAATATGATTGTCATTCTCGTGGACGAGCTGCGGTGGGACGGACTGAGCGTTACGGGGCATCCGTTTGTGGAAACGCCGCATATCGATCGGCTCGCGCGCGAGGGGATTCTCATGGAGAATGCGTTTGTGGTTACGCCGCTGTGCGGCCCCAGTCGCGGCAGTATAATGACGGGTCAGTACGCGCATACGAACGGCAGCTATAAAAACCAGGCCCCCAAAGGTCATACCAAACTGCTGAAAACCTATCCGATGTTGTTTCAGAATGCGGGCTATAAAACTGGATTCATTGGGAAATGGACGACGGGACGCAATGCGGACAAAACTCCGCATCCAGGATTCGACCGTTGGTTTTGTTCGGGCGTAAATCGGGACTATAAAATGGATCCCGTCGTGAATGTGGATGGCGAGTGGGTTCCATACAAAGGGCATGCGACCGATATTGATTCAGCGGAAGCCGTGCGGTTTATTCGCGAACACAAGGACACGCCGTTCAACCTCTCTCTTTGGCACCGCTCGGTCCACACTAGCTATGGCGATGAACATCTATTGGCGGCCGAGCGCAATCGAGGGCTCTATCGGGATCAGCCAATCGAGCGAAGGCTCAGCGCTCAACCCGGCTTCACCGTGCAGCCTTCCTTGAAGGGTTTCGCCCAGAAACCGCCGACCGACGAGGACATTCGCAATATCGCCCGGATGACGGTGGATATAGACGACGGGGTTGGGGAAATTTACCGGGCCTTGGAAGAAGAAGGTATACTCGACAGGACGCTAGTTGTATTCCTCGGCGACAACGGATTTTTCTTTGGCGAGCACGGTCTTACCGAAAAGCGTCTCGCCTACGAGGAAGCCATTCGAGTTCCATTTATCGCCCGCTACCCGCCCTTGATCAAATCCGGTAGCGTTTCGGCAGTGGGAGCGCTGAATATCGATATAGCTCCGACGTTACTCGCATTGGCCGGTATTTCTGTTCCGGATACGATTCAGGGTCAAAGCTTGCTTCCCGTTTTTCAAGGAGGCGAGTTGGAGGAACCGCGCTCGGCTTTGCTGTTCGAGTTCTGGCCGGAAACGGATTTGCCGGGACAACGCTGCTGGTGGAAGGCGGCGCGAACCGATGAATGGAAGTATGTGCGCTACTACAAAGAGCCTTTTTATGACGAACTCTACAATCTGAAGAACGATCCCTATGAAATGACTAATTTGATAGAAGACGACCGTCATGCGGGCGTGTTGAAACGCATGCAGTCTGAGCTGGATCGCCTTATGGTCAAATACGACGACAAGGGCAGCGACTACGGATTTTGGGAGGGTGTCCAATAACTGCGAAATGTTGATAATCTCTTGTATAAAAGGAGAACGAGAGCGTCTGCGCGATTATTCTATCGCGCGACAACTTTTTCGGATCCCTAGTGGCTTGCCCGATCGAAAACCCCACGCGCCCCATGAGAATGCTACCCCGTAACGCGATCGCTTTGACCGCGGCCTTCGCTGCCCTCTTTTCGTCCCGGATTGTTTGGGCTCACGACCAACAACTGTACTTGTCCCGTTTCGTTCCCAATCTAAAATACAGCGAGGCGGATTTGACAGATGGAAGCGAGAACGCCGCCTACAAGTCGATATTCGGCGAGGGCGACGAGCAGGCCGATCTCCTCAACGGCATCAGTCGCATCGGCGAGTTGACCGTGGGTCCCGGCGGGAAAAGCGCCCGCGTGAGTCGGGAGGATGAAGAGTATGTGGTGTACGTCACGGAAGGTCGCGGGACGCTTCACTACGCCAGTCGGTCGGTTCCGCTAAAGGAGAACGATTTTTTCTATATCCCTGCGGAAACCGCGCATGGCATTTCCAATGGCAACGACCAGCCGATCAAGGCGCTTTTCATGGGGTTTCGCATAGGGGAAGGCGTGGACTACAAGCCGAAGAAGAACTTGCAGATCGCCAATGCGGATGATGTTGAACTGCAAGTTCTCGGTAGTCACGGACCCACTACGCAGTACAAGCTGCTCATGGGCGATACGAGCAGCGAGCGCGATCGCCTTGCCGCCGCCTCGCGTATGAAGAGCCTGTTTATTATGGATTTCGCTCCCCGCGGTACGAACAATCCGCATCGCCATCCGACTCAGGAGGAAATCTACTTCGTGTTACAAGGAAGTGGATACATGATCGCCGGTCTAGACGCGTTTGGCAATGGGCAACGCCATCCGAGCCAGGAAGGCGACTCCTTTTATTGGGCGGCCGGCACGGAAGTGGGGTTCTATAGTTTGAATCAGGAAGGCGAAGAGCATTCCATTATCCTGGCAGTCCGTTCGGACGATCCGACCAAAAAGTGAATCGACTCCAAGACGCCCGTGCAATGACTCGACCCGAAAGCCGTCGCTCCTTCCTGCGAAAGTCCCTTTTCGGGGGCATTTCTTTGGGAGCCTTGGCAAGCGCTCCTATTGAGACGCAACTCGAGGCCGCGACTGCCAAGGTCAATCGCCTGTCGAGTCCGTCCAAGTTGAAGATTACCGATATGCGTTGCGTGGTTGTGAAGCACCTGGGTCGTCCTTGCCCGATATTGCGCATAGATACGAACCAGGGCATCAGCGGATACGGGGAAGTGCGCGACGGCGCCGACAAACGGTACGCGTTGATTCTCAAAAGCCGTTTGCTCGGCGAGAATCCCTGCAACGTGGAGCGCTTGTTTAGACGCCTCAAGCCGCATGGCGCCCACGGGCGTCTCGGAGGCGGCGTGAGCGGAGTCGAGATGGCGCTCTGGGATCTAGCGGGCAAGGCGTACGGCGTGCCGGTTTGGCAGCTTCTCGGCGGGCGCTATCGAGACAAGGTGCGTCTCTACGCGGACACGCACGGCGACACGGACTTCGATCTCATCGTTTCCAAGGTCAAGAACCGCGTTGAGAACGAAGGCTTCACTTGGTTGAAAATGACGCGCTGTTACAAGGTAATCGAGAATCGGCCCGAAGCGTTTACGGACTCGTTTTCGAAGCAACTGTCACCCTGGGGGATCGCAGCGATCGCGGACTATCTGAAATTGATTCGGGAAACAGTGGGCTCCGAGATCGCGGTATCCGCAGACCATCTTGGCGATCGCTCCGTGGAGAACGCGATTCGACTGGGGAAGGCTCTCGATCCCGTTCGACTGGCGTGGATGGAGGAGCCCGTCGACTGGCGTTTTCCAGAACAGTTGAAAGCCGTATCCACTGCGATCGATACGCCCGTGGCGTCGGGCGAGAACGTTTACGGAAGGGAGACCTTTCAGCGCTACTGCGACATGGGGGCTCTAGATGTCGTCCATCCGGATTTGGCCACCGCTGGCGGAATTCTCGAAACTAAGAAAATCGGCGACTACGCGCAGGACCACAACATTGGCATGGCCCTCCACTACGCGGGCACTCCGGTTTCGTTTATGGCCAATGTGCACAGCGCCGCGGCCACCGAAAACGCGAGCGTCCTCGAGTATCATCCTGAAGGCTCGGAAATCGACGAATGGACCGGCATGGCCTATCTCGTGGACGGACAGGCGCTCGTCTCCAGTGGATTCGCCCCAGTGCCCACTGCTCCCGGCTTGGGTGTAGAACTCAATATGGATGGCATTCGATCCGTTCTGCATCCGGAAGATCCACTCGTTTTTCCCGACACATCCGAATGGGATGACCGCCGAGGAAGTTACTAAGCCTAAGAGAGTGTTCAACAAGTCAGAATATGTATCGTTTCGCTTCAGATGGGCCTGCCGCAAGGCGGGCGCTTTGCGGGGTATCCATGGAATGGCTATCCCCAATGCGCGCAACGCAGCGCCAGGCCCATCTGAAGCGAAACCCTTCGGGCAGCGTCCTTTTTCGCCTTTGGCAGTGTTGCGGTCGAGGACCAAGGCCCTCCGGGCATTGGCTCCCCGCCCACGCCTTGCCAAAGACGAAGAATTCCAGCTGCGATACACATTCTGACTTGTTGAACACTCTCTAATTGTATTGATTTAATTATGACAAAGTTCACTCTTATATCCTGCCTGCTTGCATTTGTATGCGGACTTGCTTTCGTCTCGGCCCAGACCATTTCTCGCGAGGAACTGGTTTTTCTGACGTCCGAATGGAAGGGGGACCGCTTCCCGGACGGTCGCCCCAAAATTCCGGACGCGCTAATCGAGCGAGCCGCCAAAATTGGAATCGAGGAGGCATGGGTAGTGCTGTACAACGCGGGCTACAAGAATCAGTTCGAAGGCAACTGGAAGATGATTCACGACGATGTACCGGTGATCGGTCGAGCCTTGACCGCCCAGTACATGCCGAGCCGGCCGGATATTCTGAAGAACATAATGCAGCGCGGGCACGCGCAAGGGCGCTCGGGCAACCACAATTCCTGGCCCATTCAAGAACTCGGTAAAGGCGATGTATACGTCGCGGATTGCTTCGGCAAGATCGCTCAGGGGACTTTGATCGGCGACAGTCTGGCAACCGCCATATACAGCAAGACCGGTACGGGAGTCATATTCGATGGATCCGCTCGAGACCTCAGCGGCATGGCCCAAATCGACGGCTTCAACGCGTTCGTGCGCGACTTCGATCCAACGTTTTTGGAAGAGGTTGTATTGACTGGACTGAATACACCGATTCGAATTGGGGGAGCCATCGTGTTGCCGGGCGACTTGGTGATATCCGAGCGCGAAGGCGTCCTTTTTATTCCGGCCCACATGGCGGAAGAGGTGATCCTGACCGCCGAGTTCATCGCCGTTCGCGATGCCTTCGGCTACGAAATGCTGAAAAACGGCACTTACGATTCGGGTCAAATGGACAACGCTTGGACGGACGCCATCAAGGAGCACTTCCTGCGTTGGCTGGATCAAAACCCGGACCAGCTGCCCATGTCGCGAGAAGAGCTGGACGCCTTCATGTCCAATCGAACCTGGTAGCCAAGAAATCGAATTAAGGGTAACGATAGGAAATTCGATGGCTTGCTTGTCTGGACTGGTGTTCGCGTTGCTACCGCGGATCTGGAAGGCTGCCTAAAAAAACGCGAAAGGTAGGGCTCGATCCCGTTAAAGACCCCGACATCGTCGGTGGCGTCGCGGGAGCCGCGTTGTTTGAGCAGTTTTCCAAGGCAATGCGGACCGCTCCCGTTAAGCGCATTGGCGTCAACTTATTGAATTCCTGACTAAACTAAACGCGCCGAGACGTCGCGTTCCACCTTTAGCTCAAGCGGGAGCAGGTGGAACCCGCCGTCCCGGCGGGTTTAAGTTGTCGCCAATGTGCTAAACGAGATCGTTCCCTACCATTGAATTGCGATTGTCGGGCTTTCCAGGCAGTCTCTGAGTCGAACTTGGAGTGCCTTGTTCCTATGAATCCGTTCGCTGTATTTCGCTTGGCTATCGTCGCGCGAGCGCCCATCTTATTGGCCCCTGGTCTGGGGGAAGGACACTTTTAGCTATACCGAAATGATACTTGTAGTTGGAGCGACGGGATTGTTGGGGGGCATGATTGCCAAGCAGCTGCTGGCGAATGGGCAAGCGGTTCGCGTGTTGGTTCGAGAGAATTCACCGTCCGCGGCGCTTGCGGAGCAGGGGATGGCGACCTCGGTCGAGTCGCTGGTCGAGGCGGGAGCGCAAACGGTTGTTGGCGATTTGAAGGACCGAGAGTCCTTGGAAAGAGCCTGCGAGGGTATTGAAACGGTCATTACGACCGCAAACGCGTTCATTCGCGGCGGCGCGGACACCTTCGAAAGTGTTGATCTCGATGGGACGAAGAACTTGATCGATGCGGCGGTTTCCAGGGGGGCGCGTCACTTGATCTATACCTCTGCGGCGGGGAGCGATCCGGATCATCCGCATCCGCTCTTTCGCGCCAAAGGGCGGTGCGAAGTCCATCTCGAAAGCAGCGGGCTGGAGTACACCATTCTCCAGCCGGGAGTGTTTATGGAGATTTGGATTGGGGCCATAGTAGGCATTCCCTTGAAATCCGAGCAGCCCGTGACGCTCGTCGAGCCGGGCTCGCGGCAGCAGGCGTTTGTATCCATGGCGGATGTGGCCGCCTATGCGGTGGCGTCGGTGGACGATCCGAACGCGCTGAATCAGAAGATTCTGATCGCGGGTCCTGAATCGTATTCATGGATACAGGCGGTGGAGAATGTGGGACGCGTGATTGGCCGGGAAATCCCGGTGGACTTCATCGCTCCGGGCGATCCCGTCCCGCTTGTTCCGGAAGCGGTGGGGCCGCTCCTGGCGGCGCTGGAAATGGAAGACAGTTTCATCGAAATGGGCGACACATCGGCGCGGTATGGAATCGAGCCGACATCCCTGGATACGTTTGCCGCTCGGTTTTTTGGTTAAGCCGAAGAGGCCGAAATATCTCGTGTCAGTGATGGCTTGCAGTCGGTTGATGATTGCCTAGGTTTCGAGGGGAGTACTCGAGTATCCGCCCCATGAATAATCCATCCCTCACGCATCAAACGCGACGCGATATGCTCCGTTCGCTTGGCCTTGGTTCGGCCGCGATCGGCGTCGGCAGCGTCCTCAGTTCCCCGCGCCTTTCCGCCAACACCGCTCAGACGCCGAGCGGCCCGGTCCGGAATCCTTACATCTACGCGTTTCACATTGGCGACCTCGAAGCGTGGTCCATCAGCGACGGGTTTATGAAATTCGGCCAAGGGCTGGATCTGATGTATCCAGAAAGCGAGCGACCGGCGATGAAGGCGGCGCTGGAGGGGATTTACGAGCCGGCCGATTTTCTCCCGCTTTATGTCAACGTGCTGGTGATCCGCAGCGACCGCGAGGTCATGTTGTTCGACGCGGGTTTTGGTATCTCGGAGCGGGCGGACCGAGGCTGGCTCATGGAGGGTTTGGCGGAGATCGGCATCCAACCGGAAGCGGTCACGGCGGCCTTTCTCAGCCACGCCCATGGCGACCATCAAGCCGGCTTTATTGCGCCCGACGGAAAGCCGATGTTTCCCAACGCGGCGATTCATACCACGCCCGAGGAGTACAACTTCTGGCGTCAGAAGGAACACGATTTTTCCAAGTCGCGCCGCAATCCAAAGGCGATTCCCGGAATGATCCGCAAAGCGCAGGAGCGTTTCGAAATTCTTGGCGATCGTGTTCAGCAGACGAAGGCGGGCTCGCGGCTATTCGGTGGCACGGTCACGATCGAGAACGGTTTTGGCCATACGCCGGGGCATGCGTTGTACCGAATCGAATCGGCGGGCGAGAGTCTTTTCCATATCGTCGACAGCGTGCATCACCACATGCTGATGTTCCGTGATCCGAAGTGGTCCATCGGATTGGACCACACGCCGAAACTCGCCGTGGAGACGCGTCAGTGCATATTCGCTCAAGCCGCCCAGTCGCGCACCCGCTGCTACGGATTTCATATTCCTTGGCCGGGAATCGGCCACATCGCGCAACAAGGCTCTGGATACGCCTGGATCCCCGAGCGTCAGTGGTGGCAGTGTAGGTGTAGTTGAACAATGAATATATAGCGGGCTGCCGTCGATGTTATATAGGTATCTGTTTATAGGCGTTTCGCTGCTCGCTCTCCATTCAATTGGCGCTGCGAAAACGTGCAATGTCCTCTTCATCGCCTACGACGACTTGCGACCTGATTTAGCGTGCTACGGCGATCCAATCGCCGTCACGCCGAACTTCGATCAGCTCGCCGCCAGCGGAACGCTCTTTAATCGCGCCTACTGCCAGCTCGCCGTGTGCGCCCCGTCGCGTCTTTCCCTGCTCACCGGACTCCGACCCGACACCATAAAAGTTTGGGATCTGACCACGCATTTTCGGGAGACCTTTCCGGATCTCGTCACCTTGCCCCAGTATTTCAAAAACCATGGCTACCACTCGCTGGCTATCGGCAAGATTCTGCACGGCAGTTCGGTATCCATGTTCGATCCGCCGTCGTGGACGGAGGAGCCGCTGTACGACAACGGCCGTCCCCACCATTGGCGCTACGCGTCCCCGGAAAACCTGGCGGTCGTCGCCCACAAGCGGACCGCGACCGAAGGCGAGGATGTTCCGGATAGCGCTTTCGTAGACGGAAAGGTTTGCGACGCGGCGGAAAAAGCCCTCGACCGATTCGCCCAAAGCGGTGAGCCCTTCTTCCTCTCCGTCGGCTTCCGCAAGCCGCACTTGCCCTTTGTCGCCCCGAAGAAATATTGGGAGCTTTACGACCGGGCGGACATTCCGAAGCCGGTCACGAATCGCCATCCCGCCGGGTCTCCCGAATACGCGACGCGTACGTGGAGGGAACTCGAGGGCTACACCGACATGCCGGATGATCTGAGCGCGATCACTCATGACCAAATCCAGGAGCTGCGACACGGTTATTATGCATGTATCAGTTATGTGGATGCGTTGCTAGGCCGATTGCTGGATCGGCTGGAGGCGCTGGATCTCGCGGACAACACGATCATCTGCCTGTGGGGCGATCATGGATTCCATCTCGGCGAGCAAGGTTTGTGGACCAAGGCGAACAACTACGAGTTGGCGGCGCGCGTCCCGCTCATTCTCTCCGTTCCTGGCCAGAAGAAGCCGGGAGTGGCGACCGACGCCTTTGTCGAGTTGGTGGATTTGTATCCAACAATTGCTGAACTCGCGGGCTTAGCCATCCCGCAAGGATTGGAGGGAATCAGCATGGCGCCCTTGTTGGAGGACCCCGGTCGCCCTTGGAAAACGGCGGCTTTCAATCAATATCCGCGCGACTACACGAAAATTAAGCACAAGCAGCACGGCGACGTGATGGGCTACGCGGTGAAAACGGATCGCTATCGTTATATCGAGTGGCAGGACTGGAAGAGTGGCGCGGTTGCCTCCCGGGAGCTTTACGATCACCAAGAGGATCCGCATGAAACGACCAATATCGCTTCGCGAGCCGAGCAAGAAGGCGTGGTAGCGGAACTACAGCGAGTCCTTCAAGCGGGTTGGCGGGGAGCGCTGCCACCGGCACAACCATGAGATCGGGAGATTTTATTTTTAACAGTCGCCTGGCGGCGAAATGTCGCTTCGCGCCACCAGGATCCCGTCCCGCTTGGCGGGTCGGGACAAGGATCTATCATTTTAAAATGTTCTCAAGATCCTGTTCGCGAAGCGATCCTTGTCTCGTCTCGCTCCGCGGGACGAGATTTGATCTCGAAGAGATCACTGTTAATTGTAAAGCACCGCCACAGGATTACGACTTAACTTCAGATAGTTTCTATGAGCCTTATCTATAAACCATTCAATACCCTGTCCTCGCTACTAGTCCTATGGGCCGCTCTCGTGATTGCCCCATCTGTTCCCGCCGATACGCCGAGACTCAATGTCGTGTTCTTTCTCATCGACGACCTCGGCTGGATGGACGTGGGGGCGAATGGAAGCGACTACTACCAGACACCCAATATTGACGCGTTGGCGGCGGAAGGGATGCGCTTTACAAATGGATACGCGGCGTGCACGGTTTGCTCGCCGACGCGGGCGGCTGTGATGTCCGGGAAATACCCGGCGCGGCTTCTATTGACGCAGTGGCTCCCGTCGGGACGCTGGGACGCAAAGCAACACAAGCTCCGCGAAGCCCGCTACATCTCCAATCTTCCGCTAGAGGAATTCACCATCGCGGAGGCCCTGCGAGAGGCGGGCTACAAAACCGCGTTCATGGGCAAGTGGCATCTCGGGCCGGAGCCGTATTACTTTCCGGAGCACCAAGGATTCGACCTCAATGTGGGCGGTCGCGACTACGGAGCTCCAGGAAGCTATTGGTATCCATACGAGGGAAGATGGAAGATTCCGACAACTCCCGATCTGTATTCAAAAAGGGATACAGTTGTGGAAGGAAAAGAAGGCGACTACCTGATCGACCGCATGGCGGAGGAAGGAGACAAGTATATTCGAGCGAATGCCGACTCGCCGTTTTTCCTGATGATGTCGCACTACGGCGTGCATTCCCCCTTGCAGGGAAAACCGGACAAAGTGGCGCGCTACGAGAAAGTGCCTGAAGAGCAACGACAGGGTGATCCGCGCTACGCGGCTATGGTGGAGAGTATTGACGACAGCGTCGGCCGCATTACGCGAGCGCTCGAGGAGACCGGTGTCGCGGATCGCACGATGGTCATCTTTACCAGCGACAACGGCGGATTCGCTCGAGCGACGAGCAACGCCCCATTGCGGGCGAACAAGGGATCCAACTACGAAGGCGGTCTGCGGGTGCCGGTCATCTTCAAGTGGCCTGGCGCGATTGAGGGCGGTTCCGTATCCGATGTTTTGATGAGCAGTATGGACTACTATCCGACGATTTTGGCGGCGGCGGGGCTTGAACAGAGGCCCTTGCAACATCGGGACGGCGTGGACTTGACTCCGGTGTTGAAAGGCGAAGGCGGTATCGAGCGCGAGTCGGTCTTTTGGCACTACCCGCACTACAATCGGCATCCGCAGAATTTTCCGGCGGGCGTGATCCGGAAAGGGAACTGGAAGCTGATCGAACGACTGGATTCTGGCGAGCTGGAGCTCTACGATCTCAACGAAGATTTGGGCGAGACGAACAACTTGGCCCAGCGCCGACCCGCCGTTGCTCGACGACTGCTGGCGGAGTTGCGGGCGTGGCGCGACAGCGTCGGCGCCGATCCAATGCGGCCCAATCCGGAATACGAGGGGGACTAGCGATCGGTTTGATCTGCGCTCGGGAGTGCTACCAACCCGCTTCCGCGGCGGCTTTGCGAATGCTGTTGGCGACGCGCTCGCCGAGTTCGCGATTTCCTTCGGGCAGGAAGTGCACGTCTTTGCGGGGGAGCAGTTGCTCCATCCGAGGGCGGACGTACTGGTGTAGATCCTGCACCGCGATGCCTTTGCGGTTCATGATCTCGAAGGCGACTTCATTGTATTTGGCGACGTCCTCCGGATTGCGAAGCGGGCCGCCGACTCCTTCGGGGAAGGGCGTCGTCGAGACGAACACCAACGCGGCCCCGGTTCCGAGCAGCGTGTCAGTGATGGTTTCGAGGTTGGCTTTGTAAGTAGCCAGATCCGCTTGCTGCGGGTGGTTGGGGTCGCGGCTGTTTCGACCGGTTTCGGGGTGGACACGCTTCAAGTCGTGGAGGCCGAAGTTGAAGGTGATGACATCGAAGTCGCCCGCGGCGAGCCAATCGTCGATTTCTGCAACGCCTTTGGTGGTCCCTTCGCAATTCAGGTAGCCGCCGTTGGCGTTTTTCGGGCGGGTGACGTCCGCTTCGCCGTTGAGCAATCCGGCGACGTATTCCGTGTAGCCCATCGAAATGGAGTCGCCGATGATCAGTACTTCCGGACGCGGTTTGAAGTTCGTGTCGATTGCGGTCGAGTCGCTTTTCGGCAATCCGGGCGGAACGCGTTGCGTCACGTCTCCAGTCGCCGCCCATTCCGCTCCGCGTAGCAGTGTAGCGATAAAACCCTTACAGCGAATGGAGTCGTAGTACTTCGCTCCGACGTGGCCCATGACGGAGTGGAAGACCCGGCCTTTTCCGTAGTTGATGGTCATGAGCACGGGCTCGTGGCGTCCGCTTCCACCGGTCGATTCGTCCTGGAGAGCGGAGGCGAGAATTTCCATGTTTTTCGCGGGTCCTCGGAGGTGGCGGTAGAGTTCGTCCCGAGCGTGCCGCCAATCCGTCGGCATGCCTTTCATGATGGGGTGCTCGGGAGCGCGGGTGACGACATTGAACTCGACTTGGCGACCGTGCCCGCCGCCTTTGCCCGCGGAGTAGTCGTGTACGAATTGGTCGAATTTCCAGTAGACATAGGGCCCGTCTTTCTCGTTGCGTCCCTTCCAGCCGCCCAGGCCGATCATTTCGTTGTACGCTTTCCATTCGGGGAAGGAATTGTCCGCGGCGTGGAAGACGACGAGACCGCCACCGTTTTTCACGAACGACTCGAGCGCTTTTTCGGCCGGGCGGGACCAGGAGTCGCCATTGTAGTCGAGGCAGACCAAGTCGTAGTCCGCGAATGGCGGGACGAATCCGGTCATGTTTTGCCCGTTGGAGGGGCTCACTAGGACGTCGGCTTCGAAGATCGGGCTCTTGTCGAAGATCTGTTCGACGATCACGGAGCTGGTGGGCCAGTGGTGGTTGTTTTGGCCGGTGACGATGAGTACCTTCTTTTCGTTGGATTCCCGGACCATTCCGCGATAGCGGATATTTCGAAGGGCAACGGGGCCGTGGTCGCCTTGGATCATGAGGGGGCCGTAGGCAGCTTCATTTTCAAGCGCGGCCGAACGGGTGGGGCCGAAGAGCTCCACCGACTCGTGGAGCAGTTTCCCGTTGAGGCGCACCTCTTCGAAGCGAGCGTTTTCGGTTTTGTTTCCTTTGGCGTCGAAGCGCGGGGCGCGAAACTTGATTTTGAACTGCTGCCATTCGCCCGGCGCGCGGGCAGCGTTGACGCGTGGCGGGTGTCCTTCGAATCCCCATTCCCCTTGGGGCCGAGTCTTGTCCCAGCGATGGTAGATGCCGCCGATGTCGGAGTGTTTGACCGGGTCGGCGCCCCAACTGTCCAGGATCTGAATCTCGTAGCGGCTTTGAAAGTAGAGGCCCGAGTTCGATTTGATGGGGACCATGATCTCGCACTCGAGTTCGACGTCCGCGTGTTCGAAACGGGTGAAGAGTTCGTCTCGTTTCGTTCGCGTTGGCTGGCAGAGGAGGATGCCCTGGCCGGGAGAGCTGTTCATTAGCCGTACGTCGCTGAGATCCGCTTCGACCGCGCCGACGATCTGCCAGTTTTTGGCGACGCGCTGGAACGCGGACAGGTCCTCGAGCGGAAGCGTCTTGAAGGACTCGGTCTGAGCGATGGCAGTCGCGGCGAAGCTGCAGAGAATGGCCGAGAGGGCCGTCGCGTGTGATCGAGCGCGTTGGTTCGTGGCGTTTTGGAAAAATCGTAATGGCATGTTAACTACGTCGAGTGTCTTTGCTGGAAGGAGCTGAGAATGTCGTGGGAATCAGGAGTACGCGTCCCATTTCTCGAATCATACACGATTTGGACTTCGAAGGGTACCCCGTGGGGCTCAAAAACTAGCTCTAACGTCTCAATGAGCCGCGGTGGGCGTTTCTTTGTGTCGCTAGGGTCCGATGAATCGTGAATTAGCCGGTCGGGTTGACGTCTCGAATTCACGCGACGGAGTTCTGTCGTCCCCCGGATTTACGGGGTTTGGAGAGCGTTTTTACACGCTCCATCTAACGCAAGAATATTGCAATTAGGCTTGCTCTTAATGAAAGCCCTTTGCAATAAGACGGAATGAACGCAAACAAGATCCGATTCGTAGTGATTGCCCCGTTGGTAGCGGGTTTAGGCATTGGGCAGGTGAGTGGTGAGCCGGAGACGGTGGACTTGGATCCGCTGGTCATCTCGGCGAGTCCCTTCATTAAGAGCAAGGACGAGCTGGTAGTTCCGGCGGGGAAATTGTCCGGAGAGGCATTGCAGCGCGCGGCGGAGTCATCGCTGGGAGCGACGCTTTCGGGAGAGCCCGGCGTGCACTCCACGTATTTTGGCCCCGGCGCGGGTCGGCCGATTATTCGCGGTTTCGATGGCGACCGCGTTCGTATTTTGAACCAAGGCACGGACACCTTTGACGTTTCCCAGACGAGTCCCGACCACGGGGTGAGCATCGAGTCGATTTTCGCGGAGGACATCGAAGTCGTGCGCGGGCCGGCGTCCTTGCTCTACGGCAACGCGGCCATCGGCGGCGTTGTTAATGTGATTGGCAAGGAACTGCCGCGGCGACGGGCCACGGCGCCAATCAGCGGCCAGGCGGAAGCGTCCTACGGTTCTGTCTCGGACGAGAAGACTTACGGGATTGCGTTGCAAGGCGGCGAAGGCGACTTCGCGTGGAGCGCCGGCTTCTTGGATCGTCAATCCAACGACTTTGAAATTCCTGGCTTCGCGGAATCCTTCTACCAAATGGAAGCGGAAGAGGAAGAGCACGAGCACGAAGATGAGCACGAGGAAGGTGAAGAAGAGGGGGAAGAGCACGAAGACGAGCATGACGAGCACGAGGAAGAAGAGGAAGTGTTCGGTGTACTGGAAAACAGCTTTGTCGACACCCGCACGGGCTACCTCGGCCTAGCCTGGTTCGGCGATCAAGGCAGCTTCGCCGTATCCTATTCTGAGTACGCAACCGACTACGGCGTTCCCGGACATTCGCATGCTCATGGCCATGAGGACGAGCACGACGAAGAGCACGAAGAAGGCGAGGAAGAGGAGGAGCACGAAGACGAGCACGAGCATGGCGAAGAGGAGGAATCGGTAGCCATCGATCTCGACCAGTCTCGGTTCAGCCTTCGCGGAACGCTTCTCGAGCCGTCAGCGTTTTTCGAGAGTGTTGAGTTGGACTTGGCTTTCGGCGAGTATACGCACACCGAAGTGGAAGGGGATGAAGTCGGCACGGTCTTCGATCGCGATGGCTACGAGCTTCGTCTTACGGGCGTGCACAATCCGATCGGCGACTTCACGGGAGCCTTCGGTTTTCAAGCCAAGGTGGACGACTTCTCCGCGATCGGCGAGGAAGCGTTCATTCCCAGTTCCGAGACGACCCAGTACGGGATCTTCGCAATGGAGCGCTTGAATCAAGATTGGGGCGCCTGGGAATTCGGAGCGCGACTGGAGAGCGTGGATATCGATCCGGTTGATGCGTCGCTCGGCAGCCGCAGTTTCGATACGCTCAACGCCTCGGCGGGTTTTGTGCGTCGAGTCTCCGAGAACAGCGCGGTTTCCGCTAATTTGGTTTTTGGCGAGCGGGCTCCGAACGCCAGCGAGCTGTACGCATTCGGTCCGCACGTCGGAACTCAGAGTTTCGAAATCGGCGATGCCACGCTCAGCGAGGAGTTCTCCACGAGTCTCGATCTTTCCTATCGTTTGACGGCGGGACCGGTCACGGGCGAGGTCACCGCTTTCTATTCGGATTTCAACGACTTTATTTACTTGGAATTCCTCGACCATGAAGACGTTGAAGCGCTCTACGGGGAATTGGATACGGAAGGATTGGACGTTTTTCGGGCGACGGACGCCGACGCGAAGTTCTACGGTTTCGAAGTGGATTTCCGCTTTCACATCGTCGACGAGTCGGATCGGGCCATGCACGTGGATCTCATCTACGATCAAACGCGGGCGACCAACGAGAGCTTCAATACGAACCTTCCGCGCATTCCGGTGCGTCGCCTCGGCGCTCGCTACGAGTACGAAATCGGTTCTTGGCTGTTCGGGGCGGAAGGTCGCTGGCACGACAGCGCGTCGCACCTCGGACCGAACCAGTTGCCGACCGACAGCTATACGCTCTGGAATGCCGATGTTCGCTACCGGATGCTCGTTAACGAAACGACCACGCTCGACCTGTTCGTCGTGGGAACGAATCTCGGCGACGACGAGGCACGACCCAATACGTCGTTCTTGAAAGACCTCGCTCCCATGCCGGGTCGGAGCTTGCGTTTTGGCGTGAGAACGAGTTTCTAAATTTGCATGAGGGCTGAAGGCCTCGCAGATTCGAACGAACTTTCCGAAAGGGATACGACCGACAGGCGTATCCCTCTCGTTATTTTAGGGGGCTTTCTCGGAGCGGGCAAAACGACGGTTCTGAATCACCTGTTGCGCGAGGCCAAGGGCCGTCGCTTGGCGGTCCTGGTTAATGACGTCGGGGAGGTGAATATCGACGCGGCGCTCGCCCGCGGAGTCACTCAAATCGACTCGAAGTCCGCGGACGAGATCGTGGAGCTCAGCAATGGGTGTATTTGCTGCGGCATTCAGGACGCGTTTGGCGAAGCGGTTGTCACGTTGGCGAAGCAGAAGCCGGATTGTATTGTCGTGGAAGCAACCGGTATCGCGGAGCCGCAACGCATCATTGCGAGCTTGGTTTCGCGAGACGCCGACGGTGTTTCGTCGCTGGACTACGTGCGGATCGCCAATCTGGCGGCGCTGGTGGACGCGGCCGACTGGGTGAAGCGGATGGATAACGCCTACCGCCCTGTTCGCCGTCCGCTGCAGCTGTTTTCGGATCCGCGCCGTCCGCTCAGCGAGCTGCTGACGATGCAGGTGGAAATTGCGAGCGTGATCATTCTCAACAAAATCGACCGCGCTGACGAGGAGGCGCTTCGTCGCTCTCAGGAGTCCTTGGCGACGATCAATCCGTCAGCCAAAGTAGTTGCGGTGCGCGACGGCCAAGTGGGGATCGAGATGCTGTTGGATTCGGAGCGCTTTGACAGCGCCAAGGTGTTCAATCAGTCGCGGTGCGACTTGGAACTCGCCGGGACCGGTGAGCGTTTCGATAGACCGAAGGGGAGCGGTCCGGCCCACGATCATGGGGAGTTTGGTCTCATGGCGTTCGTCCACAAATCTCGGTATCCAATGAGTCACGACAAATTGGTCGCGTACTTGAGAGGCCGTATTCGCGGACTGCTTCGGGCCAAAGGTTTTGCTTGGACCGATCGCGAGCCGGACCGGATCGGCTATCTCTCGCTGGCGGGAGACGCGTTGCGCTTCGACTACCTCGGCCGTTGGATGCACACCTTGGTACAGAACGGCGAACTCGACCGATCTCAAATTTCACCGGAAGCGGAGCGCAAATGGGACGCGAAGACGGGCGATCGGCGCCAGGAGATTGTATTTATCGGCATCGACCTCGATCGAAAGGCGATTGAAGACGAGCTCGCGAGTTTCCAACTCGAGAAAGCGGCACTGTAGCTACCTGGCAGTGAACTTGACCGTGCTGGTATAGTTCTGCTTTCATGGTCGAGACGCAGAATTATTGTTTGCTCGAACAATGAGAGATTCGTTTTTCCCAATTTCGTTTGTTTTTACCGTTGCCCTGACTTTTGGGAGTCCTGTTGCTGGCCATGATTGGTATCATGAAGATCCCGGTGGCCTCGCGCGGCAGCTGAGCCAGCTCGACGAGCGCGAAATTCGCAAGTTTGCTGAATCGGAGCTGCTCGATGTGCAACCGGTACTGATGCCGACTCCGGAAAATGTCGATACGATCAACAAATATCTCTACTGGCCCATCGCCACTGTAGTCGACGATACGATCCTTGTGCTCTACGCCCAGAAACCGCATCATTTCAAAAATCGGGTACAGACCGATATTCATGCCGATGACTATACCGGTATCCGAAAAGTCATACAGTCGACCGATGGAGGCAAAACTTGGAGTCGGCCCTTCGACTTGCACGATGCGGGAACCTGGGATCCAGACATGTCGCCGTTCCAAGGTTGGAACGCGAGTATGGGAGCCAGCGATGGCATTGCCTACTTGGCTTTGAAAGAGGGAATTTATCGATCGAAAGACAAGGGTGCTTCCTGGGAGCTGATAACGGAATCGCCCGACTTTGGGGACTTGCCGCTTCAAAGTACCCGCATGGGAATGCGAATGACGTTCGATGAGGAACGCGGCATGATCCTCTGGTGCACGGATCGGAAACGCGTGGTTAGGAATGCCGAAGGTTACGGTGGGGTCATTCGCGCCGTCTATTCTCCGGACTTCGGCAAGACTTGGCATTACGAGGAGCAGGCGATTCCCGAGGAATTCGTATTCTCGGAACTGACGCCTATAGAATGGCAAGGCAAAGTGGCGTTTTTGAACCGGAACCCGGAAAACGCGGTCGCGGGGCCGTACGTGCAATGCGCTTCCAGTACCGGGTGGTTTCCCTTCGATATTCGTTCCTCAGGCATTGAGCATGGCCGGCTCGCGGATACTCCGGATCTGATCTACAACCCGAAGACGGAGCGATTCGAAGCTGCGGTTTCGATGCGATTCGGGATCAACGCTGATGGTCCGACGGGGCACGCCAAGGTGAATTTGTATTCGATTGATCCTGACGATCTCTTTGGGAAAAGGGCCAATTGGAGGTTTGAAGGAACTTGGATTCGCTACCGAGGACCCTGGGGATTGCAAAACAGAACTGAGAGCGTAGGAAATGGCTATATTCCCGGCGCGGACTACGTAGACGGGTTCAATCCGGTTGGAGGGATCGTACTCGATGGGCAGCACCACATCTTCGTTTGGGGTGGCAATGGAATCGAAAAGTCGGGCATTTATCAGTATTCACGAAGCTTGGACACCGATGCTGTCAGAAGCTGGTTGATGGAATTTTATAAATAATCCCGACGCTAAGAACTGCCATTCCCTCCCGATGAAAGATCGTATTCCTAGATTTCCCTTTGACCGTTTTCTCCTTTATTTTTCGCTGGCGGTTCTGTTCGTGACGACGTCTCTCCAGGCGAGCGGCCGTGATTCCGGTTATCTGTTTTTAGAGCCCTACGAAGAACGCCGGGTGAAGCAGTTCAAGGATGGCAAGCAGTTGGTCGCCTATCACCAGTTCGGCACGGTCGTCACCGAAGGGGAATCCGGCCCCTGGCATCGAGCCACTTTTTTCGCTCAGGGTTCCATCCTCACGGATACGGAAGGAGCGGTCATTGCTCATGTCGCGCTCTGCGAGACGGTCGATAGTGAAGGCGATCTCACCTGGAGCACCCTTTGGAGGCAGGAAGACGGTGCGAGCGAGATATCCCTCAAAGCGGGTACGGGCAAGTGGAAGGGCATTGCGGGGGAAGGAAAACTCGCCGTTGACGGATCCGGTCGTATTGACGGATACACTCAACCTGATTTCACCATCGACTGGCGCATCGCGAATTTGCCCCCCGCAGCGGGCCGCAGCAATCCGGACGACTATGAATTCCATGACAAAGGTCTCAGCTTCCACGGACCGCATATCGAGGATTTCTCCCGGACTCTAGACAATGGGGTCACCTTGATGGTGAGCAGCCAATCGGGAGTTCTCTTGAGCGACGACGAAAACGCGATCAGCCCGCGCAACTTCGCCACCTGCTACGATCGGGGCACGACCTACAAGCCCGCGCCCGGAACCTCGGGAGGCAGCAATGGAGACGCGATGCTGCTTGAAGATACCGATCCGGATGGCGACATCGTATGGCTGTATCACGAATGGTGGTACAGCAATCCTCCCGGGTCTTACGAGTTCATTGGCGGCACTGGCAAGTGGAAAGGGATTTCGGGCTATGGCGTCACGCGAGGCATGCTGCGAAAGCGAACCGACGACCACTATATGCTCAAGTCGGAGATGCACTGGAATATCGACGACGATTGATCTGGTTCGTTTCTGTTCAAGTGGGTTGTCCCTTGAGAACTGTTCGATAAGTCGGAGATTGGCCGTCCGAACAGTCAACTTAAAGTCATAATCTTAATCCTAATCTTACTCTTAATCAAAATAGTAGGGAGTTGGGGTGATTAGGATTAAGAGTAAGATTAGGATTAGGAGATGAAGTGAGGTTGTTTTCTCAGGCAAGAAATCAATAGGTTGACGTGCGTGCGCCAAGCAGGGAGGGGGAGGAAAGGACTCATCTGAATACCCGTGGAAGACGCGTCAGGGCTCGTTCTGGCGATTCATTGAGTGATTGGCTTGCGTTGACGGACGATACGCTCCTATCTTCGCGTAACCCCAAAGTGCTGCGAAGAACGCGACGCCCACCCCTATGCCCGTACAGTTTTCTCAACCTATTCCATGATACACCATTGGATTCGCCTTTTGACTGCTCGGAGATCGGCCGCTACCTTAAAACCTACTTATAGCTAAAATATGAATACAAAAACGAACCGCCGGAATTTTCTGAAAACGACTGCCGTTGCCGCCATTGGCATGCCGACGCTGATACCGGCCAGCGCGCTCGGCAAGAATGGCGCGGTGGCTCCCAGCAATCGAATTGTCGTGGGAGGTATTGGATTGGGTCCACGGGGACGAAAGGTCCTCGCGGGATTCTTCGCCCACAAGGACTGTCAATTCGTCGCTATCGCCGACGTGCAAGAGGAGCGGCGCGAAATCATCAAGCGTCTCGCGGATCGCCAATACAGCAACACGGATTGCGTGATTTACGACGACATGTCGGGCGTCTTGGAGCGCGACGACATCGACTCGGTCATTATCGCTACTGGCGACCGCTGGCATACCACGGCCTCCATCCGAGCGGCCCGCGCGGGCAAGGACATCTATTGCGAGAAGCCTTGCGCGATGAATATCCAGGAATGCCAAGAGCTGGACGATACGATTCGGAAGCACGGGCGCGTTTTCCAGGCAGGCACGCAGCGGAGAAGCGTTCCCAACTTCAAGCTGGCGGCTCATCTTGCTAAAAGCGGCAAACTGGGACAGGTCACCTCCGTTCATGCCGGCATCCTGCAACTGCAGGACTACTTGGAACCTCTGCCCGCCGAGCCGGAGCCCGATCCATCGGTCATCAATTGGGACAAGTGGCTGGGACCGTCGCCGTGGATGGAATTCAACGCCGCTTATTGCAGAGGGCGTTGGCGCAATCACAAGGGACTGTATGCTGCATGGAGATTGCCCGAGTGGGGCTCCCATACAATTGATCTCTGCCAATGGGCTGCGGATGCGGATGGAACGACGCCAATCGAATTCGAAGCGGAGTCGGATGGCATGATTACCGCCAGGTATGCCAATGGAGCGAAGTTGATTATGCGCCTTTCCGGTTTCGAGGGGGAGGGCGAATGGCAGGAAGGGCTGGGCACTTGCCCGATTCGCTTCGAAGGCGATGAAGGCTGGGTAGAAGCCGGGGACGCCAAGAAAATCGTAGCCAGCAATCCCAAGCTGATCGAAAACGAAACCTACGACCAGATTAACGGCACCGATCCCGTCATGCACGCCCGCAACTTCCTCGATTGCGTAAAGACACGGAGGGACCCAGTGTGCAACTCGACTGCGGTTCGCTACGGCCACATGGCCTGCTTCGCGGCTGCGATCAGTTGGAAGCTCGGGCGCAAGGTGACCTTCGATCCGAAGACGGAACGCTTTGTCAAGGACGCCGAGGCCAATCGCTTGCGTACCTACAGGCGTCGCGCACCGTACACGGTCTAGAGTTAGTCCAAACGTCTTCTAAACCGCAGAGTACGCAAAGAGCGCGGAGGATTCTTCAGGGTTTGCTCTGCGACCTCTGCGGACTCTGCGGTTAAACACGATATATACAAGGAGGTTCAACTATGTCCTATGGAAATAAAATGGCCAATCCGTTTTCGGATCCGAATCTAGTCGCCACTGCCATAAACCACAACGACAACCAAACAAGAGGCTATGTTTGGGGGACAGGTGGAAGTACCCACTACTGCTTTCTGGATCCGGACAAGGTCAGTTTCGACATCTGGACAAAGGAATTTCAATGGCGGCAGTTGAGTTGGATGATTCCCAATATCACTGCCGCTCTGGCAACTTTTTGGTGGAACATGCCACTGGCTGCATCCCTTTTCTTCAGCATCCCGACTTTCCCCAAAGCCTTTTTGAGACACTATCGTGAAACCGCCATTCGACAACCTGCCGCGGTCGTAAGCAACGGGCCGCAGATGGAATACCCCGGAAGGCTGTCCACGATGGGAATTGCCATAGCAATGGGCTCCCTTGCAGCGATAGGCGGAGCCGCTGGCTTGTTCTTGTCGGGGAAAATTGGGATCCCAGCGGGAGGCGTTCCGATTGGGATCGCCGGCAAGACGCTCTCTGTAGGGTTTGTAAAGTTTCTGCTGACTGTGGGAAGCGCCGTGAATGTGGGAGCGCTCATGCTCTGGTTGCTCGCGCACCTGTCCGTTCCGTTTGGAGAAGTAAGAAGACCTGGTCTTTTTGTTAAAGGTAAGGGTCATGGAGGATGGTATCACTTGGGGCGCAGCTCGACTCCGTTTGAAACCTATCGTATTGGCCCGGAGCAACCTGTTGGACTAGACTTCGGCTGCGGAGGACTCATCCCGATAATCCGCGCAGGGTCTCCTTCTCGCAAAGAGGAGACGCGCAATGTTCTTAGAAATCAACTCGACTTGGTGGTCTGGGGATTGATTCCGTTTCAGGGCGATAGCTTTTGGAGCAAGTTCGAGTGGGACGACCTGTCTGAAGACGATAAAAAGAAGAGGAGAGAACTAGGCTGGGACAAAAGCCGGTGGGACAATGACCAGCCACCCCCAAGCGGAAGCAAATCATGGAGTGAACTTTCGGATACAGAGCGCGATACTGCCAAAAATTTGGGATACGACAAGCAGAGTTGGAATGGTGAAGAGAAAAAACGAAAACGAATGCCTCTAAGCGATGACTACTGGAATCGCTTCGACTGGGATGAGCTATCCGACGAAGATCAAGAACACTGGTCGAGACTAGGTTGGGACAAGGAGCTCTGGGATAGTGATAGTGAGGTTCCGAGCGGAAACAAGAAGTGGGACGATCTGACTGACGACGAACGTGATGCTGCAGAGAATCTTGGCTACGATTTGCATCGCTGGGAAGGGATTCCCGTTGAGGGAATGTTGATTGTCGTGGGCGATCCAAACTTTGGAAGTGGCCATGTCGCTAACCTAGTCACGCACGGTTGTATCGATGCAGTCGCTACAGATGGTCGATTATCTCCACTGCTGGGCACTCGCGGCGATCTGGCTATGGAAACAAACTTCGCCCTAGACCCGATTCAAAGGTACGGATTCATGTGCCGGTAAGAACTGTGAGCTGCGGTAGTAGGGTCAGTGAAAGAAAATGGAATCGCTGCTCCGCCATCTTCGCGATACATCGTCGTGCGAATTCGCGCGATTTATGGGCGAACTTTCATAGTTATGATTCTAGAAAATATTCAATGTATTAAAAAATGAAATACCTCGCTCGCTCGTTTATCCTTATTCTTTTGGCATCAGCCCCTGTTTTTTCGGCGGCTGATCCGATCACCTGGAATCTCTGGCCCGGCGAGGCGCCCGGCGAAATCGAAACGCTCCCGCCGGAGTCGGATAGCACAACCGACGACAGCAGGCTCGCGGCGGGTAAACGCGTGACTCGTTTGCAAAACGTCTCTGTTCCGACGCTCACGATCTACAAACCCGACCCGAGAATCGATACGGGAGCTTCCGTCATTATCGCTCCAGGCGGAGGGTTCAGGATTCTCGCGATTGACTTGGAGGGAACGGAAGTGGCCGAGTGGGCGACTTCGATTGGACTGACCGCGATCGTACTCAAATATCGGGTACCGGGCGCGGCTCGTAATCCGGACAAACCTTGGTTCGCGGCCGCTCAGGATGGCCAGCGGGCCATGAGTCTTGTGCGGTCTCGATCTGCCGAGTTAGGCATTGATCCGGATCGTATCGGTATTATGGGGTTTTCTGCCGGAGGAGCGCCTGTCACGTATACGGCCTTGGTGCCCGAACGATTGTATGAACCAGTGGATCGGCATGATAGTCACAGTTTTCGGCCGGCCTTTGCGGCGCCGATTTATTCCGGCTGGTGGATGCCGGAAGGGGCGGAGCTTTCTGAATCCTGCCCCCCGTTTTTCATGGTGATCACGTACGACGACAAAGACCGTTCCATTGGCATGTCGGAGGTCTTCATTGAGCTCAAGAAAGCAAACGTCTCCGCTGAGATGCATATCTACAGCGAAGGAGGTCACGGCTACGGCCTTCGTCGCACTGAAAAACCTGTTACTTCTTGGAACGACCGGATGGAAGATTGGCTCAGGCTTAAAGGCTTTTTGGAGAAATAGGGGTTTTCAATGCTGCCACTGTCATATCGCAAACTTTTATTGTCTCAACCCGGTATGATTACGACGAATACATTGCTCAAAACTTCAGCGAAGCGCTGACTCGCTTCCTTGTCTCTTTTTTCTACGGTCCTACTGTTACGATTTGCATCTACTTAACGCTTAGCTGGTGCTTCGTTTGTACCTGTTGTCGAAATACCGGGTCTCCAAACGGATCATTGGTCTGCGCTTGCCAGACTGCGAGGCTCTCTTTGAGGCGAGCGAGGATTCGCTTGGACGATTGCGCATCGGCTATGTTGACGAATTCGACAGGGTCTTCTTGCAGATCGTAGAGTTCCCACTCGGGTGGATTGGGCAGGCGATCCATGGCTAGGCGAGCAGGATGGTCGCGGGGTAGTTCTTGGGCGAAGTTCCAGGCTTGATCGCCATCAACACTGTTACTGGCCTTGGCTTGGCCGGCAAGTAGGTTGTGAATGAGCTTGTAGCGCCCGTCGGTGATCGCTCGGCGGGGGAAAAAGGGGCTGGCTCCGTGATAGTGAAATTCGGCGACGAGAGTGTCTCGCCAACTGCGTGTATTCGGATCTTGCAATACGGGTTTCAAGGAACGCCCGTGGAGGCTGGCAGACTCATTGATTCCAGCTGCCTCTAGGATTGTAGGGTAAATATCGATACTGCCCACGAGTCGGTCGGAAACATGCGGTTTGGAAATGCCGGGCCAGTTGACGATGAAGGGCACGCGCAGACCGGCTTCGTAACAACTCGTCTTGCCTCGCGTGAAGGGCGGCCCATGGTCGCCCAGGAAAATGATCAGGGTGTTGTCGTCATGACCGGTTTCCTTCAAAATCTCCATCAACTTCCCTATGGCGACATCGATGCGATGCACGCAGTTGTAGTAGCCAGCGATCTTCGTTCGTTGCTCTGGCGTGTCGATACCTTGCCAGGGCCAGGCGGGAACGTCGTCGGCTGACAGCAGGGTTTCGGGAATGCCTTGGACTTGGTCCGGCAAGTACTGCGGACTGCGGCTACCATCGGGCAGGCGATCGCGTTGCACATGCGGGTCGAAGAGATTGAACATGAGAAACCAGGATTGCTCTGAATCGGCTTCCAGGAATTCTCGGGCGAATTGCAGTTGCTTGCGGATGTCGCGTTGACCGAATCCCTCCTTGGTGTTGAGATCAAAAGCGAAGTGTTCTTCTGGGTCGACGTGCAGTTTGCCGATAATACCGGTGCGATAGCCGGCTCGTTTTAGAACGTTCGGCAGGAGGTCGTCGATGAGCGCCTCATGGACCCGAAAGCCGACATTTGCATTAGCCAATCCGTAGTGGCCATTGCCATGCGGATACAATCCCGTGAACATTGTCGATCGCGAAGGGCTGCAGGACGCTTGGCTAACATAGGCAGTTTCGAAACGGGTCGAACGCGCGGCGAGCGCATCGATATGCGGTGTGTTGGCGATTGGATCTCCGTAGCAGGAGAGTTGAATGCCCAGGTCGTCGGCAGTGATCAGTAACGCGTTCAGGCGCTCGGTACCGGAATACGCCGATGTCAGCGCGAGGATGAAGAGCAAGAGAGAGGCTGATTTCATGGCCATAGAGTACGAAGTGGAATGCGATGTTAGTTCCAAGCGTCGTCGCGTTCAAGCTTGCGAATAGAAATAGATGGGCCCGGGTTTTTGAGCCGCGTGTAGAGCGCAGGCTGTCGAAAGCAGCAACGAACAGCGGGAATCAGGCGCGGACTCTTTTGAGCTTTCTTGGTGGGCCCGTTGGATGAATCGGAGATTGCCTGAAGGGCCTTCTGTCGATTATCTATGCGGTTCCGTAAAATCTAACCAGTTTGATTCGAATGACTTCTATACCCCTTAAAGCACCCATCGCCTTCATCTGTTTAACCGTGCTCTGGACAAGCGGCTCCCTTGTTTCCCAGGCCAATATGGAGCCGATCCCGCCCTTCATGGGCGACTGGGAAGGCGGCTGGGTCGATGCCCCGAAAAAAGACGGTAACGCCAAGAATAACCCCGGCTTGGTGGCTCGTGTGATTGGATTGGGCAACGATCGCTACGAAATTCAGATAATGGAGGAGTTCGACAAACGGGCCGACTTTAAAGTCAAAACCGAAGCGGTGTGGAAGAACGGCAAGATGATGTTCGATCAAAATGGATACTCGGGCAAAATCACCGAGGATAGTTTTACGGGCAAAAAGGCCGGCGGGGCATTCGACACGTCGTTTTCATTGAAACGCGCGTATCGCGCTTCGCCTACATTAGGAGCGAAGCCGCCTGCCAACGCGGTCGTGCTCTTCGATGGGGCCAATCTGGATGCATGGGAGCGGCAAGATGGGGGCGATCCCACCTGGCTTATCAAAAACGGCTACTTTGAAGTCTTGCCGAAAAAGGACAACGACGGAGTCGGTGGTTCCATCAATACCCGCCAGAGTTTTGGCGACGTGAAAGTCCACTTGGAATTCCGTTTGCCATACGAGCCAGAGCACCGAGGGCAAAAACGGGCCAACAGCGGCTTTTTCCTGCCGGGCGGTTATGAGGTTCAAATACTCGACAGCTATGGACTGGGCGGCATGTGGAACGAGTGTGGCGCGCTGTACAAGCAATCGCCCCCACGGGTGAACATGTGCTGGGCGCCCGGCGTATGGCAGACTTACGATGTAGAGTTTAAGCGGCTACGTCGCGATTCCGAGGGTAACAAAATCGAGGACGCAGTGTTCACGGTCTGGCACAATGGAGTGAAGATCCACAACAATTATCAGATCAAAGGAACGACTTCCAACACCCAGAAGGGGCGCGGTCAGCCTGAGTCTGGCAAGAATGGAGGGCTCTCGCTTCAGGATCACAGCAACAAGATTCAGTTCAGAAACATCTGGGTGGTGGAGCAGTAGGCGCGTTCCACTATTCTGATCGCTCGCTCTCGAATTCAATGAAAGTCAAATTGCCCCTTTTTCGCCTCATTCTGGCCTTAGCGTGTTTCGCTCTCGCGAGTGTGACTGCCGTAGCGGAGCCATCCTTTTCCGAGCTCGAATCCCTCATCGCGACGGCAGATGCCAATCCAAAAATCCCTGGCGGCTCCGTGCGCGTTGTCGAGGATCGCGAGATTGTGTGCGATCGCTATTTCGGCACCTTTACGGCGGACTCCGAAACCCCTTGGGACGAGCAAACGGTTGTGTCTATTGCCTCCATTAGCAAACCGATCGCTGCTACTTTGGTCGCCGTTCTCGTGGGGGAGGGAAGTCTTTCCTTCGACGATCCGATCGCCAAGTACCTCCCGGAATACGCTGAGCTCACGCTGCAAGACAGCGATCAATCCGTTCGTTCACCCACGATCGCGGAGTGCCTCTCCCATACGGCAGGATTTCCGGGCGGAACGATGTCCAAGCTCCCTAGAAATTCTCCGGTTAAACGCGGCGATCAAGCGGAAGTCGCCCGTCACTTAGCGACTCAAGGTTTGGTCGCGCGTCCCGGCATGGAATACGCCTACACTTTCAGAGGCTACGCCGCTGTTTCCCGGGTGATTGAGGTCGTCACCGGTCGCCCGATCGCCGAGGTGATGCAAGAAAAACTCCTCGCTCCGCTGGGGATGAATGAAACGACCTTCACTCCGGGAGTTTCGCTCGTTCGTCGCCATCCGCGTTTTGCCGCCCGCGCCGAGGGTCGAAGCGACGACGACGTCGCCGCTCAAATCGAACGCCTTCGCGCTCAAGGAGGATCGTTCGTCAACACAGCGGGAGCCTTGGTCTCCACCCCGGGCGATCTCCAGCGTTTCCTCCAGTTTCACGCCGACAAGGGCCGCGTCGGCAAGCGGCAAATCGCGCCCGCGTCCGTATTGGCCAAACTCTACCAGAAGCAACCCGCAGCCAAGAACTACGGTATCGGTTTCAACCTGCGCGGAGGCGGGGTCGTTGGACACGGGGGAGCGACTGGCACTTCAGCCAGCGTCGATCTCAAAACCGGACGCATTCTTATCGTATTCACACAAGCCGGCGCTCCAAACGCGCGACCTCTCACATCGGGGGCCGCCAAGGTCGTTTTCCGTAAGAGATGAACTCGGATCAATTGAATGTATACTAGGTACGAATACAAACAATCCTGTGGATCCTCGTAGGGTTCGGTTTTAAGAGGATGCGAACGAAGGGAGAATTTTTAACAGGATGCGCTCCCCCGTCGCTCGCTTGATGGCTCGTAAACTCGCCAACTTGATCTTTTTGGAGAGCGCCCATCAAGTGGCTCAAGGTAGGGCTCTATCGCCGAGAGAGCCGCAGTGCAAGCAGTTCTATTCAACCGACGCGGCTCTCTCGGCGATAGAGCCCTACCTTTTAGAGAGAATCTCTGAATGTACCCATCAAGTTCCCGTCTATGACGGGATCAAGTCAGCGATCCCGCTTGGCGGGAGAGCGCATCCTGTTTAAAAACAATGCCTGTTAATTGAACCGTATCTACGTGTAGTTGATTAATGACTATTGACCCCTTTGAGGCGCTCGAACTAGAAAGGGCCCACCAATCTATCTATCCGAGTTAACCCTCCGTACCCGAGATCCCCATGTGTGACGAACTTACCAATAAAGATGTTGAACAATACCTCCAGCGCCAGGGCCTGACTCGGCGCCAATTCAACAAGACCAGCATCGGCGCGGCGCTTGCCCTGATGCTGCCATCGGTCGCCAATGCCGCCGAGGTTGTCGAGGAGGATGTCAAGGTGCCGACGCCGGACGGCGAGGCCGATTGCTACTTCGTCCATCCCAAGTCTGGCAGCCACGCGGCAGTGATGGTCTGGCCCGACATTGTCAGCATCCGCCCCGCGTTTCGGGCCATGGGAAAGCGCCTGGCAGAGTCCGGTTACTCGGTGCTGGTTCCCAATCCTCACTACCGCAGCCACCGCGGTCAGATTGTGCCGACCGGCAAGACGTTTCGCGATCCAGGCATTCGCGAGATGCTGATGCCTCACGCGCGTTCCCTTTCGCCCGAAACCTGCGTATCCGATGGCCGGGCATTCGTCAAATGGCTCGATGCGCAGGCATCTGTGGATACAGGCCGCAAAGTCGGCACTACCGGATACTGCATGACCGGCTCGTACTGCATGCGCCTTGCGGCGGCCATGCCCGACCGGATCGGCGCGGGCTGCTCGTTCCACGGGGGTGGCTTGGCGACGGACGCCGACGACAGCCCGCACAAGTTAGCTGGCAAGATGAAGGCTGAATTCCTGATCGCCATCGCCGAAAACGACGACGAGCGCCGACCCAACGAAAAAACGCTCCTTCGCGAAGCCTTCGATGCTGCCGGTGTTAAAGCGGAAATCGAAGTCTACGAGGGCGCCCTGCACGGCTGGTGCCCACCGGATTCCGCGGTCTACAACGAGGCCCAGGCCGAGCGAGCCTGGAGCCGCATGCTGAAGTTGTTCGAAAGAGCCTTGGCTTGAGTATCACTCGCCCGCGGGGTCAAAACAGGAAGAGCAAGAGTCAACACGACTTAGCGATCCGGGCGTGGATCGGGTTTTTAACAGGATGCGCTCCCCGTCGTCGTCGGTGGCTTGCTTGATGGCTTCCGTCTTCGCTCTTCGAGCTTCGCCGAGACAAGCAGTGGACTCGCCAAATTGATTTGGATTGTAGTGAGTGTCCCACGAGTTGCTCAAGGTAGGGCTCTATCGCCGAGAGAGCCGCAGAGCCAGTTGTTTTATACAACCGATGCGGCTCGCCTGGCAGTCGAGCCCTACCTTTTTGAGAATATCTTTGAGTTCTCATCAAGTTCCCGTCCCGTCAAAGACCCCGATTCCGTCGGGGCTTAACGGGACGGGATCAAGCGAGCGATCCCGCTTGGCCGCCGACCGGGGTCGGGGTCCCTGACGGGAGAGCGCATCCTGTTAATTGAATCGGGTTTGAGTGTAGCTAACGATTGACTATTGACTCCTATTTCAGACTCAGTCCAAAAAATTTGGATACGCTATCTTCCCGCGGCCCAGTGAATGCCGTCGAGGAGGTGCTGGATGAATTCTTTTTGGCGGAAGTTCTCCGCGTAGTGCCCCATATTCGTGTACCAGACTTTTCCGCCTTCGTACTCATGGCTCCAAGTGACCGGATAGTATTGCGGCAATTGGGGTTGGTTCGTTTGGACGTCGGCGACAGAGATGATTTCTTTGTCGCTGTAGTTGGAATGGTAATTCCAAAAGTACCATTCGACCATCTCAAACTCCCAAATGGTAGGGCGGTTTGCGCTCCAACGCTCTGAGGTGTTCACACTCATGACTTGATCCGCGTAACCGCGTCGACCTTGCGGCCCTTCTTTGGGGCCGCTCTTGTGCAAGACTCCCCATAGGCCATACCAGAAGGGCCACTCGGCCTGGTTGTTCTCGTCCACGCCCTTGTGCGCATGGGTGGCGCCATGTATGCCGACGACTCCTCCACCATTGCGGACCCACTTTTCGAAGGCTCGTTTTTCGGCTTCGTTGAAGAGGATGCCGGAATTGTTGTCCAATATGACGACATCGATGTCCTTCAGACCCTCGTCGGTAAACAAAGCGCTGTCGCTCGACTGCGAGAAATCCCAACCGTGCTCCTCGGCTAATTCGGCGAATACAATTTTGGCCTCGGCTCTCGCTTCGGTGTGGTCGAACTGGGGCGAAGTCGGCGAACTGGGGCCTAGCTTGTCGGTACGATGGATACGGAGCGTTGCCTCCGAGGGGATCGCCAGCACGATGATTGCCAAAGACGAAACGATGAAACGCGTCATAAGTTTAATCCTCAGCGCGTCGCTCATGTATTGGCAATTTCAATTCGGGAACAATGGATCAGGTAGATAAGGTGGAACCCGACAGCCTGCCTCGGCGTAGTCTCGAACTGAGAGACGAAGACGGGTCCCGGCGGGTTTAAGCGGGTGATGCATTCCGTTTATCGATTCAAGGTAGGGCTCTATCGCCGAGAGAGCCGCGTCGGTTGAGTTGATCGAACTGTTGAATAAACGCGCCGGGACGGCGCGTTCCACCTTTTATGCAGGTTGGGTTAAACCCGCCGTCCCGGCGGGTTTAATCAGCTTTCCTCCGCCCATTGCGTCCCTCTGTTGGGTCGTGGCACAGGTGTTATATCCGCATAGAGGATACACTCCGCTTCGGGTCCGTAGGGACCTTGAAAGAGCTCGGTTCCGTCGGGTCCGATTGCGAGCGAGCAGCCCACGCATTTTCTGCCCTCCCAGGGACCGCCCGTGATCCAGCCCACGCAGCTCGCCCCGAAAATGGCGGTGGCGTATCCTTTGGCGACCGGTGTGTAGCAAGCGCGCCACAGGTCGCCATAGGGATCCTCCTCGTTGTCATGGTCCGCCGGGCGCGCCCAGGCGCAAGGTGATAGGATGACGTCGGCTCCCATATAGCAAAGCGAACGGGCCAATACTTCTCCGTTCGCGAAACCGTCGGCGCAGATCATCAATCCGAAAGTCCCAAACTCGGTTTCGACCACGTTAAGCCGGTCGCCTTGAGCGTAGTAGGCGTGGCCGATCTCAAGCTCATTCAGCTTTCGGTGTTTTAAAATAACATTCCCTTCCGGATCGATGATGACGGCAGCGTTGTAGATCTGACTTCCCGCCTGTTCGGTGAGTCCCACGCAAAGATAGACGCCATGATCCTTCGCCGCCTTCGAAAGGGCTTCGCAGGGATAGCCGCCTGGAATGGGTTCGGCCAACTCGAGAGCCGAGGGATGCGTCCAGCCCAGGTCCATGCACTCGGGAAGCAAGACAACCTGAGTGTCGTTCTTCGCGGCCTCGTCGATCCACTCAAGCGCGCGAGCGACATTGCCGGCCGGGTCGCCGCCATCGACGCGCATTTGGACCATCGCTAGTTTGAAAGGCTGGGGCATTGTCGAACCATCCAGCCGCTAATTTGCGGATTCGTCAACACGGCATAGGGATACGGATGTGGACAGGGGTTTAACAGGATGCGAGCGAGCGAATGGGGTTTGTGACAGGATGCGCTCCTTCGTCGCTCGTTTGATGGCTCGTGGACTCGCCAGCTTGATTTTCTTAGATTGAAAGTTCCATCAAGTTCCCGTCTTAGACGGGATCAAGCAAGCCACCGACGATGTCGGGGAGCGCATCCTGTTTAAAAACAATCCAGTTTCCTTCCCGTTTGACCTCGTTGGCTCGCTGGGTTTCATTTGGGTTCATGAACCCCATTGAAGACGGAATCGATCGCAGGAAACTTTTGAAAACCCTTGGACTCGGATCGACCGCCGGGGCCTTGGGCTTGATGTCGAGCAGGTCGATGGCCCAATCGGACGCAGCGCTGCCGAAGGGCATGGAGAAGGTAACGATCGCCAAGGTGCGGGCGATTCACACCGCTCCTTACGGCATCAATCTTGTCATCGTAAAGGTGGAGACGGACCAGGACGGGCTTTACGGTCTCGGTTGCGCGACGTTTACCCAACGCGCCCATACCGTGGTGGCGGCGATCGAGGAGTACCTGGATCCGTTTTTCAAGGGGAAGCCTGTATCCACGATTGAAGACAATTGGCAGATGGCCTACCAGAGTTCGTACTGGCGGAATGGGCCGGTGCTCAACAACGCGCTGAGCGGTGTCGATCAAGCGCTTTGGGATATCAAGGGCAAGATGGCGGGTATGCCGGTTTACGAGCTACTCGGTGGAAAGACACGCTTCGCGGTCGACGCCTATGGGCACGCTTCGGGCCGATCGGTCGAGGAAGTGATGGAGAGCGTTCAGAGGTTCAAGGACTGGGGGTATCGGAATATTCGGATACAGCTTGGGGGGTACGGATCGACGCATCTGGCGGAGAATCCGCCTTACAAGGCGGCGGGGTTTGGATCGCCGGACGATCGCACCATCGATCCGCAGGCCTATAAGCGTGGAACGATCGAAATCTTCAAGCGGGCTCGCGAGCGCTTTGGCGACGAGATTGAGCTGCTGCACGACATGCACGAGCGTCTCCAGCCGATGGATGCGATCGATATGATTCAGCGCGTGCAGGAGTATCGACCCTTTTTCATAGAGGATCCGCTGTCGCCGGAAAATATCGGCTGGTTCAAGAAATTGCGCGAGCAAACCTCGTGCCCAATCGCCATGGGCGAGCTCTTCAATAGTCCGCACGAGTGGCTGGAGCCGATCAGCCAACGACTCTATGATTACATCCGTATCCACATTTCGCAGATTGGCGGCATTACGCCGGCTATGAAGGTGGCGCGCTTGGGCGAGTGGTTCAACGTGCGCACGGCCTGGCACGGCCCGGGAGACACCTCGCCGGTGGGGCACGCGGCGAATTGCCACATCGATCTGGCCGTATGGAATTTCGGAATACAGGAAATGGGACGCTTCAGGGAGCAGGCATTCGAGGTGTTCCCCGGCATGCCGACTATTAAAGACGGCTACATCTACGTAAACGAAGCCCCGGGGCTCGGCATCGACATCGACGAAAAAGCGGCTGCCAAGTACCCGCCAGTAGTCTACAACTACAATTGGACGCAGCTAAGGGCAAAGGACGGGACGCCGGTACGACCGTGATTAAGAAGAGTGAATTGTGAAGAGTGAAGGGTGAGTGGGGTAGCATCGACAAAAACGCGCCGGGACGTCGCGTTCCACCCTTGAGTAGGTAAATGAGGTGGAACCCGCCGTCCCGGCGGGTTTGTTCACACTGAAAATTAGGTGTAGTTGATAGCTGACCATTGGACCCTCGTTTAACAAGTAGCTCAAGGTAGGGCCCGACTGCCAGGCGGGCCGCATCGATTGAATTGAACAAATGGCACTGCGGCTCGCCTGGCAGTCGAGCCCTACCATTTAAATTCTACTTGTGGATGCTCGAGAGCCTGACCCCTTAGGGATCTCATCCCGTTTGGATTGCATATTCCCAACTTGCCGGATTACCTAGAAGATCGCTTCTTAGCAAAGCCGGACCCTCTCGAGATCAGGACACATTATGATTCACTTAAAATCAGCCACCACTCTATTTCTAGCGTTACCCTTTGCTCTTCTGGCAGAGCATGACTGGCCCCAGTGGCGGGGACCGGAGCGGGACGGGGTTTGGCGCGAAACCGGTCTAACGGACGCGCTTCGTATGGACGACGAAGGGTGGATCGAGCTCAAGTGGTCGGTCGATATAGCGGCTGGCTATTCCCAACCCACAGTCGCGGAGGAACGCGTTTATGTTACCGATCGTCTGGATGATCCCGATGAAATCGAGCGAGTGCACTGTTTTGATTTCGAGACAGGCGAATCGCTGTGGTCGCATCAGTATCCAGCCGTGTATGCGATGGGCTACAAGTCCGGGCCGCGAGCGGCTGTCCTAGTCGATAAATCTACGAGTGATCAATCGCGCGCCTACAGCCTGGGTGGGATGGGGCACTTGCATTGCTTTGATGCAAAGACGGGCGAGGTTATCTGGAACCGGGACCTGGCAGCCGAGTATCAATTTGAAATGCCACGATGGGGCATCGCGGCATCGCCGTTGATCGAAGGCGATCTGCTGTTCCTGCAAATTGGCGCGAAACCCGATGCCTGTGTCATTGCCCTCGACAAGCGCACTGGCGAAGAACACTGGCGAGCCATCGACGACGATGCCAGCTATGTGGCGCCAATCGTGATCGATCAGGCCAAGCGACGCGTGCTGGTGGTGTATACTGCGAATGAACTCTTTGGCCTCAATCCTGAGACAGGCAAGGCCTACTGGTCCTACTCTATGCCCGGCAGCAAATGGCCTATCGGCATTTCGACGCCGATTCTTACTACGTATCAAGGAAAGCGATACCTGTTCACGACTAACGCCCACGTAGGGTCCGCCTTGCTTCGGTTGGAAGAAGAAAGGCCTGGAATTTCCGAAGTCTGGCGAAGGAACGACACGAGGTCGCCAGACAATTTACACAGTTTAATCCCAACCCCGTATATAAAGGATGGTTACATCTATGGCACTCACCAAAAGGGCGAACTGCGTTGTCTTGAGCTGCTCACCGGCAAGCTCATGTGGGAGTCGACAGAAGCCGTCGAGCCGGATAGATTCGCAACGATTCATATGGTTGCCCAAGGCGATGCCGGACAGCCCGTATGGATCTTTAACGAGCACGGGGAACTCATCATCGCCGAACTCTCCCCTGAGGGCTACCAGCAGAACAGCCGAGGCAAGCTTGTAAATCGAACGGCAGCCGGGATGCCGAGCCGCATTGGCGGCGTCACTTGGGCTCACCCGGCCTTTGCCTATAAACACGTCCTCGCCCGCAACGATAATCAACTCGTCTGCGCCGACTTAAGCGCGCGGTGAATCGGGTGGACCCCTTTGGGGCTCTTAGGTAGGGCTCTATCGTGGTTCGACAAAGCTCACCATCCTGAGCCTGTCGATGGACCGAGCCGCCGACTATGTCGGGGTCCAGAAAGGAAGAGCCGCGTAGGTTGAGTTGATTGAGCTACTGAATAAACGTGCCGGGACGGCCCGTTCCACCTTTTTGCTATGGCAGGGTGGAACCCGCCGTCCCGGCGGGTTTTAGCGCATCCTGTTAATTAACTACGCGATTGGCTTGTAGTACTCAGCCCAGCCTTTTCGGGGCTCGGGTCCGTCGAGGACTGCCTGGGCTCGGGGGTTGCCGCGAACGCGCTTCTTTTTCCGGTCGAAGTCGAAGCTCTCATTCAAATACTGGCACGTAACCCCAAGATGAAGCAACTGCGTGAGTTCGCCGGAAACGCTAAATGGCGAAGTGGTTTTCCCATTACCCAGGCAAGCCTGCACGAAACTCTCCTGATGGTTCTGGGTTACTCTCGGCTGCTTCACGTACTCCGCATACTCTTTCATGGTCGCTCTCGGCAGCAGGCGCGACGGACTCCCGTGACTGCCGCGGTAGATGGCGAACTTGCCGTCTTTGCGGTGGAGCAACGTGGAACCGGTGTCGTCTAAGCTTGGGCGCGCGATCGTTCCGTCCTCGTTTTTGTCCCAGTATTGCTCGTCCACAACGGGCTTCGCTCCATAACCGTCGGTCCAAACGAGATCGACTGCTGGCAGGTTTCTCCCGCGTTTAGGGAACTTCATGGATAGTTTGGAGAGCCGCGGAAAGATGATCTGGTTGTGGTCCAGCATTTCCAGTTTCTCGACTCGAGTCGGCAGACCCAGTTTCAGGTAGTCGTGGGGAAAATCAAGAATGTGGGCGCCCCAATCTCCAAAGATCCCGCATCCATAGAGAAAGTACGCGCGCCAGGTCTGGGGATGATACGAGCTATGGAACGGCTTCACCTCGGCCGGCCCGCACCAGAGATCCCAATTCAAGGTTGAAGGGATCGTTTCGGCAGCGGGGTAGTTCTCTATCCGCAGCTCCTTTTCGTAGAACCAGATGCCTGGGTGCTTGAACGGTTTGAAGAATGCTTCGATCTTGTTGATGTTCTTGACCACGCCGCCCTCTACAAGCTGCTGAAACTGGCTCGCTCCCCCAGAGGTGTGCCCCTGGTTCCCCATTTGAGTAACGACTTTGTATCTCTTCTCGGCCTGTATCAACAATTCGGATTCGCGGAAGGTATGCGTGAGCGGCTTTTCCACATAGACATGCTTGCCGCGGCGCATCGCGTCCAGCGCGATGACAAAGTGCGTATGGTCGGGCGTAACGACGCTGACGGCGTCGATGTCATCGCCCATAGTATCCAGCATCACGCGAAAATCGTCGAATCGCCGAACGTCAGGGAACGCGGCCAGCGTTTTCGCGGCGCGCTCGGAATTGTAGAAGTCGACGTCGGCAAACGCCACGGGCAGGGCGTTCCCTTCCTTGCACAAGCTCGTAATCACCGAGTTGCCGCGATTGCCGACACCGACACAGCCGAGATTGAGTCGCTGACTCGGCGGCACATTGCCTGCCGAATCCTTCTTACCCAATGCCAGGTAAGCGGGTAGTACGGTGAAACTAAATGCGGTTGCCGCTGATTTTCCAAGGAACGCGCGACGCGAAATTTGAGAACGTTTTTGCATTGGCTGCTTTGGGTAAGGGTTACTTTGCATTAGGACTGACTTTGTTCGTTGGGACAAATGTTTTGTTGAGAGGGATTTTGTAACAGGATGCGAACGGGGGAAGGGTGAGGAGGTTTTTTAACAGGATGCGCTCCTTTGTCGCTCGTTTGATGGCTCGCGGACTCGCCAACTTGATTTTTTGGAGAGTGCCCATGGGCGGCTCAAGGTAGGGCTCTATCGCCGAGCCACCGACGATGTCGGGGTCCAGATAGGAAGAGCCGTGGTGCCATTGATTTGATTCAACCGACGAGGCTCGCCTGGCCCCTCGACAGGCTCAGGATGGTGAGCTTTGTCGAACCACAATAGAGTCCTACCTTTTGGAGAATATCGTTGAATGTCCCATCAAGTTCCCGTCCCGTCAAAGACCCCGACTCCGTCGGGACTGAGCGGGACGGGACCAAGCAAGCGATCCCGCTTAGCGGGAGAGCACATCCTGTTAATACATCAAGCGAATCTGAGTGTAGTTGAAAATCGACTATTTCTGTCTTTGGCGATTCTCCGCTTCTTGTTGAGCGTTCACTCTTTCCATTATTTCCCGGTGTTCCTGCTCGGTCAATTTCTCCAATTCCTTGGACCTTTGCAGATGCTCTTTGCTCCTCCAGGTATGAAGCACTCCAGTCTTCCTGTCTACTGCGATTCCATAAGAGAAGTCGTAGATCGCCCACTGGGCCGTTCCGCCCGAAAACAGGAAATAGTCATCGGTTTCCATTCCCTTCACGGGAGGATACGCCCAGCTAACCGAGCGACCAAGATGAGCGGAGACGTACTCCCTGGTAAGCGGAAAAATATCTTCTCCTTCATCCATATGGATCGTATTGGCTCCGACCGGTGGAAGTGTAGGAATCTGCTGCATAATGTGCTGAAACGCATCATCGGGAAGAAAGGACCGATCGAGCCATTCGAATTTTTTGCCGACCGTGCTTCTGTTCTTGCGTTGAGTCAATTCCACGTTCTTGGCGTACGATTCAGTGATCCATTCAGCCTTGATGGCTTCGAGCCGCTCTCGTTCAGGATCCACGATTTCGCTTCCCGCTTGATCGATCGAGTCTTCGCTGGGAGCTTGCTCTTCAGGCTCCTTTTCCGCAGCCCTTGTAGCCTGCGCCTCGCTCTGAACGATGGATGGTTTCTCAGTGACTTGGCCTCTTTCAGGTACAAGAAGAAACAACGCCGTCGCTATCGACAATAGCAGCACGGCAATAATCGTGCGCGTTCTCATTTAATTGTATATAGGGTGATCAAAAAGGGGCAAACATCGCAAGCGATCTAATCGCCGCTACCGAATTCACTTTTAAAGATTACCCCCTTCCGAGTCCCAAGAATATGATGATCGAGAAAACGGATCTGAATACGATTCCTTCTCATCAAAAAAACTACCGCACGATCTGCCCAGCCCCTCCAGGATGCTGAAAGCTGTTCCTTATTGAGCGTTCCGCCTCCTCACTCTTTCCTCGTCTTCCTTCCTACTCCTTTCCTCGGCCCTTCTCAGACGCGCCTGCTCCTCCAATATCCTCAATTCTTCGAACCTTTGCAGTTGCTCCTCGCTTCTCCAAAGATGGATCCTTCCAGTCTTCGCATCTACGGCAAACCCAGAAGAGAAGTCGTAGATCGCCCACTCTTCCGTTCCGCCCGAAAACAGGAAATAGCCATCGACTTCCATTCCCTTTACAATCGGATAAGCCCAGCTAACACTTCTGCCGAGAAGAGAGCCGGCGGCCTTCCCGGTAAGCGGTTCGGCAAGCGGTTCGATCTTTTTCCCTTCGTCATCGTAGATCGAATCAGTCTGGCCCCAATCCGCTGGAAGCTGCCGCACTATGTGCTGAAACGCATCATCCGGAAGAAAAGACCGATCTAGCCATTCGAATTTCTTTCCGACCGTGCTCCTGTTCTTGCGTTGAGTCAATTCCACGTTCTTGGCGTACGATTCAGTGATCCATTCAGCCCTAATGGCTTCGAGCCGCTCTCGTTCAGGATCCACGAAGTCGCTTCCCGCTTGATCGATCGAGTCTTCGCTCGGCACTTGCTCTTCAGGCTCCTTTTCCGCAACCTTTGCAGCCTGCGCCTCGCTCTGACCAATGGATGGTCTTTCAGTGACTCCGCCTCTTTCAGGCAGAAGAAGAATCAACGCCGTCGCTATCGACACTAGCAGCACGGCAATAATCGTGCGCGTTTTCATTTAATTGTCTGTATACATGTTAACTTCTCTCAGTCCCGTGTCGTTTTTCTTCGCGATCCGGTCCCCGACTTCATAGCCGTTCCCGACTGGAATCAACTTGTAGTTGAAGTAGCCGTCGAATGAATTGTTCTCGTAGGCCGACTTCCCTGCAACGGTGTTCGACACAGCGTCACTTCCATAGGAGGGATCATAGAAGGTGTTCGCTGCCTTCACGATCCAATGCGCATTAAACATTTCAGGGGAATTGTCATTGCCTTGCGCCTTGATGCGCGTGCCGGGCACCGCGTCCGCGCCGACTCCGACTGTCGTGTATGGATAATCTGGATCGCCCGACGTTCCGCTCCCATTAAACGTCCAAGCCTTGATAGCAAATCGATGTTCGGTATTGAGAAGCCCACTAGTCAAGGTTTCGACATTGATCACATCCGTATCGGGATCGAGCCTAACCTCTATTTGATCGGCTGATATGCCAATGGCTCTCAAGACATCTCTGAAGAAACTCGACCACGCTGTGCAACTTCCATCCCTATTCACGACTGAGAGCAGACCAGCCGTAGTCGTGCAACTAGCACCAAATTTATGATAGGTCATTTTCTGCGTTTCCTGCAAGCCAGTGCCTGGATCGACTTTGTAAACTTTTTGGTCCGTGAATTCAGCGTAGATCGAATCGACGGTCGCTTTGGAACTGTCGTTTTTGCCATCTGCTCTGCGAGTGCTGAGATTGAAAAGTGTCTCTTGCCTGAGAGAAGTCTTAGGCGCTGCTAATGTCAGATAGAGCGTATGCTTGGTCTCCCCCACTTCAATCCAATCGTTATCGGCGACCTTCATCTCCCAAGTCAGCTTGAATTCCTTCCCTGACTCCTGAGCGCTGTGGAACTTGATTGTATTCACGAACGCGCCGCTCGAACGAGTTGCGTCCAAATCCGCCTCTCCTTGCGAGACAGTCACTGTCGTTTCCGGTATCGCTATATTTCCCGGTCCGGTTGCCTTGATCTTGACATCCTGATTATTCAAGCCGGATCCGACCTTAAATACTGCTCCAATTTCAGGTTTTGTGTTTCGAGTAAACGCCACTGGATAATTCTTGTCATTCTGATCGGCAGCGTCGCCATCTCCGTTTTCATCAAACCAATGAGGTTTCGCGTAAGTTGTCTGTGCGTCATCGGATATCAGCTGATGATAATTATCATTCAATCCATCTTTTTCAAACCAGACCTCGTCTATTTTGATCGGTGGCTCTTCTGAAAAGACTATCGCGAATTCGTAGTTCTCCAAAGCCCCGCCCACAAGGCTGGATGGGAACGAAACGACCAATGTACCGGAGGCGGTTACGCCCAATTCTACGCCCAGCACCTTTATATTCGCTATAGCTGGAGTTTGTCCTTTCGGGTAGATAACGGCGACTGCGCCGCCAGTCAACGGAGGCGTGTCGTGCGCCAATTCAACAGTAAATATTCCGCCGGAATTGCCTGTGACTGCCGCTTCGACCTTCTGGAGCTCCTCGTCTCCTCCCGTTCCTAGATAGTTCCCGGCAATAGGCGACCCTATCACTGCCGACGCTTTCCCGAATTTCACCAGTCGATACGCAGTTGGCAAGTCCTGCACAAGTAATTCGAAAAGGCAGTCGATCAGGTAACCGCCCGAAGCATTGATTATGCCGGTAAAATCTCCCCAGCCCAATCCAGCGTCGTGTCCCTCGACCTTGTAGTTGAAGCCGTTGTCGGCGATGGTGTCCCAGCTTACGTCCGCATAATCGTCAAAGCCTAGAGTGTACTCGGTTATCTCGATCTCGAACTGTCCAGAGCCGTCGTCGGTGACCAGATCAAGATATCCGTCACTGTTCCGGTCGGTCCATACAATGGCGCCGAAGAGCCGAGATCCAACCATGATGCAAAGAAATGGAATGATAGTTAGAGCTCTCATCCTTCAGCCCTCCTTCCTTCGTCCTGGACGTCCTCAACTCCATCGCCGTCGCGATCCTCGAACAGGGGATTCTCGGCGAATTCGAGAAAGCCCCGAAGCATCGACGCTTCCCCGTCGGCCAGACGAATGACCAAACGCGACCGGTTCCCAGATGTTAGTCCCATATTAGAGGAGACTCTTCTGCTCCCAACGAACAGATCCCACGACTTCCGTGGACCCTTTCGATCCAGGCGGACCGTCAGAACCGGCGCGCCCGACATTAGGTCCGGGAGGCTCGTGCTATACGACACGAAGATTCCCGTGGGATTCCATTTCTCTCCTTTTGGGGCCGACGCATCGAAAGCCAACACCTCGGTTCGCCTAATCCCATTGTCATAGGGAGCCGTCTCGTTAAAGTACTCGCGAAAACCAATCTTCGCGCCCGCTATGTTCAGGACAGCGCCGTTTTTCAGCCCTTCTCCTGCAAGGGCTTGGAGACGAAACGTCACAAACGACACGCCGCGCCTGGCGGGCAATGACAGTTGCCGCGAAAGCGATCCAGGCCCGTCCAGGTAGATGCATACATTGTCTCTATATTCGTCCACCAACAAACCAGCATCGCCCTTGTAGCTCCAACTGTTGGGGTTTAGTATCGATTTGCTGTTGAATCCGATGAAGGGCTCTTCTGCGTTCTCCTGCGAATAGCCCACGCCTGAGGCGTGCAATAGTATGGCGGCGATCAACGCGACCATAGTCACTCTTGGGAATTCCATTGTTGAGTCGGGGTTAGGGGTTGAATTCGCGTATTTGCGGAATCGCAAAGACAGCTGACCAATCAATAATTATACCGAGAAAAAAATAAACGGAAACGGTATTTTATTGTAAACTAAACCCTTGTTTTTTAATTAGTGAAATCCATATATCATTAATGATTAGTTACTAAGGTTCTACTTCATCTTTTTTGACCTTCTGCTGCAAAGGACGCCGGATGCGTAGATCCTCGAGCCAGTCCATTTCCATTAGTCGCGGCCCGACATCGTCGGTGGCTCACTCGATCTGATGGTTAGAGAGTGTCCCACAAGTCGCTCAAGGTAGGGCCCGACCGCCGGGCGGGCCGCGTCGGTAGAGTAAGTTGACGGGACCCACCTGCGA
>JANQSC010000072.1 GCA_028284235.1 Opitutaceae bacterium
AGGTCGTGTCGCCGCGCTAGTTGTTCAATCCAGGTTCGAGTCGCGAGGATCTGCCCGTAATAGTTCAGACCGTCCGTTAGCGTGTCTTTTGATCGTAGCGGGCTTTCCGCCGGCTTGAGGTTGGTGCTTACGCTCTTGTCTAAAGCGACATTGCGACCTTCTGATATCAGCTCGATCTCCGCGAAACCGACTTTTTGAGGAGCGGCGTTTTCGGGGCTGATTTCTCTCTGCGGTTCCGCGGTCAGACGGACATAGCGGCAAGAAGTTTCCGCTAGAGGTAAAGTGGTGATCGGGCCGATGTCTTTAATGTTGTTTCGCCGATAGTCGATGAGAGTTGCTGCGTCCGAAAAGTCTTCCTGGTTGGCTCCCTCCACGATCAGCCGTTTAGGTAGGCCGAAGTCTCCGGGAGTGGAGAGCGGAACGGTGGTGCTTTGTTCTACTGTATGCAGGTTGATCTGCGTCAAGGCGTACGGTTTTCCCAAGTCGATGAGAAAGTAGGGTTGTTCTTCTGGCAGACCCACAAAAGAGAGGCTTTTCTCGCCTTGCGCTGCGTCCATCAGATACGGAACGAACCCGTCGACAGCAAAGTCCTTGTTCCAGGCGCTCGTTGTATCCGTTGGCTGCTCACGAATTTTTACGGGTTTTCTAAGGGCTACGTTCTCAAAGCCGCTAAAGACGAGTATTTCAGCTAGCTGAAGAAAGTACCTTCCTTCGAAACCTCGAGGCGTTAAGGTTGTGGCCTCAATGCGAACCCAATCCGCAACGACATCGGGAACGTCGATAACTAGAGGAGCGATGCGCGGCAGCAATTGATCTTCCGCTTTAAAGCGAGCGACTTCAATGCCGCCGCGAATGTCCCCCGTTCCCGCGATCACTCGAAACTCTGAAGGAAAGCTCTCAGCTATAAAGCCTTGCTTCGTCTCGCGCAAGATGGACGGGACCAGCGCGATTTGGTTGACGGCATAGTCATCGCCCAAGTCAATTTCGATCCACTCCGTATGACGAGGATCTGCATGGCCATTGGATCGGTACCCCTTTGAACCGAGCCCTGCTCTAAGGCTGTAGTTGGCGAGGCCGCTTAGTTCTTCATCGATTTTGTCTAGTCGTTCCTCAAGAGCCGAGATCGACATGCTGTCGATTGAGGTCTCGCCACCGCGCGAGGCGATGGCGGTCGCGGCCAACAGGGGCAGGGTGAGGATTGTTCGAATGCGAGGCATTTCCTTCGCGATTTAAATGAACTGAGGGATTTGGCGCAACACGCTTTTCTTAGGGGAGAAAGTGTAAGGTGAAAACGCGGAGCGAGGCATCCTATAAAATGAGGATAGGCGGCCCTTTGACGAGCGCTATTCTAGTTGGCGCTCAACCCAGGAGACTCCCATACGCGCCTCGTTCGAGACGCGTGAAGTTAACCCCTTAAACTAGATTACGAAAATGAAAAACACTACTTACTCAGTTATTAACCACTCTACCCAGCTGAAGCGGGTTGCGCTCTTTTGTAGCGCTATAGTTGGCGCGTATTCGTTTGCTCAAGACGATTCGGAAGGCGACGAGGTTTTCACACTCAGCCCTTTTGTTGTTGAAGGTACAGACGGTTACGCTGCTACTAACACGATCTCGGGCACGGGCCTGAATACCCCGCTTATCAACTTGCCGATGTCGATAAACGTAGTGACGGCGGACTTTCTGGAAGACAGTCACATTGGTGAGTTCACGCATGCGTTGGACTACAATTCTTCGATATCCCAAACGGGGAGAAACCACAACGGCCGTACGAATCCACAGATTTTCTCGATACGTGGTTTTAGGAATAGCACGATGCTAGTAGATGGCGTACTTGGAGGCGCATCGCTCCCGATGCAAATGATTGATCGGATCGAAGTCGTCAAAGGGCCCAATACGCTCTACGGCCAGGCGGAGCCAGGGGGCTTGGTCAATATAATCAGTAAAAAGCCAAGCGCTGAAGAGGGAGGCGTTGTTAGAGCGATCGTTGGCGACGGTGAATGGCGCCAATTGAAACTGGACTACACCGTTCGAGCTATGGACGACAAACTCGGTGTGCGAGTTATGACGGACAATAAGGAATTCAATGGCTGGAGATGGGTCGACGGTCAGAAACACGATTTCAAAGGCGTTTCCGGAACCTACGATCTAGCGGAAGCCACTCACTTGGACTTCTTGGTTGCCGAGAATGACATATCCGGTTTTCCAACACAGCGCGCGACTTGGGGTTTCCAGCGAATTGCCACCGATTTAAACGGAGATGGAGACACTGAAGACACTGTAAATGGAATCGGCGAAGCAAGCGCTCGCTATAATAACACATTCTTGCCACGAGAATACGTATCCTCGACGGCGGAGAACATTATGGATCACGAAAACTTTTGGATGTCTTTGGGTTTTCGGCACAGTTTTAGCGACCGTCACACTTTGCAGTACAAATACAACTTCCACGACCTGCACAATGTGACTACGTTCAGGGAGTTTAATACCTTCGGTACCGATGGAGTCGCCGGTGGTCTCGACGCGCTGGACGATTTTAGAGGTCGCGATGAAGTGCATACTCTCAACGACACTATCCAATTCGAGTCGGGCGACGTCAGGCACCAAGTACTTTTGGGCGTTAGAAAGTCCGAGCGATACAATAGGGGTGGAACGTATCGGCTGAGAGCCACGAACGCCGCCGAGTCCGCTATAAGAAGAGAGCTTGAAGCCCGTACTGGAAAAGTCTTCCGGGATTTCCTCAGTAGAGACGAGGTTCTCGCTGGCGTGCCGATTTACGAAGAAGACGTACCAAGTCCGGAAGAGCTTTTGACCTTCGGGGTTCGGAGCAATCAAAATGATCTTAGTATCCAGGAGGTTACTACTTTCTATGCAACGGACAACGTCTACTTCAACGAGGGTAGATCGAATATCCTAATCGGAGTACGTCACATCGATCTCGAGCAACGGTCTACTCTGCTCGGAGGGGCGGAGAGTGGGTCCGTTTCGGGCAGCGACATGAATTTCCAGTTTGGAGCCGTGCACCGCATCAACCCTCATATGAGTGTATTCGGGAGCTGGGCGGACGCGTTCCGTCCGCAAAACACGATCGATCCCAATACGGGCGAGTTTGTCGGCCCTCAGACCAGCGAGGCTATCGATCTGGGCCTCAAGTTCGACGGTTTAGGTGACGGAAAACTGAGCGGTTCCGTCGCTTTGTTTCGCATCGAGCAAAGCAACGTGTTCCGAAGCGACCACAATCCAGTGACCTTCATTAACGACACGGCAATCACAGACGATCTAAGCGAGGGGTTCGAATTCGAGCTATTCTACAATCCGGTCCCCCATTGGAATATCGTGGCTGCGTATAGCTACATCGATGCAAAAGTAGTCGGTGAAGTTGCTACGGGTTTGCGCTTGGAGGGCGCGACCCCGCACCGGTTTACCTTGTTTAACAGCTACACAGTTCAAGAGGGCCCCCTTGAGGGAGCTCGATTCGGGGGAGGCATGGTCTTTGCGGATGGCCCTATTCAGCAGTTCGGCAACATCTCCAACTCGCTTGTAGTGGAGGATGGATACACGACGTTCGATTTCTTCGCTCGATTTCCGGTTACATTCGGCGAGCGGGATTGGGAAATCGGGGTCAACGTCGACAACGTGACCGACGAATTTTTCGTGCGTTCTCGAGCCGGGACAAGTGAAGCCCGCCAGGTGCTGTTCTCCCTGTCCACGGATTTGTAGTAGATAGTGACGTAGGTCGTAGCACGCCTTGCTAGAAGGCAAAGCCCCCTTCAAGTGACGTTGGAGGGGGCCTTTTTAAGAAGAAACGCATGATCCATTTGAGAATCGCAGGTATTCCTTTTTGTGGTAAGCCCATAGTGGTAGGTTTAGCGCTCTTGGCCTTTGTCGCGGGACTTGGCGCCCAAGAGGAGCTCAGCGCGGATAGAAAATTCGACTACACGTGGGAATCGTTGAAAACCCAGCCAGTTCCTCGATGGTTCGACGAGGGGAAGTTCGGCATATTCATACATTGGGGCCCGTATAGCGTTGTTGGATACAGCGAAGGAGGCGTTGGCTATGCGGAGCACATCCCGAAGCAAATGTATCGGGATTCCGAGCACTACTACCCGCTCATCGAGGGTTTGTTTGGCGCTCATCCGCCCGAGTTTGGCTACAAAGACATCGTGCCGCATTTCAAGGCTGAGAATTGGGATCCAGATGACTGGGCTGCGCTATTTAGTCAAGCGGGGGCTCGGTACGTTGTGATGACTGCGGAACACCACGACGGCTACGCAATGTGGGACTCCGACCTCACGCCTTGGGCCGCGACCAAAGTGGGTCCCATGCGCGATCTCGTGGGCGATCTTGGCGAGGCGGTTCGGGCTAAAGGTCTCAAGTATGCGCCTTCATTTCATCGGGAGCGTCACAACGGTTTCTTCGCTTTGGAGCGCTATGCCCAAGCGAGTCCGCCTCACCCGGATGTCGCTGCGGAGATCGAAAGGGTGCCGGAAGCGGAGTCGCTTTACGGGCCCTTCGAAATTGATGGCGCCTTCATCGCGGACTATGTCGCTCGTTGGAGGGAGATCGAGCGAAAGTACCAGCCTGACTTGATGTGGCTCGACCATGTTCCCGTGTTTCATGAGCAGTGGTGCGAAGAGTTTGACCATCCGTATATCCGCAGTTTTCACGTCGCTTTGCAGCGGATGATCGCCGACTACTTCAACGCTGCGGAAGACTGGGGCAAACCGGTTTTTGTCAACAACAAGGGTCCCGAAGGCGCTCACAATTGGCCAGTTGGTGTAGGCTTTCGGGAGGCGGACAACTTGGAACTCGAAGGAATCTCGACCAAGTGGCAGAACCCGGCCACGCTTGGCACTTCCTACGGCTATTTGGAAGCGGAGGAAATTGGCGATCTCTACAAAAGTCCGACCGAACTCGTCCACTTGCTCTGCGACGTGGTGAGCAAAAACGGGAATCTTCTGCTGAACATCGGACCGAGAGCGGACGGGACTATACCCGATGGCATGCGAAGACGTTTGCTGGCTATGGGGAAGTGGCTGGAAACGAATGGCGAAGCGATCTACGGGACCAAGCCCTGGATGGTCGCTCGACAGAAGAAACCGAATACACGATTCACAATCAAAGAGACCACGCTTTATGCAATTGTCTTTGAGCAACCGGCTAGGCCCTTCGTGATTCAGGCGGGTGAAGTTGATCTCGAAGAATTCCAGGATGCAGAAGTATCCCTTCTCGGGTCAGACGAACTGATAAAGTGGAGTTTGACGGACGACGGGATTCGCGTCTATCCGCCCCGCGAGTGGCCCGGAGAGCATGCGTGGACTTTTCGAATCGATAGAGTTCCTGGCAAATCGCCAAAGTGATTATACTCCGAACGGCTTCTGCATCATAGGAAGGCTCTACAGACCGGAGAGTCTAGACCGGCTGTAGCAGACTTGTGGAGCGGAAGATTCAAGTTCGACTATATATGAAACGACTGATCCTCCTTTGCGTTCTTCCCAATTTCGCAAGCGCGCTATTTGCACTTCAAGGGCAAGATACTCACTCTGTTTCGCGTCGATCGGGGGAAATGATCTATCAGCAATTCTGCGCTACGTGCCACGGCGTGAATTTTGAAGGCGGAAAGGCCCAATCGTTGATAAAAGAGAAATGGCTCTTTGGAAGCGTGCGGAAAGCGATCTCTGAAAACATCGAGCACGGTATAGCTGCGGTCGGCATGCCAGGATTCGCGGCTGCCTTGAGCGATGAAGAACTGGGGCGAGTGACAGATTATGTTCTCTCAATACAAGGGACGGAATTGGAAGCCAGGAAATCTATACCAAAGAGAATAGAAACGGAACTGAATACACTGCGTGTCGAGATCCTGGTGGCAGATGGGCTTCAAGTTCCCTGGAGCATAGAGTTTGTCGACGAGCGACGAGCTCTCGTGTCCGAACGGCCTGGCGGACTTCGATGGATTGTCGATGGAAAGCTCGATCCCAGGCCGATAGAAGGACTGCCTAAGACCTGGTATTTTCGAGACGCAGGCATGCTGGATATCGCGTTGCATCCAGACTACGAGGAAAACGGCTGGGTATATATTGCGAATAGCGACCCTATAGGCGATGAAAAAGACCGGCAAACACCCGCTATGCTTCAAATCATTCGGGGTCGAGTCAATGGCTACCAGTGGATCGATCAAGAGACCATTTTCTCGGTTCCCGAAGAAGAGTATTTCGCCTCGAGTATGCACTTTGGTTGCCGCATGTTGTTCGACAGAGAAGGGCATCTGTACTTTTCCTCTGGAGACAAAGGAATACCGGAAGACGCTCAGGATCTCTACGATGCCCAGGGCAAGATACACAGAGTTTACGCAGACGGCTCGATTCCGAAAGACAACCCGTTCTTCAATCACCCGACCCAGTACAAGAGTATTTTCACATACGGTAGTCGCAATGTGCAGGGTCTAGCCCAACACCCGGAAACAGGAGGGATCTGGGCAACTGATCACGGTCCCATGGGAGGGGACGAGCTGAATTGGGTTCGTCCGGGCGCGAACCACGGCTGGCCGCTGGCGACCTATGGCATTAACCACGACGGCACCCTCGTTTCCGAGCGTGCCGAGTACCCTGGAGTGACGAGCCCCGCTCGCTATTGGGTTCCGTCTATAGCGACTTGCCCGATTGCGTTCGTAGACAGCGAACTATTCCCTGAATGGAAAAACAACCTTCTGCTCGGAGCGCTCAAATTTCAGGAAATCCGTCGACTGGTTTTGGAAGGAGAAGAAGTTGTCGAAGAGGAGATCCTATTCCAGGGATACGGTCGCGTGCGCGACATTAAGTTTGGTCCCGATGGCGCGCTCTATGCGTTGTTGAACGACCCGGATCAACTGATCAGAATCACTCCGTACAAGTAGTTGAGAATCTTGTGCCTGTGTCCAAACTCAGGCGATTCTGTTACTTGCGAAAGTGAACGATCTACTCTTCACTTTGCAATCTGTATTCAAAAATAGAGTATGGGGATACACGAGATTCAGCCGATTACATAGAGTCATGGTAGGTACAAACAATAAGCTCGGGGCGTTGCTTGTTATTCTATCGATGTTTTGCTTCTCGATTAACGACGGGTTTATGAAGTCGCTGTCTGGGAAACTCGAATGGCATCAGGTACTAGCATTGCGAGGCATTCTCGGCACGGCGCTATTGTTTGTATTGGCGGTTCTCGTGGACGGTAGAAGGAGCGCAAGAGAAGTGGTGGGGTACTTTAGGCATCCTTCATTTGCGCTTAGAACGATCTTCGAAGTTTTGGCGCTTTCGATCTGGATTGTCGCGGTAATGAACATGTCGTTGGCGAGCGCCACCGCGATTAATCAACTGCTACCGGTGTTTCTTACGATCGGCGGAGCATTGGTTTTTCGAGAAAAGATTGGCTGGGATCGATTGACCGCTACCGCGATTAGCCTCGTTGGAGTTCTGTTGATTGTAAAGCCGGGTAGCGAGAGTTTCACGCCTTTCGCCGTACTGGTCTTGCTCGCCACTTTGCTCATGGCCGCTCGGGATACCACGACGCGGGCGCTCAACGCGGAGGTTCCCTCAACCTACACAGCCGCAATAAGTATGGCTGCGTTGAGCCTATTTGGAATCGCGTTCGCAGCCCGCTCGGATTGGCCTCCTCTGGGAGTGGATATTCTTCTACGAATAATCGGGGCCGCTGTCTCCATGTCGTTAGCCTTCCTCTTTGTTGTGATGGGTGCGCGAATAGGCGAAGTGAGCTTTCTCGCTCCATTCCGTTACGCGGCGTTGATTGGAGGTTTGGCTATCGCTGTTTTCTTTTTTGGTGAACGGCCCGACTCGCTGTCATTGACTGGGGCTGCAATTGTAGTTGTCGCGGGAATTTGGATGCTCCGCCGTCAAAGTAGCGTGGCAGACGGAAGGTGATCTAATTGGTGTTGAACCTTCGGGTTTTTACCTCTGGTCTGTCTCCACTCCCATGGCCCGCGTTTCCCTTAGCAAAATCGAAAAGACCTTTTCGGGTTCGCGGAAGAATGGTGGGTTTCATGCGGTGAAGGGAATCGATCTGGAAGTTGCAGACGGCGAGTTCATGGTGATCGTAGGCCCTTCGGGTTGCGGCAAGTCCACCACGCTGCGGATGATCGCCGGTCTCGAGTCGGTGGATTCCGGGACAATTGAGATCGACGGCGTGCGCGTGAACGACGTCCCGCCGAAGGATCGCGACGTATCGATGGTTTTCCAAAGCTACGCGCTCTACCCGCACATGACGGTGTTCGAGAACATGGCTTTTGGATTGAAGATGCGAAAGCTGGGTTCCGAGGAGATAGAGCGACGAGTATCGGATGCGGCTCGATCGTTGGGGTTGGATGAACTGCTGAAACGCCGGCCGAAAGCGCTCTCCGGGGGACAGCGCCAACGGGTGGCCCTCGGGCGGGCGATTGTCCGCGAACCGAAGGTGTTCCTGTTCGACGAGCCTCTTTCCAATTTGGATGCGAAGATGCGGGTGGCGATGCGGGCCGAGTTGGCGAAGCTCCATCAGTCCCTTAACGCCACGATGATCTACGTAACGCACGACCAGGTGGAAGCCATGACCATGGGCGACCGGATTTGCGTCATGAACGAAGGTCGGATTCTGCAAGTGGACGAACCGTTAGCCGTCTACAATAACCCCGCCAACGTATTCGTGGCGGGATTCATCGGCAGTCCGCCCATGAATCTGGTTCGAGGTGTCTTGAGGCAAGCGGGTGAGAGAATTGAATTCGTGGAAAGCGCCGATGAAGGTAGTGGATTCTCGATTACGCTGAGTTCCGATTGCCGCTACGCGCTTGGAGACGGATCTGAACGGAGCGTCGTACTAGGGATTCGGGCGGAGGATTTGGCGATCGGGGATGCGAGTGATCGTGATTCCTCCTCCGCGACAGGCATTGCGGCCCGCGTGTCGATGAGCGAGCCAACCGGCTCGGACACACTTGTCTATCTCAATTCGGGAACGAGCGACTGGGTGGTCGTTGAACGTTCCAATCGCGCCAGGAAAGTCGGAGACGAGGTCGAACTTCAAATCTCGGAAGATCGTATCCACTTTTTTGATGAAGCGACTGGAGATGCGATTCGTTAGAATTGGTTAATCTCGTTAATCGAAACTCTCCAATTGCAGGGGCGTTGCTTCCGTTTACACCCCTAATCTTCAGGCGCGTTTGCCTGCAATTGCTTCGGGTCGAGGGTCAGCTCGCGGGTTCGCTCTTCTTGTCGCAGTTTCAGATGCAAAGCGGATTTGGCCATCAGGTGGGCGCCAACTGGAGCGGTGATGAACAGGAAACCAGTAATCAGGATTTCGTGCAGGCTGATGCCGTCCACGTGGCCGGAGAACGAGATGGCGGAGGCGATCAGGATGGCTCCGGTTCCGAGGGTTGTCGCTTTGGTTGGCCCGTGCAGGCGCATGAAGAAGTCGGGCATCTTCACCAACGCGAGCGAGCCGAGGAGGATAAACACCGCCCCGATGAGGACGAAGACTGCCAGTATGATGTCGAGGTATTCAATCATCGTTCGTCTATTCCATGATGTCGCCGCGCAAAAGGTATTTGCTCAGCGCGATTGTGCCGATGAATCCCATGACCGCTATAAGCAGAGCGGCCTCGAAATAGAGCATGCTGTTTTGAGTGAGGCCGAACAGGATCACCAAAGCGATCGTGTTCACGTAGAGAGTATCCAAGGCGAGGATACGATCGGAGATATTGGGGCCGATGGTCAAGCGTATCAAGCTCAGCACGGAAGCGATGCTCACGAGCAGAATGGCGATGTCGAGAGCGAGTTCGAGAATGGGTGAGAGAGGGATCAGCATGATTTAAGAGCCTCCAGTAAGGGTTGTTCGTAACGTTCGTGAATCTGCCGCGCCAGCCCTTCCGCATCGTCGGTGTGGAGCGTGTGGATGAGAAGGTGGCACTGGTCGGCGGAGAGATCGCACGAAACCGTTCCGGGCGTCAGGGAAATGGTATTGGCCAGTACGCTGATCGCGAGAGGCGACTGCAGTTCCAACTTGTAGCGAATGAACGCCGGCTGCAGCCGATTGCTGGGTTTCATAATCCAGATCGCTACTTGCAGGTTGGCGGTAAAGATGTCCAAGACAAGACGGACGCCGTATCTCAACAGCGCTCCGGGGCGCTGCAAGTAGACGGGCTCCGGCCCGAACGCCGTGGTAGCCAGCGGGATTACAATGGCCAAGCATCCACCGAGCACGATGTGGCCGGGCGACATCGTGTTGTTCACCAGCAGCCAAATCGCGGCTAGCATCAGGCTTAATAGTGGATGGGGAAACAGTTTGCTTGAGGACTTCATTTGTTCTCCCACGTGTTTTGGTTCTGCATGACCGCTTCGATATACAAGGGAACCTGTTGTAGTTGAGCGACGGTTTCGTTGGCGTACGCGGTGACGCTACCGGCGAAGAGCGCGAGGAGGGGAGCGGCGGCGAGCAAGCTACCCACGATCCACAGGCCTCGAACGGGTGGCGGGGCGTCGATCTGGGCGCCCTCTTCCGACTCGATTGCTTGCGGTCGGAAGAAAAGAAAGGAGCCGGCTCGGGTGAGCGACACGAGAATGAGCAAGCTCGCGGTCAGAACGCTCGCCAGTATTCCCCAACGCCAAGGATGCTCGAGGGCCGTATCCAAGATCATGATCTTCCCTAAGAATCCGGAAAGAGGCGGCAGTCCCGCGATGGCCACGGCGGCTACGAAGAATCCGGCCCCCAACCACTTTTCGTTCTGTATCCGAACTATGGTTTCGAAGCTGTCCGAGGCGTTTCCTCTTTCTCGAGTGATCATATCGGCCAGCAGAAAAAACGCCGCCGCCAAGAGTGTTGAATGGAGGAGGTAGTAAAGTCCCGCCGCTAGCGCTTCCGGTCGGTTCAATCCGACCGCGACAAGCAGTGTCGCCACGGACGCCAGTACGAGGTAGGCAACTTGTTCGCGCAGGCCCCGAGCGGCCATAACCCCGAGAGCGGCGAGCACCAGGGTAATCAGCCCGCCGGCCAGCAGCCAGGGCATATGCAGCCAAGCGAGATCGCCCGCGTGTTCGCCGAACACCGTGCCGTGTACGCGGACGATCGCGTAAACGCCCACTTTGGTCATGATGGCGAAGAACGCGGCGACCGGGGCGGAAGTGTTGGCGTATGCTCGCGGCAGCCAGAGGTAGAGCGGGAACATCGCGGCTTTTATTCCGAACACGATTAGCAGCAGGAGCCCGGCGGCGGCGATGAGTCCGCTCCGCTCGGCGGGCGCGGCCGCGACTTTCTGGGCCATGTCCGCGATGTTGAGCGTGCCGAGGGTTCCGTACAGCGTTCCCACGGCGAATAGAAACAGCGTGGACCCGACGAGATTGATCACCACGTAATGAAGTCCGGCTCGAGTTCGCTTCGCCCCCGACCCGTGTAGTATCAATCCGTAGGACGCGAGCAGCATCACTTCGAAGAACACGAACAAATTGAATACGTCGCCGGTGAGGAACGCGCCGTTCAATCCAAACAGTTGCAGTTGCAGCAAAATGTGGAAATGGGCGCCTTTTTCGTCTACTCGGGTGACCGTTGCGTAGGCGAGCGCCGCCAGGGCGAGCACGGCGGTCAAGAGCGTCATCAGGGCGGAGAGTCGGTCGAGCGCCAGAATGATTCCAAATGGAGCCGGCCAGTTGCCCAAGTAGTACACGTACGTTTCTCCCGACTGGGCGACCATCAGCGTCTTGATACTCGCAATCAGCAGTCCGCCCGCTAGCGCCAGTCCCAACACGCGCTGAGTCGGCAGACCGTAGCGCCGGACCATCAGTTGCAGGAGGCCGCCGACTAGAGGGAGGAGCACGGGCAGGATCATCCAAATTGTCATGACGCTTTCGCCTCCTTGCTATTTGAAATTTGAGTTTCGCCCGCGCCGTCGACATGATCGGTGCCCAACTCGTCTCGCGCTTTCAAGGCGAGCACGATCACGAACGCGGTCATGGCGAACGCGATGACGATAGCGGTCAGCACCAAAGCTTGCGGCAATGGGTCCGCGTAGGTCTCCGCGGCCGCGTCGAGCACGGCCGGAGCGCCCACTTTCGGGCGTCCCATGGAGAACAGGAATACGTTGACGGCGTACGAAAGAAGAGTCAGTCCCACTACGACCGGAAAGGTGCTGGAGCGCAGCGCGAGGTACACGCCGCATCCGCTCAACACGCCGACGCTTAATGCGATAAGAAATTCCATCAGCGTTTTCCTTTCGCATTAGAGTTGGGATCCGCTTGGAGAAGATTGAACTTCCCCAGCTCGACGAGGATCATGACCGTGGCGCCGACGACTACGAGGAACACTCCGAGGTCGAACACCAGGGCGCTGGCGATTTCAAACTTGCCCACGATGGGCCAGTTCAAATAGGTGAACGCGGACGTCAGGAACGGGTATCCCAACCCGATCGATACCAGTCCGGTTCCGATCGCGCAGAGCAGCCCAGCCCCGATGACTTGGTGCATGTCGGGCCGAATGCGGGCGGACGTCCAGGCAATGCCGTTGCTCAAGTACTGCAGGATGATGGCCAGCATGGTGATTAGCCCTGCGATGAATCCCCCTCCGGGCAAGTTGTGCCCGCGCAGGAAGACGAAAAAGGAGAAGAGAAGCATAAGCGGGAAGAGCAGGCGCGAGAGGTTCTGCAAAATTATCGGGTGCGCGTCCGTGCTCCAGGGACGGCCCCTCAGGTCCGTCATGGACGCGTGCAGGCGGATGTTGCGCAGCAGGCTGAAAATGCCGAGTCCGGCGATCGCCAGGACGACGATTTCCCCCAGTGTGTCGAAGCCACGGAAGTCGACCAGGATCACGTTGACGACGTTGGTCCCTCCGCCGCCTTTCTTGCTGTATTCGAGAAAGTATCCGGAAATCGGCGACAAGTCGCGAGTCAAGACGGCCAGCGTCAGCAAGGTAGCGCCCAAACCGATACCCGCCGCCCACAAGGCGTCGCGTGAAATCCTTAAGCGAGAACTCGTTTCCTTAGTGTATTGCGGCAGGAAAAAGAGAGCGAGCATGAGGAGCACGACGGTAACGATTTCGACCGAGAGTTGCGTCAAAGCCAGATCCGGCGCGGAAAATTTGGCGAAGCCCAGCGATATCAGCAAACCAACTACGCCGAGCATGATCAGGGAAACCATTCGCCGGCGATGCATGACCACGGTGAGCAGGCTTGCCAGAATCAGCCCTCCGAACGCGATCAAGGCTACCGGATCGAAGTCGGTCAGTTCACGGTCGCCGAGGAGCGGACCGCCCCTGGAGGCGAATCCGACCACGGCGATTAGGCCGGCCCCGCCCAGCGTCCACGCCATCATGTGCTGAAGCGATCCTTTGTCGAACCGGCGGGTGACGACGGTGGCGAAGCGGCCGATGCCTTCGATGACGGAATTGTAGGTTTTCCGGGCGTCGATTCGGGCTAGCCGCTTGTCATTCCAAGCGAAGAGGCGTCGTCTGAAAATATACACGACGATACCGCCGGCCAGTGCCACGGCGCTCATCATCAACGGTACATTCACGCCGTGCCAGATCGCCAAGCTGTAGTAGGGTAGCTCGCCTTGAATGGTGGCGCTGACGGCCACCGCGAGCAAGGGGCCGATTGTCAATGCCGGCAAGATACCGACGCCCAGGCAGATCACTACGAGGAAGTCGACCGGAATTCTCATGTAGCGCGGAGGCGAGTGAGGCAGACGCGGCAAGTCCACCGGATCTCCATTGAAAAAGACGTCGTGCACGAATCGAAGCGAGTAGGCGACGGAGAAGATGGCCGCCAGAGTCGCGAGCACGGGAATGGACAGCGCCCATGGGGAGGCCGCGGACGCGACCACCGCTTGGTCGAAGAACATTTCTTTGCTAAGAAAGCCGTTGAGCAAAGGCACGCCGGCCATGGCGGCCGAGGCGATGATCGCCAGCACGGAAGTGTGCGGCATATATTTCAGCAAGCCCGCCAGCTTGCGCATGTCCCGCGTGCCGGCTTCGTGATCGATGATTCCCGCCACCATGAACAGCGACGCTTTGAAGGTCGCGTGATTGATGATGTGAAATACGGCCGCTACTGCCGCCAAGGGCGTGCTGAGGCCGAAGAGAAGCGTGATCAACCCGAGATGGCTGATCGTGGAGTAGGCGAGCAATCCTTTGAGGTCGTGCTGGAAAAGGGCCACGAACGCGCCGATCAGCAGAGTCAGCATTCCGGCGGTCCCTACGATCCACAGCCATTCGCTCGTGCCGGAGAGCGCGGGGAAGAGTCGGGCGAGAAGAAAAATCCCCGCTTTTACCATGGTGGCTGAGTGCAGGTAAGCCGAAACCGGAGTGGGGGCGGCCATCGCTCGGGGAAGCCAGAAGTGGAAGGGAAACTGGGCCGACTTGGTGAAGACTCCGATTAGAAAGAGAACGAGCGTGGGAGTGTACCAGTCGTGGGCGCGGATTTGGTCTCCCGCCGCGAGCACGTCGGTGAGATTGTAGCTCCCGACAATTTGCCCAAGCAGCAGCACGCCGCCCAGCAAAGCCAGCCCGCCCATTCCGGTCACCGCCAGCGCCATTCGGGCTCCGTGCCGGGCGTCTTCCCGATGTCCCCAAAAACTGATGAGCAGGAAAGAGCTCAACGCGGTCAATTCCCAGAAAACGAGCATGAGCAGCAAGTTTTCGGAAAGGACCACTCCCAGCATCGATCCCATGAACAGCAGCAGGTAGGTGAAGAAACGCGCCGTCGAATCCTTGGACGAAAGGTAGTAGCCGGCGTAAAGGATGACGAGCAGTCCGATGATCAGGATCATCAAAGTGAATAGCAGCGACAGTCCGTCGAGCCGGAAGGCGAATTCGAGCCCCAGGCTGGGGATCCAAGCCCAGGTTTGGATCAGCGTCTCGCCCGCGAAGGCGCGAGGGATCGCGGGAACGGTTAAAAGGAGAGCGACAAGGGCTGCGATCGCCGCCACCCACGCGGGAGCCGATCGGCGGGAGCCCTCTAAATTCGCCGCTACAGGCGCGGCGAGAAATGGCAGCAGCGCTGCGAGTGGCAGCGCGAAGCTCAAAATATCCATGCGTGGTTGTTGTTAGGTCTTGTGGTTGAAAAAGGAAGGTGGGACCCGCTTTTGTGGCGGAGAGCGGGCTCCGAAATGAGTATTGGTATCCGCTTTTTGAGGACTGCGTCTCGAACGTTCGCTGTTGCGTTCGTTCGTTCGATCGGTCGGCGGGCGGTTTCCGCCAGTCGCGTCGGCTACTTCACGAATTCCAGCAGGTCCGAGACGCTTCGGTGGGATTCAATCGGATGCCTCAGTTTGACCCGCTTGCGGATGGCGTAGTGGTTTCGCCGCCCGACTCGCTTGCGCGTTACCACTTTCGCCTCCTCGAGTTCCGCTACGATTTTCTGCACTGCGCGCTCAGTGATACCGACCTCGATGGCGACCTCCCGCAGGAGGACGTCCGGGTCTCGGTGGAGGCACAGAAGGACGTGGGTATGGTTGGAGAAAAACGTCCAGGAACTCGATTTTGCAGAAGAAGTAGGGGAGGACACTCTGCGACGATTCTTCGACGGATCCGACGTTTGTAAATTTAAAAATGCGAAATTGGCATCGTGAATTCGTTTTCGGCCATTGGCGCTGGTTTTAACTGGAAGCGGGGAAGGGGCGCCGCCGCCTGAAGGCGTGCGGCGCCGTTTTCTTCCTTCTTCCACGTAAGTGTGCGGTTTCATACCCGCTGTTTCACCTTGAAAAGTCGTGCTCGTTTCCGGAGCTGCCGGTCGGCCACTTCGAAGACTTGAGCGATCGCGTCGAATATCTCTGCGCTGCGTTTGCGAATGATCCGGTCGTATCCTGGTAAAACGAGCCGCGTTTGGGCGACGAATTCGCTGTTGCGACTTCCCGCGGTCTCTCGTTTTACGTTCATTCGTATCCCTTCCAGCCTCGGGTATCGTCGAAATATCCCGTCGGCCTTCCCGCTGATGAACCTCAACACCGAGCGTTTGGAGCGGATGTTCTCCACTTCGACCAGGAGCTTCGGATTCTCTATGGTTTTCTCTCTCATCGTACCCTGTCCTGCCTAAAGGCCACCCGCCCAAAGACCAGAAGCTCTGCGGCTTCTGAAAAGACCGCTCCGGTTGGCCCAGAAGGACCTCCCCAGCCCTTTTTTAGACAGCCCCTTCTCCCAGATTGATTTCGGGCGGGATTCCGTGTTTGCCGTGGCAGTCGCCAGTTCGTTTTTGCTGTTCGAGTTTTTCATTGTTTTTAAAGTAAGAAATTCAATACACGAATACTATTTCGTATAAGAATCGACCGAGTCAAGCGAATCTGAAGAAAAACACGAAATTTTTTTCGTGTTAACAATTTCGTAGGTCTTCTCCGGGGAGTTCAGAGGGGAAGCGGCGCTCGAAGGCGTGTCTCGCGGGTGGTCGTGGACTGGATTTGAACAGTGTCCCGGGACTGGTTGGCGGTTCGTTTGTCTGAATTCGGGCGCTTTGATGAGCGACGCGAATTGGGAGGAAGCTTGCAATGTCGCTTCGCTGCTGGCAGCAATGTCGCTTCATCACTGCCGCGATGGGGTTCCCTGCCCGAAACGCTGGCTCTACCCCTGGACTGATTGAGTAGACTTTTCGAAATGCTGTTGATTGGCGCGAAGCGCGCTCGATGGATTCGTGCCGTCGTCTTATTGTCTTTGGTTGGAGGCCAGTATGCGTGTACTCCTAATATTAGTAGCGAACAGACTCTGGCAGCCGGAACGTTCGTGAAGTCGAATCTGCATGTGTGGGCGTACGAGGAGTATGACGCGGTAGATCGTTCGCCAGCGGAGCGGGCCCAGGTTCTGGTCGATCTCGGTATTTCGAAAGCGGGCTACATTTGTCGAAACGAGCGGCGCGTGTCGGAGTTCGAGGCCTACGTGAAGGCGTATCGAGATGCGGGTATTGAGCTCGTTGGCGTCTGGACGCCGATCCATACGGATGCCCCGCTGGAGGAGGTTCAGGTTCGCGAGTTTTTGGAGGTAGTCGACCGATATGGACTCCGTATCCAGTGGTGGCTTACGCTCGAGCAGAACTTCGACGCGTTGCCGGAGGCGGATCGCATCGACGACGCGCTCGCTCGTTTACGACCGCTCGTGTCGGAAGCGAACCGCCGCGGTTGCCGTCTCGTTTTGTACGGGCATGGCGTGAATCGCTGGTTCACCCAGGCGGAGAATCAGATTGAGATCGTCGAGCGTCTTCAGGCGGAGCTACCGTCGGCGGAGCTCGGCATCATCTACAATTTTCACCAATCGCACGCGCAGATGGACCGGCTTCGAGCGGTCATGCCGCGACTCCAGCCTCACCTTGTCGCCCTCAACTTGAACGGCATGCGTTCGGATCTCGTGAAAATAGAACGCATCGGAAAAGGTGATCGCGAACGGGAGATGATCCGAGTCATCGGAGACTCAGGCTGGCAGGGCCCCACTGGTATCATCGCGCATGACCGGAACGCGGATGCGGCAGTCGTCTTCCAGGAGAACATGGACGGATTGAAGTCCATTCTCGACGAATTGGGTTATCATGATGCGGCCGGGACGTACTAGAGTGGCGTTTAGGCGTTACGCCAGTTTGATCACGCTTGCAGGTCTCGCCCTTTCCGCCGCCGATGGCGGGCTCTATCGCGACTGGGAAACGGTAGGGGGCGATCCAGGTATAACTCGATTCTCCAAGCTCGATCAAATCAACGCGTCCAACGTTTCCCAATTGGAAATCGCCTGGACCTACCATTCGGGTGGCGCCCAAGGGCGATCGACCATTCAGTGCAATCCGATCGTGGTGGACGGTATCCTCTACGCAACGACGCCGACCCTCGACCTCGTTGCTCTGGACGCGGCGACTGGAGAAGAGCGCTGGCGGTTTAGCGATTCGAGCGAAGTCGAAAAAGGGCCCGATACCAACCAGGGCCAGTACTACGGCCTCAATCGGGGAGTCGCGTATTGGCGGGATGGAGACGACAAGCGGATTTTGTACAGTCGCGGCTACCATATTCTTGCGATAAATGCTGATACCGGAAAACTGATCGCCCAATTCGGAAAAGACGGTCGCGCCGACTTGCGAGAAGGGCTTTCAAGACCGCCGGCATTCGTCGGCATCGCCAATCCAGCAGCGGGTGTTGTCTACAAAGACCTTTTCATTGTCGGCTCGCGCGGCAATTCCCCTGGGCACGTTCGCGCCTACGATATTCGCAGCGGAGAGATGGAGTGGATTTTCTACACGATTCCACGCCCGGGAGAGCGATTCGCGGACACCTGGCCCGCGGACGCTCATTCGAAAGCCTACGGGGCCAATGTCTGGAGTGGGCTGAGTGTCGATGTGGAAAACGGGATGGTCTTCTGCTCGACCTCCAGTCCTAAGCCGGACCTTTTTGGTTGGCTGTATCCAGGAAAAAACGACTTGGCCAACTCGGTGATCGCCCTCGATGCGGCTACAGGCGAATACGTCTGGCACTTTCAGGAGATCAAGCACGGGATATGGGATTTGGATCTGCCGGCGCCGCCGGTGCTGGTTACCGTCGAGCGCGACGGGAAACCAGTCGACGCGGTGGCCCAGGTGAGCAAGACGGGCAATACTTATTTGCTCGACCGGCTAACGGGAGAGTCGCTCTTCCCGCTCGTCGAGCGACCGGCCCCCGAGTCGGACATCGCCATCGAGCAAGCGTGGCCGACGCAAACCGTACCGCTGCTTCCGCCGCCTTTCACACGTCAAGAAGTCACCTACGACCAGCTCACGACCTTGTCCCCGGAGGCCCACATCGACGCGGTCGAGCGCTTCATGAACGTCCGAAGCGGCTGGTTTACGCCGATCAGCCCGAAGGGGACCCTTCTCTACGGTGTGCTGGGAGGGGCGGAGTGGCCCGGAGCTTCCTTCGATCCGACTACGGATCTGCTCTATGTTGCGGGCAATAACCTACCTTTGATTATTCGGCTGGACCCCGTCACCGGAAAAGCGGCCAAGGGCGCGGTGACCTTTTCAACGGCGTGCACAATGTGCCACGCCATCGAGCGCTTGGGCGGCGCCGCTCGACGGTACGAGCCGGAGGCGCTCGCCGAGTTGCTCAGGACCGGGCGAGGCGCGATGCCTTCCTTCGCTCATCTGGGAGACGCAGTGATTGGAGATCTCGTGGACTTTCTTCAGATCGATCCCAAGGAGAAAGTTGAGGAGCCTGTGGATCCGGATTTCGTTCCGCAGGCGTATACCTTTAGCGGCTTCAATCGGTTTCTCGACAAGGAGGGCTACCCTGCGGTCAAACCACCTTGGGGCACGCTGAGCGCCATCGATCTCAACAAGGGCGAAATCGTCTGGCAGACTCCAATTGGCGAATACGAGGGGCTCGCTGAGCGTGGTATCCCCCCGACGGGTACGCCGCTCTTTGGAGGTCCCACCGTTACCGCGGGAGGCCTGGTTTTTATCGGCGGGTCAACGGATGAGAAGTTTCGCGCCCTTGACAAGGTAACGGGGGAGATCCTTTGGGAAGCCCAGCTTCCATACGGGGCGTACGCGAATCCGTCGGTCTACGAAATTGACGGCCGGCAGTTCGTGGTAATCGCGGCGGCGGGAGGCGGAAAGAACGGCACTCCGTCGGGCGACGCCTATATCGCCTTCGCGTTGCCGGGGATCGGTCAATCGCGCGGCCCGTAGTGTGGAAGCGGCTTGCCGCGCTCGTAAGCGCCCAAATCCGGAGCGTCGCCGGTGAAACCGTCGGTCAATCCGGGCAGTTCAACCCCCGCGTCCACGGCGGCGGAACCGGCTTTGAGACGGAAGTCGAACTCGTCCAGTTGAAAAACGCGTGCGCGGTCGTTCGCGTCAGGCGGTTCGACTCGAACGAGAACGTCGTAATCGAGCATGACGCCGTGAGGCTCTTGGCCGGTGGCCGCGCTGAAGGCTTCGAGCGATTGGAAAGTCTGGGGGCTGCCGTCTTCAGGGCTCCGGCGGGCGGCTAGGGCGAAGTCGCGCAGCCGCTCGCTCGGCTGGGACCAGCGGAAAAGGGCGTCCGCGTCGGGTTTGTCCCGATAGCCATTGTAGTCAAAAGACGTATACGACGTGTAGCTCATGGACGAAAGAGCGGGCTGGTCCAACTGATTGCCGAGAAACAAGTTGTTTCGAAAATGCCCGTTGGAGTATTGGGAGACTCGGGTTTCGGAGCAGAACGTGTTGTTGTATACGACCATCCCCGTTGGCCGGGCGGAGAATTTCAGGGAGTCGCCCACTGAGTGAACGACGTTTCGGATGAAGTAGGCGGGGCCGCCGAAAACGGGCTGGCTGCTCAGGGCCGAATGCCAGACGTTGATCCCTCGATTGTTGTAGACCCGGAGATTGTGGGCGCCGCCGTCGGTCTCGATGAAGTTGTCCGCCATCAGGAAAATGTCGTTGTTGTAGAAGTCGATAGACGCGCAATATTCGCCGGGGCCTCCTTCGGGGCGGCCATGCGTGTCGATGCAGATCGCGTCGTGGTAGTAGGCGATGTAGTTGTGGCAGACGACGTGCCCCTGCCCGTAAACCTTGACAGCGTTGTAGGAGGTGATCGGCGCAGGGTCCGGAAGGCGGGCCCAGCCGTGAACCCGATCGCGGTCGTGCATGCCGATCATGGTGTTGTCGGCGATGTAGAAGTCGTTGGATCCGGCCCAGTGCGTCATGACTACCTGCCCGACGTTTTCAGTTTTGCAATTGACGACGGAAAGTCCGGAGCTGCCCAGGACGCGCTTCAGTCCCGCGTAAAATGCGATCTCCGTATTCACGATCGTAAGACCTTCAAAATAGTGGTGGTCGGCGGCCATAATGTCGAAAAGGCGGTAGTTGCCTTCTCCATCGAAGATCACTTCGCCATCGCCCGCCGCCTTGATCGTGATGGGGCGCTCGGCGGTCCCGTCCTGAGTGAGCACGTAAGTTCCGTGGAAGTCCAGACCGAGCGGATTCGCGTATTTGTAGCGCTCGCCCTTGTAGACGCCCGCGTGGACGAGGATGGTGTCGCCGGCCTTGACCCGAGGTTCTGAATACAGCCACCAGTCGCCGCTGCCGTTATAGCCGTAGTAAGCCTCGTTCAACCCGGTGAAGGCGGGCTCTTCCCGCGGCCCTTCATAACCGAGCGGATAAACGTGGTAGATTTTGCCGTGCTCGTACGGCTTCGGAACGGATCGGGTGGTGACGTGTTCCACTCGTTTGGCGACGCCTATGAGGCCGTCGGGATCGACCATGGTGAACTCGCATTCATAGGTCTTGCCCGGCTCGAGTCCGAAGATACTGCCGGCGAACATGTTGGGGGTTTCGTAGACATCACGCTGCTCGTGCCCCCAGATCTTCTCGCGCTGGATACGCAGCAAAGGGATGCTGTCGCGCCAGGCGTCGGCGCCCACTTCGCGGAAGCGAACCCGCACGGTGGCGTTGTGGTTCTCGTCGCCGGAAACGTACCATTCGAAGCCGGCGTTCTCGAGCGTGGGGCGCTCGATATAGAATTCCTGCGGAACAACCGTGTCGTCGGGCAGGACGGTAAACTCGCGATCGCCCACCACCTGCGGCCGCACTTCCTTTGATTGAGCGTTGGAGAAGCTGGGGCTGAGCGCGACAGCGATGATCAGTAGGTATTCAAAGATGGCTTGGGGAAATGTAGTGCGTTTCATATTACTGTGAAGAAGGGAAACTCTGTAGGACCCGATAGCGGATCGAATCGCTCGTGGCCCGGATGACTTCGATGCGGGCGCCGTTGCTTTCGATGATCTTCGAGTCGGCGAGGTCGTATTCGACGAACTGGAGCTCTGACGGCCGCGTGATATGCATCCAGATTTCCCGGTAGCCCAATTTGATTTTGCTGCCTGTCTTGCCGCCGTAGAGGAGCGCTTTTTGAGTATACTCGCTCGACAGCGCGGGCCTCGAAGATCGAGTGACTCCGGTGGCCTTCCCGTACACTGCCTGATAGTAATTTGTGACGACGCCGATGGTCGCGCCATCGCTTGAAACTAGGAATGACTCTTGCAGGGTCACTACGTCCGGGGCTTTTATTATCCGTCCGCCTTCCGGATCATCTGTAGCGACGACGTAGGACTCCCAATCGCCTCCTCCACCCGATCTCAAATAGTATCCGGGAGTCAAGGTGTAGGCGCCGTTTTCACCAATGACCACGTCCTCGGATAGATGAATGACGTCTCGCTCGTAGTATACACCCTCGTGGAGGATCTCGTCGCCAACCTGCGCGACGCTTTCCGTATGCAGCTGTGGCGTCGTTACGGGAGCGTTCTCGGCGCCGAAGGTCAGCGGGGCCAACGCGGCGCCAAAGGCGAGCAATGCGAGGCTCGGAGAAGAAACGAGTTTACACATGGGGTCGACAAAGAGGGGTATCTAGTTCGATGGTAGATTCTTGTGTAATGAACGCGCTTTTCCAAGCGGTATCGTACAGCATCCCGTAAAAACGGGATGGGAGTGGTGATTGTTTAGGGCAGCCAAACCTCAGGAGGTTTATTGAGCTCGAGAAATGGCCGCTCGGAGATCGGCCGCTACCAAATAAACGCGCCGGGACGGCCCGTTCCACCTTACTCCGGTAGAGAGGTGGAACCCGCCGTCCCGGCGGGTTTTATTCATCCCCGCAGTCAGTTCTCTCGAAATCCTTCGCTCGTGGCGACGAGTTCGACCAGGTCGCGAAAGCCGCCGCCGCGCTGTTCATGTCGGTCGAGAATCTCTTGAACGGTAGCTCGGTCGCCAAAGTTCAACTCCCTGCCGAGGGCGTAAGTGAGCAGCTTCTCGGTCAGGCATTTGGCGAATAGGTCCTTTCGACCCAATAGAAGAGTCTTCAGTTCAGAGAGATCGTTGAATGGCTCCCCGCTTGCGAGCTGTCCCGAGGCGTCGATTTTGCGGGTGGGTTTGCCTCGGTCGTCGCGGTAGAACGAGCGCTGGCGGCCGATGGGATCGTAGCTTTCCAAGGCGAAGCCAAGCGGATCGATCTTGCGATGGCAAGCAGCGCAGGTTTCGACGTGCCGGTGCTTTACGAGCTGTTCCCGTATGGTGGTGGCTCCGCGAATATCGGGCTCAAGCGGTTCGACGTCGGGAGGAGGTGGAGAGGGCGGCGTACCGAGAATATTCTCAAGTATCCAAATGCCTCGTACGACCGGAGAAGTTTCCACGCCGTTGGAGGTAGTCGTGAGAATGCTTGCATGGCTGAGCAAGCCACCTCGGTGGGATTTGGTGGGCAGTTGCACTTTTTGGAACGCATCTCCCGTCACGTTTCGAATTCCGTAGTGATCAGCCAGATACCGATTAAGAAAGGTATAGTCGGAGTCGATAAACTCGTCGATCGAGCGGTTGTTTTTGAGAATGTGCTGAAAGAACTGACGCGTTTCCTCTTTCATGAGAGGCTGCAGTTTCCGGTCGTGGTAGATCTTGAATTTCCCTTCGTCAGGGGGCATCGAACCGAGGGCGTTTAGGCGCAGCCAGGAGTCGGTGAATTGTTCTGCGAATGCTCGAGACTTTGGATCTCGGAGCATTCGTCGCGTCTGGACGAGGACCTGTTCGGCAGTTGCGAGTTCGCCTCGATTGGCGGCCTCTAGTAGGGTTTCGTCGGGCATCGAGCTCCAGAGGAAGTAGGAAAGACGGGAAGCGAGGGCGTATTGCTCGTGGTGTTTCGGAGCTGCAGCAATATCTGCCTCGTCGTCGTTTCGGGGTCGTTCTACATAGAGAAAGTGGGGGGAGGTGAGGATCGCGGAGAGGGTCGCTTTCAGGGCTATCAGTGGACGGGTTCCGGCGTCGCGCAACCTGTCGTAGAATTTCACATACCGGTCGCGTTCGGCGGGGAGCAATGGGCGGCGAAAGGCCCGCGGAGCGAAGCGCCCGACGATTGCGGCCGGATCGAATTGGTTGGGGCGCGAGGGGCCGGGACCGAAGAGGGCTTGATGGCTTTGCGGGGGCCACTGGTCGATTTCCGGCCCTTCGATCTCCATCGAATAGATACGAAGGCGAGGACCCGCGTAGACGTCAGACAAGTAGATCTCCTGATTTTCGTCCGGCTGGGTGTCGGTACCGGACCGCCAGTTGCTGGGAACGACGTCGAGGTGGTGCTTTTCGGTCAATCGAGTCAAGGTTCGCTTGAAGGGTCGGGGACCGTTGGCGAAGACGAGAATGGGCACGAAGCCTTTGTCCATCCACGCGCGGACTTCGTAGGTTTTTCGGTCGTTGTCTGCTATCGGGAGGATCGCGATGGAGCGATCGGAGGCGTTGGTGCGGCGGTCGGGAGTACCGACGGAGGGGTCGGTAACGATGAGTTCCGCTTTCAGCGGTTCGCTCGGGTCCATACCCAGAATTTCGGGATCGTAGGGATGGGCTCTCCCGATCGCGGTGGCGTCGATGCGGATGGTGTAGTAGCCGTCTGCGGGCACGCCTTTGAACCGGTCGGCGTGGTAGCGCTGGGATTCCCTATCTCCGTGGCCGATGTCGACGTATTCGCCGTTCACGTTGACTTCGAACCAAATTTGCGGTCGGAAGTGGAAGGTCCGGTCGGTGATGTCGTCCGGCAGGAAACGCTCATTGATTGACGCAGGTTTTGCGTCGAAATTGATGGCTTTGTCCAGTGAAAGGGAAGCGGCCTCCAGGTATTTTTCCAGAAGATGGTCGGACAGGACCAGGCTCTTCCCTAGGTTTTGAAAGCCGTCTAATTCTTCATCCGGCGGGAAAGACGCGGTTGGATCGAACGAATCCACGTTGATCTGTAGCAAGTCGCGAACGGTGTTGCGGTATTCGAAGGCGTTGAGGCGGCGTAGTCGAGTCGTGTCTTGCCCGGCGCGGGCGGCGTGGACGCGCTCGAGTTCGCTGGTAATCCAGTCGACCATCGCTAGTCGTTCGGAAGTCGCGGGCTGCGGCTCGTCTTCGGGCGGCATATCGCCGAGGTTCAGCATGTCCAGAATTTCCTCCCACGACCAGGCTTCGTCGACGTCATCAAAATTCAAGGACAAGGTGTCGAAACGGCGGTCGCCTTTTTGTTTCTCGTCGCCGTGGCAACTGATGCAATGGGTTTGGAGAAAGTCCAGAGGGTCGATGGCATGGAGAGGGATCGAGCTCGAAACAAAGACCAAAATGGTAGCGGCCGATCTCCGAGCGGCCATTCGTATGATAGGAGCGAAGCATTGTGGTTCCGCTGAGCGCATTGGTGTCAACTTAAACCCGCCGGGACGGCGGGTTCCACCTTTATTTGACTGAGCTTGCGGTGGAACGCGCCGTCCCGGCGCGTTTATGCGGATGAGAAGTAGAATAAGCTGACAACAATGCGCTAAGCGGAAAGATCGGCCGCTACCTTGAGTGGATACAAAGTTACGAATCGGAAAATTCACTTTCGAACCCAAACGTTGGATACGCAATCTTTACACGAGTCCTTGCAGTGTGCCGGAGCTGGTGCCGAATTGCTCGATCTCCATCCCGAACTTCTGCAGCATGGAAAGGTAGAGATTGCAGGCGGGAGTCTGCGACCGGCCGGATTTGGGGTAGTCCTTATGTTCCCCGTGCTGGAATCCGCCGCCCGCGAGGAGCAGCGGCAGGTCGCGGTTGGAGTGGGAGCTGGCGTTGCCGAGCCCGCTGCCGAACAGGACCATGGTGTTGTCGAGGAGGGACTGATCCGCGCTCGCCTGATGCCGTTTTAAGTCTTCGAGGAAGCGAGCTAGCTCGCGACTGTAGAAAGTCTCGATAATCGCCAATTGCTTGAGCTTTTCGGGGTTCTTCCCGTGATGAGTCAGGTCGTGGTAACCTTTGGTCACTCCGGTTAGGCCGGACTCGGATTTCCAGCCGACGATATTGTAGGTCAAGACACGCGTTGAATCGGTCTGCAGGGCCAGCTTCATCAGTTCGAAGTAGAGGGGGACCTCGTCGTAGAACGCGGTGGGAAGCGGGTCGGGCAGGGCGTAGTCGACGACGGGCTTGGCCCGATTGAGCCAGGCTTCTGACATGGAAAGCCGCTTCTCGACTTCGCGCACCGACGTGAAATACTCGTCGAGTTTTTCCCGGTCGTTCTTGCCGAGGCGTTTTTGCAGCGACTGGGCGTCCTCGCGAACGACGTCGAGGATGCTCGTATTCAGTTTGTAGGATTGAGCGAGTCGGCCTTTCTGGGATTCGGGGGTTTCTCGGAAGAGCGCGTCGAAAAGGCTGTTCAAGTCCGGAACGGGCGCTTTGGCGACCCCGTTGCGTGTCCAGGAAATGCCGCCGCCGTACGAACCTCCGCCGGTGTTGAGCTGGATTGAAGGGAAGCGCGTGTTCGCCCCGACGAATTCCGCCGCTTTCTGGTCGAGGCTAATATTCCCTTCCGGCATTCCTTTGGACTGCTGGGAAAGCACGCCCGTCAAAAAAGAGTGCGTCGCCCGGTGGCCTCCTTTTATGCCCGGGTGGTCCAAATGAGAGAATAGGGTAAAGTCCTGGCGCAACGACTCGAGCGGTCTCAGGAGGCTCGGCATCGTGTAGCTCGGCCCCGTTTCTTTTGGGAAAAACCCTTCCGGATGCATGCCGTAGTCCAAGCCGATGCAGACCATTCGCGTTGGTTGACCGGACGCCGAAGCCGCCGCTCGGGCGAGGCTCGCAGCAGGAGCAATTGATTCTAGGAAAGGCAGGGCAACCGCGGCTCCGGCTCCCCGAAGGAACGCCCTGCGATCAATATGGTTTCCGTGCGTTTTCATTGGGGTATATTGAGAGACTGACCAAGAACTCCATTCCTTCGCCCTTTTGCTCTATTCGAGTTCAGGATCCATTTGCTCACGTCGCAATACCCTTCCGCCTTCGCTCCCGCTTTGCGGGGCTTCGGCGAGACGCGGCCGGGTATTCCTCGGATCGCAGCCTGAATTCTGATTCTCGAATATAACTTCAATGGCTCGAAAGCGAATTCTTGGACAGTCTCTAGGAACGCTAGTGGTATTGAGAGAATTGGCAAATGGAATGTGGAGCGGCGCTTCGGCCCGAGTTTGCGGCGTATTGTCCAAGAAAATCGCCCGGCGCGCCATCCTGTAAATAAGGGATAGGTGGCGCTTCTGGTTTATATACAATGGCGGCGTGAACTCTCGATTCTTGGTTTCCTCCCTCATTTATTCCGCTCCCAGTTCAGCAATGGCTTGTTGGAAGCGGCAAACCGCTTTATCTATTCCGGTGCCCCATCCCCTGTGAATAGACTCAAAACACCCGTTTTCGCGCTCGTTTTCCTCTCAGTTGGAACGTGCCTTTCCCCGGCTCAATCCCTGCCCGCTCTTCAAAAAGGGGTGACCCGACCTTGGATCGGTCCCGAGTACTGGACGAATCCGCTCATGAATTGGCGACTTGCGGATGGTCGCATCGAGAATACGCACGGCGGGTGGGTGAACGAGACCCATTCTCTGACGCATCAGTTGAAGCCCGGGGACGGGTCGTTCGCCGTGAGCGTTCGGCTGGGTTTGATGGATAGTTCCGACACGGCGTCGCAGGTGGTTGGATTTGCCGGATTCAAGATTGGGGCGGTGGGGCACCGGAACCACTACCTTTCCAACGTGCTGCACGATTTGAATGGCAGCTTCGCGAGCGAACTGGCCCAGGCGTCTCCCGTCGCAGCGGGGATCACGACGGACGGGCGCCTGCGCATCGGAGAGCTGTATTCAGAAAAGCAATTCGATTTTGCGCAGCTGGACGAGGCGACGCTCATCCTTTCGGGCATCTACTCGAACGGCCGCTTGGCAATGAGCGTAGCTCTCGCGCGAGGGGAGGAGCAGATCGCTTGGCTCGATGCGGAGATCGAACGCGAGTCGCTGTCTGGAAATATAGCCTTGGCTTGTCATGGGTTGAACCTCCCGCGCTTGTACAAGCGCAGCGCGGAGGATATCGACCATCCGCGATTCTGGTTCTCCGGCTGGGAAGCGGCTGGGAGCAAACTATCGGCGAATTCAAATCAGACGATCGGACCGATTCTCTGGTCGCAGTATACGCTGCACGAAAGCGCGCTGACGATGATGGTGTTTTTGGCGACGATGGAGGTGAAGGCGAACCAGACCGTTGAGTTGCAAGCGAGATCGGGCTCGTCTTGGAATACGATCGCCGAGAGCGCCGTCGATTCGCTGTCGAGTTCGGCTCGTTTTCGCATTGAAAACTGGGACAGTCGCATCGACCAGGAGTATCGGATCGCCTACCGTTGGAACACTGCGAACGGCCCGCGCGTCGACTACTGGAGTGGGACCGTCCGCAAGAATCCCGCCGAAGATAAATCGATCGTTCTTGCGGGGCTGTCGTGTTCCAACTCTGAGCTGTTCCCCAACCGGTTCCTCGTCGACAATCTTCTAACGCAAGATCCTGACCTCGTATATTTCTCGGGCGACCAAATTTACGAATCCAATGGCGGGTATTGGATCGTTCCGGCGAAAACCGAATCGGATGTGCCGCGGGCGGCATTGAACTATCTCGGGAAATTCTGGCTATCCATCCTCGGCTTTCGCGATTTGCTCAAAGACCGGCCAACCGTGATGACGCCCGACGACCACGACGTCTATTCGAACGACCTCTGGGGCAAGGGCGGCATCCCGATGGGGAAGGACCGCTGCTTCGGTGGCTACACCATGCACGCCGATTGGGTCAAGATGGTCGAATACACCCAGATGGGGAATCGTCCGGATCCCTACGATGAAGCGCCGATTGCTCAAGGTATCCGCGTTTACACGACAAGTCTCGATATAGGCGGCGCAAGTTTCGCTTTGATCAACGACCGCAAGTTCAAGTCTGCGCCCGGCGATGTGATCGACGCCATGGAGCCGCTCTTCGCCATGCGTGGGGAACGCAATACGCCACGGATGGATACCATCAACGAGACGAACTTCGATACGCGCCTTCTCGATCGGCCGGACCTGGAACTACTCGGCCAGAGGCAGCTCGACTTCCTCCGACAATGGGGCAGGGACGGGACGAAACTGCGGGCGGTACTGTCCCAGTCCGCGTTTTGCCAGCCGCACCACCTCATGGTCGCGGACATGGACTCCAATGGCTGGCCGCAATCGGGTCGCAAACGGGCCTTGGAAGCGATCCGCGAAGCCAACGCGGTCATGATCACGGGCGATCTCCACTTCGCCACCTTGGTGCAGCAAGGTATCGACGACTGGGAGGACGCCGGCTGGTCGTTTACGGTGCCCTCCGTATCCACGCAGACCCATCGGGCTTGGCGGCCGACTGTGGAAGGGAAAAATCGCTTGCCGGGGATGCCCGACTACACGGGCCGCTACCTCGATGGCTGGGGGAACAAGATCACTGTCTGGGCGGCGGCGAACCCCTACAGCTTTCTCGTCGAGGATTCGTATGACGGCGAAGGGGCGGATACGCTCAGATACTTGCAGAAGAGCGGCCAAGGCTACGGAATCGTTCGTTTCCACCCGAAGGACAACACCGTGACGTTTGAAAGCTGGCCCGTCTTCGGCGATTTCAGAGGACCAGAATCCCACGAACCGCATCCCGGATTTCCAAAAACCATTTCAATGCAGTAACTACTGTTCCCGGCGGCGCTCCCGATTGCCTCCCCGTACGAGACTACCCCCTATGAGATATAAAAACCTGGTTTCCGCCCTCCTAGCTGGAGCGCTAACGCTCTTGGCTCAGTCCGAGCTCTACGCGAGCGATTCTCTCAAGCCTCACGCCGTATTGGTGGCGGGGACGCTGCACTATTCACCCGAGCTGACTTTGCCGGTGTTCGCCGAGGAGCTGGAGCGGTTCGGCTTTCGGACGACCGTGGTGATGGGCGAGGGGGATCCGGAAAAGAAAACAGAGAACGTGTTGCCGGGTATCGAGGCCTTGGACGACGCGGATATCGCCATTTTCTTCATGCGCTTTCTCAAGCTGCCCGACGATGAATGGGCGCCGATCGAGCGCTACATTAAGTCGGGAAAGCCGGTGATCGGCCTGCGGACCGCCAATCACTCGTTCAAGTACCCGAAAGAACACCCGCGCTACGAATGGAACGACGGCTTTGGTCGGCGGGTTCTCGGCACGCCCTACATCGTGCACCAGCAAGGAAAAACCAAAATCAGCGTCGTGCCGCAGCGGGCCAAGCACCCGATCATGACCCATGTGGATCCCGCCGACTGGGAGTCGCTCGGGACGCTTTACCTGACGCGTTTGGAGCCCGGTTGCATTCCGCTCGTAACCGGCACGGGCAACGGCAAAATGCGATTGCTGGAACGGACTTTCGGAACGACCTACGTTAACGAGAGCGAGGCCGACATTGTTCTCTGGGCGTGGGAAAACGAATGGGGCGCCAAGGTAGTTGGCTCGACCCTCGGGCACCCGGGGGACTTCGGCGAGGAGTCCTTTACGCGCATGCTCGTGAACGGCGCTTGCTGGGCGGTGGACAAGCCGTTGCCGAGCCCCGACGAGAAGATTAGCACGTGGAATATCAAACGGGCGGACAAGAAGTAAATTATGGATACACGAATTTTCAGCGCGATTACGCTAGCCATTACGTGCTGCCTCGGATCGCTGGCCCACGACGGGCATGGCCCAATGATCGAGCCGGGGGACCGGATCGCCATCGTCGGCAATACATTCGCCGACCAGTTGCGGACGAATGGCTATTTGGAGACGCTCCTCTTGCAGCAGTGGCAGGACAACCCGATCTCCCTGCGCAATCTTGGCTGGGCGGGCGACACGCTCACGGCGCGAGACCGGCCGACTAATTTCCCAACAGAGGAGTCGACCTTGAACGATCATCAGACGGACGTGATCATTGCCTGCTTCGGCATGGGCGAGTCCTTCGCGGGCAAAGCGGGCGTTGCCAACTTCAGGAGCGACCTGAAGGCCTTTATCGATTCCCATCGCGGAAAACGCTACAATGGCGAATCGGAAGCCCGGTTGATTCTCGTTTCGCCCATCGCTTACGAGTATCTGGGAGAGCATACTCCAAACACCCAGGTCAGAAACCGAGATCTGCGTTCCTACATGCGGGCGATGGAGTCGGTCGCGGCGAAAGAGGAGATCGCCTTTATCGATCTTTTCAGTCCGTCGCTGGCGCTCTCGAACAACCGCAATAGAACGCCGCTGACGACCAATGGTATCCACTTGAATGAATACGGCTACTGGGCAATGGCTCACGTTCTTTACGATCGTCTCGTCGGAAGTGAGCAGGCGTCGCTTGTCCGATCATGGCAGTTCTCCGTCGACGCTAAGTCGGGAAAAGTAAACGCGGATGGACTGGACGTGTTGCCTCTCGCGTCGACGCGCGGCGAGCTCAACTTCGAGGTACTGGAAACGACGTTCCCTTCTTTGCCGGCGCCCGTGCAGGACTCATTGCCAGAAGCGCTTTCCATTCTTCGCGACACGATGACGGTGACTAATTTGAAGCCCGGCAGCTATTCGCTAGTGGTCGATGGCGAAACGGTTGTGTCGGCCACTCACAAAGAGTGGGCTCGAGGCGTGGCCATCGACCGAACGCCGGCCCACCGCGAGGCGGAGGACTTTCGAGCGGCCATCAACGATAAAAACCTGCAGTTTATATACAGCTGGAAGGCGCTCAACCAAGTACATATCGTTGGCGAGCGACGCCATTCGCCGAGCGGTCGAACGCTCCCCGCGGAGGTAATCGAATTCAAGGAAATCTCTGAGCGGAAGGAAGCCGCTCTCGATCGCGGCGCAATTCTAAATACGCGCGAGTGGCGTTTAATTCCGGATACAAATTAATACTATGAAGTCATTGTTCTTTGCCTTCTCGATACCCCTGTTCCTGTCCACAGCCCTGCTGGCCCAGCAAGCCGATGGCATTAAGGTCGCCAACCTAAAGGGCGCAGATCTGAATTTGATGAACAATCACGATCCGGCGTCCCAGTTGGAGAATTTCGAGTTGCTGCCGGGCTACGAGGCGAATCTGTTCGCGGCCAACCCGATGCTGGCCAACCCGATCCACATGGTTTGGGATTCGAGAGGGCGGCTGTGGGTGGCCTGCTCCTGGGCGTATCCCCAGATCAAGCCGGGCGACGTGGCCAACGACAAAATCATCATTCTCGAAGACACCGACAACGACGGGGTCGCTGACAAGTCGACCGTGTTCGCTGATGGGCTTTATCTGCCGACCGGTATCGAGCTGGCCAACGGCGGCTGCTACGTTGCCCAGTCGCCAGACGTGCTGTTCCTCAAGGACACCGACGGTGACGACGTGGCGGACGTCAAGCAGCTCGCGTTGACGGGATTCGGCATCGAGGACAACCACCACTCGATCAGCGCGTGGCGGCGCGGACCAGGCGGCTGGATCTACTTCCAGGAAGGGATTTTCCTCCATACGCAAGTCGAGACGCAGTACGGCGTGGTGCGGAACTTCAACGGTGGAGTCTACCAGTACAATCCGCGGACCCAGGAGTTGAGGATGTTTTGCCGCGGGACGGGTGGCAATCCCTGGGGACACGTATTCGATAAATGGGGACAATCGTTCATGGTGAACAACCCGCGCATCATGTACCTGACGCCGGGAACGGGAGCGTCGACGGAGCCTTCACGCATTCCTCCACTCATTTCTACTGAAAAGCAGTGCGGCGGCGACATCGTCACGGGCAGCCACCTGCCCGAAGAACTGCAAGGCCAGCTTTTGACCGGCCGATTCAAGAGCCGGGCGGTCGTTCGCTACGAATTCATCGATGACGGCGCTGGATTCAGCGCCAATGTGCTTGAACCGCTCATAAGGTCCAAACACCCGAATTTTCGCCCGGTGGACGTCAAGATTGGTCCGGATGGCGCCATCTACGTCGCGGACTGGTACAACTCGATCATAAACCATGCCCAGCATGACTTCCGCGATCCGCGCCGCGACCACGATCACGGGCGAATCTGGCGGATCACTTACAAAGACCGCCCCTTGGTGAAGAAGCCGACCCTGGTGGGAATTCCCTTGCCGGATCTCGTCGCCCAGCTGGAAAGCACGGAAACGTGGACGCGACACCAGGTTCGCAAAGAGCTGAGCGAGCGCGATCCGGAGGCGGCTCTGGCGGCGATCGAAGCATGGGTGGAAAATTTGGATACAGGCGCGGAAGGCTACGAACACCGACTGGTCGAAGCCATGTGGGCGTGTCAGAACGTGGAACGCGTGAGCGAGCCCATCCTCGAGCGCGTATTGGCTTCGGAAAGCGGCTACGCGCGTTCGGCGGGCGCTCGCGTTATCCGCTACTGGCAAGACGAGCTGTCAGATTCGATCGGCATGATCACGGATCTCGCCAATGACCCCTTTCCGCGGGTTCGCATGGAGGCGGTATTATCGGCGGGGTACATTCCCGATGCGAACGTGGTACCAGCGGCGCTTCAGGTATTGGACCATGAGACAGACCGATTTATCGATGCCACCATCCCGTCGACCTTGAAGGCTCTCGAAACGCATTGGGTACCGGAATTGGAAAAGGGAAACTTGGCGTTCGCCGATTCGAGTCACCAGGATTTCGCCGAGAGCTTTGCCGGGATCGGAGTCGACAAGCGCATGACAGCTCTGATTGGCAGCGACCGTCCGGAAACGAGGGAAATCGAATCGGTGCGGCGGCAATTCGTAGCGTCCCCCAGCGCGAAGCTGGTCCGCATGGTCGTAAACGCGGTAGGGAAAAATGCGATACAGAACGAGTCGGCCGCGGTGGGTTTGCTCGATGGCCTGAGACAAGTGGGGGAACGGACGAACTGGGAAACGCCGCGCAGCTTCGCGACGCTCGTGCCGGCCCTTTCCAGTCCGAGCGATAGTGTGGCGGCGAGCGTAGCGGCGAGTTTGGGAGCGTGGGAATTCGCTCCGGCGGGGCCCGAACTGTTGAGCATCCTGAAGGATGGCGATCGTGCTCCCGAGCTGAGGAAAACGGCGGCGATTGCGTTGGGGAAGCTGAGGAAGACGGAGTACGTCAACGCTCTCAAGTCGCTGGCGAGTGTCGGCGACATCGAAACGCGCTACCACGCGATATCGGGTCTCGTGGCTGCGGATATTGAAACGGCGAAGTCGAGTGCCGCTTCCGCTTTGATGGAGGCCCCGCTCAATGCGGACCCCGTGGGGCTCGTCGCGGAGTTCACACGATTGAGGAGAGGCGACACGGCGTTGGCAGCTACGCTGAACGGTGTCGCCATTCACCCCGAGGTGAAGCGTAGCGTATCGAATTATCACCGACAAACCGGGCAGCTTCCGAAAAGCTTGAGGGAGTTGTTCAGCGATAGCCATAGCGACTCTCTCAGCATCGCGTTGCTCGGCGAGAAACGCTCGACGCTTGTTTCCGACGTGGATCGTCTGGGCGATCCTGCCAGAGGAGAGTCGATTTTCCGGCGCAGCGAGTTGGCGTGTATGAGCTGCCATGGTATCGGTTCGGTCGGTCCGACGACGGGCCCGAATCTGGTCGCAGTGGGAACGGCGGCGGGAACGGGCTACATGGTCGAGTCGATTCTCGAGCCCAACGCGTCGATTGCGGAGCACTTCGAGAACCAGTTGTTTACGATGACGGACGATACAATGCGTATGGGCTCCATCACCTACCAGGACGACAAGCAGGTGGTTGTTCTCGACTCCGTCTCGGGCCAGGAAGTCACCTTGCCGGTCGAACAGATTCGATCCAAGAGGGACATGCCGTCTCTGATGCCGGCCGGGCTGGCGGACCAACTGAAGAGCCGTCAGGAGTTTCTCGACTTGTCCAAGTTCCTCTCGGTGCTGGGGCAACCGGGTCCGTACGCGAACGACGAGCGCCCGGTCATTCGGAAGTGGGGAGTACGTCGGGGTGACGACGTATCAGCCTCTGCTTGGACGACTGTCTATAGCCGGGTTGACGGGGAGTTGCCGTTCGCGGACATCGATTTGGGCGGGCCCGTGGTAGCGCGTGGTTTTGTGGATACGCAAGTGGCGGGACCAGTGATATTAAAAGCGAACTCCTGGGAAGGAGTCGAGCTTTGGATCGATGGAGAGAAGGTGGACGATCCCTCCAGTTCGATTGACTTTTCGAATGGACGCCGGGAATTGGCCTTGGCGATTGACCCCATGAAGCGCGGAGCGCTGGGCATCAGCGTCGAGGTGACGGCGATACCTGGGTCGCCCGCGAAATTCAAACCGGTTGGTGGCAATTGATGAAACCAACTGTGGTTGCAAGCCTGGGATGATCCGATGGAATCGTATTGTATTGATAAAATAAGTACATTTGCATAAGAAAAGGGAATATTAGCCAAGGAATCCCCACATTGACCTTGACTGTCTTTCCTGATCTTGATTTCAAACTGCGATGAAGCCGCTTCGGAATTTCCTTCAAAATTTCCCACGCCTATTCAAGATGCCTCTTGCGCGCGAAGTCGAGAAAACGCGATGTGAATACGAGAAGAAGATCGACGAATTGTCGTCTGAGTTGGGCCAGGCGATCTCCTCGAAAAATGCAGCGGATGCTCAAAATGTAGAGTCGTCTTCGGAAATCGAGAAGCTATCCGCGGAAATCGAAAGTCTGAAAGTCGTTAGTGAAGAATCGAAGGCAGATGCGGACTCCCTGAGGGTAGAACTCCGCCAACTTTACGATGTAGCGCATCGTGAAGGCGGTACTGCGCCGCTTCCACCCAAACACCTTCAGTTTCGAGTTGTCGGGGTCTATGCTCCGGATTTCATAGAGAGTGGATACCGGATTTGTAGAAACCTTGATGAGATACTGGCCCAGTCCGGGAAGCGGCTCGCCGATTTCGGACGTGTTCTCGATTTCGGTTGCGGATGTGGCCGCGTAAGCAGGGCGCTCAGGTCGCTACATCCGCAAGCGGAGATTTATGGAAGCGACATCGACGAGGAAGCGATAGGCTGGTTGCAAGAGCATTGCTCGTCGATTGCAGACTTTCGAGTGAACCCGCATCGACCGAAAACGAACTATCCAGACGATTTCTTCGATTTTGTGTTTAGTATCAGTGTACTTACACATTTGCCAGAGGATATGCAGTTTGAGTGGCTGCAGGAACTCAAGCGAATTACAAAGCCCGATGGCTGTCTTGTTCTTTCCACCCATGGGGAAAATCATTTCCAGTATTTGAGTCCTGAAAATCGAGATATACTCGAATCCAATGGATTTGTTTACCAAGTAACGCCCGCTCCGCCTGAAGGCCTGCCCGACTATTACCACAACACGTTTCACAAACAATCCTATATAAAAAAAGAATGGAGCCGGTTCTTTGAGATAGTAACGATCTCAGATCAGTTGATCGACAGTTCTCAGGACGCAGTGTTAATTCTGAATCGAGTTTGAGTATTTGCGGAAAACTGAATTCCCGTGGCTTCAAATACATAGTATGTATTCAAACGACTAGATATGATACAGTTATAGTGACGTTTTAGATGAACATGCAAAATCAAATGCGTTTTATTAGGTTGAACATTTGGATTCTTCTAACGTTAGCGGCGCCGTTGGCGGCGGCAGACCGTCCCAACATCCTCTTCATCTTCGCGGACGACTGGGGTTGGGGGGATCTCAGCTGCCATGGGCATCCGTATGTCAAGACGCCAAATATCGATCGACTCGCCGAGGAAGGGACGGACTTTCACCGGTTCACCGTGGCCAGCGGCGTGTGTTCGCCCAGCCGGACCGCGGTGATGACTGGGCACTTTCCAGCTCGATACAATATCGACGGCCACTTCGCCTGGGTGCCGAGCAACGCGAAACGCAACATGCCGGACTGGCTCGATCCGGAAGCGCCGCTGCTCTCGCTCATGCTGCAGGAGTCGGGCTACGCGACGGCTCATTACGGCAAGTGGCACTTGGCCAACAACATGATCCCCGATTCGCCGGTTCCCGGCGAGTATGGATTCGATGAATACGGCGCCTTCAATTGCGCGGGCGAACAGATACCGGTGCACGAGGACTCGCAACGTGCCAGCGCGTTCATTGAAAAGTCCGCCGTGGCCGGGAAGCCCTTTTTTATAAATGTTTGGCTGCACGAGCCGCACACGCCCTTTCATACGGTGCCGAAATACGAATGGCGTTTTCGGCATATGGAGAGCGAGGAGGATCGTATTTACGCGTCGGTCCTCTCCCATGCGGACGACCGGGTTGGGGAGCTGCTGGATACGCTGGATCGGCTGGACATTGCGGACAACACGCTCGTGATTTTCAGTTCCGACAATGGACCCGCTCGCGCGTCGGGGCCGACGGAGCTTAAGTTAATGTACGACACGGCCACAGGAGCGGGCTGGAACCTAGCCGCAGCTAAAGGGATCACCGGCGGTCGCAAGGGCTACAAGGCGGCTCTGTTCGAAGGCGGGATCGGGGTTCCGTTCATCGCTCGTTGGCCGGGGAAGATCGCTGCGGGCGCGGTCGACGACCAATCTCTGATCTCAGCTGTAGATCTTCTGCCCACGTTTTGCGAGATTGCGGGTGTGGATTTGCCAGACGACTACACGCCCGACGGTGTCAGCCAGGTGTCGACATTGAAAGGAACGGCGTATCCGTCTCGCGAGAAACCGCTTTTTTGGAAGATGGCCGGGGCTTGGCCGCCTCGGGATGCGAAGCCGGATCACTGGGTGTCCTACGCCGTCGTCGATCAGCAGTGGAAATTGGTGGCCAACGAAGACCGGAGCTATCTAGAGCTCTACGACATCGCTGGCGATCCGTATGAGCAATCGAACCTGGTGGAGGCCAAACCGGAAGTGGCCCGCCAGTTGCGAAAGAAGATCGATCGGTGGATCGAGACTTTGCCCGAGAAGCCCACCGGAAATGTCTTTTCGGCAGAGCGGCTTGAGGGAACCGCGAATGGACGCGAATAGACGCGAATCTTATCAAAGCAAATCATTCGCGAACATTTGCGTGAATTCGCGGTTTCGAAACTTTTCTGGCGGTTTGATTGTCGCCTTCTAAGGTGCCGCTGAGGTGTGGTCGTGTAGGATTTTCCAGCCGTCGTTTGTTCGCTGCATAAGAAGGGTAAACAGTCCGGTAGCGTTGCCGTAGTCGCCTTCCCGATACAAGCGATAGCGGCCATGGACTTCGGCCCATTTTTCCGATAGAACTTTGATTTCGAGATCCTCGAACTCCAGACGTCCCATAGCGTCGTCGGTGGGATAGCGTCTTTGGTAGCGTTGGAGCGTTTCCTCCCAGCCGCGTTGCACGGTCCCCCCGGAGGCAAAGCGCAGGGCGTCCGATTTGACGTAGGTTTCCATGAAGGCGGGGATGTCGCCTCGGTTCCATTCCGCTACTTGCGTATCCAGAATCGCCTGAATCTCTTTTTCGACGCCGGGTGGCGGGAAGGAGGTTTCAACTGAGCAGGCCGTAAGAGAGAGGGCTACGATTGGCCAAATAATCGAAAACGTAGGGCTGGCGCTTGCGCCACGCCGCGAAACCGGCTCCGAACTGAAACTACGCGGCGCTTCGCAAGCGAAGGCCCTACGAAGAAATTGATGCAGTAGCGAATTATTGGACATTATATTAGGGAAAGAAGGGCTTGCTACTTGGGCGATCTTACGAGTCCGCAGCAGCGGCTTTCTTGGGTGTTGCGGCGGGGTTCTTCCACCAGCCGGTGGTTCGAACGGAGCTGGTGATGAACCACTCGGAGAGGTCTTTTCGCAGGGTCGCCTTGGCGTCCGCGTAGTCGAGGTCGTCCCAGACATCGTTGAGCTCGTCGGGGTCCTTTTCGAGGTCGAACAGTTGCCCGGCGTCTTTTCCGATGTATTCAATGAGCTTGTACTGTTTGCTTCGAATCATGAGGGAATGGTCGAGGTCTTGCAGCATCAGGTCCTGGGCGTGTTCGGAATAGACGTACTTTCGTTCAGTCGCGTTCGGATCGTCTTCGAGGAAGGGAAGAAGCGATTCCGCTTCCATTTTTTCGGGCGGCTCGAGGCCGGCGAGCTCCAGGACTGTCGGGCCGATGTCGAACCACTGGGTGAGAGCGGGAACTTTCCGGTCGCCTTTGAATCGATCGGGGCTCCAGACCACTAGCGGCACGCGGACGGACTGGTCGTACATAGTCCACTTCTCCACGAGGCCGTGGTCGCCGAGGCATTCCCCGTGGTCGGAGGTGAAGATGACGACGGAGTTGTCGAGGAGGCCGCGTTCTTCGAGGCGGTCCATGATGCGGCCGACTTGCTCGTCGATCATGGTGACGTTGGCCAAGTAGTAGGCGCGCTGGAACTGGCGGGACGCTGCGGATGCGTTGGGATCGAAGGCGATGGAGTCGGCGAAGCGCTGGGTGAGCCGCTTTCGGAAGGAGTGGAGGGTCTCGGGCTGGGCGTCCATTTCCTCTTGGGTGACGGGTAGCATGGGGAGGTCTTTCTCCATGTACTCTTTCGTGTATCGCTCGATGGGGTCGAAGGGCGGATGGGGTCCGGGGAAACCGATTTCGAGGAAGAGCGGCTCGTCGTCAAGTTTTGGGCGCTTGTCTTCGTCGATCCACTGCATGAGCGTCGACTGGTCCGCGCCGTAGGGGGACTTGTCGATCCAGCGCAGGGCGAGGTCGCCGACGAACACGTCGGGGTGGAGGTCGTCGGGGAGTTTCCATTCGTAGGCGCCTTGGCGCTCCTGCACGTCGGGCCAGTCTTTGTAGAATGGCTTCTCGGGGCGGTCGAAGCCGCGCAGGTCGAGGGCCTTGTCCCATTCGTCTTCGAAGATGTGGGGATTCTTCTTCCACATGAGTTCGGATTCGCGGCGCTGTTTGTTCTCGACGACGAAGCGCTCGTGGAAGCCGTGGTTCTCGTTGTAGGGGTCGGCGTGCATTTTGCCGATGTTGACGCAGTAGTAGCCGCTGTCGCGGAGGTCTTGAACCCAGGTGCGTGGCCAGGTGTCGTTGTTCTTGAGGGCGCCGGAATTATGAGGGAAGTAGCCGGTGAAGAGGCTTGCCCGGGAAGGCCCGCACGACGGGGAGGTGACGTGGCATTGCTCAAAGGCGATGCCTTCTTTGACGAGCCGGTCCGTGTGCGGGGTGTTGAGGTGAGGGTAGCCGAGCGCGGCGATTGTGTCGTACCGCTGCTGGTCGGTGATGATGAGAATGATGTTGGGGCGTTTCATTTCAGGGTGCGGCTAATAAAGCGATCGGGACGTGGGGCGACAAGACTGCAGTTGGTCAGTGGGGATTGGGTTAGTAGTCGGGATGCGTTTAGAAATTAACAGTGATCTCTACGAGATCAAATTCCGCTACGCGGAAGCAGGATCCCGTCCCGATTGTCGGGGCGGGAGCAAGATGATAGAAACCAAGAAACGAAATCCTGTTGGCTCTTGAGAGCCATCTTGTTGGCGCGAAGCGACATTTCGCCGCAAGGCGACTGTTAACGAATTGGTAGTAGGAAATTGGCTATGATTTTTTTAGCGGGATACGCTCGCCCGCCCTGCGTTTGAACGCATCTTGTTAACAATAGTCCCCCAATCTCCCCTCTCTATCACTCTGTCCGAAAAGCGCGTTTATCGTGGACGCGTCGCGAGGGTGTTGATTGTGTTGCTGTGTACCCCACCTCGCTTTGAATCCCCTATCCCCACATGAGCGCGATCGCTGACGCCCCGACGAGTTGGCGGGGTATCCGTTCGCAGCTGGGTCCCGGGCTGATCGTGTCGGCGAACATCGTCGGTTCGGGGGAGTTGATCGTGACGACGAAGCTGGGCGCCGATGTGGGGTTCACCATGCTCTGGTTCATTCTGTTGGGATGTGTGGTGAAGGTGTTTGTACAGCTGGAGCTGGGGCGGTACGCGATATCGAAGCGGAAAACGACGCTCGAAGCACTCAATTCGGTCCCGGGGCCGAAGCTGCGTGTATCGTGGCTGGTTTGGCTGTGGTCGCTGATGTTCGCCGCCATTTTTTTCCAGCTTTCGGGAATGGTGGGCGGCATCGCCCAGGTTCTCGGCTTGGCGGGTTTGGAGTGGTCGCATACCGTGTTGGCGATCTTGATAACCGGTTCCTGCGCCCTGTTGCTTTCGATCGGGCAGTATCGGTTTATCCAGAATTTCTCGTCGGTCATGGTGGCGTCGTTTTCGATATTCACGGTGTTCGCGGTGTTTTCTCTTTACTGGACGGACTACGGAATCACGGGAGCGCAGTTGGCCGAGGGGCTCAGCTTTCGATTGCCGAGCGATTTCATGATCGCCTTCGCCGCGTTTGGCGTGATTGGCGTGGGGGCGTCGGAGCTGATCGTCTATCCTTACTGGTGTTTGGAAAAAGGATACGGTAAATACGTGGGGCCGGACGATGGATCGGAGGCTTGGATCGAACGGGCCCAAGGGTGGATCCGGGTGATGAAATACGACGCCCTGCTGTCGTTGGTCATTTACACGGGGGCGACGGTGGCGTTTTACCTTCTCGGAGCCGCGGTGCTCAATGGGCGTCAAATCGCGGTGGAGAATGAAAACTTGATGGTGAACCTCTCCAACTTGTACAGCACGTCGTTTGGCGCGGTCGGGCTTTGGATCTTCATCGTCGGGGCGTTCGCCGTGATGTACTCGACGGTTTTTATCGCGACCGCTTCCAACAGTCGCTTGTCGGCGGATTTTCTGAATTTGCTGGGTATATTAAAACTGGATACGGAGGAACAGCGAAAGCGGGCGGTCAAAGTCGCATGCGTGGTGTTGCCCGCCTTGTTTTGCATTTTCTACTTGTCCTTTAGCAAGCCGGTCACGCTGATAGCGATCGGAGCGGTCGCCCAGGCGTTGATGCTGCCGATCATCAGTTTCGCCGCTTTGTATTTTCTCTATTACCACACGCACGAGCGCTTGCGCCCCCGTCTGAGCTGGATCGTCTTCGTTTGGATCTCCGCCTGTCTCATGGCGGCGGTGGGGTTATTCCAATTGTCCCGCGCGGTGGACAAACTACTGGGTTAGTTAACAGGATGCGTTCGACCGCTTTGCGATCTCACTCTCAGGATCCCGTCCGTCACTGACCCCGGCACAGTCGGCGGCCAAGGTGGGAGCAGGATGAAAAAAACAAACTAAAATCCTGTTGGCGCGGAGCGACATTTCGCCGCAAGGCGACTGTTGAGAACGGGCTTTTTTTAACAGGATGCGTTCACCCGCTTCGCGGTTTCACTCACTTGATCCCGCGGAGGCGGGAACTTGATGATCATCCAAAAACAATCCTGTTGGCTCGCCAGAGCCATCCTGTAGCGAACCCGTTAGGGAGCGCGTATCCTGTTAAATTACTTTGCGACCCTGGAGATTGTCGGGAATGTTGTTAAACATCATGAATGAACTCGAAGATTTTGTCTCTTTGGCCACGCGCGAATTCAAGCGACTGAAAGACCTGTCGGACCGGGCAGTTGCCCAAATCTCGGAGGACCAGTTCTTCTTTGCGGACAGCGAAGGCGACAACAGCGTCGCCCAGATCTACAAGCACATGGCGGGAAATATACGTTCCCGGTGGACTGACTTTCTCACTACGGACGGGGAGAAGCCTGATCGGAATCGGGATACGGAGTTCGTCATTGCGGAGACGGACACGTATTTGCATCTGCACTCGCGATGGGAGTCTGCGTGGAAAATCCTGTTCGATACCTTGTCTGATCTGAAATCGTCAGACCTGTCTACAGTCGTTCGTATCCGGGGGGAAGGCTTGACGGTTCTACAGGCAATCAGCCGGCAGCTGACTCACTACGCTTACCATGTCGGTCAAATCGTCTATATCGCCAAGCGCCTCGCGGAAGAAAACTGGACGAGCTTGAGCATTCCGAAAGGGGAGTCTGCCGCGTTCAACCAGGCTCCGGATCGGTATTTGGAAAGTGAATAGGAGGGAGAGACGGAGAGATGGGGGGAATGAGGGATGTGGACCTCGAAGTGAACCGGAGCGCTTGTAGTCTCAAGTCTCCCCATCCCTCCGTCTCTCTTTCCCCCTATCCCGGTTCATTCCAGCTCGACGACGAAGCTCCCGAAGTGCGTGTTCTTTAGAAACGACTCGGACGATTCGCGCATGGCGACTAGTTCGTCGTGGACGGGGCAGGGATTGTCGTTCGGGCAGTAGCCCGCGCCGAACGGGCAGGGGTAGGGGTCGGACGCGGGGTCGAATTGAGCGACGATGTCGTGGAAGGTAATTGTTTCGGGCGGACGGGCCAGTCGATAGCCTCCTTTGGGGCCGGGAGACCCCTGGACGTATCCCGCTTGCGACAGAATCGTCAGAATTTTTGCAACTAGCGTTTGCGGCAGGTCTCGAGCCTCGGCAATCGTGGCGGAGCGGGCGAGCGACTCGTGGTCGGGGTACTGGGCCGCCAGGTAGCTCATGGCGGCGATCGCGTTTTGTGACATTTTGCTGTATCCAATACCGGCCATCGATTTGAGGTATTTTCCCGCCGAGGCTGCTACGATTGGACAGCGGGTCAATCTGTAAACGACCGGCGACTCGTCGCATCATGGCGGTTTCAACCAGTAAATAAAGAAATAAAGAAATTTTATTCTTGAATAGGTTGAGTGAAGCAGTACGCTACGGGATCGATGAGGAATTCGCTGCGACGCTTGGTGGGCGCGATGCTTGGGTTGGCGACTCTGGTTTCCGGGTCGCGGTGTTTTGAGGGCATTCGGCTTGTCGCGGGCGATTTTTCGTGGGCGTGGCAGGGTGACGTCACGCGATTTTCCTGCGAAATCAACTACAGTTTCGAAGATTCTCTCTGATCCACAATCTGCCATGAAAAAAACACTACAAAACCCTCTCATGCTTGCGGCGTTCGCTGTGGCGTGGCTCCTTCCAAGCCTGTTGTTCGCAATCGATCCTGCCGATCTGGAGCCCGTACAGGGCGAGGAAGTGGCGATTCTCACCGACGCCCCGCATGTACCGCCGCCAATCACGCGGAAACACCCGACCAAAGTTATCGTGCACTTGGAGGTGAGCGAAGTTGTCAAGCGGCTCGCGGACGGTGTCGACTACACCTTCTGGACGTTTGGCGGGAGTGTACCCGGAAAGTTCATACGCGTGCGCGAAGGCGACTACGTCGAGTTCCACTTGGCCAACCATCCAAGCAGCAAGATGCCGCACAACATCGATCTCCACGCAGTGACTGGGCCCGGAGGCGGTGCGGCGTCTTCGTTCACGACGCCCGGCCACGAGTCGGTGTTCTATTTCACCGCCCTCAATCCGGGGCTATATGTCTACCATTGCGCGACCGCGCCAGTAGGCATGCACATCGCCAATGGCATGTACGGACTGATCCTGGTAGAGCCGCTGGCCGGGCTACCCCCGGTCGACAAGGAGTTCTATGTGATGCAGAGCGAGTTCTACACGAAGGGGGCTTACGGCGAAGGCGGCTTGCAGCCGTTCGACATGGACAAGGCCCTGCGCGAGGAGGCGGACTATGTCGTCTTCAACGGAGCGGTCGGGGCGATGGCGGGCGACAATGCCGCGCAAGCGGAGGTCGGCGACACGGTGCGGCTCTTCGTCGGCAACGGCGGGCCGAACTTGGTTTCCTCCTTCCACGTAATCGGGGAGATTTTCGACAAAGTCTACGTCGAAGGCGGGACCTTCATAAACGAGCAGGTGCAATCGACTATGGTGCCGGCGGGCGGCTCCGCCATCGTGGAGTTCAAGCTAGACGTTCCCGGGACCTTCATCCTCGTCGACCACTCGATCTTCCGGGCCTTCAACAAAGGCGCCATCGGAATGATCAAGGCGGCGGGCGGCGACGAGAAGCGTATTTACTCGGGTAAGACAGACGATCGGATCTATCAACCGGAGGGTGGCGCGATTCAGTCCATTCCTCAGGACGAAGCCCCACAAGCCTTGGCGCAGAACAAAGCGGAGCGCATTGAGAACGGTCGCATCGTGTACAATCAAGTGTGCGTCGCCTGTCACCAGGCGGAAGGTCAGGGCATCCCGATGGCTTTCCCGCCCCTGGCGAAGTCCGACTATCTCAACGCGGACGTGGACCGGGCGATCAGCACGGTTCTGCACGGTCTCACCGGCAAAGTCACGGTCAATGGAGTCGTTTACGAAAGCATCATGCCCAAGCTCGAACTGCCGGACGAGTCGGTCGCCAACGTGCTGACTTACGTGTACAGCCAATGGGAGAACAACGGCGCGGAAGTCACCCCCGAGCGTGTCGCCGCTGTGCGAGCGAGCGGAGCGGTACATTAAACGAAAGGGGCGGCCATGTTAAGCAAACGACAAGCGCGCGCGTTCTTTCTTGGAGGGACTTTTGTTTTCTCCGCGGCATTCGTTGGATTGACGATCGACACCCATCGCCATGTGCCGAAGCAGACGAACGCGCATCTGATTACCCCCGAAGTCGTCGCCGGCAAGAAGATATGGGAAGACAACAACTGCATGGGTTGCCACACGCTTTTCGGCGAAGGGGCCTACTACGCTCCCGAGCTGACGAAGACCGTCGAGCGGCGCGGCAAGGCTTGGCTCCGCATATTCCTGAAGGATCCGGAAAAAATGTATCCGGGGCGGCGTAAGATGGTGAACTACCATTTCACGGACGAGGAGATCGAGCATGTCATCGCGTTTTTCGAATGGGCGGGCCAGGTCGATCTCAACGGGTTCCCCGCCGACCCACCCTTGCGCGACGCTCTCGCCGCGACTTCCGGGGTGGAGTATCCGGAACCGCTGCCGTTGCCGGTTCCCGCGATTCTGGAAACCGCGGCGTGCACCGGCTGCCATCGCGTGGCGGGACAAGGGGGCGATGCGGGAGCGCTCATCGGCGCGCCTCCGTTGGACGGCGTGCACTTGCGCAAGACGCGCGACGAGTTGATCCAGTGGATTTCGGATCCGCAGGCGATCAAGCCGGGGACCGCGATGCCCGACCTTGTTCCGAGTGTAATCTCGGACGCCCAAGTGATCGAGATTGTCGACTACCTTTATTCACCCGCCAACTGATTCAGCCAATGAAATTTAAGTCACAACAATTCGGATACTGGTTTTTCGCCTCGGCGATGCTTCTTCTCGTATTGCAGGTACTCTACGGATTTATCATGGGGTTCGCCCACATGGGCTACGACAACCTTCACGAGTGGATCCCCTTCAACACTGCCCGGGCGGTGCACACCAATCTCTTGGTGGTCTGGCTACTGCTTGGATTCATGGGCTCGGCCTACTATATTATTCCCGAGGAAGCCGACCGGGAAATCTACTGGCCCAAGCTGGTGATGCCGCAGCTGATCAGTTTTCTCCTCGTTGGCGTCGTAGCCGTCGGGGGTTACCACGTCAACTGGTGGGAAGGCCGGAAGTTCCTGGAAATCCCGCGTCCGCTCGACTGGCTTGTCGTCGCCAACGTCCTGCTCTTCCTCGCGAATGTGGGCATGACTATTTGGAACGGGAAGCGATTCACGACTACGTCGATCGTTCTCTACTTGGGGCTGCTGTTCGCGGCGTTGCTCTATCTGCCGGGGATGATCGCCTTCGACAACCAAACGCTCGACTCATTCTACCGCTGGTGGGTGGTTCATCTTTGGGTTGAGGGCGTTTGGGAGCTGATTATGGGGGGGATGCTGTGTTTTCTGCTGATCAAGTTGACCGGCATCGACCGGGAAGTGCTGGAGAAGTGGCTGTATATCATTGTTGGACTGACCTTTCTGTCAGGAATTTTGGGTACGGGGCACCACTACTACTACATTGGGACGCCGAGCTACTGGCTCTGGATCGGGGGAGTGTTCTCGGCGCTCGAACCGGTGGCCTTCCTAGGAATGGCAATCTACGCCATTGCGGTCGCTCGCAAAGGCGAGCGCAAGCATCCCAACCGGATCGCCCTGCAGTGGACTGTGGGGAGCGCGATTGTCGCTTTTGTCGGGGCGGGCTTTCTGGGCTTGGCCCACACTTTGCCACAGGTGAATTTGTGGACGCACGGGACGCTGGTAACCGCCATGCACGGGCACATGGCGTTCTGGGGCGCCTACGCCATGATTAATTTCGCGATCATCGCCTACGCGCTGCCGCAGATGACAGGGCGGAAGCTATGGGACCAGCCGTCGGCGATGCTTGCGTTCTGGTGCAGCAATATTGGGATGATTTGCATGACGGGCGCTTTCGCGGTCGCGGGAATCACCCAAGTGAATCTGGAGCGTCGCATGGGGCTGGATTTCCTCCGAGTCCAGGAGGAGCTGCACGTGCACTTTTTCGGGCTTATTCTGGCTGCCTGCCTGTTCGCTCTAGGGATCGGGTTCTTCATTTTGAACTTCATTCGTCATGGAACTCCCAATACCGAGGCGATCGGAATGGATGTGGATGGGTCCATTTCCGATGAAGGCGAATTCGCTACGTCGTAGCTGACGATGGAACCCGTTTACTATCTCGAAGTCGGGAAGGAAACCTCGGTCTTCGAGCACGCCTGGAAGACGCGTCTGCCGGTTTTGATCAAAGGCCCGACCGGGTGCGGCAAGACGCGTTTTGTGCGTCACATGGCGGAGAAGCTGGAGTTGCCCCTAATCACGGTCTCGTGCAATGAGGACACGTCGGCGACCGATCTGCTGGGTCGTCATTTGCTTCTAGACCGGGAAACTCGCTGGATCGACGGTCCGGTCGCTCGGGCGGTGCGGGAGGGGGCCTTGCTTTATATCGACGAAATCGCGGAGGCGCGTCCCGACGCGATTGTCGCTCTCCATTCCATCACGGACGATCGACGCGAACTCTTTCTCGATCGAACGGGCGAGACGCTGCAAGCCGCAGAGCGCTTCATGGTGGCCGCCAGCTACAATCCGAGCTACCAGCGCAGCATGAGGGAATTGAAGCCGTCCACGCGGCAGCGATTCGTGGGGATGAGCTTCTCGTTTCCACCGGAGGAACTAGAGGCCCGAGTAGTGTCTCACGAGACGGGCATCGACGGCAAAACGGCTCGCGCCTTGGTCAAAATCGCCACCAAAACTCGCTCCTTGACGGAGCTGGCGTTGCTGGAACCGGTATCCACGCGGCTGCTAGTCGACGCGGCCAAGCTCATCGTTTCCGGCTTGCCGCCCCGGTTGAGTGGACACACGGCGATCGCCGAACCGACTACCGACGATCCTGACGCTCTGGCCGCGGTGCGACAGATAATTGATCTTCACATGTGATGTTCGAATGGGAAGAAGGCGCGTTCATGGGGGTCAAGTCCCTGTACGAGAGGATGGTCACTCGTCCGCGGGAGCGGCGCGCCTCCGCCGTCCGAGTTTTCCTCGCCCCGAATCGGCAACGGCTGTTCTTGCTCGCTCATTTGATGGCGGAGCGTTCTATCTCGGTCTTCGAGACGGAGGAGAACGCTTTGTGCGACGACGAGCGGGTCTTCCTCCCGCCACAGGTGTCTTTTGGGCCGAGTGTCGACGCCAATCGCGAATTTCTCGATCTCAAAGCGATGATCGGCGGGGTTGCGATCCGCAAGGGCTGGAAACCGGGTCCCCTGCCGTCGGACTGGCGCTCTCAAGTTCCCGAGCTCGCCTGTCGTCTCGATGACGTGCAAAACGTGTTCGGCGAGTGTTCGCTACTGCTGAAGCTGGGCAACATTCGGCCGCGTTCTGGAACCTCCGATGACGCTCGCGCAGACGGCTCGGACCAGGAAGCGGCTGAACCCTTCGAGGAGAACGAGGATGCCCCGGTCACGGAGATCGAAGGCAAAGGGCAGCTCGATGTAGAGGTCGAACTGGATACGGGCGACGACGGCCCGGGAGGGGACATGCCCATTCATACCTTCGAGAAAACGGAGACACTGGAAGAGCATACCGGTTTGAGTCGCAAGTCGGACGACGAGGACGAGCTCGAGGAGCATGAAGAGGCGTTGAAGGAAGTCGCCATGAATCGTGTCTTCCGTTCTCGAGACCGCCCGCGATCGATCTACCGCGCCGACGCTTTGTTCCAGGTCGGGTTTTTCGAGTCGAACGATGTTGAGGCAAAGGGGATTCCGTACCCGGAATGGGACTACAGGAAGAAGGACTACCGGCCGGATTGGTGTCGCGTGCGCGAGTCGAACGTTGTCGAATCGGACTGCGAGTGGGCTAGCCAGGCGGAACGGAAGTACCGGGCCTTGATCCGCGAACTCAAGAAGAAGGTGGCGTGCTTGGCCACCGTCTCGCTCAGGGCAAAACGTCAGACGGTTGGCAGCGAGTTTGACGTCGACGCTCTGGTCGACTGGGAGATCGACCTGCGGACGGGGAAGGTGCCGGACGACCGTCTTTATATCGATCGGAGAAAACGTCTCCACGACGTAGCGGCTCTCGTGCTGGTGGATCGCAGTTTCTCGACCGACGGCTATCTCGATGGGCGGCGGATTCTCGATATTATTCGCGATACCTTGTTGTGCGTGGGCGAGGCGATCGACGATTTCGTGGACACCTTCGCCGTGGCCGCGTTCAGCTCGAACACGCGACAGCAGTGCGCCTTCGACTGGGTGAAGCGCTTCGATGAGGATTGGTCGAGCAGCCGAGGCCGGCTGGGCTCGATCCACGCCAATGGATACACGCGCATCGGTCCGGCGTTGCGGCATGCGCAAGAGTCCCTAGTCGATCGTCCCGAGGAACGCAAAGTGGTGGCCCTCATCACGGATGGAAGGCCTTGCGACTACGATCGCTACGAGGGAGAGTACGGCGTGCGCGACGTGAAAAAGGCGATTGATACGGGAAAGCGAAACGGAATAGCGACGCATGCGTTCGCGGTAGAGGATCGGGCCAAGGAGTACTTCCCCGCCATGTTCGCCCGCGACTGCTTCAGCATCGTTCCAAGACCCCGAGCGTTGACGGAAAGCCTGACCGATCTATTTCTCAAAATCAGAGCCAATGACTAGAACCTATCCCAGAACCGCCTTGCTCCAGGCGATCTCCCGCGCAACGGCATCCAAGAAAGGTTTTGGGATAGGTTCTAAAGTTTGCGTAGTTGTAGTCAATTTGTGTATACAATTGACCGTTGCAGACGTCCCGGAAGAGATGGTCGAGATTCCTGCGGGGGCGTATACGCCGATGTATATCGAGCGAGCGGAAGAGCGACCCGTCTCTGGTTTCCTTTTGGATCGTCGCCCCGTGACCAACGGCCAGTTTCTCGAATTCGTCCGGGCCAATCCTAAGTGGAGGCGGTCCGCGGTCAAGCGGCTGTTCGCGGACGAGGCGTACCTGGCTCATTGGGGAGGCGATCTCGATCTGGGGCCGAACGGGGACCGGATCGCGGATAGCCCGGTCACTCATGTATCCTGGTTCGCGGCCCGGGCCTATTTGAAAACCGTCGGCAAGCGCTTGCCCTCGGAGGACGAATGGGAGTACGTCGCCCGAGCGGACGAGACGCGCGCCGACGCGTCCAAGGACCCGCGGTTCACTGCTCGATTGCTCGACTGGTATGGTCGGCCATCGCCCGCGATCCTGCCGTCCGTTGCAGACGAGGCTCCCAATGTGTACGGTGTGAGTGGATTGCACGGCGTAGTGTGGGAGTGGGTACGTGATTTCAATAACGCGATGGTAACCGGCGAGTCGCGCGGAGACTCCAGCTTGGAGAGAGGTCTCTATTGCGCGGGGGGCGCGCTCGGGACTACGGATCCGCGCAACTACGCCGCGTTCATGCGATACGCGTTTCGCTCCAGTCTCCAGGGCGCCTACGCGGTGCCGAATCTCGGGTTCCGCGGGGCCCGGTCAATTGAACGGGGGCCTGTTCCGTGAATCGAAACTCAGGTAGGGGCGGACCGTGGTTCGACACTGCTCACCATCCTGAGCTTGTCGAAGGACCGGGCCGTCCGAACGATCGACTCTATCAAGATGTTGTGCGGCTCGCCCGGCGGTCGAGCCCTACCTCTGGCGCTTAGCCGGGATTAATAGACACTCTTTTAGAAAGGAAAGAATCATGAAAAATCGAATGTCGCCGACCTTATTTTCAACGCTTGTTTGCCTCTTTGGCATTGTCGCCGTTTGTGGGACAGAGTCGTTCACGTTACCGAGTGGCCCAAGTTCGGAGGGTTCCCTGTACGAGCTGGAGTCGGTTTGGAAGTCGCAGGACGGGAATGCGGTCCGGCTCGACGCGCTCGGTGGAAAGACGCGGGTTTTCGCCATGGGCTATACCTCCTGCCAGTACGCCTGTCCTCGAATCATCGCGGACTTGCAGCGTATCGAAAAGGCCTTGGACGAGAAGGGGATTGGCGCGGACAAGGTGGAGATTTCGTTTATATCGATCGATCCGGTCGTGGATACGCCAGAACGACTGAAGGCGCTTGAAACGGAGTACGGGATGGACGCCCGCCGCTGGTTGTTGTTGACTGGGGACGAGGACGGCGTGCTGGAGCTTGCGGTGGCGTTGGGAATGAAGTACCGGAAGACGACGGCGATGGACTTCGCCCACTCGAACATCATCACGGTGCTCGCCCCGGATGGCCGCATCGTCTACCAAACGCCGGAAATCGGAAGCGACCTTTCGGAAGCGCTTCAGGCGATCGAAAGCGGTTTTTAGTTTAACAGTGATCTCTTCGAGATCAAATTCCGTCTTGGTCCCCGACTTCGTCGGCTCCCTCGCGGAAACAGGATCCCGTTCGTCACTGACCCCGACACAGTCGGCGGCCAACGGCGGGAACAAGATCATCAAGTCAATCGTGTCGGAGACCCCGACAAAGTCGGTGGTTGGTCCTGCTAAGCCCCGACGATGCCGGGGTCTTGGACGGGACCATCCTGTAGATCTCCCGAATGGGGGAGCGTATCCTGTAAAAAACAAATCCTGTTAGGATATTCCAATTGGCTTGTTGTCAGTCGTCAGAGGATACAGTTTGGTTAGATTGTGTACTCCTGTCGCTATTCTCGCTACCTTGTTCTCTCAATCCCCTTCGTGTTTGTGTTCGCCGCTATAGCCGGCGCTCCCATGACCTTGGTGTACAAGGACTCCTTTGATTCAGAGGTTTCTCTCGGCGACTGGGTGATGGAAGGGCCGGGGATTGCGGAGATCAGCGACGGTCGGCTGCTGTTGTATTCAAAATGGCAGCCGAAACTCGAAGCGTTGGGGGATCAGGTTGACCTGCTCGAACCCGGAGGAGGACATTATTACCCATTTCTTGAACGTTGGGTCAGCGAGACCGAGCCGGAGAATCTTCCCAAGTACGCGCTAGGCCCCAATAAGAACTTCTCGGGAGGACATATCCAATATTGGAATACGCATGCGCATCCCGAGAATTTTTTGATTCGCGTTACGTTTCAGCCAGCAAACCCAAATCCGCTCCACATGGTGACCTTCTGCGGGCGAGGCGTGAACGGCGAGAGCGTCTTTGATGCGTCTCTCTTGCCCCGCTATGGTTTGGGCGGACAATACATGTCGGGCGACCTCGCGAATTATCGGATCAGCTATTGGTCAGGTCCTCGTGGGTCTTCCCACTTGCGTCGGGCTCCGGGGAGGAAGCTGACTGCGCAAACGCTCGGCGACATTCCGCGCGACGCCATGGATCGGGCTGTGCAGTTGGAGATCGTTCGCTGGCAAGGGAGGGTGGTCTTTAAGCAGGACGGCGTAACGCTCTTAGACTGGACGGATGATGAGCCGCTCGGAGACGGGTATTTCTCGCTCCGCTTGATGGCTGCGGCGAAAGGCTGGTACGACGATTACAAAGTGTATCGGCTTGATGAGGACCCGTTTCGCGAAGCGGAAAAATAGGAGTTCGTCGGGATGAATGGCGACGATGAACACGAGTTGGAGACCGAGCGGCGGCGGACTGTCGAGAACCTCGAACGCCTGTCGCGTTTAATGGATACGGAGTTTCGTGTTCCCGGAACGCGTATTCATTTCGGATTGGACGGATTGCTCGGACTCTTGCCGGGAGTGGGCGACCTGCTAACCACTGCGCCGCTTGCCTACTATTGCTGGGTGGCGTATCGGTTCGGACTGGGAGCGGGAGTTTGGGCGCGGCTCATCGCCAACCAGGCGGTCGACTTCGTGGCCGGTCTGGTCCCCGTCGTGGGCGACTTGCTCGACATCGGATTCAAGTGCAACAAGCGGAACGCGGACTTGCTGATCCGGGCGATGGAGCGAAGAGAATAGCCGGTTTAGGGGCTTTTTTTGGACGATCTCAAAAAAGGTAGAATTTCTTTTGGCGGTTTTCGCGGGCTCGCGCGATAGACCCACGTGAAGGCCTGCCTCAGCCTCTTAGCCCCCGCTCGATATTCCGTGGGTTGCGCATTCGCGTTTGTTCTCCATAGTGGGAACGGGGCGATTCTAGAATACTCGCATGGGACACGATAGAGAAAGCGAAGAATGGTTCGAGTCGGACTTGAAGCCGCACGAGCCAATGATGCGGGCCTGGCTACGGGCGCGCTCGTTTTCGCCCGAAGATGTCGATGATATTGTGCAAGAGACATTTATGCAGGTTTTGTCGACCAAGACGAAGGCGGAGCTGACGTACCCGAAGGCGTTTCTTTTCAGCGTGATTCGCAATATATCCTATTCGCGTCTGCGTCGAAAATACGCCTCCAAGCAAGTGTACATGGCTGATGTGGAAACTGTGGAATTCGTCGAAGAACAGCCCGGTGTCGAGGAGCTAGTGGTGCAAAACGAACGAATGGAGCTCCTCAGCCGGGCAATTCAGTCGCTCCCGAAGCGTTGCCGGCAGGTGGTTACCTTGCGCAAGATTTACGGCATGTCCAATATCGACATCGCCCGGAATTTGAAGATCAGCATCAACACGGTGGAAACGCAGGGAGGAATTGGAATTCGGAAGCTGCGGGAGTTCCTGGTTCGGAATAACAAAGAAGGACATTTTGGAAATGGATAAACGAGGAAAGCGAAGTCGCGAAAACGACCCGGTGGCGGTCGCGGCGTCCAAGTGGGCCTGGAAAGTCGATCAGGGGTTGGAAGCGGAAGAGCAGGACGCGTTCATGACCTGGCTGGGGGCCGACCCGCGTCACGGCGAGGCGTATCGCGCGCATGCGAAGAGTTTCAAGGAGTTCGACCAGCTGATCGACTGGCAGCCCATTCACGGCGTCACTCCAAACGCGGATTTGTTCGCCCCGCCGGAATCGGCGACGCGCAAGCGGCTGGGCATTTTCTTGGCGCTCGCGGCATCGCTTGCCTTGGTCGCGGGCAGCCTGTTGTTCCGGGGAAGAGAAGAAGCGGGAACAGTTGATATCGCGTTGAGTGGTGGGGAGATGATCTTGGCCGACAAGTCCGTGATTCACTACAACAAAGGAGCGGAGTTCGATGTCGACTATTCCTCCGACGAACGCCGGATTGCTCTCCGCTCGGGCGAGGCCTACTTCGATGTGGAAAAAGACGCGGCTCGACCGTTCGTTGTTGAAGCCGAGGGCGTGGAGTTGGTCGCGATCGGAACGGCGTTCAACGTGCGTGTCGGCTCGGAACAGCTCGAAGTCTTCGTCGAAGAAGGGATCGTCGAAATGAATCACTCCGTCGCCCCGGAAGCATGGGAACGTTTGGGGGAGTTGGAAGACGCTCGATCGCGTCGCCTCAATCAGTTTACTAAAGCGGTCGTGTCGCTGAATTCCACTGACGAAGTTCCACGACTCGCCGTTATTTCCGAATCAGAACTCAAGCAGGAGCTGTCGTGGCAACACCGGATGCTAGTGTTCAAAGGAACCTCATTGAAGAGCGCCGTCTACGAGTTCAACCGCTTAAACGAGTCGCAATTCGTTTTGGCCGATTCCGCGATGGAGGAGCTGCAAATCAGTGGTACCATTCAGTCGGACAACGTGATGGGCTTGTGTAGCCTGCTCGAGGTTTCTTTCGATATTTCCAACCGATCTTTAGGCCCCAACCAGATCCTACTGTTTCAAAAATAGAGTATATATAAAATTTTCTTTGGCGGAATGGGATAGTCCGCGCGACTCAGCCCGCGATGGTGTCCATTTGCCATACCCCTAACTTACATCGCTGCAAGCTTGGTTCAACTATCCAGATTTTGGAGACGCTTGAAGGCCGGATTGTTCTGCCTTCCCGTTTGTTGCGTCTGCTTGGTATTGAGCGGTCAGGAAAAGGAAGGGCAAGTGGTGACCATACCGCCAGGAAACGCGTCCGAAGTTCTGGAGGAGCTATCGCTCAGCCTGAACATGCAAATCGTCTATCCAACGCGACTGTTGGACGGTGTCTACCTTCGAGGGGCGCAAGGCCACTATTCAGTGGTCGCCGCTATCAACGAAACCTTGTCTCCGCACTCGCTGGTTTGCGTGCGAGACGATGTGTCGGGCGTTCTGGTGGTCAAACGCATGGAGTCGGTCTCCGTCCCTGGCGATGAATCGCCGGGCGAGAGCGACTCGCAGACTAAAACCACAACCGACACGACTATGACCCCCAAACCCTTTAAGAACAACGCCTTGCTGAAAAAGCTAGGCGGCATCGCGTCCGCGGTATTCGCCGCCGGCGCGGCGTCGGCCCAATCGGACGACGCAGACTCGGAAGAAGTCTACGAGCTGAGTCCGTTTACGGTCGATGCATCCCAAGATACTGGATACACCGCAACTTCAACCCTGGCCGGAACGCGCGTCCGCACGAATCTGAAAGATCTCGGGGCGGCGATTAGCATCTACACGACCGAATTCCTCGAGGACACTGCCGCCACCGACGCGGCTACCTTGCTTTCCTACACATCCAATGCCGAGGTGGGCGGCGCCCAAGGCAATTTCTCCGGAGCGGAGGCGGTCGAGAACAACCGCTTTTTCCAGCGGGACGAACGCACCAATCCTCAGCAGAACCAGCGTATCCGCGGATTGGGGAGGGCGGACTTGACGCGCAATTTGTATCTGACCGACATTCCGTTCGATAGCTACAACACCGAGCGCGTCACCGTAAGCCGCGGACCGAATTCGCTGCTATTCGGGATCGGCAGTCCGGGCGGCGTGATCGACAATACCACCAAGCGAGCGATTCACGGAAACGACTTCGGAGAAGTCCAGGTGCGTATCGACAACTACAGCAGCCTGCGAGCGTCGCTCGACTACAATCGTTCGTTGATTGAGGACCGACTGGCTTTGCGCGTTGCGATCTTGAATGAGGAAACCCAATACAAGCAAGAACCCACCTTCGACGATCAGAGGCGTTTTTACGGGGCGTTGGACTTTATAATATCCAAGAACGAAGGCAGCTCGGCCTTTGACGCGACCAAGCTGAGAATCAACTTCGAGGACGGGGAGCAGGAGAGCTCGCCAGTCGAGATTATTCCTCCTTCGGTCGCCTACCACGGATGGTTCGAGCCGACACCCGCGAATATCCAGCAATATTCGGGGATTGCGCCGCCGGCGCGCGTTGTTTCCCCGAGCGAAGGCGGCACGTGGCAGTTTCAAGAAACCTTCAATCCATTCGCCATCAACTCCGAAGGCGGCATCAATACCAACACGCACCCAAGCTGGTTTCGCTGGATCGCGGCGGTTTGGGACGACCCGAATAGCTCGGTCGCGAATCTCGGTACGGGAGACGGTTTGCAGGGCTACCAGGGACTGCTCACCTGGTCGGCGGGTCGCGGCGACACGCTGGACAGTACGGGCCTGGCGGGCACGCCGGGAGCGATCGCTGCGTTCGGACCGGAGGCTCCGGGCGACACGCTCGTAAATCGGACAGTCGACTACCATGCAAACAGTCCGTATTCGGAGCCGTACGCGATTGGGTTTTCAGTTCCTACCATCCAGAATCCGAGTGTATTCGACTATCGGAACCAGATTTACTCGGGAGGGGTGGATCGAGTGGATCGAGAGTTCGACAATATCAATTTCGCGATCGAGCAGAGCTTCTTCGACAACAAGCTGGCCATCGAAGTCGCGTATGACGAACAGCACTACGAAACGCATCAGGACTTTCTCTTTACTGGAAGCGGCGGCACGAGCACCACGGGTCCCTACGATCTCTATGTGAGCATTGCGGAGTACCTGCAGAACGGGCAGCCGAATCCAAATCTTGGGCGCGCCTACACGCGTATCGGTCGGCCGGAAACGCGATTCGAGGGAGTGGACCGAGAGACGTTCCGAACAACCGCGTTTGGGGAGCTGGATTTCACGGCTCGGGACGGCATCGTCAAGTGGCTTGGGAAACACCGTTTCACCGGGCTCTACAACGATCACACCCGCGATGACACCAGCCGCAATTATCGCGAGTCGTGGGTGAGCGACGAGTTCGACGTGCGGGCGGCGGTGCAAGGGCCCAACCTAAACAGCGCCCGCAGCACGGCGGGGATGGTGTTCTTTTCCAGCGACTCTCTTTTGGGTCTCCAGTCGATCGACGACGTGCGCATCAATCAGCTCCGAATCACGCGTCCCCAACCCGGGGATTCGTATCTGGTTAGCTACACGGACACCAGCTCGGCGGATCGAACCGTGGCGGAGCGAACCCTGCGGACCGGTCGGGTGCAGCTCGAGCGCTGGCTCAACAACGAGGGAATCAGCCAGACGAATGTGGAGGCGAAAGCCTTCGCGTGGCAGACGTACTTGTTTAGCGAGAACCTGGTGGGGCTGTGGGGCTACCGCGAGGACGACACGGTGAGTTTCGCTCGGGCCACGGAAGCGGAGGCGGGTGTCGACGATCGTGTCGAGCTGGGCGTGTGGAATCCGGAGTTTACGCGGCTATCGACCACGCCGAGCTTAGAGGAATCTGGCGACACTACGACTTGGAGCATCGTGGCCCGCTATCCGGAAAATCTGATCGGCGAGCTGCCCGCAGGGATGGACATTCAGGCCCACTACGCGGAGTCGGAGAATTTCAATCCGATCGGCTTGAGAAACAACGCCTTGGGGCAGTCGATCGGCCAGCCCAGCGGGACGACGGAAGAGTACGGCTTCCAGGTGAGTTTCGCGGAGAGCAAATACATCATCAAAGCAAATTGGTTTACGACCGCGCTCAACGACGTGAACGCCGCTCCGCGCGTCAACATTGGAGGGGAAGCCTACGGCGCCATCACCCGCTATCGCCGGGCGGAGCTCGACGGGATCGACTTTTCGGAGCAACTTGTAACGGTTGACGGCGATCCGGAGGATTTCCCGATTCAGAGCTACAGCGCGTTCATCGACGCCATGATGGCAAACGTACCGGCGGAGTTCCGGGCTCTCACCAACCCCCGGATGGTCGACAACGAACTCGACGACGGGCTTTGGGACACGATCGAATGGGACACCATCCCGGCTCTCAGTTCGACCCAGGACCGGATCGCTGATGGATTCGAGGTTGAGTTTATCGCCAATCCCGTACCCGGCTGGCGGATACTTGGAAACGTGAGCCAGCAGGAGACGATTCAAAGCAACACCGCGACGGTGATGTCCGCGGTGGTGGAGGAGTACAATGCCAATTTGCAGGCGTCGCGAGCGGGCGAAGTGAATCGATCCCCGGATTTGACTGTGCAAACACGCTCTATCAACGAGATTTGGCTCGTCAACGGGCTCGCTCCGATTCGCGGCGCGACGGCCCTGGACAACACGGTTTCCAACGAGCAGCGCGAATGGCGCTACACCTTCGTTTCGACCTACCAGTTTATGGACGGCGCTTTCAAAGATTTCGCCATTGGCGGCGCGGGTCGCTGGCAAAGCGAGGCCGCGACCGGGTACGTCTTTTCGCTCGAAGCGGAAACGGGCGTTCCGGTTCCGGACACGAACCGGCCCTTCTACGATGACGGGCTTTTTAGCAGCGATCTCTGGGCGTCGTACGAGCGTCAGCTCAATGATACGCTCCATTGGCGTATCCAGCTGAATGTGCGCAACGCGTTTGGCGACAGCAACGACGTGCCCGTTAAAACCAACCCCGACGGCCAGGTCGCGGTCGTCCGTATCCCCAATCCGAGGACGATCTATTTGACGAATACGTTTCGTTTCTAACACCGGAACCGTTTAGTAGTAAGTGGGATCGCCCTTCATTCTTCGGAATGAAGGGCGTTTTAGTATTGCGCGAAGCCGTTTCGGAATAAGATCGGTTTTGAGTCGCAAATGTACGGGAACCTGCCGTAGACCAAAAACTGCATGAGCGATATTCCCGACAAAGCCGAGCCCGCTGGACGCGTCCTAAGCGTACAGATCGGTTTGCCCAAGACGATCGAGCCGAGCGCGAGCGACCCGCGCGGAAAAACTTGGGTGTCTGGGATCTTCAAGGATCCGGTGGAATCTGCGGTGGCGGTTCGTTTCGACGGAATCGAAGGCGATGGGCAGGCGGATTTGAAAGTCCACGGCGGGAAGGACAAGGCGATCAACGCTTATCCGTCGGAGCACTTCGACCACTGGCGTCAGGCGTTGTCGTTTGAATTCTCGGGAGGCGCGTTCGGTGAAAACCTAACGACGCGCGGTAGGGGCGAGGCGAATACGTGCATCGGAGACGTTTACAGGATTGGCGAAGTCTTAGTGGAACTCTCCCAGCCGCGGCAACCCTGCTGGAAACTGGGCCGCAAGTGGGATTCCAAAGAACTAGTGCCGCAAGTGATAGCGACCGGATTCACGGGCTGGTATTTTCGCGTAGTTGAAGAAGGACGACTCGCAGCGGGAGCGGACATTGTCCTCGAGGATCGACCCTTTCCCGAATTGACGCTCGCGATGGCCAATCGAGCCCGCTATCACGACAAGGCGAACCCGGACGCTGCTGCGGCGCTGGCCGATTGCCCGGCGCTTTCGGAAAGCTGGCGGAGCGTGTTTCAAGAGCGGGTCGAGAAAGCGTAGCAATAATCTAATTGGCCCAGAACAGTGACTTGTTGGTAGGGACCGACTGTGGTTCGATACTGTTTACCATCTTGAAACAGCCTAGGGGACTGGTCGTCTGCGAAGCCTATTATTGTGAAACCGGAACGGGTCTGTGGAAGAGGGTCGGATTTCTTAACAGTGATCTCTCCGAGATCAAATGCCGCTGCGCGGCAGCAGGATCCCGTCCCGATTCTCGAGACAGGAGCAGGATGGTCAAAGCATGCGAGACGAATAGATCCTGCTGGTCCCGCTAATGACGGGACCATCCTGCTGGCGCGAAGCGACATCTCGCCGCAAGGCGACTGTTAAACGAATGGGCTAGTAGCTCGAATTTTTGAGCCCTGCTTTCAGGAAGGTATCAATTGTATCTTTGGCAAAGGCAGCGCCCGATTCCGGATCGTAGGGCTCGCCGGCTCTCTCGCTCGTCGATTTTCAATCAACTTGCGATACTTCTGTTTTTTGCGGATTCTCCTTGCGGTATTCGGAAGGCGACATGCCGTACTCGTCGCGGAAGATCTTGCCGAAATGGCTCAATCCTTTGATACCGACCTCTACCATCGCTTCGCCTACGTTGACATTCCCTGACCTCAACAATTGAGCGGCTCGCTTCAATCGAATCGAACGAATGAACTTGAACGGCGTCTGTCCGACAATTGCTTCTAGTTTTTTATACAAAGAGGTCCGAGCCATCCCCACTGCCCGCGCAAATTGTTCTACGTCGAAGGACTCGTCCTTAATGTGCTCCTCTACGATGGCGATGGCTTTCGTCAATAGGGTTTCGTCGGCGGAGGTCACTGCGATTTCTTTGGGTTTGACGACAATCTGGCGTGTAAAAAGCTCTTTCAGCAAGCGGCGCGATTCCAGAAGGCTCTCAATGCGTGTCTTGAGCATCTCGATGTTTACCGGTTTGGCGAAGTAGTCATCCGCTCCTGTTTCAATTCCCTTGATTCGATGCTCGTCGGAACCACGAGCAGTCAGCATGAGAATGGGAATATGGCAGATCTCCGTACGTTTCCTCAATTCCTCACACATTTCGAGGCCGTCCATCTCCGGCATCATCACATCCGTAACGATTAGATCGGGCATCTGCTCCTCGGAAATTTGGAGCCCTTCCTTCCCATGGATAGCGGTTAAAACTTCGTATTCCGACTCCAGCTCGCCAACCAGAAATCGACGAACGTCGGAGTTGTCCTCCACGACAAGCAGCAAAGGTCTCTCCCTTTCTTCTTCCAGCGGATCGTCTTGTTGCGAATCGTGGGAATTTGATTCAGCCAGTTTGGCGATCTCGTGTCCGCCCGCGAGCTCCTTCATATCTGCAACCGGAGCCCCCTCGTGTTCAGTAATAGGGAGCCAAACTGTAAATCGAGTGCCTGCGTTCGAGTCGCGTCCCGGAACGGGACTTTCTACGATTATCTCGCCGCCCCAAAGTTGTACGAGCTCATAGGTATAAGCGAGTCCAATACCGCTCCCCTCATGGTCGCGCTTAATATCTCGGGCGCGATAAAACGGCCTAAATATCGCTTTCTGCCTTTTCGCCGCAATACCGATGCCGGAATCGGATACACGCACGATTAGAATGGAATCCGGCTTTTTTGACTCGGGTCTAGTAATTCCAAAAAAAGATCGCTTCTTGCGCGGTCGCCAGTCGCATCGGGCAAGCGGTTTCACATCGATCTCAATTTTAACGTCGCCGCCCTCATGCGTGTATTTGATCGCATTAGACACCAGGTTGCCAACGATATGCTGGAGTTTTTCCGGATCGTAACAGCAGACGCAGCGATCTTCAGAGCATTCGAGCGTAAAGCGTTGCCGTTTCTCCTCCCACAATGCCGCGTGCGAATATACCGCGTCCTTTAGAAAGAGAACAATGTCTGACCGAACCGGCTCGTAATCCAAGTTGCAAAGCTCGATTTTCCGAAACTCGAGCAATTGATTCACGAGTCCCTGCATCTTGCGGGCGTTCCGATATGCCATCTCCAGTTTCTCCTTCACCTTGGAGTTGAAATCGTTCCGCATCAGGCTTTCCAGCGGACCAAGTATGACAGCGAGCGGCGTGCGCAGCTCGTGGGAAATATTTGTGAAGAAGTCGATCTTAAACTCCTCAAGTGCCACCAAGTGCCGCACTCGATTGCGTTCCAGCAAGTATGCTAGAGTGACTACTAGTCCGACAGTGAAAAATACTGTACCCAAAAACCAAGGACGTTTCCACAAGAAAGGCGCAACGCTGAAATTTACCGAGGCCGGACTCGGATCGATATTCCAATCGGCATCCCGCGCCCGCACCTCCAATCGATAGTCGCCCGGCGCGAGCGATGGAATCGAGACGCTCCCCGTTTTCTTAAACGGGGACCATGCGCCTGCATTGAGTCGATATGAGTATTCAAGATCCTTAGACCACGTGCGGGACCATGCGTCGACCCCTGACCATTCGAAGTACGCATTGCCCGATTCAGGAAGCTTCGATTCGTAGGAATCAATTCGAGTTTCGGGTGGAGCATCGTCTGGCAAACAATGTATTGTCTTAAACTCCACGAGCGCTTCTGCCGAGTTGGGTTCAACGTTGAGATTCCAGGAGCGCGAGGCTGAGTTTATCCATATACGCCCGTCTTGCGATTCATGCAGTCGGGCTCCCTCCCGCTGCAGACGCAATTCAGGAAATCGTGTATGCTGACTCCAGGAGTCGCCGTCGAACCGACCCAAACCGTCGGTTGTCGCCGCCCAAACACCTGGCGAATCGCTCACAGCCAACAACGATACCAACTGATCTCGAGCCCGTCCCTCGGAAATCGAGAACCGCTCCCATTTGCCGTCCACAAGTCGCGATACGCCCGACCGCCAATCTCCAATCCAAAGCGTGTCATTCGAATCGACTACAACATTGTCTACGGTGTAGGATTCAAACTCTCCTACCAATTCGCGCGGCTGGCCCTCGGGTATTCGATACAGAGAGTATCCCCCTGTCCACAAGTCGCCATTTGACATTTGAGCGATTTGAAACGTCTGTACGGGAAAGTCAGGAGGCGTCAAATAAGTAGACGTGGCTCCGCCATTGGAAACTCGATAGCGGATTATCCCGCCAGTCCGGTCCTTTATCGCCCATGGCCTCAAATCGGATCCAAAGTAAATGTATCCATCTTTCCCTTCATAGGGAGATGCGTGACTTATCCTCTCACTGTATTCCGGGTGGATATCTCGCTTCCATCGCTTCCCGTCGAACCACGAAACGGCCGCCGCCTCTCCGTGGCTTCCCGAAACCCAAATTCGATCTCCCGTAGTTGCCAGCATCGCATTGGGCTGATCAATAAGTCCATCCTCTTCGCCATAGGATATCCATGAATCTGCTACGGGATTCCATCGGACGACGCGTTTGTCCTCGCTCAAGAACCAAGTGGTTCCGTCAGACTCTTGACATCCGAAATTCAGGGCCTCGTAGGTGTTCCATCGACTCCGAGATACATCAAATGTATACGTTTTGTCTGTGTTCCCCCCTGTTATGAAAATATCGTCATCAAGGTTATAGAGAAAAGTGAACCAGTTTACTTGGCTGTCCATTCGCTTAACGCTCCACGCGCCGTCGCGGTAGTTTCCGAGCACTCGCGAACTGGCAGCCCAGAGCGTTCCATCCGCCATTTCCGTGAGCGATCGATTGGCGGCGCCGAATTCGGCCCAGCTGGAAAGCGCGGTGTAAACAGAATCGTCATACACGTACCTGAGGGCCTCTGCTTCGCTGGTACTCGCAATCCACATTTTTCCGGACGTTCCTTCGTGAAACTCCGTGATAGAACTCGCTCCTCCGGCATATTCCTCCGTCGAAATTCGCCAGGGATCGCCAATTCGAGTCCCACTAGACCAATCGAGCTCGTATCGCATGATCTCGCCAGTAGTCGCCCGGGACAACCAAAGTCTATTTTTCCCATCCACTTTTACGCCATTGACCTGACCTAGGTCGTCGATCAACTCCAATTCGTCACCATTAGTTCGGTACAGTTTTTGATCCGGCATTCGAGCTGAACCGGTGGTCGCTATTGGGCCGACTCGAGCGACCACCCAAATGCTGCCGTCCGCGGATTCATCGATACCACTCCCAGTCGAACCAAGTCTCCACACACTGCCATAGCGGTGCCACACTCCGTCTCGAAATCGAGCGAAAAACTGATTGGTCAAGACATAGACCGCGCCGTCGGATGCCACTTTGATCGCCAGTGAATTCGCGTTGCCCAGTCCCGCGTCCTCAAACCAGTAGGGCGTCGCCCGATATCCATCGAATTCGAGGATGCCTCCATGGATAGCGAACCAGAGCGTACCGTCTCCGGAATGATCGACCTGTCTAACCGTATAAGGAGTCAGCGCTTCCAGTTCCCTCCAGCGCCAGCTCTCATCAAAATTAGCAGTCTGAATTGGCTCGTAGGGTTTCGATGCGCTTCCTGGCTCGATCCAGAGAGAGAGCATCGTAAAAAGCAGTGCCAATCGCGATGGAGTCATGGGAGTAGAACTAGTGGAACTTAATACGCTAGTTGATGGTTGGGCAATCTAAAGGTGTGGCGCGAGGTCCCTGCGAGGGAGTCGCGTGGGGTGATGCGATTCTGTGTTGAGCGGGGTTAAGCGGCAAAAAGCGCGGGCCGTCCCCTGAGGAACGGCCCATGCCGTTACAAGGCTGACTTCCGGGCGGGGATCGGTTCTAGAATTCGAAGGTCGCGGTGAGGCGCCAGCTTCGTGGCATCGGCACGTCGAAACGACCCCAGACGGTTCCGCGATCATAGGGCAGCTCCGCAATAGGACCTCGTTTCCGCCCGTGGACGATCGGGATGATATCCTGATCATCGAGCACGTTTCTGACGTTGAGCTGGAGCGTGACCGGTCCTTCGAATGGGCCGAAGCCGTTCCTCCATTTGTATCGAAGCATGGCGTTGGTATCCCAGAGTTCGCGTGAGTACCAAGTTTCCAGACCCACCTCGTCTTCGCCAATGATCATGTTGTCTTTCCAGCTTAGGCCGCCGCCGACACTGAAGCCCTTGAGGAATCCTTCCGAAAAGTCGTATGCTGTGAAGACGTTGGCGTTGTAAGGGCGCAGCCCCCAGCGCTTGCCATTGGCAACTCGGTTGTCGTTAACCCCTCTGATGACCGTATCCATCTCTTGCATGAGGGTTCGACCGTTGATGGTCTCGTAATTGCCTACGTTGTCGGTGGTATCCTCCGTGGCATTGGTTATATCGGTCGCGAACTGAAGGAATTGGGAATATAGACCGTCCGGATCGAGACCATCCGGGTCGGCGAGAATCCACTCGCCGTCGCTGACCTCTTCAAACGGATTGATGACCTGATCCCAGTCCTGATAGACCCCAGCGTCCAGATTTGGCAAGAGACCGTAGTGCTCCACGAGCCGATTCAGGTAGTTCGTGACGATTCGATCCGTTTTCGACGCCTTGAAGGTCAGTCGCCAATTGTCCGTGATATTCGCGTTGAGGGTGATTTCGACGCCTCTTGAATACTTGTCCACGACATCTCCATTCCAAGTGCGGGTCATCTGTTCCTGCTCGTCGAGAGCGGTCCACTCCGTCTCCGACATGATTCCCAGTTCGATTAGCTGGTCTCCGAGAGACGAGACGACGTCGTCATAAGGACCGGCTCTGTAGGCCCCGATCGGCCTCCCTTGTTCCTCGAGTTCGTAGTATACGATGCGGCCTGAGATCCTGTTTTCGAACAACTGAAAACCGAGTCCGTAGTCGAGCCCCACTCCTTCCGGTGGCGGGGATGGGATGCCCGTGGGCATGAGCGTGCGTTCAAAATTCGGGAAGCCGACATTGTCCGAGAAGTTCGCCATGAGGCGGAAGTTGTCATTCAGATGGAAGACGGTGCCGAAAACGCTGGTGGTGGCATCGGAAGCGAATTGATCGTTGAGTTCCGGGAGATCCAATCTGGGGTTCGGCCCGTAAATCAACTCCTCATCAGTGAAGACGTCGAATTGAATGGGGCTGTCCGGGTCGAGATTCACATTGTCGCGATCCGCCAAAAGTAGAGGGAATTGCGTGATATCGTTCGTGTCCTGGCGAACGCCCAGGGAGGTGACTAGTCTTCGATTGAGCCAGTAGCTATGCATCGCGAATAGTCGAGTATCGACTTCTTGAGTGGAGATCCGATTGGAGTTGGCTCCCCTCACATTGGTCCAACCGACTTCGATTTCTTCCGCTTCAGCGGTCTCCGTTTGAGGGTTGTCTACCAAGATCGTTGTGCCGACAAGCTGATCCCAGTGCCCAATGTGGAAGGACTCCGGGTTGTCTACCGGGTCGTTCCAGTCGAAGTAGGTTCGAACGTTCACCCGATTGTTGGCGTTGCTCCAATCGATGCTGAACGGGCGCTCTAGCATCGCCAGTTGCTGAACGAGTCGCGTATCCCACTCGTTGGACTTTGAGAACATGGCCGCGATTTTGTGGTTTCCAAAGCGCTCCGTATCCAGATCGTAGGACATCGACAGGCGCGTGGTTTCGAGATCGATATTGCGGTTGTCGCGCCTCCAGCTTGATTCGAGATACCATTGGCCGACGTAGGGATTCGACCCGTAGCCTGGGTTTCTACTCCCTCCGGTTCCGTCTCCAGCATAGTCGAGACCCAAAGTCGTGTTGATGTCCCCGTATAGCGAGAAGTTGCTTTGCGCGGTGTAGTGGGCTTGAAGATCAGTCGACTGTTTGTTGTGGGCCAGGTTAATGTAGAAATTCTCGTTCACCTTGAAATCGAGAAAGGCGGAGTGGTTTTGGAAATCCCAATTTCGGGTCGCTCCGGGGCCGTCGGTATTGACGTAGCGGGGCAGGAGTTCGGGCATGTCTATGCGGTAGCGTCCACTATTTAGAGTCGGCGGTTCATAGGCGACGGCGTCGGGAGGTGGCAGAGAGTTTGTCTCGGAGTAGGGGCGAAGTGTAAAAGTGCCGGCTGTATTGAATGTAGTGCCGTTGTTGGTTATCGTTATGTAGCGAGCGGAGTTGTTCGCATTGTTGGTTCGTCGCGTGTACAGGTCTGCCGGAAAGCCTGCATTCTCCGGGTTGTTCGGGTCCTCGTTATTGTTGTTGCGCGGGACAATGTAGAGATCTTCCAGATCCATCCCTTGGTCGATGTAGTAATTGGTCCAGTCATACAAAGTGATCCCCCCAAAGTCTATCGCGGGAGCGCGACTCTGGTTGCTTATGCTCTTCGTGCCGGATTCATAGTTGGTCCTTATAGTGAGCTTATCGTTCACCTTGTAGGTAGTTGTTCCAAAAATACGTTCGCCGTCGTCGTACGTATTCACCTGCCATTCCTCATTTTCCGTATTCACGGCGGCGATGGCGATCGCGAACTTGTCCTCGACCAGGACCCGGTTGAAGCGAAGCTCCGTTCGGAAGCCTCCCGTATCCTCGTGGGTAATCCTGAATCGGCCGTTGTTTCTTTGAGTGCTCGCTCCAATAGACGTCGCGTTCGTGATGCCTCCTGCTCCGCTCGAACCGAAAAGGATGCCGTTTGGCCCGCGGCTTTCGTCGTAGCGACCGGTTCGGTAGCCATCGCTCGGCGTGATGCTGCGAAAGTAGTCCATGCCTTTGCTGGCGGCCACGCCGCGGATGTTGATCTTCTGATCGATATCCTCCGCCTTCGTCGCTTCGCGATCGGAAATCGCGCTGGGACCACCCAATTGGTCCTCGTCGTAATTGAGGTACATATTGGCGGTGTAGTCGGCGAGCTCGTCAAGCGACTGGATTCCGAGGTCTTCGATAAAGGCCTCCGTGTAGACGGAGACCGAGGAAGCAACGTCAACTAGGCTTGTGTTCATTCGGCTGCCGGCGAGCGTATTCTCGGCCCGATAGCCACGGTCATTCGAAGAATCGACCTGGAAGGGGCTGAGCTCGAAAACGTCAGCCTCTTCGGTATCATCTTGCCCGAAGACGGGCGGGTAAAAGCCCCATTGCGTAGCCGCAACGAGCGAAACGAGTGTGAGTGTGGATTTTTTCATAGTTTGAGTAATCTAGTGTGGTCGTGAGTTAGGATGCAGGATGGGAATTCCATCTGCGTGCCCGCTAGATTACAGACATCCACGTTTTAGCGTTATCGTATCGATACGGAAGAGTGACAGATTCGTACGTTTCTAGAGATTTCTAGACTACAAGCCACGTTTCCAGACTCGGCGGTCTGCAGGTGCGCAAATTCCGAACGGACCACTTGCTCGAAGCGAGTCGGATGGTCGGACGTAAACGGCGGTTCTCCTACCGCGCTTTCAGATTTGAGTTAAAAGAAGCCGACTACCTTAGCTGGACAACCTTGATGCAGTGGCTCGCCCGGACCGTCGAGCCCTCCCGTGAGCGGCTTTTTGCGCGTAATCCCAAACGGGAAAGGCGTCCGGTCCCGTGACCGAACGCCTCCAGCGTTTGTACACAATCGATGGGGCGAGACCTTTGTCTCGGCCCCATCGAGTTACATTGTTCCCTATAAAAATGTATCACGCAGGGATAGGTTCCCCGAACCGGAAACCTCCCGAACGATCGATTCGCGACTCCCACTCCTAATCTTACTCTTAATCCTAATCTTCATCAAAACGAGTGGGGAGTTGGAGAGTGATTAGGATTATGATTAAGAGTAAGAGTAGGAACTCGAGCGGGCGCTTTGACGTTGTCAGGCATTTTGGTGTATCAGATATATGAATAAGAAGAGCGCGATGAGTGGTCCCATGACGCTGAGCGCGGTGCGGATAGCGATGTCTGTTCGCACGGGTTCCAGGCGGAATTGCCCCAGGGCGCTTTGATGGCGAGATTCGTCCGAGTGTTCTCTATTCATGGGTAGATTAGATCTATGTTATGGAGCTGCATTCGACGACCGAGCGGAAAACGCCTAGGCTCGCCGCGTTTGCGATTGGGTTGATCGCGAGGAGCTGGGCGTTGTCGGGACCGGCGACGTAGAGTCGCGGCGCTTCGCGATTGTTGGAGACGAATATTCCTCTGGCCGCGACCATGCCGAACTGGAGCGTGCTCATCCCGCCATGAACTACGAGCATTCGATCCGTTGATTCCGTGTATTCGGGATAGACGATTTCTCGGTGGACGATGCCGGTAGTTGCCAAGGTGATTTCGAGTCCGGTTTGACATTTACTTGCTTCATCGAACAAGAGTTCGAGCACGGTCGGTCGAAGACGGGTTGACTCGGCGTCGCCGGGAATGACCGGATAACTATCGCGGTCGTTTCGGTAGTCTGCCGGATAGCGGGCGCAATCGACGATCGCCCGCGCCCATTCGATGGCCTCGATTTCCGGCGGCGAGCAAATCTGCATCACTTCCATCCCGAACCGGTTGCGGAACTCGATACGCCCGGGCGACTTGCAGCAGTCGCATCGAGCGATGCGAGCGTAGGTCGAGTGCCCTTTGTTGGGATTGAGGAAGAGTCTCTGCTCCCGGTCGGACGCGACCTCGCTGTCCGGTGCCAGTTGCATTTCAAGTGGGCTTGTTCGCGTGAGAAGTCGGGCGTAGGCGTGTCGTGTTTGCAGGAAGTAGTTGTCGAAACGTGTTAACTGTTCAAATACATGCAACCAGTCGCTATTGAGCGCGATACAGCCTTCGGAATCGGTTTGCAGTGTGATTCCGCAATTCGCGTCGTTTGAGGAGGGTTCGCCCGCTTGTGTGAAGGGCGCGATTTGAGAAAGTCGATTCATTGTGGACTTAGGCGTACTGCCGGGCGTTTTCGATGTGGGTTGTAATGCGGGCTTGGGGACAGAAACAGGCGATGCGGCAAGCGAGATTCCAAATGGCGTCGTCGGCGATGGCCGATTCCACATGCACGCTGAGGTGAATCGTCGTTTCGAACGACGTGGGATCGCCAGCCGCTTCATGGATTTTCAAGGGAAGGGCGAGCTTGAGGTCGACGGCGCAGATTTGGGCGATTTGAGCTAGTTCCCGGCGAAGCGTTTCGCTGGGGGCAACGATATCGCACTGTATTGAAGTCTCGGATTCAAGCATGTGCAGATACTAGTCGACGGCCGACGTTCCATCCACCCCGAGCCGGATAGAAAGCGCTCCCAAACGGATTTGTTTCGCAGCCTTACTGCGAAAAGGAGTGATCGGTCTTCGCCGAGACAGAGGTGTGAGGAGTGAAACGGGTGAGCTCGTTTCGGATTGGCGCTAGTAGCCGCCGTTTTGCGGCGCGTCGGTCAGGTATCGCTCGATTGTGGAGCGAGCGAAGGCGGCGCCTTCTTCTGGGTCGTAGGGCTCGCCAGCGTCGAGCTTGCCGGCGTATTCAAAATGGTATTCGAATTGGCTTCGGCCTTCGTACTTTGTTTCGAGGGCGAAGCGATCGCGTTTGGCGTACACGTCTTTCCAGGCTTCTCGGACTGCTGCCCAGTAGGGTCCGGTCTTTTCCCAATAGGCGTTCGCCGCTTCCAAGCTGGGGCTGGAGATGAGCTCGTAGCGATCGATTCCGAGCTCGTGGGCGCGGTATTCGTCAGAGTTGCCGGATACGCGTTTCCAGTTGTTTTGCTCGTGCACCCAGCCGGTCGGGGTGATGACGATGCGGTGGAAGCCTTCCATGACGCCATAGTCGTCGCGCGCGCTGTACTCGCGACGCGGGAGCGGGCGCCAGGAATTTTCGCCGGTCCAAGCGGAGCGGTTCCCGTCGTGCTCCCACTTGCCCAACGCCTCGTACCGGGGCGAGTCGTCGACTTGCCAGACGGACTGCGACCAGGCGCCTTTAACCGATTCGTGTGATTGCGTATCGCGTTCCCAGCTACCGGAACCACGGAAGGTATGCAAGTCGGTATCCTCGTAGGTCCAGTCTTGTCTCCAGTGCTTCATGACCATGGGTCCCATGACGGATCCGTCTTCCTGCTGGAAGTACATGACAATGGTGTGCTGCAAGCTGATGAAATCGCCGTTGTCTTCGAGCACGTGAACGCGCTCGGTTGCCCAGGAATGGTAGGGGCGGACTGGTTCGTGCTCGGGGAACAAACCCATGGTCTCCAGAAAGTGGAAGCTCGCCTTGTAGTCGCCCGCCAAGGACAGAATGGCGGCTCGATCCTTTTGAAAAGCGCTGTCGGCTTGTTTGATCGATTCCAAAGGCAGCGAGCGCGGCTCGACGAACGTGACCGGAGTGCCCGTCGTCATGCCGCCCCTGGGATCGGCGATGTCGCTCGGCAAGCTGCCCCAACTGAAAACGTAGGCGGTTTGTGTTGATTCGGGTTGCGGCGCCATAGCAGTCGCAGTCGATTCGCTCGAGTTCGATTGCGTCGTGGTTTCGCAACCTACGAATACGAAGGAGGTGAAGATGGCGAGACTTGCGGTGTGTATCGTTCTCATAGGGTGCGAGTGGACTCGGTAGACTCAGTCAAGGGCGAGTCGGCTGCGTTTTCTTTTTTTTGGCGGCGATAGCTTGCCAGGTCCATATGATGAAGAGCGCCAGAACGAATAGCCACAGGCCGACAGTTCCGAATGAAGCCACCATAATGACGCCTTGAAGTTTCAGTAGTAAAAGAGAGCCGACTAGGTAGGCAATGCCGAATGCGTTCCACATCCAAAAGCTTCGCAGACTTTTGCGTGATCGCATGCGTTGGATTGCGTATCCGGTGAGAGGAAGCAGTCCGAGCAGCAAACCAACCACGAGATACAGAGCTCGAACACCGTTGCCGGCGAAGTCCCCGAAGTGGAGCGCTTCCTGTAGGTAGAAGAGCTTCTCTTTCCAGTCGGCTTGCGGGGTGTTGATCACTTTGAGCGGAGCGTATCCTTCCTTGTCCAGCACGACTCCTTGGGAGTAGCGTTCGTAGATCATACCGGGGACGCGCCCTTGGATCCGTACGACGCGTTGCCCGTCTCGAGACCAGCTGATTAGTTGGGGAGTCAGTTCGGGGTGGACGGCGCGGCCGGCTTCCAATACCTGGCCGAAATCGATCTTCCAATCTGTATCTGTGGCCGCGTCAATGACTGCTTCGCGTTCAAAGGAATCGGGGCGTTCGATGCTGAACCAGTCCATCAGTCGACCTTGCATGCCGAGCCAGAATCCGGTGATGGCGAATAGCAAGGCGGGAAGCAAAACGACGAAGCCGACCAGTTTGTGCGTATCCGAATTTAGGTTGCGCGGCGAATCGCGGCGGATGAGCCAAAGCGCTTTCCTGCCGAGGAATTTGCTTAGGATGAATACGCCGCTGATGCTTAGCACAAAGAGGGCGATCCCGAAAAGGCCCACGAAATTCCGTCCGGGCGTCCCAGCGAAAAGCCGCACGTGAATAAAGCGCAGGTAGAAAGCGATTGATCGATCGTCGGATGCTTCGCCGAGAATCGCTCCGGATTCGGGATGGAGAAAAACGCTCCGACTGAACCAAGGTTGGCCGGGGACAAAGGGTTTCGGTTTGTGGCCTTGGTTGAAATACTCGACCCGGACGGGCTCGGTGGCTTCGGTCGGGAGATGTACGTGACTGACGACTGGTTTGATTGACTCCCCCTCGAGCTGAGCCGTCGCTTTGGCAATTGCATCGGGAAGAACCTCCGGACGGAATTGGGCGGGAGCGATTCGGGTGAGTTCGCGGAACTCCCAGTTGTAGAGCGGTCCGGCGAATACGGCAACCGCCCCGGTGATGAGGATGATTGCGAGAAAGCCGCCCGTGTAGGTCGCGCAGATTGAGTGAAGTTGCCAGTAGCGTTTGACAAGGGATGCCTTCATCGATTGCGCTTCATGTTGAGATTTTGGTTGTTTAGAAACAGACCCGACATTCGTCGGGTCTGTAGTTAAAAATCGTATACCTAGCGTTTTGTCCTTTGCGAACTAGAATTCAAAGGAGACGCTTCCAGTCGCTTGCAGTGGCGGGTTGGTGCCGACTCGGATCGCCGCGAACGCGTCGTCGGTGTTGCCTGCCTGGGCGAGGTTGTACTCCTCGTCGTTGAGGTTCTTGATGTTCAACTGTGCCTTCCAATTGTCTTTCTTGTAGTAGACCGCCGCGTCGATTTGAGCGAAGCCGCCGTATTCGGCCCGGTTTTCGGTGGAGGCGAAGATGTCGGTTTGGGAGAAGAGCCCGAGTCCGAATCCCAAGCCTTCCGCTGGACCTTCCTGGAATTCGTAGACACCCCAGATATTGAAGGAGTGTTCTGGGATTCCGGGAAGGGTGTTACCTTCGCGGCCGGTGAATTCCGGGGCGACGTTCACGAGTTCGTTGTCCAGGTAGGCGTAGCCGGCGATGATCCGGATCGCTTCGTTCACTTCGCCGACGATTTGAAGATCGAGACCGCGGGTGCGTGTCTCGCCCGCGTTGATCGACCATTGTTCCGCTGGCGGCAGAGCGCTGGCGGCGGGATCGACGAAGGCGATGTCCTGCTTGGCGACATCGAAGATCGAAGCGGTGAGTTGAAGCGTGTCTTGGAGCAGCCCGACTTTGACGCCGACTTCGAATTGTTCCGAGGTTTCGGGATTGATAGGCGTTCCGCCGATGCCGTTGCCGGTGGCGGGATTGAATCCGGTGGCGGTAGTGGGGACGAAGCCGTTCGACCAGCTTGCGTAGTAGGAGAGATTGTCCTGCGGCTGGTAGACGAGGCCCAGACGGGGTGAAAACTCGTTGTTGGTCACGTCGGCGATTTTGTTGTCGTGGCTGGAGTAGCTGGCGCCCACGAGGGCGGTCCAATGCTCGCCGAGGGAAATGAGGTCTTGAACGATATAGGTTTCCTGTTCCTCGTCGGTTTGCGAACTTGGCGCCGATGCAGTAGGCTGCACGCCCCCGTCGGGGATTCCCGAATACGTGAGCGTATTAATGTTGTAGAGCACGAACGGGGTATTCGTGCCGAAGGCCAGGGTGTCGTTGAAGATCTGCTCGTAGCTGAGCCCGAAAAGGAACTGGTGGCTGACGGAGGTGCTCTGCTCCCAGTTCAGTTCGTGCCGAATGTTGATCGAGTCGGACTCCCCGTCGCCGCCTTGGCCGCGCGGCGATACGTAGACGTCGCCGTTTTCGAGGACGACGCGCGGCGGGCCCGCCACGGGTGGAATTCCGAAGAAGGGGAGAAAAATGGTCGGCAACGCGTTGGTGTCGAAGAGGGTCTTCTCTACCCGAGTGGAGGAGGCGTTGACGGTGAGCTTGGAATTCGGATTGAAGCGGTGGGTCAGGATCGCCGCGTAGCGGTTGAAGTCGGAGTTGGTTTGATCGTTGTAGTCGGGGATGCCGAAGAACAGTCCGTCGTTGAGTCGATCCGAGTAGAAAAATCCGGATATGGCGTCGCCGTCCAGGATTTGCCCCCGATCCTGAGTGTAGTCGTCGGTGATGTATTCATATTGCAATACAAGGTCCGTCGACTCGGTGATTTGCCAGGCGAGCGAAGGGGCGACTAGCAGGCGTTCGCGGAAAGTGTGGGCTCGATTGGCTTCGCTGTCTTGATAGGATGCCACAACGCGAAACGCCAAGCTGTCGTTGATCGGCGCGTTGTGGTCGACTTCGACACGATAGTAGTCGTAGGAGCCGGCCATGACTTCGACGGAGCTGTATTTGGCGAAGAAGGGCTTTTTGGTGACGTAGTTAATCACGCCGCCGGGCTCGCCTGCGCCGTAGAGGATGGCGGCGGGGCCTTTCAGCACATCGTAGCGCTCGATGTTCGCGGTCTCGGTCGTGGCGATGTTGGTCGCGTTGAAGCGGTTGTTGACGCGGGCGCCGTCTTTGTAGATCGACTGGGAGGCGTCGAAGCCGCGGATGGAGAATTTCTCTTCCCCTCCGTTGCCTTGCTTGAACTTGGTGACGCCGGACACGTTTCGCAGCGCGTCTTCGACATTGTTGACCTGCTGGTCTTCCAGAATGTCGATGGGTATGCTCAGGAAGGACAAAGGAATGTCCTTCGAATCCGCGGCGATGCCGAGACCCGTGGTGGAATCGGATTCGACGTAGTCGCGCTCGAAGGCCTTGACGGTGACCGCGTCAAGTTCGACGGCGTCGTTGTCTTGGCCCTGAACGAATGGAATAGCGCCCACTAGGACGGCTGCAAAGAGAGTGCGTGTGATTCTAGTCATGGTCGTGATAGTCGAACCCCACGCTATCAGGAACGCTAATCGTCGTTCCACCCCGAGACGGATTCAAGGCGCTCCGAGACGGATTTTCAGTGCTTAAACCGCCGATACGGCACTCCGGTCCGCTTTGTCCGGTCTTGGTTTGCGCTGCCTTCGTTTGAAGAAAATGAGCGCTCCGGAAATGCTGAGCGCGGCGGGTGACAGTCCAGCGAGGCACCAGAGGATTTTGGTGAACAGTCCGCCGAAGTCTCCGAAGTGGAGGGGTTCGAAAGCGTCTTCAATTGTCTTCCAAAGGCCGGCCTCGCGAAGGTCGGATACGTGGACGGTTTCGCCCGTTTTGGCGGAGATCCAGACGCTGCTGCCATAGGGGCTGCGGAGCGGGTTTTCGCCGGGTGACTGGCCGTAGAGGTAGAAGTTCGGATCCTCTTCGGTGGCGAAGTAGATGTAGTTGAGGGCGTAGCCGGGAATCGCTTGTTCGGCGGTAGACCCAAGCGCGTCGAGGCCTTGGCGATAGTTCGCGTACTCGCTGGCGACGATCTCTTCTTCGCCGGCGTGTTCGATGAGTTCGTGAGCGATGTGGGTGAGATTCCAGTAGGTGCCGGTGAAGCCGAAAACGAGATTGAATGGGATGGTGGCGATGCCGATGGCCTTGTGCAGGTCGGAAAAGAAAATGCGAGCGCTCGCGCCCCAGCGGAGACGGAAGAGCGCTTTGAAGAATGGTTTGTGCAGGTAGACTCCGGAAACGGCGAGGGCGAGGAAAGCGATCCCGAACAGCCCCGCGATGAACATGCCGATGTGATCGGCGAAGAATGTGTAGTGCAGTTCGACGAGCCAGCCATAGATCGTCTCCCGGTAAGCGAGGGGGCGTTCGGCGGTGTCGCCGGTGTACGGGTCGACGTAAAGGATGTGCCAGTCGGTGCTGCCGCGTTGCATCACGTAGGCTTTGTCGCGTTCCTCGGAGCCGTAGCGCAGCAGCCAGCCGCGTATCCAGAAATCGGGGAATTTCAAGTCTACGGTCTGGGTGAGTCGAGAGAGCGGAAGTCGTTTCGCATCCGGTTGGAAGTCCGAGTTGAGTGTGACCTCGGGATGCAGTGTATTGGAAATCTCCGCGTGAAAAACGAGGACGCTTCCGGTCAGGCCGATGGCTAGGAGAGCGAGCCCGCAGACGAGTCCAAGCCAGGAGTGGATTTTCCAGAGTCGTTTTCGCATTGATCTGAAACGGAGGAAACCCACCTGCGCTCAGCGCAGGTGGGCCTGAACAAACTACTTGGTTCGCGGGGTTAAGAAAAAATAGTCTAGTAGTTCCATTTGAGGGAGAGGATGACGTTTCTCGGCTCGCCGAAATTCGCGTAGTCCAGGTTTGCGAAATAAATTTCGTCGAAGGCGTTCTTGGCGCTGAGCGTGGCGGAAAAATTCTCGTTGATGTGATAGTTCGCGTGGAAATTCGCTAGGAGAAAAGAGTCTTGAGTGACCGGGTTCCAGGAGCTTCCCGTGAGCTCGCTTTGCCAAGTGAGACCGCCGCCGACCGCGAAGCGATTCCATTCGCCGGGCAGAACGTAGTGGGTCGAGAGTTGAACAAGGTGATCGGGCAGGTTCGTCCAGATCGGATCGTCGTCCAGGCGCGAGGTGTCGTTGTAGGTGTATCCGAAAATTACTGATAGGTCTTCGTTTACTTGGCCCGAGAGCTGCAACTCGATCCCTTCACTCTTGGTTCCGTCGACAGCTTTGTAGACGTCGGGCGTATTCGGAACGCTGGGATAGTCCCAGTCGCGCACTGCGAAATTGTCTTGCTCGGTTTGGAAAACCGCGGCGGTGAAGGTGGCCCGGCCTTCCGCGAAGCTGGACTTGACGCCGAGTTCCAGATTGACGCCGTCGATGGCCCCAATGAAGTCGCCATTGACGTCGGTGTAGCTCTGCGGCTCGAAAATAGACGTGTAGCTGGCGTAGAGCGTCGCGTGCTCGTTGAGGTCGTAGGTAAAGGCGACGTAGGGTGTGAATTCGCTGTCGATGTCGTAGTCGCCCACGACTCCGTAGCGGCTCATGTTCGTATCCCAATTTGTGAGACGTCCGCCGGAGATTGCCGACAGCCTATTGGTGAGCTCAAATCGCGTAGAAGCGTAAAACCCGGTTTGGTTGGTCACGATGAAATCGTCGCCGCCAGTGTAGTTGAAATCGAACTCGGGAGCGTTGCCGTCCCAGTCGTAGATATTGGGGATTTCGTGGGTCCAGCCGACGCCGCCGTCGTTGGCGGGAGCGAGCAGATCGTAATCGGAGTGGCTCAAGCCGAGCATGATATCGTGATCGCGTTCGAAGAGACGATATTTTCCGTTTACGTAGACATCGACACTGTCTCGCGTGTCGTCGGAATCCCAATACGAGCCGAGGAGTCCGATGCCGCTCCCGTCCGACTTGTCGAGGCCGGGGCTGCCGGAACCGCCCCAGGTGTCGGCGTAGACGCTCTTGCTTATTTCTTCGCCGGTGGTGTGGTTGAACGCGGCCTTGAGTTGCCAGTCTTCGCCGAGCTTCTGTTCTAGATTCAAGAAGAGCGTGCTGGTTTCGCGCTGCCAACGGGACCAATTCGTAGCGAAGTTGGTGGTGTGCGGGAGGTCTGCGGGAGTGCCGTCCGCGGCGAAAAGCGGGATGGTTCCCCACACGGACGCGGTGGGATTGTTGTCTTGCAGCTGGTATCCAAAAGTCACGGTCGTGTTGTCGGAGAGATCGCCTGCGAAGGAGGCGAGGAAGGCGAGCTTGTCCTCGTGATAGCGATCGCGGAAGCTGTCGCGGTCGGTGTACGCGGCGACGAAGCGACTGCGGAATTTCCCTTCGGAGGCGAGGGGAATGCTGACGTCCGCTTCGGTGCGGAAAAAATCCCAGGAGCCGACCGACTGGCGAATGGACGCGTCGAAGTGCGTCTTGGGTTGCTTGCGATGGAAGTTGACGGTTCCGGAGGGCTTGCCCGCTCCGGTGAGGAGGCCGTTGGCGCCGCGGACGATCTCGACGCGTTCGTAGAGAGCGGTGTCGTACTCCTGATTGGTTTCGTTGCTGTAGGTCGGGATACCGTCGACTTGGACATCGGTGATTTGAAAGCCGCGCGAGAAATAGAGCGGTCGCTGGGTGTCGTAGAGCGAGACGTTCACGCCCGTGACGTTTCGCATGACGTCGTCGAGAGTAAACAAGTTCTCGGCTTCGAGGCGTGTGCGGTCGATCAAGCTGATCGTCTGCGGCGTTTGCTTGTTCGTGAGCGGCAGACGGGTCGCGGCTCCGATAGTGTCGTATTGTTCGCCGAATACGGTGAAGTCGGAGAGTCGGACAGTTCGGTCGCTGTTGCCGCTCGTTTGTCCGATTGCGGACGTTGTCAGGACAAGTGTGGACAGTGTCAGTCCAGCTATTAGAGGGTTTACGTTCTTCATAACGGAATGTTTGATTCGTTGGTACTTCCGAGCCGCCGAGTGGATAGCGTCTTGCGGGACGGCAAACATAGCGAATGAAGGAGTGTATCCGCTACTCCGAGACGGATTAAAAGCGCTCCGAGACGGATTCAGTTTCGAAGCTTAGCTGCGAAAAGGAGTGAAGAGTGAAGTGTGAGGAGTGAAACGGGGACAGGTTGTTGTTGCTGGGTTTTCGGTGTCCGCTCGGAGATCGGACGCTACCCTGTGAGCTAGGCGCGGCTTAGCTTCACGATTTTAGAGTTTAACAGTGATCTCATCGAGATCAAATGCCTCTCCGAGGCAGCAGGATCCCGTCCCGATACTCGGAACGGGAGCAGGATGATCAAACCATGAAAGACGCATACATCTTGTTGGTCCCGTTAATGACGGGGCCATCCTGTCGGAGACCCCGACGTAGTCGGTGCTGGCGCGAAGCGACATTTCGCCGCGAGGCGACTGTTAAACGAAATGGTAGCGGCTCAGCCTCGCAGTTTTTTGGCTTTGCAGAGGAAGTTGCTTTCGTTGGCGACGCGAGCGCATTTGGGGCAAATGAATTTGGGGGAGCTCACGATTTTCTGAACCTGGACGAAGTTGTCGGCGAGGGCGGATCGCTTGAAGCTGCAGAGACTTTTGGTTTTTAGGCTCATCGATTGGCGCTGGAAACAAAGGCTTTGGGATTGATGCCGAAGGACTCGCGGAAGGCGCGGGTGAAGTGGCTGGGATTGGTGTAGCCGACGGAATTGGCGACTTCTAAAATTGTGGAGGACTGGGTGCGGAGGAGTTCGCGGGCGCGTTCCATGCGTTTCTGTCTCAGGTATCCGAATACGGTGTTTCCGTAGCGTTCGCGGAATCCCTTCTTTAGTTTGAACTCGTTGAGCGACACGTGGCGGCTGAGGGCGGCGAGCGAATGGTCCGCGGCGAGATTGGCGTCGAGGTAGGCCGCGGCGGCCGCGACCGAGTCGTGGTCGTACTCGCGCAGGCAAGGATCCTTGCGGGGGGCGTGCTCGAGCGGGGCGGTTTTGGCGATGAGGGAAAGGAGTTCGAGCGTTTTCGCCTCGATCATCAGTCGTTCGATGGAGCTGCCTCCCTGGGCGAGCGACAGTTCCCGAGCCAGGGCGGTGAGGGACGCGTCCATCTCGTCTTTGAGGAAAATTGCTTCGGTGCGTTGGGCGCAGCCGAGACAGGCGCGCCGCGTGTGCAATTCGAGATCTTCTTCGCTGGCCAGGCCCTGCCAGATTTCGTTCGAGCATTCGATGACCGCCAGCTCGATTTGGCCCGAAAAGGACCCGGCATTCTGGATGTCGCTCGGCGAAAGGGCGAACCACTCCCCGGATTTGGCCGTGCGCTCGCCGATAATCGGAAAGGAGAAGTCGATACGGCCGCGGAGCACGAAGACGATCTGAGAGAAGGAATCGAACGGCCACTTGTCGAAGGGCTCAGTTCCTTCGGCTGAGAATTGATAGGCGGAAAAGGACAGTCCCTCCCTTTGATCGAAACGCAGCGAGGCGACTTCCCGGTTGCCGAAAGGCAAGGAAATCTCCGCAGGCGCTTTGAAGGGACAGGCGAGCATGGTAAATGCAACTGAATCTCAGTAACGAGATAAATGAGAACCGGTTGCAACAAGTCAATGGGAATTTACGCCGCTCCGGATTTAGCGCTGAGAAAAGCGCGTGGTTGCGAGGAATCGGGGCCTGTTTTTCGGCCCGTCCGGCCTAGCGCGTCCGGCGCTGGGGCTTTTTCGATGGAGGCTTCGAAGTCGTCTCGCCGATGACGGGGATACCTTCGACCAGATTATGCCGGCGGGGAGAGGCTGGGTTGTGCATGCGTTCGGTCAGTCGAATCACGCTGGAAACGCCCATTTCCTCGAAGGGGACTTTGACTGTCGTGAGTTGCGGCATTCCTTCGGGGGTCTTGATCCCGTCGAATCCGGTGATCGAGCAGTCGCGCGGGACGCGAATGCCGAGCGTTTCGAGATCCCGGATCAAGTTGTAGGCTTGGTGGTCCGCGGCGCAGACCCAGGCGGTGACGCCTTGTTTCGTTAGCGAGGCGACTCGAACGGCGATCTGGTTGGGTTCTAAGTCGGACCCGGGCCGGACGTTTACGACCCAGTTCTGGTTGAATTCGAGATCGTGCCGGTAGAGGCTGTCCACGTACGCTCCAAAGCGACGGAAAATCCAGGAGGACTCGATTGCGTATTGCCAGGACAGGTAGCCGATATTCCGGTGGCCCAGTTCCGCGAGGTGGCTCACCATTGTGTGGATACCGGTGTGCTGGTCGGTGTCGATGCAGTCGATTCCGCCTTTGCTGTAGTCCTCGGCGATCGACACTGTGGAGATGCGTTTCGACAGGGAAACGATGGTGTCTTCGGTGAACGGGAAAATCAGGATCGCTCCGTTCCATCGTCCATTGCGGATTCCTTTGGGCAAGGAATTCACTTTGAGCTGATCGTCGAGCTCGCCCGGGTCGATGTAGCGCACGTCTAGGGAAAGGTCCTCGGTGGCGGCCCGTTCGCTGATCCCCTTCAGCAAGTACTGGGACGTTTCGGGAATCTCGGTCATGTCGTTGCGAACGCCGATCAGTACGCCGATGTCGGTGACCCGCTTTTTGACCCGTTCGTTGGGATTGCGTTGGCCTTTGTAGCGGTAGCCCAGCTGTGCGGCCAGCTCCAGGACCTTCGCTCGTGTTTCCGGGTTGATTTTCGGGTGGTTGGAAAAGCAGCGCGAGACGGTCGTGCGGCAGATGTTCAGCTGGTCCGCAATCAGTTGCTGGTTCACTTTCGCCATTGCGGATGAACTTCTCAATCCGGCGATTCGAGGGCAACTCCTAAGTGACTCCGTCGTGTCCATCGGGGCGCTCACCGGCTGCGCGCAGGTTCAGCGCTTTTCGCTATTGGTTGCTTGCGTCGACTCGGCCTGGCTCGAAGCGCTTTCGCGCAATTCGATTGGATCGACCGGTTGCTCCTGGTACTCGAAATAGTCGAAGTCGGCGACTCTGCGCCGATTGGTCAAATCGACGCACGCCATCCCTATGAACGCTCCGGTGAAATTCAGGTCGTCGCCGCCGCGCTCGTCGGAGAGAATGCTGCAGTCGAAGACACGATCGACTTGGGTCCAAGCGTAACCATCGAGCGAATACGAGAATACGAGTCGTTCGAAGTCGACCTCCATTTTCAGGTGAACGGGGGAATTCTCGTCGATGGCGATCGGCGCGATGGGAAAATCCTCGTAGGCGCTTTTGTCGGCGATGGAAATGTTCAATACGCGACCCAGCGCCTCGTCGCGGGAGACGAAAAAGAAAAAGCGGCTGGTCGTGCTGTAGTAGTAGAGCAGTCCCGCCATTTCCTGGAATGACTGGGGGTTGAACTCGAGGCAAACACCCGCGTTGAACCGATGGGACTGCTGGCGCCGGGCGACGACGACGGGATCGAAGAGGCTCGCGAGCGGGTCGCCGCCTTTGAGGCGAAGGTGTCCGGGGCGCTTGGCCAGCGAAAGCGAATCGTCTCCCAGGGGTTTGCGCAGTGTCTGGAATTCCTGGGGGAGGGCGCCGCCGTCGAACTCGCATCTCGCTGCGGCACTTGGCCAGGCGTGCTCGCGAAGCCCGGGGGAGGGCGTGTAGAGCGACGGGCAATTGCCCCCGGATTCGAGTTCGATCCAGTCGTCGTCGGACCATACGATTTTCTGGATTGCGGTTTCCCGCCCGAGCACGCTTCGATTCTTGCCGGGGAGAGGGCGACTGCAAAGATGGACCAGGTACCAGTCCCCGTTTTGCGTTTCCACGATGTCGGCGTGTCCAGAGCGCTTCAACTCGGCTTCGTCGTGGCCGTGCGATGTGACGATCGGGTTTTGCGGAGCGACTTCGTAAGGCCCGAATAGATTTTTGGAACGAGCCAAGGTGACGGCGTGTGTGATCCCGGTCCCGCCTTCGGCTGTTATGAGGTAGTAGTAACCGTTTTTCCGATACAAGTGCGGGCCTTCCGTGCAACCGAGGGAAGTGCCCTTAAATATGAGCTTCGGCTCGCCGATCAGTTCGCGCCTCTCTGCGTCGAACTCCACGATCTGGATACCGTAGAAGGGATTGATCCCTCCGCGATGGTCCCAAGTCATGGAGACGATCCACTTTCGACCGTCCGCGTCGTGAAAGAGGGAAGGGTCGAATCCGCTTATTTCCAAGAGGATCGGGTCGGACCAGTCGCCGTCGATGGATTCGGAAGTAGAGAGGTAGTTTCGGGTCGCCTTGTAGTTGGAGGCCAAGACTTTGACGTCGGTGTAGGCGAGATAGAATACGCCTTGGTCGTAGCTCAGGCACGGGGCCCAAACTCCTCCGGAGTCGGGATTCCCGCGCATGTCGAGCTGAGACGGCCGATTCAATGGGCGGTTGACGAGACGCCAATTGCGCAAGTCCCGCGAGTGGTGGATTTGCACGCCGGGAAACCACTCGAATGTGGACGTGGCTACATAATAGTCGCCCTCGACCCGCACGATCGACGGGTCGGGATTGAATCCCTTGAGAATCGGATTTTGAATGGGATCTTTCATTATAAAAATCTGGTGATTATTCGTGCACGATAATGGACGATAATTGTTCTGATGGCGGACAGTTCGGTTGAATCGGTGTGATACTCGTAACCGAAATCCTTAAAAGGTAGGCATTAAAGAAGCGATCGCTTTGACGAGTAAACAAAAAAATGCACATAAATGCACAAAAAAGCTTGATCGGGTGATTTTTAGTGTACTAGTGTGCGCTAAATCAAATCAGACATTGCTTAGACTCGCTCGTGGGATTACCCTGATTGAGCAGTTAGAGCGGCGTCTGTTTCTCTGAGCGCCTCCCGGCCGCGGCAGTAGTCGCGAATCGCTCGGAGTCTTCCAAACTAACTAGCACTCGTCTTATGAAAACCTACCTTGGCTTATCCCTAAACTCTGCGGTCGCGGCGCTTGTCGTCGCATCGCAGTTTGCAGCCGTTCTGCAGGCGCAGGACGTCGGACCCGAACCTACGTTTGAATTGTCGCCCTTCGCTGTCGACGGATCGACTGACAGCGGTTATCGGGCAACGAACTCGATTTCCGGAACCCGCTTGAGTATTGCGATCAAAGACGTGCCCATGCCGATCGAGGTGGTCACTCGCGAATTCATGGAGGACACGGGCGCTACCGACTTGCGTCAGGCGTTGAAATACAGCTCGGGAATTATTCTCGAGTCCCAGAACGACTTGTCGAGCCGTGGGCCCTCGGCTTATCAGGGACCTGGCGGCGTTAACAACGCGGAAGGGGCGACGGCCAATACGAATGGCGTGCAGTTGAAGCTCCGCGGGTTCGTCACGGACAATGCGCTGCGCGACGGTTTCTTGCGCCAAAACTCGACTGATTCAGTGAACATCGAACGCGTCGAGGTGGTGCGCGGTCCGGCGGCGCTACTTTATGGAACGGGCAATTTCGGAGGCGTCGTCAACTACATGGTACTTCGACCGTCGCCTGAAAAATCGAGCTCGGTCGACGTCACTTACGGCACGGACAACTTGATGAGAGGCACCTTCGACTCTACCGGGGCGCTTTCCGAGGACGGGAAACTGGCGTTCCGCGTGTCGGGCGTCCAGCAGTTCAGCGAGGACCACACGGAGCACTTTGACCAGGAGCATTTCTTTGTCGCTCCCTCGATTCTCTGGCGACCGAGTGAGAAAACTGAAATCTATGTCGACGCGGAATACGGCGAGCAGAATCTCGACGGTATCGGCGCTCGACGACTTAGGTCGGTCGCGAACGTTGGATTCAACAACGACCAGAACGAGCACAGCGGATTCTACACGCCTCCCGGGGCGAATCCGCGGACGTACCGTGTTACCGGCCCGGATACGTTTCTCAACAGCCAGTCGAGCAATTTCATGGCCAAAGTCACCCACGAGCTATTTGAGGGCGGCAACATCCTGGCTGGCTACAATTACTCGACGCATGACCAGCAGTTGCGCGACATGTCTGCTCAGTTGTTTACCAATGTTGGACCCGAATCCCTCCAGCAGACGATCAATCTGCTTCCGATCGTAGACGGCCGCGCCAGCGCCAACGGAAACGTGCAGACCGGCGAGGTGCCCGGATCGATTATCCAGTACCAGTGGAATCGTAATGACACGGAGAATACGCGCCACCAGTATCGTGTCGAGTTCGCCTATGAAAAATCCTTGTTCGAGAACGCGTCCGAGTGGCTCCGTGTGGACAACCAGATTCTGGCCGGCTACTCCCGCATCGAGCACGACCGTCGCTCGATTTCATGGATCACTGTGCCGAACGAGTTCAACTTCCGCAGCCCGAACGACCTGAGTCCCTTGCGCTTCTCGAGTCAGGGTGACGGAAGCCCGACGGCGGCGCTCTTCATGGACAACGACAGCTTTTCAAACAGCGTCAACAAGGGGCAGTACATCAGCTATCTCGGCAGTTTTATCGACAATCGCCTCAAAGTGATGATTGGCGCTCGTAACGACAAAAATGATACGACCAACGACAGCAATAGCCGCAGCCTTCCAGGCGACGAGTTTGTTCTCTCTTCAACCGTGGGGGAATCGCAGGACGACGACACCAATCAGTACGGAGCCAACTTCAAGCTCAACGACCGGCTCTCGTTCTACGCGCTCGAGTCGGAAGGGCTTCAGCCGAACTTCTCCGGTCAGTTGCTCGCGGATACCGGCGCTCCGGCGGGGGCGAGCTTTGCTAAGAGCGAAGAAATTGGGATCAAGTTCGACCTGATGGACGGGCGGATTTCCGGTACGATCAGCAAGTACAAGATCAGGCGGGTTGGCTATGTCGGCGCGCCTTGGTTCTCGCCGGTAACTCTCGGCAGCCCTAATTTCGACCCGAATCGCGATATCGTCTACAATGTATCCAATTGGACCCCGTCCCAAGTGGAGGGCGGATCCAACGGCGGCTCGGACAAGCTCGACTCCGGGGCGCCCTACGCTGCCTGGCTCGCGGGTGTTGAGTCCGGCGCGATATTCCAGTCGAGCGAAGGGAACGGCAGCCCGACCTGGTATGTGAACGCGAGTATGCCGGACGGGGCGGCCTACCTGGACAACGGCTTCGCCGCCAACGCCGTGAATCCAGGCGAATGGGCTGGGTTCCTTTACCAAGGTGAAACCGGCGACTCGCTCGTCAACAACGCAACCCAGGATACGATGGCGTTTCACGGCAACGGTTCCAACAACGCGACCTTGCTCCAGACGGACGAATCGAAAGGGTTCGACGCTCAGATTTTGTTCAACGTGTCGGAGAACTTCCAACTGGTCACCAACGCGGCAATCACCGAGGTGGAGCGGATAAGCTACGGCCAGTGGATGGCGTATCCGTATCGTCAGGACAGATGGGCGGTGTGGAACTACGACAATGCTTCGTGGGGAACGTTCAACTTCCCGCGCGAGGAGATCTATGGTGATCCGGGAGATGGCACACTCGGCCCGGCAACGGAAACGCGCACCAGCGCGGGGCAGCTCTCGGGCGACGACACTCCGAAGTACCGTTTCGACTTTTGGGGAAGCTACAAGTTCACGGAAGGCCGACTCAATGGGACGACCGTCGGCTTGGGCGGCTATTGGGAGTCCAAACGCGAGTACCTCTCGGGAGTGACGAGAGGCGCGGGTCAGAACATTTTCGATACCGATGGAAGGCCGCTCGTGCTCTTCACCGACCCGCGCTACAACCTCGACGCGATGGTTCGCTACGATTGGCGGACCAATAGCGACCGAAGGCAGTACGTTCAGTTGAATGTGTCGAACTTGTTGAACGATCGCGACCTCTACGGATTGATCTACGCCCGTCCGCTCAGCGCGAAAATCGCCTATGGCCGCGACTTTTAGACGCGTCCTTCCGATCGGGGCCGCTTTGTTTCTAATTGGAGCGAAACCCGAGATGTGATTGGTTTGGTCCGCCTCCACTTGCGCGAGGAGGCGGCGTATCACGTGAACTCAATTCGAGAAAAAGCCTTATGTTCTGTCTTCGAAAATTCGCTTCAACGGTTCTCTTGGGCATGGCCCTCAGTCCTCTGGTCCCCATGAGCGCGGCGACGTTCGAGAAGCGCGCGTATTATGGCGCTCTGTTCGAGCCGGTGGATACCGTGCTCACGGGTGGCGGGCAGGATACGGGCACTGCGGTTAGCGAGCCGGGAAAATCGCTTCCGGACGGTTATGTAGAAATGGGGGAGGCACTCGGGGAGGATTTCTATCCGGTCACGTGGATGACCTACGTTGGGCTGGATCGTTCGGCGGAGCGCATCGTGGATTGGGGCCACCATGTGAAGCGGACGCTCGACGCGATCGGGCGTTCGGATGTCATGCCACAGGTGGGTCTTAACATGACTCGAGGAAACGACCAAGGAGAGGGCTTGGATCGCTTGATCGCTCGCGGAGAATTCGACGACCGCATTGAGGCCTTGTGCGAGGCTCTCGCGATAATCGACCGGCCCACGTTTGTGCGAATTGGATACGAGTTTGAAGGCAGTTGGAACGGCTACGATTCCGAGGCGTTCAAGGAATGCTGGATACGCATCACCAAGGCGATGCGGCAGCGCCGTCTCAACGTGGCCACGGTTTGGTGTTCCGCGGGAGGATCGGCGGGGCCGGTGCCGTTGGCGGACGTGTTGAAATTCTACCCGGGCGATCGATGGGTGGACTGGTGGGGGGTGGATGTGTTTTCGCCCGAAGAGATCGGGACCGAGAAACTGAAGGAGTTTTGCGTCGTTGCGGGCGAGCGGGGGTTTCCCGTGATGCTAGGGGAGGTGACTCCTCGCTATGTGGGCGTGCTCGACGGGAAGAAAGACTGGGAGAAGTGGTTTGATCCGTTTTTCTCCTTCGTGCGGGAGCGTCCCGAAGTAAAGTCGATTTGCTATATCAACTGGGATTGGGATTTCTGGGCGGAGACGCTTGGATTTGGATGGGTGGACTGGCAGGACTCGCGTATCCAGAAGAACAAGTACGTTTTGCGGAAGTTTCGCGAAGAGATGGATTTGCCACTATACGAGCACGCGAAGTGATTTTTGTAGCCGCAGATCACGCGGGTAGCCACGGATGACCTTAAATTCTTTTTCTAACAACCTAAGTTTTCGAGAGACGAGTTTTCGAGGAACCGCGAATTAACGCGAATATGCGCGAATTCCTCCCAGTCTACATTCATTCGCGATCATTCGTGTGCATTCGCGGTTTCAAAAATTCCTTCACTTGCTCGATATGCTCCTGAAACCGAATGCTGAGCGAGTGGGGGATCACATCGGATTGCAGTTTGCCTTCGAGTATATCCTGGGTGGCCGCTTCGGTTTCGTAGTTGAATCCGAGCGTGGTTCTCGAGTCGGTGTAGCTGTCGACCTTGTCGTCTAGCGCGTAGAGGTGGCATTGATCCGCTCGCCATGTGTCGGGAATCGCGATATAGCCTTCGTCCCCGATGACATACGTCCAGTTCTGCAGTTTGCAGCGGAATGACGTGCCGAGCGTTGCGAGGCAATCTGGGTATTCGAACAGCATCGTAACGTCGTCTTCAACCCCGTTGGGCGCGAACTTGCAATTGACCTGGACGGACTGCGGATCCTGTTCGAGAAAGTACCAGGCGATTGCGATCGGGTAGATCCCCATCTCGAGTAACGCTCCGCCTCCAAGGCGGGCGTCGTATTCCCGTTTCTCTGGATCGTAGGGAAGCTGAGGGTAGCCAAAATCGGATTTGACGTGTTTAATCGTCCCGATTTTCCCTTGTTGAATCCACTTTTTGGCGACGCTCAGGGCGGGAAGGAAATAGGTCCACATCGCCTCCATCAGATAGCGCTTTCGAGTGGAAGCGATCGCGGCAAGCTGGCGCGCTTCGTCCGCGTTTGTAGTTAGCGGCTTTTCGCAGAGCACGGCCTTCCCGCGTTGGAGGGCGGAGCGAGTGTTGTCGAAGTGGCAGCTGTGCGGCGTGGCGATGTAGACAGCGTCGATGGAAGGGTCTTCGAACAACGCGTCATAGCCCGCGAAGCTGATGGGGATGCCATGTTGGGCGGCGAACTTCTGAGCGGATTCTCCGGATCGGGCGGCGACACCGACGAGTTTTGCTTGGCTTACGGACTTTATGTCGGCCGCAAACGAGTGGGCGATTCTGCCGGCTCCGATGATTCCCCAATTTACGGACTTCATGCCGCGAGCTCGGCTTCCAGCTCCTCGAGCGACTTGCCCTTGGTTTCCGGGAGGATTCGATAGACGAGGACGATCCCGATTCCCGCGAACAGGCCGAATATCAGAAACGTGCCGGCGCTTCCGAGGGTGGAGAGCTCCCATGGGAATACGAATTGGACCGAGAAACTGACGGCGCTGTTGAACAATCCGATGAACGAGATCGCGATGCCGCGTATCCGGTTAGGGAATATCTCCGAAAGCAGGACCCACATGACCGGGCCGAGTGAAACGGCGAATGAGGCGACGAATCCGAGGATTCCAACAAGGATGAGCGTGGCGTTGGCGTGGATCGCGGCTTGGATGAGGGAGCTTTCGTGGGCGCTGGCGACGGAGCCGCCCAGGGCTTCTCCGAGCGCCTTTTTGAATGCGACGTCGTTGTCGAATGTCTTCCCGACGAGCGTGTCCAAACTGCCGGGTTCAATGGTCTGCTCCAGCGCGCTAACGGACTGCGGGCTCAGTTGATAGTAGGCGCTGTGAAAACCGTAGGCGGTAAGCATCATGCTGACAAACACCCCGCCCAGACCGATCAGCATCAGGGGTCGACGCCCGATGCGATCGATGCACGCCATCGCAACAATGGTGAAAATGACGTTGATGATGCCCACCCAAATCGCTTGAGCGAATGCCGCGTTGGTACCGACGCCACTTTGCTCGAAGATGCTGGGCGCGTAGAAATAGACCGCGTTTACCCCCGTGATTTGCTGAGCCACTCCGACAATCAAGCCGATCACGATCGCTTTTCTCAACCTAGGGCTTAGCAGCTCCTTTAATCGCTGCATGAACGGCGTATCCACGGTTTGGAACAGTGTGGCCTTGATTGCCTGAATCTGCTCTTCCACGTTTGTGGAAGGAGCTATTTTCCCGAGAACGGTTTTCGCTTGTTCCGAGCGACCATTGGCGACGAGCCAGCGGGGACTCTCGGGAACGGCGAGAAGGGCCAGAAAAAACAGCATGGCCGGAATGATCTCCAGGCCGAGCATCCAGCGCCAGGTGTGCGCGTCGATGCCGAGAGCGGCTACCCAGTTCGCACCGCTTTCGCTGGCGTTCAGCAGAAAGTAGTTGGCGAAGTAGGCTGCGGAAAAACCGACTACGATATTAAATTGGTTTATGGATACAAATCGTCCTCGCAGTTTGGAAGGGGAAATCTCCGCTATGTAGATTGGAGCGATGATGAGGGAGCCGAACGCGAGTCCGCCGATAAATCGGGCGGAGACCAAGGTAGCGTAGTCTGGGGCGACTGCGGAGGCGCTGGCGGACAAGGTGTAAAGAAATGCGATGGTCAGAATAACCTTCTTCCGGCCGAATAGGTCGCTCAACGGTCCCATGCAAATTGAGGCGATGACGGCGCCGAGGGTGGGGGAGCTTACGACGAAGCCTTGTTGCCAGTCGCTCAATCCAAACTCCTGGCTCACATAGCCAACTACGCCTGAAATCACAGAAGCGTCGAATCCGAATAAAAACCCGCCGAGCGATATTATGGACGCGTAAATGAGAGCGTATTTGGATTCCTTATTCATGGGGTTTAGAGTAACGGACTCGCGCGCGATCGCGGAGAGGGCAAAACCCGGTCCGAACGTTTTGCGGTCACTGCGTGAGCGATACCCGCTCCTCGATCACTCGATTGCTGGAAAATTGGTATCGCATATTGCGATAGACGCAAACATCGGTGACGTCGGCGGGCGTGTTTGCCGGGGCAGCTCGTGAATTAGTGGACACGCGATAGGCGCCCTTCACGGGCAGAACGCGATGCCAGGTGTGGCCGTGAAGAAGAACGAGCGTTCCTTTCTTTGGGTAGAGGGTCATTTGGTCGTCGAACTCCACGTCGGGATCTCCCGCGGGCAGCTCGCGATTGCGGTGCGTTCGCGGAACGAGTACGACCTGCCCGCCGATCGCGTCGGTGATGTCGCGCGTGTAGACGAGGCGGTTGAGATTGTAGCGCTCGGGAGTCTCAGGCGGGCAGTCTTGATGCCATGCTTGCCCTTTTGTGCCTTGGGCGGAGAACATAACCATGCTGTAGAGATTGACCCAATTCTCGCCGAGTATGGCAGCGCTCAACGAGTCCAACACTTCAAGCTGGTCGATCTTGTCGAACGCGGACGGGCCCTCGCGTTGAGGGAACCAAGGAACGATCTCGCACTTGGAGCGATCAGCGAATTCGTCGTTAAGGACCGATTCGACGCCGTGATCGAAGTGCTTGATTATCAAAGAGTGAAGCTCGTCCATGAGCGAGTGTTCGAAGAAATCCTCGAGCACGAGGTAGCCTTGATCCCAGAATGTCTCTGCCGCGTGTTTTGTGTCCATAGCTCGTAGGGGAGGGTTTCGCTTCACGACTCCGTTCGAGCCGAATTACGAGCTACAAAATCTGGGTCGGATCGGGTTTAGTCAAGAAAAACGTGCATAAATGTGCATCGATTGAGAAAACATGTAAAGACTGGTCTCGGGGCGCGAGCGAGGGTCGATGGGGTAGGTTTGCAGGTGGCGCAGTCTTTGACTGCTGACGTTGGGTTCGCTCGGTTTGAGAGCGCGGGCATACGAAACCTGGAGTTCCTTTTGCCGGGGATGAGGAGCGGTTGACGGGTTCGGCTCGCGAACGCGATTTTGGATGAAACGATCCCAGTCAAGGGGCTCTATTTCTCGAGGCTTCCTTGGGGGCGGAAACTTCGCGGAGCTTGTCGAAAAGTTTGAATCGTTCGTCTTTGGTGAATTCGCTTGAACGGGCGAATGCGCCGAGTGTCTTGATTTGCTCTTCGAGGTCGACGGGGTCCTGAAAGAGAAACCCGTCGTCCGTGCCCTTGCGCGGCGCTTCTATTCTCGGAAAGCGCTTCCATTCGTCGCCGATAAGCGGGCCGGTGTATCCGCCTTCCTGAAATCGTTTGATACACGCCAGTTTCAGGGCGTTGTATTCCGTTTTAAACTCCGGGTCGCCGCTTTTGTTATCCAGCTCTTGCGGATCGTTCTCGAGGTTGAAGAGCCATTCTTTGTCGTCCGCGGCGCTGTAGATGTACTTCCATCGCGCGTTTGCCGCCATGTAGAGCCCCAGTCCGTTTTGGGAGAACTGGCTGAATACGATGCGGTCTTCCGCGGTTTTTTCTAGGAGGTTCGCTAGTGGCAGGCCTTCGGGGCTCGGAGGCCTCTCTCGTGAATTCGCGATTGAAGTGAAGGTCGGAAAGAGGTCGAGCAGGGTGGCGGGCGTGTCGCAGCGGTGGTTCTCGGGAAAAACGTCGGGGAGGCAGGCGATGAGGGGAACGCGAACGGACGCGTTGAGCATAGAGCGTTTCCCGTAGCAACCGAAGTCGCCCAGCAGCTCCCCGTGGTCGGAGGAGAATACAACGAGCGTATTGTCGAGATCACTACCGAGACTGTCGAGGATGCGTCCGATGTGGAAGTCAATGTATGAAATGGTTCCGTAGTAGGCCGCTGTAATCGTACGCGACAGGTTGCGGTTTTCCGCGAAGCCGTCGGTGTATTTAAAGCGATTTTGCACGGTGTTCCAGAAGGTCCAGTTGTCTTCGTAGCCTCCGTGGAGCACGGGCAGGTCCATTTCGTGCATTCGATAGAGTCGCCCCCATGGATTGGGACTCTCGAAGGGGGGATGCGGTTTTATGAAGCTGCTCCAGAGGAAAAACGGTTTCGATCGATCGCGGTTTTGCAGGAAGTCGATGCTTCGGTCCGCCACCCAGCGAGTGTGGTGGGCCTTGTCGGGGAGTTGGGAGGGCTGCGGGAGATAGTAGTACTCGCTGCGAATTCCGTGGGGATCGATCACGTGGTCGTATCCATTTTCTTGTAGATAGTCGCGGTAGTCGTCCCGCTCGCTGTCCTCGGCGAGTTCCTCGGAAACGTCGCGGCTGGAAAACCCCCAGTCTCCGACGTCGGGCGAGAAGTGCATTTTCCCGACTCCGTGGGTCTGGTACCCGAGCTCGCCGAGTTTCTCCATAACGCTCGGGAACGCTTCGTAGGCGTCCACGTTGTCGACGCATCCAGTTATGTGCGGAGGCAGTCCGCAGGAAAGCGACCTGCGAGCGGGGCAGCATACGGGGCTCGGCGTGTAGCAAGCGGTGAAGGTGGTTCCGTCGCGAACAAGACGATCGATGTTCGGGGTTTTGATTTTGGAGTTTCCGAGAGCGGCAATGCAATCGAAGCGGAACTGGTCCGTGAACAGAAAGAGAATATTGGGCGTATTTGGTTTTTGCATTCGGATGACGCAATTCGTGGAGACGTTCGAACTCTGCGTTGAAGCGAGACGAGGGGTATCGTCAATTGGTCGGAAACGTGGAGAGATCGAGCGGGTTTGGCAAACTTCTTTAGTTTCAACTGCGAAAGGGGAATGATACGCGCGGCGCGATTTAAATACAATGGACAGTTGATCAAGGATTTGTAGATTTACGTTCGATGGATGTTTTGAACGAGTCAGCATTTGCAAATCGAGAAGAGGCTGTGCCTATCCATGGATCGTCTCCCGCGGTCTGCCGGGCGGGATACTTTCAATTCACGGCGGACCAGAGTTTTACCAATGGGTGCGTGCAGAGTCGTGGCCTGTTTTGGTGCAAGACGGGCCATGGAAGATTCTATGTGGATCGCGAGATGCACGAGCTCGAGCCGAACGATTTGTACATATTGCCGTGGAACCGAAGAATCCGCTACGTCCCCGATGTCAAGGAGCCGATGTTCACCGGGCACGTGCATTTGATACCGGATTACGCGCGCGATTCGGAGTGGATATCCGACGTTCCTCACGAGTCCAATGAAGTCGCGTTCAATTCACCGGACCGGAGCGACGTGGATTGGCCGGCCGTGCGGGGGGTGACTCGATTTAGAATCCGAGCGGACGAGCCCATCGGCCTGCTCATGGACTATTCGATTCGCCGTTTCGTCGATTCGCACGGCTTTGACGAGGAGGAGGGGCGTCGCTTGGGATTCTTGTTTGTCCGTGAGCTGCAGCTATTAGCCCAAACGGGCGCCGGGCGGGATTTCGGTTATCCGGAGCAACTGAGGCGGATGATGGCCTATATCGATAAGGGCTTCCATTTGTCTCCTACTGTGGGGGATTTGTCGGAGGTGGTCGGGCGGAGTCGCTCCCACGTGCTGAAGCTTTTCAACAAGTATCTGGGCATGCCTCCCAAGGATTTTATTAAGGAGCGACAAGTCCGGGAAGCGCGGGAATTGCTCCTGAGCACCACGCTGTCGATTGCCGAAATTGGGCAGTCGGTGGGCTACCCGGACCCGTTTCACTTCTCGAAGTGGTTCAGCCGGCAAGTGGGGATATCGCCGTCGACGTACCGAAAAAATCACGGTCCATTCTCGAAACGCCCAACAGGTTCCTTGCACAAGCCCGCCCCCAAAACAGCGCGCTAGAATCGGGGTTTCTAGGGAGCGAACACGACGCGGAATCTGTGTACTCGCTTCTTGAGTACAGGGTGAACAATTGCGTTTTCACACGGCGATTCGGCCCTCCTGCGGGAGCGGTTCATGTGTAGAAAGTCAGTTCGCGAGGCCCGTCTTTGTACGCATATGTACAAAAGTTAAACTACAGAAACATGGCTTTCGAGTGGGTGTTTGGGTTAGAATATTCGGCAATCAACCCACAGCCCCGCACGCGGTCCGACCGGTTCTCGGGAACTTGTCGAAACAGGCCGTCCGACCCGACACCAGACCAGCCAACACATCAACCTTCCCGCGAGAAGCGCAGCCTTACTCCATGCGATTCTCCTGCCGCAGATCGCCTCGGTTTTGTCTTTTTGATTCAGAGTCGAACGAGCGAACTTCCCCGTAATCGCGATCACTCCTCATTCCAGGGAGCGCATTCACGAACTCAACCACACACTACTAGACAACTGTAATATGAAAAAACCTACATCTATCGGGTGGCGTATGCTGCTCGCGACGCTTGCTGCATTTGCGGGCGTGACGATCCACGCTCAGGACGCTTCGGACGAGGTGTTCGAGCTGTCTCCATTTGAGGTCGACGCATCTCAAGATACTGGATACCGGGCGAACAGCACCCTTGCTGGAAGTCGCTTGAATACACAACTCAAAGACGTGGCCGCGTCCGTAACCGTTCTCACGAGCGAGTTTATGGAGGACCTGGGCGCGAACGACATAGAAGCGGCGTTGGCCTACGTCGCCAGCGCTGAAACCGGTCAGACTTTTGAGGGCGGCACCACAACCGCCTACATTCAGGGCGAGCAAGGCTCGTCCCCGTCGAGAAACCGTATTCGCGGTTTGGCCCAAGCGGACGTCACCGCCGACTTCTTCGGAGTCACCAATCCTCACCTTGACAACTACAACGTCGAGCGTGTCTCGGTCGTCCGAGGGCCCAATTCGGTTCTTTTTGGCCTCGGAAGCCCGTCGGGTATCATTAATTACATTACGAAGAAAGCTTCTCTGGGGAAGAACTTCGGCCAGTACCGCTTCGAGGTCGACAACTTCGGGACGATTCGGAACACACTCGACGTGAACCACGTGCTCGTGGAAGACAAGCTGGCGGTTCGCGTTATGGGTCTTCACGACGACGCTCGGTATCAAATCGACTCGGCGTTCGACCGTGACAAGCGTGTGACCTTGGCGGCGACCTACAAGCTGTCCGAGAACACGACGCTTCGATTGAACACCGAGGAGATCGACATCAAGTCGCGCCGTCCGCGTTTCATTCCTCCCACGGACAACATCACTCGCTGGGTCGATGGCGGAAGCCCGACTCACGACGCGTTTGCCAACCCGGGCGTCAATCCGGGACCGTTCTTCGACGAGCTGGTTGGTGGCGGCCAGCTTCCCGCCCAGTTCTACACGGATTTGGATACACCGGGCCCGGACTACTGGATACGCTTGGAAAACAAGCTGCCTAACGGTAGTCGCTTGCCGACGGGGGAGCGTGTCATGTTCTACCGGAGTTCCAATCCGGACCAAGGCACGAATTTCTTCCTCGATCCGCTCGTCCACGACCCGCGGGTATTTCCAATCGAGGATATCGACATCGCCGCGCTCCCGGGGAACTGGGCGACGCGCAAGAACAGCGCGAAGAATGTATTCTTGAACCACCGGTTCACCGACAACTTCAACGTGGAAATCGGCTATCACACCGACGTGACGCAAGACGACCGCCTCACCCAGGTGATCGGCCAGTCGAACTCGATCCAGATCGACCCGAACGAGACTCTTCCGAATGGGGAGGTGAACCCGAATTTCCTGCGGCCGTTCATTTTCGGTCGCGGAGTGGGACGCTTCACCGAGCAGGAAAACGAAGCGTTGCGTGTGCAGGTGTCGTACGAGCTCGATTTCAACGACATCTCGGACAATTCCTGGCTCGGGCTGCACCGTCTTTCGGCGCTGTATTCGGATGATACATACGAGTCTTTCACTTATGCCTGGGAGCAGCGCATTTCCACGGTAAACCACTCGGCGTACACGGAGGACGAGTTGCTGAACGACTCCGACCGCCGCTCGCACGCGATCTACTATGTCGGGGACCCCGTTTCGCCCGGCCAGCTGCATCCGAACTACACGGGCTTCCCCACGAGAAGTCTGGTTGAGACCGGCAGGGCGTATCCGATGGAGTTCTTTGACGGCGAGCAGTGGACGACGGGCGAAGGCCCCGTCGCTCTCGAGCGCATGGTTCACCGGAATGCCGGCTGGAATATCCGCGACGCGGAAGGCATCGGCGTAGCGTTGCAGAGCTTTTTCCTCAATGGCAAAGTGGTGACCACTTTTGGTTGGAGGGACGACGACGTTGAAGGGCTGAGCACGAGTTTCCCGACTCCGGGCGCGGACGGCCTCTATTCGCTCGAGCGCTCGAACTGGAGCTTCGACAACCCGCCGCTCATCACGGGCGACAGCACCACCACAAAGGGTATCGTGGTCCACCCGACGGACTGGCTGTCGTTCCACTACAACGAGTCGGAGAACTTCGTCGTGTCCGCTCCCAAGGTCGACATCCTAGGCCGCCCGATTCCCGCCTCGAGCGGGGTGGGCGAGGACTATGGATTTTCGTTCAACCTCCTTCAGGACGCCATGAACGTGAAAGTCAATTGGTTCAACACCGTTCAGAAGGACTCGGAAGACGGCGGGCTCGGCTTCGTCGGATTCTGGAGAATGCGCGGTTTCGAGCGCGGAATCTACAGTCGCATCAACAATGGTACGATCACCGGAGTCGACTGGATCAACTGGGATGGCACGATGGAAAACTACGATCGCTTTCCGAACGTAAGCGACGTGCGCGACTTCGAAGCGAAAGGAATGGAGATCGAAGTGACCTACAATCCGAATGCCAACTGGCGGATCGCGTTCAACGCGGCTAAGCAGGAGACCAAACAGCAGAACACGGGCGCAGCGATGCTCGAGTACATCGACCTCCGGCAGCCGTTCTGGGACCAGTTCTGGGACCAGGAGTGGAACAACTCGCGAACCGTTGGCGAGCAATTCACGTCGGCGGTTGGGTCTCGCTTGTTCCCCGCCTTGGCGGCGGACGGCCGCACCAGCATCGACCAGGCGAAGTGGAGCGCCAACATGGTGACAAACTATCGATTCACGGAAGGGAGATTCAATGGCTTTGCTGCCGGGGGCTCGCTCCGCTGGAGCGACAAGCGTGCCTTGGGCTACGCGTTGACCTCGGACGCGGACGGCAACGTGATCACGGATCTGGATCGGCCATTCATGGGGCCCGACAATCTGAACGTCGGTCTCCACGCGTCCTTCCGGAAAATGATTCTCAACGACTCGGTCGACTGGAAGATCCAGCTGAATATCCAGAACTTCATCGGAGACCCGGGGCTGGTTCCCGTACGGATCAATCCGGACGGAAACACGGCGGGATTCCGTATCGGCCGGGAGCGAATATTCAAACTTTCAAACACGTTTAAGTTCTAGTTCGGGTTTGTAGTAGTAGACGTCAAGCGGCCTTGCCCCATAGCGGCAAGGCTGCTTTTTTTGGGGGTGCCGGGCGAAGCGGGGAGCGGGAAATTGGGCGCGACTCGTGGCGGGATTCTCCCCTGGGCTGTCGCTTTTCTACGAGTTTTTGGTTGAACTTGTCTCGTCGAGGCCGCATACGGCCAGATAGTCTGAGTTTGTTGTTTATGCCCCCCTTGGATCCAGAACAGGACATTTGGTTCAAGCAGAACCTGCTGCCTTATGGCGACCAGCTGGCCGCCTGGCTGAGGCGGAAGTATCCGAATGTTCGGGACGTGGAGGACATCGTCCAAGACTGTTTTCTCAAGACGATTGTCGCCAACGGCAAGCGGCCCATCAACTCGCCGAAATCGTATTTGTTCACCGCCGCCCGCAACCAGGCGATCAACCATTCCAAGCGAATGGAGACGCGGGGCGAAAATGTTTTAGCAAGAATCGAGGAGTTCGATGTCTTAGACAGCGAAACCGACGTCGTCGAGGACGTCGCCCACAAGCAGGAACTCGAAATTTTGGAAGAAGCCATCAAATCGCTCCCCGCGCGCTGTCGCGAGATTTTCGAGCTGAGAAAAGTGCACGGCCTTTCTCAGCAGGAAATCGCGGAGCGTCTGGGCTTGTCGGTTTTCACGGTTTACCATCAATTGTCGATTGCGTTCGACAAATGTGCCTGTTTCGTCGAGCGCTATGAGCGGGAGGGCCGGCAATGAGCAGCGAGAACCACAATTCGTCTAACGGGCGCGACGAAGAAATCTTGCGGGCGGCGGCCGACTGGATCGTTCGTCGCGACTTGGGATTCGCGAGCGAAGACGAGCGTGAATTCAACGCGTGGCTGGACGAAGACCCGCGGCATGGCGAAGCCTTCGAGGGTCGTTTGCGCATCTGGAAACAGTTCGACCAGGTCAAGCCGAAGGCGCCAGCGGTCTCCAGCGAACCGAGCGCAGGCGAGTCGAAGGGAAGCGTTCCCAAAGGGCGGCGCGTCGTTCAATTCGCGGTTTGGGGCGGCATTGCGGCGGCCATCGCCATCGGGTTTTTTGTCACGCAGACGATTCAAAATCCTGGTCACGCAGCGCTCACGGCCGACCATGTGGCTATGGAGTACGAGCGTCACAAGCTCGACGATGAATCCGTGGTCGAGTTGAACGCGGGCGCTCGTGTTTCGGTCCACTATTCGGGCAAGGAGCGACTGATTCGCCTGCATGCAGGAGAAGCGCATTTCATCGTGATGAAAGACTCCAGTCGACCGTTCATTGTCGAAGCGGGAGAGACGCGTATCAAAGCTTTGGGTACAGCGTTCAATGTGAATTTCAACGCGGAATCGGTGGAAGTTCTGGTCACGGAGGGAAGCGTTTGGCTGGACTCGCAGGCGTTGGTCGACCAGGAAGCCGGCGAGGAGTCGTTCGTGCTTTCCGCGGGCCAGCGATCGGTCGTTTCCCACGAGGTCAGCGAGGAAGAGACGGTGATCGAGGACGTGACCGCCAGGGAGGTCGAGGAGCACACTTACTGGCAAAGCCCCAACATAGAGTTTATCGACCAGCCGCTTTCCCATGTTGTGGAGCAGATGAATCGCTACAACGAAGTTCAGATCGTAATCGCGGATTCCGAAATCGCAACCCGGTCGGTCACGCTCTCGGTAAGGCCGAAGAACATCGGCGGGTTTCTCGCCATGGTCGAGGCCGCCTTCGACGTGAAAGCGGAAACGCAGTCGTCGGAAGAAATCTATTTGAGAGCCCAGTAGAGCGTTACGAGCGGGGGGCGTTGGGTTTGTCCCGCGCTCTAATCCGAGCAGATGATCGAGCAGATCATTTGTAATAGTTTTTGAACAAGCTACGCGCTTGATTAACAAGCGCTTGGGCTTTGTCTTAGAAGGGGCTGATAGAGTAGTAGGTTGATTTTATCGGCTTTTCTTATTTTTGTTTAGCAATAACTAACCCGAACCTGTCTTAGGGGGCGTAACCCAAACCCCCTTTGACGCTGACCAAACTACAATTTGATCCAAGATCGAAGTCAGATCTATACCCTTTGGATTCTGGGCGTTCTGTCTCTCCTGCTAGGTCCCCCGCTGTCGGCGGGCGACGAGCCGGAGGCAGGGCCCGAGCGATTCCAGATAGAGCTGTCGGCGGGTTCGGCGAACAAGACTTTGGCGCGATATATGCGCCTCACCAACGTAGAGATTCTGTTCGAGGCCAAGAAAGCGAAGCGCGTGCTCACCAACGCGATCGCGGGAGAGTACACCGCTTTCGAAGGCCTAGTAGCGATGACGGAGGGCACCCGATGCGAGGTCGTCCAGGTTAGCGACGGGGAGACATTCGCCATCAAGTTTATTGAGGCGATCGAGCCGGGCGGCGACCTGAACGAAACGACCGAAGAACTACTATTGGAAACAGACAACCAAATGAATTTTACTAAGAGAAAAGAAAATATAGGCAGCGCATTCTTTAAGGGAGTGTTTACTGTCGCGGCGACCGTGATCACGAGCGCCTTGGCGCAGGACGCCGATTCGGACGAGGTGTTCGAGCTGTCGCCTTTCGAAATCGATGCATCCGAGGATACTGGATACAGAGCGAATAGCACACTGGCGGGAAGTCGCTTGAACACGCAGCTGAGAGACGTGGCCGCGTCCGTTACCGTCCTGACCAGCGAGTTTCTCGACGATATCGGAGCGACCGGCGTCGAAGACGCTTTGGCTTTCGTGGCGAGCGCGGAAACGGGCCAAACCTTTGAAAGCAATCAAACCGCAGGCTACGTTGGTGGAGGTCAAGCGACCCAGCCATCGAGAAACCGTATGCGTGGTCTTTCGCAGGCGGACGTTACTTCGGACTTTTTCAGTACGTCCAATCCGCACTTCGACACGTACAATGTCGACCGACTATCCGTCGTCCGCGGTCCGAATTCAGTTCTGTTCGGACTGGGTAGCCCGTCGGGAATTATCAACTACACAACCAAAAAAGCGTCGGTTGGCAGCGATTTCGGCGAGATCCGATTGACCTTGGACAACCACGATACGGTGCGAGGGCAGTTCGACTACAACAAGATCCTGGCCGAGGACAAACTGGCCGTGCGGGTCATGGGGCTGTCCGCTGACAAGGGTTTCCAGTACGATCGCGCTTATGATCGGGACAAGCGGGCCACGATAGCGCTCACCTACAAGCCCTCTAGCCGGACGGACATTCGGTTCGCCTACGAGAAGATCGACATCGAGTCGCGTCGCCCGCGTTACATCATTCCCGAGGACCATATTACCCGATGGGTCGAAGGTGGAGCTCCGACCTTCGACACGGGAAACAATCCAGGCGTGCCGTTCACGGATTACTTCGACGAGATTGGGATCGTTTCCGCTCGTAATGGACTGTTCTTTACAGACCTAACGACGCCGGGGCCGGACTTCGCGATGAAGTTGGAGAACATACGCACGACCTTGGGCCGCATGCCGACTTCGCAGCGGATTACGATGCGCCGGAGTTCGAACCCGGACGACGGGCTGAATTTCTTCACGGTCACCCACGTCACCGACGAGCGCGTGTTCCCATACAAGGATGTCGACTTGGCGACTCTGCCGGGCAACTGGCAAACACAGGATTCGCATAGCAAGTCGGTGGTATTGAATCACAGCTTCAGCGACGACTTTCACATCGAGGCGGGCTGGTACGCGGACAATACGGTTCGCGACAATCTGGCTCAAATCACGAGCCGGACAGCGATGATCGCGGTGGACGTGAACGAGACTTTGACTGACGGAACGACGAACCCGAACTTTCTGCGGCCGTTCATTTCGGGACGCGGAGTTGGGAATCTCAATGACCAGGAGAACGAGACCTTCCGTTTTCAAGCGTCCTACGAACTCGATTTTGCCGAGATTTCGGATACATCCTGGCTGGGCAAGCACCGCTTGTCGGCACTGTATTCAGATACTTCATTCGAAGAGTTTCGCTACGCTTGGGAACCCCGCATCAACGCGTTGAATCACCCGGCGTTTACGGGCGACAACGCGTTGCTGAACAACTCGGGACGCCGCATCACGGCCATCTACTACGTCGCGGACGCGCTGCAGCCGGGGCAGATCCACCCGAACTACACGGGCTTTCCGGAAACGGAACTCGTTCCCGAAGGCATGCCGTTCCCGCTCACCTATTACGATGACGTCAACGACGTGTGGCTTACGGACGATCGCCCGGTCGAGACCCAGCGCATTATCCACACCAACAATGGCTGGAACACGCGCGACAACGAAGGACTGGGCGTCGCGTTGCAGAGCTTCTTCTGGAACGACAAGATTGTCACCATGCTTGGCTATCGCGACGACGACGTCACTGGCAACAGCACTGCGGCTCCCTCGCCCGGTACCGGGGGCGGCAGCGATGGTTTGCCGCCGATTGACCGTGCTCTGTGGTCCTTCGACGATCCACCGCTGGAGACCAGCGGCAGCACCTTGACCAAGGGAATCGTGTTCCACGCCACCGATTGGCTGTCGTTCCATCACAACGAGTCCGAGAACTTCGTCGTTTCGCCGCCGAAGGTGGACATCTTGGGACGTCCCATTCCGGCTTCGAGCGGAGAGGGCAAGGACTACGGCTTCTCGCTCAATCTGTTCGAGAACAAGATGAACGTTAAGGTCAACTGGTTCGAAACGAATCAGCTCGACTCGGAAGATGGCGGCCTCGGTTTCGTCGGATTTTGGAGAATGCGCGGTTTCGAGCGCGGCATTTACAGTCGCATCATGAACGAGGATTGGATCGATACCAATCCCGAGCTGACCTGGATGCGCTGGGACGGAAGCACGACCGAAAACCACGAGCGTTTTCCGAACGTGAGCGACGTGCGCGACTTCCAGTCGGAAGGACTGGAAATCGAAATGATCTACAACCCGACCAGCAACTGGCGCATCATGTTCAACGCGTCTAGGCAGGAAACGGTTCAGGCGAACACGGGAGCGGCGATGCTTGAGTACATCGCTCTGCGCGAGCCGTACTGGGACCAGTTCTGGGACTTACCCTGGAATACGCAGCGCACGGTTCGCCAGCAATTCAGCAACGCGGTGGGCTCGCGCCTCTTCCCGGCCTTGGCGGCGAATGGCCGTATCAGCCAGGACCAGGCGAAGTGGAGCTGGAACGCGGTCACCAACTACCGATTCAGCGAAGGCCGCTTCAGAGGGTTCTCGGCGGGTGGTTCCATGCGCTGGACCGATAAGCGGGCAATCGGCTACGCCCTTTCGGAGGACGAGGATGGCAACGTCATCACCGACCTTGACCAGCCATTCTTCGGCGGGACGAACCTGAACGTCGGCGTGCACGGCGCCTTCGCCAAGAAGATCTTCAACGATACGGTCGACTGGAAGATCCAGTTGAATATCCAGAATCTGATCGGCGATTCCGACCGGGTCGTAATTCGAAAGAATCCGGATGGCAATAGCGCGGCCTTCCGGGTCGGCCGCGAGCCGATTTACAAGCTTACCAGCACTTTCAAGTTCTAGTTAGGGTTTGTAGTATTAGTAGACGTGAGCAGCCTTGCCCAATCGCGGCAAGGCTGCTTTGTTGTTCCGGTTGGTATGCCCAAGCCTAAAATGCCCCGTGTTTTTCGATTAGAACCTAAAGTGTATCGCTTATCCGTGTTGGCGATGTTGATGTTGGTATTTTCGGTCTGCTCGCCAGCGGAATTGAGGGCGGAGTCGAGTATCGCGTATCGGCCGAATTTGATAGGGGAGCCACTAACGGACCGCCCTTGGATAACGGATTTGGCTGTGGGCGATGTTTCGGGCGACGGTGTACTGGACATCGTTTTTTGCGAAGGGAAACTTAATGAAGTGGGCGTTTTACAGGGTCGCGGTGATGGCGATTTCGAAACCGTATCGAAAATTCAAGGACTCGAGGGGCCCGCTCACGTCGAGATCGTCGACTTCGACCGGGACGGGGACTCCGATTTGCTCGTCGCCTGTATGGGAGTAGTGTTTCCGAACAACGACTTGATTGGCTCGGTCGTGATACTAGAGAATCTTGGAACTCTCGCCTTCGAGAAACACGTGATTTTGGAGAATACGTTCCGGGTGACGGATGTTCAAGCGGGTGACTTGGATGGCGATGGCGACTTGGATCTATCCGTTGCCCAGTTTGGATACCTAGAGGGACAGGTGCAATGGATGGAGAATCTGGGCGACTGGAAGTTCAAGGGTGTGGTTCTCGTTGATCTGCCAGGCGCGATCCACGCGCCGATCTACGACATGGACTCGGATGGCGACCTCGACATTGTGTCCATCGTTTCCCAGCAGTGGGAAGAGCTTTATCTCTTCCAAAACGAAGACGGCGCATTCGCGGATGAAGTCGTGTTCGGATCCTTGAACGAAGACTATGGTAGCAGCGGTATCAGTATCGAAGATTTGGATCAAGATGGAGATCCGGACATTTTGTATACGAATGGTGACGGATTCGACTATTCCATACCTGGATCGAGACCCTGGCATGGCGTGCAGTGGCTCGAAAACCAGGGAAGCGAGGGATTCGAGTTTCATCGGATTGGAGCGTTCGAGGGCGCTTACAGTCCGCTCGCGCTGGACGTGGATGACGATGGGGATCTTGACGTAGTCGTCGCCAGTTGTTTCAACGACTGGACCGGCGGGAAAGCGCATTCTCTTGTCTACTTCGAAAACGACGGAGCGATGAATTTTACAATGAGGCCGTTGGCCACCGAACCGACCCACTTGTCGATCGTCGATGCGGCTGACGTGGACGGTGACGGGATCGAGGAACTCGTCACAGGAGGCTTCCATGCGTATCCACCGTGGGACCGAATGAGCCGAATTGCCGTCTGGGAGCGCGTGAAATAGATGAGCGCTGATCATGTACAAGCTCGCGGTTTCAAACGTGGCAAACTGTTGTTTTTCGGTATCGGTATCCTGGTTGCGACTACTCTAGCAGGTGGGTTGTACGTCAAAGCTCGCTGGGATTCGCGCAACGCCTTGTTTGCTCAATTGCCGGATAGCGCAGCCTCGGTTGAAATGCCTGAAGCCGCTCGCGAGGAGGTGGAGCGGATCCGCAATGCGATTGGTTTGTTTGGCGATCGCGATTCCGCATTGGCGGAGCTGGCCATGACCTATCATGCGAATCGAGCCTTCGATGATGCGAAGGTCGTGTACGAGATCCTCATTGACCGGTTGCCTGAAGATCCCCAATGGAAGTATTTGATCGCGGACGTCTACGAGGCGGAGTCGGATTTCGAGTCGTTCGAGCGTTCACTCGTCGAGGTGGAGGCGATTGGGGTCGACTATGGGCCCTGCCTGCTGAAACTGGGCCGGATCGCGTTGCGAAAACGAGAATACGATCGAGCGGAGAGTTTCCTTAAGCGGGCGATTGCTGTTCTCCCTCGCGAGCGGACGGTGTACGACGTTTTGGCAACCGTGTATCGAAGAATCGGTGACAACGAGAAGCGAAAACTCGTGCAGGATGCGGCGGCGGGCCTCGAGTCCTCGAAAGGGGGCGTGGAGGATCCTTGGCTGGAACGCATATACGACTTCTGTTTCGATGTGGATCAGTTGATGGTCCGCGCGGATGTGGCAATGGAGCGGGAGCGTTTCGGGGAGGCCCGAGCGATTCTGGACAAGACCGTACTGTTGGATAAGGACGATTGGAAACCGCATGCCTTGCGGATGCATATGTATTTGACCGGCGAGGACGCTACCGCCGCTTTAGATTCCGGGCTAAAGGCGGTTTCGTTGGGGGCGGACAAGGAGACGGCGTTTACGGCGCTCGTGCCCGCTCTCGTGAAAGCGGGGCGAGCGAAGCAAGCGGAAGAGACGGTGGCGAACGTGTTGAAAGACGATGCTCAAAACGTGGTTCTGCTCCAGTTGCTCGCGACCGCGCAGGCTGCCGGGGGCGATCGATCGAGGGCTGTAGCGTCTTTACTGCGGGCTTCCGAATTGGATCCGAACTCCGCGAAGATCCACACGGATCTGGGAGCCCTGTATTGGGAGGACGGGCAACGCGACTTGGCGGCAGCTCGTTTTCGGCGAGCCTTGGAAATTGCTCCGGGCAACGATGAATCGACTTTGTATTTGGCTCAGTACTACTATGAGCTTGGACGGTTTTCCGAAGCGGAGCCCTTTGTTGAAGCGGGACTAGCGAACAATCCGGAAAGCGAATTGCTGAGAGAAATGTCGACGAGTTTTTTTACTGACTACGGGACGCGCGAGTTTTCGATTGGCGCGTTCAAGAACGCGGCTCGTCTGCTGGGGCGGGCGGATGCTTTGTCTCCGGGCCAGTCGAAACTGCAGCAGAGCCTTGCCCAAGCCCTGATCCGATCGGGCGAAGTGGGGGAAGGATTGAAAATTCTAAACCGTATGGTTGAAATGGGTACAGCGGGACCGGAAGTGCTCATGACTTTGGGAGAGCTGCTTTTTGGCGAGGGCGACCGAGCGTTGGCCCGCCGGTATTTTGCTGCGGCAATCGAATCCGGTTCCCGGTCGCCGCAATACGCGCCGTTGGTCGAAGCGGCGCGACAGCGTATTCAGTTGATTGATGGAGAGGCGTCTCGCTAGCGTCTTCTAATTCGGGCTCGTTGCTTTATTGGTCCATGAATATACGCGTTTTTCCATTGGTTTGCCTCGTGGCGACGCGCTACCCTGTTCTTTTGCAGCCTCTCAATTTGCCCCTATGAATATTTCGCCCATCGACTTGTTGATAGTCGTACTTTATTTTGTCGTTATCCTTTGGATAACGGTGCGAATTAGCGGGGGCGTGAAAAACTCGCAAGACTACTTCCTCGCGGGGCGAAAAATGCGCTGGCCGATGATCGGGGCGTCGCTGTTCGCCACGAACATTTCAGCGGAGCAGTTCGTCGGGCAGGCGGGGCTGGCGGTGGTGATTGGAGTCGCGGTCGCCAACTACCAGCTGGCTGGCGTTTTAGGGTTCGCCTTGATGGGGATCGTCTTCCTGCCGGTCTACCTGCGGCTGGGGATTGTAACGACTCCGCAGTATTTGGGCGTGCGCTACGGGAAGGAGTCCGCCCAGTTTACCTCGCTCTTTCAGGTGCTCTATCTTTCCCTGAACATTGTGCCATTGTCGTTGTACGCGGGCGGGCAGGTGATGAAGGATCTATTCGGTTGGGAGACAATCGTACCCGGCGTTCTGATACTAGCGATTACGACGGGCGTTTACGCAATTCTCGGTGGATTGAAGGCGGTAGTCGTTACGGACTACATTCAGATGTTCATTCTCGTTTTTGGAGGCGTTCTCGTGCTCGCGTTCGGTTTGCAGGCGGTGGGTGGTGTAGAGGTGTTCCTGTCGAAAGTCCGGACGTACCAGGAATCGGAAGGAGTGGAGCTCATGTCGATGATTCGCGGGGTGGACGACGAGCATGTGCCTTGGACGGGCATTGTATTTGGATTGACGGTACATTCGCTCTACTATTGTTCGATGAACCATGCGGTGGTGCAGCGGGCCCTGGCGGCGCAGAGCATTCATCAAGGACGAATGGGAGGCTTGTTCGCGGCGCTTTTAAAATCGACCACGCTATTTATCATCATCATTCCGGGAATCATCGGGCTGATGCTGATCCAGGACGGGTTTTTCGCAGCCGCTCCGGAGTCGCCTGACCAGATCTACTCGACGATGGTTCGGAGCTTGCTGCCGACGGGACTGGTGGGCGTGGTTCTGGCGGGCTTGGTCGCGGCCCTCATGAGTTCGGTGGATTCGAGCGTGTGCTCGGCCTCCAGTCTGGTGACTATGGACTGGTACTTGAAGTTGAAGCCGAAAGCGAGCGAGCGCGAGTTGGTGGTGGTGGGGCGCATCGTAGGCGCGTTCGTAATTGTCTCCGGAGTTTTTTGGGCGATCTGGGTAATTCCGAATTTCAGGTTCCTCTTTGACTACTTGGCGAAGTTCACTTCGTACTCGGTTGGAGGCGTTCTGGCCTGTTTCATGGGCGGATTGCTTTCGCCGATTCCCAATCGGAAAGCGGGTTTCTGGACGCTGGTAGTTGGGTCGCTCATGGGATTGGTCATGTGGCTCGCGGCGGACAACGCTTGGGTGGGAGCGCGCGTGGACGCGTGGGGGCTCGGATTTCTCAAGATGCACTTTCTGCACGCGGCCGCGTTTCTGGCGGTGTTCAGCGCGTGCTTGCTATTCGGCATCTCGCTGCTCAGCAAGGATTCGGGACGAGACCTGTTTGAGAGTTCCCGCCAACGTGTCTTAGCGGACATGGAGCCGACGGCGAAAGAGAATAAGCAATTCTTGGTTGGCGTTGCGATCGTGGCGGTGGTCTACTTCGGGACCTACGCAGTGTTTTGGTAATATTTAGTGCTATGAAAATTCGATTTAGTTTACTTCTATTGGGTTTGGCGATCGGTTCCGCGTGTGTGTTGCGGGGAGAATATCGAGTCGAAGGGGAATTGAAAAAATGGCATCGGGTCGCTCTGACGTTCGACGGGCCGGAGACTTCGGAAAGCGCGGCATTGAATCCGTTTCTCAACTACCGGCTTTGGGTGACGTTCCGTCACGAGGAGCGCTCGATGCGGGTTCCTGGATTTTACGCGGCCGATGGCGACGCGGGCCAGACCGGGGCGGAATCGGGAAACAAGTGGCGGGTCTATTTCTCTCCGGATGCGGCGGGCGAGTGGACGTTTGAAACCTCGTTTCGTCGGGGTGACGCGATTGCAATTTCTGACGATCCGAGCGCGGGTCGTCCGGTGTCGTTTGACGGGGAATCGGGATCGCTACGAATCGCCGAGACAGACAAGACGGCTCTCGACTTTCGAGGGAAAGGGCGGCTCGACTACGTAGGCGATCGCTATCTTCGCTTCGCGGAGACGAACGAGATTTTCTTGAAGGCGGGGCCCGACAGTCCGGAGAACTTTCTGGCGTTTACGGACTTCGACGAGACGTATTCGCATAATCCGCGCAAGCAGTTTTCGAAGGACTGGGCGCCGCACGTTGCGGACTGGGAAGAAGGCGACCCCACGTGGCGCGAAGGGAAAGGAAAAGGGATTATCGGGGCGGTGAACTACCTTTCGTCGAAAGGGATGAACGTCGTCTATTTTCTCACCCAGAATATCATCGGCGACGGCCAGGACGTGTGGCCGTATACAGACTACGACGAACGCTTTCGCTTCGATTGCAGCAAGCTGGACCAATGGGAAATCGTATTCGATCACATGACACGGAAGGGAATTGCGCTCAATGTGGTGACGCAGGAACGCGAGAACGACCAGCTGCACGACGAGGGTGAACTGGGTCCGGAGCGGAAGTTGTACTATCGCGAGCTGATTGCCCGTTTCGCCCATCACCCGGCGCTCTTTTGGAATCTCGGTGAGGAAAATACGAATACAATCGAACAGATTAAGGATTTCTGCGACTATTTCGCGGCGAACGATCCCTACAACCACCCGAAAGCGTTGCACACGGTTCCCTACGCGTGGGACATAGCGTACAAGCCGATGCTGGGTTATCCCACGTTCGAAATGCTGAGTGTGCAGACGCGCGACGATTACAGCGTGATTTACCCGCAAACGGTGAAGTGGATCGAGCAGTCCCGAGCCCATGGCCGAGAGTGGCCGGTATTTATCGACGAAGTGGGGGTGGCTTGGCAGGGTCTCGAACCCGACGAGCAGCAGCCGAACAATCAGGGCATCATGCGAAAGCTCGCACTTTATCCCAGCATGATGGCGGGCGGATCCGGTGTGGAGTGGTATTTTGGATACGAGAAACCGCATAGCGATTTGACCTGCCAGGACTGGCGGAGCCGGGACCAGTTCTGGGATATCGCCCGTTACTCGATTGAGGTGATGGGCTCGCTCCCGCTCGCCGAGATGCATCCGCGAAACCCTCTTTTGAGCGTGACGACGGACTACGCCTATTGCCTCGCGGCGGAGGGCGATGTGTATGCGGTGTATTTCAAGGATTGGCGGGACACGACGATCGACCTGCGCGAGCACCCGGGCAAATACGAAGTCCGCTGGTTCAACCCGCGCACGGGCGAGGGCCCGCTAACGGGTTCCGAACTGCGCGAGCGCCACCCACGGCGTCGAGTCGCGAGCATCGATGAAATCGTGGTTGAGAGCGACCATCTTTCGCGCCTCGGCCCGGCCCCTTACGACCACCACGACGACTGGCTGGTGATCTTGAGGCGAACCGAAGTGGGCGATCGATCGCGGTGAGTGACGTTTGAGAAAACGCGCCGGGACGTCGCGTTCCACCCTAAATGCAAGTGGAGTAAGGTGGAACCCGCCGTCTCGGCGGGTTTGAGTCGTGGGCCGCTGCGCAAGCGCCTGCGGACGGCCCGGTCCTTCGACAAGCTCAGGATGGTGAGCAGTGTCGAACCACGGTCCGTCCCTACCTGATTTACGAATCTAAAGTGGGTCTTTAGACGTCGCAGATGTGAACCGCTGCCTTGAGCGAGGCGATTGGAATCGGATTCAACGCCTTGTGGAGAGCCGAACGAATCGGCGCCCGTTCTTGGGAAGGGGAATCGAGGCCGTTACGGTTTGGATCGCGTCCCCGTCGACTCGAAATTCCTGCGATACACCTTCGCTTGACCACGTGTCGTTGTCCAAGTTGTCGTTTACCTCGACCTCGTGGGTGACTCCCTCCGTGATTGAGAAGGCGCTACGGACATAAGTGAACTTGAGCGTGTTCCCAACAGGCCCGAATGCGATTGGGTTGATCGAGGGGTCTTCGTCTCGAGTGGTAAAACTCCAAACGGGGCCTTTTACGATGCTCTCATCCGTATTTACAGAGTCGATACGCCAATAGTATTCGGAAAGGGCTCTCAGTCTAAGTGGTATTAGATAGGTAGTTTCAAGCTGTTGCCCCATGAATTCGGGGGAGGTGATGGTCGCGTTTTCGACAGCGGCTCGATCAGTGCCCAAGTAAACTCGATGCGCGTCCGCATTCAAACCGGCGGTCCAATCGAGGCGCCCTGCCAAGCTTCTTCCGTAGCTCCCAGGGATGGGATTGGGCTGGATCGCCGATTGAGAGACATGATAGTCGGAAACGTGAACAGGTGAAGGCAGCCCGTCGATAGGTGAACCGCTACCGTAGTTGAGAACGGTGGCGGGCTGTTCTTGCCCGTATACTGAAAGTGTTCGGTCTTGTTCCCAGCGTGTGTAGTCGACTTGCCCTTCGCCCCCTTCGGTGGCTTCGGACTGGGTGTGAACCACTTCCCAGGTCCACTCGGTTTTTTCCGGATTGGGAGCTCCTTTGGCGATACGCAGTCGACCGCCGGAAGTGTGTATCAATATCAGAGAATTGTCGTGGTCCCCGACGAGCTTGGGTCGGCTTCCCCCGAATGGAAGCGTCGCGTGTGTCCAGCTTCCCTCGGCGTCCCGCCGATAGTGCTGGTAGAGGCGATCGCTGGTTCCTTCCTGATTGTGCGCTACGATTACATGGCAACTCCCGTTCGTGTAGGCGTAGTGGGTGTACTGGTTGGAGAGGCCAATGTTCTGGGGGATCTCCGCGACGACGAGGCCTGGGGAATCTACGTTCATAAACTCGGTTCCGGTCGCGCCAATTTGGATACCGTCGTTGTTGCGCCAAGTCCGTCCATCGTCGTCGCTGTAGGCGTAGCACAGGTCGTGATTGAATTGGGCTCCGCCGGAGCTTTCCCGCCATCCCCAGGTTGCGTGGATACGGTTTCCGGCGTAGGAGATGCCGTTGAGGTAGGGATTGCGACTCTGGCTGTTTGTGGAGAGAGCGCCGTTGTAGGATCCTGCGCTGTCGATGAACTTTCCGAGTCCGGTGGTCCATTCGCTCGTGGAGCCGTCGTATTCTTGAATCATCCCGTTACCGTTTCCGGATCCGCCTTCGCGGTAGTAGAGCATCAGATTGCCGTTCGGGGCGTTGAAGAAATAGGGATAGGTGAATCGTTCTATGGAGCCGACTGCGCCGAGTTCGTTGGATACGGGCCCGAATCGTTCCGCGTTCCATTCGATTGTGTCGGGATTCGATGCGACGCGTTTGTGGGAGACGCGGTAGCGCAGCCGGTCGCCGTGGTTGTCGAAGGACAGGTGGATAGTCCCGTCTTTGCGGCAGATTCCCAGAGTGACGACGTTGTGCGAGTCGTTTCCCGGCATGGTGTAGTCGGTGAATCTAATTGTCTCCCAGCCCCCGTCCGGGATCTTGCGTCGAGCCAGGCAGACGTTTCGGTTTTCGTCGTAGTAGGCGGCGTACTGGTATCCTTTGAATGTGGTTAGCGGGGGCCGCTGGTAGGTCCGCCCATTCACGTTGCGGGAAAATCGAGTGTCGTCGCCTTCCGCGAAATTCAATCCGTTGGGATCGACGATCGAGCGATCGAGGAGAAGCGTTTCGGTGGCGCTCGATTCCATTGTGAACACGAACGGCGAGACTAGCGCGAGCAGGAGCTGGGTCCATGATGCGAATTGTGCGGAACCGTGCCGCAATGGAGTTTTCACGGGAGGGGAATGCAATGAAATTGGGGCGTTGATTGGGGAGGGTTTACGCGGTCGGACTCGTCGCAAGTATATAGGTCCATGGCTGCGCGAGGCCATGGTTCGACGACGATTTTCTTGTCCTTTTGAGTAATCGCCAGACAGGCAAAGGGGTCGCTCCGAATCTCGCTTCCAGTGTTCACCGTGCGGCGAGAAGAAAACGGTAAACTACGGTAAGCCGTTCTTCGTTTTCTGTCGGCAATATAGGGCTGGCGCTCTTACGACCACCACGACGACTGGCTGGTTATTTTGAGGCGAACCGAGGTGGGCGCGCGATCGCGGTGAGTGAAAAACGGTAAACTACAGTAAACCGCTTTTTGTTTACCCTCGCTCAGGAGTTTTCACGAAGCTCGACAACGTAGGGCTGGCGCTTGCGCCATGCCGCGTATGCAGCAAAACGCCACCTACGCGGCGCTTCGCAAGCGAAGGCCCTACGTAAGCCGCTGAAATTCAGCAGGGCGCTAGACGTCGCAGATATGCACGGCTGCCTTGAGCGAGGCGAGGGGATCGGGTCCTTTGGGGATGAACTCCTGGGCGACGTAGCCGTCGAAGCCGGTTTCGAGGATCGCCTCCATGATGGCGGGATAGTAGAGCTCTTGCGTCGTGTCGATTTCGGCGCGGCCGGGAACGCCGCCGGTGTGGTAGTGGGAATAGTACTCGTGGTTCTTGCGGATGGTGGCGATGACGTCGCCTTCCATGATCTGCATGTGGTAAATGTCGTAGAGCAGTTTGAACGCGTCCGAGCCGACCGTGTCGCAGAGGGCGACTCCCCAGTTGCTGGTGTCGGCCATGTAGTCCGCGTGGTTCACTTTGGAGTTGAGCAGCTCCATGACGACCGTCACGCCGTGCTTTTCCGCGATGGGTGTAATTTGCTTCAGCCCTTTGGCGCAGTTGGCCAGTCCTTGAATGTCACTCATGCCGTCTCGATTGCCGGAGAAGCAAATGACTTGTTTGTAGCCGGCGGCGCTGATCTTCGGGCATACCTCTTCGAACCAGGCGATCAGGGTGTCGTGGTTCTCCTCGCGGTTCAGGCCGTTTTTGATGCCTCCGGGAACGCCGGTGACCAGCGAGCAGCTCAGGCCGTGCTTTTGCAGCGTCGGAAAGTCCTCCACGGCGATGAGGTCGACGGCGGTCAGCCCCATCTTCTTGATCGCCACGCAGAACGGGTCGAGCTCGATGCCTCTGTAGCACCATTTGCACACCGAGTGGTTGATGTTGCCTTTGAGCTTCCCCCCATGGTGGGCGGCGTGGGCCTGGCTGGTAACGGCGTGCGTCGCCGCGACGGCGGCGGCTCCGGTGGCCATGGTTTTCAGGGCGGTTCTTCTGGGCATGGAGTCTTTCATAGCGGTAAGGGGGTAGATCGTTGAGGGGTTAGCTTAGGAAAGCGATCCGCTTTGTAAATGACGCACTGAGAATATTGGCCGCTGACAATTAGCGGAGGATTTCGGGGCGCGGAATTTTTTTGATTTCAGTTTAGTGTAGTTGCGAAATCCGTTCGTCTCTGCCGTAATAGAGGCGTCGTGTCCGTTTTGTGGACCGCTTCGGCGTCCACAAGAACCCCTTATGCCCCAGGATTTTACAGATCAAAACCGATGGTTCGAGGAGAAGCTGCGGCCCCACGAACCGATGCTCAGAGGCTGGTTGAAGAGTCGTTTCCCCGCTGACTGCGACATCGACGACGTGCTTCAGGAGTCTTACGTGCGCGTGCTCAAGGCCCGCGAGAGAGAGGAAATGCTCTCGCCGAAGGCGTTTCTTTTCGCCACGGCCCGAAATCTGGCGGTGGACATGGTGCGCCGAAAGCGATTCTTGAACGCGGAAACTTTGGTGGAGAACGACGCGCTGGCGGTGCTCGACGAGCGAGCGGGCTTGCGGGAGACTATTTCAAAGAACCAGGAGCTGGAACTGCTGACGAAGGCGATACAGTCGCTGCCCGAGCGGTGCCGCAGAATTTTCACGCTTCGAAAGGTGTACTGCCTGTCCCAGCCGGAGATCGCCGCGAAGATGGGTGTGTCGGTACACACGGTCTCGGCTCAGCTGACGATTGGGGTCCGAAAATGCCGGGACTATATGGAGGCTCATTGCGACCGGAGAGGATTACTGAGACGATGAACGAGAACGAGAACAGAGGCGCCGACAACGAGCGCATGGACAAGGAAGCGGCCGAGTGGCTGGTGAAGCGCGACCGCGGATTCACTCCCGAGGAGCAGGACGCGTTTTTCCTTTGGCTAGGCGAGAATCCGAAGCACGGAGACTATTTCGCCGGGCAAAGCGAAACGTGGCAGGAGTTCGACCTCCTCGCCCAGTGGCTGCCGGAGCACAGCGAGGAGCCTAATCCCGACTTGCTCGCCCACGGAATGCCCCGACGGCACTGGGGGCATTGGCGAACTGTGACCGCTATGGCCGCGTCGATCGCCGCGATCTTCTTCATCTGGTCGGCTTGGTTCGGGGACGTCGGCGAGGCTCCGGTCAAGACTGAGCACATTGTCGCGGGCGATTACGGCTACCATGTCCTGGAGGACGGGTCCGAGCTCGATATGAATCGCGGGGCCGAGGTGCTGGTGGAGTACTCGGACGATACTCGACTGGTGAGGCTGTTGACGGGCGAAGTTCATTTCACCGTGGCGAAAAATCCTGACCGGCCGTTTGTCGTCCGAGCGCGCGGGGCGGATGTGCGGGCGATCGGGACGGCGTTCAACGTGTTGCTCCAGTCCGACAAGGTGGAGGTGTTGGTGACGGAGGGGAAGGTGCGCATGGAGCCTTCGAGTCTTGCTACAGGAGACGGCTCGTTCTTAAGCCGGTCGGCGCCTCCTCAAGCCCTTGACCTGGCTGTGGGGCAACGGTCGATTTTCCTGCTGGAGGCGGAGAATCCGAAGTTCGAGCTCGATGTGGTCGCCCCTAACGCCATCGAGGAGATCCTCTCCTGGAAGCACGAGACGCTCGAGTTCGACGAGACGCCGCTCGCGGAGGCGGTGCTCGAATTCAATCGAAGGAACGACATTCAGTTGGTCATCGCCGACGAGGCCTTGCGCCTGGAGCCGATTGGAGGGACCTTTCGTTCCAACAATGTGGACGGGTTTACCAATTTGCTGGAGACGGTGTTTGTCGACGTGATCGATGTGGAAAGAACCAGCGACGCGGAAATTGTCCTGAAAAAACGAGTGAACTAGTAGCCCTTTGGAGGGCTGATAAATACAAAAATATAGTTAATTAACGGATACATTGTCGCGGATATTTGTTCGCGAAAAACTCTCTTGAATCCTCGAGAGAGGATTTGTCGTTTGTATCCAGTTTTTGAGGTTTTTTCATTTAGCGCTGGAATTGTATGCCAATTTGTTGGTTGGTATGGGCCTAATTTTGATGTCCTTGCTGGACAGCGCCGGATAACGCTATATTTCTTTTAGTGTAATTCAAACGTTCAACCGTCAAGAGGGGCGAACCAAGCGCCCCTATGTCAAACTATGCCCCACGTAATCTCTCTGTGTTTACAGACGCTCCGTCTGCGAGCGCGCTGGAGAGTGGGTTGCATACTGGCGGTCGGGGCCTTGTTGAATGGCGCCTTTGTTCCCGCGGTTGCGGATACGAGCGCGTCGAACTACGACATCCCCGAAGGAAAGGCGATCAAGACTCTCAAACTGGCGGCCAAGCAAGGCGACGTGGACATCATGTTCGCCGCGTCGGCCATCAAGGGAGTGACGACGAGCGCCATCGAAGGGGTCTTCACGGCGCAGGAGGCGCTCGACGGAATGCTGGCGGAGACTTCGCTCTTCGCCGTCCAGGACGAAGGTTCTGGAGCGTTCGCGATCGTTCCTGCCCCGAAAGAAGACACCGGCGATTCCGTTTCGGGGGCTATGGCAACTCGAAATACTGAACTAAGAAATACACCTGTAATGATTAATCAAAATCGGAAATCGAGCAACGTGCTCAAAGCCGTCCTATCGTTGACCGCGATGGGGGGCTGGCTGGATTCGATGGCTCAAAGCGACGACGTCGTCGAGCTATCGCCTTTCACTGTGGAATCGTCGGACGACTTTGGCTATCGCAAAACCAACGCGATGACTGCGACGAAAATCGGTACTAGCATTTTGGAGACACCTCTCAACATCTCTGTAATCTCCAGGGAGCTCCTGGACGACTTGGCGGTGGAGAACTCGGTGAGCGCCTTTAGCTACACCTCCGGCGTAATGACGAACTACGACAGCGCCACGAGCATCCTGCCTCCCGGGGCGGACGGAGGCGTCAAGATCCGCGGGTTCGGTACGAGTTTCGTCTATCAGGACGGAGTGCGCCGCTTCTCCTCGTTCCACATCGATGGAATGGACAGAACGGAAGTGGTCAAGGGCCCGGTCGGCCTCTACTTTGGCCGGTCCGACCCGGGCGGGATTATCAACTTCGTATCCAAAAAACCGAACTACATCGACCGAACCGTGGTGAAGCTCACCACGGGGAACGACAGTTTCTTCAAAGGGGTCGTCGACCACCAGGGAGTGCTTTCCGAAAACGCGCTCGCCTACCGAGTGACCTTGTCCAAGCGCGACGGCGACGACTGGCTTGATTCGGTCAGCTGGGACGAGGAGTATTTTCTTGGCTCTATCGCCTGGCGGCCTACGGAGAAGGTGGACGTCCTTTTCCAGTACGAGGATTTCGACCAGAGCAAGACGGGCGGAACGGTTCCGGCGATCGTCGCCAATTCCAGGTATCTGGCCGCGGCGGACAACGGAAGCCTGATTATCGGTGAAGATGGACGGGCTGAGGGATTGGGGGCGTATGGGCAACGGATCTTCGCGGAGACCGGCGAGGACATTCGTACATTCGACAGCTACTACTTCCCGAACAACAACTTCGCCTTCAACCGAAATGGCCCGGGGGCGTTTGACAACAACACGAACGAGACATTCAGCATTATTAGCAGCTTCGCCTTGTCCGACAATCTGGACTTCCGTTTGACCTACGTGGACAACCAAACGGACGGCGAGATTTCCTGGTTCATCAACCAGGACCCGCACCAGGCGCCGAACACAATGGCGGCGTTCGGCAACAACGGGGACCCGAATTGCTTCACTTGCATCAACTACGGCTTCTTCATCTCGCCGAGCTTCGCGCCGGACGGCTCCACCTTTTCGCCGGGCCGCCAGGCGGACGTGCACGACTATGAAACGATCCAGGCCGACTTGAGCTACAACTTCAACGCTCTAGGCGGTCGCCACACGCTCATCGCGTCCTTCGAAACGATCGACGACTCTTTCACGCAGTACGGATTCCTGACTGACCGGGACGCGTTCATCGCCGCGGGCGGCATTCCTGGCGGGGTGAGCGGATTCGGCGACGACAACGTCAGCGACGCGTCCAACCAGATTCTCATGCAACGGCGCCAGCAGCTGGTGGATTGGGGACTGATTGGCGAGGAGGACCGGATTCCAGGACGCGGCGGACCGTGGTCGAGCTTGTATGTCGATGTCACGGACCCGAACGCCCAGATTCCGAATATGGCCGACTTTATCGGCAACCGCACAGTTCGTTCCCGCAGCGGCAGCGACTCCACCGATCGAGGAATCTCATTGGCCTACCAGGGCAAGTTCTTGGAGGATCGCCTCCAATTTCTGGCCGGCGTCCGGAAGCAAGAGTACGACGTAATCGACGCGTCCGTGAATACCGAAGGAGTGCGTTCGACTTCGGGGCAGGAGCTCAATTTCGAGGAAACCGTATTCACGGCGGGCGCGAACTTCGAGGTTTCGGACCGCACGTTCCTGTACGCCAGCTACAGCGAGAATTTCGTCCCGAGCCGGTCCGCCAACGACGTTTGGGAAAACCGCGACACGGGGGCCACCGTCGGAGGCGATCGGGTGGATCCCCAAATCGGTGAAGGCATCGAGATCGGCATCAAGACGAACATGGACAACGGAAAGGTGAGCGGAACGCTGAGCCTCTTCAATCTCAAGCGAGCGAACATCGACATCCAAGACCTGGCCCGCGGCGAGGCGCTGGCCAACGAGAACGAGCTGGACGGCGACCCCGACAACGGGCCGTGGTTCAACCAGGACTCGGGCGAGCCGGCGGGATCGCTTCGCATTCCGAGCTTCCGATTCGCCGGGGGCGAGCAGGAAGTCGAAGGCGGGGAAGCGGAAGTAATCTTCACCCCCAACGAGAACTTCCAGGCCATCGTGTTCTTCAACTACTTCTGGACGGCCGAGTGGACCCGGAAGGATCCGTCGCTGATCAACGTGGCCCGAGGGGGGCTCTACACGGGGAACTTCGGCAACGACGGTCGTGACGCTATTCCGGATCGCATGGAGAATGTTCCAGATCTCAACTACGGATTCTGGGGTTCCTATTCGTTCACCGAAGGCGTAATGGAGAATTGGAAGTTCGGATTCGGCGGAAACTACGCGGCGGAGCAGATCCACGAGGTGCGCACGAACTTCAATCCCTACGTTACGGGCGACTGGTGGCGCTTCGATGCCATGGCTCAGTACCAGTTTGGCGATGTCGAAGGGGGCAACCCTTGGAAAGCTCAACTGAACATCAGCAATCTCTTTGACGAGGAGTATATCACGGGGTCGTTTGGAATCTCTCCCACGAGAGAATGGAAACTGTCCCTGCGAAAGGCCTTCTAAGAGCGGAATGGGAGGGAAGCGTTGTCTGAAGTGAATAATTGGATACCCCTCGGCTGGCGAGTCGAGGGGTATTCTCGTAGATCCAGCAGGCAGGGCAATCGGATAGTCCAGCAATTGTAATAATGAGATTCACTACGCACATTTGCGAGCTTCGTCGCTCGAGTCGCGCTTTAACTGCGACGTTCTTGCTTTGTATCACGACGTTCGCTGCGAATTCAACCGCGGACGAAAATGACGCGATCACTCTGCTCACCATTGGCAATAGTTTCGCGGACAACGCGACGCGATTCCTCGAGCAGATCGGCGAGTCGACGGGCCGCCCCATCCGGGTTTCCAAGGCGAATTTGGGAGGGTCGAGTCTCGAGCGGCACGCCCGGCACTTGGATTTGTACCGAAAAAACAATGACGCTCCGAGTGGGCGTCCCTACAAGGGCTGGAAGAGTTCGGGAAAAGACCGACTTAGTCTTGTGGAGGCATTGGAATCGGAAGACTGGGATTTCGTGTCGCTGCAGCAGTTGAGCCGACTGAGTTTCAAGGAGGACACGTTCGAACCCTACCTCGGGCAGCTTGTGGAGGCGATACGCGAACATGCTCCGAACGCTCAAATCGTCATTCACCAAACCTGGGCGTATCGTAGCGACAGCGAACTGTTTCAAAACGGCGCGTTGACGCAAGCTGCGATGCACGAGGGCTTGACCGACGCGTACGACAAGGCGGCGGCTCGCTACGGACTGAAGGTCGTTCCGGTGGGCGACGCCTTTCGAATCGCCCGGGCGATGAGGCTTTGGTATTTCGAGGAGTCGGATCCAGATTTTAACTACAAAAACCCCGAACCCGGAGCGTTGCCGCGTCAAGACGGGAGTCTGACCGTGGGCTGGCGCTGGCGAACGAATCGGGAGACGGGTGCAAACGAGTTCGGCTTGGATGCGAACCACGCGAATTTGGCGGGATGCTATCTGGGCTCGTGCGTATTCTATGAAGCGCTGACGGGCGCGAACGCGCGAATGTTGGACTGGCGTCCGGCGGAATTGAGCGATCGACAGGCGGAATCGCTGCGTCAGGCGGCCCGCAAGGCGGTTGCGGCGCGCGTTCTCGACGAGGGGTTTGTCTCGATTTTCAATGGCGAGAATCTCGATGGCTGGGATGGAGACCCTTCGTATTGGCGAGTCGAGGACGGCGTGCTCGTCGGCGAAGTGACTGAAGAGACGATTTTGCAACGCAACAGTTTTATCATCTGGCGTGGCGGCGAGCCCGACGACTTCGAGCTGAAGGTCGAGTACCGCGTCTCGGGGGAAGGGAATAGCGGCTTGAGCTATCGCAATGTCCAGCTCGAGGACGCTCCGTGGTCGCTGTCGGGGTATCAGGCGGACATCGATGGCCGCTATCACGAAAAGCGAATTCCAAGGCAACGCTACACGGGGCAGATGTGGGAAGAACGGGGGCGTCGGTTTCTCGCCTTGCTGGGCGAGATCGTTCAAATCGATGAGACCGGAGAGGCAGTCGTCATTGGCTCTCTAGGCGACTGGGAGGAGCTGGAGCCGGTTTTCAAGGAGGAGGATTGGAATGAGTACCACGTCATCGCGCGCGGGAACGTGATGACCCATATTGTAAACGGCCAGGTGACCAGTATCGTGATCGACGACGATAAGAAGAACCGGCGGATGAAAGGGCTGATCGGCGTCCAGGTGCACACGGGACCGCCGCAGACAATTGAGTATCGGAATTTTCGACTAAAGCGTCTTTGATCGACGCGCTGAAAGGAGAAACGCTGAAAACGATTCGATCGCTATTGCTTCCGTTGTTCGCGCTGGGCTGGGCGTCGCCGCCTTCGCCGGGACAAGCGGTGGATCCGTATTCAGGCGAGCCGGAATGGTACAAGCCGGGGCACCCGTTGGAGCCGGCGGATACGGCCGCCATCGAGACGCTAGACGGTTTTTCAGTGGAGAAAGTGGTTTCGATTCCGACGAATTTGGGGTCGATCGCGGCGATGACCACCGATCCCGATGGCAACTTGATTGTGGCGATGCAGCACCAAGCGGGACTGTATCGATTGACACCTCCGGAAATCGGCGCGCGAGGAGGGAGTGTTCTGGAGCGAATGGAAGGGGACGCGGAAAAGATCGGCTGGGCTCATGGATTGCTTTGGGCGTTCGACAGTTTGTATGTGACCGTTGCGGAGAAAAACGACGCGTATCGACCCGGGTTGTACCGATTATTGGATACCGACCGTGATGGAGTTTTCGACGAGACGAAATCGCTTTTCGAGTTTCAAGGAGCGGGGGAGCACGGTCCGCACGGCCTCGTGGTCGGTCCTGAAGGCGACTCGATCTACATGATTTGCGGGAATGGCACGCCGAGGCCCGATACGATCGATCGAGCGCGGACCGTATCGACTTCAGGGGAGGATCACCTGATCCCGCCTGGATTTGGCGACTCCCAGTTTACGGATGCCGGCTGGGTTTTCCGATTCGAACCCGACGGCTCGAATCCGGAACTGTTCGCGAGTGGTTTGCGTAACAGCTACGACTTGGCCTTCAATCGGTCGGGCGATCTTTTTACCTTCGACTCGGACATGGAGTACGATCTAGGCGCGCCGTGGTACCGGCCAACGCGTATTTGCCACGTCGTCAGCGGGGGGGAATTCGGATGGAGAGCCAGCGCGTCCAAATGGCCGGAGTGGTACGCGGATAGCGTTCATCCTGTCGTGAACGTGGGGCCTTCTTCGCCTACGGGTCTTGTATTTGGATACGATACGGCGTTTCCCGAGAAGTACCGGAACGCGTTGTTCGCTCTCGACTGGACCTACGCGACACTCTACGCGGTCCATCTCGAAGCGAATGGGTCGAGCTACAAAGGGGAAGTCGAACGGTTTGCCAGCGGTATTGGATTGCCACTTACAGATGCGGTTGTTTGCCCGGATGGAGCGCTTTACGTGTCAGTCGGAGGGAGGCGTCTCGGATCAGCGGTTTATCGCATTTGGTATGAAGGAGAGGAATCGCTCGTTGTGTCGAAACCTGAAAAACCGTCGCGCAACGGAGCCTCTGCGATTCGTCGTTCCCTCGAGAGTTTGCATGGAAATGCGGATACCGGCTCACTAGCCAAGATTTGGCGTCGACTGGGCGATTCGGATCGGGGGATTCGCTACGCTGCCCGCGTGGCCTTGGAGTGGCAGCCGCTCGATGGTTGGCGACAGCGGGCGATGAAGGAACGCAATAGTCTAAGGAGACTGACCGCCTTTCTGGCGTTGGCCCGCCAGGGCGGTCGAGACGACCTGCGGCTCGTCCTCGAATCGATCGGCGATTCGCGATGGGAGGATTGGGACGAGGAGACTTTGCTATTAGCGTTGCGAGTTGTGGAGATCGCTTTGGCGAGAGGTGGAGGGGAGTTGCGGACGAGTGACTCGTTCGAGTTTCAGTCTCTTCGCTTGCTGCTGCCGCATACGTCGAGTCGCGTTAACCGCGAATTGGCGCGTGTTCTATGCTATTTGGGTGACGCCTCTACTATTGATCCGTTACTTGATTTGATGGAGGCGGACAAAGGCGATCTTTCGACTGGCGGACTGGATCTCGCTGGGCGCAATTTGAAATACGCGTCGCCCTTGCTTTCGATGGCGGAAGCGCCGCCGATGGTGGATCGAATGCACTTTGCTCAATGCCTCAACTGGATTCGCGACGGCTGGTCCATCGAGCAGAGACGGCGATACTTCCAACTCGTGAGCGAGGCCATCGGCTCGTCGCGTGGAGGTAATGGCTATGTCCCGTTCTGGCAGCAAACTTTGGATACGGCTCGATCGAATTTGTCGCCAGACGAGATCGCGGCGCTGTCGAACGAATGGGCGGGCCTAGAAGCCGAACCAGCGCTCCCCGAGCCTGAGGGTCCCGGTCGTATTTGGGATTTGGACTATTTGGTGGATCGAGTGGGTGAAGGATTGGAAGAGCGAGACTTCGAGAACGGCAAGAAGATGTTCGCTGCGGCAAACTGCATCGCTTGCCACGGAATGCGTGGCGACGGGGGTCTGGCGGGTCCGGATCTGACCTCGTTGGGGCAGCGATTTTCGGTCAAGGACATTCTCGACGCCATCGTCAACCCAAGTAAGGCCATCTCGGATCAATACCAAACGACTCTTTTCACGCTGGTCAACGGAGACGTAGTGTCGGGCCGAACCCTTTCGAAAGACTCGCGGAACGTCGTGATCGTTCCCAACGCCTTGAAGCCTGCCGAGACGCGATCAATCTCTCTCGACGCGATCTCCAGTATCGATCCGCTTCCCGTTTCGACGATGCCGCCGGGCTTGCTGAATGCTCTGAACGAGGAGGAGGTTCTGGATCTCGTTTCCTACTTGCTTGCTGGCGGCGATCAAGGTCATCCGGTGTTCGAATAGAGCGACGCGTTTTTAAGGAGAAGCGATGAGAATGAACCCAATATCGAAAACGGCACTACTTATCTGGATACAGGTTGGATTGATTGCGGCGAGTGGAAATGAAGACGCAATACGACTTCTTGTGCGGAGCGACGACATGGGAGGCGCGCACGCAGTGAACGTCGCGTGTATCGAATCGGTGAATAACGGGATCGCTCGTTCGATCGAGGTGCTCGTTCCGGCCCCCTGGTTTCTGGAAGCGGTTGAGATGTTGAATGAGCATCCAGAGATCGACGTGGGAGTCCACCTGGATTTGACGAGCGAGTGGGACGGGTTGAAGTGGGGGCCGGTTTTGAAGGATGTTCCCAGCCTAGTCGACGAAAACGGCCACTTCTATGCAAGAACCCGGACAATGAAGGACTGGCCTCGCTATCCGGGATTTGTCGATTCGGGTTGGAAGATCGAGGAAGTGGAGCGGGAGCTGCGGGCCCAGATCGAAATGGCATTGCGACTGCTTCCCAACGTAACGCACTTGTCCGCCCATATGGGGACGGCAGTGAGCACGCCGGACTTGCGAGCGCTGACGGAACGACTGGCTGAGGAGTACGAGTTGCCGATTGACTTGCCTGGGATAAAGCGAGCAGGGCGCTTTGGGGACAAGAGCGATTCGCTCGAGGAGCGAGAAAAGGCTATGCTCGAATTAATCGAAAATCTGGATACGGGAACTTGGCTTCTCGTGGAGCATCCGGGATTGGACACGCCTGAAATGAGGGCGATTGGACATGAAGGTTATGAAGGTGTCGCCTTTGATCGAGCGACGGTAACCCAGGTATTCACAAGTGCAAAAGTCCGGGCGGCGATCGAGCGGCGGGGTATCGAACTCGTGAGCTATCACGATGTGATCGTAGCTGGTAAGAAGGACTAGGGGATCGCGATTTCGGAATGCGAAACGGAGCATGTATCGAGTTCTTTCACCAACGGCTATTCTTGGATACGGATTTCCGATTCGTTCACTCGAGACGGCGTTGAGGGAGTCGGTCGACCTAATAGCGGTAGACGCGGGGTCGATGGACGCGGGGCCTTACTACCTGGGGGCGAACGCGCAGTATGTGGGCGAGTCAGCGCTCCGAAGAGATCTCGAGCGATTGATCGAGGCCGCTTTGAGTAACGAGTGTCGATTGATCGTCGGAAGTGCTGGATTCTCGGGCGGGAATACGCCCTTGCGGGAAACGGTTGAACTCGCCCAGTCGATTGTGGAGGGCATGGGGGCGGACGGTGTTCGAATGTCGGTAATCCCGAGTGGCGTTTCCGGACGAACCCTTCTCGAATCGGGAGTCGAGTTGTTTCCGCTCGGCGACATGCCTGAGCTGACGGAGGAAGATCTCCTCGAAAGTGAAATCGTTGCTCAGATGGGTATCGAGCCGATCACTACCGCGATTGAAAGCGGCGCTCAAATCATTCTCTGTGGGCGGGCCTACGATCCTGCGGTTTTCGCGGCCGATCCGATTCGCCAAGGCTACGATCCGGGGATTTGTTATCACGCGGCGAAGATTCTGGAGTGCGGGGCAATTGCGTGCGAACCCGGTTCGGGGAGCGACTGCTTGGTTGCGGAATTCCACCGTGACGGGCGGGCGGAGTTTTATTCGCCCAATCCCGAGCGGTCCGCAACGGTGAGATCGATCGCTGCCCACACGCTTTACGAAAAGGCGCGTCCGGATGTGTTTCTGCTCCCGGGAGGGGAACTGGATGTTCAAAAGGCTCGGTTCGAGCAAGTAGACGAATCGACCGTGTCGTTGAGCGGGAGCAGGTATCGGCCCAAGCCCTACAGTGTTAAGTTGGAAGGAGCGAGGCGATTGGGGAGGCGACTGGTATCGATAATTCCACTTGCGACGGTTGAGGGAGTCGACGAGGATGCGCGCGTGTATGGGAGAAACGGAGTCGAGGATGCTTGGGCGAACCCTCCGATCGAAGAGATTGGTATTGTCGTTGTCGTCGAAGGGGGCGAAGAAAAGCGAGTGCGCGAGGTCTTGTCGTCTATTCGATCAACGCTCTTGCATTTTGGATACGAAGGGAGGGTGTCGACCGCGGGGAATCTAGCGTTCCCATTTTCGCCAAGCGAGTTGCGATTGCAGGAAAGCGGGGGGAAGTCGCGCTCGCTGCTGGTTGCGGGAACGCGCGATCCGTATTTTCAGAAAGAGCTGCCGGCGATCAAACGGGTCGTTTTGAAAACGGTTGAGGAGCGGCGTTCTGGATGGTTTCAAGACATCGATGTTTCGTTTGCGGTTGCAGACGCCGAATCGCCCATCGCGGTTCTCGAAACGGTGGCTCCCACCGATTCGGAGGCGCGACGTATTCATACGGAAAAGGAAGAGCGCCTGCGGGGTTGCATCGATCGGGAGAGGGAAGCGTTCTATGGAATTAATGCGGGAGACGCGTTCGTTTGGAGTATTTATCATCTGGTTACGGATAAGGAGACAGTTCGCAAGCTCTTCCAGGTGAAAGGAATGGAATTTGCGGGCGGGAAGTGGAACGAGCGGACTGCGTTGGAGCCGCGATACGAATGCGAGTTTCGTAGCTCCATTGAGGAAGAGCAGGCGAGTTCCTTGGTGCCCGAATCACCCGATCGCGAGACCGCTGGGAAGGAGCGGAAGCCGCTGCGAAAACTGGCTCGCGTGATTCGCAGTAAGAACGCGGGGATCAACGAGATCACCTTCGACATTATCTTCGATTCGAAAACCCGGTACCGGGCGGCGTTAAAATCGGGGCGATTCACTGAGGAGGGCGTCGCCGACTTGATGGGCGTCGCGCGTTCCGATGTTTTGGGGAGCTATCGATTCGATCCTGCTCTCGCTCTGAAATTCACGCTTAAGCGCGGGCTGCTGTGCGGAAGCCCGGGCGAACGAGACGTTTTTGGCGCCCAGCAACATTCGAAATTGCTCAATGCTCTGGTTTAACGGTATGAATGTTCCCGCCCAAATTGCGACCCATTGTAACCAATGAAAAAACGAATACGCTCTCTAGCTGTCTTGGCGCTTATCGCGTGCGTTCCGGTGGCAGGTTCGGATCGACCGAACATCCTCTGGATCGTGGCGGAGGATATCTCGCCCTTCTTTGGGTGCTATGGCGATCCGGATGCGGATACGCCCAACATCGACGCGTTTGCGGGCCGGTCGCACCTTTTCAAGAACGCATTTGCGACGGCGCCCATTTGCGCTCCTTCTCGTTCGTGCTTAGGGACGGGGCTGTACGCGACGTCGCTGGGGACCCAGCACTTGCGGTCAGAGGTGGCGATTCCCGATTCGATTTCGCCGCTTGCCCGAATCTTCAGCGATAATGGCTACTGGACGGCTCTGCGGGGCAAGACGGACTACAACTTCGATCCGGACGGATTGTTCGACTACTGGGAAGACGACACGGCGCCCTGGAAGGCGCGACCCGATGAAAAGCCGTTTTTCGCGTTCATGAATCTGGGGGCGACTCACGAAGGTTCGGGGAACATTTCCAGTCGGGCGGCTCCCGATTTGGCTCGCTTGCCGGGAGAACGTATCCATGATCCGGAAACAGTCCGACTGCCGCCATATTTTCCGGATACGGACGAAACGCGTCGCATTTGGGCCCGCTACCACGATTTGATTTCCGTTTGGGATGGGGACGTGCAGTCGGTTCTGGACGCGCTGGAGCGAGACGGTATGGCAGAGGACACCATCGTTTTTCTGATGGCGGATCACGGACTAGGGCTGCCGCGCTACAAACGCTGGTTGTACGATACGGGGCTGCGGGTTCCGCTGATCGTTCACATCCCCGAAAAGTTCCGCGCGTTTTCGCCCTCAGAGAAACGCAGCTCGGTGGAGGATCGGCTGGTTTCCTACGTGGATCTTCCCGCCACGGCGTTGACGCTGGCGGGTATACCGATCCCGAAGCGGTTTCACGGGCAGGCGTTGTTCGCGGAGGACTCGACGGACGTTGTGGAAAGGGAGTTCGTTTTCGGCGCCCGCGATCGGGCGGACGATATGTACGATTTGTCCCGAAGCGTTTTCGATGGACGGTACCTCTACATTCGGCACTACTTGCCGCATCTGCCTCCCATGCAAGAAGGGATTATCCTCTCTCCGACGAAGAAGGAGTTTCTGATGGAGCTGCACCGCGTTCACGACGCGGGCGAGGACAGCGCGATCTCGAAACGGTTGTGGGAGCCGAGACCTTTCGAGGAGCTCTACGACCTGAAGAACGACCCGATGGAGTTGGAGAACTTGGCGGAGTCGAGGGCGTTGCTAGAGCGGAAACGTCGCCTTTCGAGCGTGTTGAGGAATTGGATACTCGAAACTCGGGATAGCGGTTTTCTCGTCGAGCCTGAAATGCATCGACGGGCGAACGAGGCGGGCGTCACGCCGTTCGAGATGCTGCAAGACGAGTCGCTTTACCCGCTGGAGCGGATTCTCGAGTATGCGGAAGCGGCGTCGGAACGAGGAGCGTACACCATCGAAGGGTTGAACGACTCGGACCCAGCGGCGCGATACTGGAATCTGCAGGGAGCGATTATCTCGGGGGATCGGAGTCCGTCGCTCGAGCGGGCGCTCCGACAGCGACTGTCGGATTCGAATTTGATTGTACGAACGACGGCGGCTGAGGCCTTGGGCCGACTGGGGCGGACGGATCTCGCAGTCCCGGCGTTTCGGGAGCTCTTGGGCGAGGAAGAGCCTAACTTGGCTCTCTACGTCGCTCGTTCGCTGGCGATTTCCCTCGAAGACCCCGGCGAATTGGAGGACGCGATTCGAGCGGCCCGCGCCCGGTATCTTGCCCCGCCGGGCTCGGCCCGGCCGTGGAAGGATTTTATGTACTCCGCCTTTACCTGCTGGGCCTTGGAGTGGGCGTTGATCAAATCGGGGCTGAATACCTACAGCGATTTCGCTAATTGAGCGATATCTGAACTTTTTTTGGGGCGACTGTTAAGAACGCGCGAGAATCTCAGTTCCTTATATAGTGTAGCGTTTGCTGCGCGAATTAGGCTCGTAGTCTGTGAAATGCGGACGCGGTATTGCCTGCCCGCCGCATTCTTCGCTACGTTGTTCTCCGACAGCGATGGATCGAATCACTGACATATTGCCGACACGGGTCAGCTTGCTGCAACAGGCGCAGTCGAGCCGGGAATCCGCGGTTTGGGACGAGCTGCTTTTGTACTACAAGCCGTTCATTACGAAAATTCTTGTTCGGACGGGCTTGCGCGGGTCGGATTTGGAGGACGTGCGACAGCAGATATTTCTGAAACTCTGGAATGGGCTCAAGACCTACAAGCGTGACGAGAAGCGGGCTCGGTTTCGTAACTGGCTGTCAACGTTGATTCGAAACGCGGCGATTGACTGGTACAACGCGAATCGGCACGACCGTCAGAAACTGCCGATCGACGAGTTGGGGGTTAACGACTTGGACCCGCATCTGCCAGAGGTGGAATGCGTCATCGAGAAGGAATGGCAGCGGCATATCGTCGAGACGGCGATGGAGCAGTTGAAGTCGGTTTTCTCCGGCAAGGCCTTTGAGGTATTCGCGTACTCGCTACAGGGAGTATCAAGCGACGAAATTGCCCGGCGGCTGGGTATTCGCAAGGAGAGCGTCTATGTGCTCAAAACGCGGGTGAAGCAGAGGCTTCACGTCGAGATCAGGCGCTTGCGTTTGGAGCTGGAAGGGGAATGCGGCGATGAGTGATTCCGAAAAGTCCTATTCCAAAGCCATTAGCGAGATGGATTCCTACATGGAATACTTGTACGACGACGCGGATCCGGATGGGGGAAACAAGGAAGCGGATATCGAAGAGCTTGCCCCGATGTACCAAGCGCTGACGAAAATCGAGAACCGCTACGAGCGATTCGAGTTGATCGGTAAAGGCGGGATGAAGGAGATTTATCGCGTCTACGACCTGAGGTCCGCCCGGTACGTCGCCTTGGCGAAGCCGGTGAAGAAACTCTCGAAGGAGCGATTCGACGCGTTTCTGAGGGAGGCGCACTTGACCGCTCGACTGGAGCATCCGTGTATTGTTAATCTCTTCGATATGGGTGTCGATGAATTCGACTGCCCGTTCTTTACGATGGAACTGAAAAAGGGGCGTTCTTTGCGCGAGATTCTTCGGTTGCTGAAGAACGGCGAGGGGACGGAGGAGTATTCGCTGCGCAAGCGTCTGGCCATTGTTCTGCGTGTTTGCGAGGCCATGGCTTACGCCCATTCCCGACGCGTGTTGCATCTCGATCTCAAACCCGAGAACATTCAGATCGGGGCTTTCGGGGAAGTGCAGGTTTGCGATTGGGGGATGGGAGTGGTCGCGCCTTTGAAGAACAAGGACTTGAACGAGTCCGAGGTTCTGCTGGATCCGGATATCTACGGGCCGCTTCTGGTTCACGCTCGCGGCACGCCCGAATACATGGCGCCGGAACAGAAGAATCCGCAGACACCGAAAACTCCTCGGATGGACATCTACGCCTTGGGCTGCCTCTTGCAAGAGCTGGTTGCGTTGAAAGCGCCACGGCGTCCTGTTTCAGAGAAAGAAGTATCGGATAACCCACTACGAGCGATCATCGCCAAAGCGCGCCACGAGGATCCAGAGGAGCGCTACGAA
>JANQSC010000079.1 GCA_028284235.1 Opitutaceae bacterium
AAACGCGGCACGGCGCAAGCGCCGGCCCTACGAGATTATTGGATCCGCTCTAGGAGTCTTCTTTCAGGAAAACGTCCCTGAGAACGCAGAGGCGATTGATCGTTAATCTACTTCTATACGACTCCGTGACCTCTGCGTCCTCGAGCGCAGCGGGCGGTTAAAAAACTAGAATGCGAACGCGTTTTCGACCCGTTATCCATCAGCCGGAATCTGAAACCTAGGATGCTCTCTGGTTTTCATAGATCGACCCAATTGGGTGTGCTCACTCATTAGAAATGCGGCAAAACTAAGTGTAACTACTTCAATCTAGCTTGAAATCCCGCAGTGGTCCAGGATGCTCAATGAGAAACATAAAACAACTTTTTTGCTGAAGAATATGATTATAAATCCCCGTTATATTTCCTCGCTGACCGTTCTTTCTCGAATTGTTTCTCTACAATTTTTGGCAATTAGTGTTCAGGCTGATAGTGTTTTTATTGAAGAAGGCAGAAATTCGATTCATGAGATCATGATATCAGAACATCTACCCGCGTTTTCGGTGGCAGTTATGCACAAGGGTGAAATGATTTGGTCAGAAGCGTTTGGTTATTCAAATTTAGAACATAAAGTTGAAGCCACTACTCGGACAAAATTCAGGATTGGAAGTATTTCCAAGTCGCTTACTTCTGTAGCTCTAGGACTTCTAGTTGAATCAGGAGAATTGGATCTGGATGTTCCGGTTCAAGACTACGTGCCAGAGTTTCCCAAGAAGAAGTTTCCGATAACAACTCGTCAGCTTGCAAGCCATCTATCTGGTCTTCCACATTACAATCTAGAAGACTCTATCAATCGCGTTCGATATGAAAATGTCATCCATGCCTTGGATAAATTCAAAGATAGACCTCTTTTATTTACTCCAGGAGAGCGCCATTCATATTCAAGCTTTGGTTGGAATCTTATTGCCGCCATTATTGAACGAGCGGCCGAAGAACCTTTCCTTTCTTATATGGATGAAAACGTTTTTAAGCGAATTGGAATGGTTAACACTATGGCTGATCACTATGATCAAATCATCCCTAATCGAACCTCTTTTTATACGGTAAAGGAAGATATGGTTATTCATGCGCCGTCGGTTGACAACAGCGATGTATGGGCAGGAGGAGGATTTCTATCGACTCCAGAGGATCTTATAAAATTTGGGAACGCTATTTTAAACGAAAAACTACTCAAAAAGGATACTGTCGATTTGTTGTTCCAGTCTAATGTAACAAGTGACGGAAAGGATGTTGCATATGGTCTTGGTTGGAGGATATTTCATGCGAAGAATCCCAAGGTAGTGGGTCACGGAGGAAGTCACTATGGGGCAACAGCAATGCTTCTGATTATTCCGGAAAAGAGCCTTGTCATAGCAACAATGACCAATGCAAATTCCAAACTCTCCCGGCAGTTGGTTTTCGACATGTCAGCAAAGTTCATTTCAACAAGAGCAAATGAGAGCGAACAAGGCGAATGAGAGGAATTCTGAACTGCTCCGCTCTCAGAATCCCTCCTCTTGACGTTGTACTGGAACAACGCTCCTAGGAATCCTCTTCTATGTAGATGTCGCCAAGCTTGAGAAGCACTGCTTCCAACTGCCGGTAGTACTCGTCTTCGTCGAGACTGTCTTTGCGTTTGCGCACGGTCTCGAGTTCGGCTTCTAGCTGGTCGCGTTGGAAGCGCTGGTCGGGGGTGAGGCCGCGCTCTTGCTCGGAGGGGATGAAGGCGATTTGGCGGGAGCGAAACCCGTCCGGGGTGACATTGTCTTCGGGGGTCTGCACCAGACGCTCGCCGCGAAACCAGTCGGCAGGAGTGCCGACCGCGTCGCCATTGTCGTCGATTAAGGCGTGTTCGGAGGCGAGACGATTCTCGTCGAGATAGAATTGCTCGACGGATTGGGCGGTGAAAACGAAGGCCTCGAGTAGGGACACCTGTCCGTCTTGATTGGCGTCGCCGGCCCGCGATTCGATGACTTGGGCGAACCGTTCGCCGAACCGGGCGTAGTTCAATTCACTCCCGCTGCGGGTTGCGGTCATGAGTACGCGGTTGGGCTTGGAAAGCCGGTTTATGAATGGAGCCGACGCGGAACCGCCGTGAATGAAAACCAATGTTCGCTCAAGCGGGTCGAGCCATTCGCCCAGCTCGGAGGCGCTCAAGTCGGGGCCGCGGAGATTAAGTAAGGTGCGTTTTTGCGTGTGCGTCCCGTGGCCAATATAGACGATCCAGGCGGGGGTGGTGGATTCGGGGTCGAGCTGCGTCACCCATTTCTCAATACGATCGCGATCGCTTTCTTCCGAATCATCCAATCCGACGATGTCCATTTTCGCCCGCGTCGATTCCGCCGCCCGCTCCCAGGCTTTGGCGGCCGCATGAAATCCGTCCTCGAACTTCGGCTCGCCCGGGGCTCCCAGTACCAAGAGCAGTTCATGCTCGGGCGGATCCGTATCCGCGAACGCGGCAGCGGCGAGCGACACCGTACAAGCGATTGCGATTCCCGTTCTCATGCCAGCCCCCGGTTTCTACGCAGGCCCCATTCGGCGAGAAAGCAGCCCAAGGCTCCGAGAAAGAGCCATCCGTTGTGCCAAATGGGATACGACCAAATTTCAGTGATCGGTGTGTTTTGCTTGGCGATCTTCTCCTCGATCAAGGCGAGTGCGTCGATGTCGATCACTTCGCCGCCGGTTTCCACCGCGATCCGCTCGAGAACGTCCGTGTTGGGAACGAGGGAGGCGAACTCCGTCGCCAGTGGCTCGTTGACCCATCCCGTTTCCGCCATTCCGACGACTTCTCCGTCGGGCCCGAGAACTTCGACGTTGGCGATATAGGCGCCTTCGTCTTGGGAAGAGAACTGTGTGGCGAACTGTCCGGGCGAATCGGCCACGGGCTCGGCGAAGTGGGTGACTTCCACGAAACCGGTGTGGCTGGCCAATTCGGACTCTTCGAGATCGACGCGTTTTATCGTGATGCGGGCTTCGCCGATTTCGAGCGGCTTGTAGTCGTTGTCGCGGGCTTCCACGACCAGCTCGACGCCTTCGGGTCCCGGTTTGGCTTCGATTTCAACGAGCTCGGGAATATCGGTAACGAGCCAGCGGGCGATTTGTCGCCATAGTCGAGCGAGATCGTCCTGTTCATTCTCGCCGCGCATTCCCCAGCGCCACATGTCGCCAATCGCGACGCAGGCCGCTTTGCCCGCACCAAAGTTGTGGGCGACGAGGCTCGGGTAGCGATCGCCCAGTAGATTCTCGACCTCCGCTAAAACGCGGGCGCCTGGCTTGATTTTAGGAATGGTATTGAGGACGCGGAACGGCGGCATGGTATTGAGCCGGGCCCGCTCGTCGGCTTCGTTCGGTCGTACTCGGGTCCAAGGCTCTACCCAGCCCTCGCGAGTCAGGGACCAAGTGAGGTCTTCGCTGGAGGCGCGCTGAAAGGTCTGGTCGAGATAGATTGGAAGCGTGGCGGCGATCGGCGTCTCTTCATAGCCGCCGTGATCGAGGGCATCGGCTCCGCCCAGGGCGAGCAGGCCGCCGCCGCGTTCGGATACGAAGCGACGGATGAGCGTTTGCTGGCTGAAGCTGAAAAAGTCGGCTTCGAGATCGTCGATTATAAGCGCGTCGTATTCAAAAAGCTCTTCCGCAGTCTTGGGAAATCCGTCGTTCAATTCGGATTCGTCCCGCGTATTGACTCGAATTAGTACGGGTTGGTCGTAGTCTTCGGTTTCTTCCTCGTCGCGTCCAAACCCTCGATACAATGGATTGCTGGACTCGCCGGCTCTTCCCTTGAACTCGAACTTCGGTTCGCGACGGGCGACGCGGATCAATCCGGTCATTTGCAATTGAGGATCGTCGTAGAGGGCTCGGTTGAGGAACTTGTACTCCCAGTTGGGGCGACCCGTCACGTAGAGAATGCGGAATCCGGTTCGCCCGCCATCGACCATGACGATCCGCTCGTTGTTGGCCTGGGTGGCTTCCGCATCGGAATTGGTCCCGTTGGCAGTGATCCTGTAAAACTGGATACCGGTGCGAATGGGGCGCCAATCAAAGGTCAAGGTGTGATTCGAGCCGCTGGCCCGCGTGCGCACGCTTTGGGAAGGAGGCAAGTCGGATTCGTCTCCGGAAGCGGGGAGATCGCCGCGAATTTCGATGGGCTCGATGGCGATGTTTACCGTCTGGGCGGGTAGGGCGGCGGCGGAGACCACGGTCTTAAGCGAAACGGGAGCGTCGTCGAACGCGGTTTGGCGCAGGGCGATACGCTCGAGGCTGAGGTCGGGCATCGGGGCTGAGTCGCCGACGACTATGGGGAAGACGGGAGGGAGGGCGTCGAGATTGAGAGATTCGAGAGCGTCGAGATCGGTGGCTATGCCGTCTGTAAAGAGAACGACTCCGGCGAGAGGCAGTCCGTCGTATCGTTCTTGCAATTGGGCGAGGGAGTGGGCGAGGTTGCTCCGGTCGCCGGTGAAGTCGAGACTGCCGAAGTCGTTTACGCGTCGCAAGTCGCGGTCGAATCGGTAGGCGCGAGCTTGGAAATCCTCTTCCAATTGCGTCAGCCAGTAGGCGTCTTCGCCGGCGAGTCGGCGTTTAAGGGATTCCGCTCGCGTCTCCGATTGGCCCGAGTCGGCCAGGTTCATTCCCTGGCTGTTGTCGGCGACGATGGCGACGATATTGGCGCCCTTGGCGGGACGCTCGCCGGTCCAATGGGGGTCGAGGAGGCACATCAGCAAGAGAACGACTCCGATAGCGCGTAAGGAAAAACCCAATACGTAGCCATTGACGAGGCGACCTTCGCTTTTCCAGGCGAAGAAGGAGGTCGCAATGAGAGCGGCGCCGCCGAGGAGGGCTACCCACCACCATTCGTTTCCATTGAAGGTGATCGCTCCTAACATGGGTGAGGCAAGCCGAGGTCTGAGAAAACGCGTTGGGACGTCGCGTTCCACCTTAGAAATAGGTGGAGAAAGGTGGAACCCGACGTCCCGGCGGGTTCTAGTTTATTGTCCGAGAGATTCATAGTAATTTTGTACCGATTCCTGGTAGGCGCGCGGAACGGGATCGCGATCGATCGGCTGGAGCGCGTCTGGGTCTTCGTGGCGGGCGAGTTCTTGAGCGACCCAAGCGCGGGCTTCGCTCAGGGGGGCGATGATTCCTTCATTGACCACGCCCCATTGAGGCTCGGCGCCGTGTCGTTTAAAGTCGGCTCGAATGCGTTCCGCTTCCTCGCGGGCTCGGGCCAGTCGTTCGCGGATGTCGGGTTGGTCGACGAGTTCCTCGACGGTGCGGAGACGTTCCGCCCAGTCCCCGAATCCACGTCCGGTCAAGGGGGAGTCGGATCGGGCGCCGCCAGAGAAGTCGCGTATGAAGTCGTCCAAACTCGTGGCGAGTTCACCCCCGAATCCGCCTCCGCCGCCACCCTGATTGGGAGCGCCGGAGTTCTGCTGGTTGTTGGGCGATCCTTGGCCGGTTTGTCCGCCCGGCTGCTGCCCGCTTTGCTGGCCTTGGCCTTGAGACGGCTGCTGGGCGAGCGACTCGGATTGTCCGGATTGCGAACCGCCTTGCTGGCCGCCCTGCTGACCTCCTTGTTGCCCGGGCTGCTCGCCGGCTTGCTGGCTTCCGGGCTGTTGTCCGCCGGGTTGCTGGCCCGGTTGT
>JANQSC010000080.1 GCA_028284235.1 Opitutaceae bacterium
CGTCCCGGCGCGTTTATTCAGATGAGAAATAGGATAGGTTGACGCCTATGTGCTGAGCGGGTTTGTCGCCTTTTGTAGTTTTCGTATTTGCCACCATTCCAGCGGGTCCGAACTCCACGGCGATTTTCCAGCCGCTCCTCAGGCAAACCCCCATAGCCATTTGTGAGCTATTCTGTTATTATTTTGTAAATTCGCGTTTCCTTGCCGGACGGGTTTGAGATGCAATCGGGCTTCTGAATCTCCCTGAAGGGTCCCACTTAGTGAAAGGCGATCATTAGTAACCTATTGATCCTTAGCACTATGCATCCAATAACAGACTACTTCCCCACCGCGTTGCTTGTCGCCGCATCCGTTGTTATCCCGGGCGAGACCGAGAAATCCATTCAAGAGATTGAAATCGAGAACTTGGACGACCTGGTCGCGGCTCAGGCATTCGTAGACGAGGGCGCGGAGAACTCTCCGAGCGAGATCGTTCTCACGATCCGTCCCGGTGACTATCTACTGGAGGAGTCCTTTCACATCGCTCGCTCCAACGTGCGTCTCGAGGCGGAACCTGGAGCGCGGTTCATTCTGGCCGACGAGGCGAATTGCCCCGTCGTCGCAATCGGCACGCAGAACGAGTGGGTGGACGAGTCCGACGTTATCGAGAACATCTCGGTTTCGGGATTGGAGATCGATGGAAACAAGGACTACCAAAGCTCTGAGCTGGACACGGACAGGCCGTGGATCCGCAACAACGGCATTGACGCCCGCGGTGTACGCAATTTGAAGGTTAGAAACGTCGTCGCCAAAAACAACCGTTCGGGCGGACTGGTTATTAGCTGGAAGTGCTCCGACGTGGATGTTCGCGACTCGCTTTTCTCGGAAAACTACTTCGATGGTGTTGCCTATTACGATAGTATCCGCGTTTTCACGACGAATTGCGTGATGCGGGACAATCAGTTCGCTGGCGTGAGCCTCGACAACCGTCTTTTGGAAACCTACTTCTCTGAATGTCTCATCGAGTCTAATGGAAATGTAGGCGTCTTCGCCCGCAACACTATCGATCTCTATTTCGACGATTGCGTTATTCGCGATTCGGCCGACTGGGCGGTATTCCTCGCCCACGACGAAAAAGAGCTCGGCGTGCATGGAACCGAGATCCGCCACTGTCTCATCGAAGGCAATCGGGGAGGGATTTTCATGGCTTCGGTCAAAGCGGAGCAGTCCAGTGGCACCGTGGTGAAACATACTCGGTTTATCGAGAATGGACGAGACGGACGCCTGGATATTGAAACGTCGGGCTCAGCGATTGAGTCGAGTCAAAACGCCTTCGGCAAGGACCTCGCGCTGGCAAACGAGCCTGTCCGAAACGATCCGTCGTAAGGCCTGGCTGGACTCCAGACTCATCGCGAATTGCGGATCGACGGGACTCGCGGTGCAGGGGTGATAGTTGCTAATCCTGCCAAAATGCCCTCGACGATGAAATCCGGCGACTGACGGTTTTCGACACGCAAAAGTAATTCAGTATTCAGGTTCGATGGTCGGTCTTGTCGTTGTTTAGTGAACAGTTGGTGAATCCAACGTAAATTTTAGGTTACCAATACGTGAGTTCCCCAGTGGCGATTCAGCGAGTCGATTTAGGCGTCGATTTATTATGGTAGTTACCCTGGAATCGCGCACCATCGCGAGTCCGGGTGAAATCCAAGATTATCACCAACTCGAAAACCTTTGTGATGGGAAAGCGCGATCAGGAGAATGGTCACAACGCGAGCTCGCTTCAATCGGGAGCGACCCTCGCGCGGTACGACTCGCTCCGAGTGCTTCTTGTGGACGACAATCAGATGAACCGCATGATCGCGAGTAGTCTGCTCCAGCAACGGCATCGCGTCATTCCCGATATTGCCACCACGGGAAGAGAGGCGTTAAACGTGCTTTCCAACGGCGACTATGATCTCATCTTCATGGATTGCATGATGCCCGAGATGGACGGCTACGAGGCAACTCGAGCAATCCGCGCGGGTGAAGCGGGAGAACGCCACCGTCGCATACCCATCGTAGCCCTGACCGCCAACACACGGGCGGGCGACCGTGAAGACTGTATTGCCGCGGGTATGGACGACTATCTCACCAAGCCTTTGCATGTGAACGACCTCGAGATGATTCTGAAAAAGTGGTGTGGCGACGGCGAAGGCGTGCAATTGGATTCGCATCAGGGCGAGAAGCTGGATTCCGACGCCGTGTTGGACATCCCCACGCTGCGTCGCGTTCTCGACGACGATGAAGCGCTTATCGCCGACATGATCGACTGTTATCGCAAGATTCTGCTTTCGAGTTTAAACTCAATCGAGAAAGCTATCGACGACGAGAAGGAGATTGAGCAAGTGCGTTTTCATACGCACACGATACGGGGCAGTTCGGATCAGTATGGAGCCAGCAAGTTGAGCGCTGCCGCGGCCAAGATGGAGGCAGCGTGTTTTCAAGGCGCTTTCGGACGGGCCGCCGATCTTTACGACGAAGTCAAAGTCTGTTCGCGAGAAGTGTTGGCGGAGTTGGAAAAGTGCGAGGAACGCGCCACGCTCGCTCGTCTGAACTAGTATATACGAGATAAATACGACTCGACGCTTACTTTGTCAGCCAGCTGTCTTTCGGCTCCAAAACCGACCGCGCTTGTTCGCCGTCTAGCCAATCGCGCGCTGCGGTGTCCTGCCGAAGGAAGGCGTCCCAAAATGCGGTGCTCAACGCCAGGATCGCTTTGTGGTGATTGGGGTTCCGTTTCAGGCGATCGCCGGGTAGGCGTCGTTCCGTGAACGCGGAATGCTCGGCCTTCCAAAGAGTCAATTCGTAGTGATTCCCGGAAGGCAGAGCAGGGAAGACCTTTCTCCGGTCGCTCGGATAGGTGTCGCTGATGGGCGACCCGTCTTCAGTTCCGGTCATGAGTAGCCATGGAATCGATACGCTTCGAAAGGCTTCTTCAGGAGAACCTCTCCTGGGGGGACTGGGGCTCATGGGGAGGGCGGCCTGTATTCGCTTTTCCCGATACTTGTCTTTGATCAGTCTGGCTTGCTGGCCACTCACACCTTGTGTGGTGACCGCTCCGTAGGAGTGGCCCGACATGCCGACCTTGCTCGCGTCGAGACGGTTTTCGAACAGATGGCCGTCTTCTTGATTCCATTTTTCCAGTTGGTCGATCAACGCGGGAATGTCCTCGAATCGGTGGATTGTATTCTTGAGATTGGCTGCCTTCGTTAACGCGGCTCTTTTTTTGAGCAGAGGAACGTCTTCCATGACGGTGGAATCGCTGCCGGGATGTTGAATGAAGATTGCGGCGTACCCGCGCGACGCCCAGTGCTTGCCGAGGTAGGCGGAACCGTGGCGCGAACCTCCCAGGCCATGACTGAAAATTACGATCGGCGCTTTTGCGTCCCCATTGGGCAGATACGCGAGAATGGGAATCTCGCGATCGGATCGCCCGTACGTAAAGGTCAGATCGCGCGTTTCGAATTTCCCGGCGCCCGGATCGATACGAAGGGGGTTGTAGTCCTTGCTATCCTCGGCGCTCGCCGACAGGGCGATCCAGGCGAGGCAGACTGTGGTCCATACGATTCGCGTGATTGAACTCATGGTTACCCATGTACTACGCGATCTGCGGCGAATTGGTTACACACAGGTTCGTTGGGGCGTTGAGACTGAGGATCGACACTGTGTTCACGTAGGGCCAGCGCTTGCGCTGTGCCGCGTAGATTCGATCATGCAGACGCGGCGCGGCGCGAGCGCCGGCCCTACAGTGGGCCGAATGCGATTCCAAAATGTAGGGGCATGATACGATTCAAATTGAGAGTCACTTCCTCCCGAGCAGTTTCAGCATCTCATCGGCTCGATCGAGATTCACCATGTCGGCGGCGGAGTCGACAATCTCTTGATACTGAGCTTCCGCTCCGTTGTGGAGGGCGTGAGCCATCAACCTCAATCCGTTGGCATGGGCGAACGCGGCAAACTCGGGCGTCAAGTTTTGCAGTCGGTACTCGATGATCTGCGGATTGTAGGCGAGCACGCGTTTCAGGCCGGCTACGTCGACTGCGTTCATCTTCAGCGGGATGTTGGCGTCTATCCGGCGCAGCTCCGCGGCGCGCTCGTCCTGGGAGAACCAGAAAAAGCAATCCTCCGCGAAGCCGGTTTCGTGAACCATCGCCACGAGCTTCGTCAGGTCCGCGTCCTTAACATCGAAATACACTTTTATGCGGCCGTGGTAGTCTTCCAAAAAGGGGCGCAAGCGCGGTACCCGTTGCCCAGCGAATTCCGGTCCGAACCAAGAGCCTGCGTCCAGTCGGTCGATGTATTCCGCGTCCCGTTCGTTGACGCGGCCGGTTCCGTTAGTCGTGCGATCCAAGGTGGAGTCGTGGATGACGTACATCACGCCGTCGCGACTGGTGCGCACGTCGACCTCCACGTATTCGACTCCCCACGCGACGCATATCTCTGCCGCGGCGTAGGTGTTCTCTGGGGCCACGTGATTCGCTCCGCGATGGGCGACGATTTCCAGATCGCGGGCGAGCGCCAGCGGAGGGCATGCGATTGAGATGACGAGGAGGATTCGAAGGAAGGTAGGCATAAGATGAAAACCGTATCGGATTCCGGCCGCAAAACCAGAAAATCCCGCTCGCGTTTCCTCAATTTGACCTGGAACTGTTCCGCCGAAAGCGACCGGTCGCGATTGGCCATTGCCCAATTGGATGCAATCGCCCAGTCTTTCTATCTAACCTCATGAGCCACTTGCTCCGTATATACCAAACCGCGTTGTTTGCCCTAGCGCTCTGCGCCGTTCCGGCGCTGGCCGCAGTTCCCAACGCAGCCTTGCATCGCCTTTTCGACGACTACTGGGCCTTTGAGATGGAGTCCGATCCCTTTGCGGCAACCAGTTCGGGCGTCCACGCGTACAACGACCGCGTTCCCGACGTTTCCCCGGAATCCATGCAAGCGCGCCGGGAGGCCCACCAGCGTTTTCTCGATCAACTCCGTGGCTTCAATCGGGAAGCCCTGGACGCGAGCGACGCGCTCAGCGCGGACATTCTCGAGTTCATCCTAACGCACGATGTCGCCCTCGGCGCCTTCGATAGCTGGCGGATTCCGTTCTTGTCCGATTCCGGATTCCATACCTATCTGGGCTACGTCGTCAGCGCCACGCCGTTTGAAAACGAGGACGACTACCGCGCATATCTGAAGCGCCTTGAAGGGTACCCGCGATTCCTGCGTCAGCATTGGGACAACATGCGCAGCGGCATCGAAGCGGGTTTCACCCAGCCACGAGCCATCATGGAGAACATTCTCCCTTCGTTCGACGCCCAAGCGGTTTCGCCCGCCGAAGACCATCCGCTCTTTCGCCCCTTTCTCAAGATTCCGGATACAGTCGACCGCTCGCAGAAAGAAGCGATCGTCGCCGAGGGGCGTCGTCTCCTCGACGAGCAGGTGATTCCGGAAGCGAAACGACTGGCTCGATTCATGCGCGAGGAGTACCTTCCCAGCGCCCGCGAGACGCTGGGGGCGGGTGACTTGCCCAATGGGCCCGACTACTACGCCGCTT
>JANQSC010000008.1 GCA_028284235.1 Opitutaceae bacterium
TGGATCCTCCAGGAAGCCTGGCACTCCGAGGTCCTCCAGGGCCGGCCCGAGGCCTCGCACGATCACCGTCTTGGAGGTCCCGCCCAGGACCGTCAGCCCGGGGATCAGGATGTCCCCGCCCGTCCCCACGAAGCCGCGGGTGGACAGGTTGAACAGCTCCGCGCTGGCGGCGTCGTCGATCGTCAGCGTCGCCGCGGCGGACTCGACCGAGCCGGCCGAGTTGGCCGCCACCACGGAGTAGCTGCCCTCGTCGCCCGGCCCCGCGTCCGTGACAATCAAGGTCGACTCGGTCGCCCCGGGAATGTCCGTTCCGTCCTTCTTCCACTGGATCGAATCGACGCCCTCCGTCGCGTCGAAGAAAAACTGGGCTCGGGCGCCGGTGGCCACCCTTGTCGAAACCGGGTCGCGTGTGATCTCCGGAATGGCGGTGACAACGATGGTGATAGTGGTGGCGGGGATCGTTTGTAACGTCTGGTTTATTCCATTGTATGGCTGGACGGTAATGTCGAAGGTCCCCGCTTCGGTAGGCGTGCCTGAAATTACGACCGGGTCCTCGGTGTTGATATTGTCGCCCACTAAGCCTGCTATCGAGAGCCCGTCGGGGAACGTACCAGTGACCTTCCAAGAGGACTCCGCGGCCGGCGTGTCGATTACTGAAAACACGAGATTAAACGGTTCTCCCACTGTCGCTGGGGCAGGCGAGGCAGGTTCAATGACGTACTCCGTCGCGCCGGAAAGCGAGTGGATCCCGCCGAGCGACGCGGCGGTAACGGTAAACGCTCGGACGATTTTCGCGACCGGGGCGGAGATTGCTTTCTCGAGCTGAATGGCCTGCTTGACAACAGGGGCTCGCTGCAACAGGGCAGCAAGGATGAAGATGCTCACCTGTGCACGGGCGAGCCTCACTTGAATCCACATGAGTTTCATAGCTTGATGGGGGTATGGTTTATAGTTGAGATAAAGAGAGAGCGAGTTAGTTGCAGCCGCAACCGCCGCCGCCGACACCTTCTCCGCCCGTGCTCGCTTCGCGCGAGAACTGTATGTGGGAGGTCATTACAGACGCGAGCTCGTCGCGGTCGGAACGCATGGTGTAGTCCGCCAAGTTGCCTTTCTGGTAGGGCTCGACGGTGGAGCAGGCGGACAGCGCAACGGCGCCCAACGCGGGAGCCAGCCATCGAAATAGTCGTTTTATCAATACGCGTTTCATTCCGCAAGTAAGGTTTGAATTTGATCCGTGAGGCTTTCGACGGATTTCTTCCCGTGCCAGCCTTCGTGAGTAAATCGAACGACCCCCGACTGGTCTACGAGGAAGGAGGACGGCATCACTTGGATCCCAGCTTCCTTAACCAGGCGCTGCCCCGCGTCGTGCGGCGTCGGGAAGGACGGCTTCTGCTTGGCGAGAAATCGCTCCATCAGGTTGGCCTTCTGATCCACGCTGACGGCGATGATTTGAAATCCCTCGTCGCCAAATTTCTGGTACAATTTTTCCATCTCCGGGAACGCCGCTTTGCACGGGGCGCACCAGGAGGCCCAGAAGTCTATCAAAGTGACTTTGCCCTCCAACTCAGGCGCGTCTCCCGCGAGTTCGTATTCCGCCAGGGACGAAGGCAATTGCGTATCCGTTCCCCACCCTTCCGCGAAGGTTGCAGCGAGGACGCTCCATATCAACCCAATCGCCGCGCTAGTTTTCCACAAGTCTCTCATAGAATTTCGATGTTTGTTGTATTCCGGAGTTCATGACGACGCATCCTTCCGCGCCGAAAACCCCTTCCACTAGTTTTAGTCCTTCCTCTTCCCCCAGCACGCACACTGCCGTCGAAAGCACGCCTGCTTCTAGACAGGAGTTGGCGGCAATGGTGGCAGACAAAATTCCAGTCACGACCGGCCGGCCGGAGCGCGGATCGAGAATATGGCCGTACCGCTGTCCCTTGTATTCGAAAAAGCGCCGGTAGTCGCCCGAAGTGGCGATTCCGATATCCACCGCGGCCAGGCTCGACCAAGCGGCCCCGGGCGTCTCGGGATTTTCCAATCCAATGTGCCAAGCTGGGTTTCCGGGGGGGGCGCCGACAGCGTGGATATCCCGGCCGAAGTCCACCAGGCAGCTGGGAATTCGGTGACCCACGGCAATGGCGGCTACCTTGTCGACGGCGTACTCTTTTCCGAAACCGCCCAGGTCTAGACTCATCCCTTCTTCGGGAAGGAAGATCTCGCCAGGCCGCCGCTGGACTTTGCTCCAGCCGACTTTCTGTAGGGCCCGGGCGACGTCTTCGTCCGAGGGGATGGACGTTCGCTTCCGCCGGTAGTCCCAGAGAGCGATCAAGGGAAGCGTGGTCGGATCGAGCACGCCTTGGGTCATGAAATTCAAATCGTCGCAAATGGCGCAGATCGACTCGACTTCCGCGTCGATTTCAGTCCACCGGATCCCCGCGTTTCGATTGATTTCGGAAATCAGGCTGTCGTCGCGAAATCGTGAATACTTGGTCTCGAAGCTTGCCACCCATTGAACCGCTTCCTTGGCAAACGCAGCGGCGTGATCGTTCGACGTCGCCGCGTACTGGATACGGCAGTCGGTCCCCAAGGCGCGAAAACGCAGGTCGTAGAGGCTGCGTTTGGAATCGAGCGTCACTCGGGCGTCGATCTGCATGGGTCGTGGCGGGCTCATTAAAACCATACGGTGGCTCCCAAGGTTAGCACGTCCGCGTCCGGGAACGCGGACTGAGGCGTATTGTCTTTGCCCTCCATTTCGTAGCGCTCGAAGGCTGCGTCGATGCCGAAATTTTCGTTGAGCTTGTAGATTACCTTCAGTCCAAAGGTGTGCGTATCGAATTTCGCGAGACGGTAGTCGGCCGAATAATGGGGGGCGACTCCTTCGATCGAGTCGCGGGGATCGGTCGGCGTGCCGGAGAGATCCAGAATGTAGAAATTGGCCGCGTCCTGGGAGTAGTAGCGGTATTTGGGTCGAACGATCCAGCGTTCGCCGATTTTCTGGTACCACTCCAAGTCGAAGGTATTGCTTTCCACTCCCCAAGTATCGTTGAAGTGCCGGTAGTCGAAGTCGAGGCTGCCTCCGATACCGTCGAAGAAACGTTTAAGGTTGAAGAACCAGATCCTGCGGGTCCGGTCGCTGGGCCGGTTTTCCGAAAACGTGAGCGGAAGCGAAATGCCCGGCAGAATTTCGGTTTCCCTTCGAATGATTTTATAAGGGTCGCTGAGATAGCCGCTGTAGTCGCTGTAGGTGAAGTTAAGGGCGACGATGGTATTGGGGTCGACCACCTGGCTGATGCCGACGAAGTAGTCGTAGCTTTCTTTTTCGCGCTGCTCTTCGAAAAACGCCGGTCGGACGGCGTCGTCGATGAAGGAAATGCCGTAGCTGATCCCGGTGTTGCGCTGGTTGATCTCCGAGGTCTGGGAAATGGCGTAGCCTCGCGAGAGAAAATCGCTCTCGGAGCTGTAGGAGTACTGAAAGGTGGTGGCGTGGATGCCGTGGGTCCAGTCGAGGTCGAAAACGCCCGCCTCGCGGACGTCAACCAGACTGGAAAGGGGAACGTTGACGCCGTCGTCGGCCGGCACCCCGGTGGGCGTAGCGCCTGAGATGGCGTCGTGCACGCCGTGGCCCTTCAGAGTCAATTGGCTGTTGATGGCCTTTTCAAATCCGAGGTAACGGGAGATGACACGTATCCGGTCGTTGTCTTCGGCATAGTCCTGCCATTTTACGGAGATATGGTCTTCCGCGACCGACAGGCGCAGGCCAAACAGGTACACGTAGCCTGCGACGAGGGCGATTCGCGCAGTTCTGGGCAAGGAGAAAAATCGGCTCATAGAGAGACTGGGAGAAAGCAGTTTGACGCTACGGCTGCTGGTACGGTGAAAAACGGTTCAACGGTTTCAGAAATTGCGCTGCGAGACGCTAATTTGTCTGCCGATGAATTCTTCGCAGTACGAGCTGGATTTGTCTCCTTTTGGCCTTATTGATGAGATTTAACGTATTTTACCGACAACGAGGGCCAAGGTCGCCGATTGACGCCTTCATCCCCTTAGGGGCGCCTCCTGCTCCTCGTAAGAACCGAGATGCCAACTCAATTTCTTTTCGCCTACGGAACGCTTCGAAGCCACGAGCCTGAACAGGCAAGGCACGGTCCTCGGGTATTGTCGCAAATGCCCGGCGCGGTAGCGGGATCGCTTTTTCTCCTCAAGGAGGGCTATCCGATCATCGTCGTCCCTCGCGAAACGCTCTTGGCTTCGGCGAGCGCGAATTGGGCCACTGACTGGGAACGGGCGAAAACGCGGCTGACCAAACGCATTGCAAACGACTCGAACGACGCAATTCCCTACATTCAAGGCGAAGTAATGGAAGTCCCTCTCGAACCTGGGGCGCTCGACGCCGCGGACGCTTGGGAAGGGTTCTCTATCGGATCCAAGAGCACTTACCAGCGGATCGCGGTACCCGTCACTCGCGATAACGGCTCCGTGGTTGCCGCTTGGCTCTACGGGTGCTTCACCCCCCCAAATACGGCGATACCGATCGAGGGGAGCCGCTGGGATCGGGGCGAGTCGATTTCTTAAAGACCGCCCAAAAGTTAGAAAGGCGACTCTTCGAGATCGTCTAGATTGCCACCGCCCGATTCGCCGGTGACGTCGGCGAGATTGCTGTCGACTTCGCCGCCGCCGTTTTCGATCCGCCAGGCTTGAAGGTTGACGTAGTAGCGGCCTTTGTACTCGTTGCCTCGGATGTTGAAGCTGACTTTAACTTTGTCCCCGGTGCGGACTTTTTCCAGCAGCTCGATTTTCTCCTTGGTGCACTCGAACTTCACGTCTTGCGGGTACTTTTCTTCCGACGTGACGACGAACTCCCGCTTTTGAAATCCGCTCCCAAAGGTCTGAGTATCCTCAATCACCTTAACCGTGCCTTGCAATTCGTACATACCTGCAAGCATGCGGGCGCGGGCGGCGATGTTAAGAAAAAAGTCGTGCGAATTCGATTTTTACACGGCGGAGGTGAATGCAGCCCGAACAGGGACTATGCCTTTTACTCAGGAGTCAGATTCCTTCTTCTCTCAAGGCTTTTCGCAAAGACGCGAACTGGGCGCTTTCGAATAATTCGTCACCAGAATTTAGATACACGCTCACTCTTTCTGGATCGACCAAAGTCCAGGTTTGCAAGGCTTCGACGAGGGCGGTCCCGCGGTCGATGGAGGCGAACTGGTGGGCCATCTCGGCGTAGTTGACGGAACTGTCGAAGTCGTCGTGCCCGATTTCGTAAAGCGAGTCGTAGTAGGCGTCGAACTGGGTCGCGGCGGACTCGATAGCGGCGAGCCAGATGATGGAGTCGTCGGGGCTGCGCCGGGCGAGGAGCCGGGCGCTTTCGGAGGCGACGGCGTCGCGTTTGTAGGCGCTTTGGAGGGCGCCGTGAAACGTGGTCAGGTCTTGGTAGACGCCGTTGAGCAGCAGGTCCTTGGCGATCATGCGAGCGCCGTCGCTGGAGACTTGGCGTTCGTTTTGCAAGGTCCAGTCCATGGCGCCTTTCGAGTCGCGCTGGGCCCATTCGCTCATGACCGCGTCCATGATGGCGGAGTCGACGAGGTCGCCGCTTTCGAAGTCGAGCCGATTGAGGGCGTGGGCTGGGTTTTCGGAGACGACGTGGAAGGCGATTACGTCGGCGAGCTCAAGTTCGAGGTCTGGCTCGACCACGGTTTGGAGGAGGTCGACGGCGAGCTGGATGTCCTGGCGCTGCGACAGGACGACCTCGAGGGCTTCGCGGAACATTCGGTTCTGGAGGCCGCGGTCGATAAACTGGCCACCGTTATCGATCCAGGCGGAGTCGATCCAATCCCAGGCGGACAAGGCGTCGTTTTGGGTCCAGCCGCGGGCTAGGTCCGCGGCGAGCTTTTCCCGTTCGGCGGGCGTCACGGAGAAGAGGAGCTCGAGGGCTTGGGTCGGATTTCGGGCGGCGATCGCTTCGAGAGCGAGTCCCGCCGCTTCGAAGGCGCGGCGGTCGAGCAGGTCGAAGGAGAGGGATTCGATGAACAGCTCCTCGAGCTCGTCCGGGCTGAGGGCGGAGAGCTTTTTCTCGAGTACGGCTCCGCCGGTTTCCGACGTGTCGGCAAGGAATGTGGAAACGATGGACTCTGTGGGCCCTTTGGGGAGGCTTGTTTCGGTTTCCGGGGCTGAATTCGGTTCGGAGTCGACCTGCGGCGCTTGGGTAGACGCGGGAGCCGGACGGCGCAGCTCGGGCTTGGACAGCCCGTCGGCCCAGCGGGCGAGCTGGAAGCCGATGGCGGAAGTGAGGAGGAACGCCCCGGCGATTTTCAGTACGTTCAACACGGCGTTCGGTTCACTCCAGCGGGCGCCGCGCTACTGGCTCGGCTCGACGTCTTTGAGAAATTTGAAGAGGTCGCTGTTGGTCGACAGGATGAGCGTGGTGTCGTCGCCCAGCATGGTTTCGTAGGTTTCGAGCGTTTTGAGAAACTCGTAGAACTCGGTCGACTTCTGGGACTGGTTGAAGGCGCTGGCGTAGATTTCGCTGGCCTTAGCGTCGGCTTGTCCCCGGATGGTGAGCACTTTCTTGTAGGCCTCGGACTCGATTTCCTGGAGGTCGCGCTCGCGGCGGCCTTGGATTTTCGCGGCTTCGCCGGCGCCTTCGGAACGGAAGCGCTCGGCGATTTGCTGGCGTTCGCTGATCATGCGGTCGAAGATCCGGGCCCGGACGCTTTCGTTGTAGTTTATGCGCTTGAAGCGCACGTCCAGGAGTTCGATGCCGATGTCGGTGAGCTTCGCGGCGGCGTTTTCGAAGATCTCCTGTTCGATGGCGGCGCGACCGAGGGTGATGGGGTTGAGGGTGCCGAGACTGCCGGGGGTTTCGCCGAGAGCGGTGTCGAGGGCGGGTTCGCGTTCCTTGGTGGTGCGGATGACTTCGATGAGCTCGTGCTTGGCGATGGCGTTGAGGGTTTCGCTACGGAGAATGTCGTTGAGGCGGGACTGGGCGCTGCGCTCGTCCCTGAGCCGGAGGAAGTACTGTTTTGCGTCGATAATCCGCCAGCGACCGAAGGTGTCGACAGAGATGTAGGTCTTGTCCTTGGTAGGCATCTCGGTGGCCATTCCGTCCCATTCGAGAATGCGTTTCTCGATCATGTTCACTTTCTGGACGAACGGGGTCCGGAAGTGGAGCCCGGCGTCGGTGATGGGCTCGCCAACGGGTTTGCCGAACTGGGTGATGATGGCTTGTTTCGTCTCCGGCACGACGAAGGCGGAGGCGAAGAGGACGACGATGCCGCCGATGAATGCCAAAATTGCGAAAAATACTGCTGCTGATTTCATGGGTCTAGCGAGTCGAGCCGTTTTCGTTGAGCTGGAGGAGCGGGAGGATTTGCTGGGCCTCCGCGTCGATGACGATCTTTTTGCCGAGCGAGGGCACGACTTTCTCCATGGTTTCGAGGTAGAGGCGGCGCTTGGTCACTTCCGGGGCTTTCACAAACTCGTTGAGAACGGCGTTGAACCGGGCCACGTCCCCTTCCGCCTCGTTCACCCGCTTGAGGGCGTATCCTTCGGCGGACTGGATTTTCTGGTCGGCTTCGCCGCGGGCCCTGGGGATGATCTTGTTGTATTCCCCGTTGGCGATGTTGATCATTTGCTCGCGTTGCTGCTGGGCCTGGTTGACCTCGTTGAAGGAAGCTTGGACGGGGCGCGGCGGGTTGACGTTGTTGAGCTGGACTTGGACTACGTTGAGCCCGAGTTCGTACTTGTCCACGAGAACTTGCATCTTGGCGAGAGCTTCAATGGCGATCTCCTGGCGGCCGATGGTGATGACTTCGTCGACGGTGCGGTCGCCAATGACGGTACGCATGACCGATTCGGAGATATCCCGCAAGGTGTCCTGCGGCTCGCGGACTTTGAAGAGGTACTCCCGGGGGTTTTCGATTCGGAACTGGACGCTCCACTCCACGGTGACGGAATTGAGGTCGCCGGTGACCATGCTGCGTTCGTTTTCCCGCTCGGAGCTGGAGGGGTTGTACTGGTTGACGTTGGTGGCCCCGCGGGTAGCGAAGCCGAATTCCTGCTTCAGCTGGCGTTCGACCTGCACTTTCTCTACCTGGTCGATGCCGAATGGCAGCTTCACCCGGAGTCCGGGATCGACGATGTCGTGGTACTGGCCGAATCGGAGCACGACTCCTTTCGATTCCGCCTCGATCTGGTAGAACATGGTGGTACCGGCCCAAATTACCAGGAGCACCACCAGAACCCAGGCAATCGAGCGGAAGCGGGCCTTAAATTCCCTAAAATTGCTCGGCAGGTTGAATTCGATATTCTCGCCCATGCCGCCGATAGTTCAGGAAAGAACTCGCAAAGCAACGGAAATTGGAGGCAATCGGGCCCGAGTGGCCGCCAAGGCGGAGAGATCGGACCCACGAGAAGTCCAGATACAAGAAGAGCCGACGATCTGAGATCGCCGGCCCAGGAATCCAACTCTTGTATGTGAGTAAAAGTTCCCAACGGATATAGCCTGCTGTTACCCTAGCTGTCTCCGAAGAGACGATCCGATGAGTTCTTAAACCCAGAAACAGAATACATGAAAGTGGAATTAAGTCTATTGGTGCCGCTGGCAGTTCATTATAAGAGTTAGTACGTACGAAAATTTTCAATACTCTTTTCCGACTGAAAACGGCGTTTTTGCAGAACAATTTTTGAACACCGGGCGTGGCTTGGCGGGAACTGGAAAAAGAAAAGAACTTGACCTAGATCCAATCCGTTCGATGTTAGACGACTCAATTCTATCGCGGGTATAGTTTAGTGGTAGAACCCCAGCCTTCCAAGCTGGTTGCGTCAGTTCGATTCTGTCTACCCGCACCATTTTTTCGCCCGGGCGAATCGAGAATCTTAGATAGCACTCTAGCGCGACGCGGTCGCCCTCCCTGTGAGCAAAAAAGTACTGATAACCGGAATTGGAGGCCAGGACGGCTATTTTCTATCAAAACTCCTGCTTGACCGGGGATACGACATTCATGGAGTTTTGCGAGCCCGGTCGTCGAGCGGAATCGGGTCGATTGCCAACCTCAGCTCGGGAGAGCAAGCGTGTTTCACGCTCCATGAAGGGAACGTGGTGAGCCGTGACTTTATCGACGAGCTGATTCGGTTTGGCCAATTCGATGAGGTTTACCACCTCGCTGCACAGAGCTCGGTGGCTCGCAGCATCCAACATCCGAGGGAGACAATCGAAAACAACGTCCTGGGACTGACCAATATCGCCACGGCGATACGGGACAAGTCTCCGAAAACCAAGCTGCTGTTTACTGGTAGCTCCGAAATGTTCGGGAATCTGACGGAGGGCGCTCAGTCGGAAATCACGGCGTCACAACCGCAGAGCCCCTACGGCCTCACCAAAGAGATGGGGTTCCACCTGGTAAGCAGCTATCGCCGGCACTACGGTCTCTGGGCGGCGACGGCGATTCTCTTCAACCACGAGAGCGAGTTTCGTGGCGACGCATTCGTCACCTCCAAGATCGTTCAGTCGGTAGTCCAATTCGAAGCGGACAGCGCCACGACGCTGTCGCTAGGCAACATCCATGTTCAACGGGACTGGGGCTACGCCGGCGACTACATGGAAGGGCTCGTAGCGATGATGGACCAGGACGTGCCAGATGACTTTGTTTTTGCAACGGGCCAACTTCATTCCGTGAAGGACTTCGTCGAAATCGCCTTTCATCATATCGGCGTCGATCTTGATTGGTCCGGAGATAGGCTCGAAGAAGTCGCTCGCAACCGCGAGGGCGGCGCGACGCTCGTTCGGATTGACGAACGATTCTATCGACCCGGCGATATCGCGGGGACGTGTGGGAACGCTAATAAGGCGCGAGAGAAACTGGGATGGGCCCCAAAAACTTCGCTCGACGAAACAATCGCCAAAATGATCCATCACGAGCGGGCAAAACGATCCAGCGAAACATGAACGAACGTGTTCTAGTAACCGGAGCCGCTGGCTTCATCGGATCGCATGTCGCCGAGCATTGCATCGCGCTCGGGATGGATGTGGTCGCCACCGACAACTTGAGCGGAGGGCGAATTGAAAACGTGCCGAAAGCGTGCGCGTTTATCGAAGGGGATTTGAAGGACGAGGTGTTCGTAGAATCGCTTTGGGCGAATGGTTCCTTCGACTATGTGTATCATCTTGGTGCCTACGCGGCGGAAGGGCTGTCCCACTTCATACGCTCGTACAATTACAAGACCAACTTGCTCGCATCGGTCAATCTTCTCAACCAGGCGGTCAATAACGACGTCAGATGCTTCGTATTCGCTTCTTCGATCGCGGTCTACGGCGCGAATCAGGTGCCAATGACAGAGTCGCTAACACCGCGGCCGGAGGACCCGTATGGAATTTCCAAATACGCGTTTGAGCTAGACCTCAAGGCGGCCCACGAGATGTTCGGAGCCAACTACATCGTCTTCCGCCCGCACAACGTATACGGCCCGCGCCAGAACATCGCCGACAAGTACCGGAATGTGATCGGCATCTTTATGCACCAGCTACTCAACGGCGACCCAATGACCATCTTCGGCGACGGCCAGCAGACACGGGCCTTTTCGTACATCGACGACGTAGCCCCGCTCATGGCCCAGTCGCCTCGCAACCGGAAGGCTTACCAAGAAACCTTCAATGTGGGAGCCGACCACCCCTACACAGTACTAGAGCTCGCTCGAGAAGTTTCCAAAGCGATGGGCAAGCCGCGCTCTATTCGGCATTTGGCGGCCCGGAACGAAGTTGTCGACGCGTATGCGGGCCACGAGAAGATCCGGCAGTTCTTCAATTGCCCAGAGCCGACATCCCTCGCCGATGGGATTCGAAAAATGGCTGACTGGGCGATAAGCGTGATACCTGGAGATCCAGAACGGTTTGGCAAAATCGAGATAGCGAAGAATCTTCCCGATTCTTGGCGGGACGATTTTCGTTAACACTGCCAGTGGATGCGAACCCACCTTCGGGACATGTGCTCGTGCATCTTCGCTCAGGCCTATTCCTGAAACACGAACGAACGATGGCATATGCCGGTAACGAGATCGCTTCGCGGGCACTGATCACAAAGGGCAGCATTTTTTTTAGACTGAACGGTAACAGAGGTTCCCAGTGCCGAACGGGGCAAATTAGGCACGACACGTAAGATTCTAGCAAGACTCTATCCCAATCCCGAGCGCTAAACACTAAATCCGATCAACTCCCCTAATGCCGGGTCAAATCGAAACGGGGGCTTGGCAGAGCTGAAGCCAGTTACTCGTCAATCGGAGATGATCCGTCGCATTTCCAATACAGACTGATGGTTTTGAGCTCGCCTCGCTTCGCGCTGCACATTCACAAATTTGACCGAAGGTAAGCATCACTGCTAAACCAATCAATTGAATACAAAAATTTCGTCTCGCTTCGACTGGCCCGGCTTGGCCCCCTTTCTTCTTATAAACTTCTGGACTTCAAGTGATTGAAGCAGCAGGATTAGGAGCAAACAAGGGTTTGATCATACCCTCCGACGTACCCAAACTGATCTGATTGAGAGTGTGAACTGTAGTCGTCATTCAAATAATTTCTAGAAGAGTGCGCAAGAAAGTGTTAATCACCGGTATTGGCGGACAAGATGGGTACTTTCTGTCCAAGCTCTTGTTACTTAGAGGCGATACCATCCATGGCTTAATACGTCGGGATTCTCCAAACGGAATTGGCTCAATCAAACATCTCAACACAGGTGATCAGGCGAAGCTCACTTTCCACGAGGGTGACACGAAAAGTAAGGACTTTATTGACGAATTGATTCGATTCAGTCAATTCGACGAGATCTACCATCTCGCCGCACAAAGCTCAGTGGCCCGCAGTATACAGCATCCAAGAGAAACCATTGAGAATAATGTACTGGGAATCACAAATATTGCCACTGCGATTCGAGACAAATCACCAACAACTAAACTTTTGTTTGCTGGTAGTTCTGAAATGTTCGGTAGCATAGTAGAAGGTAAACAGAATGAACGGACCCCACCCCATCCTCAAAGCCCGTATGGACTTACCAAAGAACTCGGGTTTCACCTTATAAGTAGCTACCGTAACCACTACGGTCTGTGGGGGGCAACGGCGATCTTATTCAACCACGAAAGTGAATTTCGCGGAAACCAATTTGTAACATCTAAGATTATAAGATCCGTCGTCCGTATAGCTAACGGAGATGATGTAGTTCTCTCATTAGGCAACATATATGTTAAACGTGATTGGGGTTACGCTGAGGATTACATGAAAGGAGTCATTCAAATTATGGATCAGCCCATTCCTGATGATTACGTTATTGCAACTGGAAAATTGCATTCAGTAAAAGACTTCGTCAACACAGCTTTCAGTCAAGTGGGTATTTCTCTACAATGGACTGGCAATGACTTAGATGAAATTGCGCAGAATAAGGAGAACGGCAAAATCGTAGTGAAAATTGATGAGAATCTCTATCGCCCGGGCGACATAAAAGGAACATGTGGTGATCCATCAAAAGCAAAAGAAAATTTAAAATGGGAACCAAAGACATCTCTCAGTAAAATTATAGAGAAGATGATTGTTCACTACCTTAAAAAATAGTTATAGCTTTCCGCTCTACGCAATTTTCGCTGTAATTAATTCAGATGCTATTTACCGATCCCCTTTTCCTGTTTTACTTTTTGCCTACCACCTTATTGGCAGTTAAAATTGCTTCTATCAGCGGTAAATTTAATTTTGCTATTGGTAGCGTTATAATTATAGCAACTCTAATCTTCTACTCATTCGAAAATATACTCTGGGTTGGTCTCTTCCTGTCAATCGCCTTTTTTTCTTATGGCACCGGTCTTCTAATCAGCAAAGCAAACACGAAAATTCTGCGTATCCTATTTCTATCTTTAGGAATAGGAAACTGTCTGATTACTTTATCACTCTTTAAATATGTCGGATGGTTATCTAACTTAATACCTATATTAGCCGAAGTAAAGGACCCAATTCTTCCGTTCTTTGGGAACGGCGCCGATATTATACTACCAGCTGGTATCTCATTTTATACTTTTGAAGCCATAAGCTTCATTGTAGATATCTATCGAAAGAAAATATCTTTTCCTAAAAATCCAATTCGGTTCTTGGCATTTATCGCTATGTTCCCTCGATTTATAGCGGGTCCAATTGTACGCTATAGTGATGTGGAATCACAGTTCGACAAGTGGAGGTCACCAAACCTTTCCAGAGGGCTAACCTTGTTTTCAATAGGATTTTCAATGAAAATCCTTATAGCGGATCAGTTCGCAATTTTCACTCCGTATGCCTTTGAGCCCGCCAACCCTGACTTTGTTCAATCGTGGATAGGTACATTGTCCTACTCATTTCAATTATACTACGACTTTTGGGCATACTCAATTATGGCAACTGGATTAGGCTTATGCTTGGGATTCTCTTTTCCTGACAATTTTCGGTCCCCTTACAAAACTACCTCAATCACAGAGTTTTGGAGACATTGGCACATAACATTGTCTCATTGGCTAAGAGACTATCTGTATATTTCATTAGGCGGGAGTCGATGCACTCAATCTAGGAGGTGCATCAATCTCCTGCTTACAATGATTGTTGCAGGAGTATGGCACGGTGCAGGTCTAACCTTTATGGCTTGGGGTGCTTATCATGGAATTCTTCTAGCTTTTGAAAGAATCATTGATAAACGACTAAACTTTTCCGTTAATATACATATAAAGAGATTATTGACTTTCTTTTTAGTCCTAATTGGCTGGGTAACTTTTAAAAGCACAAACTTTGAACAAGCTATCTATATATACAAAGGACTTTTTGGCTTGAATAGTCTTAATAATCAATTCAACTATGTCCATTTAGATAAAAACGGTTTTGCACTATTTTTTACTATTTTAGGTTTAGTATTTTTTGCTTTCGGAGAAAAGTTTCTCGTTAGAGATACGCCTATATCTATGATTAAATACAATCATGCAATTCAGATACTTTTATTTTTCCTATTTCTTTTCTCAATATTAGTAAGCACTAGTAGCACAACGATTCCTTTTCTCTACTTTCAATTTTAGTATGATTACACATAATTTTCCAACCGTAGTATTTTACGCGTGTACCGCTTTAGCTTTTATATTTTTTAACATTTGTTTAAAAGAAAATAGCACTGCCGACTCATATCCTAAGCTTGTATTCAAAAAAATGCACGATCCTCCAAACTGGAAAATCGAGATCGATAAAACTAAACTACGCTCTTCTATAAACCGATTAAGTTCAGTCAAACTTACTAGAATGCTAGGGAATAGTATTCGCCTTAGTTTAGGTCAGCGCATACCGTGGATCAGTTGGTACGGGTCTAAAAACAATCCTATGCTATACACCAATAGAGAGCTTTGGGTGTCAGAGAAACCCAATGATAATACACTCGAAAAGATAGCATTGTCTGCCTCACGAATTTCAGATCTCGCACTCAAAGCCAACGCAGCTGGCTGGAAAGTCCTAATCGCTCCCGTACCAACCAAACTTGGAATCCATCGAGAACTCGCTAAATGGCCAAACTTTGCCTCAGATCCGTTAACAAAAATACCTATTACTAACGACCATTCAGATTACGTGTACTCATATTTTTTGGACAGGTTAAAATCTAATGGTATAGAGACTGTTGATTTACAAACAGCGTTTCGCAGATTCGTTATAGAAAACCCAGATGAGCTCCTTTACCCTCCTGGAGAGAGTCACTGGTCTGGTCGAGGAATGAGAGTGGCCGCGGACGCTACATCGGACGAAATCTGCCGTATTCTAAATCTTAAAAGAAACTATCCGAACTCTAGACTAACTCAACATGCTCATATTGGTGATCTTGTCAAAGCTTACGACATAAACCCGCTTTTAAAATTCTCTTTGAAGCCAATTTACACATTTACCGAACACCTTGAAGATGGTGAAGTAGGCAAGGGATACCGCTATCCGAACCAACCTTCTTCGTTAGTTGTTGTATCAGGAACAAGCTATACAGGTCAATATACTTGGCTAATTGGAAAACCTGTTGGGTTTAGTTGGCTTATAGGAAGCAGATTAGATAATGCTCAAGTGCAAAATCGTCCATTTGCAGGGAAAGGATCGTTCTACACTTTTTCAAATTTTCTTGAGAATCAAGAAAAGTACATTAGTGAATTTGCAACAAAATACAATTTATCGGCTCAACATATTCCTAAACTTGTTGTGTGGGAGTTTCCTATACGCGATTTATTCGACGTTATTAAATAATACTATTTTTAGTGAAAACCAATAAGCACTATTCACCTCAACTAAATAATACTTTATCTAATTCAACTACTATTATTCCCAAAAACTAGTTTGTCATATAAAAAATATTTTAATAACAAACGAGCTCTTACTACCATAAAAATCGCTAAAATATAATACAAACTAAAAACTTTAATAAGAGTATTTGATTACTAATCGTCAAATCGTTCAATCTACTGGTTTTTCTATTGGCTTCGTTGCTTCAACAATGAGAGTTAAACCAAACGGTGGTCTAATCATATTTTCTATAAAACGAAACCAATACCAAAGAAATTTATTTATAATTTTTTTCATCAACGATCTATTTGAAAAGCGCATCGACTCGTCTACCTCCGTTTTTAATATTTTAAGAGCGACAACGGTGATGGGAACTCCAATTAAGTTCCAATACCTTATATTATCAAGTTTAAATTTATTTGACGATATCAGTTCTATCAAATTACGTCTGTCATACCTTCTATAATGACCTACACGTTCGTCTTTCGGGCCATATAGAAATGAAAGAGCTGGAACGGAAAGAATCAGACGTCCTCCTGGTTTAATTAAGCTAAAGATTGATTCGACCGCCGCGTTATCATCATCTATATGTTCAATTACATCCAAACAAACAACTTGATCAAATTTAGCACCAAATTTTGAAGCACATTCGTCTATATTGAGATGGAACAGTTTTGAAATTGGTAATCCTTCTTCCCTCAAAAATTCGCGCGCCATTTCAAGCATTTCCAATGAGTTGTCAGACGAAGTAACATCGAAACCATTTTTAAGTAATAAGTGGGTCAATACGCACGAACCACAACCAATATCAAGTACACTTTGATTCTGATCTAGTGACTTTTTTACATAACGTGAAATGTTCGCTGCACGAAAGTCACTGGACATCGATCGAAATATTCGTCTAAAATGAGAATTAAGGCCCGATTGATCCATCTTTATAGCGTATCCGAATCCGAACGAATAGAATTTTTTGCAACTTTATTTATAGAGATATTATAGAGATTTTCTGTTTTTTCATTTCTAACTGGTCTTACAAATAGTTCTGCTAAAATTCCAAAGAAAATTAGTTGAGTCGCCATTAGTACACAGAGAATTCCAAAAAGAAGTAGCGGTCGATTCCCAATAGGGCCCAATCCGGCAAACCATATTATTGAGAGGTAAGTCAAGGTTACAAACCCAATTGACCCGATTAGAACTCCTAGTCCACCAAAAAGGTGCGCAGGGCGGGACAAATATCTTGTCGTTGCAACAACCGTAAGGAGATCAAGTGAACCTCGTAGAAATCGGCGCCATCCATATTTCGACTCTCCAAACCTTCTTGGATGGTGGGTTACAGAAATTTCCGTAACTCGAAAACCCATTGAAAAAGCAATGGCGGGTATGAACCTATGTAGTTCTCCATAAATTCGTGTAGTACTTAAAACCTCCTTACGATACGCTTTTAATCCACAATTAAAGTCATGGAGTTTTAATCCTGTTACCTTCGAAGTAACAAAATTGAATAGCTTTGAAGGCAATGTTTTCGAAATCGGATCATGTCGCGTTTCCTTCCATCCCGTTACCAAATCCCAACCTTCCTCTAGCTTGTTAACTAATCGGACTATCTCCGCTGGATCATCTTGAAGATCAGCATCCATGGTTATTACATAATCGCCTGTAGCTATTCGAAATCCGTGATCTAATGCCGCTGCCTTCCCAAAATTCCGTCGGAAGCGAAACGCCACGAGAGGTATGTCAGGTCGTGATATAGACAAATTCTTAATTTCATTCCAAGTACCGTCAGTGCTTCCGTCATCGATAATAATTAGCTCTTTTAAAACTAAAGTAGGTTCTTTAAGACTGTTCTCAATCGATCGAAACAATTCAGGCAACGAGTCTTCTTCGTTCATCGCAGGAATTATAATTGAAATATTTCTTGGAGGTACCAATGGGAGAAGATCGTCTTTATTCATTAAATATTTTTCTAAGTGATATATACTATTCGAAACTCGAGAGACAAAAATTTGTAGTATTTACAATATTCCTCTATCCATAACTATAATTCAATTTTGATTCAGCTCCTTTATAATTTATTTCAGTAAGACTCGTACCAGTACTTGAGCTCTCTAAAAATCATAAGTTGAAAAATATAATATTGCATCAATATCATTTTTACTACTTGTTCTGGTGCAACTCAAATTCATATCCAAGTATACCAAGCATCAAAGCTCGATTATCTCCGTTTGAAAACGCTGTAGTACTTGGTTCGTCAACAACTCTCAATCCAACTGCGTTAGTACCTTTTTCTATAGTAAAGTTTATAGAAATCGTATCGTTACTAAAATCTTCTAATCTTGAACCGTTCACATCTTGAACGTTGATAGTAATTTTTGGCCTTTCAGATGCACTTGGCCCGATGAACATTCTTGTTCCAAACAACCTTATAGAACCACTTATATTGCTTTCAATATAAAATAGAGTAGGTTTATTAGATACCCAGATAAAATCAAGTCCATCTATTGTTTCTAGACCATTTGGGTTGTCCACGCCTTTCAAACTTATATCTTTCGGTTTAGTCAAAGCAAATTGACCATTTGACCACAACATATTTTCTTTGGGAGCTAGTGACAGCACAGGAAATCCGGTACCATTAGGGCGAATAGCTTTCTCCATATGTTCTTTAAGATGCGGTTGATTTATATATGAGCGCCATTGATCACATATAATTTTTTTATCTCGCAAAAAATAGACGGCCCACAGGTGCTCAAAATCACTCCGAACATCAAGGTAAACCCCATTTTCGACATTAGGGATTTTGATATCACTTAGATCTTCAAATCCATCTCTCTTGAACGTTACAGGTTGCGAATAACTAAATTTTGCAACTATCGCTATCCCTATACACAAAAGAAATAAACCTAGGTTTAAGTATCTATCTTCAAATCGCAACCAGTTATAGCTAATTTTTTTGACGCCTTCTCTAAGGCCTAGATAAAGTAGTAAAATCCATATTGGATGTGATATATTAGATATTTTATACAAACCATAGCTGTACTTAGACACAAAACCTTGCCAAACCAATAAGACTACTATGCAAGCGAAAGACGCAATTATTGACTTCTGATATCTCCATAAAACAACGCATCCAAAAACCACGGCAGGTATCAATATTGTATAACCTATAGTCAAATACCCCCAGTAAGAGGCCTCCTTACCCGCTGGACTGATCGCAAAAAAACTGTGCGCAAAGCCGGGTCCCAATAGCTGAGTAAACAATGTCTCTCCCGCTCGCATCACATTTGCTGGTTGTTCTACAGATACCGAGGACAATTGCATAATTATATGACTTATTGAGCGAAACACTGAACTAGATCCAAAAATCAATAGCGCCAATAAAAGCGGTAGATAGAAACCTGCAAACGTTTGTGTACCCCCACGAGGCACGAATAGTGCAACGCCAAGGGGAAAGAGTATTACTACTAGAATCGCAAATCCCTCAGGATAGCCAGCGGCTGAGTTAACGATCATCACTCCAAGAATAGTCGCTTCCCGCCAGCCTAAGCGCATTCGCTTTGCTCTAATCAAAATTGAAATAATTGTTGGCGTGTAGACTACAAAAAGAAAGTTCTCATAATTTCCAACATCTAGCATTGCAACCGTCCAACCAAGCGCTATTGCGAATGCAGCAAAATACGGAGAATGTACACCTATCATGGGTATTTCTCTTCCAAGACAACAAAAACCAAAATAAGTCGCTAGTACAGCAAGTATAAAAAACAACCCGAGAGATGCTGAAGGATCTCCTGGAATTGTTAGTAGCGACAATACTGCCAGTAGTGAAGACGAGCCCCACCTTGTTTCACTCAAGTGGGAAGCATATTGGAAAATTGGCGCTAGATCGCCCGTTTCCCCTCGCGAATAGTGCCAAAGATACAATCCTCGTGTGATATGGTTCCAACTGTCTGGATGAGCAGGACCAAGTGTATTAAAAATTCCGTCGCCAAAAAATGAACCGATACTCCAAAAAACAATTAGTGCACTAAGAAATACCGCAACCAACGAATTCTGGTCAATTCTCATTCTTTCTGGCGGCACAACCAATATCAATGGCATTCCAATTGCGACTACATATAGAACAGGGGCGATCTCACCAATTGGTATTCGCAGTTCACCTGCAATAATACCGCCTAACGACAATACAGAGAATGCGGTTAGAAAAAACCACCCTAGATAGTTTCCTATTGTTTGGCGCTCCCAATCTTCAGAATCATGTTCCGTCATTTGATGTTTGTTATACGCCAGAAATATTCTCGATGTGTTTAGTCGTGTTCCAAAACAAGAACCCAACGAAGCCACAGTCTAGTATCTATGCTTTCCCAATTTTTACAACGATAGAGTTTCACTAAAAGTCCCATCTCTTGAGCAGGGTTGAAAACTCTGTTCAAAAAAGCTTCTGCAGAGTAGTGCCTTCCAAATCGATTCTTCCATTCCGGGATCACGCAGTAGTAACTTGAATCGGGATCAAAATTAATTTCGGATCTTTTATTAGCATCCGTCTCACCGGTAATATTGCAGTAGTTTTGGTTCAAATATAACGGCAAGATCACTGTTTTGCCACCTTTTTTTAGTAATCTACCACATTCTCGGATATATCCCGAATCTGTTAGCCCCTCGAAGTGTTCGAATGTACAGTGTAAAAACATTGCGCTAACTGAATTATCCGCAAGTGGTATCGAATCGGCACTGCTACCTATCGTTTTAGCTGAGACTCCATCAGGATAGACCAAGTCTTGAGCGTAGCAAGTCGCGCCTGATATTCTCTCCACAAATTTGGGGAAAACGGATTTGCAACTACCTACATCAATGCACACATCGTCCTTATTCAAATCTACAAACTTTAAGCTTACAAAATGTTCTAACGCTTTTTCTAGGAAACAATGTCTCTCGGCTCCACCATAGAGTTGATAGTCGCCTGTATACTCAGTTTCGCCAATGAATCTATTGAACGAATCTAGGTCCTTTGACAGGTCGTAATCTGATATATCAACACCAAATGATCGTAGTGTATTCTCCACAAGATCCAAATTTGACGAATCATATTCAACGCGACTCCAATCTTCTTCTCTAAAATTCATATGAGTTTTCGTATTTTTAGCTATATCTTATATTTTTAAGCTGCATCGTCAATTTACGATTGTCAGTGCTATCCTCTATCATTGACGGAATAAAAAAGGTATTGGATTTAAGTTCAATGTCACATTGTTTACCTGCGTGTTTCATGATATCTGCTTCCATGAAGTACGCTCCGCTATCGGAAATTTGTTTTGTAGCAGTGCTTTTTCCATTGATTAGCAATTCGATTTCCAAATGATCGTTCGAATCTCTCGTGTTGTATTCAAACTCGATACCAATTTTCTTTTTTTCTTCAGGAACCATCATTCTTTCGCGATATAACGGCCCGATCCATCCATCAGCATAGATTCCCGTAAAACCTTCATCTGTTTTAAACAGGAACTTTAGTCCTCTAAAAACTAAATTATCCATTACAGGACTAATCAATCTACCTGTAGCCATAGAAGGAGAGTATATAAACGTACGAATAAAGTGATATGTCAATTTAATATAGTTTCTAGATCTTCGTGACTCCTCGTATTTCCGTGCATGGTGTCTCGCATTTTCGTGAAATCTTCTTCTATATCGCCAATGGGACAACGCGCATCTCCAATGAAGTGGTAAAAATATCGGACCCCAGTGCTTTCGGCTGACTCGAATACTTAGCTCAAGTACTTCAGCTTCTGTTTTTGCAGAGGTCTTGGACTCCTCGTGCATTCTATAGGTACTAAAAATTTGATCAATCTTATGAAATTTGTAATGGCGACTAAACCTATTGAAAAGATCGTAATCCAATGCATGAGATTCCTCTACATCCATACCTCCACAACGCTCCCATACTTGCCTATGCCAGAAAACAGATGGTTGAGGAATATTGTTGTAACCTCTCTTCCAAATCGCGAGTTGCTCAAAATGAGTAGAATACTCCGCTGGGTGTTCAACCCCTACGTAACTGGAGTTTTCTCCAGTAAACACGCATCTTCCAAAGACTATCCATCGTTTGTTTTTAGGATCAATGCTATCGGCTACCTTCGTCAAACAACCCGGATACAATGTATCGTCTGAATTGAGAAATCCTAGGATTTCACCCGTAGTCTTAGAAAAACCCTTATTTATTCCATCGGCCTGACCTTCATCGGATTCAATATAAAGCTGGAAAATGGATGGATAAATCTGGGTAAACTCTTTCGCGATATCAATGGAGCCATCAGTTGAACCCGCGTCTTGAATCACTACCTCAAGATTGGCGTAGTTTTGATCTACAAGACTCTGCAACGTTTCACGAATATACCTTTTCTGGTTCAGTGAAGGCGTTACGATTGAGATTTTCGGTAAATCTTTCATACTAGTTCCTCGAATACACGACGATAGAGCGAAAGCGTTTGAATAGCGATTTTTCGGGCGTTGAACTTTTTTCTTTCAATCTTTGATTCTTCGATCAAATCAATTCTCAATCCGGTATCCTTAGTAATCCTCAACATACTCGATGCAATCTCCTCAGTCGACTGCGGGTTAAACATGACAGCAGCTTTACCCGCGATCTCCGGCAGAGACGTGACATTTGAGCAAATCACTGGAGTTTTCGAAATTATTGCCTCAGCTACAGGCATACCGTACCCCTCAAAAAGAGACGGAAACACTAATGCTTCAGCTTTTTGGAAAAGACAACGCAATTCCAGCGGTGACCGATAGCCAAGGTGCACAATTGTATCGGACAAACCACGTTCTTCAATCAATATTCTAGCGGGGTGATCCTCTTTAAACGGCGCACCAGTTAGAACGAGTTTAAAACCAGGAACTAACTCACTTCGAATAGCAGCAAACGCTTCAACTAAACGTTTGTGGTTTTTATGAGGCCAACAATGTGCAGGGTAGAGAAAATAGGGTCCAAAAATACCGAGTTTCCTAATTCTCTTAGAGCATTCTTTTTTATCAATACGTACCCACGCTGACTGACTCGGTATAATTCTAACAGTCGACATTTTTTCCATCGGAATGTCATATTTTCTATGGAGATCTTGTCTAACGAAATCCGATATGCACGTTATATGTTCCGCATTTTCAGTAGATTTTCGATACAAAACTTCACGTGCCTCCCATTCCTCAGGACTGAAAAACTTGGGATAGTGTATATGCTGCAAGTCCAATACTGTTAGCAAATTTGGGAAAGCCTCAAGATCTGGTTGGATATATCCGTTTAGTGAATGAACAAAATCAAAATCCATTTCACGATATTTCCGCAAAGACCTCATAGAGGTATTCATGATCGGTTGTAAATCAAGTCTTTCACAGAGGTTGTCGATGCATGACGACCGGTAGACCTCTGAATTTCTATAAATTTCGTCAACAAATATTCCTTTAGTATGAAATTTTCTTGGAAAATCCCATTCGTAATAAGTACTCCTTGGACAGTGAAATCGGAAATAATTCGATTTATCCAACTTAGACATAGCCGATACTAATTCGAATGCCATTTGTTCCGCTCCGCCCGCCTTTCCAATTTCCATCCACCTTAGGTCGAGCAAAACTTTGTATGGTTTTTTTAATTTGATCGTTATCGACCTATTGACTAACGACTCAAATTGCTTAGCAGCCACTTTAATTGTATTTGTGGCATTCACACTTTCCAAAGCGGACTTTAATACTCTATTGCTATTAATTGTAGGCAACAAGAGTTCAACCACACGAGACGCATACTGAACAGGGTCGTCTTCTAGCCAACAATTTTTCCGATCTTCAGCTCGCGTGCCCTCGACTGCCATTGTAGTACAAACGACGGCTACTTTCATTGCCCACGCTTCAAATATTTTTTGTCGTACTCCGCCTCCGTATCGCATCGGCACGACATATACGTTTGCGTTCCAAAAATACGGCCTTATGTCTGGAACGTCACTGTATAACTCAATAGATTCATCTGAAGCGGCTAAAGAAACTATCACAGGGCTTGGCATCCTCCCAACAACTTGAAACACTACGCCAGGCACTTTCTCCTTTATATGCATCCATATTTTAGATATGAAATACTCCACCGCGTCGACGTTTGGAGGATGCGACAAGTGTCCAGTGAACAAGACGATTGGGCGAACATCATTTTCCCATTCTCTTGGCGCCGGCACGTAGTACTTCGTATCTACGGGAATTTCAGCAACTCCGCTCTCTCCATTAAAACCAAGAGAGACTTTCCCCCTTTCTTGGTCCAACTGTGAGACGAAACCGACCATTTCCGCCGATTCAGCAAACTTTTTCTCTTGTTTCTGAATAGCATCAATCGCTTTATTCTCGATTCGATCAGTTGGAGACAGAAACTCCGCCTTACTCAGGTAGTCAGACCGAATATCGTGAAAGTAAGCCAGTCGAGCTGGTCGCGACGGCAAATAGTCGAGCCATACAGCTGAACTCGATTGAATCAGCACGAGACAATCCCAGTGCTTATCAGTAATGGCTTTAAGCACATACGGTGCACAATTAGAAAAAACAGATAGTTCTCTATAAATATAAGGAACGCGCCAATCGATTCCCAGTAATCGGCCCAATAAATACTTTACACATTTTCTAGGAATCTTCTCTATGAATCTTTTAAGTCGGAAACTGCGCCCATACTCGACACATTGAATGGGTGTGTCTACTTTTCTTGGCCAAAAATAGACTTCATCGCAAATAGACTCCAAATTTGCGACACCAGACTTTGAGAACTGGCTATAACAAGGGCCTACAACCCCAATAGAATGAGTGCTACTCAAGTATCTAATATTGAAAAAATCATGGCCGTTCCTTCCTGGAAAAAATGGCAAATCTGATGTTACAACGAGGATGTTTGACACAATTTACCCTATATATCTTTGGTACCGGGCAACTTTAAAAACTGCGCTAATCGATACCACCACTTTTCTTTAAGATTGTGGACTCTTTGTTCTAGGTCACCAAAAGAGCTTCTAATCTCGCATAATTTTTGACTATACGAATCTTTTCTCAGAATCGCATCTTCCAACGCCTCTCTGAGTGTGCTAATTGAACTCTCTCGTTTCGAAATCTTGGATAGCGCGTCACTTAGTTCGCCATTTAGACGTTCGATTTCCAAACTAAGACTATCACTAAATTCCCGTGCCTCTTTCAACCAACTATCAACTTTCGCATTTAACTGAGCGCTTTCTGCCCCTTGTTTCTTTATAACTTCACCTCTCAATATCCGATCATTCTCAACCTCTTTGAACTGTCTTGTTAGCTCCGCGTCTTGTATTTTTAACAGCTGGTTGGCATTTCGGCATTTTTCTAGATTATCTCCCAATTTTATCGCTTCATTGAGCCACCGATCTACTTCGCTGTGCAAACGGGCACTCTCAACTCCTTGCTCCTCAATCACTTTGCCTCTTTCGACTCTGTCTTTTTCTACTTCAGAAAACTGTCTCTCAATTTCGGATTTCTCTAATTCGAGAAGCGCTTGAGCATTCATACATGTCTCCAACCTCTTGCCCAATGTACTCGCCTCTTTGAGCCAGCGGTCTAGTTCGCTTTGTAACTGCGAATTGTCAGCACCTATCTCCTCAATCACTTTGCCTCTCGCAATCCTGTCTTTTTCTACTTCAGAAAACTGCCTTTCTACTTCCTTTTTCTCCAGTTCAAGTAGAACTTGCGCGTTATGACTTTTCTCCAACTTTTCCCCCAAATCTCCCGCTTCTTTAATCCATCGATCCAACTCGGATTCTAAATGAATATTTTTCCCTCCCTGGGCTTCGATCACTTCCCCTCGGGCGACTCTATCATTTTCTACCTTTAAGAACTGTCTTTCACGCTCTGTATTTATCGCCTCGAGGAGAGCGCACCGATTTTTTAACGTCTCAAGCTCCTCACCCAATAATTCTATTGCGTCACCTCTTTCTTCAAAGACTTTCTCCAAGTACTCAATCTGAGTTCGAGCTTTACCAAATCGAAGCTCTTCGTCCAATGTCTTATGGTGGCCCAAAGAAAAAACTCTTTTATTCCAGTCACCAGTTTCTGGGATGGAAGAAGCGGACCGACTGCAGAAACTAGCGGCCTCATCTAACTCCTCTTGGTATCCCAAACGCTGAAATAAAGCACTGCCCAAGCTATCAATTATATACTCTACCTCTTCTCGATCTAGTCTAGATTTCCACTTGCCAACCGAATTAGTATTCGGAGAAGTGCTATTTGCTACATTTCTATCGCCGAACGCGGCCTTGCTATAAGATATTCTAAAATCCTTTGATGAGCCATAATCGATAATGTTATTCTCAAAATCCAGTTGCAAAAATCTACACAACTTTTTGATTTCATTGGTCGGATCAGATACTAAATCCTCATACTTCAATATAAATTTTCTTTTACTCGCCGTTGAAAAAACTTTTAAATGATTCGTATGTGAAACTGTACTGTCATAGCTATGCGAACTAATTGGATCGCCCAATTGCTCTTTCACGGAGATACCCCAGGAAATTTTGCATGAAGCAATAGTATCAAACGGATTTCTTTTTAGCCATATGAACTTTGCTTGAGTCCACGTTTTTATCAAATCTTCGGCTATATGATAATATCTAGGAGTTTTATCTATAAAAAACACCTTATCTACACTTTTCAATATACTATTGTATATCAATTTTGAATATACTTGTTCCGCTTGATGGGTAGTTTTTCTTGGGACTAACTCCTTCAATGCATCTACTGCCAGCTCATGGTTAAAAACTGCGCTAGAGAAGCCTTTCGATCTTTTAAAGCTACTCAAAAGCAACTGAAACCAGGGCTCAGGTGGGCAATGCAGCTGCGAATGAGCATTTAGAATGGCTCCCAACATCGTCGAGCCAGATCTCGGTGGAGCCAATAAGAACCCCAAGTTCTTGCCTTTACTCTCAACCATTATATTTTTGAAATCGTAACTTGCTCCTGACTAACTGAAGCTAAGAGACCGACATTGTCAAAACTCCCTTGAATAGCAACTTTCAGAGAATCTAGTCTACGCGCTAAAAACCGATCTTCATCTGGGTAGGAGATACCAGCGGAAAAGAAAACGTATCCCGGAGTTAGGGGTAGCGAGAATCTCCAACGTGAAACCACCGTTTGAGCTGTTTTGATTCGCCCGATTTTCTTGTTAAGCAAGGAAGTATTGCTCGATACAAGTAATACTCCATGCACATTAGTCACTCTCAGGCCAAATATAGGATTATCGATATCGACATTAAATCTAGCTTCATAACAAAATATAAAAGCCTTCGACGAATTTATAGTTTCCAATTGGTTACCCTGTTCGTCTTCAAGCCACATTGAGCATATTTCCGCATTGCCATCACCATAATTTTTCGCGGCGCTGGTTTGACGTTCACCGAAAATCAACTGTTGGTATCGATTTCCCGCCTCGAGGGGATCTCCTTCGAACCGAATCTTGCCTCTTTCGAGCAGAATGGCTCGATTTGTTAAATTAGTAATAGCATTTAGATCATGAGACACGAAAATAAATGTACAGCCCCTTTCTCTAATCTCCTCAATTCGACGAAAACATTTTCTTTGAAACGCAGCATCACCAACTGAAAGTGCTTCATCAATTATGAGAATTTCCGGTTTCGTGGCGATAGATACAGAAAATGCCAATCGCACCATCATCCCACTTGAGTAAGTCTTAACTGGCTGATCAATAAATTCTCCTATGTCGGCAAATTCTGCAATTTCATCGATTCTACTGCTAATTTCAGATTTTGTAAGCCCAAGAATCGACCCATTCATGAATACGTTTTCAATACCAGTGAATTCGGGATCGAAGCCACTACCCAACTCTAGTAAAGCTGCTACTTTTCCTGAGACATTCACGCTACCCGAAGATGGATTCAATGTACCCGCGATTATTTGCAGAAGTGTGCTTTTCCCAGAGCCATTTCGACCCAGCAAGCCAATACTCTCTCCTTTGAGGATATTGAAATCTATATTATTGAGCGCGGTAAACTCACGGCAATTTTTCTTCAGTCGTTCTGCGAGGGTAGTATAGAATCTCGAATTTGGATTTATTCGACTCTGAATCGCTCTCATAATCGGAACCCATATACGTGAAGACGGACTTTCCCAGATATTATAAGTTTTACGAATCCCCTTGAGCTCGACTACGGTATCCGATTTCATTTATTAAAGCACGTCAGCAAACGCTTTCTTGGTATATTTGAAAAACCCAAACCCAACATAGAATGCTGAAATACCTACAGCATATAGGTAGATAATTTTAGCGATGTCAAAAGGCTCTTGCCAGATTAACACAGAGCGAGACATCTCAATCGCATGAATTAGTGGATTGAACTTTAGAAACAGCCAAAATGTCTCTGGTATGTCGGATGATGGGTAGAAGACCGCGCTTGAAAACATTAAGCCCAAACTAATAGTACCTATCATAGGCATAATATCCCTAAAGAACACCCCGATGGATGCAACTGCCCATGATATTCCTACTCCCAGCATTAAAACCGGCGGAATGATGACTAAAAGCCACAAGGCTTGGAATGACAATCCGGAACCAACTAGAGCAACCCCAATCACTAGCAGAACGAAGCTGATTAGGAAGTGTATAAATGACGAACCGGCTGTAGCAATTGGAATAATCTCAATGGGGAAAACTACTTTTTTAACTAGATTCGTATTCTGAATCACAATGTTCGGAGAAGTAGCCAACACCTCCGATATAAAATGAAATATGGTCAAACCAGTAAAGATCCCTAGCGAATAGTCCAATTTCGTCTCATCTTCACTAGAACTAAAGCTACCTTTAAAGATATATCCGAATACGAATACGTAAAGAGCAAGCATTAGAAGCGGTTGAAAGACAGACCATAATAGACCTAGGTGACTTCCTTTGTGTCGTAATTCAACACTTCGCTGCACAAATTGCCAAAGCACATCGCGATGCCTCGCAATCACACTAAATGGCAAAACCGACATTCGCATTAACTTTCGCATACTGCAAAACTCTCGTCACCGTAAACCTACTTTACTCGCAAAAAGAGTAGTCCGTGTCGAGATTTGTCCTCGAGCGAGCTATTTTCTCTTACGGTGTATAAGTAGCTGAGCTCTTGAGTAGGCGACTTGGGTTTCCAACATGGCGATTTCCTCGTCGGACATCTTTTCCATGGTGGCGAGGGCTTCTTCTGCTCGCTTCTGGGCCTCTTCGACGGCCGATTCGTCGATTTCGTCGATGTGGATGGCGTTTTCCGCAAGGATCGAGATCTTGTCGCCCACGCATTGGGCGAATCCTTTGCTGATCGCCAGGGACTGCTTCTGCCCCGCCTGCTCGACCACGATCTCTCCGGCCTGAATCTCTGTTACGATTGGAATGTGGCCGGGGAGAATATCGATCTCGCCCGAAGTCGTCGGCATAACGACCGCGTCGACGGTGTCTTCGTACACGCGAGCTTCCGGAGTGACGATTTCGAGGTTCATTGTGGTTTTCTAGATATGAGAGGCCCTACTCTGACTTCGCGGAGGCTTCAAGCACTTCGTCGATTCCGCCTTTCATGTAGAAGTCGTTCTCAGCGATGTTGTCGAGCTCACCGTCGAGGATCATCTTAAAGCCTTTGATCGTGTCGGCAACAGGTACAATCTTACCCGGGAATCCTGTGAAAATCTCAGCTACATTGAAGGGCTGGGAGAGGAACTTCTGGATCTTTCGAGCGCGGTAGACCGTCTGCTTGTCCTCCGGCGACAGTTCGTCGAGCCCGAGAATCGCGATAATGTCCTGCAAGTCGTTATAGCGCTGCAGCACGCGCTGCACACCGCGAGCGACTTCGTAGTGCTCATCTCCAACAACCGCCGGCTCGAGCGCCTTCGATACGGAAGCAAGCGGATCAACCGCCGGGTAGATTCCTAAGTCGGCAATCGCTCGCTCGAGTACGATCGTCGAGTCGAGGTGGGCGAAGGTGTTGGCAGGAGCCGGATCCGTTAAATCGTCCGCAGGGACGTAAACTGCCTGGAAGGAAGTAACCGATCCTTTCTTAGTGGAAGTGATTCGCTCCTGCAGGGTACCCATTTCCGACGCCAAAGTCGGTTGGTAGCCCACCGCGGAAGGAGAGCGGCCGAGGAGAGCGGATACTTCCGAGCCCGCCTGGGAAAAACGGAAAATATTGTCTACGAAAAGCAGAACGTCCTGGTTCTTCTCGTCGCGAAAGTACTCCGCCATGGAAAGCGCCGAGAGAGCGACACGCATACGAGCTCCTGGCGGCTCGTTCATTTGACCGTAGACAAGCGCAACCTTGGAGTTCGCGAGGTTCTCCTGGTCGATAACGCCGGAGTCGGACATTTCGTGGTAAAGATCGTTTCCTTCGCGCGAGCGCTCCCCGACTCCCGCGAACAGAGAGTAGCCACCGTGCGTTTTGGCAATGTTGTTGATCAACTCCATGATCACAACCGTCTTACCGACACCCGCTCCTCCGAAGGCGCCGACTTTACCTCCCTTGATAAAGGGGCAGATCAAGTCGATGACCTTGATGCCGGTCTCGAGGATGTTCGCCTTCGTGTCCTGCTCGGTCAAAGGCGGAGCCGGACGGTGAATCGGGTAGGTCTTCTCGTGAGCCACTTCGCCACGACCGTCTACCGTATCGCCAGTCACATTGAAAATGCGTCCAAGAACACCCTCACCTACCGGTACGGAAATCGGCGCGCCCGTATCGACAACCTCCATATCGCGTTTGAGTCCTTCCGTCGACGACATCGCCACCGCTCGCACGACGCCCTCGCCCAAATGCTGCTGCACTTCGAGGGTCAATTTCTGGCTCTCGCCCGAAACAGTGAAGTCGATCGTCAATGCCTGATAGATAGCGGGCAGAGAGTCTTCTGCGTATTGGACGTCCACAACGGGTCCAATGACTTGGAGAATTTTTCCGGTGTTGCTCATTTTGTTAAAGTTAGAATTAGAAATTAAGAATTAAGAAGTGGAGGGTCTGACTGGGTTAACCGTTGCTCGAAGTCGCCGCCGCGATTTCCAGGATTTCCTGAGTGATGGCCGCCTGTCGGGCCTTGTTGAACTGGAGGGTGAGAGAATCGAGAAGCTTCGTCGCGTTGTCCTTCGCCGTCTTCATCGCCACCATTCGGGCGCTGTGCTCCGACGCGCGAGCGCTGAGAATGGCCTGATAGGCTTGGCGATCCACAAAGAGCGGGAGCAAGCTATTCAAAATGCTCACCGGATCCGGCTCGAAAACAAAATTGCGATCGTCCGACGACGACTCGAACGGTTCCGCGTCCTTGCCGCGCAGCTCGGTAATCATGTCGTCTAATCCTCGGATCGGAAGCAGTTTCCCTACGGTCGGCGCTTGCGTGAGAACGTTCACGAATCGTGGATACATAACTTCGACCGTGTCCACCTCGCCCGAGAGATACTTCTCGATCATGAACTCAGTGACTTGCTTCACCTTCGTGTAGGGAACGCTGTCGTCGATTTCGAAATCCGCCAGCAAGTCGCGACTCGACCGGCTCAAGAACTGCTTCCCTTTCCGCCCGACGGTGGCGAATTTCATCGCGTCGTCGGATTTCATGATCTCCCGGAACAGGTTGCTATTGAGCGGTCCGCACAATCCGCGATTTGTAGTTACTAAAATGATACCGCGCGTCTTCACTTCCCGCTCTTCGAAAAAGGGGTGCTCCACTTCTTCAATACGAGTCGCAATATGGGAAAGCGTTTCCGCGAGCAGCGCGGCGTACGGCTGGCCGGACAAGGCCGATTGCTGGGCCTTCTTCATCTTCGAGGCCGCGACAAGCTCCATCGCCTTGGTAATCTGGCGCGTGTTCTTGACCGACTTGATGCGGCGACGAATCTCTCTTAAATTGGGCATTGGGCTAGTTTTTTTTAACCACGAAACACACGAATGTGACGAAAATTAATTTACGACCCTTTCGTACTCGAGTTTTGGATGACTACCAAAATTAATAAGAAGGCCTAGTCTTTTCTTTGTCGCCTTCAAATAATTGAATACTTGAGCGCGATGTTCATCCGCAAGGGCTTTAACTGCCTTCAGTTCAATGATTATTTTCCCAAAACAGAGAAAATCTGGCTCGTAACTTTTTCTTAGGACTCGATCTCGGTATTCCAATTGTAGTTTTGGTTTCTCTTCAAAAGGTATCGACTGTTCTTGAAACTCTATGCTAAGGCACTCCTGATAAACATCTTCGAGAAAACCATTTCCTTTGTCTTTATAAACTTCGAAACACGCTCCCATTATCCTGTAGCTTTCTTCCTTAAATAGGATCTCCGGAGCCATTTTCGTTCGTTTCGTGGATTTCGTGGTTAAAAATTAAGCGAAGCTCGCTTTCCATTCGTCGACGGCGCTCTTGAGCTGGTCCGCGATCTCGTCGTCGATCTTCGCTTTCTCGCGGACCGACGTGAGCAACGCCTCCTTGCGAGACACCAGGAAGTCGCGGAGCGAATCGCTAGCCGACACCATTTTGGAAACGTCGATATCGTCGAAGTAGTTGTTCTGCATCGCCCAGAGGACGCCCACTTGCTGCTCGATTGGAATCGGATTGAACGCGGGTTGCTTGAAGAGCTCGACGATACGGGAACCGCGATCGAGCTGGGCCTTCGTTTTCGCGTCCAAGTCGGACCCAAACTGGGCGAAGGCCGCGAGTTCGCGGAATTGGGCCAGCTCGAGCTTGATCTTGCCGGCCACTTGCTTCGTCGCTTTCAACTGAGCGGCCGAACCCACGCGGGAAACGGAAAGACCGACCGATACCGCTGGGCGAATCCCTTGATTGAACAAGTCGGTTTCCAGGAAGATCTGGCCGTCCGTGATCGAAATGACGTTCGTCGGGATGTAGGCCGAAAGGTCGCCCGCGAGCGTCTCGATAATCGGAAGCGCCGTGAGCGAGCCATTGCCATTCTCTTCGTTGACGCGAGCCGAGCGCTCGAGCAAACGGGAGTGCAGGTAGAAAACGTCTCCCGGATACGCCTCGCGTCCGGAGGGGCGTTTCAGTACCAGCGACATTTGGCGGTAGGCCGCCGCGTGCTTGGAAAGGTCATCGTAGACGATCAACGCGTCCATTCCATTGGACATAAACCACTCGCCCATCGCCGCTCCCGTGTAAGGAGCCAAGTACTGGTTGGCCGCCGAGTCCGCGGCGGGAGCGGAAACGACGATCGTGTATTCGAGGGCGCCCTTCTCTTCGAGAACGCCGAGCGTGCGAGCGACGTTGGAATTCTTCTGTCCGACCGCAACGTAGATCGAGTAGACCGGGCGGAAATCGGGGTCACCCGACGCGAGGCCGACTTTGTTGATGTTCGCCTGGTTGATGATGGTGTCGATGGCGATGGTCGTCTTGCCGGTACCGCGGTCGCCAATGATGAGCTCGCGCTGCCCACGGCCAATCGGAATCATCGAGTCGATGGCCTGAATACCGGTCATCAACGGCTGGTCGACCGACTTGCGCTCGATAATGCCCGGAGCGATCTTTTCGACGGGATAGGTTTCGCCCGTCTCGATAGCGCCTTTGCCGTCAACCGGGCGGCCGAGCGCGTCGACTACGCGACCGAGCAACGCCTTGCCGACAGGGACCGAAAGCAGTTTGCCGGTGCACTTGACCTCGTCGCCTTCACGCAAGTGGTTCGCCTCGCCGAGAATAACCGCGCCTACTTCGTCTTCTTCCAAGTTAAGAGCGATTCCGATCGTGTTCCCCGGGAACTCGATCATCTCGTTGTACATCACCTCGGTCAGTCCGTCGATTTTCGCGACGCCGTCGCCTACCGTAATGATCTTTCCGGTATTGCTGGCGACCGTTTTGGTCTGGAGGTTAGCGATTTGCTGTTCGATCTGTTCGATGACGGAACTCATGGTCTTCTTCTAATTATTAAAGGGATTTTGATTCTAGGAAAGGGAGGCTTGCAGAGTGTTGAGCGAGCTGGCGATGGACGCGTCGTACACATCGCAGTCCACGACGACGCGCAAACCCGCGATCAAGCTCGGGTCTTCCCGCGTCACCGACGCGAGGTTGCGACCGTATTTAGCGGAAAGCTGCTTCACGACGCCGGTGACCGCGTCGGAGCTTAAGTCTCCGGCATGGCTGATGACCGCAGTGCTCTTGGAAACTTCTCGCTGGACCAGTTTTAGGTAGGCCTTGAGCGTGGCAACGTGGTGCCGCGGCGGATTCTTCTCCAGCGACTTCAAAACGCCATCCACTCGCTCCGCGGACAATTCGCCGTTTTCCAGGCTGAACTTCAACAGCTGCTTGGCGAACTCCTTGATCTGCTGGTCTTTTGTCATTGAAATTTAACTACTAGTTGCTCGATTCGACTAACTGAGAACTAGCGGACTCGGCAAACCGAGTCTTGTCGTCCGGCGACAGCTCTTTCGCCAATACCTTGCTGGTAGTCGCCACGACCAGACGAGCGATTTCGCTTCTGGCCTCGGAGAGCATCTTCTTGCGGTCCAGCTCGATCTGCTGCTCGGCCTTGTTGATGATCTCCTCCGCCCGGGCCACTGCGTCCTGAGAAGATTTCGAAATTTTGTCTTCCGCCACCGCGCGAGCTTCATTAACGATCTGCTGCGCTTCTTGCGAGGCCTTGGCGATGATGGCCTTGTGTTCCGCTTCCGCTTCGGCAAGCTTCGCCTTCATGTCGTCGGCATGCTTGAGCCCGTCGGCGATCTTTGCGTTGCGCTCGTCCATCGTTTCGAACACGGGCTTGAACGCGAAGCGGTAAAGGACGTAAGCGAGGATCGAAAAACTGAGCACCTGCATCCCAATATGGACAGGATGGATGCCGAACTTTTTGAATATGCCTGCAGATTCAGCTGCTGCGCTTGGATCCGTCGCTGCTACTATTGTAATGAGATCAATCATGAGAGACTGGGTGAGGGCTGAAAAAGCGAGCCGCCGCAATCGAGCGGCTCGCCAGAATTAGAATTTACTGCTGCAAGAACAAGGCCATTACGCCCAGACCTTCCGCCAGCGCCATACCGATAATGGCTTGAACAAGGATTTTTCCGGAAGCGCCTGGATTGCGCCCCACTGCTTCGGCGGCCTTCATACCGACAAGCCCCACTCCGAGTCCACAACCGAGGACACCAAGGCCCGCTGCGATATTGCCGTTCATTTCTGCTAAGATGTTCAACATTGTACTATATTGTTATTGGTTATTTTTGAAGCGATCGTCCACGCGTTGGGCATGGTCCCGATACACAAAAGTGGTTAGTGCGCCTGTCCTTCGTGCCCGTCGTCGTGGTTGCAAATCAATCCGATGTAAACGCTGAACAGGAGCACGAAAACGAGCGCCTGTACCAGCCCGACAAGAAGTTCCAAGAAATAGAATGCAGGAAAGAAGTGCATTCCATGTAGAAGGTTCTCTCCCCCAAAAATGTTGCCGAATAGCCTCACCGACAAAGTCAGCGGCCGGATGGCAATAGAAACCACTTCGATTATGCCAACGAAAAGAAAAATCGGAAAGAGCATGAGCCACATCCCGTTTCCAACTTCCTCCTTGTCCGCCTTATTGCCGAAGAGATCGACGATCAGCACCTTGAAACCCGCGTACTTGAGAACGATGTACAGCCAGGCTGCCATGGCTACGAGCGCCAGGGCGATCGTTCCATTCCAGTCTGCATTGCCCGGACGAATCCATGGCTGAGTGATATGAAAATGGCCTTCCGCATCTTCGTAGCCACCGCCGATCGACCCCACCCCCGGCAGCAGTCCGCTCCAATTCTGGATCAAGATGTAGACGAAAAAACCAAGCACGAACGGCAAGGTCGCCGCCGCCGCTTTCTTCCCAACGATCGGCTCGATCATTTCTTTCAAACCGACGAGCAAGTTCTCGAGAATCGCTTGGCCGCGACCCGGGATTTCCTTCGGCTTTCCGCCAATCATCATGCGGACTCCTACTATTAATAGAATGGCAACCACCCAGCTCGTTACCATACTATTGGTGATCGGCATCCCAAACACCGAGAACAAACCCTCGGGAGCAGGCGAGACCGCCGCGTTCGCCACGGGAAGCGCCGCGCAAGCGGCCGCCAGAACCAAGAGGGATGGGAGTTTGTTTTTCAATCGCATCTTAACCGCAGAACAGCCTAAAGAAGCAGTGTTGTTGATAGATCGATTTGCACGCGTCAACTCTCTAAATACAATTCAAGCGGATATGATTTGAAATGAAGCAAAAAATGTCGGATTTAGAACAAATCCTAATGGAATCTATCACACCGCTGTTAAAAAATCCTAAACGAAGCCGACTTCCTATCACGGCCCGAATCGCCGCCACTAGCGCCGCCCATTCTTCGTTCCTCATTCCAACTTCTTAACTTCGCCAAATGCCCAGCCGAGATCTCTCCAACGCCATTTTCGAGGTCAAAGACAAGAAGCGCTCGTCCCGGAGCAAGCGACGCTCCTACACGCCCAAGCCGCAAAACCCGACCCTCTTCAAACGCCGCGCCTTCGATACCTTCTACTTGTTCGGCGTCGTCCTCCTCATCCTCGCGATCGCCGTCCAAATCGTCGCTTTGGGCGTCTACAGCTAGCCCGCTTTCAAACCCGCTCCAGGATCAGCGACTGGAACGAATCCGCCTTCGACTGAAAAACGGTTTCCCGCTCGAACGGCCAATCCCCGTCCTTCGCCACCTTCCAGTCCGCCAGCGTTTCCGCCGCCTCCTCCGCCCACGCGAAGTAGCCGTCGTGGTCCGTCCGAAAATACAGCCGCGACCCCGACGCGCACCGCTTCGCCAGCGCTCCGAGAAACGACGCGTTAAACAAGCGATTCTTCCAATGCCGCTTCTTGGGCCACGGATCGGGAAAAAGGACGAACACCGACTCGAAGGTCACCCCCTCCGGCAACATCTCCAGCAACTCAGACGCCTCCGCCTTGAGAAAACGCGCGTTCGCCAGCCCCGCCCGCTGCGCCTTCCGTGTCGCCCGGTCGATTCGATCCCCGATCACGTCGATCCCCAAGCAAAACGCGTCCGCTCGCTCCGCCGCGTAATCCGTCAACCAATGCCCGTGGCCGCAGCCCAACTCGAGAACGACCCGCTCGACGCCGTGCAAGCAGCTCTCCAGCGCGTCCCGCAAAGCCGCTTTCCGAATCTCCACCCGTCGCAAATGCTCGTTCAATGGCATGCCCGACCGAGATACAGACAATCCGTTTTCTGACAACCCAAGAGAATGCCTAGGCCACGTGGCCTAAACAACGCTCACCTTCGCGGGTTTTTCCGCCAACGGAAGCCGGAACGACACCCGCAGCCCCCTGCCCTCGACATTCTCCGCCCAGATCCGACCCTGGTGCCAGTCGACGATGTGCTTGACGATGCTCAATCCCAAGCCCGTGCCGCCCGTGTCGCGGGAGCGACCTTTGTCCACGCGGTAAAACCGCTCGAAAATCTTGGCCACATCGCCCTGCGGCACACCCGGCCCTTCGTCCTCGACCCAAATCTCGACCGAGTCCTCGACCTGCGAACACCCGATCCGAATCTCGCCCTCCGCCGGCGTGTACTTGATGGCGTTCTCCAGCAGATTGTCCATCACTTGACGAATCTTGAGAACGTCGAGCGTCAGTCGGACCGAACCGCCCTCCGGCAAATCAACCACCAGCTCCCTACCCTCCGCCTTCAAGCTCTGGCGAAACTCGAAGGTCATCTCGCGCAGCCACTCGACCACGTCCACCTCCGTCCAATGCAAGCTCGGCGACTCGCTTTCCAAACGCGAAAGACTCAGCAAGTCGTTGATCAACAACGCCAATCGCTCCGAATGACGGTGGATCACGTCCAAAAACTTGAACCGCTCCGACTCGGGCATCGTCCCGTGGTCGCCCAGCAACGTCTCCGCGTAGCCCTTGATCACCGAAACCGGCGTCTTGAGCTCGTGCGACGCGTTCGCCACGAACTGCTTCCGCATGCTCTCCAGCAGCTTGAGCTGCGTGATGTTGTGGAGGACGAACAAATACCACGGCCCGTTCCCCTGGTCCGCGGCGTCCAAACGGGACGCCGAAACTTCCATCCACACATCCCCGCCTCGCTCCGAAAAGACGAGCTCCTTGCCCACGCTACCGCCCCGCTGCTTCACTTCCCGGAGAAACTCGAGAAACTCGGAACTGTGCATCGCTCCCTCCACACGCTTCCCCACCGCGTCGCCCAACGCAGGAATGTCCTCGTTCAACGCGTTGTTCACCAACAAGATATAGTTGTCCCGGTCCAGAATGAGCACTCCCTCCTGCAGATTGCCCAAGGTCGTGTCGATCTGCTTCAAGCGATCCGAGCTCTGCTTGTCCAGCCGGTCGATCTCGCTCAGCAACAGATTCAGCTCGTCCACCAACTTGCTCCAGCTTCGGTTGATCGACCGAAACTCCTGCGAATGCGTCAAAATCGACGTCCGGGCCGACAACGAATCCGCCAAAAGCCGAATCGCGTCCCGCTGCCGATAATAACGGACCGCGTACACTACGGCGACGACGAGAACAACGGCTAACAGAACGTAGGACATGGACGACTCGAGCCGCTAATCCCGACTCTCCACCATCCGATACCCTACCCCGCGCACTGTCTCAAGCCCAGATCCCTCGTCTCCGAGCTTTTCGCGCAAACGACGCATGTGCGTGTCGACCGTCCGCGTCTCCATGTCGTTCTCGTAATTCCAGACTTTCTTCAGCAAAACCTCCCGCGTCTGCACCTTCCCCCGCTGCTCCATCAGCAGCCGCAAAAGGCGAAACTCCGTCGCGGTCAACTCGATCGTCTCCCCGCGCACCGTGACTCTGTGGTGCTCCACGTCCATGGAAATGCCGTTCACATTCATGACCGAGGGAGCGTCCTCACCCTCGCCCGAACGCTTCAGGATCACTAAGACCCTCAACATCAATTCTTTAGGGCTGAACGGCTTGCAGACATAATCGTCCGCCCCGCTCTCGAATCCCTCGATTCGGTCGCCCTCCTCCGTCTTGGCGCTGAGAAAAATGATCGGAATTTTCTTAAGCGGCGCCTCCTGGCGAATCATCCGACATACCTGAAGCCCGCTCAAACCCGGCATCATGATGTCCAAGACAATCAAGTCCGGCTTGAAACTCCGAACCGTTTCCAACGCTCGATTCGGGTCGTTGACCGACTCCGCGACGAATCCACGCTGCCGCAAATTATAACTAAGCAATTCGGTTACGTCGATCTCGTCGTCGACGACCAAAACCTTCCTAGGCTGTTCAAGGGAAACCATAGCTGTGCCAGTTTCAAAATCCGAATTCTTGCGCATGAACACATTTGCGCAACCGCCTTAGCGTTACAATTCCGTTACACCCAAATCCGTTCGTTCAATCGTCAGACAGGCATGTACGCTTGAAAGCCTATAGGTTATAATATATTGATTATCAATAAGTTAAGAATTATTCAACGCTACCATCAGTATGCTGATGTCCGCCGGGTTGACCCCGCTGACGCGACTGGCCTGGCCCAAGTTTGCCGGCCCCATCTCGTTGAGCTTCAACGCGCACTCCTTCTTCAAACCCGTCACCGTCAAGAAATCGAATCCCTTCGGTACCTGGATCCCCTCTACATTGTTGAGCTTCTCCACCTGACGCAGCTCCCGCTTCAAGTACCCGTCGTAACGAACCCGATAAAGCGCCTCCGCCTTGACCGCGTCCGGAAGCGACTCGATCCCTTCCGGCAGCGACCCGTCCCAGTCGTTCCGGCGAACCAAGGTCGCCCATGTTTGCTCCCCTACTCGATTCGATTCCACCCAAGCCACCGACGACTCGATTTGTTCCTTCTTGCGCTCGATCCGCCGCAACCTCGATTCGGAAAGCAGCCCGTATTTACGGGCATAGTCCAGCAGCCTCAACTCGGAGCTCCCATGGTTGAACAAAAGCCGGTACTCAGCGCGACTGGTGAACATCCGGTACGGCTCCTGCGTGCCCTTCGTTACCAGGTCGTCGATCAACACCCCCGTATAGCCGTCATAGCGCTTCAGCACGAACGGCGCGTCTCCACGGACCTTTAACGCTGCATTGACGCCGGCAACCAAACCCTGGCACGCCGCTTCCTCGTAACCCGAAGTCCCGTTGATTTGCCCCGCGAAAAACAGATTTTCCACTTTCTTCGACTCCAGATGCGGAAAAATTTGCGTGGGCGGCGCGAAATCGTATTCGACCGCGTACGCCGGACGCAGCAAATGGGCGTTCTCCAAGCCAGGAATCGAAGCGATCATCTCTTTCTGAGCCGAAAACGGCAAACTCGTCGACAAGCCATTGATGTAGTACTCGTTGGTGTTCCGACCCTCGGGCTCGATAAAGAGCATGTGCCGCGGGCGACCTTCGAAACGGACGAACTTGTCCTCGATGCTCGGACAATACCTCGGGCCCGCGCCTTCGATTTCGCCGCCGTACATGGCCGACAAATGGAGATTCTTCAGGACGATCTCAGAGGTTTTCTCTGTTGTGTACGTGATCCAGCACGAAACCGGATCCGATCCCGGACGCCAGCCGGCGAACGTTTCGCCGTGATGTTCCACGTGGAACATGTCTGATTCGTCGCGCGTGTCGTAGAACGCGAACAGAGTAGGGTCCGCGTCTCCTTTTTGCTCCTCCAGTTGACTGAAGTCTATAGATCTCCCGAGCAACCTTGGCGGGGTCCCGGTCTTGAGTCGCTCCAGTTCGATCCCGGCTTCGAGAAAGCTGTTAGAGAGCGTTTTCGCCGAATAGTCGCCCATGCGACCGCCTTCGTTCTTGTTTTTCCCAATGTGCATCAGACCCCGCAGAAACGTTCCCGTGGTGATGATCACCGTCTTCCCGTGGAAATCCACATCCAGGTTGGTATGGCAGCCTACGACCGAGTCGCCTTTGAAAATCAACCCGGTCACGGTCGCCTGAAACACATCCAGATTTTCTTGATGCTCGAGCACGTGCTTCATCCGCAACGCGTAGACTTTCTTGTCGCACTGAGCGCGAGGGGACTGGACCGCCGGGCCTTTGGACGCGTTGAGCAAACGGAACTGGATTCCGGACACGTCGGTAGTCAACGCCATTTCGCCGCCAAGCGCATCGATCTCGCGAACGATCTGACCCTTGGCCACACCGCCGATGGCCGGATTGCAGCTCATCGCCGCGATCGTGTCGATGTTGCCGCTCAACACCAACGTGCGCGCGCCCATCCGAGCCGCGGCCAATGCCGCCTCGCAACCCGCGTGCCCCGCACCGCACACAATCACATCATACGCGTCTCCACGAACTTCCATGGAGGCAGATAAAGAACCGCAGAGTAGGGGACCTCAAGCGAGAAAGTCGGACTCCAATCTCGGCTTCGATTGCTAAATAAACGTAAAGGAGAAGTCGCTGCGGTCCACCCCGTCCGGGAACCACCCGATGAATGTTAAAAATCTGCTACTTGCCGATGCAGAACGACGAGAACAGAACGTCGAGCATGTCCTCGTTGTCGATCCTCCCCAGGATCGATCCGATGGCGTCCATAGCGCCCCGCAAGTCGCTGGCGACGAGCTCCATGGCTTCGTCGTCCTCCAGCTTTTTCAATGCGCTTTGCAGACAGTCCCGCAACTCGTTCAAGGCGACCCCGTGACGGGCGTTCACCAATATCAAATCGTCGTCGTCTGTGGAAAAACGCGCGTCGATCATCTCGAGCAAGGCCGCTCTCAGAGCCTCCAGACCGTGTCCCGTCAAGGCGGAGAATTCGATCGATTTAGCCCCCGCCACTGGATTGGGCCCGGGATCGGAAACACCGAGATCGACCTTGTTGCGAAGGACGATGCAATTCGCAGCCGAAAGCTTGCTGGCGATCGCCTCGGGCAATTCAGGGGAGGGGAGGGCGGTGTCCCTGACGAGCAGAAATATGTCCGCTTCCTCCGCGAGCTCGATAGTCTTGCGAATCCCTTCCTGCTCGATGTCGCTCTCCGCCTCGCGCAATCCCGCAGTATCCAACAGTTGTATACTGTGCGGACCGAGGATGATACGCTCGCGCAGAAAATCGCGCGTCGTGCCCGGCTGCTCGCTGACAATCGCTCGCTCAAACCCGAGCAGCAAATTTAGCAGGGAACTCTTGCCCGCGTTGGGCTCGCCCAATATCAGCGTCTTGACTCCGTCCCGCAAAAAAGCGGCGTACTGGCTGCTGTCGATCAAACGCGAGCAAAACGTCATCAATTCCTGAATACCCGTCACGTAGGCCTCTTTTTGCTCCTCCGGGAGGTCTTCCTCCGGAAAGTCGATATAAGCTTCGATCGTGGCGACATTGGCCAGCATCCGCTCCTTGAGAATCCCGAGCTGCCGGCCGAAGGCGCCGCGCAACTGGTTGTGGGCCGCCTGGATCGCCTTGTCGCTCCGCGCCTGGATGAGCTCCATGACGGCCTCGGCCTGCGTCAGATCCATCCGCCCGTTGAGAAACGCCCGCCGCGAAAACTCGCCCGGCTCCGACTGCCGGCATCCGCGAGCGATCAAGTCGGTCAAAATCCCGGACGCGATCAGCGGGTTTCCATGGCAAGTAATTTCCAGCGTGTCCTCTCCCGTGAACGACTTCGGCCCTTGATACAGGCAATAGACGACATCGTCCATCACCGTCCCCGCAGCAGAACGGTAGGAGCCGTGGTAGGCGTGCCGCGGCTGCAGCGATCCCGATCGACTGAAAATCTCGCGGGCCAGCGACTCGCACGCGGGTCCGCTCGCACGCACCAGGGCCAAGGCGCTCTCCCCGTTGGGCGTGCCTACCGCGACGATTGTATCTACCGTTTCCATACAAATTTTAGATGTCTTCAAATCACCAAGAATGCACCCAACTATTCGAACCTGTAGGGCTGGCGCTCGCGCCACGCCGCGAATGTAGATTCCCTATAAACCTACGCGGCACTTCGCAAGCGAAGGCCCTACGTGTGAATTGATGCACTCCCGTGCATATTCGACATTTTCTAAGAGAGTATCTAATAAGTCGAAAAAGGTAGGGCTCGATCGCCGAGCGAGCCGCGTCGGTTGAGAATCCCTCCAGCGAAATGCGGACCGCCTGGCAGTCGGTCCCTACCATCGAATGACAGATTCTGAACTTATTCGACATTTTCTAAGGCACTACGTGCTCAATTACTCAGTCGCCTACAAACAAAAAAGGACCGCCGAAGCGGTCCTTGCAATTCAACGTTTCGGGAACCTCAGCTCGCCGCGGCGGCTTCCTCCAGTTCCTCGACTTTCTTGGCCTCAGGGTTGACCGCCTCGATGATCGAGTTCGAAATCTTCGCCGCGACTTCCGGATTCTCGGACAAGAACGTCTTGGCCGCTTCCCGGCCTTGGCCCACAAGCTCGCCTTCGTAGGAAATCCAAGCCCCTTTCTTTTCGAGAATCTTGTGCTGGATTCCGAGATCCACAATCGAGCCCATCCGAGAAATGCCCTCGTTGTACATGATGTCGAACTCGCACTCCGTGAACGGGGGAGCGACCTTGTTCTTGACGATCTTCACTCGGGTGCGATTCCCGGTCACCACGCCCGAAGTGTCCTTGATCTGACCGATGCGGCGAATGTCCATCCGCACCGACGAGAAGAACTTCAAGGCCCGTCCGCCCGGAGTCGTTTCCGGACTGCCGAACATCACGCCGATCTTCTCGCGAATCTGGTTGGTGAACATGCAGATGCACTTGGTCTTGTTGACGATGCCCGTGAGTCGTCGCATCGCCTGGCTCATCAAACGCGCCTGCGAGCCCACGGTCGCGTCGCCCATTTGACCATCCAGCTCCGCCCGCGATACCAGCGCCGCTACCGAGTCGATGATGATCACGTCGATCGCGTTGGAGCGGATCAACGCCTCCGCGATATTCAGAGCGTCCTCGCCGCAATCCGGCTGCGACACCAGCAACTCGTCCACATTCACGCCCAGATTGCGGGCGTACTTCGGGTCGAGCGCGTGCTCCACGTCGACAAAGGCCGCGATGCCGCCCTGGCGCTGGGCCTCGGCGATCACATTCAAACAAAGCGTCGTCTTGCCCGAAGACTCCGGCCCGTAAATTTCGCAAATCCGCCCGCGAGGCAGACCGCCCACACCCAACGCGAGATCCACGGACAGCGAACCCGTGGAAATCGTCTCTACCTTCATGTTCGATCCACTGCCGAGACGCATGATCGAACCCTCCCCAAATTGCTTCGTGATGGCGGACATCGCCATTTCCACATTCTTCTCTTTGTTCTCCGATGAGGGGAGGGGAGTTACTTTACCTTTTGCCATTAGCGTTATCGTTTTAGTTTCAGTTTTAGCGTTCGTGAGCGTCCAATTTGGAACCGACTTTTTCCGGGCGCAAGACTAAGCGCCGTCGAGATCCATTTATATTTCAAGGCATCGGACATAAACTGTCATAGGCTGATTTTTTTCCGGTAAATCAATTCGGACAAAACGCTCTAAAGCTCATCCCCAGGTTAGGATCAGGACGCAAACCCGCTTATCCTCGCACGGAAAACAACCCGCAGCATAACTCCCTGTAGTCGAGCATGTTAGGAACGCGTTTCCTCGATCGACCTCTCCGCGCCCCGTCTCGAAGCAACTCTCCAACACCTGCCCAAGCGCCGCGGGAAGCGAAAAACGCTTGCCAGAGCCATTCGTCCTGAGTTGAAAAAGCGGATCTAGGCCTTGCTCAAGAGGTCTAGAAACCGCAACCTAACAATAGCATGAAAATTAAAGCATACTTGAAACCACAATGTGGATGGAGCATGGGCGTCCGCGCCATTATGTCTAAGTACGATCTCGAGTATGAGGATATCGACATCATCAACAGCGCGGAAAACTACGCCGAGATGGTTTCGAAGTCCGGCCAGCCGCTCTCGCCTTGCGTTGAAGTCGACGGCATCATGCTCGCCGACGTGAGTGGCGAAGAGGTCGAAGCCTATCTGCTCGAAAACCGTCTCGTAGGCGCCTCCGAAAAGGAAGCCGACTCGCCAACCGATCGCGGCTGCAGCGACGAGGAGCACGAGAAAATGCGCCAAGCACAGTCCGTCCGCTTTTTCTAGCGGACCGGCCTCCAACCCTTTCACTTCTTCGGGCCGGGCAGCGTTCCCGGCCCCTTCTATCCACCGACGCCAGTCGGTCACATCGACTTAAAGCCACACTTTATCTATGAATTCCATTCAACCATCCCCTCTGTACAAGAAGGAGCAAGAGCACGACGCCTGCGGCGTCGGCTTCCTGGCGAACATCAACGGCGAAAAGTCGCACGGCCTGCTCAAGAAGACCATCCAGGCCCTCAAGAACCTCGCCCACCGCGGGGCCATCGACGCCGACGCGATCACCGGGGACGGCGCCGGCATTCTCACCCAGATTCCCTACGCCCTTTTTCGCGAGCACCTCGAACAGGAAGGGAAGCACCTCTACAACGACGAGGACCTCGGAGTCGGCGTCATCTTCCTGCCCAAGGACGACGAGTACGCCCAGTCACACGCGAAGAAACTGGTCGAAAACGCCGTCAAGAACGAGGGCCTGAGTGTGCTCGGCTGGCGGGACGTCCCGGTCGACGACAGCTGCCTCGGCCAAAAGGCCAAGGAAACCCAGCCTCGCATCGTCCAAATCCTCACCGCCAAGACCGACGAACTCGACGTCGCCGACTACGAGAGAAAGCTCTTCCTCGCCCAGAAGACCGCCGAGCGGCAGGCCATGGAAGAAGACATCGAAGATTTCTACATCTGCTCCTTCTCCAACCGGACCCTCATCTACAAGGGGATGCTCAACTCCCCTCAGATGCGCCCGTATTTCAAGGATCTCAAGAATCCGAACTACGAGACCGCCTTCGCCATCTTCCATCAGCGGTACTCGACCAACACCTTCCCGTTCTGGCACCTCGCCCAGCCGTTTCGCATGATGGCCCACAACGGCGAGATCAATACCATTCGCGGAAACCGCAACCTCATGCGGGCCCGCGAACGCTCCAACATCCACGGCGTCTGGGGCGATCGCTATTCCGATCTTCGGCCCATCATCCAGCCCGACCTCTCCGACTCGGCCAGCTTCGACAACGCCCTACAGCTCATCACGCTCGGCGGACGCAGCGCCCTCCAGTCGGCTATGATGATGATGCCGCCCGCCTGGGAGAACAACGACCAGATTAGCGACGAGCTGCGCGGCTTCTACGAGTACTACGCCTGCATGCTCGAGCCCTGGGACGGCCCCGCGGCCATCGCCTTCACCGACGGACGCTACGTCGCCGCGTCGCTCGACCGCAACGGCCTCCGCCCCGCCCGCTACAAGATTTACGACGACGGCACCGTCCTTCTGGCGTCGGAACTCGGCCTCATCGACGAGACCGACCTGAAGACCGTCCGCTCCGGCCGACTCGGCCCCGGCAAGATGATCGCCATCGACCTGGAGGAAAAGCGCTTCCTCGACAACGACGAGATCAAGCAAGCCATCGGCAGCGATCCCAAATTCAAGCAATGGTGCCAGGAGCACCTGACCGATGTCCACGCCTTCGCCAAGGACTCGAGCGTCGAGCCCGCCAACTCCGAAGACGACGCCATCCGGCCGCAGCTCGCGTTTGGCTACGACAAGGACGAGTTCGACGTCATCCTCAAGCCCATGGCCCAAACCGGTATGGAAGCCACCGGCTCCATGGGCGACGACACGCCGCTCGCGTTCATCAGCCGCAAGCCGCGCCTGCTCTACACCTATTTCAAGCAGCTCTTCGCCCAAGTAACAAACCCGCCGATCGACTCCATTCGGGAGCGTTCGGTCATGTCCATCAACATGTTTCTGGGTGGACGCCTCGGACTATTCGAAGACATGCCGCAAAGCGCCGGGTTCGCCAAGACGAGCTCGCCCGTCCTTTTCAACAATGAAGTCGACGCCCTCTTTAACATAGAAGGCCTCAAAGACCGAGTCGTTCGACTCGACGTCACCTACGACGCCTCTAGCGGAGCGGCCGGACTGGAAACCGCCGTTCGCGAACTCACCGCTCGCGCCGAGAAAACGGTCGAGGAGAAGTCCGCCAAAGTCCTCATCCTCACCGACCGCGGCGTCAACGCCGACCGGGTCGCCATCCCCATGCTCCTCGCCGCCGGCGCCGTCCACCAGACCTTGGTCAAAGCGGGCCTCCGGCTCAAGTGCGACATCGTAGCCGAAACCGGCGAAGCGCGCGACGTCCATCAAATCGCCTGCTTGCTCGGATTCGGCGCCAACGCGGTCAATCCCTACATCGCCCTCGCGGTAATGAAGAATTTCGCCGAGAACGGCGATCTCGAGGACGTCGACGCCGCCACCGCCTGCAACAACTATCGAGGCGCCATCGAAAAAGGCCTCCTCAAGATCATGGGCAAGATGGGTATCAGCACGCTGTTCAGCTACTGCCGCGCCCAGATTTTTGAAGCCATCGGGCTCTCCCAATCGCTGATCGACGAGTGCTTCTTCGGAACGCCCACGCCAATTGGCGGCATCGGTTACGCCGAGATCGGAGAGGAAGTCATCGCCCGCCATCAAATGGCGTACGGCGACGAAGAACCCGGGTTCACCAGCGCCGGCTACTTCAAAGTCGTCCGCAAAGGCGGCGAGTTTCACGCCTGGAACCCGAAAGTCGTGGGAGGCATGCACCGATTCCTCAAGAAGGGCCAGCCCGAGGACTACGAAAAGTACAAGAACGAGTCCGACACGCATCAGCCCTACGCGATCAAAGACCTGCTTCAAATCAACTTCCCGGAATCGTCCCCGATCTCCCCCGAACAAGTCGAGCCCATCGAAGACATCCGCCGCCGCTTCACCACGGCCGCCATGTCGCTCGGCGCGCTTTCACCCGAATGCCACGAAACCCTCGCCATCGCCATGAACCGGATCGGAGGGAAGTCCAATTCCGGCGAAGGCGGTGAAGATCCACGCCGCTACACGCTGCTCGAAAGCGGCGACAACGCCTCCTCGGCGATCAAGCAAGTCGCTTCCGGACGCTTTGGCGTCACCGCGGAGTACCTCTCCACCGCCAAAGAAATCGAAATCAAAATGGCTCAAGGCGCCAAGCCAGGCGAAGGCGGGCAACTGCCCGGGCACAAAGTATCGCCCATGATCGCCCGGCTCCGCTTCAGCGTGCCCGGCGTTACGCTCATCTCGCCGCCACCGCACCACGACATCTATTCGATCGAAGACCTCGCCCAGTTGATCTTCGACCTGAAAGAAGTGAATCCGCGAGCCAAGGTCTGTGTGAAACTCGTCTCCAGCTCCGGAGTCGGAACGGTCGCCGCCGGCGTCGCCAAGGCGTACGCGGATGTAATTCTCATCTCAGGACACGATGGCGGAACCGGCGCGTCGCCGCTCTCATCCATCAAGCACGCCGGGTCTTCCTGGGAAATCGGCCTCGCCGAAACGCATCAGGTTCTCATGATGAACGGCCTGCGCAATCGCGTCGTCCTACGCACGGACGGAGGCATGAAAACCGGACGCGACATCGTCATGGCCGCCATGCTCGGAGCGGAAGAGTACAACTTCGGCACCGCCGCGATGATCGCCGCCAGCTGCGCGATGTTTCGTGTTTGTCATTTGAATACATGCCCAGTCGGAGTCGCCACACAGCGTGAAGATCTTCGGGCCAAGTACAAGGGAACTCCCGAGAACGTCATCAACTACTTCAACGCAGTGGCCGAAGACGTGCGGTCGTACATGGCCAAACTCGGCGTGCGCAAGATGGACGACCTCGTCGGGCGAGTCGACTTGCTCGAGCAAATCGACGATCCGGAGAATCCGAAAACGCGGATGGTCAATCTCAGCGGCCTCCTCCACGATCCGGATCCGAGCGGCGAGTCGCCACGCATCCACACCCGCCCGCGCAACGAGCGCCTCGGCTTCGAGGGAGGCTTGGACCAGACGATCATCCAAGAGTCCAAAGACGTTATTTCCGGACGCGTCGCGTCGTTCCGCGGCAAATACAAGATCGGCAACACCGACCGATGCATCGGAACCCACCTGTCGGGAGAAGTCGCTTATATTCGCGGCAGCAATCACCTCCCGCCCGCGTCAATCGACCTCAAGTTCACCGGAACGGCGGGGCAAAGCTTCGGCACTTTCCTTTCCCCCGGAATCCGCATGCGACTTTTCGGAGAAGCCAACGACTACGTCGGCAAGGGCATGAGCGGCGGCGAAATCGTCATTCGCCCCAAGGACGAGGAAACCTTCGTTTGGAAGGACAACACCATCGCCGGAAACACCTGCCTCTACGGGGCGACCGGCGGACATCTCTTCGCCGCGGGCTGCGCCGGCGAGCGTTTCGGCGTTCGCAACAGCGGGGCGATCGCAGTCGTCGAAGGCTTGGGCGACCACGCCTGCGAATACATGACCGGCGGCCTCATCGTGTCGCTCGGCGAAACCGGCTCCAACTTCGGAGCAGGCATGAGCGGCGGCCTCGGCTTCGTCTACGACGAAAACGATGTATTCAACAATCGATACAACCCCGCCATGGTGGATATCGAGCGTTTGAGTGAAAGCGGCGAGGCCGACGCCCTCAAGAAAGTGGTGGAAGCCCACCTCGCTGCGACATCCAGCCCGCTTGCCCAATCGCTACTAGAAAATTGGGGAGCAACTGTATCCAAATTCTGGAAAGTCGTACCGCATCCTTCGACGCCGGAAACACCGAAAAACGTGCTCAAGGTCGAGTCGCTCAACATTCCGGCTCAAGCGTAGCTTAACCACAAATTTGCTGATGCCTCTCCACTCTGGAGAGGCATTTTTTTGTATCAAATTGATTGATACCGATTATTTCCGCTGATTGGCGTCGAGAAACTCGATCAGTCTCCGAGCGGTCGTCGGACCGATTCCTTCGACCGATTGCAGCGCTTCTTCCGAAGCGGCCCGTAGTTGCTCAACGCTTTTGAACGTCGTGAGCAAGAGGGCTCGTTTCTTGGGTCCGAGCCCCGGGAAGTCGTCCAGCAAACTCTCTTTGACCTTCCGGCTTCGCAAGTCGGCGTTGTAGGTGTTGGCGAATCGGTGGGCTTCGTCGCGCATTCGTTGCAGCAACCGCAGGCCTTCGTCCTTCAAAGGGAGTCTCAGCGGCGGACGCTCGTCCGGAAAAATTATGGTCTCGTGTTTTTTCGCCAGGCCGATAATCGCGGGCGGCTCCAGGTCTTGTACGAGGAACGCCTTGATCGCCGCGCCGACTTGACCGAGACCACCGTCAATGACGATGACGTCCGGGAACGGCTTGCCTTCGTTCGACAAGCGCCGGTAGCGCCTGCCCACCACTTCCTCCATCGAGCGGAAATCGTCGTTGCCCTCGAAGCTGCTGATCTTGAAGCGCCGGTATTGCTGCTTGTTGGGTTGCCCGTCTTCGAAACGGACCACGGACGCCACGACGAAGGTGCCGGAAATGTGGGAAATGTCGAAACACTCCATCGCGGTCGGAAGCGTTTCGAGCCCGAGTTCGGTTTTCAATCGCTCCAATGCGGGGGTTTGGTCGACCGGAGCCGACCGCTCCCGTTCGAACTTCCGCGTCTTTTTCAACGACGCCTCGAGAGCGAAGGCCAAATCCCGCAGCTCCGCCGCCTTTTCGTACTGCTTCTTTTCCGATGCCACCGCCATCTTCTCTTTGACCTCCGCAAGCCACTCGACCGATTTTCCCTCGAGAAAGGAGCACGCCTCCTCGACGCGCTCCAAATACGCGTCGCGATCCACCACGTTGGGGAACCCGTAGAGCTCGGAGCGCACGTCCTCGTACAGTCGGAATCGCCCGTCATCGAGGGTCTTCGGGTTGGAGTCGCTCAGCAGCACTCCGAACTGGCGCCGCATTTCCGCCAGCGTTTTGCGGATGTGCTGGGCGTGAGCGAAGGGGCCGAAGTAGCGGGCCCCGTCCTCTTTCTTGAAACGAGCCAGAGTGAATCGCGGCAGGGTCCGCGTCTGGTCGACGCGCACGAGCAGGAAGCGCTTGTCGTCGGTGAAGTCGGTATTGTACTTGGGTCGCCACTTTTTGATCAGCTGGCCTTCCAGCAAGAGAGCTTCGGGCTCCGATTTCACTTCGATGATCTCGAAATCGCGGATCATCTCCACGAGGGCCCGAATTTTCGGCTGGCGCGTGAACGATCGGGACGGCTGGAAATAGGTGGACACTCGCTTCTTCAAACTCTTGGCTTTACCCACGTAGATGACGGAACCCAGGCGGTCCTTCATCAAGTACACCCCGGGCGTGGACGGGAGTTGCCGCGCCTTTTCCTTCAATTTACTCAAACCAGCCGTTGGCATCGTTCGTTTAACTCTCTACTCATCCGAAAAAACAAGCGAAGCTTTTTAGTCCAGGAACCATCACGATGTCGCAGACAAAGAAATTCATGCTGATCACTCTCGGCGAAGAGCTGCTCCTCGGCCTTACCCGGAACGGTCACCTGACCTTTGTGGGCGACCAGCTTCGCCAGCGCGGCGTCACGCTCCACGGCAACTACACGATCTCCGACGAGAGCGACGAAATCGACGACCACTTCAAGTTCTGCTGGGAACGGGGCGACGTGGTCATCACCACCGGCGGCCTGGGCCCTACGGTCGACGACCGCACCAAGGAAGCGCTCGCCGATGCGCTCGGTGAAACGCTCGTTTTCGACGAGTCTATTTTAAACGCGATCCAGGACCGTTTTCGGCGCATCGGCAAGCGAATGAGCCCGAACAACCGCAAGCAGGCCTACCGCCCCGAAAGCGCGGAAGTCCTGGAGAACCCGCTGGGAACCGCCCCGGGACTGTGGCTACAGAAATCCGGCAAGATTCTCGTCATGCTCCCCGGTCCACCCAACGAGCTCCAGCCCATGTTCACGGAACAAGTCATCCCGCGACTTGAGAAACTGGACTTCATCGAAACCGCGGAAAACTATCTCCAAGTCCGGACCATCGGCGTGGGCGAGTCGGCTCTGGAGATGCAGTTCCAATCCTTGTTCGACGCGCATCCAGGACTTGCCGTCGCCTATTGCGCCCATCAAGGGCAGGTCGATTTCCGGCTCAGTTTTCCGAACGAGAACGACCGGCAGCAAGAGCTCCAGTCGATCGCGGAGGAATGCAAGCGCGCCCTGGGCGAGAATTTCCTCAGCTTCGGCCACGATACGACCGCTGAGATCGTATCCAAACTTTTGAGAGAACGCGGTGCGACGCTTTCGACCGCCGAGAGCTGCACGGGCGGGCTCATCGCCAACGCCTTCACCGACTTGCAGGGAGCCTCGGACGTCTTTTCCGGCGGGATCGTTAGCTACTGCAACGAAGCGAAGATGGAACTGCTCGGCGTCCCTGAAAAATTGATACAAGACCACACCGAAGTCAGCGCTCCCGTTGCGGAAGCAATGGCTCGAGGCGCCGCGGAGCGACTCCATTCCGACTACGCGATTAGCTCCACTGGCTACGCGGGGCCCGACGGAGGAACGGAGGAGAATCCGGTCGGGACAATATTTGTGGGGCTTCATTCCCCTCGAGGAAGCGCTTCCAAACGCTATAGCTGGAACGGGGGGCGACTTGGAATCAAGAAGCGAGCGTTGCAAGCGGCGCTCGATCTCCTGCGTAGGGAGCTGATCGCCCCGGCCAACGCTCCCGCAGATCAACTCCAGTCAACGCCATGAAAACAGGCGCGGAAAACAGCCAAATGAAGGACACGCTCAATCGACCCCTGCGCGATCTTCGCATCTCGGTCACCGATCAGTGCAACTTTCGCTGCGCCTACTGCATGCCTCGGGAAGTGTTTGGACCGGACTATCCGTTTCTCCCAAAAGGCGACATTCTGGGCGACGACGAAATCGTCCTGCTCGCCCGCAGTTTCGCTCGACTCGGAATCGAGAAAATCCGCCTCACCGGCGGCGAACCGCTATTGAGGAAAGACCTGCCCGACCTCGTGGGAAAACTGGCAGGCGTCGAAGGAGTCGAAGATCTTTCCCTCACCACCAATGGCGTTCTCCTTCCGCGCCACGCGCGGGCATTGAAAGAAGCGGGCCTCGACCGGATCAACATCAGCCTCGACAGCCTGAACGCCGACATCTTCCGCCAGATGAGCGGGGGGAAGGGCGATCCCGAAGCCGTGCTCAAGGGAATCGAGGCCGCTCGCGCCGCTCACTTGAACGTCAAGGTGAACATGGTCGTCAAGAAGGGCGTCAACGACCAGGAAGTGCTTCCCATGGTGAGGCATTTTCGAGAACAGCGGACTACGCTTCGCTTCATCGAGTACATGGACGTAGGCAACACCAACCAATGGCGATCCGCCGAAGTTCAATCCGCGAAGGAACTATTGGATACAATCGGGAGGGAGTTCGAATTCGAACCGGTCGACCCGAACTACCGCGGGGAAGTCGCGGCCCGATATCGATACATGGACATTCCGGTCGAGTTTGGTATCATAAATTCGATTACAAAACCATTCTGCTCCGACTGCAATCGGGCTCGCCTTTCCGCCGACGGAAAACTGTTTACCTGCCTGTTCGCTACAGCCGGACACGATCTTAGAGCAATCGTCAGGGAAGGCGCGAGTGAGGACCGACTAGTCGATCATATATCAAAAATTTGGTTACAACGGAAAGATCGCTATTCCGAAGAGCGATCGGAACAGTCGACGGGCAAGCCAAAGATCGAGATGTCGTATATTGGGGGCTAGTTTGCCTAAGAGACTGTCTAATAAATCGGAATATGCGTCGCAGCTGGCATATTCCGATTTATTAGACAGTCTCTAACCCCCGGCGAACCCGAAGTAATTGAGCAGCCAGACTTCTTTCCAAAGCCGATAGCGACCTTCCCAAGTGAGGCGACCCATTTCCTCGTGGAGATGGGGGGGGAAAAGGAATCCCGCTTCGATATTGACCCGTTCGAGAATCCCTTGCTGCCGATTGATATCGTCCACCGGATCGATTTCGTACGACTCGAGCTCCAGTCCTTGGATACGCTTCGCGTGCGTCTTGTGCAGCGACTGAACCTTCCGCGACCACGGCTTTCGGACAACATTCCAGTTCTCCGGGTAGAAGCCGCCGTACGGCGTATTCATATTGTCGGTAACAATGTGCTCCCCCGCCTTCGTCTCGGAACTGAGCGAGAGGCTGTGGCTGATGAGCCCGTTCGGCTGAGGGATGAACAGTACTTGAATCCGCGTGGAATCGGATTCGTCTTGGTAAATCGACGAGCGGACCGCGATTCCATTGCCGACGTCCGCGACGAGCGCCTGACGTTTCTTGAACCCGTTCTGTTTCAGCCAGTCCCGCAAGTCGATGAGCTTGCGCTGGGCCGGCCACTCTTCCCCGGATTGATTGTTTCTAAAACGGGGGAAAAGCGCAATGTCGCTCTGGCTCATGGCGCTGACCGCAACCCAGGTGTAGAGGGTTTCAAGCAGCAGCCAGATCAGAAAGAAGATGACCGCCAGCGCCCAAAAGGGTCGATTCGCCCACTCCAGCGTGTCGACCAGAAAGGCAAGCACGATGGAAACGGAGAGCCAGCGGGACCAGCGATTGAGAATGGAAATCGTGACCGAGTTGGTCCGGCTGTTGAGGAAGCCAAGCAGGATCGAGACAACGATTAGGGCGGAAACGGCGAGCTGGCCGTCGATTGCGAACGTGTCTGTGAGTTGCATGTGTGTCAGTAGCGGGCGTCGCGAGGGACTCCTGCCGCTCCGGAAATCTTCGGCCGCGGAACGCAGGCCGGACTAGTCGTCTCGTCTTATCAGGTGTATCGAACGGGCATGATGACGCAGAGGAAGCTCTCCAGCGTTTTGAATACGCCCGGGCTCACTTCGTCTTTCAGCTCGAAGAATATCTCGTCTTTCGAAAGCGCCTTGAGCGGATCCATCAAAAAGGCCGGATTGAAGGCGACTTGCAGGTCCGGCCCGCTGTAGTCGATTGCGAGGGACTCGTGAGACTCGCCGAAGTCGGGGCTGGACGCGCTCAGCTCCATCAAATTGTTGCTGATCTGGATTTTGACTGAGTTCGACTTGTCTGTGGCGACTAAGGCAGCGCGGTGGATCGACTGAAGGAACAGCTCGCGTTCCACTTTGATTCGCTGGTGAGTCTCTTTGGGAATAACCTGTTGATAATTCGGGTAATTGCCTTCCACCACCTTCGAGACGAGGAGAATATCGCCGACAAATCCGTCGGCTTCGTCCTTGGTGTGAATCTGGAAGGCGACGCGGCGATCATTGAACGCAATCTTGAGGTTCTCGCCCTTGTCGAGCAGACGGGTAAGCTCGGAAACGGTCTTCGCGGGGAGGATGAGGCTGCCGGAGAGGCCTTCGCCGACTTCCATGTCGTGGTCGATCTTGGCCAGGCGGCGGCCGTCGGTGGCGACGAGGCTAAGCTTGCCGGACCCGTCGGAGTCTTCGGGCTCGGTGAATGTAAAGTAAACCCCGTTGAGCATGTAGCGGGTCTCGTCCGAGGACTGGGCGTAGGAAACGCTCTTGAGCATTCCCGCAAGGTTCGACTGCTCGATGGTGAAGGAGCGATCGTCCGCGAACTCCGGCAGGGCGGGGAACTCGTCCCGGCTGATTCCCATGATTTTGAAAAGAGAGCCACCCGACGCGATTTTCACCTGATTGTTCGGCGAGGCGTCCACCTTTACGTCGCTGTTGGGCAGTTCCTTAACGATCGTCGCCAGTCGTTTTACCGGCAAGGTGATCGCCCCCGCCTCTTCGACGTTCGCCTTAATCCGAGCGCAAATTCCGAGATCGAGATTCGTCGTGGTCAACGAGAGCGTTTCCCCGTCGGCTTCGATCAACACGTTGCTGAGGATGGGCATCGACGCCTTGGACCCGACGACATTGAGAACTTGCTGGAGACCATTGCTGAAATGATCGCGGTGGATTTTGAATTTCATTGGGTGTAATTAGGAGAAGTTTCTAGTTACTGACAATTCGAATGAATAAGGTTTTAATATCTTAAGGAAATCAGTCCTAATAATATGCTCTGTGAATTAGTTGGATAACAAGCTTAACTCACTGCCCGCAAGCAACTTGTTGGAGAGCTCGAATGTCGATTGCCCCTTCGTTTCTTGGGCAGTCAACACCAACAAGTGAAGAAATTTCCAAAAAGCAGGGCTTGTTACGAGGTTTTTCACGAGTTGTTCTTGAATTTCTACGGGCCCTTTTCGGCCGTCGCTTTCCGCCGTATCCGCTGAATCATGAGCAGGTGCCGGAACACGCCGTAGAAGAGGTAGCCGAGGAAGGCGAGCACCAGCGCGTATTGGCGGTACATGTAGACCGCGACGCCGAGCGCGAGCATCAGGATGAAGGTGCGCAGTCGCACTTTCGTGTTCCAGTCGACACTCTTGAAGCTCGGGTAGCGTATCGGGCTGACCATCAGGTAGGATATGAAGAGCATCAGGAAGGGAAGGGCGATCGCCCATCTCTGAAGGTCGTGCTTGCTGATCACGAGCACGAGCGTGGCGATCATGCCGGCGGCGGCGGGAACGGGTAGCCCGATGAAATCGCTGCTGGTCCGGTCGATATTTGCCGGGTAGATGAGCGGATGGGTGATGACGTTGAATCGGGCCAGCCGAACGCCCGCGCAGAGCAGGTAGATGAAGCTGAGAAAGAGCCCGGCGTTTTTGAAAAACAGGCTTTCCTCCGGATTGAGAATGAGAAACAGAACCATCAGCGCCGGAGCCAGGCCGAAGGAGACCATGTCCACGATCGAGTCGAACTCTTTGCCGAACAGCGATTCCCGCCCGCCGAGCCGGGCCACTCGCCCATCGAGCGAGTCGCAGAGCATTCCGCCGAGGATGAACAGGACCGCCTCGGTGTAAAGCTGAGCGGGGTTTCCGATGGGCTCGTCGAGCATCACGTTGTACCGCGCTTGGATGCACCGGATGATCGCCATGAAGCCGCAGAAGAGATTGCCGGCGGTCAGAAGGTTGGGGAGCAGGTAGATCCGGCTCGCTTGCGAGCTGTCGATGGGTTCCTTGGGAGATTCTGAGGAGGGCGGGGAATTCACATCAATTGGAGCGCGTCAACGTCTCCAGATACTTCCAGAACGAGGAATGCTGCTCGATCAGCTGCTCTTCGGAAATGGGAAGTTTGGTCCGGAAGATGAAGTCGGTCAGCGTATTCTTGTGCAGAATGCAGACCGTGTGCAACGTTATGCCGTTTCGCTCGAAATAAATCCGATAGTCGCCCGTGCGCAGTCGATACACGGTCTTCTTGCCGCGAGTGAAGCGGCCCAGCGGCTCCTTCGGATTCGCCAGTTGCGATTCCGAAAGCTGGCTAAGCGGGCTGATCACCTCGAGTTGCTCGAGCGTGTCGATCTTGCCGAGCTCGGCAAGGCACTGGTCGCTGAAGGTGACTTGGAACATGATTTGAAACGCTGATCGAATCCTAGTTTTGAGCCGATTTAACAGCGGAATGCAATAGCGGACTCGGAGACTTTCGACCGATGTCGACATCGCCCGGTTCAAAGATTGACAATGTTTGTATACTGTAGCGATATCTTTTCAAAAAGCGACATGCATATTTCACTGACAGACAACCTCGAAGCAGTGGTAAAGTCCAAGGTCGAGAGCGGCCTTTACAACAACGCGAGCGAAGTTATCCGCGATGCTCTGCGAATAATGCTCAAAACCGAAGAGGCGGAGAAATCCGCTTACGCTGAGTTTAAGCGGCAGGTCTTGCTAGGCCATGCTCAAGCCACGCGCGGAGAATTCTCGAAGCTTACCCCTGAAGAAATCGCGGCGGGGGTACGCGAACGCAGTGGCGTACAGGATTGAGCTTACCAAGCTAGCCGCAGAGGATCTCGAACGCATTCTTCAATGGACGTTCGATCAATGGGGACCTGGTCAGTATTCAAAATACGAATCCCAACTACTTGCGGGATTCTCTTCTCTTGCCGATGATCCGGGTGGCTTGCTCAGCAAGTCGCGTAACGATCTTTACAAAGGCGCTTGGCTCTTTTCCGTTGGTGAACACTATCTTGTTTATTCTATATCTGAAGAAACAGTCATTATTGAGCGGATACTCTATCAGGGTATGGATCTTCCGCGTCGTCTAGAAGAGTGAATCTAAGTTAGAGCGGCTTGCTCAGCCGGCCTTGGTAGCTGCGGGCGAGCTCGATGTTCGCCTCCATCGCCCCTTCCGTGTTTTGGCTGCGCAGGAGCGGGGTGGGGTCGTCGTTGGCGATCAGGATGTCGAGGACTTCCATTTGCAGCAGATTAATGAGCAAAGCGCCTGCCATTGTCGAAGTGGGGCCGGCCGCCTGCTCGCGACCGGGAAGATCGACGACCGCGTCGCCCATGACTCCGCAGTTGTCCAGCGTGTAGTCTGCTACTTCATACAGCTTCTCGCCTGTCGCGTGAGTCGTTGCGACCTCTCGGGTCATGGCCATCGACGTCAGAGCGATCACGGTGAGGCCTTTCTCCTTGGCGTATTCCGCCACCTCGATTGGAGAGCAGTTTTTGCCGGAATTCGAAATCACGATGATGAACTCGCCTTCCTTCAACCCGTGGTTGCGGTCGTAGCGAGCTGCCAGGGCCCTTCCGTATCCGGGCAGGTTCTCGATGAAGCCGCCAGTGGTATCCAAAATCGCGCTCACGCAGACCAGCCCGCCGGCCCGCCCAACCATCTCGCGGCCGATAATCTCGGAATGCCCGCTGCCAAAGGTGTGGATCACGCCACCGGCCGCCACCGAGCGGGCGATGAGCGGGGCGAGCGTCTCTATAGTGGATTGATTCTGCGCGTACACTCGCTCGAGGAGTGATAGGCTCGTTTTCAGGTAGCGTTCTTTGAGCATGGGCGTGGATTTGCGTTACAAAATTGAAAGGACTCGTGAAAGAGCGTCTTTTTCAGCTTTCTAAATTGCGATAGCCTATCGTATTTGCAATAAGCCAATTCCAGTACCCCGCTCCCTTCGCACGCTTTGTTCAACAACCGACAAGACAAATGACAGACACCACAGTCACCAGCCAACTGGACCAGCTAAAGCAATTCACCACGGTCGTCGCCGACACCGGGGATTTCCAGACCATCAAGGAGTTCGCCCCGCAAGACGCGACTACCAATCCTACTTTGATCCTGAAAGCGGTCGAAAAAGACGAATACGCGAGCTTGGCGGACAAGGCCGTAGCCGCTTGTCGAGACAGCGGTTTGTCGGGACAAGCCTTGGTTGACGCCGTCGCCAACGAACTGCTCGTCTTGTTCGGTATCGAAATTTTGAATATAATCCCGGGTCGTGTTTCGACCGAAGTAGACGCCCGGCTTTCCTACGACACGGAAGGCACCATCGCTAAGGCTCGCGAGATCATCGAGCTCTATCGGTCAAAGGGAATCGACTCGGATCGCGTGCTGATCAAAATCGCTTCCACCTGGGAAGGGATCAACGCCGCCAAAGAACTGGAAAAGGAAGGTATCCATTGCAATCTTACACTTCTTTTTTCGCTCGCCCAAGCCGTGCACTGCGCCGAATCTGGAATTACATTGATTTCCCCGTTTGTGGGGCGAATCATGGACTGGTTCAAGGCGAAAACGGGGCAGGAATACGTGCCGCAAGAGGATCCGGGCGTACTCTCCGTCCAGGGGATCTACAATTATTATAAGAAATTTGGATACAAAACCGAGGTTATGGGCGCGAGCTTCCGAAACAAAGGGGAGATTGTCGAACTGGCGGGATGCGACTTGCTGACAATCTCGCCGGGCCTGCTGTCCGAATTGCAGTCAAGTTCGGATCCGGTGGAGCAGAAATTGAGCGTCGAATCGGCCCAGGCGATGAATATCGAGCGAATCGAGATCACCGAAAAATCGTTTCGGTGGATGATGAGCGAAGACGCCATGGCCACCGAAAAGACAGCGGAAGGCATCCGCAATTTCGCGGTCGATATCCGAAAACTGGAGACGATGATTCAAGGGCTGACCGCCTAGCTTTGCGAAAGTTGGAAATGTAGGGCCGGCGCTTGCGCCGCGCCGCGGGTTCAACCAGAAGTTCAACCTACGCGGCACTTCGCCATTCGACAAAGCTCATGGCCCTGAGGCTCTCGAACGGGCAAGCGAAGGCCCTACGAAAAAGCCGATACAGTATTGAAGTATCGAAAAGCCTCTTAGCTTTTGGAGAATCAGTTCTAGATAAGCCCCTGGGAGCGGGCCCATTCCAAGCCGCCTTCGGCGTCGGTAAAGGCTCCGTCCAGTTGCGCTTCGAACGCCTGGTCGAGGATCGTCTTGAATCCAGGTCCGGGCGTGCGCCCGATGTCGATCAGGTGTCTCCCGAGGAGGATCGGTTGCGGGGCGGCGTCTTTGAGAGCGAGCGTTTCGATCCTCGTTCGAAAGTCGCTCAGCCGGTTGTGCTGAGCTTCGGATACGCGGGGAGGACGGCCGAGATGGTCTGACATCATAACGTGGTACAGCTCGTTGGCGGTCGCCGGATGGAGACGATTGGAAAGGCGGCGGAGGCTGGTGTCCGAGGGGTAGCCGTCCCCGAAGGAGTTGAGGTAGTGGTGGTTTTCCGCGAGCGCTTTGACTTTGATCGCGATCCACTCGGGCGTGCCGATTCGGTCGAGCAATTGGGCGGAAAGCCAACCGCTGTCTTGATCGTGACCGGGGCTGATCCAGCGCAGCTCTCCGTTCTTCTCCGCCAGGCGCGTTCGGCGGGCTTTCCCGAGGTCGTGACAGAGGACGCCGAACATCAGGACGACTCTTTGAGCGCCGTCATACCGGGGCCACTCGTCGGATTGAACCAGCGCGTCGATACAGTGTAGCGTATGTGTGAATACATCTCCCTCGGGGTGCCATTCGGGATCTTGCGGGAGGCGAAGCAAGGCGTTCAGTTCGGGAAAGAAAACGATCCAGCCGCTGTCTCGCAACGCCGCCATGCCTTTAGCCGGGTGGGTAGATTTCGTGGCCCATTTCTCCCATTCGCCCCAGACGCGCTCGATCGCCAGCGTGGCGAACTCGCGTTTCATCGAACGGCAGGCGGCCGCGGTCTCGGGGGCCAGGACCATCCCGAATCGTCCGGCGAACTGGACGGCTCGCAATGCCCGCAGCGGATCTTCGGAGAACGCTTCGCTTACGTGGCGTAGAACGCCGTTTTTGAGATCGTCTACGCCACCGAAGTGGTCGACGATTTCCTCGGTTTCGGGATCGTACTGGAGGGCGTTGATAGTGAAGTCCCGGCGTTTTAGAGCGGTTTTCGGGTCGAGATGGATATCGGTATGAACCTGGAAGCCGCGGTGGCCGGTTCCCGATTTAGATTCGGTTCTCGGGACAGAAAAATCGTATTCGGATCCGCCGCTCCAGAGCTTCACAACCGCGAACGATCGCCCGACCAGATCGGTTTTTCCGATCGCTTTGAGAGCCTCCGCGATTGCGTCGAGCTCCAAGCCGTAGACCTCCACGTCGAAATCGTGTGGTTCGATTTCGAGGAGCGCGTCCCGCACGCAACCGCCCACGAGGCGGCATTCCCCGCCTTTTTCGTGGATCAGGGCGATCGCGTTTCGGAGTCGATCCGGTATTGCGATCGGAAATCGCGTGCGTTGCGCGGGATTCGGCATAAACGGGTCAGTCCGCCTTCTTTGCGGGAAAAAGGAGGAGGACCCAACCGGCGATGAATGCGAGGCCTCCAAGCGGGGTGATGGGGCCGAGAACGCCCCATCCGGTCAAAGCCAGTCCGTAGAGCGAGCCGGAGAACAGGAGAATCCCAGCGAGCCAAAGGCGCATCGCCCAACGCGCGTGGGCGATCGGGCGAATCCCGTCGATCGCGGCCGCGAAATAGATGGCGACCGCGTGGACCAGGTGATAGAGGACCGCGGTTTTCCATGTCTCCGTCGATCCGTTGTTTTCGAGAATCCCCTCGAGACCGTGGGCGCCGAAGGCCCCCAGTCCGATGCCGATCGCGGCCATCGCCGCCGCTGTCTTCTGCATATTCATGGCTCCAGATTCTCCGCTCCGGGCGGTTTAATCTAGTAAATTGTCGCCAGAACGATCGAGTTTTCGTAGGTTGTGCATCTTGAAACGCATTTGGCGCGAACAAATCTTGCATATTGAGAGTCACTGTGAAGTCGGCCCGTTGCTCTCCGAACGAGGGCTTTTCCTTGATTTCGGGCCCAGACTCAATCAAACGAAACTGACTGTTATGAAACTACGAATCGCTCTTATCGGAGCTCTCGCTTTGAGCTCGTTCACTCTCGCCCAGTCTCAGGACTACACTCTCGAGCTCGATCTCGAGTTTAACACCAAATACGTGTTCCGCGGCGCCCAGCTCGCCGACAATGTGTTCCATCCGTCCATCGAGTTCGGCAAAGACGATTTCTACGCCGGGCTTTGGGCCGCGCAGCCGATCGAAAACCGCGGCTTTCCAGAGCTGTGGGGCGACGAAATCGACTTTTACGCCGGCCAGGGCTGGGTAGTCGGGGACAACACGAGCGTGGACGTCGGCGCCGCTTATTATTACTTCCCGGACGGCGACAGTCGATTCGAACCCTACCTCGGCGTCACTCGCGAGATTAAGGGTGTCGCCGCTTCGCTTTATTTGTACCGGGACTTCGATATCGACGTGACTACTACCGAAGGGTCGGCGATTTATACGATTCCGGTCGGCCCGCTCCCCAATCTGGAGATCGGGGCCCACTTCGGGCTGGTCAACGTCGACAACGTGGGCAAGTACCTCTATTACGGAGCGGACGCGATTCTTCCCTTCGAATTGAGTAACAACGCGGTCTTCTCGATCGGGGCCCACTATTCCGACAGCGAGCAAGGCTCACCGACACCTCAAGCGCACTTTCACGGGTCGGCTTCGATTCGGATGGGATTTTAGTGATTCCTAGTCGGGGAAGCGCGTTTCTCCGCAGCCCAAAAAAACTCGCAAAATCATTGACATGCCTTCGCGAGGGGGTAGGAGTTTTCCTCTTTTTCTCGAAATCCGATGAAAACATTTCTCGCCAAAAAGGAAACCGTGAAACGCGATTGGGTCATCGTCGACGCCAAGGACCAAGTCCTGGGCCGCCTGGCTGTCAAAATCGCAAACCTGCTTCGCGGCCGGGACAAGCCCACCTACACGCCACACGTTGACACCGGAAACTTCGTCGTAGTCATCAACGCCGACAAAATCGTTCTCACCGGAAAGAAAGAAGAGCAGAAGAAGTACATGTTCTACAGCGGCTATGTAGGAGGCGAAAAGTACCTCAGCGTCGCCCAGATGCAGGAACGGCGCCCCGACTTCGTCGTCAAGCACGCGGTCAAGGGAATGCTCCCCAAAAACCGGCTCGCCCGGAAAATGCTCACCAAGCTCAAGGTTTTCGCCGGCGAGGAGCATCCGCACGAAGCCCAGCAGCCCAAGCCAGTTTCACTTTAATAACGCTCACCCAAAATGGCAGACTCTAACAGCGTATATCTCGGAACCGGACGCCGCAAAACGGCCGTCGCCCGGATTCGCCTCACCGAAGGCACCGGCAAGGTCCTCATCAACGGAAAATCCAAAGAAGACTTCTTTTCGCACGAGAACTTCTCTCGGGCGGCCCTCCTCCCCTTCGCCACGATCGAAGCCAAAGACAAGTTCGACGTGAACGCGAGCGTCCACGGCGGTGGCGACAGCGGTCAAGCTGGAGCCTTGGCTCACGGCATCGCTCGCGCTTTGCTCAAGTTCGACTTGGAACTGCGAACGCAGTTGAAACAAGCCGGCCACCTGACTCGCGACCCTCGAATGAAGGAACGCAAGAAGGCGGGACAACCAGGGGCGCGCAAGAAATTCCAGTTCTCGAAGCGCTAAGCCAACTCAAAAGACTTTTTCGACAAGGCCCTCTCTGGTTTCACCACCACAGGGGGTCTTTTTGTTTTCATATAACAGTGATTCCTCAATAACCTCTCTAAACCGCGATCCACGCAGGGAAACCCAGCTGCCGATCGCTCAAAATAAAGCCCTTTCAACCATCAACACGCAATGAACACGGCAATAGTAGGCGCATCCGGATACGGCGGGGAAGTCCTCGTCAAACTCCTAGCCGCTCACCCGAAAGCGAATCTCGTGGCAGTCACCTCGAGAAGCGAAGTCGGGAAGAGCGTTAGCGAAGTCATGCCCGAACTGCGCGGCTCGCTCGACGATCTCGTGTTCTCCTCGTCCGACCCCGAAACGCTTGCCGTCCGGGAAGACATCGAATGCGCGTTTCTCGCCGTGCCCCACGGAGCCGCCGCCACCTTCGCCGCGCCCTTGGTCGCCTCCGGAAAGAAAGTGATCGACTGCAGCGCGGATTTTAGAATCGCGAATCCCGCCACCTACGAAGAATTCTACGGCCAAGCCCATCCGGATCCGGATCTGCTGCAACACGCCACCTACGTTCTCCCGGAAATCGCCGAGCCCGGTTGGGAGTCGAAGAAGCTATTCGCCTGCCCCGGCTGCTACCCGACCAGCATTCTCGTCCCGCTCTTCCCATTGATTCAGAATAAAGTGATCGGCGTCGACCATATCGTGGCCAACTCCTTCAGCGGTACCAGCGGCGCCGGCAAGCAGTCGAAACTCGCCTTCTCCTACTGCGAAGTCAACGAAAGCGCCAAAGCCTACGGGATCCCGAAGCACCGGCACTTGTCCGAAATCGAAGAGCAGCTCGGCCGAGCCGGGCAGGGAGAAGTGATCATTCAGTTCAACCCGCATCTCGCCCCTATGAACCGGGGAATCATAACTACGATCACCGCGCCAGCGGGCGATTCGACCACCGAGGATCTCTACGCCGCCTGGAATGAAGTCTACGCGGATCGGCCCTTCGTCCATATCCTCGATTCGGATACACGGCCCGAATCGAAGTACACAGTGGGAACCAATCGGGTCGATATTTCCGCGATCAAAGACTCCAGAACCGGCAACTTCGTTATCACGTCGGCAGAAGACAACCTCATGAAAGGCCTCGCCGGCCAAGCGGTGCAGATAATGAACCTCTGGCAAGGCTGGGATGAAACCGAGGGACTGACGCATGTCTAGTTCCATCGCGTTTAACGAGGACACCGCCGGTGTAACCGACCCGCAGGGATTCTCTGCCGCGGCTGGGAGCGCAGACGTCCGGAACAAAGGCGACGATCGGTTGGATACCGGAATCGTGTATTCAAAATTGCCTTGTGCCGCGGCGGGCGTGTTTACGAAAAACGCGGTTAAAGCCGCTCCGGTTTTAGATTGCGAACGCGTTCTTCAGTTAAGAGGACCCATTCACGGAATCGTGGTCAACAGCGGCAACGCCAACGCGTGTACGGGCACGCAAGGCATCGCCGACTCGCGAGCGATGCTCCAGTTGGCGGAAGCGAGTTGCGGATCCCCCAAAGACAGCTTTTTCGTGTGCTCGACGGGCAGAATTGGGGATCTGATGCCGATGGAACGGATCAATTCGGTAGTTGAAGGCGCTGCCCAAAACTTGGATACAAATCCGGAAAGTGGCAAAGCGTTTGCCCAGTGCATTCTCACCTCTGACACGCGGATCAAAACCTGCACGGCAACATTCGAGGTGGAAGGAACCTCTGTCACTGTCGGCGGCGCCGCTAAAGGAGCGGGCATGATCCAGCCGGATATGGCTACGATGCTGGCGTTCGTAACCACGGATTTCGGAATCGGTTCCGACACGTTGCAAAGTCTGTTGGGGAATTCAGTCAACCGCACGTTCAACGCTATCACAGTCGACGGCGACATGAGCACCAACGACACCGTGCTCGTCCTTGCGAACGGCGCGTCCGGCGCCCGGGTGGACGAGGCGTCGATTGCGCTTTTCAAAGAAGCCCTTTTCCAAGTCTGCGACTGCCTGGCCGACAAGATCGTGGCGGACGGCGAGCGGATCACCAAGGTGGTCGAGATACTAGTCGAAGGCGCCGCTAGCGAACAAGACGCGGAGAATATCTCCCGGGCGATCGGAAATTCGCTTCTGGTGAAAACCTCCTGGTACGGCAACGACCCTAATTGGGGTCGGCTCATGGATGCGCTCGGCTATGCCGACGCTCAGATCGACCAATACGCAATCGACATCAGCTACGACGATGTTCCCGCGTTGGTATCGGGAGATCCAATACCGGAGAACAAACTCAAGTGGAAAGAAGCCGTTTCCAAACCGAGGTTTTCGATACGCATCGATATGCATCAAGGCGACAGTAGCTATCGGCTACGGGCGAGCGATCTCACGGAAGGGTACGTGGACTTCAACAAAAGCGAATAGGAATCCTGAAATAGTGAATACGAAAAAAATGCAGGAGATTATTTCCAAGGCGGCGGTTCTCGTCGAGGCCCTGCCTTATGTACAGGAGTTTCGAGGCGCCGTATTCGTCATCAAATACGGTGGAAGCTTCATGGACGACCCCGATCCGGAGATACGGTCGCGAGTGGCGGGCGATATAGCGTTTCTCTCCGCGGTGGGTATTCATGCCGTCGTGGTTCACGGTGGCGGGAAAGCGATCAGCCGGGCTTTGAAGGAGAAGGGGATCGAAGCCAAGTTCATAAACGGTCTGCGCTACACGTGCGAGGACACGATCACGGTGGTGGACGAGGTCCTCAGCAATCAAGTGAATGGCGAGGTCTGTGAAATGCTTCAGATTCGGAACGATCGCCCACTGGGAATCGCGGGCCCCACGGTTTTAGAAGGAACGAAGTACACGAATGACGGCCAGGGCGCCGCGGTCGACCTCGGCTACGTCGGAAACGTGGTCGCGGTAAAATCGAAGATTATCAAAAAGGCCATTCGGGACGGCTACACGCCGGTAATTTCTCCCGTGGCCAAAGGCCCCGAGGGAGAGCTGTACAATGTGAATGCGGACGTCGCCGCCGCTTGCGTCGCGGCCTCGCTGAGGGCGAGGCGCCTCGTCTACCTGAGCGACGTTCCTGGATTGCTCCGCGACCCGAACGACCCCGATTCTCTAATACCGACACTCAAGGTAAACCAAGTCGGCAAACTGAAGGAAGATGGCACAATTAGTCAGGGAATGCTACCAAAGATCGACAGCTCCATGAAGGCGCTGGATTCGGGCGTTCACCGGGTCCACTTTATCGATGGACGGACGCCGCACAGTCTCCTCCTGGAAATTTTCACGGACAAAGGGATCGGTACGGAGATTGTCAACTAGTCACCAGATTTTCCATACAAAACACATATCATCATGAAAACGAAGTCGAACACCGAGCAACTCTACAGAGACAATGTACTCGGCAATTACGGATTGCCGCCCGTAACGTTCGCTCGCGGCCGCGGGTTGCGGCTATTGGATGATGCGGGCAAGGAATACCTCGACTTTTGCTCGGGTATCGCCGTGACGAGTTTGGGCCACTGCCATCCAAAACTGGTGGAGGCGATTCAAAAGCAGGCGGCCGAACTTCTCTGCGTCAGCAATCTGTATCGAAACGAGATCCAGGCCAAACTCGCCGAGAAGCTAAACGAGAAAGCCGGCGGGTCGGGGAAGGTCTTCTTTTGCAACTCAGGCGCCGAGGCCAATGAAACCTTGATCAAACTCGCCCGACTCCACGGTCGGGCCTTGGCAGGCGAAGAAGGGAAACGCTACAAAGTCGTTTGCGCCGAAAACGCTTTCCACGGGCGTACATTCGGCGGCATGAGCGCTACGCCGAAAGAAAAGGTGCGCGACGGCTTTGCTCCACTCGTCGATGGGTTTGCCTTCGCGGAGCTCAACAATATCGAGAGTTTTCGCGCTGCGATCGACGATAGTGTCGCCGCTGTATTCGTTGAAACGATACAAGGAGAAGGCGGAATCTATCCAGCTTCGATCCCTTTTCTGAAGGAGTTGCGGGCCTTGTGCGACGAGAAGGGCGTTTTGCTTATGCTCGACGAGGTGCAGTGCGGCGTGGGACGGACCGGTACGTTCTTCGCGTACGAGAAAGCGGGAATCCGACCGGACGCGATCGGCATGGCCAAGGGCCTCGGGGGCGGCGTTCCCATTGGAGCCGTCTGGGTGGCCGACCCCTACTCGGAACTGTTCACTCCAGGCACTCACGGCACGACGTTCGGAGGGACCCCTCTAATCGCGGCCGCCGCCTTGACAGTTCTGGAGACGATTGAAAGCGAGAGATTGCTCGATAACGTGGTCGCGAACGGCCAGTATGTTCTCGAGCGTCTCGAGTCCCTCCAGGCGGAGCTCCCTGAGTACGTTCTGGAGATCAGAGGAGCCGGTTTCATGATCGGTATCCAAATCGCGGAGACGCCGTTTGACATGGTGGCCGAGCTGCGGGAGCAAGGGCTAATTGTCCCGCCCGCTGGAAGCGACGTGATTCGGTTCCTTCCCGCCTTGACCGCGACTCGGGAGGATTTCGACGAGGCCATGGAGATATTCAAATCCGTGGCGACCAAGCGAGCCGTTGCACTTAGGCAAGCGGCAAACGCGTAGTTTGGGCATTAAGTTGTAACCTAAATTCAATTACCAATTATGGCTCATTTTTTAAAAGAAACTGATTTCGCTCCGCATCAAGCGAGCGAAGTATTCGCATTGGCTCAAAGCTTCAAGAAAGGTCGTGGCCGGCATACGCCCCCGTCTCTCAAGGGGCAGACCTGGGCGATGATCTTCTCCAAGTCGAGCACCCGGACGCGCGTTTCCTTCGACGTGGGAATTCACGAGCTGGGCGGGCATCCGATTTTCCTCAACAAGAACGATATTCAGCTGGGCCGCGGCGAGTCCGTCTACGATACGGCCAATGTGCTTTCGCGTTTCGTGCATGGCTTGATCGTACGGACCTACGAGCAGAGCGAGCTCGAGGAGCTTTCCGAGATGGGGAGCATTCCCGTTATCAACGCGCTGACCGATTTTCTCCATCCTTGCCAGACCTATACGGATGCGTTTTCCATGACGGAGCGTTGGTCGGACGGGACGGGACATCTCGAATCATTGAAAGGACGAAAGATGGCTTACTTTGGCGACACCGCCAACAACATCGCCAATTCCTGGATTCTGGGATCGGCCCTCTTCGGCATGGAGCTGGTTCTCGCGGGCCCGGAAGGGTACGAGCCGGGCGAGGCGATCAAGAAAACGCTGGCCGACAGCGGATACGCGTCTTCCTACGTGTTCACGAACGATCCGGAGGAAGCGGCTCGCGAGGCGGACGTTCTCTACACCGACACCTGGGTGAGCATGGGCCAAGAGGAAGAGTCGGCGGAGCGCATCGAAGCGATGAAGCCCTATTCGGTGACTTCGGATCTCATGCGACTGGCGAAACCCGAGGCTCTGTTCATGCACGATCTTCCCGCCTACAAGGGAATGGAAGTGCAGGAGGACGTGCTCTACGGCCCGCAGTCGATTATCTTCGACCAAGCGGAAAACCGACTGCATACCCAAAAAGCGATCATGGCTGTCCTGGCCCAAGGGGTGCGGGCGTGAATCCGCTGGCTCGTCTGAAAATTTGAGTTTCAAAATCCGGATTCTTATTCATAACGCATCGATAAATGAAAATCGCTCTCGCATACTCAGGCGGACTGGACACTTCGGTGTTGGTCCGGTGGCTTAAGGACCATTACAACGCGGAGATTGTCACCTTCGCGGCGGACGTTGGACAAGAAGAAGAACTCGACGGGCTGGAAGAGAAGTCGAAAGCGACCGGCGCGTCGGAGCACTACACGCTGGACCTCGTCGACGAGTTCGCGTCGGATTTCATCTATCCAATCATGCGGGCCAACGCGATTTACGAAGGTCAGTATTTTCTGGGGACGTCGATCGCTCGCCCGCTCATCGGCAAGGCCCACATCGACTTGGCCCGCAAAGTGGGGGCCAACGCCCTCGCTCACGGCGCTACGGGCAAGGGGAACGACCAAGTGCGGTTCGAGCTGGCCTACGCGGCTCTGGCCCCGGATTTGCAGACGATTTCCCCTTGGCGTATGGAGGTGTTTCGCAAGGCGTTCCCGGGACGCAGCGAGATGATCGCCTACTGCGCCGAGAACGGCATCAACGTCGAGGCGTCCGCGTCCAAGCCTTACTCTATGGACCGCAACCTGCTCCATATTTCCTACGAGGCGGGAATACTGGAGGATCCTTGGTTCGATCCGACCACGCCGGAAAACAAGGCGATGTACAAGTTGACCGTCGATCCCGAAGACGCGCCGGACGAGGCGGAGTACGTGGAGCTTGATTTCGAAAAAGGCGATTGCGTCGCGGTCAACGGCGACTCAATGACGCCCGCTCAAGTTTTGAAGACGCTCAACACCATGGCCGGCAAGCACGGTATTGGTAGAGTGGATATCGTGGAAAATCGATTCGTTGGCATGAAGAGCCGTGGCGTGTACGAGACCCCGGGCGGGACCATTCTTATGATGGCCCACAAGCAGATCGAGTCGATCACCATGGACCGCGATTTGGAACACCTGCGCGACAGCCTAATTCCCAAGTACGCGGAGCTCGTTTACAATGGCTTCTGGTTCGCGCCGGAACGCGAGGCCCTGCAGGCGTTGATCGACGATAGCCAGAAGAGCGTCACCGGGACCGTTCGCCTCAAGCTCTACAAAGGCAATATCACCACGGTAGGCCGCAAGTCACCGTACTCTCTCTACAACGAGGACATTGCCTCCATGGAAGGTGTCGAGAGCGACTACAATCCGGATGACGCGACCGGATTTATCCACCTTCAAGGACTCCGCTTAAGAGCCCGATTCGGCTCGCAAAAGGAATTCATAGACCAATAAGTCACCCCCTCAAACCCGCTTGCCCCTTCCTAGAGCCCTTTTCATGGTAACGTTACAACGAAAAGTGTCCTGCGAGTTGTGGGGGGTGTCATCTTGCTTGCCCGGCGTCCCAGTTTTTGAAGGTCGCTTTCCTGGCGTTGTAGGCTGATTTTCCCAGGTATTCTGTCGGGAGGAGTTCTTCAGGGAGAAAAGGATCTCGAGAATAGGCCTTTCTCCATATCGCGCATTCCGTTCTCAACCAGTTCGGAAAAGCGCCGCGGGATGCGTCGTTTAGCATCGGAGGTGGTTGAACCTCCAGAAAATTCAGGTATTCGCTATACAGAGAGTTGATTTGGTCGAAATCCCAGGCATTCGCTACTATCTGCTCGTCGCTAATTGTTCCAATGACCTCACCTTCGAGTAAAACCAACGCATTGGGATCGACTGATAGTTGAGCGAGATCGTCCGACCAGAACTTGTGGGGTCGATGCGAGATCCGCAGACTTCCTTGCAGACGTCCGAAGCGGATGCGATTTAGCCAGGAATCCAATTCGTACCTTTGGGCGCGTTGGCCTGCTGGCAAATCGAATGAAATCACTCTCCACTGTCCATCCCACTGATCAGACCAGGCCGTTTCAGGGTCAAAGTGGTTCTCAGCGAGTTGCTTGCCTGCTTGCGTTATTTCTGGAATCCAGTCCGAGGAATCGTCGCTTCGAGTGATCAAGCCGCGCGCTTCCATTGCGCGAAGCTGCCTTTTAAATCCCAACTTGGAATCCCATCCGAAGGAGTAGTAATTGCGTGACGCCAAACAGTACAACGCGTCCGCCCCTCCAGCTAGGATCAACTCTAGTATATCCCTCGTCTTTGGTCCAAGCTTCACTTCCATGGCTCAACTTGAACAGTTTTCGTGGTAACATTACAATGAAAACTGTTCAGGCTTGGGTTGTGACGGGGGTTGGGTGGCAGCGGGAGCAGGAAGTGGGGGGTGTTGGCAGCGGCGGTCGCTGCGTGGGGCCGCAGCTCGAGAGGGTGCGTGCCGATGGTTTTGAGCTGGTGGCGTTACTCGGCTGGGGTGGTTTCCGCCGGGATTTGGCTCTGAAGCGACATGGCCTTTTGGATCCAGTAGAAGGTCTCCTGTGTGAAGTTGGACTGCAGGTCGGCCACGAGGGAGCGCGCTTGGTCGAAGTCCTCCGATTCCACCGCTAGGGCGGCGAGCCGGTAGCGGGCCTCGGCGATATTCCCGGCGTCTTTGTCGGCGACGATCGTCTCGAGGACGCTGCGGGCTTCCGCGGTTTGGCCGGTTTGGAGGAGAGACATGGCGTGGCCCATTTGAGCGGATTCCTTGATTGCTCCTTGAGCGGATTTCGTAGCGTTCTCAAAATACTCGGCGGCTTTGTCGTACTCACCCGCTTCGTAGGCTTCCGCGGCGAGTTCCCGGTAGGCGAAGCCGCTTAGCGGATTGCCGGACTCTTCCTGGGCGAACGCGAGTTTCGAGGCGCTGTCGTCTGCGGCGGCGTAGTCCTCCTGCACGGCGAGACGTCCTTGGGCGGCCATGAACTTGCTGAGGTGGTAGATGCCGAAGACGACGAAGATTCCGACGACCGAGTAGACGATGAGTTTCTTGTTTTGCTCCCAGATTAGGGCGAGCTGGTCCTCGATGTCGGCTCCGCTGGCAATCGCGGCGGAGACCACGTTGCGCTCGTCGCTTTTCGGTTTTGAACTTTTGTCGGGTGATTGGGCCATATTTGTAGGCGTTGTTTTGGGAAAAGGTGATAGAGCGCGCTTTTGGGCCGATTTAAAGCAATTTCGCTCGATCCCGCTGGGTGATTGGGCTAGCGGGGGGGCGGAGTGAGTCCGCCGCGTGGCTGCGAAGATCGTTCGCCTCGCTTAAAGTCGTCAAACCCGCGAGGTGCGGTTGGCTTTGACTCGAGCCAGGCCTTCTTCGTAAATCTCTGGTTTAAAGACACTTCGGACAAGATTGGAACGGGCAGAATCGTCGATAATCCGACGTTCCCGGTCGAGGCTCCGCATGATCCAGTCGAGGCTCGAGTTCGCTTGCGAGTGGGCGGACTGCGTCTGAAAGGAAAGAAAGCGCGGTCGTTCTTCGACGCGGCCCATCCCATAGTTGAAAACGGGCGACAAGCATTCCCGCACGAGCGCCTCGGGGCAATTGACGCGCTTGCGGTCGGCGGTGAGCTTGGCAACGGATTCCCGATTGGCGGGATTCTCGCAGTAGTCTGCGGCTTCGATCAGGGCGGCGACGAGTGAAACGTGCTGATCCCGGTATTGCGTGTCGAAGGACTCCTTGACCATGAGCATTTTCTCGGGGTGGTCGGGGCGAATGTCCACGGAGGCGGTGGGCGACCAGCCGATTTCGTTCGAAATGGCCAGCGAGGGCCAAGGCTCGCCGGCGCAAAATCCGTCGATCGTGCCGGCGGAGAGGTTGCGACACATCTGGCTCGGTGGAAGGGTGACGATTTGGACGTCCCGTTCCGGATCGATGCCTGCGGACTCCAGCCAATCCCTCAGCAGAAAGGTGTGGGCTGAATACGGATAGACTGTGGCGAGAATGTACTTCCTGAAATAGCGGCTGTTGCTGATCGCGGTTTTAAACGTGCGAGCGTCGCAAACGCCGCGCTTCCACAAGTCGCCGGAAAGCACGATTGCGTTCCCGCCTCTGCTGATGACCATTCCGGAAACGCAGTGAGTGGGCGTGGACTGCAGCCCGAGGGTGGTGGCGAAGGGCATGGGGCAGGGAGCTTGGGCGGCGTCTAGTTCCTCGTTGAGAAGCTTGTCGCGAACGGTGGCCCAGCCCACTTCGCGGCTCAGTCGCACGTCGAGTCCGTAGTTTTTAAATATCCCTTGGTCGGCGGCTACGAATAGCGGGGCCGCGTCTACCAAGCCGACGTACCCCAACCGGATTGTGTCCCGCCCTGATGGGGGCGTCTGATGGGTGTTGGCCGCGAAAGGGAAAGACCTCTGGTCGGTTTCGCTCACTCGGCACAGCTTAGCGAACGCCGCGCCAATCGGCTCGGAATAGATGAATTCGTCAATTTTGGATTCGAATTCGCGGGATCGGTCCTGGTTCCCGCTCCACCGCGCTCAAAATTGTTCTCCTGCGGGAAGCGTTTCATGAAGCGGATTCATGGAATCCATGAAGAAGTTGAGTTTCCCTAATTTGAGCATTCGAGGGGTTTGGCGCAGCGGAAGCTACATTGGCAGCTCTCCTGCATGAAAGACATCTACGAATCCTCCGACAAAACCCTCATCGATCAGCTGCTGGAAGAGCAAAAGGCGATAGAGACTCCCGTGGGTCGCTTGGCGGACGACGCGAATCGGAGGTCGGAATTTGGAGGAGGCCGAATTTACCAGTCGTTGATTCCGACGACGGTGCCGGCCGCGGGCAGCCAGTACGGGTTCGAGATCGACTTGGACCGGTGCTCCGGCTGCAAGGGGTGCGTAACCGCGTGTCACAGTCTCAATGGTCTCGATGAAAGCGAAACTTGGCGGGACGTGGGAGCGCTGGTCGAGACGGAAGGAGCGTCTTCGTTCCAACAGACAATCACGACCGCCTGCCACCACTGTGTAGACCCGGCGTGTTTAAATGGCTGCCCGGTCAATGCGTATGAAAAAGACGCGCTCACCGGCATCGTCCTCCATTTAGACGATCAATGTATCGGTTGCCAGTACTGCGTTCTCAAATGCCCGTATGATGTTCCCAAATACAATGCGGATCGTGGAATCGTGAGAAAGTGCGACATGTGCTATTCTCGACTTTCGAACGGTGAAGCGCCTGCCTGCGTGGATGCCTGTCCCCACGAGGCGATCAAGATTGTCGTCGTCGACCAAAGCGAGCTTCGGGCGGCGACTGGAATAGATACTCGTCTTGTTCCGTCATCACCAAAATCAGAATACACTTTACCTGCGACAACTTACACATCTAAGCGGCCACTGAACAAGGGCCTCGAGGCGGCGGACGCGGGCTCGACACGTGTTCAGCCTGCTCACTGGCCACTGGTGTTTATGCTTGCGCTCACTCAGCTGGGATGCGGTGGATACGCAGTTCTCTGGGCTCTTGGCGATTCCCCGAGCGGGCTCCGTTTGGCTGTGGTAAGCGGAGTGTCGTGGCTCCTTTTGCACTCCGGCTTGATTGCAAGCGTTGCCCATTTGGGCCGACCGTTGAAAGCGTGGCGCGTGTTCCTAGGGCTCGGAAAATCTTGGCTGAGTCGAGAGGCTGTGGTCTTTGGAGCGGTATCATTGTCGGCCTCGTTGGCGACGCTCGGCGCGTTTGGCTTCACGTTCCCGGGAACGAAGGGGTCGCTCGCGGCGACCGTTTTCCTGGGTCTGTTGGCGATCTTCTGCTCCGCCTACCTTTACCACGACACGCGTAGAGTATACTGGCGTCTTCCCACAACGCTGGCAAAATTCACGTGCACTACAGCGATCGGCGGAATTGCCCTGGCGCTTCTATTCGATCTCGCCACGGGGATTGCGACGATCGGTTTGCTGGTTTCGGTAGCTGTAGTCAAAATGTGGATTGAACGGGCTTCACTGCGGAGACAAGGCGTACCCCTTCCAAGCAGTCAACTTGTATTCGGACCATTGAGATCGATATGGCGAGGACGATTGGCGCTGATGGCGATTGGGATAGCGGCCCTGTCTCTCTCCTCGTTCGTTCCAGCGGGGGTTGCTTGGGGCGTGGCGGGAGTAATGGCATTGTTCTCGGGAGAGATTCTCGAGCGAGCTCTGTTCTTCAAGGCGGTTGACGCGCCGAAAATGCCGGGAGGATTCAATTAGTGAATACGACTGTATTTCCCGCTCGTCCTGCGACCAACGGAGTCTTGCGCGATTGGACGGGACCATTGACGGAAGATCTCGTACTCAGCCCTTCCCGGCACGGCTTGGAGCGCGTCCCCGCTCGTTTGTCTGCGGACGGTGTTACTGAGTCGGTATGCGGTTTTTGCAGCACTGGTTGCTCGCTCAAAATTCACATGAAAAACGGGGAAGGCGTCAATGTGAGCGCCGATCCGGACTATCCGGTGAATCGGGGGCTCGCTTGCCCAAAAGGCTGGGAGTCGTTGTCCGTTCTCGACTCGCCGGAGCGGGCGACGGAACCCCTCCTTCGCGATTCAAATGGTTCGATGCAGCGGGTGGATTGGGACCGAGCAGCTCGTACTCTCGTCGACCGGTTCAAGTCGATACAAGCGACTTACGGGCCGGACTCCCTGGCCTGGCTCGGCACTGGGCAGATTACGGTCGAAGAATTGGCGTACTTGGGAGCGCTGGGCCGGTTTGGAATGGGAGTCCGTCATGGCGACGGCAATACGCGCCAGTGCATGGCGACTGCGGCTGTCGCTTACAAACAGTCCTTTGGTTTCGATGCTCCGCCTTACACGTACCAAGATTTCGAGGAGTCCGACGTACTGGTGTTTGTGGGCGCCAATCCCTGCATCGCTCATCCAATCATGTGGCAGCGGGTGATGCGGAATCGAAACAATCCCGAGATTATTGTTCTGGATCCGCGCGCGACGGAGACCGCTGCGTCCGCGACCCAGCATTGCGCATTAAATCCCAAGTCGGACCTCTGTCTCTTCTACGGCATCGCTCGAGCGATTATCGAGCGTGGGGCAATCGATGACGATTTCATTGCCGATAGCGTTGATGGATACCGCGAGTACGCGGAATTCGTTCAGGAGTTCGATCGGGAGCGCGTTGCGAGCGAGACTGGATTGTCCATCGTTGAGTTTGACCGGCTTGTGAATACGATTGTGCGTGGAAGGCGCGTTTCGTTTTGGTGGACGATGGGTGTCAACCAAAGCCATGAAGGGGTGCGGCTCGCTCAGTCCATCATAAACCTCGCTTTGATCACGGGAAACATCGGGAGACCGGGAACGGGCGCGAATTCAATAACGGGCCAGTGCAACGCGATGGGTTCGCGGCTCTTTTCCAATACGTCGTCATTGATTGGGGGATACGATTTTTCGAATCCGGACCACCGTTCGCTTGTTTCGGAACGACTCTCGGTCGACGTTTCGAAAATCCCCGCCGAGCCCGGTTGGGCTTACGATCAGATAATCGAGCAGATTGAATCGGGGGTTGTTAAAGGACTCTGGATTGTCGCCACCAATACCGCACATTCGTGGATCGGAAGCGATCGGCTCAAGCGGGCGTTCGAGAAGCTGGAATTCCTCGTGGTTCAGGATATGTACCATTCCACCGAGACCGCGACCTTGGCCGACCTAGTCTTACCAGCTGCCGGTTGGGGCGAGAAGGAAGGCACGTTCATCAACTCGGAACGGAGGATCGGTCGGGCCCGAAAAGTGAAGCGGGCTCCGGGCGTCGCATTGGCGGATTTCAACATCTTCCGTTTGGTAGCCCGCTATTGGGGAGGATTGAGTTTTCTCGAAAAGTGGGACTCCCCGGAGGCTGTGTTTAGAATATTGGCGAACCTTACAAAAGGAAGGCCGTGCGATATCAGTGGAATCTCGGGATACTCCGCGCTGGAACAGAACAGCGGCATCCAGTGGCCTTATACGGGTCGAGATTGTGATCGACGAGTGCAAAGGCGACTCTTCGAGGACGGCCGGTTTTATCACGTGGATGGAAAGGCAAAGTTGTTGTATGAACGACCGAAGTCGTTGCCGGAAACCGTTGATGAGGCGTTTCCGTTCGCGCTCCTCACGGGAAGAGGAACCTCGGCCCAGTGGCATACGCAAACCCGAACGTCTCGATCCGAAGTATTGAGAAAGTTGTATCCAAAAAATCTATATATGGAGATCAATCCGAGGGATGCGAAGGCACTAGGGATTGCGAGTGGTTCGCTGGTCGAGATACGCTCGCGCAGGGCGACCATAACTGCCAGCGCGATGGTCACATCGGCGGTGAGGCCGGGACACGTTTTCCTGCCGATGCACTACGGATCTACTAACAAGCTGACGCTCCCTTCCTTCGACCCTCATTCGCGGCAGCCCTCCTACAAGCACTGCGCGGTATCGATACGAAAACATGATGAACACTGATACTGAATTTTCAAACGAGCAAAAGGAATACCTGGCCGGCTTCTTTTCCGCGGTCGGGCAGCGATGGGGGGCTCCCTTTGTGGGTCAAACGACTGATGGGCGATTCACCGCGACGCCTGAGGCTGGCGTTGCCAATATCGCTTCTGAAGAGACTGTATTCGGTACGGCGGTCGACGAGTTGTGCAAGGAAGAACGGATCAAGCGTGAGCGTAATGGATTGGACTGCTACGACCGGATTAAGAGCGCTGCTGCGGAAGGCGCGATGATCGAGGGAGCGGACGTGTTTCGGTTCAAGTACTATGGGTTGTTCAACGTAAGCCCGGCTCAGGATGGCTACATGCTTCGTTGCCGTATTCCGGGCGGAGTCTTGAGATCCGATCAACTCGAGGGTCTGGCGGAAATCGCCGAAGATTGGGCGGGGGGCTACGCGGACATTACGACGCGGGCGAATTTGCAGTTCCGCGAGATTGCTCCAGAGAACTCGTTGAAGTCGATTGAGAAGCTTGTCGACTTGGGTCTCACTTCGCGGGGAGCGGGCGCGGACAATCTGCGGAATATCACCTGTTCTCCCACCGCAGGGTTCGATCGTAACGAAATCATCAATACGCTTCCACTCGCGAAGGCCATGCATCACTGTATTTTGAACGCGAGGGACTTGTACGGATTACCGCGCAAGTTCAATATCTCGTTCGATGGCGGTGGAGAGGTCAGCGTGTGCGCGGATACGAACGACATTGCGTTTTACGCGGTCTCGGTGGGGCCGGGAAAGTCGATCGAACCGGGGGTTTATTTTCGCGTTCAACTAGCCGGGATCACCGGGCACCGGCAGTTCGCCTCGGATGCGGGAATCCTGATCAGACCCGAGGAGTGCGTGGCGACCGCGGCGGCCATGGTTCGGGTCTTCATTGAAAATGGGGACCGAACCAATCGCAAGCGGGCCCGATTGAAATATTTGATTGATCGCTTGGGGATGGAGCGGTTTGTGGAGGAGTCCGAAAAGAAAGTGGATTTCGAGTTCGGCCGAATCCCGCTTGCGGATTGCCAAGGACGCGCCCCGGTTTCGCGGCGGGCCCACATCGGGGTCCATCCGCAAGCGGAGGGGGGCGTGAGCTATGTTGGGGTCGTCGTCCCGGTGGGACGCTTGCTTCCCGAGCAAATGAGGCGATTGGCTTCTATCGCTAGGAAGTATGGGCGGGGCGATCTTCGGTTGACCGTGTGGCAGAATCTACTGATCCCCCATATTGAGAATAGTCAGTTGGACGCGGTTTGTAAGGAATTGCTGGATTCAGGGCTACACTATGAAGCGGGTTCGATAGAGGGCGGTTTGGTGGCATGCACGGGCAATGCGGGGTGCAAGTACGCCGCGGCGGACACGAAAGGTCACGCTCGCGAGCTTGCGGACTATTTGTCGGCGCGCGTTCCGCTGGACGAGCCCGTAAACGTACATCTGACCGGATGTCCTCACTCGTGCGCCCAGCACTATATTGGCGATATCGGTTTGCAAGCGGTGAAAGTGAAAGCGGGCGATGAAACTGTGGAAGGCTACAATGTGGTCATCGGTGGCGGCGTCGACGACCAGCAGGGAATCGCCAAGGATCTCCTAAAAGGCGTCGCCTTCGAGTCTATCAAGCCGCTTGTGAAGAACATTCTCGAAAAATACTTGGCGAACCGGCGCCAGGGCGAGTCGTTCGTGTCGTTCAATCGTCGATACGACACTTCCGAGTTGATCGAGCTCTATTCGCTACCGGAAAGACAATCGCATGAGTCCTTTGCATGAATCTCTGACAATGAACGTTCAACCACCTCCCTTCATTCCTGAAAACGCGCCCTTTACGGTAGAGCAGAGGGCCTATCTCAATGGCTTTCTTGCGGGGCTTTTCCCGTCGGGCGGACAAGCTTTGCCGAATGGGCAAAGTGAATCGAATGGTCCGGGAGCTTTGGCGCCCGTAACCATACTTTGGGGATCGCAAACCGGGAATACGGAAACGCTCGCCAAGAAAGCGGCGAAGCGGCTTAGCAAGTCGGGCTTCGAGCCAACGGTTGTCGACATGTCTGAATACGACCGTGGGAAACTCGGGGAGGAGAAGAACGTGCTGGTCATGACATCTACCTACGGGGATGGCGACCCGCCGGACAACGCTATGGACTTGCATGCCTGGCTCGGATCCGCCGAGGCGCCGAAGTTAGACGGTGTCAGGTACTCCGTGCTGGCGTTGGGCGACACGAACTATCCGGATTTCTGCAAGTGCGGGATCGAGTTTGACGAGCGATTGGCGTCGTTGGGAGCAGTCCGATTGGCGGATCGTGTCGATTGCGACGTGGATTTCGAGGACTCGTACCTCGAGTGGATTGGATCGGTCGAGAAGGCGAGCGGCGTGCCCGAAGCGGGCGACGCGATTATGCCCGAAAAGTCAGTGAAAATTGAATACAACAAGCGGAATCCATTCGTCGCTCGCGTTCTTGAGAACGTCAATCTCAACCAGGACGGTTCTCAGAAAGAGACGCGTCACATTGAGATTTCCCTAAAAGACTCGGGTTTGGAGTACCAGCCCGGCGACGCCCTGGCGGTGGTTCCCGAGAATGACACCGCTCGAGTGGACGAGTTGATTGGGGCGTTGAGCTTCGATCCCGAGTCTGAAGTCGAGTTGGCTGATGGGGATAGGAGCTCGTTGCGGGACGCTTTGAGATACAGTTGCGATATCGCGAAGCTCTCGTTGAAGATCGCCAAAGGAATCGCCGAGGCGACAGGCGACGAGCGCTTGCAGGAGCTTGTTTCGGACCGGAAGCGATTCGCTGAGTACGCTGAGGGAAGGGAACTGCTCGATCTAGTCGGGGACTACGGATTGTTGTTCAAGTCCCCGGCGAACTTCGTCTCTCAGCTTTCGAAGTTGGCTCCGAGACTGTATTCAATTTCCTCAAGCCCCAAAGCCCACGCGGAGGAAGTGCATCTTACGGTAGGCGTGGTGCGGTACGAGACTCATGGTCGATCTCGAGAGGGAGTCTGTTCGAATTTCCTCGCGCGCCGAGCGTTGGAGGACTCGGTTCGTATTTTCTTTCACCATACAAAGAGCTTCAAGTTGCCTGAGAACGGCGATGCTCCGGTTGTGATGGTAGGCCCAGGCACGGGAGTGGCCCCGTTTCGGGCGTTCATCGAAGAGCGGCGGGCGACTGGAGCCAAGGGGGAGAACTGGCTGTTCTTTGGAGACCAGCGAGCCCAATCCGATTTTCTTTATCAGAACGAACTGGAGGACCATTTCAGAGCGGGCGCGTTGAGCCGCCTCGACACGGCGTTTTCTCGCGACCAAGCGGAGAAGGTGTACGTGCAGGATCGAATGATTGAGCACGGAGCGGAACTATTCGCCTGGCTCGAACGCGGGGCCTATTTTTATGTGTGCGGGGATGCGTCGCGAATGGCGAAAGACGTTGATGCGGCATTGCATGCAATCGTTGAGACGCATGGCGGGATGGATGCGGCGGGGGCCGAGGGGTACGTCAAGGAGCTAAAGGCGAGCAAACGCTATCTGCGGGACGTTTATTAAGGCGTTTTGAAACCGCGAATACACGCGAATAGACACGAATTTTCTCTACGTGCATATATTCGCGATCATTCGCGTGTATTCGCGGTTCCTTGATGAACGAGTCAAAAAAAGGAGGGCGACTTCGCGCCCTCCGAATTGTTGTTTGGATCTATTGAGTGTTTGATCAGTAGCTGAAGTTGGCTTCGATGGAGAACATGGAGGCGTTGGTTCCGCCGTAGCCAACTGTGTTCCCGAGATCGGCTTCGTAGTAGGCGTACTTTGCCAAGAGGAGAATGCTCTCGGTTAAAGGGTATGTGGAGACCACGTCGAACTCTTCACCGAGGTCCACTCCGTTGTTTTCGCTCTCGAACTGGTGGTAGATGAGCGTCACGGGGAGACCGTTTCCGATTGGCACTGTGTAGTTGGCCGACAAGTACGTATCGTCAAGTCCTTGGGTCAGCCCGCCTGCAAGTCCGATCGATCTGCCTGCGAACACGTCGGCGAACCCGGCGAATTTGTGCACGGTTGAAAACGGGGTTGTGAATCCGTTGGCTCCGTCCCCTTCTAGGGATTCGTATCCCAACGCGAGTTTTACTTTGGAAACGGTGGTGGATACTTCTGCACTCAAGTAGTTCAAGTCGACGTCGAATGGATTCGCCCCGGTGTCGCTTTGATTGGCGTAGCTGAGGGCGTAGTTGACGGCCTGTTCGCCGCCGAATTTCCCAGTTGCTCGAAAGCCGAGGGTTTGCGTCGACATTCTAGCCCATCCGGGGTTGTTGAAGTCGAGCGAGTAGCCGAAAGCGGACACGTTGTGATTCGCATCGATTTTGAACGCTGCGTTGGCGACTATCCCGTCGAGATCCTGGGCCGTGGCGTTGACGCGGTTCACGCGTGACAAGTAAGCGAGGTGGACATCGGCGCTGCCGGCGGTCACGTTCGCGGTCAGAGCGTCGAAGGTCTGGATGTTCTGCCTCCATCCGACGTGGCCGATGAACCGATGGTCGTCGAGGGTGTAGACCTGGTTGCCAAGTTTGCCAGACGCGCCTTCGCTGCTGTAGGAGAGCCAGGCTTGGTTGATTTCGGTCGTGGGAACGTCGAGCCCGGGCCGGTCGTTGGCGTTGGCGAAACTGACGTCTTCCAGCTCGAGCATCGCTTTGAATCCATCGACTTCCGCGGAGGTCAGTCCGAGTCGTGTGCGAACGCTGTATCCATTGACGTCTTGGCCGCCAATGCTGTCCACGTATTCATAGCGGGCGCGGGCGTTTAGGCTCACTTTTCCCCCTTCCACCATTTCTTTAAGCGCGTCGGCTTGAAGCGTGTCCGCGATGCCGATGCTTGCTACTAGTCCTACTGCGAGCGCTCCATGGGAAACGCGATGTCTGATTGTGTTTTTCATCCGATTTGATTTTGTTTCAGTCTCATTGTTGATGCGTTTGTATTCGCATAGAGGTTACGTCACGTAGTCTTATGAGTAGAATGGGATTGGGGTCCGCGGCTAGACGGCTAGTCTCGACTCGGTTTTGCTTTCCGGGTTTGGCTCGCTCGTCTGCGAGGGGGGCTCGTCTTTTGTCGCTTGCGGGCCTGCTTTGAGTTCGCGGCGGATCTCTTTCTCGTGTTCGCACTCGTCGAGAAACTGGATTAGCCGCCTTCGGTATTCAAAGAACTGGTCTGTACCCAGAATTTCCTTCCGATCTCGGGGTCGTTCGAACTCAATGTCCATAAGCTCGCCGACTCGAGCTCCCGGGCCATTGGTCATCATGCAGATCCGGTCGGACATGAATACGGCTTCGTCGGGGTCGTGTGTAATGATCATCGTCGTGATTCGCTCGCGGTCGAGGAGCTCGAGAATCACGTCTTGCAGCTCCATTCGCGTGAGGGAGTCGAGTCGACCGAATGGCTCGTCGAGGAGAAGCACTTTCGGTTTGAGGGCGATGGCTCGTGCGATGCCAACTCGCTGTTGCATGCCGCCGGACATCTCGTGCGGCCGCTTGCTCATCGCTTCCGCCAGTCCTACAGCCGAGAGGGCGTATTCGACGATCTGCTTGCGAACAGATTTCGGTTCATGGTGATAGGAGCGGTTGACGCCGAGCATCACGTTCTCGTAGGCGGTCATCCAGGGGAGCAGGCAGGGCGCTTGGAAGACGACGGCGCGGTCGGGGCCGGGTTCGGAGACTTCCTTGCCGTCGACGATGATGCCTCCCGAGGTGATTTCGTTGAGGCCTGCCACCATGGTTAGGACGGTGGACTTGCCGCATCCGGAATGGCCGATCACCGATATGACTTCGCCTTTGCGGATCTTCAGGTCGAATCCGTCGACGACTGCTATGTCTTCGCCAAAGGGGTTCGGGTAGGCTTTTACTACTTGCGAAATTTCTAAAAAGCGTTCGTCGCTCATCCTGCTTTTTCCTCCTGTTCGAGTTGAAATACGTCTGTTTCGCTGAATTCTCTGAACGCTGCGGAGGTCGCCGTGGTGAAATCGTGAGGGGTTACGTCCGGCATTTTCAGGTCCGGGCTGGAGCGAAGCCGCTTGGATTCCTCATTCATCTCGATGAGGAAGTTCGCGATTTCGGTCCGAAGTCTCCGGTACTCAGGATTGGCGTTCAAGGTGGCTCGATCGCGTGGGCGAGCGAGTGGGACGTCGAAGGCCTGGCTAAGCGTCGCTTCGGGGCCCATGGTGAGTGGGACGATGCGGTCGGCCATGAGGAGGGCTTCGTCGACGTCGTTGGTGATCATAACGACGGTTCGCCGGTCTTCGTTCCAGATGCGGATGATCTCGTCCTGGATGTTGGAGCGGGTGAGCGCGTCCAGGGCGCTGAGCGGCTCGTCGAGGAGAAGCACTTCGGGCTGCATGGAAAGGGTGCGGGCGAGAGATACGCGTTGGCGCATGCCGCCGGACAGTTCGTGCGGCTTTTTGTCGACCGCGGGCAGGAGATTCACCATCCCGATGTAGCGTTCGACGTGTTCGTTGGTTTGCGTTTTGCTGTATCCGGGGAAGACTTGCCTGACGGCGAGGGCTATATTTTCGAATACCGACAGCCATGGCAGGAGCGAGTAGTTTTGAAACATGATCCCTCGGTCGGGTCCGGGCCCCGAAATTTCCTGGCCATCGAGATAGACTCCGCCAGTATCCGCTTTTTCGAGACCGGCTAAAAGAGACATGAGCGTGCTTTTCCCGCTTCCGGAGAAGCCGATTATGGCGACGAACTCGTTTCTTTCGACGGATAGGTTGATTGAATTGAGAACTTGGGTACGGTTGCTTTCGGGACCGAAACCGATGTTCGCGTTTTTTATTTCCAGGTAAGACATAGTGTGTAGGCGGTTTCTACTAGACAGTGCTTTCGGATCGGTCGAAGGAGACGAGTCGCTGGAAGACGATCATCATGCGGTCGAGGAGGAAGCCGATCAGGCCAACGACGAAGCAGGCGTAGATTATGTTGGCGAAGGAGAACGAGGATCCGTTCTGGTATTCGTCCCAGACGAATTTGCCGAGCCCGTCGGAGGAGGAAAGCGCTTCGGCGGCGATGAGAACCATCCAGCCGACTCCGAGCGAGATGCGCAGTCCGGCGAATACGAGTGGCAGCGACGAGGGGATGATGATCTTCGTGAGTCGATCCCAGAATCCGAGTCGGAGAACGCGGGCGACGTTCAGATGGTCCCTGTCGATCGACGAAACGCCGAGGGCGGTATTGACGAGGGCCGGCCAAACCGCGCACATGGCGACGGTGCAAGCCGAGAAAATGAGGGCGGGATTGATGCCCAGCGAATTGATGAACGGGATACTATCGAAGAAAAGGAAGAAGGGATGGGTTTCGGGGTCGGGGAAAAACGCCCCGACGATGATCTGGAAGATGAGCAGCCAAACGACGGGCGAGACGGGTTTGAAGATCGATATGATGGGTGTCAGGCAGGCCATGGCGATCTTGTTGAGGCCGCAGAGGATTCCGATGGGAATGGCGATTGCGGCCGCCATGAGGAATCCGACGAAGACGGTGAACAGGCTGCGTTTTATTTGCAGGTAGATGGTCATCGCGGAGGCGTATTGCTGCGTCTCCAAGCGTTCGACGCCGTTTTCGAGTCGGACGAGGCTCTTGGCTTCTTTCAAGACGGCTTTGGCGTCGTCGGCGTCCGCGAGTTTCCCGTCTTGGGCGGCGAGCTTGTCCTTGGTTTGCTCCAGCTTGACGCTGCGGTTGCTGTCCGAGAGGAAGGCTTGCCGCTTTTTGAGAAACTGGATCTCGTCGGCGACCGCGTTGACGTCGAGCCGGGCGGTTTCTAGCGGTTTAAATTTGTCGGACCGAATCGCCTCGATTTGATCTTTGAATACGTTTTCCGCCTGGCGCCCGGCTGCGTACAGCTCGTTGTCTTTTCGAATTGCTTCGACGAGTTCTGAGTTGGGGGCGCGTCCCGACGCGACCTCGAGGGAGAGGGCTTCGATCGACTGGGACCGATCGGTTCGGGCTTGTCGGTTTTCCGCTTTCAGGGCGTCCAGTTTCTCCTCGATCGGGTCGATTTGAGAAGCGAGACTCGCTTTGTAGAGGGACTCTTGTTCCGTCAAAGTCGATTTCAGCGTCGCGAGTTCGGCTTCAAGCTCGGACATGAGTGTATCCACTTCCTGGAGCGCTTGGACTCTCGCATCGCCGCTGAGGAGGAAGTCGGACTCCTTGGTCTTCTCGCGTTCGCTGAAGGTGTCGTTGATGAGGGCGGAGCTGAAGACGATATTCGGGGTGGGAACTTCGCCCGACTTGGTTTTGTGGTTGGGAGCGACGACCCACCAGAGTCCGACGCAAAGAGCGACAAACAGGGTGGGGACTACCAGGAATTTCGTGATTGACTCGATTTGCTTGCGTGGCTCTTCGCGAAACGCGAGCCGTACGACCGGATCGAATACGGTGAATCCGGTAACATCGAGGAATCTCAATATTCGGTACTTTATCTTCTCGGGAGTTTTTTCTGACATGGAACGGTTGGTTTGTTTGTTTGGCGGAAGAGCGAGGCCGATCGGAACCGGCCTCGCTGCAACTTACTACTACGTCTGCTACTGTGACTAAGAATCGTCTTTGTTTCCGATGGTGTGGGCGTTGAGGTAGCCGATCGGGTCTCGGGCGTCGTAGGTGATGCCGTCGATGAAATCATCTGTAGGCGGCTTGTATCCGTCGGTTTCCCACGGGATTTCGCTCTTTTCGATGTGGCCTTCTTCGAGAAGGTGCTCCGCGGCTTGCAAGTACACGTCTGGCAGGTACACGTCGCGGACGGTCTCGTGGTACCATTCTTCGGGTTTTGGCTCGGTGATCTGTCCCCAGCGGCGCATTTGGGTCAGGAACCAAATGCCGTCCGAGTACCAGGGATAGGTGGCGTGGCCTTTAAAGAAGACGTTGAATTCGGGCATACTACGCTTGTCGGTTTTCTGGAAGTAGAAGAAGCCGGTCATCGAGTTTTTCAGGACGTCGTAGTCGGCCCCCACGTAGTTTTTCTGGGAGAGGATGCGGCAGGCCTCTTCGCGATTGAGAAAGGCTCCGGACTCGTCGGTGGCGTCGAGCCACTTTCCGGCCCGTATGAGCGCTTTAACTACGGCGATGTGTGTATTGGGATTCTCTTCGGCCCATTTCTTGGTGACTCCGAACACTTTCTCGGGGTTGTTTTTCCAGATGTCGTAGTTGGTGGTCACGGGCACGCCGATCCCTTTGGATACGGCTTGCTGGTTCCACGGTTCCCCCACGCAATAGGCGACGTTTTTTCCAGACTCGAGCGTCGCCGGCATTTGGGGAGGAGGCGTGGTGGAGAGCTCGATATCCCCGTTGGTCATCCCTTTGATATCGGTCGAGGTGTACATTCCCGGGTGAATCCCCGCGGCGGCGAGCCAGTACCGAATCTCGTAATTGTGAGTGGATACAGGGAAGACCATGCCCATAGGGAGCTTTTCCCCAAAGTCTTTCGCTTCGTCGACGATGGGCTTGAGCGCTTCCGCGGTGATCGGATGTTCAGGCGTGTCGGTATCGAGCGCCGGGTCGTTCTCCTGCATCTGTTTCCAGATGTCGTTCGACACGGTTATACCGTTGCCGTTTAGGTCGAGCGTGTAGGCGGTGACGATGTGGGCTTTCGTTCCAAAGCCAATCGTCGCCGCAATGGGCTGCCCGGAGAGCATGTGGGCGCCGTCGAGCTCGCCGTTGATGACATTGTCGAGGAGCTGCTTCCAGTTGGGCTGGGCGGTGACTTCGACTTGGAGCCCTTCGTCTTCGAAGTAGCCGTTTTCCTTGGCAATTACGATGGGGGCGCAGTCGGTGAGTTTGATGAATCCGAATTTGAGCTCGTCTTTCTCGAGATCGAGCGTGCCGGCGAAGCCCAGTGGGACGAACGCGGCGATGGCGGTGATGAGTGATCGTTTGAGTGTTTTCATGATTTTAAGCGTTGAAAGGTTCGCTGTGTCGATCGTCCTATAGCCTCGGCCGCGCCAACCGATACCCCCGATGCGGGTATCATTATTCGGAGTAGTCATGAAATTGATTCATGGAAAGGGTCTTCCCCCATTAGTTTTTTATCTGCAAGGAGTTACGAATGACGTGCTCCTCGGTTCACCCCGCGTCGCTCGCTCCGAGTCGTTCGCGTCCTTTGGTTTTTTACAATGTCAAACGTTGGGACTACCCGGCGTCGCTTGCTCGAGTGATTAATTTTGACAGGTCGGCGCTCGGTGTTGGCTTGAAATGAGAAAAATTAATCGATTGAAAGCTCTCATTAGTAATTTTCATGAGAGAAGAGGTCATCGATAGTCGTCAATTACTCGCTTTTAAGGCGCTTGCGGAGACGGGGAGCTTTACGCAGGCGGCGAAGCGGCTGCATCTGACGCAGTCGGCGGTGAGCCATTCCATTAAGGCGCTTGAGGATGACTTGGGCTGCTCGCTGATCAGTCGGCTGGGCAGGAAAATCCATCTGACGCAGTCGGGTGAGATTTTTCTTACTTCGGCCGAGCGGATGGTCCGGCAGATGCAGAACGTGCGGTCTGAGATCGAGGGCTTGGGAAAGTGGGGCGTCGGGCGTTTGCGTATTGGAGCGGGAACTACTGCGTGCCAGTACATACTGCCAACGGTGATTCGCGAGTTTCGGGAGACGTTTCCGGATTGCCGGTTGTCGGTCAATCCCGACGACGCGAAGGAGCTATTCGAGTTGCTGCGGGCCAATGAGATTGATCTGGCGCTTACCTTGGAGCCGGACTTGCAGGACGACATCTCGGCCCAGATCGTATTTACGGATGCCTTGAAGTTCGCGGTGTCTCCGATGCATGCGTGGGCGGGGAGGAATGTGGCGCCCGCGGATGAGATAGCGGGTCAAAACTACGTGACTTACAGCAAGCGTAGCCTGACGTTTGAACGAGTGCGACGTTACTTTCGAGCGGACGGCAGGGACTTGGCCAATGTGATTGAGCTGGGAAGCATGGAGGCGATCAAGGAGCTGGTGAAGATTGGGATCGGCGTGGGTGTACTGGCGCCTTGGGTGGCTCGGAAGGAGTGCGCGGACCGGACGCTCCACATGCTCGAAATGGGTCGGAAGCCGCTCAAGCGCAATTGGGGCGTTTGCTATATGAAAGGTCGGAAGCTGTCGCTGATGGAGGAAACGTTTATTGGCCTTTGCGAGAGCGTTTGCGAGAGTCTAGGGGATTGAGTGAGAAGCGTTTCGGACGGCCCGGCGGTCCGTCCCTACCCGGCATTCCGAGCGGGTTGTCGTTCTGGACTTGCTGGACGCGCAATCAGTCGAACACGACGGTTTTGTTTTCGTAGACGAGGATCCGGTTTTCGAGGTGCCAGGACACGGCTTGGGCGAGGGTGAGGCGTTCCAGGTCGCGTCCTTTGCGAATGAGGTCGCGTACGCTGTTGCGGTGGGTGATTTGCGTGACGGCCTGGTGGATGATGGGTCCCTGGTCGAGGTCGGCGGTGGCGTAGTGGGCGGTGGCGCCGATTAGTTTTACGCCTTTCTTGTGGGCCTGGTGGTAGGGTTTGGCTCCGGCGAATGCGGGCAGGAACGAGTGGTGTATATTTATAACCGGCTTGCCCCATGTATCCAGAAATATGGACGACAGCACTTGCATGTAGCGTGCCATGATGACGAGGTCGATGTCGTAGCGTTTTAGAAGAGCGAGCTGGTTGGCTTCGGCGTCGGACTTGGTCTCTTTCGTTACGGGGACGTGATGGAAGGGGATGCCGTAGTGGACGGCGCTGGATTTGAGTGTTTGGTGATTGGATACGACGACTGCGATTTCGCAGGGGAAGTCGCCCGCTTTCCATCGAAGGATTAAATCGTGGAAGCAATGGTCGGCTTTGGAAACGAAGAGGGCGACTTTCGGTTTGGCTCCGTTGACGGCCACTTTGGTGCGCATGCCGATCGAGTCACCAAAGTCTCTGAAAGCGTCGGCTTCTTCCCGGGGCGAGCGCGAATCCGCGATGGCCCATTCAACGCGCTGGAAGAAGACACCTTCTTCGTGGTCGCGATGCTGATCGGCGTGGATAATATTCCCGTCCCGTTCGTAGATCCAATTCGCTACTTTGGATACGAGGCCCTTTTGGTCGGGCCCGGAAAGCAGGGCGATCAAGCGCGGCGAATCGGGGATCATGGGTTCCGATTCGGCTGGCTAGACGGTCGCTACGTTCTGGTCGACGTAGCTCTGGAGGGAGCGGACGTCGAAGTCTCGTTCCTTGAGGGCTTCGATGCCGGCGACGGCAGCGGTGGCCCCCGTAAGCGTGGTCATGATACAGATGTTGTTGGCGTACGCGACGGAGCGGATGTGGTTCTCGTCTTTGCGCGGGATCATGCCGGAGGGGGTGTTGATGATCATGGCCATTTCACCGTTTTTGATGAGGTCGAGCACATTGGGGCGACCTTCGGCGATGCGGAAGAGTTGCTCGGCTTCGATGCCGTTCTCCTTCAAATGGTCTGCGGTGCCGCTGGTCGAATAGAGCTTGAATCCGAGAGCGACCAAATTGCGGGCGAGTTCGACGGCCTTGGACTTGTCCTGGTCCTTGACGCTGAGGAAGACGTTCCCTTCGGTCGGCAGGCTGGGTTTGGCGGCGGCCTGGGTTTTCGCGAATGCGATGCCGAAGTCCTCGTCGAGCCCCATGACTTCTCCGGTCGAGCGCATTTCCGGCCCGAGGCGAATGGTGGAGCCGGGGAAGCGGACGAAGGGGAAGACGGCTTCTTTGATGCACCAGTGTTTTGGGCTCATTTCCTCGGTGAAGCCGAGTTCGTCGAGAGACTTGCCGGTCATGATTTTGGCGGCGAGTTTCGCCAGCGGTACGCCGATGGCTTTGGAGACGAACGGGACGGTACGGGAGGCGCGGGGGTTGACCTCCAAGACGTAGAGTTCGTTGTCCTTGATCGCGAACTGGATGTTCATGAGGCCCACGACTTTTAGGGCTTTGGCGAGGCGGTAGCTTGCCTGTCGAACGGTTTCGATCATTTCTTCGCCCAGGGTATGCGGCGGGAGCGCCATGGCGGCGTCGCCGCTGTGCACCCCGGCGAACTCGATGTGCTCGAGCATTCCGCCCACGATGGTTTTCTCGCCGTCGGAGATGCAGTCGACGTCGAGCTCGATGGCGTCTTCGAGGAACTTGTCGAGGAGGACGGGTTTGCCGGGCGAGGCTTCGAAGGCTTCGCGTATGACCGAGCGGAGTTCGTCCATGTCGTGAACGATGAACATGCCGCGGCCGCCGAGAACGAAGGAGGGGCGAACGAGCAGTGGGAATCCGACTTTTTCGGCGAGTTCGTAGGCTTCGGTTTCGCTGAGGGCGGTGAGGTTGTCGGGCTGCTTGAGGCCGACTTCGTCGAGGATCTGCTTAAAGAGCTCTCTATCTTCGGCGGCGTCGATGCTTTCGGGGGAGGTGCCGATGATGTTGACGCCGTTGGCCTTGAGCGCGGCGGCGAGGTTAAGCGGCGTTTGGCCGCCGTACTGGACGATTGCTCCGCTGCAGCCTTCCTGGTTGTAGACTTCGAGAACGTCTTCGAGGGTAAGCGGTTCGAAATATAGTTTGTCGGATGTATCGTAATCCGTGGATACGGTCTCGGGATTGGAGTTGATCATCACGGACTCGTAGCCGAGTTCCTGCAGGGCGAAGGAGGCGTGGACGCAGCAGTAGTCGAATTCGATGCCCTGGCCGATGCGGTTGGGGCCGCCTCCGATGATCATTATCTTTTTCTTGTTCGACGGGATTATTTCGTTTTCATCGCCGTATGAAGAATAGTAGTACGGGGTTTCCGCTTCGAACTCGGCGGCGCAGGTATCGACGAGCCGGTAGACCGTGTTGATCCCGAGGTTTTTGCGATGGGCGCTGACCTGCTTCCAATCGCATCCGAGAAAGCTGCCGAGCTGTCGGTCCGAGAAACCGTATTCCTTGGCGGTTCGGAGCATCTCTTTGTCGGCCGTATCCAAATTTTGGGCTTTTAGCTGGTCTTCGAGGTCGCTAATTTGCTTGAGCTGGAGGAGAAACCAGGGGTCGATTTTGGTGAGTTCGAAAAGTCTCTCCTGGCTGTACCCGGCTTTGAGGGCGTAGCGGATGTAGAATACGCGGTCGGTGTTGGGCCGGACGAGTTTGCCGTTGATGGTTTCCTCCGGCGGGATGTCGTCCCCTCCGAGGCGTCCGCCGCCGAATCCCCAGGCCCCGGTTTCGAGGGAGCGGAGCGCTTTTTGAAAGGACTCTTTGAAGGTCAGGCCGATGGCCATGGCTTCGCCGACGGATTTCATTGAAGACGTGAGGGTGTCGTCGGCCCCTTGGAACTTTTCGAAGGTGAAGCGGGGAATTTTGGTAACGACGTAGTCGATGGTCGGCTCGAAGCTGGCTGGGGTTTTGCGAGTGATGTCGTTTTGAATTTCGTCGAGGCTGTATCCGACCGCGAGTTTGGCGGCGAATTTGGCAATCGGAAAGCCGGTGGCTTTCGACGCGAGTGCCGAACTTCTGGATACGCGTGGGTTCATTTCGATCACGACCATGCGTCCGGTTTCCGGGCTGATTGAAAACTGTATATTGGATCCGCCGGTTTCGACGCCGATTTCCCGAATAACTGCGAAGGAGGCGTCGCGCATGGCTTGGTACTCCCGGTCGGACAGGGTCATGGCGGGGGCGACGGTGATGGAGTCGCCGGTGTGGACGCCCATGGGGTCGAAGTTTTCGATGGAGCAAATGACGACGCATTGGTCTTTGCGGTCGCGCATGACTTCCATCTCGTATTCTTTCCAGCCGAGGAGGCATTCTTCGATCAACACTTCGGTGACGGGGGAGACGTCGAGTCCATTGGAGACGATTTGTTCGAACTCCTCGCGGTTGTAGGCGATGCCTCCGCCGGCGCCTCCGAGCGTGAAGCTGGGGCGGATGATGAGCGGGAAGGATCCGATTGCGGTGACGGCTTCGCGGGCTTCTTCAAGGGTCTTGACGGTTCGCGAGCGGGCGACATCGAGCCCGATTTTCAGCATAGCCTCTTTGAAAAGCTCCCGGTCTTCTCCTTTTTTGATGGCCTCGGGCTTGGCGCCGATCATTTCGACGCCGTGCTCGGCGAGGACGCCGGAGGCCTCAAGTTCGAGGGAGAGATTGAGAGCGGTTTGCCCTCCGAGTGTTGGGAGGAGCGCGTCGGGTTTTTCCTTGGCGATGATCTTGGTGACGGCCTCGACGGTGAGGGGCTCGATATAGGTGACGTCGGCGAACTCAGGGTCGGTCATGATGGTCGCCGGGTTGCTGTTAACCAGGATGACTTTGTACCCCTCTTCTTTCAGCGCCTTGCAGGCTTGTGTTCCCGAGTAGTCGAATTCACAGGCTTGTCCGATGACTATGGGACCGGCTCCGATGATGATAATTGATTCGATGTCGACGCGTTTTGGCATGGTACTTTGTTCGGTTGTGCCACACGGGAGGAATGGTGGGCAAGCGTGAAAAGAATCGATTATGCCCCAATGGCAAGCGCATTTGGCGAGGGGCTAGACGATGAGTCGCGTCAAGGGGTAGCGAGCCTGGATCGGGGGCGTAGCCGCCGAGATGGGATCCGCAGTTTCAACGGGCGCTGGAACGCTGTGGCCGATGGGGAACTCGAAGGGCGCCCCGACTTGATATTCGTGGGCGCTGGGCCGGACGCTTGTTTGCTCGCGCGTCTATGCTTGAGCGAGTGTTTCTTCTTCGCAACCGAGTATTTCCGCCGCTTTTTTGGCGTCGCCTTGGCAGGCGTTGAGAACGCGGGCTTTGTACTCTTCGCTCGCCTTCTCGAGGTGCTCGGCGAGACTGGTCCAACTGGAGACGTCGCGGATGCGTTCGGGAAGATCGTCTTCCGAGATCGTCTGGTTGGAGCAGTTTGAGGACGCTTCGTCTATTACTTCTTTGAATTCGACGAAGTTGCCGGGCCATTCGTAGCTTTGCAGGAGCGAGCGAGCGCTGTCGCTAAGAGAGACGTCTTCCCGGTTTAGGCTTTGCAGGACGGATTTCGCGAAAAGGGGAACGTCTTCGAGTCTGTTCTTTAAGCTGGGCGCTTCGATGGTTTGGGAGGAAACGCGATAGAAGAGGGAGTCGTCGAAGGTTCCGTCGGAGACGCGTGTTTCGAGATCTTCGCGGGTGGAGAAAATCAGTTTCACCTTTGATTTGGCGTCTCGAACGAGCTCTCCAAAGGAGGGCTGGAGCGCTTGGGGCAGAGTGTCGATGTTGGCGATGAAGAGGGTGCCTCCTTCGGCTTTTTGAATCGTCTCTCCCCCGGCGTTGTCGGGCCCCATTATTTGTTTGGAGAATGCGTCTTCGGATTCCGCGTCGCAGTCGAAGGTGACGAAGGGCCGTTCGTTTTCTTCGGTGTCGAGCGTGTTGTGGATCGCCGACGCGATCAGTGATTTTTGGATACCGGTTGCTCCTTTTATCAGCGCGGGAGAGGGGGAGTTCGCGGCCCGGGCGACTGCTTGTTTGAGAGTTTGGGTCGCGGCGGCGTCGCCGAGGAGAGCGAGATTGGAATCGTGGGCTTCGCTTTCTATGGACTCGCGAATGACTTCTTTGGCCCGCTCGATTGCGGCCATGAGCTGGTCGACCTTGAAGGGCTTGGTCAGGTAGTCGAACGCTCCGAGTTTAAGCGATGCGAGGGCGTTCTCGATATCGGCGTGGCCCGACATCATGATGACGATGGCGTTGGGGTCGATCTCCTTGAGGCGCTTCATGAGCTCGAGTCCGTCCATGGGGGACATTCGAAGGTCGGTAAGCACGATATCGGGGCATTGCTCCTTGAAGAGGGAGATGGCGTCTTCCCCATTGCTGGCGTAGATAGTGGTGTAGCCGAGTGGCTGCACGACTGTATCCAGCATTTCATGAATGGACTCCATGTCGTCTACTATGAGAATTGATTGCATGCTAGTTTTTCAAAAAGGTCGGTCTTGAGAATGGGTTCGAATCGCTATGAGCGTATTGACTCTGCCGTTTCGTTTATCCGCCGGCGACTGAGGAGAGTTCGAAGATCGGCAAGAACATGGCCATGACGATGCCCCCGACGACGACGCCGAGGAAGACGATGAGCATGGGCTCGATCAGCGAGGTGAGCGAGGCGATGATGGCGTCGGCTTCGGTGTCGTAGAAGTCGGCGATCTTGTTCATCATGCCGTCGACGTTTCCGGTCTGCTCGCCGGCCTTGCTCATGTGTTTCATCATGGGCGGGAAGAAGGAGATACGGGCGATGGTCTCGGAAACCTGGCCCCCTTCGGAAATGGACTTGGAGATGCCGCGACAGGCGTCCTCGATCTGGGTGCGTCCGCTACTGGAGGATACGATTTCCAGGCAGCGGAGGATGGGAACGCCGCTTCGGAGGAGAGTCGCGTAGGTGCGGCAGAAGCGGGAGAGGGTGATCTTCTTGAGCAGGTTGCCGAAGACGGGGACACGGAAAAGGAGTTCGTCTTGGACGCGTCGGCCTTTCGGGGTCTTTGTGAACCGGTTCCAAATGTGGAAGAGAAGGAATCCGCCGCCGATTACCCAGAGGACGTTTCCTTTTAGCCAGTTGCTGAGGTCGATGAGGAACTGGGTTGGCTTTGGGAGCTCCTTGCCGAAGTCGTTGAACATGTCGGCGAAAACCGGGATGACGAAAATGAGCAGTACGTTGACGAGTATGACAGCGAGCCCGATCACCGCGACCGGGTAGGTCATAGCGGACTTCACTTTCTTGATCAACTTGTTGGTCGACTCGAAGTAGGCGGCCACTTTGCCGAGAATCTCGGCGAGCCCGCCGCTGGCTTCGCCCGCTTCGACCATGGAGATGAAGAGGTTGTTGAAGGCGTTGGGGAACTTGGCGCAGGCGGCGGAGAAGCTGTTGCCTTGGGAGACGTCGGTTCGGACTTCGCGGATGATGACGCGGAAAACTGGGTCTTCGGTCTGGTCTTGCAGGGCTTCGAGGGCGGAGACGAGCGGGAGGCCGGCTTCGAGCATGGACGCGAGCTGTTGGGTGAAGATGGCGAGGGATTCTAGCTTGAGCTTGTATTTCTTGGACTTCTTCTCGTACCCCTTTTCCTTGGCGAGTTTCTGGGATTCCCAGAAGCCTACGGACGCCCGGCTGTCTTTGTGCCGCAGGTTGGACTTCGAAGAGGAGGAGGATCGTTTTGTTGTGAGTAGAGCCATTTGTATGTTTTATAGTCGGCGCCAAGAGGAAAAACTTTTCCTGATTCAGAGGAGAGATTGGGAAATTATGGTTATAGGTCGCTTCCTCGAGCGAATAGGAAGGGTCGACATCCTGAGGTTTTTATATGTCAAAGCGTCCGTTGACGAGTGCGGGTGACTTTGCCCGCAGGGCGTTAAGGTGGACACTCCTGGCGTCTATTCCACTAGGCTCGTTCGAGCGATTTCCCTATTGGAAGATAGGTGTAAAAAAGATGTCAGAATGCAAATGTGACTGTTCAAAACGCTTGATTGAGGGGGGGCCTTGAGCTTGTTGAATGGGGTAAAAATTGCCTACCGCGATGCTCTTCACAGGTCGAAACACGCTTAGAATTTTCAATCGATTGATTGCCAACGGGCTACAGCGAATTGAGATGGTTAGGCACGCGGATTGCTGTGTATATGGGATGAACTTCCATACGGCACACCGCAGCGACACACTGCTCTTTAATTTTTCGAGGCGAGAGCAGCGTCCATGACCAAGCGAATTTGTCACGTATCTAAAAGCGGGCTGTTTGCTCCAGCGTTCGCGTTCGTGGTTTTAGCGTTCGTCCCGAGTGTTGCGGAAGGGGCCTCGATCACTTTGACCTGGAACGACAATTCTTCGAACGAGACAGGTTTCAAGATAGAGCGTTCGACGGACAATATCGACTTTGAACAGATTGCCGTGGTGGGTGAGAATGTGACTAAGTTTACGGATTCGTCGGCCCTAGAGTTTGGACAGTTCTATGCGTACCGAGTCAGAGCGTTCAACGAGCACGGACACTCGGGATATGCGAACACGGCGACGACGCGTTTCTATCCCGAGCCGGAGTATTATTTCGGCGAATTTGAATCGGGTTCCGGCTCGTTTGGGATAATCGTCCGAGGCGATGGGTCTGCGTTTTTCTTGGGCGCGATCGAGGGTGTCGCGGGCGGAGGAATCGCTCGTGAATTCCAGATGGCGAGCGATGGCGGGTTCACTTTTCATGTATCTGGAGTAGGTTGGTTTTCTGGCTTCATTTCGGAGGGGAGTGTCTCGGCGGTTTTCGAGTTGGAGGCGACTGAAGGGCAGGGGTTGTCGATAGCGAGTGGAAACGACTTTCTCGAAGGGACGCGTGAGTCGGCGGACGGGTCGACCAAAGAGAACGCGGGATTTTATGAGTCGGATACGGTTTTGGGGAAGCGCGTTCTCATCCTGGTTGGCCCTGATGGGAAGGGTCTTGTTGTGGCGTCGTCGGAGTCTGAAATAAGCGCTTCTGAGATTGCCATTGCTGAGGATGGCGTATCCAACGCGGAGCTATCGGACGGGACGCGTATTTCATTCGGAATCGGCGGCGGAAGCGGCGTATCCGGATCGATTTCCAATGGCAGCGAGGTGGTTGATTTTCTCGGGGTTAAGACGAGGGACCCGAATAAAAGCGTGATCGCAAATGCGTCTTTCCGGACTCCAATTGGCGCGCGGTCGACGGTATCCGCTGGTTTCGTTGTCAAAGGGCTAGAAGAGAAGCGACTTCTCATTCGAGCGGTTGGGCCGACGCTTTCGAGCTTGGGAGTCCCTAGACCGGTGAAAGATCCGAGAATGATCTTGTACCGACAGGGGGCACCAACGTCGATCGCGTCTAACGACCAGTGGGAATCGAAAGACAAAGAACTGATCGATGAAATCGGCGAGGAATCGGGGGCGTTTCCGCTCGCCGAAGGCAGTGCGGATTCCGCCATGCTTGTTACTCTTTCGGAAGGGCTCTACTGGGTTCATGTTGTCAATCCGGGCGCTGAGCCAGGGACGGCGCTCGTTGAGCTGTACGATGTTGATGCGTTGGCCAATGTGAGCACGAAGAGCTCGATCGTGAATTTCTCCATGAGGGGGACAATGAATAGTAATGCCGATCCAATTATCGCGGGATTCGTCGTGACTGGTAAACGTTCGAAAGGGCTTTTGGTTAGGGCGATGGGGAATGAGTTGCGTCGCTTTGGAGTCTCGAATATCATGTCCGACCCTATCGTTGAAATATTCCGTTTCGGCGATTCCGGAAGCGCCCTCGCATTCAACGACGATTGGCGCGAAGACGGCGATCTTCTCGTCGACATTGCTCGTGACGTCGGAGCCTTCGATTTTGAAGAGGCGTCGCGTTCCGCTGCCAAAGCTATGTGGCTGGACCCCAATTTATACACGGTGGTCGTTAAAAACGGAGTTGGAAGTCAGGGCGAGGTGTTGCTCGAGGTATACGAAATCCAATAGCGGAGTCCTTTCGCTCTCGAATTCACGGGATAGCATAGCGGTTTTCCGCATAGTAGCGCGGCAACGCATCCCTGTGGGTTTTGAGGGAGTTTACTTAGGGCCACCCGGATAGCGTTCAAATTGCTGTGGGAACCTCAAGTGGCTCCTATACAGAGGCGAAGTCTTGCCATGAGCATGAATGGCCAGACTTCAATTTCGAACACTCGTAGCTGCAACCCGCTAGGTTGGATCATCCGATTAGTCGCTTATCTCGCGTTGTTTATTGCGACCAGCGGAGGTTATTCGGGACAGCTTACGCTCACTTGGAACGACAACTCCGACAACGAGGATGGATTCACCATCGAGCGATCTGTTGATGAAGGAGTCTTCGAGGTGATCGGAGAAGTGGGGGCGAATGAAACGAGCTATCTGGACGTGGGCATCGTCGACAATCGAAACTACGTCTATCGTGTAAGCGCCTTCAACGAGAACGGGAGCTCGGGGTACTCCAACACTGCAGCAGGAATGCTCGAAATCGAAGACGCGCCGACGATCACTCCCATCGATGATGTTTCCATCTTGGAAGGTGGGGAGTCCGGCGCGATTCCCTTTTCGATTGCGGATATCGACTCGAGTGTGGCGAGCTTGGTTGTGACGACCGGGTCGTCAAATCCTTCGTTGATGCCCACCAGTGGGATCGAGATTGTCGGAAGTGGGTCCAATCGAACCATTAGCCTTACTCCTGTGGGCGGGGCCAGCGGTTCCGCGACCATCTCGGTTACAGTGAGCGATGGCGAATATACGACCTATGAGTATTTCGAGCTGGAGGTACGAACGATAGCCGCTCCATCAATCAATGGCGTTGACGACATTGCGGTTTCACAGGGTACCGCGATAGCGCCAATCGAAATATCGATCTCGGATCCGGATACCGATGTCGAATCCCTCTCGATTAGTTTCACCTCATCCAATGAGGAGTTGCTTCCCGAAGGAAATGTGGATCTGTCGGGCAGTGGAGCCCAGCGTATTCTGACACTGGAACCAGTGGAGGGTCGGACAGGTGAAACGGAATTGACGATTACGGTAAGTGATGGAGATGCCGAAGCGATAGAGACATTTAAGATCGTGGTCTTTTCGCTTCCCGTGATCGCTTCCCAGCCTTCCAGTCTCAGTCACATTGCCGGGGATACTACTGCGTTCAATGTAGTGGCTTCTGGATACCCTAGCCCCAGTTATCAGTGGTTGTTCAATGGCGTGCCTATTGATGGGGCCAATGAGTCGGAGCTCCTATTCGAGCGACTAAAGCGATCGGATGAGGGGAGCTACTCTGTCCTGGTAGCGAACGAGTACGGAAGTGTGCAAAGCGATGTAGCCCAGTTGACTGTGGAGAGCTTGATCACTGTCACTCAGTTTCCGGTAGACGTGGTCGTCGAGGGTGACGGAACGGCTGTACTTTCAGTATCGGCTCAAGGCCCCGGATTGACCTACCAATGGTATCGCGGCGAATCGGGGGACCGAAGCAACCCAATTGAAGGCGCGACAAGCAGTACTTACGAAACGGATACAATCACGGGGGACTCCAAGTTCTGGGTTGAGATCAGTACCGGTGGTATTGCCCAGGGAATTGAAACCCTTGAAGTGGAGACAATTAACGTATTTTATGTCGTCCCGCCGAAGTACTATTTCGGTAATGTAGGTCCGGGTCAAAGCGGGCAATTTGGACTGTATGTCAGAGGCAACAACACGGCGGTCTTGCTGCTGGAGATCGTTACTTTAGGAATCACCTTCGAAATTGTCGATATTGTGATCTCCGAGAACGGCTCCTTCGAGTACCGCGACAACTCGGGCGCTCTATTCCTGTCGGGCGAACTATCGGAAAGTTCGGTTTCAGGCGGCTTTGCGGGCTCGGACATTACGTTTACAGGCGATCGCTCGGGTGTAAATGGACCCAGTGCCGATTTCGACGGCTTCTATTTCGCGGCCATTCCGAATACCTCGGACGGACGCGTGCTGATGATAGTCGCGCCGGACGGGCAAGGCTTTGTCTCGATTAGTATTGGGGGCGTTGGCAAAGCCGGATTCGCATCGATCGACGGATCGGGCGTCGTAACGGCCGATTTGGATTCCGAGTACATCATGGCGGTGTCGTTGGACGAGCAATACGCTAGTCTGAATGGTACGCTTATAGCGGGCGACGAGAATTACGCGGTCGACGGACAACGCGAGGATGCGGAATCCAACAACCGTCTCTACAATACCTCGATTCGCGGGCAAGTTGGACGGGGTTCGAGCACCATGATTGCCGGATTCGTTGTGAACGGAACGGGGAACCAGAAGGTGTTGATTCGCGGACTAGGCCCGGCAATGAGAAGCTTGGGAGTGGAAGACGCGATTTCCGATCCTCAGATCTTGCTCTACCGGCTTGGTGAAGAGACTCCGATGGTGGAGAACGACGACTGGGGGTCCGCTGCGAATGCGGCTGCGATCGCTAGTAGCGCCCAGATCGCCGGCGCGGCGCCTTTGCCAAGTAATAGCAAGGACGCAGCGTTGCTGCTCGAGCTTGGTCCAGGAGTTTATACGGCCGTGGTTAAAAACGGTGAAGGCGTTGAGGGGACCGCCCTTGTCGAGATCTTCGACGTTAGCGCGGCGGAGGGCGAGGATACGGGCTCGTCGCTGGCGAACATCTCCATGCGTGGCGAAGTTGGCAATAGCAACGATGTGACCATCGCGGGATTCGCCGTGACCGGCGACACTCCAAAGCGAATGATGATTCGAGTCATGGGCTCGGAGCTGGATGCTTATGGAGTTTCAAACACTCTTTCAGACCCGGAGCTTGTGCTCTACGATATGGGAGGGGAAGAAGCAGTGCTTATTGCCACCAATGACGATTGGCAGGAAGATGCGGACGTCGCTCGCGAAGCGGCCGCTTCTTCGGGGGCCTTCCCGTTCGACGAGAACTCCCAGTCGGCGGCGAAAGTGATCTGGCTCGACCCTGGTCTGTACACGGCAGTCGCCAAGAGCGGCTCGGCTGCCAAGGGCGTGGTCTTGGTCGAGGTCTATGAAGTTGAGTAGGCCCCAGGAATGGGGCTCCCATCGAGGGGAGCGAAAAAGTTTGTGGGCAAAGCAGCCTTACCTAGTCGAGGTAGCGCTGCAGGTACGCGGCGTATTTCGTTTTACCGAGATATTGGATACGTTTCTGCAAGAGGCCGGGCGAGACCCAGCCGTTTTCGAAGCCGATGCCTTCGAGGCACGCCATTTTTAGGCCTTGCCGCTCTTCGATTACTTGCACGAATTGGCCGGCATCCATCAGCGACTTGTGCGTCCCGGTATCGAGCCAGGCAGTGCCCCGGCCAAGCAATTCGACGTGGAGTTCGCCTTTCTCGAGATACATGCGATTGAGATCGGTGATTTCGAGCTCTCCGCGGGGTGACGGCTTGATTTGTTTGGCGTAGTCGGAGACGTTTCCGTCGTAGAAGTAAAGACCGGGTACTGCGTAGTTGGATTTTGGGGTTTCGGGTTTCTCTTCGATTGAGATGACGCGACCGTCATCGGCGAATTCGACGACGCCATAGGCGGACGGTTCGGCAACCGGGTAGCCGAAGATGGAGGCTCCTTTGTCGCGGGCGTCGGCTGACCGCAGGGTGGCGACCAATTCGTGGCCGTAAAATAGATTGTCTCCGAGTACGAGGGCTGCCGGGGAGCCGTCGAGAAACTCCTCTCCGATAAGGAATGCTTGGGCGAGCCCTTCGGGTTTGGGCTGGACAGCGTACTCGAATGAAACGCCGAACGCGGATCCATCGCCAAGAAGTCGCTGAAAGAGTGGGGTATCTTCCGGTGTGGAGATAATTAGGATATCTCGAATACCGGCCAGCATCAGCAACGAGATTGGATAGTAGATCATCGGCTTGTCGTAGATTGGCATCAACTGCTTGGATACGGCGATCGTGCACGGGTAGAGACGGGTACCGGATCCGCCCGCGAGGACGATCCCTTTTCGTTGCTGGGTGGAGGTCATTTCGAGATACTGAGAAACTAAGCGTTGCCCAATCGTTCGCGGGCGTAGGTGCCGTCGGTGATGTTGCGGCACCATGCTTGATGCTCGAGATACCACTGGACGGTTTTCCGGATTCCGGAATCGAAGGTCTCGCTCGGCTCCCAGTCGCATTCGGCATGAATGCGGTCGCAATTGATCGCGTAGCGGCGATCGTGGCCGGGCCGGTCGGTGACATAGGTGATCAGTTCTTCGTATTGGCTCACGTCTTTGCCATCAAGATTTGGATTCTCGGCAGCGGGTCTCAGTTCATCGAGCAAAGAGCAAATTCGTTTCACGATTTGGATATTCTCCATCTCGCTCCGACCCCCGATGCAGTAGGTCTCGCCGAGTTGGCCCTTTTCGAGGGCGGAGAGGATGCCGGTACAATGGTCTTCGACGTAGAGCCAGTCGCGGATTTGCTTCCCATCGCCGTAGATCGGGAGCGGTTTCCCTTCAAGGGCGTTGAGCATGACGAGAGGGATCAGTTTTTCGGGGAATTGGTAGGGCCCGTAGTTGTTCGAGCAATTGGTGGTGACCACCGGCATTCCGTAGGTGTGGAAGTAGGAGCGAACAAGAAAGTCGCTCGACGCCTTGGAAGCGGAATAGGGGCTGTTGGGGGCGTAAGGGGTAGTTTCGCAGAACGCGGGGTCGGTGGTGCTAAGGGTGCCGTAGACTTCGTCGGTGGAAACGTGAAGGAAACGGAAGGAATGCTTGGCGGCCTCTTCGAGCGTGGACCAACGTTTCTTGGCGGCTTGCAGCATTCGCAAAGTACCCGTCACGTTAGTTTGCACAAAGGGTTCGGGGCCGTCGATGGAACGGTCGACGTGGCTTTCCGCGGCGAAGTGGACGATTGTGGATACGTTGTACTGGCTTAGCAGAGATTCGATCGTGTCTTGATCCAGGATGCTGGTGTGGGAGAAGACGTATGATTCAGACGATTCGAAGTCAGCCAAGTTCTCGGGATTGCCTGCGTAGGTGAGCGCGTCGACATTCACGAGCCGGTCGTATCCTTTAGATTTTAGAAGAGACGCGTTGTTGGATAGCAGGAGCCGAACGAAGTTCGAGCCTATAAATCCGCAGCCGCCGGTGACGAGGATTGAGTTCATAGAAAAACGAGTAGCGAGGCTAGGTCTCTTTGACCCAGTTTTGCAGAGACCAGTCAAGGGCTTCTTGGACAGGTCTCATACGAATTCCGGCATTCTGGAGTTTTGTTGTATCCAGAACGCAGTTGGAGCGAGGGGTTTTAGCGGCTTTCGCCATAAATTCGTCTTCGCTTTCGAAGAACTTGTAATCCTTGTTGTTGACACCGTGTTTCACGACGAGATCGACGACTTCGGAGGTAGTGACGGAGCCCGGGTTGGTGACGTTGTAGATTCCGAAGGGGACTTGCTCTTCGAAGCAGGCCCAGCAAGCCGTGATGAAGTCTTCCAATTGGCTAAGACTATTGCGGGCTTGGAGCAGATTCTCGTAGCGCTGTACTTTGCTCAAGTAGTTGCGCGGGCTGTCAATTTCGTCGAACGGTATCCGTAAACGCCATACAAATCCTTCGGGCTCGCTCTCGTGTATCCACTTGGGCCAGTCCTCATTGGCATTGCTGGACTCCCGCCACCCAAGAACTTCTTCGCCTAATGCTTTGGTGCCACTGTAGAAGGAGCAGGGCGGGCTTCGAAAGCTAAAGTTCGGCGCGTCGTCCTCGCGCCATCCTCCGCCTCCGGGGCGTTCGCCCGAGAATATGCATCCGCTGGACACATGTCCCCAAGGGATGCCTAGGTCGGCGCAGATCTCGCGAATGGCGCCAGGGAGCACGGCATTGCCGTCGAGGCAGTTCCCTTTGTCGAGCTCGCAAGCGTCGACATTGGGTTTGCCGGTGTAGCCGGCGCAGTTGACGACGCGAGTGGCTCTGGACTCTCTAAGCGTTTGAAGAACCGCGTCTTTACGGGCCAAATCGAATGCGCGTCCCCTGATTCCGGTCCAGGCGATCCCTTTGCGATCGAAATATTTTCCGAATAACTGACCGACGTAGCCGGTGCTTCCGAGTAGAACAACCATGATGGATTGAGGGAAACTGTAGAGAATACAATGTGGTGGGAAATTGGAATTTGTCTAGAAGTTCGATAGTATTTCTGTGGATACAATCGACTGTGAATGCCTTCTAGAAAAAAACAAATTTCTCCGAAATGGTGATGATATCCGAAGGCTCGATATAAAAAACGTTCTTCTTTTTGCCTTCAAGGACGTCTTTTAGGTTGAGCTTGTGGATGATTCGTTTTTCGCCCTCCTGTCGAATAATTGTGACTTTCTTGAGATTGGCGGTAGGGCCGGGGCCTCCTGCTTCCATGATCGCCTCCAACGCGGTAAGCCGGCGATCCGAAACCTGCTTGCCCGGGCTAAGAACGGCTCCATTTACGTAAAATGTGTAGGACGACGAAGTAACCGTTACGCTAACTTCCTTTGTCACCAATTGTTTGTCGTAGAGCGCTAGGAGAGCGGTTTCGAGTTCGGTTGGGGTGAGGCCTGCTACTTCAACCTCGCCGACGAGCGGCAGAGTGATTCGTCCGTCGCGGCGGATTTTCTGACTTGTATTCAGGTCTTCAGCGGCGGGAAAGGAAATCAAGATAACATCGCCTTCGATAAGTACCGCTGCTTCTTGGCTGTTGGCGCTTTCAGGGTCCTCGGGTTCTGAATCCTGGGCAAATCCGAGGTTAGCAAACGATCCCAGCGAAAGCGCCGTTACGGAGAGAATGCCCGAGAATCGTATCATTAGATCGCGAATGTTCTGCATCTTATGTGTGAGTTTTCTAGTTTTAAAAGCGAACGCTGCGTGAATTCGCAAGGCCATTGAGTCTTAAGTTGTTGATATATCCTACGACCTTGCGAGCGATGAGTTTACCCGAAGGTTCCGTCAACCCGGGTAATAATCCTCAAAAAGTCGAGAATTACGAATTTTAGAGCCGAAAAGAGTCGTTTCTCCAACCGTTGAGGCTGAATTTGTCTGGAATTGGGCAAACTCGAAATGGACTGCGTTTGTACGCCTGCTAGCGTTTCGCGCGTCTTTGCATTCGCTCAAGCGCAACTAGGCTGCACAAGCTGAGCATTGTCAAAATCGCTGAGTTCGTGGATTCGGAAACGGCCCTCGAGGTAAATGACTGCCCGGCATTTGGAGCGCCTGGCGATCTCTCTGTCGCCGACACCCATGAAAAGTCCTCGTAGCTGCTGCCATTTCCGACGAGTTGGAGGGAATTGGAGCTGTCCGAGGAGTTTGTCTCCGATACGCCGACATCCACGCTGGTATAGCCGCTTGCCAGTCCGCTTTGAGCGGTAAAGAGCCCTTCGTAGCTCAGAAACTGGACGACCGTCGACCCGAATATCAACGCGATGCCATCTGGGCCGTTTTGGAGGCCGTTCGTCGGCAAGTCTAGGACCCAGGTTCCTAGTTGGTTCGCATCGCCGGCGAGCGCGTCGGAGTCGCCGAGCTCATGAGTCGACCCGTAGGTGGTCTCACTATTACCATTGTAGAGAACGATTTTGTAGCCTGCGAGACTCGTACCGGAACGTCCTGCGAGCTCTATGAACTCCGAATCGTCGGTCCCTTGGTTGTCGTAGTCGATTTCGTTGATCCAGACCGGGATCGCGGACAGGGTTGTGGTGTTGGCGAGTAGGGTTAGCCACAGATATAGCCATCCCGAATAGGAGTGGGAGTGTTTCATTTTTACAAGAGTTGGTTGTGACTGATCGCGTAACAGCACGGATGTTGCACCCGTATCGACCAATCGTTTACTAAATATTTACCCTCGGGAGTTTACGATTTGGATCAAGTCCAAATTATCGAAAAACGCGATATTTGCGGCTCGCCGGGCGCTACTTGCGAGAGATTCCGAGTCGATCCATGAGCTCGTAGAGGGTAGGGCGACTGACCCCGAGTTCGCTGGCGGCGGTCGTGATCCGGTTGGAGTGCTTTTTTAGGCTCACTTGGATCATCTCTCGCTCTAGTTCTTCGCGGGCTTCTTTCAATGTCTGGCCGGATTTAGACGGCGCGGTCGCGTTTAGCTCGAGATCCTCCGGAGTGATCGTTTTTCCGTCGCACATTATGGTCGCTCGCCGAATCCGGTTTTGCAGCTCTCGCACATTTCCGCTCCAGTCGTGCTTGTAGAGTGCCGACAGGGTCCGTTTTGCGTAGGTGAGACCGGGTTTGTTGTTTTCTTTCGCGAATTTCTGGAGAAGTTGTGTAGCGATCAAGGTCAGGTCTTCGCCGCGTTCGCGCAACGGGGGAAGGAGCAGTTCGATGACGGCGAGTCGGAAGTAAAAGTCCTCTCGGAACGAGCCTTCGGCCATGCCTTTTTTAAGGTCGGCATTGGTGGCGGCGAGTATTCGCGCGTCGACTTGAATTGTCTCGCGTCCACCCACGCGTTCGATTGTTCCCTCCTGCAAGAATCGAAGCAACTTGACCTGGACTTGGAGGGGCACTTCGCCGATTTCGTCCAGGAAAAGCGTGCCGCCGTTGGATTGTTCAATCTTGCCGATATGCTGGGCGTGGGCTCCGGTGAACGACCCCTTTTCATGGCCAAATAGTTCGCTTTCCAGCAAGTTCTCTGGGATGGCGCTGCAATTGATGGCGATGAAGGGTTGACCCTTTCGATTGCTGAGCTGGTGAATCGCTCGGGCGGCGACTTCTTTCCCGGTTCCACTCTCGCCGAGGATCATGATGGAGGCGTCGGCGGTCGCCACTTTGCGAATAGTCTCGAACACGTTTTGCATGGACTTGCTTGAGCCAATCATACCTTCGAAACCGTCGGAATTCCGAGAGCGCTTCAGCTCTAGGAATTCTCGTTCCAGTTGGGCCACATGGAAGCATCGTCGCAGGAGAACTTGCAATTCGTCGATATCGATGGGTTTGACGAGAAAGTCGTACGCCCCGGCTCCGATCGCTTCGAGTGTGTTCTCCTTTTCTCCTTGGCCCGACGCGATGACGACTTTTGTTTTCGGCTCGATTTCCAGAATTTCTGCGAGTGTGGCGATTCCTTCGTCTATCGAGTTCGGATGGGGAGGCAATCCGAGATCCAGGAGTACGACCAAGGGGTTGTAGACTTTGAATTTTTCGATGGCGGACTTTCGTTCGGCCGCCTGCACGATCTCGTACTCGTCGGAGAGACCCCATTTCATTTGGGTGCGGATCTCTTCGTCGTCGTCGACTATGAGGAGCGTGGGGTTCATGGTTTCTGGTAATACGTTTCGAACGTGGTATCTCAATACAAATCAGAGGGAGCGATCGTTCCCATGTAACGACTCGTTCGATACTGCGCTTGAGCGATCTAGTGGGTATTTTCGTCGACTGGCAGCAGGATTTTGAAGGTAGAACCGCGACCTTCTTCCGACTCGACTTGGAATCGCCCTCGGTGGGCTTCCACGATCATCTTGCTTTGGAACATCCCTATTCCCAGGCCGCGTTGTTTCGTCGTTTTGAAGGGTCGAAAGAGGTTCTTCTTGATGAAGTCAGGGCTCATGCCGCAGCCGTTGTCCGCTACGCTGATGGTGACACTGTTTCCATCGGACCGGGTCGAGACTTCGATATGTCCGCCTCCTTCAATGGACTCGGAAGCGTTAATAACCAAGTTGAGAATCACTTTCCCCATTTGGTCTACGTCGATATCGGCGGTTGAGCGAGAATCCAGATCAGCGTTCAGTGAAATCTCAGTTGGGGGCTGCCAGCGCTCAAGGGTAGTTTCGACGAAGCGATCCACTCCTGTGTCCTTTGCCTCTATTTGCAGTTGGCTTTGCACATTGCTAAGTCGTCCGATCAGGTTGTTTATTCGGTCGCCGGTTTTGGAAATCCCTCGGAGGGCGTCTTCACGAAACTCCGGATTTTCCCAGTGCACGGGGAGATTTTTCACCATTATGTTCAACGTGGACGCGGCGTTTTTTAGATCGTGCACGAAGAAGGCGGCCATTGTTTGAAACGCTTCAAGCTCTCGCGTTTCGACGAGTTTGCTTGAAAGTTGCAGGTTGAGAAGGCTGGACGCCGCGTGGGTCCCGACACTATTCAGAATGTCGAATTCAGGTTCAGTGAATTGCGCGCCGGCAACTCGATCGCCCACGATGACCACACCAAGGAGGGAGTCTTTAGTGTTCATTGGGATGCAGATGCGATTTCCGCCATGCTCGAATTTTTTTGGATTTCGTTCTCTCAACAAACGCGCCCAGGACTCTTCTGTTTTGTCTATGTCGATAGGTCGACGAATCTTGTCGAAACTCGCCTTCAATGATCTGGCGACACGGGATTCGAGTTCGATGGATTGGGAATCAGTCTCTGAGAGGGACGTGGACGCGGAAAGGCGCAAATGAGATTGTTCGGGGTCGAGCAGCCAAAGACTGACTGAGTGCGAGTCGAATATTTCCGCGATTAGCTCCACGAGAGATTTGCAGAGTTCTGGTTGACTGACGTGCGAAGCGGTTTCTTCGGTGAATCGGGACCAAACGGTCCGATAGTCGTGCATCGGTCGCTTGAAATGGCGGCTCACGAATTGCCTTACGTTCAGTCTAAAATGGTCGGACTGGAGAAGAGTCGCGAGGAGGACGAGAGCGACAAGCACGCCCAACGCCTTCAACGGGAAAGCGATGTCGCCGCCGATGAGCGCGACGAATTTCGCGAGTACGCCGACTACGAGCAGATAAATGCCGGTCAGCAGCACGGTTAGCGAATTGCTCAGAACGGCGTGGGATGGGTAGACTTCAATATTGAAGTGTCCGCTTCGAGTGAGAGCTCGTAGTATCAAAAGGCTTGATACGATCAATCCGATTGAATCAATCATATCCATTCCCGTATGCACATTCGCGAAGAGCAGTGCTTGTGTACTCGTGTAGAAACGAACCAGGAAAAGGGTGCCCAGGCCTAGAATCATGTACTTGACCTGCCAGCGCATTGCGCCCACGGCTGCCCGAAAGGTCCGTTCGAGATTCATGATGCTCAATACGGTCCCGATGATCATGAGAAAGTGGCAGGCTTGGCCAGGCCAACCGAGTAGTATCGTGACCCCGCCTTCACTGCGTAGCTGGCGAAACAGAATATAGCTGTCGTAGTAGAAAGCCGCGAGGACTGCTGGGGTTGCGCAGAAGGCGATTAGAGTCCAGCGCCATTTCGACAACGTGCGGCGAACCTTGCCTCGCGCGTAGGTCAGGCTGAAGAGAATCCAAAGCGCGGGCAGAAACGAGAGGGCGACGAGTCGGATTTGTTGCCAGTAGAGGAAGTCGTCAACGCGAGTCGCGGAAGCCCCAAACCCCATGGCCAAACCTTCGAGGCAGAGAATCGCCATGCTGGCGCAGAATACCCACCGCGCTAATGAGCCTCGTTGGTGAACGAAGGTGAGAACCAAATAGGCGATGCAGAACAATCCGCAGATTCCAGACGAGATATATGCGAGGAGCGCGGAGAGGTTCATTGATTCGTTTTGGAGTCTGGGACGTGGCGTAGTGGAGAATGGCCGGCGATCGAATTAACCGCAATGACTGAGAGCGCCGCAATGGTTTTTTGGTGGGGTCGCTATTAAGCCGTTGTAGTATCGGGATAGCTGCCGCAAAAAAAAGCCGCCCCGGTGGATGGGGCGGCTTGAACAATTGAACGAATTGTCTTCTCGCTTATTTCTTGAAGCGGCGCGATGCGGCACCCAGACCGATCAACCCGAGACTGAGAAGAAGGGCAGTGGCTCCCGAGTCGGGAACGGAAACGTTGTTGTCCGAGCTTCCTGTTATTGTATTCTCAGATCTGATAGTGATGACCTGCGAGAGCGAGTAGTATTCCGCGTCGATCGACCCCTCGTTGGAGTATGTTCCGACACCGGATATCAACGCTCCACCATTGCTGGTGAGGAGTGTCGCGAGGGCCCCGCTATTGGTCGCATCGTAGTAGGTTTCGTAGGTCACTTCAACGTCGCCTCCGAGAAATGCAGCCGAACCTTCTGCGAGGACACTACCGTTGGATGCTCCGAGGCCGTACTGGGTGAAGATGATTTGTAGGTAGCCAGATCCGTTTGCGAGAACTCCAAGGTGTCCCATTGGATTCTTGAGAGTGCCCACTACCGGGTAGCCGGTTCCCACGTTTACGTTGGTCGACCAACCTCCGCCCGTTACGTTGGTGTGGATTACTCCCACACCGGCGTCAAGGTCGCCGGCTCCATTGTCTGTCGCTATAACGGACAATCCACTACCGAAATCGGCGCTGATTGACGACGATGTTAACGCGAATCCAGACACGGTGAAGCTGGCTGCTGCGAGACCTGTTAGTATTGTCTTTAGTATATTCATAGTTCTGCCTTTTTTAAATTAACTGTAAAAAAGTACAGATGATAAAGCATGAAGCATGCCATTTACGTGAACATATTCGCAATATAATCCGTAAATAATTGTCTAATAAGGATTAACAAAATGAAGGAAATTAATTTTCAATTAATTTTTACGTTTTTTGTAAGAAAACCTGACGTCCTCTTATGAGGATTCCTGGCGAATTGGAGCAATAAAATACACAACTCATTGACTAACAATGACTTAAAGATTAGTTAATGAATGTGTAATGAATTTCGACACTTTCTTAGAAGTTTTCGTCATGGTATAAATGTTTAGCTGACAATTAGTTACAGTGAGTTTGACTGCACTGTATACGCTGCAAATTGCCAAACTTCTCCGTGTTCTATCTGGATCTCGGGAGTATCGCCACCCTTATCGAGGGGGGTGATTCCGAAGTTTTAGGTAGATCAGTAGCGACTCGGTTTGAGATGTATTGGCTGCTACGCGATCCAATCATCCCAGATAGAAGCCTCAAGGTATCGAACCGTTCCGGGAGGCGTCCCGGAAATGGGACCCAATACAACAGGCGAGGATGTGCCTTTGCCTATTGGGTCGAGTTGACCTAAATCTGGTTGCGCCGCCCTCCATGTATGGTGGCGGGCTTGGTTGGGTTCAAACGATTGGCTATTCGAGTTCCGCTAGAATTCGTTTGGCATCGTCGACATAAATGCCTTCCAAGCCGAGCTCCAAAGCTCGACTTAATGCAGTCTTTGCGGCTTCGCTGTCTTCTCTGGCATGCTGAATTTTACCAAGATGATAGAGGATCATCGGGTGATTCTCGATTTTCCGCATGCTTTCTTTTACGAGGCTGAGGGCGAGTTCGTGGTCTCCGCGCTTGTGGTATATCCAGCCAAGGGTGTCAGCCGTGGCGGGATCGTTTGGCATGAGGTCGCGGGCCCTCATCGCCAGGTCGTACGCTTCATCGATCTCGTTGAAGTGCTCGGCTTGAATGTATGCCAAGTTGTTCAATGCGGGCCCTAACTCGCTGTTGATTTTGATAGAGGACTGATAGTGTTGCCGCGCTTTGTCGAAATCTGACTGCCTTTCATAGAGCTCGCCAAGTCGCATATGGGCGTCGATATCGTCGGGACTGATGTCCAGCAGGGCGACAAGCCGTTGGATGGCGAGTTTAGGTTGATTGGATGATGTGTAGTAGTTGGCGAGCAACAAAAATGCTGGTCTAAAGGTAGGCTTGAGTTCAATTGCTCGCTTTAGAGCTTCCTCGCCGTTTTGCCCTTGGTCGCTGGATAAGAATACCTTGCCTTTGAGGAAGAAGAGAAACTCCGAGTCCGGAAACTCCTCCATTTGCGCATCGATTCGATCAAGCGCGTCGGTGAAGCGTTTTTCCGATATATCGAGGTCCGTGATTCGTTCCAGCGCAGGAAGGTATCGTTGGTTGCGCGCTAGCGATTCTTCCAATGCCGCGCGGCCTTTTTCATTTTCCGACATCCGAAAGTAAACATCTCCTGCGAGTTGTGGAGGCTGAGGGTTGTCTGGCATTTGATCGCTCAACGACTGAAATATCTCTAACGCGTTGCTAAGCTTGTTTTCTGAAAGGTAGATTTGGGCGAGGAGTGATTGAGCGGGAATGTCCGCTGGATTGTTTTCAAGAAGCCTGTTTAGGGAGGTGATAGCGTCGTATGGGTTTCCTTGGCGGGCATTCAAAGCTGCTTGCATCAGGAGCGCTTCAGCGTAGTCGGGATCGATCGTTAGGGCTTTCGTCAGGCTTGCCGCCGACTTGATGGGTTGGTCGTTTGCCGAATAGGCTTGGGCCAAGTGGAAGTAGGCAGGAGCGAGTTCGGTGTAAACTTCTGTGAGCTTTTCAAGCTGCTTTATCGCTTCGTCAGTTTCGCCTTGCCCGACTTTCAACTTTGCGTCGAACACAATTATTTCCGGGCTGTAAGGCGTGAGGCGGAGGATTTTCGCGGACAACTCTGCCGCGTCTGCCAGACGTTGCTCGTTTGCGGCGATTTGAGCTTTTAGCAATAGTCCGGGAACAAAGTTGGGGGTATGCCCAAGAATTTTGTCGATCACCTCCACCGCTGCGTTGCTATTGCCGGATTTTAGTTTGAACCCTGCATAGCGAAGTTGCTTGTGCGGGTCGTTTTTCGCGGTTTCGAACGCGGAGCGGAATGCAGTCTCGGCTGCCTTCGCTCCGTCGCGGGCCCACAGCACGCTGGCGAGCGAAGCGTGAGCATCGCTTGAGTTGGAGTCCAATGTGAGGGCGTGCTTGAAGAGAAGTTCTGCGTCGTCGAGCTTTCCTTCGTTCGCGTCTAGCAGGCCGAGCGCGACCACAATGGCAGCGGTTTCGTTGGTGGTCCGGAGTGTCTCTAGCGATGCTCGAGCATCGTCGATTCGACTTAGCCGCAACGCAGCTTCCTGAAGCGTCAGTGGCGCTGCCGGATCGGTGGGGTTGTCGTCAAGGAGGTTTCTTGCTTCCTCCCAAGCGGATTCGGCGTCGCCCAAACCGAGAAAGAGGGATGCTAGCGCTCGTCTGTAATCAAGGTTCTCAGGCGCGACTTCGCGGGTTCGTGTCAGAAACGGATAGGCATCGCCCAACCGTCCTTGACGATGGTAAATGAGACCCAGGTGTCCGAGCGCTTCACCGACTTCCGAGTCGATTTGGAGCACGTTTTTGTATTCGATCTCGGCGGATTTGTAGTCGCCAGCCTCGAAGTACTGATTTGCGAGTGAAAGGTGATCTTCGAGATTTGCCTTCTGTGTACAGCCGCTGAACACTGCAACCAATACGAGTGGGAGGGATGAAGATAGAAGTTTCATGTCTTATCGAGAAATCGGATTTGTGGCGGTGAGTGTTAAGTGATTTGTGAAAACTTTTGGATCGGGCGACTTTTGGCGCGCGGTTGCGGCACGCTTGATTCCGCTGACGTCCCAATTTGAAGTCTCGCAGCCGGTTTCTGAATGAGAACAGTGAATTTTTCCACGAGAACTAGTGTGTAGGCCCTTTGTCTGGTCAAGATGAGAAGGAATCGTCGTTGGGTCAACGAAGAGTTGAATGGTCATTGAGCGTGCCCCTTCTAAGCGGATCCAGCGCTGGTGTGAGTTCGCCTAACTTAGACCGTCGCGAACGTACGAAGACTAACGTTCCATCCGGTGGCGCGGATTTTGGGCGAATGTCTGGGCGAAAAAAAACCTCTGCGGTCGGCAGAGGGTTAAATTGATTCAGTTGAAGTACCTCATGAAGATTGTCTCTTGTACCGGCGGCCAAAGCAAGCGAGCCCGATCATGCCGAGCCCGAGAAGAGTTAAGCTTGTTCCGCTGTCCGGCACTGTGATTGACGAGAGGAAGTACCCTTGCTGGCCGACTGATGATCGACCCTGAGTGAAGCGGATGATTTGGCTTTTGGCGTGAATTCCTACTTCAGTGTTGTTGGCAACGATGCCGTTGTTGAACCACGAGCCGCCATCGAGCTTGACCCAGACTCTATCGTTCCCGTCTTGGCCCTTAATCGTGAAGGAGTGAATCGATACGGTCCTCCCAAAGTTGAGGAAGAGCTTGTCGTCGGAGCCTTTGTTGTCGATCTGCCTATTCAGTCCGGAAATAACTCCGAGCCCCTTTTTCCCGTGCCATACTTTCGCATTGCTGGTAGCGACGACAGTGTAACCCCCTTGGGGCCCGAACGCCTTCGAGTCGCTGGCGCCGCCAGGCCCTCCAGTGAAGTCGAACGTTGTAAGGGCCAAGGCCCCGCCCGAGATTGAAAGAGCCGCGGCTACGGCGATAACGCATCTGATTTTCTTCATTAAGTCGTATTTTTCTAGCTTGGATAGCGCACTTCTGAGCCCCTAGGTAGCAGTACTTATGCCAGGTAATTTAACGATGGATACGACTTGTCTGTAAGCAGTTAATTGCAAAGAGCTTATGAACGAAAAAATTAAGCGCCTAAACCGTGCCTTTGAAGTTTGAAACGTTTAATGTGTAAAAGAAAGCAACACAATTCTGTAACCTTGGAAATGCGAACAGTTTAAGTTTTTGTTCATCTGTAACTTACGGAAACGCATGGAATTGTCGGCATCCCTTACACTTTTTGCTCAAGGGGGATGTTTTGCGAAGTCCATTCTGGTTTCGTCACCCAAGTTGTGTTTGCAAGTTTGCCTTGGTTGGAAGGGACGAATTTCCTTTTCCGCAGACCTGCAATGCGAGGCTATCTATCGAGACGAGAGCCCGTGCCCTTTTAGCTAGACGCGAGACGACTGGGTTGTTGGATTTTCAATGTCCGAAGATTCGGGCTGGTCTTGCTTTGGTCTCTCGTGCGATTCGCGTTTCCACATCCAAAAGAGTAGGGCGAGGAACGGAACGAGTGACAGAGCGAAAAAGAACGGGCCACCCTTGTGGTGAATCCAATGGTCGATCATGTGAGGTCCGACGCGCACGCACAAATAGCTGATGGTGAAAATTCGAAATCCGTTGCGGACAACTGCGAGCGGAACGACAAAAAAGACCAGGAACCAGCGTTTCCATTTCGAATTCAAGAAGAGCTCTCCCGCTACAATGCTTGTGATCAGCAGGACTAGGCTGGAACGTATGCCGCTACATGATGGGGCAACGTAGATTTCGATTGTAGACAGTTGGAATACGAGAGGGTCTGGGCGGAATATGGGAATACCTGCGGCCCTCACCATGTGATACGAAACTTCTGCTGAAGTGTACTGAAAGAACGTATTCACCCATTCTTGAACTATAGTAGGGAGAGGAACTAGAAAAACGAGAAACGCTAGCGCAAATTTCTGAGGCTTTAGCCTGCGTGGTCCGATGGTGAAAAGAGCGGCAGAGTAGATCAGCAGTACATACGCGAGGGTCGGTACCGCAAGCGAGTCCTCGATCGCTGCGAAGCTCTCTGTTGTCCAGTAGAAGGACAACAGCGCGGCTGCTCCGATTCCTGGCGCGAGAGACCAAACGCGATTGGGCGGGTCAGGGACTGCTGGATTGGTTTTTCTGATCCAAGCTAAGTATAGACTGACGATGGGAATCAGTATGATATGAGAATGGAGGTCTGTACTTAGCGACAGTTGCAAGAGGCCATACAGTGGCGCGCCAAACACCAGGGTCAGTCCGATGACCCAGATAGCGAATCGACGCGTTTGTGGCGAAACGGGCCGTTCCGAGCTGCCTGTAGATTCTGAGTTGCTAATGGTTGCTTGGGTTGATTGTTTCGAGTGCCACGAGCCGCTCTGCGCGAGATGCAATCCGATTCAGATTAGTTCGGCTTAAAAGGACGGTTGTTAACCGATAAGTGCCTCGAGATTTCGAAAACAGCTTCAGGACGCCTGATGGGAGGCTTATGAACCACGATGAAATTCCCGAAGTGACGGGCGGTGACATCGATCAGCATTTTGGGATTCTACCCGGGCTCAGACTACTTAGCGCCGATAACTAATGCTAATTCCGGTTTGGTCACTCGAGAAACCGAATCCGGTGACGTTGGTGGTGTTTTCGTTTTTTCGGTAGAAGGCGGATACACTCACTCGATTGCCTAGTTTGGTGCTCAGGTCTACCGAAAACGAGTCGTACTCATCGTCGCGTCCCACGACAAAATTGTTCAGTAAATCTAGGTACTCTGTGGATACTTCCCCGTAGGATACCGTCAGATTCAATCGTCCGAGCAATCGTTGGCTCAAACTTAGAGTTAGGGACTCGGTTTCTCTATTGGAGTTGCTGAAGTATGATGCGCCAATTTGGCGAGAGAGGTTTATGGCTATAGTTGTGTAGTCAAATGCCTGATACTGTATGCTCCCGCTGTACGTTGGATTCTCATCCTTTCCGAATCCTGCTGCATCGACTTCGCGAGCGTCAATACCACCTTGCAAGTTAACGCTCAGCTTGTCGGTGGGATTAAAGCCATAGCGTAGTAGCAATCGATGGAATTTACTATTGAATCCTGGGTCGATGTCCGAATATCCCCAGGTGTAACCGATCGCTGAATTTACTGCCGGACTTTTTTGGTGACGCAACCAGCTCGATGCGGTCCAATTCCGCACATCAGAAAAAGTGTCGGTGAATCGCAAGTCTTGGGTGGCGTTCAAGTCGAGATACCAGGCCGAGTTGAGTTGCCGGGAGGCGCTAATGGTAGTGCCCCAGTTGTCTTCTGGGGTTTGAGTTGCGGTTTCTACAAGCGACGCGTTGGATTTGCGGTAAGTTTGAGCAAAATTGACGTTCCAGTCTTGAATTTGAAATTCGCTTGAGAAATTCAAGGAGTGAGAGTCGCGATCATTGAACGCTGGATTGGAGTAGTACGTCCATGTTGGAGTGTATTCTAGATTCCAGAGATTTTGATATTCAAAACCAAGCGAGAGTCTGTAGTTTTGAATCTCAGTGTCTTGTGGGTTTCCAGCGCCGCGAAGTAGATTATTTGCGTCGGTAAATCGATACGTGATCGCTGGTCGGAAGAGGACGGGTCCTAGTTGCAACGGCGTAGACTCGCGTGATCTCGGACCCAGAGCGATGAGAGAACCTGTCGCATCATTGCTCGTCAGGAGCGATTTGCGAGGCTCTTTGGGTGTGTAGCTATTGGATGACTGTTGAGCAGCGCTTTGGGACACCGCCACAATGAACAGGAAAGCAGTCAATGTGAGACGAATGAGGTAGGTTGTAGCAAGTTTCATTTGGTGGATAGAAAAGACAGACGGGATTTCGAAACACGACGGTTGTTGAACTAATCCAGATCTCTGGCGCGAAATGGAGTGAAATTAAACTGTTAGAAATTGGTTCGCGACCGCCGGTTTAGGGGGCTTTACACGTCTAGATTGTGATTCAGGATTGTGCCGATCCGAGGCTTTTTATCAATTTCAATAATCTCGGGGTGCACCTTATTGGATCATGGGGCAAACTGCTATTAGCATCAGGATCTGGAACCTGTGCTACTGAATTTGTAGCATGATGGCGCTCGGCGGGAATCTGGACTCGCTCGAATGGTGAAATCCGGGTAGTGACAGTTTGATGATCGGATCGTTTTGAAGAAGCTAGACTTATGGTGGATGGACACGTGCCTAAATGCCCAAGCTGGGGCGGGAAATAGCGGTTTGAATTAACTTGTAGATTGAATCTGGACTGAATGCAGGCGGTAAGGTCAAACTTCTGACTAAATCGAGTTAGTTCAGCTGTTTAATTGCGAGTCCTGCGATTGTTTCGCCGATGGAAAAAGATGCGGTTGCGGCCGGGGACGGGGCGTTGCAGATGTGAATCAATCGCTCCGCTTCGACGATGTGAAAATCATCAAGCAAATTCCCCTCTCGACTGCATGCTTGAGCTCTCACTCCGGCCCCTCCGGGCTTCAAGGCGTCACCGGAAATTTCTGGAATCAAACGCTGTAGGGCTCGTACAAAAGCAGTTTTGCTAAATGACCGTTTATATTCCCCTAGCCCCGTTTTCCAATACTTTCGCGCGATCACGCGAAAACCGGGCCAGGACAATGTTTCCCAAGTGTCGCTAAAGCTGAAATCGGTTTTGCGATACCCTTCTCGAGCAAAGGAATAGACTGCGTTGGGGCCACATTCGACACCGCCACCAATCATACGAGTAAAATGAACACCCAAAAATGGGAAAGCCGGATCCGGTACGGGGTATATTAGGTTCTTGACCAGACTTCGGGCGGAATCAGCAAGTTCGAAGTACTCTCCACGAAAAGGAACAATCCTCACGGAAAGATCTTTGTTGGTGAGCAATGCGAGTCTGTCCGATTGTAGCCCCGCACAGGAAACCAATAGGCTACACGCGATTGTTTCATCGGAAGTAGACAACTCTACGCTTTTCGAGGAGATCCTTCTAATATTCTCTACTTGTTTGCCTAGAAAAATTTCGCCCCCGGCTTGTTTAATTCGGTCCGCTAATTTTAGAGAAACTTGCTTATAATTAATAATTCCTGTTTGTGGCACATGCAAACCACGAATGCCTACGCAATGGGGCTCTAGTTCACTGATCTCGCTAGAAGAGAGTTTGCGAATACCCTTCAAGCCGTTTTCACTGCCTCTTCGACTAAGTTCCTCGAGGTTTTGCAATTCGCCCTCTCGTGTAGCTACAACAATTTTCCCGCAAATATCATAGTCTATCCCTTCATCCCGTGCAAAGTCTATAAGCATCCTATATCCTTTTCGGCAGAGATTGGCCTTCAAAGATCCAGGTTTATAATAGAGGCCTGAGTGTATAACTCCGCTGTTATTCCCAGTCTGGTGTTTCGCCAGGCCCTTTTCCTTCTCGACAACCGCTATGCGGATACCGGGTTTATTCTCCAATAGACTATATGCTGAAGCCAATCCTAAAATGCCGCCACCAACTACAATAACATCGTACTTCATTTCATCAAAAGTGAATAATTCGACAAGACTGGTCCTTTATAGCGCGCGTAGCAATTTATGCTATTTATCACAGCGATGAACGCGTTTTGCTACCACGTACAATATAGGTGCCAGGGCAGCCCTATCTGCAAAGATGCAAATGCTCTGGGTCGGGCAGCTAGAGTTCGCGCAGCTTTAGACAATTTCCACCTTGGGAGAAAGGCCAAGCTCGCGGAGTTGATGCGCGATCTCATCTGCGTAGACGGGATTCATCACGAAAACGAAATCGGGATCATACTCTTTCAAGTTTTGCGGTCCGATTATCTTTTGGCCAGTCCCGGGTAAATGTCGACCCTGTTTGTACGGATTGATATCGACTACTGCCGGAACAAACGCGGTATCAATCGAAAGCATGTTTAGCAAGCTGACCGCTTTCGCTCCGCCACCCCATAGTATAATATTCTTCCCCTCCTTGCGGATTAGCTCCAGTCGTTCTTTCAATGAAGACAAACGCCTTGCTGAATTCGCGCCAAACTCCCGCACTTCGTCGACTAACGATTGTGTCTCAATATCCTCATCTACACTTATGCCGTCTTTTTTCTTTCGAGCGTCGAGTGAAATGAACTGATCCCCAAAAACGCTTTGCTGGCGCAATACCTCAAATCCACTTTGCGCGAATGCTTGCTTCAGTGACTCGGCGCTGAAATAATTGCAATGCTCATAAATAATATCCCAGATTGAGAGCCTGTCTGTAATAAACCGGACATTTGGGACTTCAAAATATATTATAGGATCACTCTTTTCGTTGATTGACTCGCAAATAGAATCCAAAAATCCAATCGGGTCAGGGATGTGTTCAAAGACATGGCGGCTACAAATGAGGTCGCTTTCCAGGTCGTTGTACTTCCGCCCGAAAAAGTCTTTGATGATAGTTACGCCTTCCGGAAGGGACGTTCTGGTTTCATCGAAACTCGTGTCGAATCCGAAACCGCGGTTCTTGCCTCGTTCACAGATAAGGCTCAAGAAGTGGCCTTTGCCGCAGCCTATATCGATGACCGTCTTTCTTCTAACGCTATATTCATCAATTAGCCGTTCACAAAGCGCATTGGCATAGTCTCGGAAAGCCGCTGAATAATCGAGCGAGTTGTCATATTTTTGCGTGTAATCCAAGAGGCCCGGATCAAACTGCCGATTCCAGATAAAGGCGCACTCAAGACAAACCGTCAGGCTGATGTCACCTTTGGAACACGCCTTCGCTTGTTCTGCGCTCGGCCACTGAATGCCGATGGTCGCCGGCATATCCTTCAAATCGAAAAAGGACCAGGTCTCTTTCGATCCGCAAACTGGGCAAGAGCACGATTCCGTTTCACCCGTGGTCATCAGGCGCAAGTGATCTCCGGGTGAAGGCCCATGCCATCCAGCATGTCTTTTACTTCGCCTTGATAGATGGGATTCATTAGAATCACGCAATCAGGTGGATCGTCTGGCAACGATGCGGGGCCCCTCACCGGATGGCCCGTTCCCGGAATGAACTTTCCCTGTTTGTGAGGGTTGATATCGATCACGAAGTCGATGTGGTTCTCAAGCTTTAGCGTAGTCAAGAAGGAGACCGCTTTTGAACCGCCTCCCCACAAGGCCACTTTCTTGCTCGCCGCCTTCCATTTACCCAACAACGACAGCCACTTTTTTCGGGCTTCCTTGAATCGACTGGGGAACTGGTCTACCTCTTGAGCAACTAGAGCAAGATCGTCTTCGGCAGGAAGCGGCGATTGGTCATTTCCGTTGCTGGGCTTCGCTGCGATAACAATATACTGGTCGTCGTATTCAAGCTCGAGCTCGAGAATATCGAAGCCTGTCAATCGAAAAAGCCTAGCAAGAGAACCTGCAGTGAAATACGAGCAGTGTTCATAATAAATATCCCAAAATGCCGGCTCTTTCAAAACCCGATACACGTCTGGCAATTCGAAAAGAAGAAGCGTGTCTTTTCGGTCCCCGATATTCTGGCGAATCATACTAAGCAGCTGATGAGTCGGTCCTATATGTTCGAGCGTATGCCGGCAGCATATAACGTCCGCGGTAAGGTGAGAGTACGATTCGCTATACAGATCCTGTATAAAACGAAGCCGATCGGAAACGGGTGTTTCCAATCGCTCGGGGATAAACGCGGGGTCAATGCCAATGCCGCTACCGGCCCCGTATTCAACCAACTGAGTCAAGAACTCGCCTTTGCCGCAGCCTATCTCGAGGACGGTCTTGCCGGTCAATCCGTAAGTTTCGACCCAGCGTTTCGCTAAACTGCGAGAAAACTCGTTGAACGTGGGGGAGAAGCCTTGCGACTCTTCGCAGGAAGTCGAATACTCGTGGACGGTTGGATCGAATACCGCATTGAATATGAAGCCGCAATGGGGGCAATGAGCGAGTTCAAGATTTCGTCTCGGGTAGCTCTTGGCCAGTTCCAAGGAGCGCATTAGCAATACACTATGCACGGGTATATCGGAAACGCGATAAAACGGCATAACGCCGGTTTTCAGGCAATTTGGGCACTCGTTTGGATTCCTTTTTGCCAAGATTTGCGAATGGGTTTCCATACTAGGCGAGCGGTCTCCTATGTTGATTCAACTTATGTTGTGTAAATCCCGGAAACGACAAACGGAATTCAATTATACGACGCGGACTTCGGGAACGGGGATAATGAATTTTCCGCCCAGGGAACGAAACTCTGATTGCTGTTCTAAGATCTCTTCCTTGAAATTCCAAGGAAGTAAAACCACGTAGTCCGGTTGATCTTCGAGCAGTCGCTCCACGGGCAAAATCTCAATATGTACACCCGGCATAAACCAACCATGCTTGTGTACGTTTCGATCAACTACATAGTCGATGACGCTAGAATCGAGCCCCACCGAGTTCAGCATAATTGTCCCTTTCGCTGCGGCTCCATAGGCTACAATCCGCTTCCCCTCACGCTTTAGTCGGGTAACCAGTTTTGAGAGTTCCGCGCGAATCGTTTGTACGCGATTCGCAAAGTCTTCGTAGTAGTCTCGCTTGTCGATGCCGATTTCACGCTCCTCCTCCATCATGATTTTTAAGGCTTCGCTGGGCTCTTCTCGTTTTCCAATGTAGTATCTCATCGAACCACCGTGGGTAGGCAATCGTTTCGCGTCGTTTAGGTAGAGGCCATGTCGACGCATCAGGTGGTCGACGGCCGTCAGCGAGAAATAGCACAGATGCTCGTGATAGATGGTATCAAATTCGCAATGATCGACCAGATCCCGGATATACGGCGCTTCGATGGCCGCAATACCATCCGGCTTTAGGAGAATCCGAATACCTTCGACAAAACCATGGGTGTCCGCCACGTGCGCCAGCACGTTGTTGCCGATAATCACATCGGCAGTCTTGCCCTCTTCAGCGAGTTCAGTCGCAACGCGTTCGGAAAAGAACTTGTTTAACGTGGGTACGCCTATCTTCTCAGCCGCGGCAGCCTGGCGTGGGGCCGGGTCGATGCCTAGCACCGGAACGCCTTTTTCTACAAAGTTCTTCAGGAGATAGCCGTCGTTACTCGCAAGTTCGACCACTAAGCTTGTCGAGTTCAACTCCCTGCGCTCAATGAGATCGAGCGCATTCGACCGGCAGTGATCGAGCCAGGCCTGAGAAAAGGAAGAAAAGTACATGTAGTCTTTTCCAAAAAGAAATTCGGGATCGACGGTCTCAAGTATCTGAACGAGCGAGCATTCAGGACAAAAACCCACGTCGAGCGGGAAGGCGCGCTCCTCGTCGCCCAACTGATCTTTGGTGAGTATGCGATCGGATGGGGGCATTTCGCCAAGGTCGAGTACGGGATCCAGCCCCACTCTGTCACAACAGCGACACTGCGCGGAAGCGCTGCGTTTTTGAAAGTTCTCCGTAAAATTCATGTTCTTTACTCTGGTCTCTGCGAGGGCTGCAAAATCTACCGTTCGTTACCTTTCGGTAGGGTGGCCGTCATGGCTACTTTGGAGCCAGTCGCCAGCCGCTACGCATTCGCTTGCGATTGGGGGGCCGCAAACCGCAAATCCGAACTGATGGACCCTTTCGAAATGAGGCTCTTGATATGGGCGAGACGCTGGTATTTCGGTCCTTCGAACTCCTCGAGCGTGACTCCATGCTGCTTGTACGCAGCATAACACTCCTCGACCCCTTTGCGTACGTCCCACTGGGGATTGTAGTGCTTCAGTTTGTTCATCGCCTTGTCAAAGCTCACTCGATAGCATCGCGAATCCGCAGACGCTCCGTCCGCGAACCGGAGCTCCGAGTCGACGACGACTTCCTTCACCATTTCCGCGATTTCGCGTACGCGATAGTTCTCGGACGGGGCCCCGATATTGAACGCTTCATCGTGAATATCGCTCTGGTCTGCTTTCAGGACCGCGATGAAGGCATTCGAGATGTCGGCTATGTGAACCAGTGGCCTCCAAGCGCTACCGTCGCTTTTCAAGTGCACTTTGCCGGTCGTGTACGCCCAAGCAGTGAGATTGTTGACCACGAGATCGAAGCGCAAGCGCGGCGACACTCCGTACGCGGTCGCGTTTCTAAGATACGTTGGCGAGAAGCCATCATCCGCCAGCAAAGAAATATCTCTCTCCGCGTAGACTTTAGACTCTCCGTATGGCGTGACTGGATTGAATTCGGAGTCTTCTCCCTTCATGTCTTCCCCGCCGGCGCCGTACGTGCTGCACGAGGAAGAAAAAACGAAACGGCTCACACCTGACTGTTTCGCGAGTTTCGCGAGTGATACTGATGCCTTATAGTTTATGTCGTAGGTTAGCTGCGCATCGATGTCGCCCAGCGGGTCATTTGAGAGACCGGCGAGATGGAGCACTGCGTCGACACCTTCAAAATCTTCGCTGGTCGCATCGCGTACATCTTTTTGAATATTTGGCACATTCACAATGCCGTTCCCAAAGGTGCTTGCGCGATACAGATCGCTGTCCATACCAACCACTTCATAGCCTTCCGAAAGAAGCATTGGTGTTAATACCGTTCCGATATATCCGAGGTGTCCAGTTACGAGTACTTTCATTATTTTTAAAAATGCGTATTCAGTAGTTACCAAATTTTCCAAGGGGCGGCTCCCTCTTGCCAAAGGGACTCTAAGAGTACTTTGTCGCGGAGAGTGTCCATGCACTGCCAGAACCCTTCATGGCGATAGGCCATGATTTGTCCGATCTTTGCAAGTTTTTCCATGGGTTCGTGCTCCCATTGAGTTTGGTCGCCGTCAATGTAGTTGAAAACTTCTGGTTCCGCCACGAAGAATGCTCCGTTGATCCATCCTTCTGCTGTCTGGGGTTTTTCTGAAAACTCGAGAACCTTGTCACCGTCGAACTGCATGTGCCCGAATCGAGCTGGAGGCCGTACGGCGCTAACTGTAAGCAGCTTGCCGTGCGAACGGTGGAACTTAAGCAAGTCGTTGAGATCGATGTTCGAAACACCGTCCCCCCATGTTAGCATGAACGTGTCGTTTCCCAGGTAAGGGGCAAGTCGTTTGATACGTCCACCTGTGAGTGTCGCATTGCCTGTATCGATCAACTCGATATTCCAGTCGGGTGTTGATCCGCCATGTTTTTCGATCGATCTGTCGCCTAATCTAACAGTTATGTTTCCCTCGAGGGCGCAATAGTCGGCGAAGTACTTCTTTATGTATTCGCCTTTATACCCGAGGGCGATCGCAAACTCGTTGTGGCCATAGTAGGAATAGTGTTTCATTATGTGCCACAGTATCGGTCTGGCTCCGATTTCAACCATCGGTTTGGGCTTAAGTTGGGTCTCTTCTGAGAGGCGACTTCCAACGCCTCCAGCTAGAATGGCTACTTTCATTTTAAGAGTTAGAGGAATTTGGTTTTAATTTCGGCGATCAATTAGCTCGCCCTAGCGATGAATTGACTAATCGACTGCATTCTTTTGTTTTTCAGTCTTCGCAAGCATTTTTGGGCGAGAAAGAAACCTAGCTTGACGGAGTGGAGATAGGTTGAATCTCAAGCGAGCCAAATTCCGCGATTAGGTGGTGCGCGACCAAGAGAATTGACCCATTCCGCAGTGGCTCGTTGGTATCGAGATTCTCTATCGCCCACGTTTCGGGTTCTGGCTTACTCTTCTCCCAGACTTTTACGGCATAATTCGTACCGTTCCGTTCTTTATATTCGCAGACCAGGATCTTGACCATGTATTCGGTTCCAATGGTTATGGCTATGTCCGAATCGGGATAGTGCTTATCGGGCCAATTCGTAATTAAGGTTGATAGTCCGGTTTCGTCTTTTTCAAAGTCGCACCACAATCCTCCCCCCCAAGGTGTCCACCCGATGAACGGTTGCCATTTACCTTTAATTAGACCTTCGAGCCGACTTCGTTTTCGCTTTCCCCAATCGCTGTGTCCTTGCCAGCGGAGAAGAATGCCCAGCGCGGGGCTTATACTGACAGGATTGCCGAAGGCTGCGTGATCGATCTCTGTTACGCGAAACGAGGTAAGGACTTCATAGTTTTCCCACTGGATCGATCCGACGGCTAGGAGACGGTCATATGCGAGCGTCAACGGCACAACGGATTTGCCATCGATAGCCCACGGCCCGTCTACAACCTGAGCAACATCGGAAACGGAGTCGCATTGACCCCAATCGATATCGGTCGGTAGTTCGTCGATCTCAGGCTGATCCCAGATCAGTTCGACGATGGATGAAGAAGAACGTCCTAGCCAGTCGATTGCGTTTAGTTCGATTCTATTCGATCCGCGAGTTAGGTCAGTGACCGGGATGTCCGCGTTGAAATCCCCCTCGCCCGCTAGGCGACGTGTGTCGGGGCCGATTGACAGTAAGCGCGATTTGCTTTCGTTGACTCGATAAGAGAGCTTGAATATGCCGTTCGGGTCACTGGCTTTGCCGGAGACATTATAGAAATTCTGTGAGAACCCGTAGCGACCGACCGATTGATGGTGCCCGTTGTCAACTGTGATTTCGGGACCACTTGAATTGGTGGCGACAAGCGCGATCAGTGCAGAGATAATCGCCGTCGTCCCGACCTTCACAAATAATTTCGCCCTAGGTTTCATAAACAATAATGGCCAGAATATTTCAATCGGCCCGATCTCCAATCCGGTAAGGTAGCACGGCCGTTTTTAGTCTATTTGATAAAAAACACACGGTAAAAATTTAGTAACTTTTGTGTGGGAATTCGAGACAAGAATTCAGATCGGAAATGGTTTGTCAGAGTTTGGCGAATGATGGCACTCCGGGTGGTTGGTAAATAAGGAAAGCGTGGGTCGCGATGTTTTTCCGAATCTAATTGGCTCTCCTGCTCTACACAATCGTTAGCAGCCGATTCGTCGGAGGAGAGGGTAGAGCGTCAGGACGATTCCCAACGTCCATGGCAGGCAGGCAGTGGATCTCTGAATGGATGCAAGTGCGAACTGCCCCTCGGCCGAAAGGAATATCGGTAGCGAGTATACGACGGGAATGATCAGGAGAGAGAGGAGTGTACCGGAGCTCGCCCAGGCGCGACTTGGACTCGAGTGTCGATTAGGGGAATAAAAGGCAATGGCGAAAACCAGGATGCAATGCGCTATGCCAAGGTGCCCATTGCCGAGTCCCAGGTGTTGCGCGTAGTTGAGATGGTCTCGTCTTATTCTGACATCGCCGTCGATCGAAACTGTGATTCGGCCTTGGCGATAGACTAATCTCAGAGTTTGCCAGTCGCCGGTCACTGCGTCTTTGATTATGACTTCCTGCGAAAGTGTACGCGGGCCGGTATAGTTGTTTCGGATCCGGAAATGATAGTCGTCTCCCTCTTGGCCCAAGGTTAGATTACGAAAAAATGGGTCTGCCGAATAGGATACGATGCGTGCTGGTCCTACCTGTGTCAGGTTCTTCGGCATTATCGTCGCGACAAGTTCGAAGCTCCGGGTGCGGTTGATCACCTCGCAAAGTTCTAGAGTTGAGTCCGTGTAAGAGATAATTGCGGGCTTCTCGACTGAAACGTATTCGGTGGTAGACTCCACCGCTCCTTGCGACTCGAAACACGCGGCACAGTCGCGCAATCGAGAGGCCGTCAATGTGATAGGCGGCGTTGGCTTCTTCATTTTCGGCAATTGATCGATGACCTTGATTGAAACCTCTGCGATATTCCCCTTCCATGGCCTGTTACCGGTTGCTTCGTTGGCGAACTGGAGCGAATAATCTGGATCCCAGTTGAGAGTTTGAACATCACGTAAGTACTCGGTAGCAGTGTAAATCCAACCGCCGGAAAGTAAACTAAGGAAGGCGACTCTCACCCAGGGCCCAGTTTTTGAGATGGTCTGCCTTGCAAGGAGATTTGACAATCGAGCTCCAACCCCGTTGCAGATAAGGAAGGCGACATAGACTGCGCCGATTCTCACAAATAGATCGGCGAAGTGGGGGTGTCTCCCGGGAATGAACGTTTGAGTGATCTCGATCGCGATTAGCGCGACTATCTGGCAGATTCGCCACTTCGATAGAAAGAGTTTAGACCGAAGTTTGGGGAAGCCTACTTCGAGTAGGATCGCTGCAAGCGCAACCGTCAGGAAATGGACTACCAAGTCTATCGATAGCGCTTCGGAATTAAGCTGGAATACATAGAGAAGCCCTTCACTTTCGATTAGGAGAGCTGAATTTTCACCGCTAGAACGCAGAGAAATCGAGATCAAAAACGCGGTTGTAGTTAAGGCAGCCCAGGAAAGATAACCGTTGCAGCTCGAGGGGCCAATTGAAATTGTACCACTCATGCCTTCTTGATGGGGGTTGTTTTACACATATTCAGGACTCGCGGACGAGCAGCGCCGAGATATCTATTAGTTCTATAAACGTCGGAACGCTATGCCGAGTATTTAAATTCTGATACCAGACGTTTAAGAGCCGGCGAGAGCAATTATGCCTCGTAATTGACTATTTGGCCGGAGCCAAGCCGATTCCCGAAGGCTTTGACGATCGGAGTATCAATCGTTTCCACTCGCCTAATATGACTCTTTTGTATCGATAGAGCCACTTGAATGTGTTGAGCGTGCAGTTTAATTTCTCCGCTGATGATATCGATGATCCGAGCACAATTGCAAGATAGTCGATGAATCGTCGATTGAAAGTTAGGGAGATTCCGTTTTTGTTTCGCGGGTCGAACCATTCGGAATAGGCCTCGAAATCTTGGCTATAAAGATACATAGATTGCTGTTCGTGCTTTCGAGAATACATTAGGCACTCTGGTGCTTCGATTAGCCTGCCGATTAATGCTAGGTTAGAGAGAAGTACGCCATCCCCATGCTTGTAGTTCCTAATCAATCTAGTTTTTCGAAGACATGACGACCGTATTACACCGAATATTTCGTAGCAAGGGTGTGGTTTTAGCATCTCGCAGAATCGAATCCCTGGATCCCTGTCGCTGGTCTTAAACGGCGTGGCATAGTCTTCAATGACTTGGCTGTTGGAATCGATGAACCTGACCTTTGATGCAACTAGTGAGGCGTCTTGGTTTGCTTCGAGAAGGTTTATGCATGTTTCGAGGAAACGTTCGTCGATCTTGTCATCGTGAGCGATCCACTTGAAGTAGGGTGTGTCTATTTCACTAGCGAGTAAATTGAAGTTCGGCGACGCTCCAATGTTCGTGTCGTGCCTAATGTAGCTGATGCGGTTATCGGACTCTGCATAATCTCGACAGATGTTTGCCGTGTTGTCGGTAGAAGCGTTGTCGCTGATTATGAGTTTCCAATTGGTATGGTTTTGAGAAACAATTGAATCGATACATTCGTGCAGGTAGCGCTCGCCATTGTATACGGGCAATCCTATCGTTATGGAGTCCTCCTTCTTCATTTTAAAAACCTATAGGGTAGAGTCTGTTTTAGGAATATTTGTGCTATATCGCAGAAGCCCTTTCGGAGTTTGATGGGGTAGATCTAGTTTTAATCCATCCAGTATTCCTTGGTGCCAAAATACTTTCCTTCTATTAACGAATTCCAGCTTCTCGCTAGCGAATCTGGAAAGCCATCTTAGCACTGTGGCGCAAATTAGAATTTTGAGGATAGAGGTGCACTTAATTGCGAGGAGGCCTGTCTCGGCACTTGTTCTTAGTTGAACTCCTTTATAGGTAGCGTGCACCTTGGCTCGACGTAATGCCCACTCTGTTGAGCACTTGTCTTGAGGAACCCAGTGCCATACTTTAGCTTTAGGAAGGTAGATCCCTTTAACTCCAAGTTGGAGTAATCTCATTTGCATCTCCGATTCGTCACCAATTGACAATATAGTGCCAGGTCCTATGGATTCGTCAAACCAACCGGCCTTTGCGATGTCCTCGGTGAAAGCCCCCCAGTTGAATCCAAGAGCTTCAGGCCCGTCCAGTTCACACTCATTGATTCCTTTTGACCAACCAACAGCCGAAGCCGGTAAGTATTCGAGCATCCATTGTGGTGGATGTAATTCATAGTCTACACCACAGTTTCCGGCTACGAATACTCCGTTATTGTTTTCTCGGGAGATTCTAGAGTATTCTTTTAAACATTGAGGATGAAGTCTAATATCGTCGTCAAAAAATACTACGAAATCCTGATCGCATTCACTTAGACCGGTATTTAGAGCTAGATTTTTATTGCCTTCAGGTATATTGATGTACTTCATTTCGAACGGGTACTCGAAATTCTCGACAAGTTTAGCGAGGTTTTGTCCTCCTCCGTTTTCGACTACCACTACCTGCCTCAAGTTGCTTGGCAATTCACAGTCTCGTAGTGATTTGAGTGTGCGACTGAGATTTGGCCCGGTGTCACACGTAGGGATAACGACAGACATCATATGTTGAGTAACCATATACAATGTTGGTATAGATGGGGATTCGGTTGGGTTTCTATTAATACAATTGATCCAATTTATTTTAGCAAGTGTGGAAAATGCTATAGATGTTGGATGGAGCTTATTAATCTGCGTCCAAATTGCCTGGGTTGGCGGATACTTCTAGCGATTTTCTAATGGCAGGAAGCGATTTGCTTTTGAGGGCAATAACTGGAATGGGGGTGAATTCTTGTTTAGATCATGACGGAGAGAGTTACACTGGTATCCGTGAGCTGTTTGAGATGGGGTTTCTTCTGAGAGGATCGGATGCTTGACTATTGCTCGAGGGTTTAGCTATCGAGAATTTGGCGAAGTTAAGTTCCTGAAGGGGAATGGAATGCTCTTGGTCGCAATATCTTCGTACGATAGATTTAGAGCTATAGACTCGGGGACGACATTTGACCACTTTAAATGTTGCAGGACGACACCACAAGAGGCTACTAAGTACAGTTGCTAGGCTTGTCGGGCTTGTGTAGGGAGCAGTTCCTTTAGCATAGTCTTGAGAAGCGGCATTTCCTTGAATACGATAAGCAAGACGATCGCGTATGCCGACCCAAATGCTAGTGCGCCTATTGTAAAGAGCGGGAGCGATGTGAGTTCCAGTGGGTTTTTATTGACGAAGAGATAGGTTGGCAAACCAACCAGGACTCCAGATATTGTCGATGGCGATAGAGCTCGTAGTGAATTTATGAAGCAAACTGGTGTATCAGATATCGCATACCACCAAATCGGAAGAAACAAAATTATCGCGGCCCCCGAGTATCCCAGAGCGACACCGCTCGGACCATAGGGAAGTCCGATAATAAATGCAGTCATCACAAGGGTTGAGTTCACTAATCCCATAGTCCTGTACTTCTTTGTCTCACCCAGAGAGACGAGTAGCCATCCTAGCGGGTTGGAAATTGATCCAATGATTGCGCCGAAGGTTAAGAGTTTAAAGAGAGTGGCTGACTCAGCCCATCCCTCGCCCAGCCAGAAAGCGACGATTTGCTCCGAGAAAATTGAGAGTATCAGGATGATTGGGATGGTGAGGCTAGCGATGATACGAATGACTGTGATGAAATACTCCTGAAAGCGTGCAGGATCGTGTTGAAGTCTACTTAGAGCCGAAATGCCTACAGCCCCAAGTGGACCGTTGATTTGCCCGATTGGTAGAAGAAGTAGTGAGTATGCTTTCTCGTAGAGTCCCAATGCCGAAGCCCCCCAGTAGCGACCTATTAGAAGGTTGTCCGCATTGCGCGTGAAAAAGTTAACGGCATTGAAAAACAGCACGTCGCCGCCGAATTTTAGCATACTAAGTACTCCCGAACTGAGTTTGGGCAGGCCTGGAATCCAACGAACGAGCAATAAAACGAGAATAGTCTTGAGGGCGGCAGCACCTAAGTTGAGCCCAACTAAAGACCAGTACCCGTAATTATTGTACGCCATGTAAATTGCGATGGTTATGCCGCCTGCGGAAGAGGTTAACTCTGCTATCGCGAGTAGGCCAAATCGCAATTGCCGCCTGAGGAGCGCTTGATGCTGGACGGCGAATGCTCCGATCATAAACGAGAGAGAGAGAGCGATAGTGATGTCAACTAGTTCGTCTTCACCATAGAACCATGCGACTAAAGGAGCTGAGGAGCTGACAATTGTGGCAAGAAGCGCGCCAATTGCCAAATTAATCCAAAATAGGGTTGAAATTTGAGAGTGCGTTATCGTTTTCTTTTGGATGGTGGCGGAGGATAGACCGGCGTCGCTAAACACGCTGAAAAACCCGATTGTGAGAGTTGTCATCGCTATGAGGCCATAGTCGTTCGGACTCAGTAAGCGGGCGAGGACACCAGTTGATCCAATTCGCATTACTAGTGCAACGATTCTACTGGCACTTGCGATGGAGGCTCCTCTTACGGACTGGTTTCGCAGGTCGCCAGTTTCGATTTGGTCCGTCAAGAAGCGAGAGGTTTTTTGCTTCTTGATAATTTCCCCGTCGCTCATCGTGTCGGAGATTCGATGGATCCGGACTTAGCATCCATATAGGAGCCAATGTGTACTGGAAATTGATTTGCAGACATGAGAATCAGATGGGGGCTAATCGGCCAATTTCGGCTTTTTGGTTATGTCAAGCTTTGAACGCTACGCTTGCCAAGCATCGAAAGAAATAGCATCCGAACACCTCGAGAACAGAAGTATGAGGATTGCACAAATAGGGGCCGCATCACCGGCAGTTAGTCTTCTGAAGGCATGTGCACATGTACCAGCAAGTAGGCACCGGATAGAAGCGATTGAACGATACTAGACCGTGTCCAATGGCCTATAGTTGAAAGAATTAGGCTGGCGACATGTACTGCTTGCGCTATCTCGATGTCCTACTGAGTGCTTACATGAAAGAGTCGGAGTATGTGATTTAGGCATCAAAACTCGTTTGGGAACTCAGAGATATAGTGTAAATTTAAAAGCCATAATATGGTAATTAGTACGCCTTTTGAGGAAGAACACTCGTGCCACTAATATGTCTTGTGGATTTATCTGCTTGGGTTGTGCGTCGGTAAAGGGCTTTGTAAAACGATTTGGGAGAATTATCAAGTTGTGTATAGAGTTATTTCGAAAGTAGTAAATTGTTCATTCTCCTTCTCGATAGCTTTTAGCTGATCATCCACTTGTCTATTGTCGTAGTTAGTCTGGTACAACCGGATGAACTGTGCGTCTGAAGAAACGTAGTGTTAGCGAACTGAATTTTCCATCGTTGGTACTTTGACTCTTTATTACCGCAGTGACTTCATCATCTGATATATCGTTTGCCTTTACGCGGTTGGCGATTGTAGCCCATCCGTCATTGTGCTGGCTGGCTGCTTGAATTCGGAGAAGTGTACTCGCCCCTCTGCTCCAGCTATATGGCTAACATAATTCGGTTGGTTTTCTAACTTTTCTCATATTCCTTTGAGTGCATAGGGTAGTGCGAGAATGGCTATGCTTCCACTGCGAGGACGAGGCTAAAGAGGTGTCTAAGCGCGACTGGAGTGCAAAAGTCAAAAAATATAATTAGCACTGATTGTCTCGTTAGTCTTCTTGCCTAGCAGGTACTGCCGGCATCGACTTTGAATTGGGCTCCGGTTATAGAGGACGCGTTATGAGAGAGCAGGAAATCCACAGTTTCGGCAACGTCATCGGTGGTGGCGAGTCGACCGAGCGGGGAGCGGCGGAGGATGGACTTTAGCTTTTCTCCTTCGAGTCCGGAAGTCATATCGGTTTTCATGTAGCCGGGGAGAACGGAATTCACGGTGATATTGGCCTTTCCAAGCTCTCGGGCGAGGGACTGGGAGAAACCGAGCAGAGCGGCTTTGCTGGCTCCGTAGACGCTCAAGCCATTGAAGCCAGTCGTAGCGATAATTGAAGCGATATTAACCACTCGGCCCTCGCCTCGAAGGAGCATCGAACGAATCGCGTACTTTGTGGCGATGATACTCCCTTCGATGTTCACTCGAATCACATCGTGAATCTCCGAATCATGCATCGTAGCAAGGACTCCATCTTTGCCGATAGCAGCGTTGTTGACCAAGCCATAAAGGCCTCTCGCTTTTTTTGATATTTCGTTTATTCGCGAATGGAGAGAGGCGCAGTCGGCTAAGTCAATTCTTTCGAATGAAATCGAGCCGGAACTAGGCGTCTCATGATGGGACTCAATTAATTGACTCAATTCGTCGCTTTTGGTTCGTCCTGCAGCGACGACTTCATAGCCGCTTTTGAGCAGTTTTCTGCAAATGGAGAGACCCAGACCCCGCGTTCCTCCAGTGATTAGAATGGGCTTGGTTTTCATATACGAGCGATTTTTCCAGTCGGAGTAATTTCGATGGATTTTACAAACTTAAGAAATGCGGGTCGTTTGTAGTCCGCTAGGAGTTCATTGCAGCGTGACTGTATGATCGATTTCAACTCACTTTCTTCTTCGCCGGGGGATGCGACGATGTCGGCGACTACCAATTCTCCCAGTATTGGGTTCTTTTTTCCATAGACGCGTGTCATAACTACTTTCTCGGTTTCTAAAATACACTGTTCTACTTCGGTTGGTTGCACTTTGCGCCCTCCAACATTGATAGCCCCGTTTCTACGTCCGAGAAAGTAATAGCGATCGCCGACTAGTTCGACGAGGTCACCCGTGTCGATCCAACCGTCGTTTGCCATATTGTCATCGGGTTCCGCAATGTAATGGGCTTTCCCCTTCTCTGACTTGACTAGTAATTGCCCTTCTGAGGATACGCCGATTCTGACATTAGGTGGTGGAGTGGCAAGGTAGCTGGCGGGGAAACCCGCTTTGCGGTCCTTCACAGCAAATCCAACGCCTGCTTCGGTCGATGCATAAATATGTGTGATTCGAGAGTCTGGGAAACGTCTTGAGAGCATTGTTAAGAGCTGCTGATCGGCTATCTCGCCTCCTAAAGATAAGAACTCGAGAGGCATGTCGCTAAAATCTTTAGTCATTAGCAAGCGTCGCCACATACTTGGTGTAGCTGACAATGCGTTGCACTGATTCTGTATAAAACTTTTAACTATAGTATCTGGATCGGATAGGTTCTCGGGCTGAATTAACGCAGACCCTCCGCAGATACTTTGAAGCAGTGTCTGCAGGCCCGCAAATCGCGTAGGGTCGTAAAGCAGACCCCAACGCAACTGAGAGCCAAAGACTTTGTCCATTTTGACAGACCTTGTTAGGGATTCGAGATTGTGAGAGACGAGTTTTGGCGTGCCAGTAGTGCCTGAAGTGGGAATGATCCAGGTTGTATCAACGTAAATGTCGTTATGTATATGTTTGCCTGTTCCTTTCGAATCGGAAGGCGAATCCAGAGAGTCACTAACAGGTGGAAACGGTTTGTGGACGGTGGTGCGGCAACCAGACTTCTTTTTGAATGAATCGATTTGTTCGATTGGCGTAGAGTCTGACAAAATAAGAATCGATTGAGCAGTACCATCTAGGGCGATGAGCCAGAGAAGTAAATCGGTAGTCGATCTTGGGATGAGAGTGACCGACTTGTTTTGGTACTCGGCAACTACCGCCCTATTGCTCGCGAGTCGATCAAGCGCGTCTTTCCTATCTAATGACTTGTTCGATTCGAACAATAGCTCACTAGTTTGGCCTGCTACTTCGATATGTTGTCTTAATCTCATCATTTTTGAGCTCGGTCTTTAAACCGTTCATATACAGAAAACAACTCTGCAAAAGTCCTTGGGTAAACAGGTTCATCCATGAGTGTGAAAGGATCGTAGCCTAACTTCATTTCAAGATCTGTAACCAAAACTGCAAATCCTAGTGAATCGAGTCCACTCTCAAGTAAGACCATGTCGTCTTCGAGTGATTCTGGAACTTCAATATTACGGTTTTTACAAGCTTCCCTGTAGGAAGTTTCTATTTCTTGACGAATGTTCATAATAACTGGATGTGATTTTGATATGGATGTATTTAAGTAAATTACAGTTGAAGAGTATATACAAAATTAGCTACCTAACTTTGGAAGTACCTTGCAAATTGGAGAAGCCACAATCGAATTTGAAGGAACATTAGTCATTACGACTGCGCAAGGCCCGATTGTCACATTGTCGCCAATTGTAATATTCCCGGCAAGAACCGCATTTGCGCCGACTTCAACGGAGTTGCCGAGAACGGGTGCAGCGTTGTTGACCCCCCCTCCGTGATTTGGTCCTCTCCCAATGCTAACGCCCTGTCGAATTAGGCAATCGTCTCCGATCACAGATCGATTGTGAACCAGTATGCCGCCCTGGTGCGCTATCCGTAGACGTCTCCCAATTCTTGTATAGTCAAAAATTTCAATACCATAGAAATTGCGAATGAAAACATGCGCGATAACATAGAGCAGATATAGTGGCGCTTTTATTATCTTGTACTTGATTCCTCTTCGCCAGCACGCGATCCTGTAGTTTAGTAAAGCCTGAAAGCCTGGTCGAAAGAGACTTCGATCATTTCTAATCCAATCTTCTTTTATGAACACACGAAGTTGTTTGAAGGTTATGGGAGAAGCGTTATTCATTTTTATTCTGTTGAAGAACTAGATATGTCTTGCACAAATTAGATTGAGCAATTATATATATGATAAACTACTAGTAATTGATCGCAGACCTTTAAGTCTATTGATTCTCAATACGTAACGATTTTAGCACAAGCATATGTTACGTATTGATCAAGTTTGAATCAAACTAATATAGTTACAGGTTTAACGTCTTTTGAATTGTACGATTTGAGTAGTATCTGCAAGCGAATGAAAGTAATAGATCTATTGTACGACTAGTTGAGAAAACGAATGTCGTTGACGCCCGAAAAGACGAATCTTGGAACGAATAGTCTTATCGCCTAGCGAACTTTCTTTGAATCACAGTTGGCGCACGTTTGAGTATAAATGAAGCACGAGCGAGTGTCGTGGGCTTGATAAGTTGCCAGTTAGATAGGCAAAATACAGGTTTACCTGACAGTTTTGAAAGTCGAGTAGCTGATTCGAGGTCCCACTCAAAGGACAGATAGGCTCCAGAGTTGACGTAGTAATTCGACTTAAATCGAATATAATCGTTCTTTGTACTGTTTTCTTCCCCTGGAGCTCGATTAGTGATCAGCTTATCAAATTTGATATCGTGATTACCGAGCCAAGTGGCAACTTTGGCATGATATTTATCAGGAATATTTGTGATCAAATGACCGATAGTATACGTTGGCGTTGTATTGGGCGGTTTGTTGTCTGAAATATGGGAAAGAAATTCTTCATTGCTTAAGCTTTTTGACTGAGAGTTCGTTAGTATTTTTATATCGACGCAGCTTTTCTCAATTAAATGAGAGTGTAGTATATTCCATTGAAAAATTCGCCTTAAGGCCAATCTCTCAAGCCAGATATCTACGAGATTCTCCATGCCAGGTGTAACATATGGAACCATATATGAGATATCGAATTTGTCTGTTAGATGGGACAAATTTTCTTTGAGTATCCGAATTTGAGTTCCTCTGCCTATGCAATCATCTACTACAAGAACTTTGTTTTTACTAGAATTATGTATGCTCGATCTCAATTTTCTGTGTCCGCTATTGATTAGTCGATCATTTTTTAGTCCCTCGATGTCAGTTAGGGGCAGGTTCAAGTAAAGCGCGATAAGATTTGCAGGAAGTAGTCCGCTTCTAGGCACTCCAGCAACAATATTAAAATCTGATGGGAACTTGTCTAAGTTTGAAACAATTAAACTGTTCATGTCCGAAACGCTACGATATTCGGTCATCGTTAAATTTGAGCCCCGATGAATTTTCTTTTTCATAGTGAATTCAAGATGTATGGAATATAGTCAAAAAATGTATTGTAAAAATTTTGAGATGATATTTATGAATTTATAGAAATAACAATCCTAAATACATCATATTTAGCTAGAAAATTGTATTGAACAGATATGAAAGATTGCGTTTCCAGTTTCCTAGGGTTCTACCAAAAATTCGTTTTCTCATTCTTGGACTGGCCATTACGGTTTTCCCTGAGGGAAGACAGGTCACGGGTTTGCCTGCTTCCTCTGATATTAATCTAGCCAAGCGTTCGCTACTTTCGATAAACTGAACGGCACCAGTTTCATTATACACCTTTGCTTTGTATATGTGGTCTGATTTGGATTTGAGTCGATCGTCAAGCGAATCATAGTTCATCATGATAAGTTCACGATATTGTATCCCATTGTCGTGAAGCCATTGTTCTGTTAGCCCTCTGTACTTTTCTAGTCTGCATGTGACTAGCCAACCGAGTTCTGTGCTTGTTTTAAGGAGAACGTTCGCATTTCGTAAGAAGTTCTCGTAACGTGGCCCATCATCGTCTTCGTCCTTTACAGGGTCGACGCAAAGTACACCATCTATATCAATGCATGAGTTATGCAGTGATTCGTTTTGCATGCAATTCCAAGAAAAATCTGGTCTTCTATTCAGCTCTCGAAATACTATCTGATTGTCATCCGATACATTTCTTGGGCCAAAGACACTTGCTACGAATATGGACGCGTTGGAATTTTTCGATCGTATTTCACGCTGGAGATGAGAATTATCGTCGATATCAAAGTAAGATTCTTGAACTACAAGTATACAATCGGCTTTTGCGATTGATTCAGTGTTGTTGCCAAAATCATCAAAAGTACAGTTTGAAATAAAGCGGCTCTGTTTAAAGTTTACTAGATCAGTCATGGGTCGCTTTAAGTACAGCGATAGAATGCTTGCTGCAATTAGACTGTTGTCTGTTGCCCCAACGATTATGTTTACGTTTCGTGGTAGTAGTCGCAAGCCTTGTATTATTGATCGATGTAGCTCCTCAATACCGATGGCATTTAAAGTATGATTCATGAAAATAGATGTGATAAAGTGCTATATAAGGGATATGGTAAAATAGATATAGTGCTATTTTGATATCAAAAGTGGAAAATTGGATCTGTATGGAACTACAGATCTAATCGTAAATTTAGGATATAAGTCTTATTAAGATTTTGGTTAGGTGACACTGTTGATCAAAAGTTCTTCTAGTTTATTTGATAATATATTCGTATCAAAAAGTTCTATTGCTCTGCGTCTGCCCAGATCGCCCATCCGTTTTCTAAGTACATCGTCTTTTCCTAGTTTTATCATTGCCTTAGCCATTGCGTTAGTGTCTCGTTCGGGCACTAGGAAACCGTTTTCACCATCAGTTATTTGATCGGGGATACCACCGCAGTGCGTAGCGACTACTGGAAGGCCTGTTGCGGAAGCCTCGGTTATAGAGACGCCAAAACCTTCTCGGGCAGCTGATGTAGTAAGAGAGTGCTGTAAAAAGATGGTAGAAGATTGAAGCTCTTTTTTGACGCGATCAGGTGGCTGAGCGCCTATGAACTCAACATCTGATTCAATGCCAAGATTCTGAGAGAGCTTTATAAGCTCTTGTTGGGAATTGCCCTTGCCTATAATAATTAGTTTTGCGTTTGGAACTGATTGTTTAGTTATTGCGAATGCTCTGATGCTATAATCTATTCCTTTCCATGGCACTAAGCGAGACACACAAATAAAGCGCACATTGGTTGACTTAGACGAATTCGGCTTGAACTCAGAAGTAGGCACTCCGCAAGGTATGAGATGTACTCGGTCTTTAGATAGTCCATTCTCCAGCATCCACTGCCTTTGATGGCTTCCTACTACTACAATATTTGTGAATCGATTAAGAGAACTAAGTAAACTTCTACGATACCACTTGTTTCTAAGCATAGAGGAAAGATCTAATCCATGAAAATGAACGATTAAAGGGATCTTTTTGTGATCAGCAATTGGCAGTAGTCTCAACGCTATATGTCCAAAGTGGCAAAGAATGGCAGCAGGAGGTCTTTGTTCATAAAGATCAATAAGCATATTTTTCTCGCGACCAATAGAGCCAAGAAAATTGCCGTTTAGAGAGTTGTGCAAATAGGTGTACCATCTTGTAAATCTATTTGGAATGAGTCGGAATGGTAATGTATGTACCTCCCCGAGCTCGACACTTTTATGAGGATTGAGATCTTTCCAGCATATTATAGTAGATGTAGAGCGAGAAAAGTTTAAGATCTGTCGACTAATCCACGGCTCACTACTAGCCCCTAATCGAGGGCAAGCAACCCAGATAGGTATCTTATTTTTGGCTTGAATTAAGTCCATTTGAGGGTCCTAAACGAGAAGTTTGTAAGTTAACTGGAGTTAGTTGCCCTATGTTATTCAGATTGGTTGGATCGATTATTACGTAGTTGGTCTAAGACTAGTGTAATTTCTACTCTAACTTGTTTGCAAAGGATTAGAATAGCGATGGACGTTGCTGCTGCACCTGCGACTACAATCGTCACCCTGGCCCAAGGTTCGAAAGGCAACGAAAAGTTATATAACACAATACCTTGAAAGTACAATGCGCCGGTCACAAGTATTGGATTGAATAGACTTTTTGTTACGGAGCCTAGGTTGATCGGAGTTCCATGGTACGCGTATAGTAATGTTGGTATAAGTAATATGAAGGCGGCAATGGTTGATGCAATTGCTACTCCGACCGCACCCCAATTGACACCGATCGCTATAGCGATCACACTGACAATTGAATTTATCACTCCCCAACGGAACATTCGCGCGGTGCGGTCAAGCGACATGTAGACCCAACCCGTGGTGGCCACAATTGGTTGTATTATTGCGAATGCTGCAAAAATTTGAAATATGAGAGCTGCGTGTCCCCATTGGGGGCCTAACATAATAAATACAACTTCTTCTGAAAGCAAGCATAAAAGACCGATGAGCGGCATGGAGGCGTACGCAATTGTCCTTATCGCTTGAAGGTAGTAGTTGCGAAATTGTTTTGGGTTGTTTTGTAAACGACTTAATGCAGGCATAGCCACTGCGACCACCGGACCATTGATTTGAGCTAAAGGTAGCTGGAGAAGCGCGTACGCTTTGGAGTACACTCCAAGGGCGCCGGCTCCCACAAAACGCCCAATCAGGAGGTTGTCAGCGTTGCGAGTAAAATAGTTGAACAGGGTGAACCCTGTTAGATTCCCGCCGAAGCGAATCATTGAACTGACTTCTGCACTTCGTTTAGGGCGACCTGGCAACCAACCTGAGAAACAGAAGCTTGCTATTGCAAAGGTCGCGCTTTGTGTCGCTGTCATTCCAACCAGAGCCCAGTAGTTTGCTCCGAGAATCGCCATAATAATTGAGCAGATAACGCCTGCCGCCATAGAAATAATTTCAATACTTGCTAGAGCCTTGAACCGCATTTGCCTTCTAAGTAGGGCAGTATGTTGCGCGCCCAGTCCTCCAAAAATGAACGTACAAGAAAGGCCGATGGTGATTAACGTTAATCTTGGTTCGTCGTAGAAAGAAGCTACTAAGGGTGCTATTGATACGCCTATACCGGCCAGAACAATGCTAGCTGCGACATTTATCCAAAAAAGAGTTGAGACCTGATCGTGTTTAATATCGGGCCGCTGGACTGTGGCCATAGAAAGCCCAAGGTCCTTGAATTGTCCTATAAAACCAGTAAACACAGCAACCATTGCAATAAGTCCAAAGTCCTCCGGTGAAAGTATTCGAGCGATGATTGCAGTGGAAATCATCTGTAAAGCGAAACGAATTGCTTGGCCTAATACTGTAACTGCGCCACCTCGAACCGACCGCCGTTTTAAGTTGCCTTCGAGGTGATCTGTTCGAAAGTGGCGTTCCTGTTTAGCATCGACGGAAGAGTCTTGGTTGCAGGAATTTGATTCTAAGTTACCTTTGTACACTTGAATTGTGAGATTACTTCTTACTCAAAGCTCGGGTTTATAGGCTTAGGTCGATGCTACTGATTATTGGCGAAAAGCGATCAATTGCAGATCGGCTATTGAATCGGAAGTGACTGTTATTGAATGGATCAAAACCGTTAAAGGTAGAACTTTAAAAAACTAATCTTAGTAAATGTATAAAAGAATATTTTGGAATAATGACAAACAATATACTAAGATCTACTTTGGATGAGTGACATTTGTTTTCGAGATTAGGTGCAAAGTAAGAGACACTTATGCATGTCTGCATTGAGATCTCAAATAGGCTCTTATCTGAAAAATTCTATATGACTCTGGTATATAGTAAGTAGTTGTGAGTGACTTTTGAATTTATCGTCGCCATTCCTCATTCACGCCAATTAACTTCTTGGCTCTTTTCTTCAATATGCGTATCTTTTTCCGCCACCCAACGTGATACTTAGGGTCCGGATGAGCGCGTTGCACTTGCTTAGCGTTGTATTTGACTCTTGCCCCCCACTGTGCGATGGTCGTTACATTGTCGTGAATCGCGCTTAACGGGCGTTGCTTCATGAAGGCCGCATCCGTTTTGATCAGACAATAGGGCGATCGGGGGTCATCCATGTGCTCTTCGTGTATAAAAGGGTAGGCCCATCCGTTTTGCCAACCCGACAGCGCCGCCCGAATGCAATAGCCTGGAAAAGACTCTTTGGTTCGAAGCCCTCCGAGCTCTTGTTGACAGTCGCGTCTTAAAATGTAGCCGCTACCTTGAACCCAGCAGTTCTTCATCAGCTGATTGCCGTTCGCAAGATCGATGATCTTCTTCTGAGCAATTTCTTGGAGAAAATCCTCTTCATAAAAACGCCAACAGCCCACGATTCCAAGCCTTGGGTTGTTTTGAAGCATCTTCCGAATCGAAGCACCCCAACCGTCGGGTAGCATACAATCGTCGTCCACTTTAGAAAGATATTCGCAGTCGTCGCCTACGTTCTCCCAGAACCAGTTGGTCGGCTCCCTCAATCGCCTATTCTCTGGACTGAATTCGTAATGGTGGAATCTCGGATGCTCTTGGAGAGCTTTGACAACACTGATTGTCTCCTCATCGCGACTGTTTTGCCACACCCAAACCCGCATAGTCTCATCGCAACTCGCGAGAAGTCTTTCCAAGGCGAGCTTGGTGTAAATGGGGCGATTATATGTGATCATCAATATATCGTGCATAAGGTGATTGTCAGGTTAATTGTGGCAGCTTTTGAGTAGTTACTTGAACTCACGCTTATTAAGCGCCGCTCTCGAAACCGCATTGTTAAACGAAACTACTTTGGCTTTCCGATAGCGTCTCTGGAGAGCTCGTTTGATGGTACCAAATATCGACTTGAATTTCTCTGATAGGGGAAGTTCTAACCAATTCGCGAAAAGCGACATGCCTCGGTGATTCGGAGCGGGTATCCCCAGCAAGCGAAGAGCGAACAAGCGCCCCCAAACAGCCCCCCTTTTCGAAGTCAAGTTCAACTGCGATTGTTTTAGTTGATCGGGGGTTGCCAGAGCTGCGTTAATGAATCCTGCTTCGATCGCTCCTCTGAGAATGCGCCTACCTTTTTCGGTCCGTACAACAATCAGGGAGGAGCCAGGCTCGCCATCCGTTACCTTTCGGTACCATGGATCCCCGCATGATATGTCCGCGCCTTCACCACCTCCATCTGGGAAGAGGTGTGTCGCCAGTGGGCGGAAGCTCTGAAGCCGAGCCCAAGATTCCGCATAGGTTTTGTGCTCTTTGGCCGGCAGTCCATCATCGCGACGAGTCGCGAACATTCCAGGCCAACCATTGCCACGATACCGTAAAGACTTAATCGCATCGCTCGGTTCACCAAGGGTCCGCAATAGATCCAGTGTGCCGGTTGTGGATGGAGAGCCCGCACAGAAAAAAGACAGTACGAGGCCTACCTTGGCGCTCAGTCCAGGTCGGATCTTCTCGACATTTCTCAACGCGGCCACCTCCGAAGGCTGAGCGACGATAACGCAAGGAGAGTCCGCTTCTTCTACCAGGCTTAAGCCGTCGCAAGTCGAAGCAGGAGCGTAACGCGAACCTGTACATTCGATGAGATCCTCTCGGGTTTTACTAAGTCGGGTCGAGTTCCTAATCGGATCCTCTCGGTCCTCCCCGACCTGAAGCACTCCTGCCATTCCCTCCATTTCGAGGCAGTAGTGGCTAATAGCCGTGATTGCCCCTCCCGATGAACCCTTGAAACGAATGTCGGGATCCGTAGCGTGCCCCTCCCATATCTCTAGTACCGGACCAAATGCGTCCAAGACTTCTTTAATATTCCCTGGCTGTTCTAAAAAGTCGCTGTAGTCGACTCCAAGACCCGGACAAATATCGAGAATCTCAGCCTCTTCCTCCTTGCTCAAAGACAATACCTTAGGCCGCACGCCCTCGCCCTCGACATCTAAAAGCTCAATAGCTCCTTCAGGAGCGGTGTACGCACATGCCCCGCATCCTAAGCAAAGTCGCCAACTTACAATATCTGAGACTTTCTCTATTCGTTTCATTGTTCGCTAATTACAAGACGATTCCCATAGTGATACCAATTAATACAAGTCCAACGTGATAACCTTCAGCACGTGCGAGGTCCACTTATCTGTAATTTCACACCCAACGAGTCGTGCTAGGAGATTCCGTGAAATACATGTTGCAGACTATACTTGTTCGGGAAACCACAGGCTAATGGCATCCGATCCGACAAGATCGATTATACCTAAAATCTTCCGGTTGGACATTTCATCAAAAATAGGTTTAGTCTTTTCGCCATTCTTGAAAATCCCACATGTGAAGGTGGGTTAATCAGATTGTGAAATTTGTTCATAGATTTTTTTGTTCGATAAGAGCAATTTCGATTTAGCACTTCAAAAGGCGATCTACCTTGGTATCGAGTATTGTCACCAAATTCACGTAGCATTCTATTCTTATATACTTGTAAGACCGCGTTTCAGGGAATTTTCCCCTTATTTAAGTGTGTATCATAAATACTCTGAGGAAGATCCTCAAAGCTGAATATTGCCTCGTCGGAAAGGAGCAGATGTCAGTATTGGGACTATGATCGTGCCGTCGGCTGCCGAAGGCAGATTATCGTTTTGATTGGTTTCTCTTGCAGCGATAGTCTCAAAGACGCATTTCGTGAGGGGAGATAGCGAGTAGAGTCTTCTCCAATCATCGAATCGCTAGGAGCATCGGAAAAATGATCTCCGTGCCAGTTCCAGCAAAGCGATAGATCTTTAGATATATCTGGGGAACGCCATTCGTCCTCCGTTCGAAAGAAATGGTCACCATGTTGGAACATATCGTTCATATCATAAAAATTAACTTCTGACCGGGGGATAAAGACTCTCGGATGTGCGTCGAGAATGGAGTGTACAGTGGTCGTGTCGCATTTGATGGCTAAGGCAATTGCGAATTCAGGTGCACGAAAACCAGTCGGCGGGATCCAATTATTGTCGTCGCAGCTGTCATACCTATCTTGAAGAGAACTTATTGAGCAAGCCCGTTTTGTTACGTCGCAGGTTCGAGAGGAAACTAAACTCTGGCAGATTCCATGTGATTCTGTTCAAGAGAGTCGTTGGTGGGTTCTTCAGCGCCCCGTTTCGCAAGCTCAACTAAGCCCGGAGCAGCTCCGATCAAGAGAAAGAAGTTGGCGTAGGATTGATCGAAATACGCGATTGAGATAAAAGAAACGCAATGAGTGAGTATCGCCACCCAGAAACACCAAGCATCAAACTCAATCTCCGCATCTGCTCGGCGCAAGTGTGGTAGGTTCTTCTCAATTGTGAACAGAGCCTTAACTATAATAGCGATAAACGTAAGCATCAACGGAAGCCCGCCTAGCACTCCCATCTGCAAATAGTAGTTGGTAATATCCGTGTGATTCGGATTCCACGACACCCCTGAGTGCATCCAGTGTCGTGTGTAGTCCGTACCCCAAAGCCACCATTCGTCTAGATTGTTGATCGCGTTATCGATCAATTTCGATCTATGCCATCCCGTGCTGCCTCCCACAATATCTATCCTAGCAATAAGAAACCAAATAGGCCGGGACATAGCAAAATTCAGAAATAATAGTATTACACCTGTTAAGGCTCTCAATTTACCGAGTTTATACCTCCACTTCCATAAATAGAGGAGGAATAAAGCAGCCCCCAACGCAGCGACCGGTCCAGATGAAGCGCTTCCAAGTACACCGAGCATACCCGCTGAAACTCCCGCAATCGCGAGCAACTTACGCTTCCGCAGTAATATTAGCATAAAGGGTATAGCAGCCGCAGCCGCTGTTCCCGCTAGAATAGCATGTTGGAACGGTCCTTTCGCTCTGAATCGGTCGTTTCGCATCCCTGCGAATTCTGAACGAGCTCCTAGTTTAGTGTAAGCGTTTTTACCGCTTACCTGTTCGTAGGCCATTAGTGCCCCAAATGGCACTAGAATTATAGCAAGCCAGTGAGCGAATGTTTTTGTGAAATCCGGACCTGTCATATAGGAGCGCCCATACAAATAGGAACCGAATATATCAAGGACCAAACCACATCGCTCTCTTAGAGGGCTAGGTACGTAGATGTTGCTTTCGTGACCGATAGAACTTATTATAGCAACTGCTCCAAACAACGCAACGAAGAGATCTAGTCGATTTCGAAATGAAAATTGAAACCTTCCGGAGAACACCGCTCTCGCCACACCACTTATAATCAGCAGACGCATTGGAGTAAATTCGCTTACAACAGGTAGATCGCCTAGATGAAATGTCGCGAGTAAAACCGGTATGAAAGACAATCTCCATGGCAGCAACAGCTGTCCTAAAACAAGCAAAATCGTTATTGGAATGACTAGCACGCTTAACTAACTGAATAATTGTTATCGGGAAAAAGCCGTTACGACTATACTATAAAGATTAACCGGACGAGCTTCAGGTTATTGGGAAAGTCCAAATGGACGGGTTGCCAAAGTGTGTGCACGATAAATCTTAAGCAAGAGATTAGAGGCGTACGATCGTGCGGTTCATATGATAGTGGTCCACAACCACCGTAGATTGGGAACATTCCCTGATCGCTACTAGCATCCTGAGCATTCGGAAGGGGCGATTCACAACTGAGTCTTACTGTTGCTGTCAGTATTCTGCTCGTGTTTGACGAATCGCCGTTTCAAATATCTAAATGTTGAGTTTCTCGCCGAGATGACTTCAATAAAATGAGCTTGTTGCATCTACGAGATAATCGTAGAATAAAAATTCGAGAAACTAAAAGCGCTTGAAATCGTCAATTGTGCAAAATAGATTCCTAGCTGACTCTCTTGCCTCTATTCCACTTTGTTCTAGTTTTTGAACCAGCAGTTCGCGTTTTCCGTAGAGATGGCCAACTTGCTTTAGCGTTTCTGGTGAATCGCTATTTCTCAGATCAACAACTAATTCAGGAACATCGATCGACTCAAAGACGCCCGCAAATTTGCGGCTATATGCAAGGCCCACTGCCGGTACGCACTGAGACAAAGCGGCAATGCAAGCATGCATTCTCGAGCCTAAGAAGAAATCGCATTTTCCAATAATGTGTTTGATCTCGCGGTGGTCATAGTTGGGATTCGCTACATGAAGCAATCCATTTACGTTGGCCTGAACTTTGTCTCGGATCGCAATACAAGCCTCATGATCGCTCTCATAACCTGCGACATGTGAAATCAGTACAACGTTGCACTTCATCGAACCGGTGAACCACTCTATAATCCGTTGCATTAGATCGGCATAGTCCAACCCAAGCCCAAACATATTCTGACCGGTGTAGCCACCAGAATACAGGAGTCCGCTTATATTGAGACCGATTAAAGGTCTTTTCTTTTCACGTAGCCAAATGGGAGGTGTGCCTGCTGGCGTTTTGGGTTCCAAAGCGAACGCCATATCGTGAGAGAATTTCATGATCCCTTCTTTTTGGTTCGTGAGTTTCTTTCCCAGACCTAGGCTAACTTGATCCCGAGCAAACGTTTTCTCGGAGTGGTTTATTATGAACTGGCCGAACATTCGCGCCCACCAGGCTTTAAAGGGCCCGATGGTCTGTGGTAGGAGTAATAACGGCTTTCGCATAGCAATCGCTAGCAGTTGCGGTAAGCTTACGTACACTAATCGTCGAAACCCGTATATATCGCTAAAACTATCGCCTCCAGCAAGTGAGACGACCATCGACGCTCTGTTAATAGTGTCCAGTGGGGGATGCGTCGCCATGCACCATTTCCTATAAAAATTCAGTGGAATTGCTCGCAGTGTCCATGCGAGTAAAAGCAATCGGAAGCCGTTGTTGCGCAACCAAAACTTCCATGAAAAGCGCAAATTTTCTAGTCTTAGTTTTATATTGGTTGAATTGGATTCAATATCAAACGTCTTACTCTCGTAATTAAAATCGAGTAACGTTATCCTAGTATCTATCTTCGCTTCAAGGATGGATGCGATAGTGCCTGAGAGCAGTGCATCAACTCCCATGTTGCCAGTCCCATATGACGCACCCACGATTATGACTTCGTCGCGTTTTCTACTTTGCATTAGTAGTTCAATCGACTATTTTGAAACAGCGTGGCGATACTGCATTAGAGTTTTTGCCCAGTTGCGCATTGATGAGAATTAACGTATTTTATGAGTGAAGCGATACCTACTCGGAATGTTCGGCTACTCATTAGCAATGCTCAATCCATCCGGGGACACTGGTGGCTCTCCGCCACCGCCAGCAGATGAATGCGACGCCACGGGCAACTCCGCATCATACCAAAGGACGTAGAGAGGTCCGCCGCGCAATAGTTGTTTATCAAGACTTTCATCACGATTAGAAGCGGTGGATAGCATTCTTGATTGCGCGGAGCTTCGAAAATCTGGGAAGTAGCTATTCTGCGCTGCTGCTAGCGGAACGAAGGACGGGCCTCCTTGCTCTTTGACCGCCAACAACTCGCCATCTCCCGCGTACGACAGCATTTTATTGAAGTTAGTCATCGGAATGTCTCCGCCGCCCCACATGGCAGAAAGAACGCCGTGAATTCCAAGTACGTGACCGCAGTTAATTGTGGAAGTGTACCCCATCTTGTCTACCCAGTGGCCATCGGAATAACCAGAGACTCCATTAGTAAGCAGATACTCTTCGACCCCAAAGAATTTATGCACATTAGGGAAACCTTGCAAAGTAGGGACATTGTCGAGGTGGAGCTCCTTCCAGGTATATTGTTGATCGGGGAATGGACAATCAGCATAGGTTGTCTGATTTCCGTCCATACCACTTGTGCCAAAATACTCTGTTGAATATGACGGCATCATAATTGTAGCCATTAACGCTCCCACGCGCATCGAAGTCTCCCACATGCCACCAGAATCAAAGTCATCGCGTCCTCGACTAAAATAGCCTGCTTGTGACATTAGGTTCATATGCATGAAGTAGCCAAACATATCTCTTATGAAATAGTCTTCGATTGCGGACACACCATTGGAATGGCCTTGATCCCGCCTATAGTGCCCAATCAGTATGTCGTACGCGATCAGTCGATCCATAAAGCCATCCACATCTCTGTAGCCTCGGTAGTAAAGCTCGCGAGCAGGAACTGGACTATTCGAGTGATTCAACTCAAGCCCTATTGGATCTAAAGTAGTGGGAATCTCGAATAGCCAGAGCTTGGCTATATCCGCGTATGTGTGGCTGGCGCCTGACTTTTTCGCATTCATTCCCTCCCAACGCGCTACAATGGCGTTCGGAGACGCAACCCAGCCACTAGAGCCTACTCGCAGACCTTTGCGCGACGAAGCGACGATCGTCGACTGCCAATTCCATCGGTCTGAACCTCGCCAATTGTCGAGCCATGCTCTCGCAAGCGTTCCTGTTTTTCCAACTCGCGGTTTTACTTCGTTCTCCCAATGCTCTGCGTCTACCCAAAATCGATCGCCGTGGCCCTCGCCTTCACTCGGATAGGCGGGATTCTTCACAACTTCTCTTGATTTTATATAACTTTCATTGCCCTCATAATAATATTCCAATAAATTTGAACCCGTATCGAAAACGGTGTCGTCGAGAACTGCAAAACTATTTCCGGCGTTAATAAAGTTACCGCCGTTTACTCGGTAGAAGACATTGTTGCCATTTATATCTCGGATTTCGACGGTTATCGATCCTTGGCTAGTCGGATCTATATATGTAGTTTGATCGTAGATCTTTGGAATGAAATACTTTCGACATGGAGTGGTGTAAAACTCAGCGGAATCTGTAGCTCTCCAAGTGAGGCAAGGAGTCTTGGGATTGACAACAAAGTGATAGATCTTCCCGTCGCTTGAATCAAACTCGGCATCACCTCCAGCATAACTTGAGTCGTCATCCGCAACGGTGATGGTGTGCCATTCATCACCGATCGAATCAAGTACGCCGCGGTAATAGTGGGCGCCTTTGTTGGCCATGTTCAACTCAACCCCATTGCTTCCGACAGTTCCCACTACTTTCAGTTCGTTGTCGCCGAATATGCTATAATCCAAATCTCTAAAGGCTATAGCGCCGGAATATGCATGCCATTCCGCGGGGTAAACTTCCCAGTGCTGATCCCCGTCAACTTTGTAACGAATAACCCCTACGTTCTCGCTTACACTCTCGTAGTTATCAGAACCACTTGCGGCACCCGCGATGTTTCTGCTATTGTGCTCCATTGAGATGAGTGTGTCATCCTTAATGTAAATGACTTTCCGATCCGAGATGATCTTGTCAAAGTAAAGGTACTCTTCAGCGTAGTCGGTACCCCTTTCGCCGTCCCAGTAAAGGCTAATGCCAGATCTGTAATTCGTGATCTCATCATCGGCGTGAGCGTGGCCCAAAGCCGGAAGTGAAATCAAAATTAGTTTGAGAAATTCTAGTACTTTTTTACACATCTTTCTTAATGTCTTGTAAATGCGCCCTCTAATCACCATAGTGCCTACGTTGTTCGCGTAGTAAACGATTATTCGACTCTCGCGACCTTCAGTTAAACGTATTGCGGCAATTTCCTAATATCCTAGCTAGTCGTGCTTAGGGGCGCGTCTAAATCAGAGTTCCGGTGCACGACACAGATAGGCTTTAGACGCTTTACCTCTCAAAGTCCGACGCTTACCGACCTCAACACTTTCGGTCAAGCTATCGATTCCTTCGCGTGTTCGTTTACCGTGCCAGCGGATAAACTTGAACTAGACTCATGAATACCTCGGTTTTTGGAGGCGAAACTGAAATTGATCGAAGTCACAGATAAACCCCTGGCTCTTTAGTATTCCACCAGGCGGCTACGTGCGGTAATGAGCTTTCATTAACCGGTCAATTTTATTTTCATACTAATACAATTCTTGATTGAATTAATTGAGTTTCAATGAAGTGTTCAACTACTCAAAGAGTTTTCCTTCGTTGTAGTCAGATTTCAACTTGTTTGTCACTTCTGTCAATCGGTCGATGATTTTAGCATGTGTACTATCCGAGCTCAAAAAAGGTCTTTGCCCCTTAATTCCCTCGAGGAGATCAGATAACTTTTTTCTATGTCTCCTGTTCCAGCCTCCGAGCGGCGGAACGTCTCTCATTGAAGACAAGGATTGCAAAAGCCTTCTTCGTCCCGAACGCAATATTCTCTTCGCTCTTATATTGTACTTGTACAGAGGGCCGCGGTTTGCGCTTGGCGAAGTCTCAGGTGCAATCGGTTCACACTCCATCTCTATTGGCTTCGCATTGAAACTGATATTACTGGTGCCGCAACCGTTGTAAAAAAAGTCAAAGTAGTCAGATAGCGGCAGATTGATAATTGATGGTTCTATATTGATTGACTGGAACCAATCCACCCATTTAAATGAAAGGAACTTTGGGGAAATACACACCGGAAGCCAGGGGGTCCGGAAGTAGTCAGCAAGTATTGCTCCATGCAAAGACTCTGTTATAACTAACTCACTATGCTCGATTCTCCTTAGGATTCGCTCCAAGTCGTCTTGAGGGTCAACATACTCAATTTCGCTTAAATCGCAAACTGGTTTCCAGTTGCCAGAATCTGCCGTTGTCCAGTGCGGAACGAAAGCGACCCCCTGTTTCTGGGAGGACTGACTCTTGAACTCGTCAGTCTGGGAAATCAACCACGCTGCGTCTACTATCGATTTACTCGGGTCTAGATTGAAACATTTAGCAGTCTGTGGACCCCTCACGAAATAGAACGTCCAATCGGCATAATCAGTCTCCTTGGGTATAGAACCATAGCCGCTTCCGGTACCGAAAACTACTTTTTTTCCGTCCAAATGGTTAAGCGTGCTTTTAAGGAGGGATCCCACTCCAATAAGCCGAATGCCATCTTCCTCCGAAAGATAGCCATCCAGTACTCTAGGCCAAAGCCAAGAATTAAGATAGTCTCCGAAGTTCTTTGTTCCTCTCCAGTAAAACGGTTTCATAACTAGAATTGTTCTCCTAACTATCCAATAAGTCCTCGTAGAAACGAACAAGTCGATTTAAGCGATTGTCCCAGCTAGCAACTTCGTTGATCCGGTCAATAGCTTTCTTTGACATGTTTCTAACGATGGACTTGTCTTTAGCGAGTTTCACAATTGCGCCAGCGATATCCTCGGCGTATTGTTGCGGATTGTCAGTTGCGACTCTTATTCCACATTCGTCAGTGACAACGTATCCAGGGCCGCCATTGTAGCTAGTAATCAGGGGAAGGCCGAAGCCCATCGCTTCAAATACAACGGTCCCGCTCGGTTCTCTAAAACTGGGAAAGAGAAACACTTCGGATCTTTTATACCATTTAAAAACTTCGTTTCGCGAAACCCGGCCGTGAAGAGTTACAATGTCTCCTAGACCATGCTCAGCAACAGCCCGTTTACAATCTTCGAGCATATCGCCCGTTCCCAATATATCAAAACTCAAACTGACTGATTTAGAAGCAATCGCTACTGCTCTTATCGCATCAATAACGCCTTTTGTTCTAATTATTCTGCCCGCAAATAGCAATTTCAATGGTCCAGATTGGTCGTATTCCCGTGTGTGTTCTCCACTGATTTCATCAGGGCCTGTTTCTGCCATTATCTCAAAACGCTGGATGGGGACCGGCTGCAAGAATTCCTCCAAATAGGGAGCCACCCCCATTACGAGACTCGCTTGGGTAAATGACCTTCTCAGAATCGGATCATAGCGTACTCTAATCGCATCAAGTTTCCTCAATTTGCGAAACCACTGCTTCTCCGGACAGTCTTTTTCGAATCCCGTTGGGGTTTCCAGGCTACCCGCGTGAGGCCCTAGGATATATTTTTGACCTAGTCCAGAAGCCGGTGATGGGTATCTCAGAGCGACTGGGTTGATTTGATGGATGATGTCGTATTCAAAGCCCTCGGTTATCCTCTTTTTGATCCACTTCCGCGCGCGAAAGTAGAACTGTATATAGTGTGGCTTTAATTCGTGATCAATTCTGGAAAATCTTCCAGTTAGGGTGTTGTGAGTCCAGTTTACTAGTTTGGAAGCTTGAACTGCAGAGCCGTGTGGATCCCAGCCTTTCGTATGAGTGCTCAACACTGTAGCCTCAGTTCTCTCACAGATCCCCTTTACCCACATATAGGTGCACCAGCTTTCGCCTGGTACGTTCTTATCGAAGTAAGGAGCAATAACAAGGACCTTGATCTTTTTCATCGAACGAGACCTTTTTTTATCGATTTTATGAAACTCCAGGTTTGCGCTTTCAGGGGTTTGCGATCCTTGGCGCGTACAATTCCAAGTTTGTATGCTGATGCGAGCATTCTAAAAAAGTTGCCCATATATCCTCCAATTGCCGAGGACAAGAAAGCATATAAAATTCTCGGAAGCAAATACATGGTGGCACGCCCGATTGGCATGCATGCTATTGCTAGTAGTATCTGGTTTCGATGTTTATAAAACATTTTTATCTCGTTTCTGCGTGAAACTTGCCCTTCATGATGTATAACACTAATTCCCGGAGAGTAGACGATTAGGCTGCCCTGATCCAAAAGGCGATAAGCGAGTTCCTCTTCTTCGTAGTGCATATATAGAATTTCTGGATACATGCCCGCTTTTTTCACAGCTTCGATACGAAAGGCGTAGCCGGTACCGCTAAAATAGGAGGTAAGAAAGCTTATATTTGCATACTCTTCGATAGGGACGGGATGCCACCAACGAGCATAGTCGTCCGTTATTCCATCAGGTTGAAGAAGCCTAAAGGCTAATCCGTCTACATCCTTATTCTGATTGAATTGCTCTACCACTTTCCTGAGGCAAAGTTTGTCTGGAACAGATACATCGCTATCAAAACCTACGATAATGTCGGCCTTAGCTTCTCGGATCCCTCGATTGCGCGATACCGCAGGACCGCTATTTGTCTCGTTTTGAAATAGCCTAACTTTCGGGAAGGCTTTCGAAATCGCTTCGACTGAGTTGTCCGGGGAGAAATCGTCTACGACGATGATTTCGAAGGAGACATCTTGTTGAGCACTAACGTCACTGAGCAGTTCCAGCATGCTGTTCTTGCGATTATAGGAGGGGATGACCACCGAAACCTGGGGAAGGGCCTCGGTTTTGTGCCCTGAAATGTGATTGTGAATGTGATAATCCATAGGTTTGGAGGGGGTCATTCTCGTGCGGCAATGGAGAGCTATCGGTTTGTGATGGTTGGATGACCTTCGATCCATTCGCCGCGGTGTTTCCAACCTTGGACCCAATGGTGTTGGGTGCGACCGCTGAGCCGGATTAGTAGGGCGCGCAAAGCGACACCCGTTTTGAGGAAGGCGAGCGACAGAATTCTGGGAATCCCGTTCCAATGCTTTTTGATAAGGCTTACCTTGCCGCGGTAGAGCCAGATCATCTTCTGATTTCCGGTGGAGGATTGACCTACTTCGTGTACAGTGATGGCGTCTGGGGTTATTACAGGGCGGTAGCCTGCTTTTCGGGCTCGTATGGCGAGGTCGACGTCTTCTCCGTAGAGCCAAAAGTGTTCGTCGAACCCTCCGATTGTGTCCCACGCTTCCTTTTCCGCGAGGAGGAAGCATCCAGTAATGACGCCGACTTCGCGGACGGAGTTACGTTTCCAGGAACCGAGCGATTCAGGGTCGAAGAAGGCGTTGCCCTTGAAAAGAGTGCTAAGACCTGTGGCGAAAAGGAAGAGACTCCAGGGGCTGGGTTGTCCCCAGCAGGATGACGGTTCGAGGGAAAAACGGTCGTCCTTGAGCGTTCGGCCACCGTAGAAACCATACTGTGGATTGGCCTGAGCGAATGAATGCACTTTGTCGATCGCGTGATCGAGTACTTCTGTGTCGGGATTGAGGAGCAGAACATAAGGAGCGCTTGTTTGTGTCACTGCGAAATTCACCGCTTTAGCGAAGCCCAAGTTCGAGCTTGGTTCGAAGAGTCGAACTGATGTGAAATCGGACCTAATTATTGAGACTGTTCTGTCTTGAGACTGATTGTCGACGACAAGGATTTCGATATTAACGGAATCAGTCTGGGATAGGACACTCTCGAGGCAGCCCGCGATTTGAGCTTCCGAATTATAGGTTACAATTACTACTGCAACGTCAACTGGCATGATAATTTGGTTATGACTATTCGCGAATCTTGATCACTTTTGCTGGTACTCCCGCTGCGACCGAGTTCGCATCTATGCTCTTTGTGACAACCGCTCCCGCTCCCACGATACATCCATCACCAATTGTGACACCTGGGGTGACGACGACCCGAGCTCCGAGCCACACGTCGTTGCCGATCCGCACATCTCGCTCCCTCTTCGATTGGTAGCGAAACAGCTTCCCTTTCTCGAATCGATAGTCGGAAGCCGTAATGTATACATCGGGAGCAAGCGATACGTTGTTACCGATAACAATACGGCCTTCGTTGTCGCCTGCCCAAAGCGAGGCTCGTTCTCCTATATGGCAATCGTCACCTATCATAATACGCTCTCCATTGCGCAACGAAACGTTAGGAGCCAATGAACTACCAGCTCCGAGCTCTATTTTCGATAGTGGCTCGATATGGCTGTAGTTATAGTAATGTAAGATGCGGAATAGGTGAAGGTAGTTCTTTAAATTGAGAAGCGACAATATTGCACGAGCTGGTTTCCGGTGATTCGTCGCTTTGCCATCAAGCTGCTCTCTGGATTTATTAGGCATAATTTTGTTCACCTTGGGTCTAATACCTCGAGACTGACTTCGGCTTTTTGCTCTGCGATGTTGAGCCATGGAAATTCGCTAAACGCACGAAAAGTATGATGTCTCGGTTGTGTTGTGCCATTTGGTCTGTTCTACGAAGCATAGCCGAGTGGTGATGAGCGAGCGCGCAGACGCTTTTTTGGAGGATGTGCGCTTGGAGATTGAGAAGCACCGTAAGATTAGTTAACTAGAGGTCGGCGTAGATAGGGTTACGCATTTTTGATCCAGAGCGTGTCTAGCTAAAGCACCTCGAGCATGGGACGGAGAGTGACCGCGCGTGAGAAATCCTCGCGAGATCCAGAGGTGACGCGGAGGCTTTGGGGCGGGAATCTGAATTCGAAATGCCGCATAAGGGTAGGCTAAATCTGGATCTTTCTTAACTAGATGCCTAGGAGATTGCCGAGCATGTTTACTTATTTATGAAACTAGCGATAGCATTCGTTAAGTTTGGCGAAGCATACTTGCCGATTTTATTTTTTGGCGTGATCGTTTTCAGGCAGGCTAGTTTTTCCCGTAACTCGTCTTCATCAAAGGCAACTTCGACTTTATCGAGATCGAGTAAACGCCTAGCAGTTGCAAGCTGATGTTCATTGCGATGCTCACCCAAACTCGCTCGTTTCGGCATCACAAGGATAGGCTTTTGATGTTTCAATGCTGTCAATATGGTGCCCATGCCAGCGTGACCGATTATAATAGAGGCCGAGACTAGTTTTTCTAGAAAAGCTGTCGGGCTTAAAAAATTCGCAAAATCGATGTTCGCTGGTTTCCAGTCTGTTTGGCCGATTTGAGCAAAGACGTTCTGCCTCTCGATATTTCCGGCCCAATCGTCTACTACTTTTACCATGCGATCAAAAGATTGATCGGTACCTACAGTAATAAAGATGTCGTAGTTTTTTTCGGGCATTTTAGAATAATACTAACCTAATCTAAAACACTGCCACTATAAGTGGGTCCACCTGGCTTTTCGAGATGCTTCCATTGTGTGAGCCACAAGTCTGCGTAGGCCCCAACTCTCTTGCCCGATAGCGAAAGTTCGTCCCCATTTGCGATACTGTCGATCCAAACTGTCTTTTTCCCAATGAGTTTGCCAAACCAAACTGCGAAATATCCCGGAGCCGCTCCAGTGGATACAATCGTGTTTGGACGCTCTTTAAGTATGATCCAAATGACGCTAAATAGGCTAAGAAACAATCGAAATTTCTGATCCATATTTGAGTCTAGTACTAATCGGAAATCGTGGTCTTCCACTTCGTGCTTATACTCTTTGCTTACCGTCGCAAAGGTAACTTTGCAGTTCTCGAAGGCGGGTCTTAGTCTGAGCAGTTGAACCCAGTGACCTCCACCCGAAGAAATTGCTAGCACCCGAGGTTTCATAGTACGTGATCGCAAATGATTGGGTGGAGAATCAACTGTTGGCTGTTGTCGACGCATATAAGTGCTCGATTTACTGAGATGAATCTAGTCAGAAGGTAAGGTGACTCTCAGTGTTCCAATATCTATTCTAACAGCGAATCTTAGAGATGTTCTATTTTTATTGTAAAATGACATCTAATACCAATAAGTTGAACGGTTTTAAAATAGATCGCGTTCTTATGCATGAGGAAAGAAAGTTCTGTCTATTCAGCTATCGATCTAACTACTCAAGCTAGCTTGCTCCTCGACCTAGTAAAACTGTAGGAATTGTCATGAATAGAATTTTCAAGTCGAGCCAGATTGACCAATTATCAATGTACTGTTTGTCCAGTTCCATCCATTCTTCGAAACTGAGGTTATTACGGCCCATCACTTGCCAGAGACAGGTGATTCCCGGCTTTATAGAGATCCGCTTGCGGAAGAGCCAATCATATTGTTCCACTTCGCTGAATAGAGGAGGGCGAGGTCCGACAAGCGAGATATCGCCAATGAGGGCGTTCCATAGTTGAGGCAATTCGTCGATACTAGTCTTGCGAATAAAGCGTCCAACGCGGGTAACTCGGGGGTCTTTTTTGATTTTGAATACCGGTCCGTCTACTTCGTTTTGATCGGCAAGTTTCGCCTTGAGCTCTTCCGCGTTAACAACCATGGAGCGGAACTTGAGGAGTTTAAAACTGCGCTTGTTCATTCCGACGCGCTCCTGCGCGAAGAAGATAGGGCCTTTGCTGTCGAGTTTCACGAGCAGCGCTACAACAATTAACAGCGGGCTAAGTAAAATCAGAAGCAGGGCGGATCCCACGATATCCATAAAGCGTTTTACTAGTAGCTGAAGAACGTGTCGTTCGCGGAAAAAAGTCAGGATGCAATTGTTCTCAAAGGTCTCGATGTGCAAACTCTTAATAAGTCGAGCGTAGTCTGCATCGGGTGTAAAACGGACGACAACTCCTAGGTCGTAGCCAAGTGAAATGACATTCGTTATGATATCGATGTTCTTTTGAAAGGGTATGCAGATGACGATTTCGTCTATTTTCTCGTTTTCGAGTATTTCGGGTAGTTGACTGATTGTGCCAAGAAGGGGAATCGCAGTACTCTCGGGCGCTTCGTCGCGAATTTGAATGTATCCACCAATTCGATATCCTAGTTCCGCGTTGTTGGAGATTTTTGTGGCAAAGTCTTGAGCAAGTGAATTCGTTCCGACGATGACTACATTTCGAGAGTTGGAGTCAAAACGTCGTGTGAGACTAAGGAATAAGCGGATGGATGCCCGAGCGATAAGCCCAAGGAGATTGTTGATGCACCAAAATATGGCGATTGATTTTAGCCCAAGAGTCTCGAAATCGAACACAACTCCCGCGATGAGCAAAAGAAACGCGGTTGTTGTACTGGCTTTGAAGAGCCCATAGATTTGCTGGTTGAAATTGACGAACCTATTTGTGTCATATCGTATAAAGCGATTGAATACAAAGGTCCACGCGATGAGCATCCCAATAAGACCAATCGACTCGAATAACTTATATTCACGATTGAATACGATATAAACTTGAGGTAATGAGTATACGCCTTTCGCTAAGGCAACGGTGATAAAAAGGCTGATCGCGAGCGAAATTTGGTCAAATATGCGAAGACCATGAATAAACAATTTGTGCCGAAGGCGAATCATGAGTGTACTTTTGCTAGGCTCTATACGCTTTTTACGAATCGCGCTCTGTAAGCGATCGAGTTTTTCGAGAATGTGGATTAGCGATCAATTGACTCTCGAAATAATGACCTTAGCTATCGCAGTTCCTAAAGTAGTTTGCTACTTCGTTAGGAATTGTGTGCCAGTATTGGTCGGCGTGTTCTCTCTTCACGTGTTTCAAGAAATCAGCATATATGGCTGACGGGTATTGTGACTGGTTACCGGTATTTTCGAAATCAATATAGTCTGGATGCACGTTGACGAACGCCATACCTCCATGTTTTGCGACCCAAGCAGTTTTCGACTTCCAAATATCGATCGTCTGTTCCTTCAGCAAAAGATAAAGTGTACTGTCCTGAGGGAGTGTGTAGGGAAGCTCGACGTAGCCGGTGGAAGGCCGTTTTGGAGCCGTCGACTCATGGGATGCACTTGTAAATTTCGATTTGTCGCGTTCGGACTTCGGATTGCTTATCCATTTTGGGAAAATTGTTCCGAGGCCATCAGGTTGCGGTTCGAATGGGTCGGTGTCAAATGTAGAACTGTCGTACGCGATGTCTAGCTTGTGCAGCCAATCTAGGTTTCGATGCATTAGAGGAGAGCGAAAACCGGTCGCCCCCCAATTTTTCAGATACTGGTTGATTTGACGAGCGCGGTTCTCAAAACGGGTGAGGCTGTTATAGAGTTTTCCATCGTGGTAGAGCCCGTGGACTCCTACTTCGAATCCGCGCTCTTTTAGATTGAGTAGTCGTTCTTCAGTTACTCGATATTGACCTTTTGGGATGAAGTTGACGACGGAGCGAAATCCAAGTGACTCCTCGATTTGAAGCAGTTTATCTAGTTGGTCGTAGCCTATTTGGGATTCAACATCGTGAGAGAGGATGAAAGCGAATTGCTTTTGTTCGGGCCATCCGTTCCAGTTGGCGGGAGCTTCACTAGAGGAGGGGTCAATAGGCCAAGCTTCTTGGTAGCGTTTTCGTTTTCGTTGAGCGAAATACCGCCTAATCGCCATGCGTAAACTCCAGGGTAAGTAGGGCTTAGCGTGGTAGTAGAGTTTGAGTCGGAGCATGCTGTGTGATGCGAGGTGATTAGGTGCTAGCGATTTCGGAGTTTAATAGTGGTACAATGCGGCGACTCCTCTATCGTTTAAGAAACTTCCGGCTTGGAGAGCTAGACTATCTCATCATGAATGCAACTGCGCTGTACGTAGAGGCTACTGGCAGTTGCGTTGCAAAATAGGTTCAGAAGCTGTATATCAATAGTTGGGACCGCCTAGCATTCGGTCCGATTCTCTTTGGAGAAACAACGGTTAGATCGGCGATCGAGCACCACCTTAATCGACTCATTAGACATTCTCTAAGCGATAACTCGTCGGACTTTGCCTCGTGATCGACAGTGTATTATGGTCTATTCCCAGGGAATGGCGGGAAGATGGGTTCGCATTGTACTTGCCCTAGCGAGAAAATCTTAGCGCGCCCCTTTATCTGGTATCGCTTGAGTGACTAAAGGTCTCCCAGGTATTCTTCTTGGAGGCGTTTCGGGACATAGGATTTTGTTTTATTGAGAATCGCCCCGATATTGTCGTTGGTCTTTTGCAGAAGCTCGGTTGCTCGAGTGACGACATCTTTGTCGGCTTTCTCAGATTCGATCACAAGGAAAACTGCGTCCATAAAACTCGCTAGACGAGGCGTAACGCTGATTGGGCTTACGGCTGGCATGTCGAAAATTATATAGTCAAATTCGCTCGTTTTGAGTTTCGGTACGAGATCGTTGAAGCGATTGGGTAGAATTTTTGGTAGCTTGAATCCATTGGATCCCTCTGCGGCTACGACGAGTTTCCCTTCGTTTTTCTTTTCAGTAACGGGACTATCTCCAAGTAGTTGCTCAAGGTTCTCAATGTTCTTGCCATGATAGAATTGTTGGGCCGATTCACTCCCTAGTGTCATGTCAACCAGCAACACATTGCCTTCACCCGTTTGCGAAAGAGTCGCGGCTAGGCCTGCGGCTACAGTGGTAGTTCCAGGTGTATCTCCGATACCGGTTAGCCCAATTAGCTTGGGCTTGTGGGTCATGCCGCGACCTTCGAAAAAACCAATTAGACGATCTCGTAGAGCTTCGTAGTAGGGATGCAATGCGTGATCTTGATCCCAAGGGCTCGCTTCCGTGTGCTTTTCGATGCTTGCATGGGTTCCAGTAGCGAACTGTTCTGGGTCCGATTTCGCCGCTGCTATCAATGTAGGAGATTTTGGTTGATAGCTATCTTTGGATTGCTTCTCTTTCGATCGCTTCTCTCGATCAAGTACGTTTTGTTTGCCAGTCTTTTTGAGCAACTTTCGGTAGGCACGGCTTGTCGTGTCCGGGATAGAGAGGAAAAGCGGGATATTTAAATTTCGCTTAACGTCAATCGGACGCTTGATGCTCTGGTCGAGAAATAGCTCAAAAAGCAAGGACCATACGAGCCCCAATGCGATGCCCACCGCGAGCGCTCCTCCTGCGACTTTCTTTGTCATCGAAGAGTCCGCTATGGGCGGCGATGGCTGCTGTACGATTCCAATATTGTTCACGCGACCCGCTCCGAAAGCCTCATCGATCTTGGCCTGCTCACGGCTTTCCGAAAAATAGCGGAAATTTTGCTCCTCGATCTCCTTGCGGCGGCGTAGGTCTTGAATCTCGGTTTCGACGGAGCTAATTCTATCCGCATCTTGTTGAATCTGAGCACTTTGCTGTTCAAGAACCTCGATTTTCGATCTGAGAGCGATTACTTGTATGGTAGCGGAAGTTAAATCGCCCCCAGCGAAGCTTTGTGGACCTCCCCGGGGCGAGGCAACAGTTGTTGGGGCTGCTTGTACTAGAAGCGGATTGTCCCGTTCGAGTTCTTCTTTACGGGCTTCCGCTTCCGCTATTTGAGACTGTACGCCCTTAACGAGAGCGTTTTCTGTCGTAAAGCGGGTCAAGTAATCCTGTTCGTTGCGTCGCAGCAGGTCCAAACGAGCTTGGAGTGACGCGTAAGATTGCAGTGTGCCAGGGTCAATAGACTGCGGTTGAACAGTCTCTTCTTCGGGATCGTTCGAAGTCGAGACTCTGGGGGAGAGACTCTTGAGCTGCTCTAGCGCTGCTTCGCGAGCGGCAAGCTCCGCTTTGGAATCGAGCAGAGCGCCACGAATGCTCGAAATCTTAGTGTTTTGGTCGGCCTTCGCTTCCTCGAGGGATATGACGCCAGCTCGATCCAAAGCCTTGCGAAGCTCTTCCTCTGTCCGCGCGAGTCGGTTGCGATACTGTTCCGCTTGTTGGTTGACGAATGTGTCGAAGGACCCGGCTGAACGAGTTTCCAGGTGCTTTGCTAAGTATCCGTCAATCAGCTCTTTCAGCACTGGCTGAACAAGGGACCGGTTGCCGCTCTTAAAGTCGATGCTTATAACGCTGCTACTTCGAGGGATGCTCACACTCAGGGCCCTACGGATCCTTTGAGCTGCAGCATCGATATCTCGAGTTCTTGTTGGATCTTCGAGAATCTTCTCGGGGCCGATTTCCTCAGCTACCTTAATAGCTAAGTCCATGCTAGTTATGATTTGCAGTTCGGAATTGATGATAGCATCACCCCTGGCTTCAACGGTAGTTACGCGGCTGTCCTCTTCTGAAGAAGTGGGGGTCTTTCCTTGTTCGACGTATCGAATGAATAGTCGTGCCTGAGACGAATAGGTCTTCGGGTAAGACACATACAGGACGGCCGCTGCTGCGATACCTAGCAAAGAGCACAGAATAATTTTCCATTTGTGCTTGAACAACGCGTAGATAATATCGCTCGGTGTTATGCTTACGGGACTGGGAGCTAGATTTGGGTCTTGCATTCGATTTTGTATCGGAATTCTAGATAGTAGTAAGTCGCCTGTCAGTTTGGAGTCGATTGAACGACGCTCGCGATGCGCCTCATTCTTATTTCGTCTGGGAATGTCTTTTATTAACTAGACTTGAAAGATCTCGTTTGGCTCGACCTGTTCTTTTGGCGATCAAATGTGTTTTTTTTGATTAGGCAACGTGCTTGTAAACCAATTGACCTGCGAGTCGTGCGAGAGGGATAGGAAGGTGATTGAATAGTCGAATGTGCCAACCAGTTGTTGCGTCGTTGATAGGGATCAAGGTGTTATTGTTTGCGTTAAAACGTTGGTAGGGAACTGTTTGTTCTCTGGAGCCCCAGGATTGTTTGAAACGTCTGAGACCACTATTGTCCAGTGATGTTCGCCCGAAGTCCAGCGAATCTCTTCCTTCTTCGCAACTTGCCTGGATCACCCTCCACATGATGAGATTGTTGGGTCGGTTTTCCTGAAAGCGGGTGTCCGAAGCCCCGAATTTATAGAGGACTTTTTTTTCATGAAAACAGAACACGGCTCCAGCGATGGCCCGGCTGCCTGATCGAGCCAAATAGATGGCCCCTTTCCCTTGGGAGAGTATGTGTTCTTGGATGCTCTGGAAAAACCTCCAGGGTTGGGGGGGGATGCCATGCCGCTTGCGCGTTAAACACAGTAGGGAGTAGAAGACCCGCATACTGTTCAAATCGGTTGCCTGTTCCACGTCCAGATTCGATCGCTGCCCTTTGCGAATCGCCCGGCGGTTTGAGTCACTAAAAGTCTTTAATAGCGACTCGGGGCCCCCATGAAGCGCGAGTGTGTGCGTATAGTACTCGACGGATGGGGGTGTATCCTGCCCCCCTGCGATCGGGGAGCGGTACTCGATCGACTTCCATCCGCGGTCTCGAGCGGTTTGCAATGCTGCGTCCACTGCGAACGCTAAATCCTCTTGGTTGTGATAGAGGAGGGGGCAAGTATCGGTAAATGGGAGTGAGACGCCTCGTTTTCCAGTGATCCAACTATCGACTTCCATCAGTACGACGACCGCAGTCGGTCCGCTTTGACTCTCGCTTGTGATTGCCATTGGTCGGAAGTTATAGGTTTGCTTGAGAACCCGGAGCCAGGCGGATGTATGGAAGAACGAGCATTGTGGAAAGCGTGACACCAGATCGTCCCAATCCGCTCGGTCGAGAGGGTCGAATTGAGAAATTCGAGCCTGCCTGATCCGAGCGGGTTTCGTCTGATCCGAGGCGCTGGTCATTGTTGGTCAATTTGGCTGTCGACGGCGGCTCTGAGCGATTCGGCAACGTGAACGATCTGCTCTCGAGCGAGCTCAGGATACATGGGTAGCGACAACAGCTGCGAAGCCGATTCTTCAGATGCAGGAAAATCTCCTTTGGCATAACCCAGATGTTGGTACGCGGACTGGAGGTGAATGGGCACGGGGTAGTGAATGAAACATTGGATTCCGTCTTTCGCGAGGGTATCAAGCGTTTGATCTCGATTGGGGATGCGGACCGCGTAGACATGAAATATCTGTTCTGCGCTCGTAGGCTCCGATGGCGTTTCAATACGCGGGTGGGTGCCGAGTAGCTCGGTGTAAATAGCGGCATGCGCCCGACGTTTCTCATTTGATTGGTCGAGGTGTTTGAGTTTCACGTGAAGCGCCGCGGCCTGGATGCCGTCCATACGGGCGTTCCAGCCGATTTCCGAATGCTCGTTCTTTTCTGCTTGGCCGTGGTCCCGAAGGATTCGCAATCGTTGGGCGAGTGCCGCGTCGTTGGTGGTCAAGGCTCCTGCTTCGCCTAGCGCGCCGAGGTTTTTGCCAGGATAGAAGCTGAAGCTCGCGCAGTCGCCGAGCGATCCGACTCGGCGGCCTTTGTATTCGGCGCCGGCAGCTTGAGCGGCGTCTTCCAGGACGAAGAGCTCATGGCGTTTCGCGATCTCCAAGATCGAGTCGAGATTTGCGGGTTGGCCGAATAGGTGGACAGGGATGACGGCCTTGGTCCGATGGGTAATCGCGGCTTCGAGCAACGCCGGGTCCATGGTGAGCGTTTCGTTTGAAACGTCGATAAACACCGGTTTGGCACCTGTATGGCTGATGGCTTCGGCCGTCGCGAAGAATGAATTAGGGACCGTGATCACTTCGTCCCCGGGGCCTATTCCTTTAGCTTTCAATGCGAGCCAAAGGGATTCCGTGCCGCTTCCGACGCCAACTGCGTATTTCGTCTGGCAGTATTGGGCGAATGCGTGTTCAAATCGCTCGACGAATGGGCCGCCCGCGTATGCGTTGGATTCGACGACCTCGTGAATGGCGTCCATCAGTTCGCTTCTGATTGGACTATGATGGGCGCCCAAGTCGAGGAACGGGACCTCAATGCGTTTTCGCGTTAGTGTCACTTTAGGCGAGATTGAATTGTATCGGCCTTGCTGGCACGCTGCCGCCATTTCGGTGCCTCGGGCATATTTGCTTCGAAGGATCGACTGGCTAGATTGGGCTGCGTGAATTTCTTGAGGAGCACCCTTGGTAAGTAGAGTCCAAGAGGTTTCCCCATAAGTTACCTAATCGGTCGGTTGCGCGAAGGGTAAAGCCGAATAGACAATCTATTTTAAACGATTTTAGCGGTGAATCGGATCGCTTGTTTAAGTTGTTAATTCGAGAGGGTTTGTTGGTTGGGATTGCTTGGTTCAAACTTAGGGTTGTCTTGATGTCCAGTTGTGGGAGCCTACTTGTTCAAGAGGCGTTCATTTGGCGTGCAGGATTGCCGGTGACGGTCGCTCCGGGAGCGACGTCTCGAGTTACGACGCTACCGGCCCCAATCAACGCACCTTCACCAATGGTGATTCCGCATAGAAGCGTCGCATTGGAGCCAATCGAAGCGCCTCGCTTTACGACAGTGGGGATGACTGACCAATCGTCTTCGGACTGGAGCGTGCCAGACTCCGAGGTGGCTTTGGGGAAACGGTCGTTGATGAACATGACCCCGTGCCCCACGAATACTTCGTCTTCGATCGTAACGCCTTCGCACAGAAAACTGTGGCTAGATATTTTGCATCGTTCGCCAACCGAGGCCCCTTTTTGGATCTCCACGAAGGTCCCGATTTTGGAATCGTCTCCAATCGAGCAGCCATACAAATTGACGAAACCGAAAATCTGGACGTTCTTGCCCAGAGTAACATCGGGCGCGATTAGCTGGGTGGCGGTTCTCTCTTCGTTCACGGAATTTGGCAGGCGGTTTCAAGTTGGGAACGGGGCGCAGAGATGAAGCGCGAGTCCGAAAACGCTATTGATTGCGAGCGGCGGTTTTTATGACACGTCTGGATTGGCTGTACGGTCCGGGAGATGGATCGAACACGATTTGAGTCTGCCCGTTCTTTCCTTCGGATTCGAAATAGTCTACAGGTCCTCCTCCATTGAGGAGAGATTCCGAAGAGGCTTCGAGAATTCGTACAATACGCGCTCCGTCGCTTCCGCTTGTAAGCGGCTCTTTGCCCTCTGCGATGCAGTCGATAAAGTGCTGGCATTCGTTTTTGAGAGGCTCCTCGGGCTTTATGTACGGGACGTGCATGTCGCCGTGATGGTAGGCGTAGTGAAACTCGGCGAAGCTGTCGTAGTGAGGCGGGCGATCGACCCGCGCATCGAATATCCGGATCTTCTCCTGGGTCGCGACGTCGTCGAAGAGAATCATTCGTTTGCTGCCTACAATAGTCATCTCGCGGACTTTTCGCGGATCGAGCCAACTGCTGTGGATCAGGGCGGAGCGCTCGTTTGAAAATTGGAGCGACATCGCAGTCACGTCTTCAATTCCGGGTGTGATATGGGCGCTGCCTTGGCAATTGATAGACTTGGGCGCTTCGCCCATGATGTGGAGGATGATGGAGAGATCGTGCGGGGCGAGGTCCCAGGCCACGTTGATGTCGGGCTGGAAGATTCCAAGGTTCAAGCGCCGGGCGCTAATATACCGAATGTCTCCGATATCGCCGGAATCGACGATCTCTTTGATTTTTCGGACCTCGGGTGAATAGAGAAACGTGTGCCCGACCATGAGAACGAGAGCTTTTTCGCGCGCGATCTCGATGAGCTCTTCCGATTGCTGGCTCGAACTCGCAATAGGTTTCTCAATCAACACATGTTTCCCAGCTAGGAGGCTCGCTTTGGCCAGAGTGTAGTGGGACTTGACCGAGGTGGCAATTGCCATCGCGTCTAGACCTGGATCCGCAAGCAGGTCGTTGAAGTCCGTCTCTCCTCGGACACCCGAATAGAGGGACTGGATGTGCGCCAATCGATTCGAATCGAGGTCGCAAACCGCGGCCAATTCGCAGCCATTCAAGTTGTGGAAGTTGCGGGCGAGATTGGGCCCCCAGTAACCGAGCCCGACGACTCCGATTTTTAGTTTCTTTCCCATGGGATCAGGGATATCCTCGACCTGACTACGCGTGTTCTAAAGAGATATTTGACGAGGCAATCTCTTTTTTTGCCTTTGAGGCGAGCTCGCGATTGATCGGTGTCAGATTTGCGGGTTGGTTGGCTTCCAAAATCTGTTGAGCGAGAACGCCAGGCGTTTTCGCCAGTACTTTTAAGTAGAGCCAGAGAGACTTGTTTTCGACATACTCTAGATCGAGGGCGACCATTTGCTTGAAAGTGAGCTTGTTCTTGCCGGAAACTTGCCAGAGTCCGGTTAAGCCAGGAAGCGTGTCGAATCGCTTGGACTGGTTTGGGGAAAAGGCGACGAATTCGCCAGGGAGGCAAGGGCGAGGACCGGAAAGGCTCATCTCGCGTCGCAAGATGTTCACGAGCTGAGGCAACTCGTCGATGCCGGAAGCGCGAAGGAAGCGGCCGAAGGGTATCAACCGGTTGTCGCCTTTGGCGTCGAGCTTGGCTAGGGGTTGATCGTCACGAATGAGGGAGAGCGTGTAGTTGTGGTGGGTGCCGGCATCTGAAGCGACTCGCATGGTCCTCAGCTTGTAGAGCATGAACGGCTTCCCATTAAAGCCTATGCGCTCTTGCTTGTAAATAGCGGGTCCACGCGAGACCGCCTTTACTACTATAATAGCGACGAGCAAGACCGGAGCGGCCGCAACGATCGCCACCGCGCTGACAAGGATGTCGAACAGGCATTCCCAGCGGATCCGCTCCCGTTTTTTGGGCGCGAACGTGAGGACTGGGTCCTCCGCTTTGCGGTCTTGGCTTTCGTTAATTGGCTTCATCAGGGCTTCGCTAGCCGTTTACGGGCTCGATAAATTCTCGGTCGATTTCGGTCTTCGCTTCGGCGTTCATGAGATCGAGCAGTATGGCAACCCGTTCGCCTCTGGACACGTCGCCCATGAAGATCGCTTCGAACCCTTGCATCGGGCCGTCGACGACCCGGACGCGGTCTCCTTTTTTGACGGGGCTGGGCTCTATCGCGAGCACGTCGTCGTCTTTGCCGGTCCAATCCCGGATTTGTCGTATCGTCGCTTCACTAACCCTAATGGGAACACCGCCCGCGTTCACGATGTTGATAACGTCCCGACCGTAGGTCACCGCCCGCAGGCTCTCTGCGAGATCGAGCTTGCAAAACAAATAGCGCGGAAAGAGAGCTTCTGTGACTTCGCGACGCACTCTTCGGACGGTCTTCTTGCGGCGCAGGCGCGGGAAAAAGGTCTCAAGGCCGAGCTCGTTGCGGATGTAGCTCTCCACGAGGGCTTCTTTTGCTGGTTTCGTGTGTATACAGTACCAATCCACAGTCGTTAGCGCGCTAGAAGAGAGTTAATGAAGGGTGCATTCGCCTTTGCAAACGCGGACTCGCTGGTTTGCACGCCGTAAGCGCGCCAATTCATACCGTGAGTATATTCGTGGGTGGAATGCATGGAAGAGTGCCCACGAGGCTTGAGTAATCGACCCCCGATTCAATCCCATTTTCATATTGAAACGGGGTTTCAGAGTATCGTGTAACAGGTCGGATCGAATACTCCTACCCTGATCTAAGGGAATCCATTATCCGATTTCGGAATTGCTACGTAAGGCCGCTGAATGTCGGAAGATGAAATTTGCGTTAATTACTGGATGAAAGCAGTTTGCAAACGAGTGGGCATTGGGTGAACAGCTTTGTTTTGCCTTTAGAATTAAAATCGATCCGGTTGGCGATTATTAGGCTTGCTTGGAAATCCGATCGATTTTCGCCCCAATCGGCACGCGCAGAGCTCTTCGGGGCGTCGCGCTTTGGTTTACGGTTCGGTCGATTGTTCGAGTAGACAGTTGCGCGGGCCGAATTTGAAGGTTGTTCGGCGTCAAAAGACTGTCTTTTGCGAAATCTAGACAAGTTTACGTAGTCGGTGTGAAGCGGATACGCATTCGATTGAAATTGACTACCTAACGCGGACAACCGCCGCTGGCGCGCGAGGGCGTGCATCGCGCTGTCCGTGAACAAATTGTAAATTGCTGGATTTTCTTACGGGGCGCGGTTGCTATTCCGTTCGATATCGTTTCGATGGTCGTGGTTTCGAGCCGTTAACTCTCACTTAAAGCAGTTACCATCAAGTGGTTCGGAAGAATTCAATCTGAATATAACATTACAGGAAAATCCACGATAAGCCGTCTGCAACGCGGCCTCGTTTGCGCGTTGGGACTACGAATTCGCAAGAAAAACAAAATGAATTCTTGAATAAGTAGTAGTACTTATCAGTGTGGTTTCACTTTTCAACTCAAACTAGAACATGCGCTTACCAAACCAATTGGTCTTTCGATCGATCAAGAAACTGGTGCTTCTTTCGATCTACGTCACCATTTTCACAGTCTCCCTCGTGCTGGCGTTCGAATTTCGAGACGGGTTCAAGGTGACGGACTGGAACTCCCATTTGATAAGCGACAGTCTGATTTGGGTCATTGGCTTGAAGCTCTTGAGCATGACTTTCTTCCGGCAGTTCCGAGGGCTACTGAGCTACTTCAGACTGCCGGATGTCTATCGACTCGCGATCGCCTTGGCGATCCCGAGCGCCCTATTCCTCACCGCCTCGTTTTATGTGAGCTACGGATTTCTGGAGTCCAAATCCAGCATCCTGCTGGACTACTTTCTTTCGTTGAGCCTCTTGTGCGTTTTCCGCACCTCCCTTAGAATTCGTCGAGAGCGCCGGGAAGGTGTACATCCGTTGGGACCTGGTGAGGAGAAGCAATTGGTTGCCATCTACGGGGCCGGCGAAACGGGTTCTGCCTTGGCCTCGCGAATGATGGCAAGGCGGGGTCGGATGCTCCGTCCGGTAGCGTTTTTGGACGACGATGAATCCAAGTGGGACAAGCAAGTCCACGGGATATCCGTCTACCCGCCACGATCGGGCTTCGAAAAGATGCGCCGGAAGCGGGTTTCGAAGATCGTAGTCGCCATGCCCAGCGCGACTGCAGCCAAGGTTCGGGAGATCACCGAACAGGCGCAGAAAAAGGGCATGTCCGTTGAAATTGTGCCTTCCTGGGAGGATCTGGTTTCAGGGAAAAAGAAGGTCGACAAGATCCGTCCGGTGCGGATCGAAGACTTGCTGGGTCGAAACATGATCAACCTGCACTCGAGAAACGTATTCCAAATGCTCAATCAGCAAGTGGTCATGGTCACGGGCGCGGGTGGAACGATTGGCAGCGAGCTGTGTCGCCAGATTGCTCAGTGCGAACCCAGCATGCTGGTGATGGTGGAGCGGGCGGAGTTCCTGCTGTTCCAGACAGAACAAGCGATCCGCTCGGAGTTTCCCGACATACCGGCGACGGCGTTTATTGGCGATATAACGGATACCGCCCGAATGGACTTTTTGATGAGTGGCTTTTTGCCCAACGTCATCTTCCACGCCGCTGCTCACAAGCACGTGCCCATGATGGAGCATCAGCCGGGTGAAGCCTTGCGCAACAACACCTTTGGGACTTTGAATCTAGCGGATTTGGCGATCAAGCACGAGGTCGACCGGTTTATCCTGATTTCGTCCGACAAAGCGGTCAACCCGACCAATGTAATGGGGGTCACCAAGCGACTGGCGGAAATCGTAGTGCAATCGCTGCAGGAACGCTCCGAAATCACCCAGTTTATGGCGGTGCGCTTTGGCAACGTGCTCGGGTCGTCGGGGAGCGTGATCCCGACCTTCAGCAAGCAAATCGAAAATGGCGGACCCGTGACCGTGACGCATCCGGATATCACCCGCTACTTCATGACCGTGAGCGAAGCAGTCGGCTTGGTCCTCGATTGCTCTTCGGATGCAAATGGAGGCGAAATCTTCGTGCTGGATATGGGCGAACCAATGAAAGTCTACGAACTCGCCAAGAAGATGATCTCCTTAAGCGGACTGCGTCTCGGCGAAGACATCGAGATCAAGTTCACGGGGCTACGTCCGGGCGAAAAACTGTATGAGGAATTGCAGCACAACGAAGAGACGCTCGAAATTACGCATCACAAGAAAGTATTCAGATTTACGGGACAAAAGTCCAAAGAGAACGAAGTACGCGAGTTTTTGAAAGAACTCGCCCCTCTCTTGCGCACATCGGACTACAACTTTCTCAAGCGCAAAGTTCGCAGCTTCGTTCCCGAGTACACTCCGGACCTATCTCCCCCGACCTGGGCTCATCGCCACAGCGAAGTGGCCAACTCCTACCGAAAGGACGGCACGAAAGTCGAAGGAGAGAAGCTCATCGCGTTTGACGACCTGACGGCGTAAGCGGGCGAATTCCGTTTCTTGGAGTTTAGGGTGGAACGCGACGTCCCGGCGCGTTTTCGGGATTCGTTTAGGAAGTGTACTATTTTCCCGTCAGTGACTCTGATAACGTCAGCGGCTTGGCGGAACTCCGACAGAATCAGGTGCCGATTGGACAAACTGAATTGGAACGCGGCGTGCCGCAAGCGGCAGCCCTACAGACTGTTCACCCCTCTTTTTGCCGCGTGTCCGCTTTCGCCGTCTCCACAAAATGGAGGACAAAGCAGAGAAAGATCCCAAGAAACCCGCCGAGCATCCCAGATGCCAATACAATGAGGGTTCGTTTTGGCCGTACTCGAATTTCGGGGACATAGGCGGGATCTATAATACGGAATGCATACTCCTCTTTCGCGTTGGCGAGCATTGCGCTTTGCGTTTGCGACTCAATTAGGGGGTAGAGCGATTCGCGAATTTCGATGACTTGGGTAACTGCGAGCAACTCCTCTAGATATGCGAGATTTTTTTCCGTTTCGAGTTTCGCTTTCTCTTTGAGATGAGAGTTGATCCTCATCGATAGCTCGTTGGCCCAAGTAGTCGCTAGCTCCGGATCCTCCCACTCCATCGCCAACGTGACCAGGCCGGTTTTGTTGTCCTCCGACACGCGTAGAACTTCGTCTAGAAAGAACTCGACTAACTCCGCATTAGTGGGCGTACCGTCAGGTCCGCGTCGGTCATTCGACCGTATCCACGAATTGGAACCCTCATCCCAATCTTTGTAAAAGAGAACCTTATTCAGACGATTCTCCTCTATGAAGGGAAGGAGGAATTTTCTGGATTTCAGAGTGGCGATTGCCGTGGCAGTGTCGTTACCCCCTCCGATATTGATTCCTGCCATGGACGCCAGCCCGCCGAATTGACCGGCTAGAGCGGCAAGTCCTCCACCCGATTCGTCTTCCGATGCCGGAGCAAGTAGGACTTCAGATCGATAAATCTCGGTCGAGTTGAACGCGACTACAATGCCCACAACACCCGTTAGCGGGCCGAGCGTTAGAATTAGCCATATACGCTTCCAGACAATTTTCCAGAGATCGATGAGACTCAACTCGTCTTCGGACTCCATGTAGGGATAGGGCGGGTACATTGGTTCCGGGTGTTTGGATTCGTTCATAGTTATGTCGGCTGAGTTTAGAACGAATTTACGGCGGCGGCGCCTAGCGCGAGCTGATAGATGATCTGACTGACTTCGCCCCAGTACCTAAGTGGCTTCATCCGGTCGACGTCGATGGGGACGACGATTGTGTCTCCAGCGTAGATGGGCTGGTTGTTCTTGGGGAAAAATCGGGATCGCTCCAGATTTTCGACTTTGCCGTTTGCCCGCACGATGTAGATGCCATTTTTGTCGGCCTGCTTGAGGAGCCCTCCAGAAAGGGCGATGTACTCGTCTCGGCTCAGCTCCGGATCGTAGAAGTGTGACGTCGGATAGTTGATACTTCCAATGATAGTGACGGATTGTGGTTTCTGAGGAACAATGAGCTCATCCCCGTCTTTTAGGACGACGTCGATGGTATGATCGTCTTTCGCCAAGATCTCAGGCAGATCGATGACGAGCCTTCCCACCGCTTCCGCAGAGTCCAATTGCTCGACCAATTCCGTTGCGGTTTCAATGGACTGGGCCGCGGAAACATCGTCCTGAAGGTTCGATGCGTTGATGTCCTCCCGGATGCGCGCACGTAGGCGCTCGATCTGCTCCTGCTCCGACTGTCGCAGACTTTCTCTCAGGAAAAGCGCTGCGTCCGGATAAGCGAGATCAGTCAAACCGCCAGCGCGGTGCAGTATGCTCGTGAGGGTTTCACCGCGTTCGATTCGATAGACGCCTGGGAAACGAACCTCCCCGGTTACAGTGATCGTTTTCTGTTCGGCCCAATCAGGTATCCGTTTGATCAACACCTGATCAAAGGGCCGAAGCTCCAACTCCAGCCCGGATCCCGCCTGGTCGAGCTGAACCGGAAGGAGCACGGTCTCGCGCTGGCGTCGTTGATTGTCTTCGAATCTAATGAGCTCTCCATTGAGCGTAAATGCGTCTTGCGAAAACCCGCCCGCGGCGCGCACCAGATCGTTAAGAGTCATTTCCTCTTCTAATGGATATTCACCGGGGTAGCGGATGTGTCCGGTGATTTCCACGATCTTCTGTGGTTCGTCGCTAGTCGCTTGTCGTTTGAGCGATTCGATCACCGGGTCGAGAAGCTCCCTGCGTTGCGAAACTTCTTCTTCCTCTTCGCCTTCCTCGCTACGACCGGAATCATCGAAAATGAGAAGGCGGTCACGCTTGCGCAGTTCCAGGTTGTGGGGGGAGTTTCCGTTCGCAAACGCCCGCTCCAAACTAAACGAACGTACGGAAACGCTTCCATTTAGGAGATTGCGGCTGACGACGAGTGCATACTGTAGATCAGCCTCGGGAATAACGTCGTCGTATCCACGAACCAAATCCTTGACCCGCATGCCTTGCGACCATTCGTAGTTCCCGGGGCGCTCGGCCAGGCCCTCGAGCTGAACAATGTTGTCAGTCCGATTGAGGCTGGGAAACACTTTTAGGATATCCCCGTCGCGGACCGTGGTTGACAGTGGCTCTTCTTGCGAAAGATCGAGATCGTAAATCTCACGGAGACCCGATGAGGATATTCGCTCGAGTTGGCTCAGCGGTTTGTACGCGTTTGACGAAAAACCGCCTGCGAGAGTGATCACCTCGCCCAAGTCAGAATCGCCTCCGGCGAGTTCGTAGATGGCAGGCCGATTTACCTCGCCTGACACACCGACTCGCCTGCCAACGGGCGGGACAAAGATAACATCGCCCGGCTGGAGTCGGGCGTCGTTCGACGTGTCGCCCCGAATCAGCAGGTCGTACAGATCCAAGTTGGCAACCACCTCGCCTTGTCGCTTCAACTGGATATTTCGAAGCGAGCCGATCGGCTTGATGCCACCGCTCACGAAAAGCGCGTTGGTCATGGTCGAGAGCGAGCTGACTGAGTAGGAGCCGGGTCGATTCACATCCCCGAGCATGAATACGCGTATCGAGCGCAGTTCGCCTAGCGTCACGAACGCTTGAACGCCGATCATTTGATCGGAGACGCGTTGTCCAATCACCTGTTTTAGTTCACTAAACTGTTGGCCCGCCGCGGCGATCGGGCCGAGTTCGGGGATTTGCAAGAGTCCATCGCGTCCCACATAGAGATCGTAGGAAGCGGTGGTTTTTCCAAAATACTGGACGCGCACTTGGTCGCCGGGGCCGACCGTATAATCTACCGGTACTGGAATTTCGGTTACGGGTGCGAAGGTGGTCGGTGAGCCCGCGAACAGGTCGTAACCGTAGGGTTTGAGTTCTTCCAGATCCGTTTTACGCTCGAGCGGGGCTTCTTCGGTTCCACTTTCTTTGAATTCGATGTCGCTCAGCATCTCGTCGTTTGCTTCGACTGGCATGACGACTTCGGGCGTCTCCAAGGGTGTGTCCCCTCGTGTCTGCGCTGACTCCAGCTCAGCCAGTTTTTCCATTGCCTGGGCTCGGAGCGAAGGCGGCAGGGCGTTGAGTTGGGCTTGTTCGCTTGCGGTGAGTTCGATCGCTCCAACCAGAGTGGACTCAGTGAAGAGCGCGGACGCGCAGATTAAAGCAGCAATTGTGAGTACTCGGTGAATGGGTTCCATTAAGCTGTGGTCGTTTCGCGCATTGTCGCGATGCAGGATTTTTCAGTGCCAATTTGTTAGCAAAACCATTTGCAGCGGTATTGAAACTCTTAACCCGCGCTTCTTGGAATTTTTGATCACTTATTGACCAAGATTTGACAGATCAGTTGGCAGGAGGCGAGGTAGGGGTTTGATTGCCCGTGTCTGGAAAACTAGTTTTCGTAGGGCCTTTGCTTGCGAAGTGCCGCGTCGTTAGTTCGGTGGTTATTCTTCTGTGGCATGTCGCAAGCGACAACCCTGCAGACGAGTCTCGTTGATTCGCCGAACCGCCAAATTGCGCTCAAAGGTTTGGTAGCGACTATCGCTCTCTTAATGAACCGCTTTGAGTCTCCTCGAGAAAAACTTGGTAGATTTGTTCGATCCCCTCTCGCAGCGGAATCTTTGACCGCCAGCCTTCATTCGCGAGCAATGTGACGTCCATGAGTTTTCTCGGTGTGCCGTCTGGTTTGGAGGGGTCCGTGATGATCTGGCCATCGAAGCCGGTGGCTTCTTTCACCATATTGGCGATTTCCAGGATGGTGTGGTCTTTCCCAGTGCCCGCGTTCATCAAGCTCGGGGGATTCTCAAGTTCCAAGCAATGCACGATTGCATCGGCGAGGTCGTCGGCATGCATGAGTTCGCGCCTGGGCGTGCCGGTTCCCCAAATCGTGACTGAGTCCGAGTCTTTCTCCTTGGCTTCGTGAAACCGTCGAATCAGGGCGGGAAGCAGGTGGGAGTTCTCTGGATGATAGTTGTCACCGGGGCCGTAGAGGTTGGTCGGCATAACGGAATGATAGATCACACCGTATTGCTTGCGGTAGTACTCGCACAATTTAACGCCTGCGATCTTGGCGATGGCGTATGCTTCGTTTGTTGGCTCGAGTTCGCTTTTCAGCAAGCAGCTCTCAGGCATTGGCTGAGGCGCGAGTTTTGGGTAGATGCACGAGCTTCCTAGAAAAAGAAAGCGTTCGGCGCCGTTCTTGTAGGCCGCGTGGATAGTATTCGCGGCAATTGCTAGATTGTCGTAGATGAATGAAGCGGGGTAGGTGTTGTTGGCATGAATCCCGCCGACTTTCGCCGCTGCCATCACCACTATGTCAGGTGTTTCTTGCTCGAAAAATCGATCGACTGACTCCTGATTGGTCAGGTCGAGCTCGGAGCTGGATCGCGTTACCAAATTGCCGTACGTCAAGGCTTCGAGCCGTCGGACGATCGCCGATCCTACCATGCCTGTGTGCCCGGCGATGTAAATTTTGCTTTCGGAATTCAATGTGTATTAGTTACGAAGAAGTGCAAAAAACCACAAGACTGGCAGTGCTTCAGTCAAGTAAGTGCCGCTTGATTTGGGGTTCGAGCCAAAGTCGTTTCGCCGATCTTTGCGCCGGTTCGCGGCGAAAATCTAATCCGCCAAAGCCGCTTTGATTTTCGCTTCGTCCTCTGCCAGCTTCAGGTCGGCGTCGACCATGATCTCGACAAGCTCCTTGAACTTTATTTTCGGCTCCCAGCCTAATTGTTTCTTAGCCTTGGCGGGATCTCCGATGAGCAAGTCGACCTCTGCCGGTCGCTCATAGCGGTCATCGTAGTCCACGTACTTTTCCCAGTCGAGATCGAGTCGATTGAAGGTCTCGATGACGAAGTCCTTGACTGAATGGGTCTCGTTGGTGGCGATGACGTAGTCGTCTGGTTCGTCCTGCTGCAGCATCAGCCACATCATCTCGACGTACTCCTTTGCGTAGCCCCAGTCGCGTTGAGCGTCGAGGTTTCCTAGATAGAGCTTGTCCTGCAATCCCATCTTGATTCGCGTCGCGGCCCGAGTGATCTTGCGAGTGACAAAGGTCTCCCCGCGCCGCGGGGACTCGTGGTTGAATAGGATCCCAGAACAAGCGAACAAGTTGTAGGATTCGCGGTAGTTGACGGTCAGCCAGTGCGCGTACATCTTCGCGCAACCGTAGGGGGAGCGCGGCCAAAATGGAGTTGCTTCGGTCTGCGGGACCTCTTGGACCTTACCGAACATTTCGGACGAGGACGCTTGATAGAACTTCACCTTGTCGACGAGTTTCGCCTCGCGAATCGCTTCCAGAATTCGTACGGATCCGGTTCCGACTACGTCGCCCGTGTATTCCGGAACGTCGAACGACACCCTAACATGGCTTTGTGCTCCAAGGTTGTAGATCTCGTCAGGCTGGAGATCGTACAAGAGCTTTACCATCTGGACCGAGTCCGCGAGGTCGCCGTAGTGGAGGAAAAGCCGAACACCGTTGATGTGTGGATCCTGGTAGAGGTGGTCGATTCGCGACGTGTTGAACGTGGAGGCGCGACGGATTACCCCGTGAACCTCGTAGCCCTTCTCAAGGAGCAACTCCGCGAGGTAAGAGCCATCCTGACCGGTGATGCCGGTGATGAGTGCTTTTTTCATAGAATCTTTTTATAAATGTGGTCTATCTCATTTGGTTTGGAGTCAAATGACTACTGAGAGCCGGACCTGCTTTGAGGTCTATAATTATTGGCTTTCTGTTGGTTTAGAGCAGTTCTCAATTGAAACTGAGTGTGAAAGGTAATCTCACAAGTTGAGCATTCTGACTGTTTGTGACAGAGCTAAATTGTCTCCAAACGCTCGAATCGAAAGGAGTGTAGCAGTAGTAATACAGCCGGAATGCACGATAGTGCCCACGCGATTGGCAGTGGAAACAACTCGAAGAAGGCGGCAAGCGCCAGCAGCCCGCAATACAATGCCCAGATTGCATACGCTATTGTAACGAAACGATGACTTCTACCGGTTTTTACCCAGCGCTGATATAAGTGTGAGCGATGGGCTTCCAGTACGTTTTCCCGTTTTGCAAGTCTTCTAAAGAGAGTGTACGTTCCGTCGAAAAGAAAGGGGAATAGCGCGATTGCCCCGTAGTTGATGTGTATCCAAATATCATGCCAATCGTTGTTGGCGGCCAAAAGGGGAAAGGCGCCGAAGACAAAGCCGAGTGTTCCACTTGAACTATCGCCCATAAACACTTTAGCCGGAGGCCAATTGAAAAATGAAAATGCGATGAGTCCTCCAACTATGGATATGGAAAGCATCGATGATATAGCGTGCCCGCTATGTTGACTGAGAACTAGCCAGACGCCGGCAGCGACGATGCCTTGGCAGGTTGCGATCCCGTCTATTCCGTCCATGAAATTGAAGATGTTGAGGCAACCGACTAACCAAATGGTTGCAAGTCCAATAGCAGTGACGCTGAGTCCGGTTGAAAGACTGGAAAGAGTTGCCCACGCGACCCCGATTCCGCATGCTAGGTGGGTTGCAAGGCGGAGGATCGTAGGGAGGCTTTTTATATCATCTATGAATCCGATTACGGCGACGATGGAAAGCGCGATAAGGAGAATAATATTCTCAAGGTGAGTATCGAATATAAAAAGCGCGAATATAGAGGTAGCAATCAATCCAGCCGGGATAAAGATTCCTCCTCCCCGCGGGGTAGGTACAGAATGAGAGCTTCGTTGGTTGGGGACATCTACGATTTTTTTGAACCGAGCAGCTTTTATGTAAAAGGGGATGCCAACAATGCCGAGCGCTAGAGCGCCAGTGAAAGAGATTGCTAAATGAAAGTGGTCCATCTTTGAAATTGATCGACGAGGGAGATCATCAAAAAGCGCTCAGGCGCTATCGATAGTTTTTTGAAGCGAATCGCGAGTCGAAAATGGAGGCTTCCAATTGAGTCGCTTCTGAGTGTGATTGATGTCTACTTGAAGACAGCCGAAAAGCCGCTCGATTAAAGCTTGCTTGCCTAGAAGCCGCGCGACTTGAGCGAGAACGCTTTGAGGGAACGGGAAGAGGCGGGGCTTTTCCCCGAGGCAGAGGGAGAGTTCTCTTAAGAGCTCGCTTGTCGAGAGATCGTGGCCGTCGCTTACAAGGAAAGTTTGATTAGCCGCGTTGGGGTGTTTTGTGCAGACGTTGAGAAGGTCGACAAGGTTGTCTAGCGAGACGAGGCTGCGTTTGTTGCGAATGTTCCCGAGAGGAAGAGGGTAACCAGATTTAGCGATTCTAATAAGTCGCCTGAAGTTGGCTTTTACCCCGGGCCCATAAACCAGAACGGGGCGAATGATGACGCTCTCCATTTTCGTGTCATAGCAAATTTGATGAACTGTTTGTTCAGCTTCATGTTTGGAAATTCCGTAGGGGTCAATTGGATGCGGGATGTCGGATGAACGAAACGGGGCTCCGATTCTCGTCCTCTCGCCATTGACCTTTATGGAGCTGAGAAAGACTAGCCGCTTGACCCCCGCTTCTGCTGCTTGTCGAGCGAGTTGATGAGTGCCTTTTACGTTTACCTCGCGAAACTCGGATAATGGACTAGCAGCTGTCTCGTTCATTACGTGAACGCGGGCTGCGCAGTGAACGACCGTATGGATGTTTTTGAGGGCTTCTGTCCAATCTTGCTGTGCGGTGAGTCCGCTTATTTGAATTTGTTCGATCCGGGAGTCCAGGTCCTTAATTGGGTTTCTGACCGCGATTCTCACTCGATCCTCGCCAGAAACGAGTTTTTGCATCAAAGCACTGCCGATGAACCCCGTTGCGCCTGTGACAAGGATATTCATGTGGCTGAACAAGTGAGGTCAGCGATATCGTCAGCTAGTTCTTTCGTCAGCTCCGAGCGTGAGAACTTCCTAATAAAATCAGGTCGTGGAGTATGCTGTAGGTCAAGCGTCTCGAAACGCTTTGCAGCTAGTTCGTCTTTGCATGGCGGAAAGACGGCTGCATTGTCAACATGTTCATCTAGAAATTGAGCGGCGTAGCCGGCAACCCCAGCCCATATGGGCTTCTCAAGGGCAGCATACTCGAATATTTTTGACGGAAGCACTTTCAGAAACGCGTCGTAGTCGTTCAAGTGGAGAAATAGAATGTCCGCGGATCTATAGCGCTGTATCAGCTCAGTCCGGGAAACGGGCTCAAGGATTTCGACGTTTTTGCAGCCCATTTGTTGGATCGCTTCTACGAGCCGAGCTTTTCGTCCCCCGTCGCCAATCAACAGGAAGCGAAGCGACCCCTCAAAGCGTTTTGCCAAAGGTGGAATAATTTCGTGCAGTCCTTGTCCCTCGCCCATGTTGCCCGCGTAGACAACCGTGAGTTCCTTTGTCACTGTTCGTTGCTGCATTTGCGAGCCTTCCATCAAAAACGCATCGTCAATACCATTTGTAATCACCGAGTATTTCTTGCCTGGATATCGAGCGTGGAAATAGGGAAGGAACCCTGCGGAGACGAGATTGATTTTCTCTGCCCTTCGAACTGCATACTTTTCTATATAGCTAAACGTGAATTTCGCGATTGGAGCGATCTTCTTCGATAGTACGTCATTTATCGTGTCCACGAATATATCTCTAATATCCAGATAGAGCTTCGAACCTTCTCGTTTTGCGATAGTTGCCCCAAGGGCAGCAGTCATCAGCCGCGAGGAGGTTGCGACAACAACATCGTAACGTTTGCCTTTCGTTTCGCGCAAGGCCGCGCGAGCGAATCGGATGAATGCCTTCGACTGGTCGAACATACCGCTTTGGTGAGCAGGAAGCCGTATTCGAGTTATTGATATTCGATCTTCTTTTTCTATTGCTTGTGCCTCGCTTGAAAAGCTCTTATAGCGATTGGGCAGGGTGGTGAGTACTTCCAATCGATCGCCATTGGTCAGTCTCGAGGCCAATTCCTTAGCCAAGGGAGTTGCTCGAAATGAGCCCGCGCACAGGTCAGGACTGTAGTAAAAAGTAAGGAGGAGAATCTTCACCGTTGCTCCCAGGTTATGCGAGTCTCGAGTAAATTGCCGGCAAACTTCGCGGCGATCAGTTTGTTGGGGACCGAATGCCCGAACTTCGGGTGCCAACTAGAGTTTTCCAGGTCGAGTTTTGAGGCGCCCGAAATACGGATGTCGGCTTTTTTGCCGGCGGGCAATTGCGCGACAAGGTTTCGGCCTTTGCCGAAATCGGTTAATCTGATACTGGGATGCAAGTGGAAGCGCGCAATGGCGGTTTTGAAGGTCCCCTGGATCTGGTCTTTAATCGTCAAAGTACCCTTCCCGAATGTTAACGTTCTTGTGTGGGTGGGTTTCCCTGGCAGGAAGGAATAGCCGTTGTGGGTCACTGTTAGCTCTATTTCGTCGAGATTGTCTGTAAACGCGCGACTAACAACTTCGGCTCTACGCCCGACTCGAAATCCAGACCAGACTTCCGATGAGTCGGCACTGTCAACCTCGACGGTGTTGTGGGCGGCGGTCTTGCGTTGTTGAAGGCGGATGCGGCTTGCTCCGTATTCGGAAGTCCCGGAGTTCACGAATACTCGGTTTCCGAAAAGACTGAGCTCAAAACAAAGGGACTCGGCGTGAGCATGGCCCGGTTGATAGGCGGGCGTTATATTCCCTACATTCGCGATCAATTTGTGACCCATTGTTTGGTGGACAGAAAGAAACCCGCTTGTCTCCAGCAGCGGAGTAGAGTTTCTCGAATCGACCTCTATTTCAAGCGACGATGCGTATTGTCTAATTTTCTCTAGCGTTGGGGCGATCCCAAACGCTGAGTCGTTGAAGAAAGAGATCTCACCGTCAGGATGAGTCATGGCGTCAAGCCAAGCTATGCCTTTGACAACAACGTTTTGCCAAAGCGCTCTCTGTTCGGCCAATACTGGGCTTGCCTTTGCTAGGTTTATGAGATCGCACATGTCCCAAAGCAAAGTCGAGTGGTACATTGGTGAGCGTTCGAAGTGCCCACCGTCATCTAAGAATTGTTCGGGAACTTCTCGGGCTAGTATTCCGAGGCCTTTTTTCAGCCATCGATCCCCCTCTGATCCCCCGAAAAATACGCCCGCGAAGACAAGCGCTTTACCGTTGGCGAAGATGTGGTTGCCTAAAATGTGATGCTCAATCCGATTTTCAAGCGCCTTTGTTTGCGTGGCAAGGCTATCGAGTATAAGAGAATCCTCGTGGGACGTGTTGAAGAGCCACTTAACAATGTTCACAATGCGGAGCGAAAGAGGGTAGGCTTCCCAACCATTCCCTTCGCCACTAGAGTTATCCTGTATCCACTTTTTTAGTAAGTCGATCAGTAGATTTTTGTTCTCTATTGATTCGATTGCGACTAAATCATCTAGGTAGTGGAGATTGTATAGCCAGAGCTTGCTTTTGCTTGGATCGTTCCAGAACTCACTGGATGAGAGTGTTCCATTCTCTCCAATGAAGCGAAACTCTCGACCGTTCGAGGTTGAAAGGCGGCGAAACGCAGGGAAGTTGACTTCGAACGAGAGTTGCCTATGGGGGACGTTCGAAACTGGGTCCAACCCGGATTTTCGTATGCGGTAGAAGAGTTGGTAGAAGAGTTGTTTAGTTTTTAAATGCCTAATGGTCCTGAGAAAGCGAAGTGTTTTCTGGACTGGCATTGGAGTTTAAGCTCTTTGACCCTTCGCTTGTTGAGCGGCCTCGATTGAGGCCCGAGAAACTTCCATAATTTCGTCGAATGGGATTGGGTTTTGTTGATCCTGTTGTATCGCATCAAGAAAAGACTGAGCGCATTGAACCTGCCCTTTGTCTTGTCTCCAAAGATTCAGTTTTTGAAAGCCTTTCCATCCGAGCCCCCTGAGCTTTCTGAAATTGTCCAATTGGAGGATTTTCCCTTCACAAAACACTTCGATTCTCTCCTTAGGGAAAGCGGCGTTTCCGTTTGCGAAATAGTGGACTGTGCCTATAGATCCGTCCTTGAAGCGAAGGGTAATTGTGGCGATATCTCCCAATGACGGATTGGCGAGGGCGGACTTGATTGAGGTGATTGGAGAGCCGGTATAGTATCGTATTAAGTCAATGAAATGGCATGCTTCTCCAACGATCCGTCCCCCCCCTGTTTTTTCGTCTTGGGTCCAATGGTATGCGGGGATTGCTCCTGCGTTAACGGTCGCTATAATGGCTTTAGGCCCCTTCTGCGAAGCGAGGAGCTTTTTGATTTTTTGGCTATGCGGCGCGAATCGGCGGTTGAAGCCGACCATGATTTTTGGGGCGGAGCCTTGCGATTGAAGCTCGTTGTAAAGAGTTTCGATCGCTTCTACTGCGATTAGGTCTAGGGCGAGCGGCTTTTCGACGAAAACGTGCTTGCCGACTTTGAGGGCTTTTTGGACGATGGATGCGTGCGTATCGTGTTGGGTCGCTATGACTATGGCGTCTGTCGATGGGTCTGCCAAGGCGTTGTCAATGTCAGTGGAGGCAGATGATGCTCTGTTGGCTTTGCCGTGAATAACGGCACTCGTACCGCTTGAGGTGACGACGTTTTGAATGCGGCCACCTGCCTTTCGAAATGCGGGCATCAGAACACGGGAGGCGTAGTTTCCGGCCCCAATAAATGTGCAAGCTTTCTCTGTTGAACTTGAAACAGTGGATGCTTCTTCCGCATTGGGAAGTTCTACCGAACTTTCGTATGCCGCTGCGGTGGTGTTTGGGTATTCAAGAAGGAGGCCAAGAACAGACTTGTCTGAGGTGAGGATGTCGTAGGCGTTGGGCGCTTCTTCAAATGGAATTCGGTGAGTGATGAGTTGAGAAACATCCACTTGACCGTTACTGAGCAAGTCGAGTACCGCTTCGAAATTACGTTGGGCGGTCCAGCGAACGAATCCGATAGGATAGTCTTGTCCCATGCTTTCATACTTTTTGTCGTATCGCCCAGGCCCGTAGGAACAGGATACTTGGAAGCTTAGTTCCTTTTCATAAAAGTCTGAGCGGTTGAGATCGAGGCCGGTGACACCCACCAAGACTATGCGTCCTCGCTTGCGCGACATCCGGGCAGCTTGGCTTATTGGATCGGAGGAGGAAGTGGAAGCGGTCACTATTACGCCGTCTACGCCGCGGCCGCGACTGAATGATACCCCTGCAGAGATGGGGTCTTCGGCCTTTCCCGGATTGCAGGTCATAGCCCCGAAGTTACGGGCTAAAGCGAGTTTCTTTTCATCGAAGTCGAAAGCTAGGACGCGACAACCTTGAGCTCGAAGAAGCTGGACGGCGAGCAGTCCGATGAGCCCAACACCGATTACGGCGAAGCTCTCGCCTAACGTAGGCTTGGCAATCCGGATTCCTTGCAATGCTATGGCTCCGGAGACGCTGAATGTAGCAGCATCGCTTGCGACATTTTCGGGCACTTTTGCGCAGAGATTCTGAGGGACGCGTACGATGTCTGCGTGAGGGCCGTTGGAGAGGACTCGGTCTCCATCTTTAAATCCAATGACGTCGCTGCCGACTTCAACGACGGTCCCGACGTTGCAGTAGCCAAGTGGAATTGGTTGGGCGAGTTTGGAGCGGACGGCATCAATCGTTGTAGCAATTCCATCTGTCCGCGCTTTGTCGATGACTTGCTTGACTTTCTCGGGTTGTTGCTTGGCTTTTTGAATCAGAGATGAACGACCGAAGTCTACGAGCATTCGTTCCGTTCCTGCGGATATGAGGCTAGCTTCCGTTTTAACAAGTAAAGAATTATTGGATACTTTGGGCGCTGGCGCTTCCTCTATGTAAGTTAATCCCTTGGAGAGGTCTTGAAGAATCTGTTTCATGAGAGAGCCGAACGATTTACATTGCTGTTCTGAGCATCGATTTTTGAAATGACAAAGCGAAGTTTTCCAGATTTCGTTTTCTTGATCGAGTCCACTTGTTTTAGGTTTACGATGATTTGGGTTCCGATGCGTTTTGAAATTTCTTGCTTGAGGCGCTTTTCGGCTTGATCGTTGTATGCTCGGTTGGGGACCAAAAGCAAATCTACTTCAGACGTGTTCTCTTGTTGGAACTGAGCCTCTTTAATTTCCTCAATGTCCTTGAATATGTGATCGAGTCGTCCAATCTTGGCACCGTTCGGTAGCGTCAAGTAGTCTTCTTGCCGACCGTCTACGTGATCAATAATTCTCCAAGAATTAGGTGTGGGTGGCTTGACCGTTGCAATGTCGCCGCTGTCGTATCGGAAAAGGGGAAATGCTGGGTTGGTCCAGTTTGTTCCTATTATTCTATTTTGACCTTGGAGACCTTCAATGGGGATAAACTCTACCATTGAATAGTCTTCGTCTACTTTGTATTCAGAATTCTTGTCTTGAGAGAAATTGGCTATGGCCTCGGCTTGGCCGTAGTGCTGGTATACTCTCGTCTCGAATGTCTTCTCGATTCTACTTTTCTGGGAAGCGAGGAGATTTTCCGCTCCGGTGGTGACCAGACGAATTTTAGGCATCAGGCTGGATATCGAGAGCTCCTCGCAGTAGATTGCTAAGAGGTTTATGAAAGATGGATACCCGTGCAACCACTCTGGATCGTATCGTCGAAGCGCCTTTACGTAATCCACTGCGGTCGTAGATTTTAGGTGGTAGGCGCTTAGTAGCAGCTGGTGGCTGAAACGATTGTTTTTCCAATAGGGAGGAGTGGATTGGCTGGGTCGAACAACCGATCGCCCTCCAAAGTAGCCACACTTTTCACTCATCGCTATTCCGAGGTTCGCTCGGTATCGCCACCAAGTCGCCCACGTCTCAGTTTCCGCTTCCGGGGTTTGCCAGAACTTCAGACCGCTTCCCGTGCTACCGCTTGTGTGTGTAGGTATGAGGGCTCTTGGAGAGATTGCTTGATTTCTTATTCCATCGCTGTTGGCTTTAACTTCCTCCTTTCCTAGTATGGGAAGTTTTGCTAGCTCTGCAAATGGGTCTGACCCTTTGGGATTTACACCATGGATTCCGAATTTGGCTTTCCAGAAAGGACAGTTTAAAGCGTTTTCCAGGTGTCTTTCAAGTTGTCTCCCTTGATATTGCTCGAGCTCTTTACCTTTAAGATGCTGTCGATCGCACGCTTGTTCTAAACTTGATCTGAAAGATTTTCCATACCTGCGACGGTTTATTCGAAAACCTTCAATACCGATTGCGAGTGACTGTAGCGGAGCAGGGAGTTTGGCGTAGATATCTTCAGCTAGTTCCTTTAAGCTCATATTCAATATGGTTTTTCCAGCCAAAGTGAGGTTTGAATTGAAAAAGATCTAGCTTCTCGAATTCCTCAAATGAGAGATTCCAGTCCTCTTTGTCGCTAACTATGTTTATATCTTTTGGTTCAATAGTCGTAATGGGTCGACTTTTTAGTCCGAATAGTTCTCTCACCACTGGTAGTTTTCGATAGTCAAATCCCATAAGTCGAGCCGATACAATATCGGCTGCTGCGGGATCTTCGCTTACGATCACTACTCCGCATTGCTTGGGTTCGCCGTGCATTGGTCCGTTCCCCTCCATAGCAACTATACCATCTATTACTGAGTAGTATCTTTTGGGATTGTCGGAACGTAAACTCCCATCAGAATTCCCATAGAGGAGGCATCGATTAAGGTCGATAGCCATTCTCCAAGTTGTATCGTTTCCATGCCAGTTCCCACTCCTGATGGTGGTGTCTCCATCTCCGAAAACTCTCTTCCCAGCCTTTCGGAGCTTTTTCGTAATGTGAGGACCTATGAATGGAAGCTTAAGGGCAATTGACCGCGCTATTGACACCAAGAATCTCTCGGTTGTGTGTTTAAAACTCTCGTCTGGGAACTGATCTCCCCCGTTGCTTGGGGAGCCGTCAGTGTGGTGTGGCAACCAGTTCTTGTCTGCGTTTATGCCTACTAGATTTTTTATGCTCAGCGTTACGCCTGTTTTTTTATGTGTTTTTAGCTTAGGTAAATTGATATAAACATCAGCCAAGATTGGAGTTTTGCACAACAAGTATTCGTGTGTGTCGCCATGGTGGTGGCTATTTACGGTCTTTGAATCATAGTCCGCGCCATAGTAGTTCCCTTCTCCCGTGTGATTGTAGAATAGACTGTCTCGACCAAGGTTGAATGCTACAGTCCCGTTGGGGTCGCCGGCAAGGGTTTTACGATCGACTATTACTTCGTCTTCGGCCGTCCATTCCTCGTTTCGTAAATCGACAACCTCAACTAGAATGTCGAATCTTTTCGACAAATCGTCGGCAATTTCGGTTAGCCCTAGGAATTTGGATATTTCGTGAAAAGAAGAGTCTGTCTGTGGCGCGTCGCAAATCGTGACTCGGCCTTTCCCCTCTAGTGATTGGCAAACGTATGCCGCAACTTCTTTGATTATTGCTGGCGAAGTCATGACGGCTTCACAGGCGGAATTCGTCGTCAAGTTCTTTTCTTTTACGAGATTTGGCTTAATTACGACCCAATCCCCGGGATTAACTTTGATAGCGTTGTATTCTCTTTTGTTTTCAAATATGTGAACATTCATCACCGGAGAGTTAATTGGCTGTGAATTGAGAGTTGGTAAGGGTTTGTCGCTGACTTCGTTGAAATCGTTGTGATTTGCGGCGGCTCTTCGTGCAAATTTGTAGATTTCGAATTCCGTATATGGAACTTGATAGTGCGGGATATATTATTATATTAAACTAGATACCATTAATTTTGAACTGTAAGAAAGCACTGGATCAATAGCGATTGCATACTGATTCAATTGAAGAGATAATTAATAGATTCATGATTGATCGTTGGGCATTCGTACGGACTGATCTTTGTGTTAGTCGGATTGAATTACGGATCCCGATAATCTACTTCTATTGGTGTGTTTTCTCTCTCGCTGTTGTGCCCCGAATACTCATTACCCAGTCTATATGCGCACGATATATTTCTTCTTGAGATGGATGTTTAGCGATTTGGCTTCTACCATTTCTAACTAGCTCAGATCTCTTGTCCTCATCTTCCAAAACGTTTAGGATTGCGTTGGCCGCCATTTTGGGATCGCAAGGCTCGAAATACTCTGCGGCCTTACCGCATGCGGTATGGGCGAAATCCAAGTTTGTGGTAATGATAGGCCTATTCATAGACATCGCTTCGAGGAATGTGACTGAGGATGTTTCTAGTAGAGTAGGCAAAAAGACGGCATCACAGTCTAAGTACTGTTGTTTACACGCTGGTAGCGTGATTTTGCCGATGTTGCGAATCATCCCATCAACTCCTAGTGACGAAGCTTGTTCTAGGATCTTTACCGATGTCGCGTTACCTTCGGGAAATGTTACCACAAATCGAACTTTCCTCCCCATTTGTTTTAATTCCTTACAGACAAGAGGGATCAAATCGAAGTTTTTGTGGCTATATGGATGACCCAAAACGAAAACTTTAAGGATACTACGCTCTGTTGGTTTGCTCTTTCCAGGATCACTCGAGTTTGAGAAGATGTCATTTGGGCAATTAGGAATAACCTTAACGTTGGTTGGAGAGAGTTTTAGCCGTCTGCATAGTCCCTCGGCAGATGTTTGAGTCTGTGTGTTGAAATGCTGAATGCGTTTCAATGCAAGGACCTTCAAATTGACGAGGATGCGTGTTTGAAGCGCTCTGAATAGAGACAATTTAGAATAGCACCATTTGTTAGGATGTGTAATCCATGGTTCAGTTACTCTCGCTACTTCCACGGTAGACTTGAACCTTACATAAGATGGCGCTGCGATGGAGTAGACAATGTCGGGACGAAATGACGACTCAATCTCTAGCAGTTTATGTCTCGACGAGTATCCTTGGACAAGTTTCCCGGGTGAAGCCTTCAGTGAAACAAAGTTCCTTGACGTTGAGCCGAATGATCTTATCTGTTCTTCGACTAAACTCGAAACTGCATAACAATAGGAATTTCCTCTGCTGTCCCTAAGAGTGCTTGCAATCAGGCCAGCGGCGACTTGAGCTCCGCCTCCAACAACTGCCGTCGCCGCGTTTATTAGTATTCTCACTTGTTTCTAAGTTTTGTTTCCACAGAGAAAACCGACCAAAACTTGTGCAGGCGCCACGTAGTGGCTCAATAGCCACGACTTTAGCGTCTTGCCCCTGGCTAGGCCAATAGTAATGTCCAGCATTGCGATAGCTAGAATCCCAAGTAATAAATAGGAATGAAAAAGCAGGCTCCATATCATAGTAAGGAGCATCAATAAAACGGGATAGAGGTATCTATGCGAAATTAGAAAGGGAATCCATATCGTAGGTTTTAGGATGTATTTCCTTACGAACAGGCCTACTCCCCTAAAATATCCACTTCGGATCATTTCTGTCATTCGATTCTCGTACTTAACGGTCTTGTGGGTGCCCATTTTTTCCGGAATTACAATCAAGTGGCCGAGCATTCCCAGTCTAATTGCGTAGTCTGTATCTTCATGGCAGAAAAGTCGTTCGTCCCATTCCCCCGCATTGATGGTAGCCTCTCTTCTTGCCAAGAATATTCCACCAAACCTTTTCACCCGTGTTTTCGCGTTTCTGTTGTACCTATCGGGTACAGTGTTCATGATCCGACTATAGTTTGGAGTGTATTGCTCTTCCGCGAGTTTTCCAGCTATTGCGCAAGTATTAGGAGAATTCTTAAACTCATCGAGCGCAGCCGCAATAAACCCATTCTCTAATTCAACGTCGCCGTCCAAAAAGAAAACGTATTCAAGATTCGCTAGTCGTAAACCCTCGTTTCTAGCAGCGGAAGGTCCAGGCTTGCGGGAGTTGGTGAAAGTTACTGAGGTATGCTCGTCTGAGTACTTTCTCATGATATAGGGAGATCTGTCAGTGGATCCGGAGTTTACGAGAATAATTTCGAAATCACTTCCGGAGAATTGGAGTATGCTTTGAATGTTGGATTCAATTACTGCCTCTTCGTTTTTCGCTATCATCACAAATGTAATGCCATTCTTCATGCTATTGCTTGTCGCTTTTTATGAACAGATAAAGTGGGTGACTTATAGCAGGAAAGGTATAAGTAGTAAGGTATTATGGCAAGTGAATGCCGTATAAGTGATGATGAGTTTAATTCGCTGAAAAACAAAGGATAAAGCATAATAAAATTTAGAAAGGAGTATCTGAATCGTAGATCAACCCAAAATCTAGATAGGCCATTCGTGACGTTTGATATAAACAGAGGGAAAAGTATAATCATCAAGACTGATTGCGCGAAAAACAACCAATCCAGCATGCCTACTATGTTTCTGGGTAATAGATAGGGTGTTAGGACCATTGAGAGATTAGCCAATGCAATCTTTAGGTTTGAGTTTTGTTGTGATGCAGCGTTTTCGCCTAATACTCCATCGGGTAAACTGATATTGTTGTCAAAAAGACTGATTGTTTGTGTTGTTTGAATTAAATAGAAAAATGCGAAGGTGAAAATGGACACTGTTACTACGTATAGTAAGGTTGTGGCTCGAAATGTATTTTTGCAGTATTTTGCTGCGATAAAGATGCAAATAGACACGACTCCAAAATATGGTGATATTAATAAATATATAAGAAAGCACAATAGGGTTCCTGCTGAGTAGGCTCCGTTTTTGCAACCTATCTTATATATTAGGAATATGTTGATTGCATAAACAAAAATATCTCGTAGGGATGCAGCGGAAAAGAAGATGGTGCTGGGTATTAGTAGAGAGATTGCGAAGAAGAAATTTAAATTCCTCTGGCTCTCAATTCTGGTTCCCCGCCAGAAAACATAAAAAACGCCTATGATGATGGATGTGTTAATAAAAAATATGAGCGGTCTACCGCCAAGGCGGTTTACTTTCTCAAAGTAAAATGCAGCTGCTAAATATCTTAGGCCGATTTTTTCGCTAGTTGAATTGAAAGAAATTCCACTAGTGGTTGAACGATCAATGAGCGAGTGATTCGTGTAGGCTTTCTCGTCGGGAGTAAGGTACTTCTCGCTAAGTCGAAAAGGAAGAATTAGGAGTATGAGGACTATGTACCCAACGATTATTGCTGAAAAGTAGGGTATTTTCATAGAGGCTGACTAGTTGATGGCAAATAACACTGTTAGATGAAGTCCGCATTGAACTTCTTCTTGCTCTAGTGATTGAAAAGATTGTGTAGCGAGAAATATTTAAGGTGCTGGCGTCGATACTCGTGATAATCTAGAAAGAAAAAACGCAATATTTTCTCTCATAGAGTAATAAAATTTATCGTCTGTTTTCGTTCTATGGAATTTGAGGGTAGATACGATTTTGTAATCGATATCGACCCCCTTGATTGATAGGTGTTGAACTATGATAACTTCAAGATTCGTTCTAAGCTTGAGACTTCTTCAGTTGTGTAGTTGTTTAGATAAATAGACAATGTAAGAGGAACACATTGAGCCTTAGGTCTAAAAATTAACGCCTTCATGTATGCGCTATTTCAGTGCGTTAACATTTATTTCGTCTTCCTCCGATGTTCTAACTTGATGATCGATTGCCTGATTGTACTTGTACTTGCTATCTTCTATCTTGATTGCTTCCACTACAATACCCATTGCAAAGAAGGATGGGAATCTCTTCCAAAGTGAAAACAGAACGTTGCACCTCGACAGGACATTGGTTGGTGTTGGCGTTAGCCCCCTCATGATTCTCGCAAACAGTGATCCCTTAACTTTTCGATCGCTTTTGTCAGAACTCAAAGAGTGAATCACTTTCTTCCTGGCACCCTTAACATTGACTACCTCGAAGCCTGTTACTTCTAGCAGCATTCTTAAGGTCTTTACACCATAGAATCGAATGTGCTCGTTAAGGATCATCCCGTTTCCGTGGAAGTCCGTCATTTCGCCCGATTTGAAGTGATACCAACGGTACGGGAAATAGCCAATATTAGGAACAGTTACTACTATTTTCCCATTCTTCTTTAAAATCTTATTCATCTCAGCGAGTGCATGAACTGGGTCGAAAAGATGCTCCAGCACTTCGATAACCATGACTCCGTCGAAAGTTTCTGTTTCCCAAGGTATTTCCTCCTTGTCAATGTCCACTACTTTCAAATCGGGTTTATCTGATATGGGTGCTGAGTCGATCGCAAGATCAATAGCCTTCCTCGATATGTCTGCTCCAGCTTTATAGGAAGCGCCGCACATATTTAAAACTGTACCCGCACCACATCCTAGTTCAAAAACTGAATCACAATCTCGTAGATAGTCTAATGCCATGATATCTCTATCACGAATTTGTTGTGCACGATTGGTACCAGCGCTGTGATGCCACTCTTCGTAGAATGTTGTAATGCGGTCGTTCATGTGGTTAGTTCCTTGTTTTGTATATGTTCTTCGATGTAACCAGCTAAGTGTTTGCCAAAATTGGGTTGAACGTATTGATGATTAGCTTTTATGTAGATAAAGTATACGTATCGTCTCGTGAGATTAAGAGATATAATAATAAAGAGTCTGTGGAGAAGAGATTTCTCTAATTATATTTCTAGCCATTCGATTTAAATATTCTGAACGAGTACTCTAAGCTATAGATACGTACGCCATGGCTTTAAATAAGTAGGTGATTGTATCAAAAGCAACACTGTGTATTTGAAGTGTTGAGCCAAGGCCGATTCAACTAACAAAATAAAATTCGGTTGCTTCGTGAAGTTGTATGGATCACTTGGATAGCAAAATCCGCGTTATGTAAGCGTTGTTAGTAATTTGGTGTTTTGATGATATGATCTTTAGTTAAAGTAGACATGGTAAATAGCATATCAGATAGGTTTCTAAATCCATAGATTGGATAAAAACATCGAAGCTCTTTAAGCGTTTGGAAAAGATAGGTTGTTGTGAAAGATCATCGATGAAGAACTGAGATTTTCTGGAATGAGCAGAAGTCAAATAGAAACGTTGGCGAGAAATAATATGGTAAAACTAACTTAGAAAATTCTTTTTCAGAATTGTTATCGTAGCATCTTTTCTTTCTTTACCTTTAAAAGAATCAAACGATATCATATATTTAATTAGGCGATGACAGTATCCATAGTCATTGTAAATATCACCTAGCAGGCAATAAAATGTTAACTCAAAAAACTCCCAGATACGTAGTTTAGATGTGGTTTCTTTGTTGTTTAGATAGTGTGTATGCAGTTTTAACAGTGTTTTGTTCCGAATGTATCTGTTTATTATCAAAATAAGGTAAACTATACATGAAAAATATAGGCCAATGGTGTAGTTAAATGGTATGAAAATAGTTATTAATACCGGCATTATCAGGAACTGCACTCTGTAGACGGCCATTTTGAGTAATCCCGTTATGTCGCCAAAAACCAAGTCGACCTGAGCTCCGAAATAACCGTTATCGTACTTGGACTTTAGCCATTCTTTGAGACTCTCAGGACACTCGTGGAAAACCTCAGCAAGTGGCTCGCGAACGGGAGCAGCTGTTTTCTCCAGTTTCTTGAACAGGAATGTTTCATCTCCTCTTCTAAGAAACAACGGATGAAATGGATAATTGTCACTGAACAATGACTTTGTGAACGCCATATTGGTGCCAATTGCCACATTCTTGTTCTTCATGTTATAAGTAAAAAATGAATTGTAGATCTTCTTGGCGAATGCAGATTCGGGATTTAATAAACTCACTTTGCCTCCAAGGATCAGTGGATCATTTGTAGATCGAAAACGTATTGCTAAGTTTTGAACCCAATCTTTGTCAGCGACGGCGTCACCGTCCATAAATGCAACGTTCTTACCAATCGCCAACAAAATGCCAGTGTTACGCGCCACCGAAAGCCCTCCGTGTTCGATTTTTGCGTAGGTAAAGTTCGTCGAACTATTCTCAGTTCTAACTACCCAGTTTTGTGCAATTCTAGAGGTTCCGTCTGATGAATCATCATCAACTACAATAATCTCATATTTTGTTTTCTCGAATGACTGCTCAAAAAGGCTTTTAATGCACTTATTGAGTGTTTTATCTTCGTTGTGTACACACACTATTACCGAAATACAAATATCACGTTTAGCACTAGTGTTCATAAGTTAAGTTCAGTTTTTAGTAAGCCGAATACACCACAAAGCGGAATTGAATGTTTAGTTGATTGTTTTACATTATTGCCGGCTATTATGCATGTCCCTTGACTCGCTAATGAACTTACATCATACCCATGCATGCCTTTGTGGGGGTCTCGGCCTTTGTGAAAGAAATCTGGGTATATCAATACTCCAAGTTTGGCTTGCCAAATTAAATCACCATAACGTCTATCTTTCCAAGGTATTTGGTATCTATTCGCTAAGTTTTCGTCTACAAAAATCCCAAACTTCAAAAAAATCTCTGAACTTGTAAGTCGATTTAACAGATTTTCTTCTGCCTTTCTAGACTTAAACCAAACTCTCATCATCGTCGAATCTAGGAAATATATGAAGTCTTCTTTTAGCTTGAGTTTCGACGACTCAACCAAGTTCATTAACTCGGATTCTGCATCGAAGCGCTGTTTGACTGGTTCCATGCCATGGTCGCCTAGAAATATGTAAGTAGCATCCGGAACAATCCTATTAAAACTCGTTACATAGTTACAGAGCTTTTTGTCGATGTTCTGCAACGCTTCATTCATTTCATCTGAATCGGGACCAAATTTGTGTCCTATCGTGTCTAGTATACTGATATATATCAAGTGTAAGTTGTCTCTTGTTGTTGTTGCTCGTTCTAATGACATCGCCAGTCTGTTATCATCAGTTCCGTTAGGTTCCATGTTTAAAGCAGTAAATGAATCGTAGAAATACGACTTATTATTATCCTCGAGAAGCTTTAAGATCGACGGTTTTGAAAAAGCCGAACTATCTCTATGATCAACTCTATCCTCAGTTAGGTTAAACTCAGAAAGTAACGAAATTGGTATCTTATAGTCTCTAAATCCACTATTTGGGTACTTTCTAATTAGCCTTGAACACATCCCTCGAAAATATTTGTAAACATAATTATAGAGGCGATTCCCTATAAATCTACGTGCTTTAATAAGGTTTAACTCTAGAAAAGATAAATATTTCAAATACGGTAGTTTGCGGTATGGGCTTCCGACCGGATCATATCCAATCGCAGTGAAATATCCAGATTCGTTTGGTTTTAAACCCGTTAGGATTTCAGTTCTTTCGCAATAACCAAAGCTAGGGATAACTCTTTTGTAATGTAAGCCATCTTTTCTACATGAATTAAGAAAAGGAGTATTCTCCTCAGAAATATAGTCCTCTCGCATTGCATCGATTAAAAGAAGTACTACCATAATTAGATTTCCATTCTTAGTTGCGCTACTTTTTCCCTTGCATCATCCCAGTTGCTTGACTTCCTAAAGGTAGGATCTAATCTACGTATGTAACTTATCCCTCTATGAAGAAATTCTTGATTAATTTTGTTATCAACTTTAGCACACATTATATAAGATTGGGCAATATTGACCGATAGAACGTCTTCAAGTTTGAAATTACGTTTAACCATTAGTCTCAATATTCTTCTAGTGAGATTTAATGGAGACCACTTAAGTGACCATTCAATGGCTATTGGATTAGAAATGTTGATTCTATACACTTTAGATAGTATTTTATACATGTGTTTTATGTACAATTTTTGTACACGATTGTACAAAACACTGATTTCTTCTGTATCCATGAGGCTATCTTGAGGATGTAGTTTCTCTTTCAAAGCCCATTTCATAAGTTCGATTTCGTTTTGATCCAGGAACTCCAATTTTGTAGCGACTGCAACACGTTTAACGTAACTACTGTGGTAGTTTTTTACCTGTAACAAACATACGTCTACAACTGCTAAAACCGCCTTTGCCATTTGATTTCGAAAGAAACGAACGTCAAAGTACTTGTTTTCGTTCTGACTGCTTAAAGACCCCAAGAATGTCCAGAGTCTTGTGAAGAATAGTATTTCACCTTCTTTCATGGGTAGTTGAGTACTACTAAATAATGGAATTAGGTTCATCACAGTATAGTCACCATATATAACTTTGCTTCCATATTTTAAGTCAAAATTATAAATTGACGGTTTAAGTCTTCTGAGTTCGCGTTTAGTTTTCTGCCCAAGATCAACCCAGTTGATGCCAATTTGTCTAGCCAACTCTTTTCTTGCGACATTGATCTGTTCCTGCGCTACGCGTTTGTTGCAAACTACCAGTATATCGTAATCGTTATAGGGTTGTTCTACGCCACGAGAGTTTCTATACCAACTGCCTTCATCTCTACCAAAACTGCCGTATAAAATTATTGCCTCAACTGAACCGAATAAATGTATAACTTTTTCAGTTATTATATTCATATGAGCGTTCAGAATATCTTCTTTCATAGTCGACGAATAAGCTCCCTAAATATAGTTTTGTTTTCGTAGAATATAACGAAAGCATATATAGAGATTAGTAGAACAGAAGGCAGTCCTATTGCTATTAGAGTAGATTGTGTGTGTTTTGATAAAATTGAATAGAGGGTGTGATAACCAGCAGTAAGCACAACGAAATAGGCTATGGGCTTCTTTAATATATGAAAGTAGGATGTATCTATTAATTCTTTCAACCGCGCCCCTGCTATCGGCATTATTAACAGCATCGTTAATAGTACAGTACTGGACATGCCCAATATGCCAAAATTGATAGTGAAGATATAGCCTAGTATAGATATTATTAGCGAATTGAAGATTGTTAGTGTAAACAGTACTTTTGTTTTGCCGAAGAGTAAAAACACTGGGTCCCAAAAACTAGTAACAGCTCTTAACATCGTTACCAGCATGAATATCTGAAACGCAGTGGTTGCTGGAGCCCATTTGGAACCGAATATCAATATTATAAGATCTTTCCCAAGAGCTAGAACAACTATCGTCGGTAACATGTAAATATACATGGTTGTTTTTGTCAGTACTTCAAATCCTAGCTTTACTTTATGTGTATTATCAATCTTTGCAAATGAAGGGAAAACAACCGATATAATGGATGATTTGATACTAAGAAAATAGTGACTAGATTGGAATGCTAACCAATAGAATCCAAGCTGTTCCTCTCCTAGTAGTCTGCCGACATAGTAGTAGTCTATATGATTGTAGAAAAAGACTAAGATTCCACTCGCCATCAATGGCCAAGAGTAGAAAGTGATTTCTTTGATCAGTGCGTAGTCTATTCTGAACCGAGGTCTGTATTCAATGATCGACCATGTAATGACATTTTCTAGTAAGAAGGTGCTAACCTTCCAGGTTATCAAACTCCATACGCCAAAGTCGTTTATGGCCATGATGATGCCTATAGCGCCTCCTGCGATTTGGCTAACTAATTTTGGATATCTTGCTTTAAAGAAAGATAAGTCTTTTTCAAATAGAGATATAGGTTTAGAAAATGGAGAGTATAAAAAGGAGACCGTTAGAACCTGCACGTAAATCGTTTGGTCAGGTTTGTCTAACAGGTTCATCAAAAATGGCGCAAGCAATAAAACAAAACCTATAAAGAATAGTGTAATAGAGAATTCTATCGTAAATACGGAGTCGAGTTTTTTATAAATATCGTTTTTTTCCTTTATAATATACTTATCGCCATTTGTATTGCAAATTCTTTGAAAGAACATTGCAACCATCATTGAAAACGCCAATGTTCCAAAGTGTTCGGGTTCCAGAATTCTGGCCAAGATAATTTGAATTAGAAATCCAAAAAAATATTGAGCAACAACAAAACCAAATACTAAAAGACCTCCACGCAGTGTAGTTGAAAGTAGACTATCATTTTCTGTCATTAGTTTCCGGAAGTGGCAAAGAAGTACACGATACTAAAGAAAGTGAGTAAGTCTCTATTAGGAGTGAAAGCATTGAATGAATCACAACTGAACGTTACATATGTGAAATGCACGATTAGAGAATAGATCAATGCGCTGAGGGACGAATAATCGTATTAAATTCTAATTTGGTATTATACCTAAGGTTGTTCACGAGAGAAAAGTATGGTACTTAAAACGATTTTTTCTGTGACCCTATGCACTGGGACTGGGTTGGATTACTGTTAGTGACAGGATTTACAGATATAGAATAACTTTAAGAAAAAGTAATAGTAGTTAGCTTTCTCTGAATAAATCTTCTATAGCACATACTATTCGTAACCCTGATTTCCCATCCCATTTCTCAGGAGTTGTCCCTTGTTTCCAATTGTCAGCAAAGAGCTTATCTAGTGAAGGTTTTATTGCTTTATTGTCAGTGCCTATGAGCTCGTTAGTACCTAAAAAAACCGTTTCCGGTCTCTCTGTTGTGTCCCTCAATGTCATACAAGGAACTTTTAGGATTGTAGTCTCTTCCGTTATTCCTCCTGAATCAGTGATAACCGCCTTGGAATTCTGTATTAGATAAATGAACTGCAAATATGGTTGAGGAGGAACTAAGTAAATATTGTGTGGTAAGTCCTTTATTGATTGCAGTGTTTTAGCTGTCCTAGGATGAACAGGAAAGATAATTGGTAGGTTGTGAGAATTTTCTGCGATTGTGAAAAGCTGATCCGTTAGTTGTTTCCTTTCATCTACATTTGATGGTCTGTGTAGAGTTAATACGAGATAGTTTTTAGCTTTGAGATCGAATTTGCTCCAATAGGTAGGTTTTTTCAGTCTATTGATATTGGAAAGGAGCGTGTCAATCATAGTGTTGCCTACGAAGAATATTCGGTCATCAGGCACCCCGATATTACGTAGATTTTCACCAGCTGTAGTGGACGTAGTAAAAAAGTAGTTGCTAATAGAATCGGTTACCATGCGATTAATTTCTTCAGGCATCGTCCAGTCTTTTGAACGTATGCCAGCTTCAACATGAGCTACTGGTATTTTCATCTTTTGAGCGGTTATCGCACAGGCCATAGTGGACGTGACGTCTCCGACTACAATACAGATATCGCTAGGATTTTCTAAAAGTATTTTTTCGTATCGGAACATTATTGCTCCGGTTTGTTCCGCTTGCGTTCCAGAACCAACTTCTAGATTAATATGGGGTTCGGGTATGTTAAGTTGTTCGAAGAAAGATCCGGACATTGTGTTGTCATAGTGTTGTCCAGTGTGAATAAGTCGGTAACTTAGTTTGTTGATTTGCGACTCCTCGATTCCTCGAATAATAGGAGCGATTTTCATAAAGTTTGGGCGAGCTCCTGCAATAATATCTATGAGTGGCATCCGTTTTAGTGTTTAGGCCTTTATGTATTTTGTGTTTTTTTTGGAAACGCAATTTCGCGTATCAACTAAGGGAATATCGAATTTGGAGAAATCAAAAATACTATATTCTTCGTGGTGAGTCGCGATGAGCAGGCAGTCATATTCACCTGCCTCAATATCAACTGACTTCCGACCTGCCAAGTGTTTGTGTTCTCGAGTCGCCTTTATCTCCGGAACGTGAGGGTCATTGTAGTCGACCTTTGCTCCTTTGGATTCGAGTTTTTCTATAAGCGCATAACTTGGCGATTCTCTGTCGTCATCAACGTTGGGTTTATAGGCGAGACCGAGAAGAAGAATTCGGGAACCGTTTATAGATTTCAGTTCAGAGTTCAGGGCATCGCTGACTTTTGAAATAACATAGTCAGGCATTGCGGTGTTAATTTCACCGGCTAGTTCAATAAACCGAGTGTGTTGATCGACTTCCCTTGCTTTCCATGTAAGGTAGAAGGGGTCAATCGGAATGCAATGACCACCGAGGCCAGGTCCAGGATAGAAGGGCATATACCCGAATGGCTTTGTTGCTGCAGCGTCAATGACTTCGCACACATCTATTCCCATCTTATCGTAAACTACTTTGAGTTCGTTCACTAGTGCTATATTGACAGACCGGAAAATATTCTCGGTCAGTTTAGTCGCCTCAGCTACACGACATGAAGGAACTGGGTGAACCTCGTCCAGAGCTTTGCTGTAAAGCGCTATACACCTATCCAGGCAACGTGATGTAAAGCCTCCCATTACTTTCGGGATGGTCTTGACGCTGTGATCGCTGCGACCGGGATCTTCACGTTCAGGCGAAAAAGCGAGGTGGAATCCGTCCCCTGCCTTTAGCCCCGATCCATCCTCAAGCATCGGGCGAAGTTCATCCTCTGTCGTTCCGGGATAAGTAGTGCTTTCGAGTACTACGAGCTTGTTGGCAGAACCCTTGGTTAAATGTGGAGCGATGGATCTACCTGTGGCCAATACATATGATAAATCAGGTTCTCGATGCTTGTTTAGCGGGGTGGGGACACAGACGATAATTGCTTCCACTTCCTCTATAAGTGAAAAGTCTGTGCTCGCTGTAAATAACCCTTCGTTGACGATTTGCTCTATTTCGCTAGCCTTTATGTGCTTTATGTAACTCTCCCCATTGTTTAACTTGTCTACTTGAGCCTGATCGATATCAAGGCCAACGACACTGACGCCTGATTGGCAGAAACGTATTGATAGTGGGAGGCCGACATAGCCAAGTCCGATGATTGCTATTTTAGTAGACATTCTCTGCCTTGGTTTGATGCTCTAGATCGATTTGACGGTTTTGGAAGCGGACTTGCTGGGCTTCGGTCCAAGAAAGTTAGTGACTAGTGGAAGAAGTAAATCTGCTTTTTTGGACCATGCTTCGATATTTTTTATACGCTCTTTTACTGGCTTAAGGTCCTCGCTACGGTATTGAGATTTCAGTGATTTAAGGCGTTCCATCCCATCTTGCAATTGGGGAGCTATGCGTTCCTTTAGTAGACCGTCGGCTATCCGGCGGAGACTTGTCTCGGCTTTGTAGTGATCACGTCGATCACCTTGTAGATATATGGTATTGAGAGCGTTGATGCTCTTTAGAAAACGGATACCCTGACTGGCGGAGCCTTTGCTGATTTGGAGTCGTTCAATAACATCGTCTAACGCTAGCGGTTGTTCAGAAGCGAAGAATAGACCGTAGATCTCCCCATACGATTTAGGCAGACCGATGGCTTGTGCGGCGTTTACAAAGAACGCGATGAGTTCGCGTTCTAAGTCTGTAATGTGAGTCTGTAATTCACCTTTCACTGTCAATTATCTACCTTTGCATCTCTCAAAGCGCCTGCCCCAATCCGTTGAGGAAATGTGCTTGGAGAGAGCGGCTGAGCATCCAGACAATTGGGATTGCGCTGTCGGAATAGGAAGTTCTTGAAACTCTCGTTACGGTCTTCTTTTTTGAGACGCTGCCGCCATTTGCGTGCCAAATTTATTTGGCGCAAATCAAGTTGGTCTGACTTGCTAGGGAATGATTCACTGAGTTCAATTTAAAATGAACAAAATGAGGAAATGTACGGGTTTTTGACAATCATCAAGAAGTAATGTGGCGGGTTTTAGGTGGACATAGCTCCATTTGGACGCTTGTTCGTGGTCAGTGAAAATCCTTGTTACGGGCGCGGCTGGTTATATCGGTTCAAATTTGGTGATTCGAACTAAAGAAAATGATCTGGAAGTTTCAGGTGTTGATGCATTTACGGATTATTATGATCCGATAATTAAGCGAAATTCAGCGAAGATGCTAAACTCTCGAGGGGCTCCGGTTTTAGATTGTGACTTAGCGATAGACTGTCTGAAAACGATCATAGAGGGTGTGGACATGGTCTTCCATCTAGCAGGCCAACCAGGGATTTCGGAACAAACGGCTTGGGAAGACTATCAGCGAAACAACTCGGTAGCGACGCATCGTCTTGTTGAAGCGGCGAAAGAAGTGAACAAGTCACTAAAGTTTGTAAACATCTCCACTTCATCGGTTTATGGACTTCATGCGACGAATAGAGAAAGTGCTCCGCCCAAGCCAGCTTCTTGGTACGGTGTAACGAAATTAGCGGCGGAGCAGGAGGTAATGGCCGCCCATCGCACTGGCGATCTATCGGCATGCTCGTTGCGCTTGTTTTCGGTTTACGGCGAGCGGGAACGGCCAGAGAAGCTCTTTCCCAAGTTGATTCGCGCTATCGACTTGGACGAGGAGTTTCCGCTGTTCGAGGGGAGTCTCGAGCACAAGCGATCGTTCACTTACGTGGGTGATATTTGCGAGGGCATCCTGGCGGCGATCGAGAACTGGGACAAGGCGGAAGGGGAGATTTTCAATCTCGGGACGGACCACAGCTTTACCACGGGCGAGGCAATTCAAACTGTCGAGGAAATCATGGGCAAAAAGGCCCGCCTCAAAATGGTCCCCGCCCGGCCAGGCGACCAGAAGGCGACTCACGCCAACATCGACAAGATCCGCTCCCGTCTCGGCTGGGAACCGAAAACCTCGCTGCGCGACGGTCTCGAACGCATGGTCGAGTGGTACATGCGTGACGTCCGCGGGAAAGTAGATTGGGTCTAGTGCGTGAGGTGCGCAAGTTATGGAGGGTTTTAGGCTGCCCTTCGACTGGCTCAGGGTCCGTTGGATAGGTTTTTAGGCTTCGGGTTTAGGCTCTATGAATCGTGTGCCCGATGACAGTTTTCGTGGTAACGTTACAATGAAAACTGCTCAATTGAGGGGGCGGGTTCTGGATTTTGAGGTGCTGCCGAGTGCGAGGGGCTTCGGGTATAGTGGTTCTGATAGTGGCTCTGGGTTTCAGTGCCCTCGTTCGAGGATGGCGCGACTCCCGGGTTCGTAAGCCAATCGAGCCGCCCGCGGGCGCGGGCGACTCTTTGTGTGGATTGGAGTGAAAAGTCGCGCTGGTTCCTCTACTCGATCTCGTAGACTTCGACCAGTGCCTCGCCCGTGCCGCCGTCAGCGCCCCGCACGATCGCCGTGTAGGTGGCGTCGGCCGCGAGCGTGATCGAAAGAGCCGCGTCGGCGCTGCCCGTGTCGAGCGCGAAGGCGCCCACTTGTTCGAACGTGTCCGCGAGCCCAACCGCCCAATCGTCGTTGCCGGCGATGCGAACGCCGTCGGAGTTGTAGATTTCCAGTACGGGATCGCTCAGCACATCCGGAACATCAAAGTCTTCAAGCTGCGGCCCGACGGCCCGAATGAGCAATCGCTTGGTTCCGGTTCCGACAATCGTGAATCCCGCGATGAGGACGTCGTCCCCGGTGCCCACGTGGTACCGAGCAGAGAGATTGATGAGTTTCGTGTCCATTCCGTCCTCGGCGTCGTACGCTTCGACGAGCACCACCCCGGTTTCAGTCCCCGCCGGAACGATCGCTGTCCGCAGCCCTTCGACTGGGTGCATGAGAGCGGCGTCGGAGCTTCCGTCTTCGTACTCGAACGCCCCGAGCGCCTCGAAGTAGTCGCCTTCCGCGGACGTCCAATCGTCGTTACTGGCGATCATCTCCCCTCCGTTGTAGAGCGCCACTTGCGGATCTTCGAACCCGTCGAGCCCGAACGCGTCCATGGCCGGACCCGCAGCCCGGACCATAACCATCCGCTCGCCGCCGCTAACTACGAATCCAGTAATAAGATTGCGACCGGAAACGAGGTTCGCCCGCACCGACAGATTGTAGAGTCGGCTTTCTCCTGTGACCGAGGGGGTTTCTTCGCCCGCTCCGAATGGCGACAGCGTGAACACCGGCGACACCGCGACGCCTCCTGCTGCGTTCGGGTCGACCACGTACCAGCGGCCGTACAGGGTTTGACCAACCAGCGATGCGTCGTCCGGAAACTCAATTGTCGCGGATCCCCAACCCTCGCTGCCCGAGCCGGCAAGCTCGATCGTCTCGTGGGCGATGGCAGCCGTTTCTGGGATTGACGGCCCTTGGCCGGGATCGGAGGTGTCGGTCACCAACACCGCTTCCGCCCCAGCGAGGGACTCGGATACGCCGACCGTGAAATTAGGATTCCCGAGCAAGGGTGGCTCTATCGCGGTCAACAAAGGAGCGTCCCCGCTCGCTCCGTCCACGCCGCCACCGCTAATCGTGGGCGTCCGAGCGACGCTTTCGGTGTAAAGCATGGGCCGATCGAACGGCGGAAGCTCGTCCCGCACCCGCGGATCGGTGAAGTCCTCCCGCATAAAGGCTACCAGCGCTTGGCGCTCGTTATTGTTGAGCCCCAGCCGACGAATGTCGTTGTCCTTGTTGGGAGCGTCGAAGTCGCCGCCCCGATTGTAGAAATCGACGACTTCATCGAGGCTCTCGAAAGCCCCGTCCATCATAAACGCTTTCCGTAGGCCGACGTTGCGCAAGTTCGGCGTCTTAATACGTCCCCGGTCATTATTGTTGCCCGTGACCGTGAAGCGTCCGGGATCCTGGTCCTGCGGACGCACCCCGATATAGTGAAAATCGTTGTCGGCAAGCAGTCCGCGAAAATCGCGGTCGTTGTTGTCCTCGTTGGTATGGCAGTTGTCGCAACGGCTCTGCTCGAAGACGCGTCGGCCCAAATCCTTTACGCCCTCGTGGTCATCCATAATCCCCGAGTTCACTCGGTCGAACGCGGTCCGGTCGCCAAAGAGAGTTCGCTCGTAGGTAGCCACGGCGAATGCGACCCGCGTAGCGGTGATTTCGGGATCGCCGAAAACTTCGTCGAATAGTTCCGGATAGCTGCGCCCGCCGATCCAGAGCTCCAGGGATTCGGGAATCTGCGGCGACAAGGCGAGCGGTGTCGATGCTTCCAGTTTTGCGATGATGTGCGGCCAAGTCATGCCGACGTGGGCCATTTCCGCGGTGTTGATCGGGGGGAGAACGACTTGCGCCTCCAGAGCGGCGTCGTCCGCGATTACGGTCGCATTCGTCACCGGATCCACAAACGTCTCCGAAATACGCCCGTCCCAGGCCATTTCGAGCCCATAGGCGGAGTCGATCATGTCCTTGGCCTTGCGATTGGTGACTTGCGGCTGCAGGCCGAAGAACTCGCTGAAGTCGTAGGAACCGTCCTCCAGATTGAGCGGGACGCCCGCCGACCCGATTATGTCGTCGCGAGTCCCGAACTCCCCATCGTTGCCGGGGTGCGTCGCGCTGAGAAGCCCGACCAGCGCTCGCTGGTCGTTTCCGCCCGCCGCAGGCTGGTGGCAAGTCCCGCACGCCATGGTGCTCGTCGCCGACATCTGCTCTTCCCAGAACAGCGTCTTCCCGAGAAACGCTTTCGCGGCGGTAATCGGGTTTTCCGGCGGTTCCGGCGGCGGAGCGAGCTGCGGAATGCGCCGATCCGGATTGAATTGAGGCACGACGCTGTATCCGTGGTCCGAGAGACTCTCTGGCCCGAACCCGAAATCGTTCTCCGCCTGGATCCAGTAGTAGTACGATCCCGCGGTCGTCTCGAACGCGTCGTCTTCGTCGAAGTAGTATCCCCTCGCGGTAGTTCCTATTTGCGTCGCTGTACCGAAAGAATCGATACTGGACCGGTAGACCCGATATTGGGTCGCGTTGCGGACGGCGTCCCACGTTATCCCGATCTTGTCGGCGTAGTCCCCGTCGGACGCGGATACGGACAAGGGAGCGTAGAGCTCGATATCCTGTCCGTGCGTGTGATTCACCGACAAGGCGAGAGCCCATAAAAAGGCGCTGACAGCCAGCCGGATCGGCGTGCGTTTTTTGATCATCTATTTCCCTCGTGTATTTGTTAACGGATTACATCCGCTCTTCGACGATGTCGGTCGCCGAAGAACGAAAAATCTCTCCAATACACACGCAGACTGTCACACGATTGTTCAAATCGCCCGGCCGGGGAGTTCGCAATTTTTTTGAGGATGCGGGGATTCCCAGACCAGAAGCCTCGGGGTCTTCGAAGGAGCGCGACATCACCCGCGCTCGCTCTCAACTTCGCGACACAATCTGATCAACGTATGCCCCCTAATACTCCAACATGACGCTTTACGGATTCAGAATTTGTCGATAAACCGCTCCCCATGTTCGCGAAATGGGTACTTGCGCTCAGATCTACAATGGGAATTTCGCTCCGCTCGTTGCGAGCGTTTCTATTGTTCGGCTGCGTGGCGGTTTCTTTGAGCGCGTCTTCCTTTGGCGCGAGCGTTCGCGAGACGGTTTTCGAAGCGGTTTGGGGCGAGATCAACGCGAATTACTATGACCCCGAGTTCGGAGGGAAGGACTGGGAGGCGACTGGCGAACGTTACCGAGAACGAATGAGCACGGTTGCGGACGAAGCCGAATTCACCCGATTGCTCTCGGACTTGGTGCAAGAGCTGGGGGAATCCCATTTCTCCATTACCTCGCCCTCTTACAACGCGGTCGTCGCGAATCCCTGGGGCGGTGGGGACACGGGAATTCGGGTGACGCTTGTCGAGGGTCGGGCGTTCGTCCATCGCGTTCGCCCCGGAAGCCCGGCGGAGTCGGCGGGTTTGGAAGCCGGTTGGGAACTCGTTTCAGTCGCGGGAGAGGTTATCTCGGAACTGCGTCGATCGATTGCGGATTCAGGCGTATTCGAAAATATGGTACCGTTCTATTTAAAGACGGCGATTGAATCGCGACTGCATGGTCGTCCCGGCGAAAAAGTGGAGGTCAAGGTGAAGCGCAGCCGGTTCGCGACTTCAAAGTCAATGACGCTCGAACGGGTCCCGTACGAGGGGCTGATGTCCGAAGCCATCGGAAACCTCTCTCCAACGCCGATGGAGCTGGAGACCTCGCTGGGCGACGACGGAGTGGCTCGACTGCGTTTCACCGTTTGGGTGCCCAGTGTGATGGGTAAAGTTCGCGCATTTATCAAGTCGCTGCCTTCGCAAACGCGTGGACTAGTCATCGACGTTCGCGGCAATCCGGGTGGTATTGGATTAATGGCGACAGGTTTGGCGGGAATGCTCGTGGAAGAACCGTATCGCATGGGCGCGATGCAACTCAGGCGCGGGCATCTCAACTTCAACGTGTTTCCGCAAAAAGGGGCGTTCTTGGGGCCGGTCGCGGTCTTGGTCGACTCCAACTCGATTTCAACAAGCGAGATCTTCGCTGCCGCCATCCAGGAAACGAGTCGCGGTCGCGTGTTCGGAACGCGGAGCGCGGGAGCGGCTTTGCCTTCGGCCATAAAGAAATTGCCGAACGGCTATTTCTTGCAGATGGCGATCGCTGACTATGAGACGACCGGCGGAGAGCGAATCGAAGGTCGAGGACTGGCGCCGGACGTGGAAGTAGCGTTGTCACCATCGGATTTGCTCAAAGGCCGCGACTCCGTCGAGGAGGCCGCCCGAAAATGGATCTTGCGGGAGCGCGCGGATGCTCCAATAAAGAGCGTTCCATGAACTCGAATCGTCGATTCCTTGTTGTGTGCTCTCTCGCGGTGTTGGTTTTGGGAGGCTCTGTCGAAACGCTCGCTCAAATTGAAGCGGATGCCCAAAAGGTCTTTGATCGCTACGCAGAGGCCCTCGGCGGGAGGGAAGCGTACGCGGACATTGAAACAGCGAAGCTGGGATACTCCATGGAGATTCCCGCCGCCGGATTTAAGATGGAGGGCGTGGGGACTTTCAAGCGGCCGAACCTGTCGGTCTTCGACGGGGAAGTAGTCGGCCTGGGACCGATTAAAAAGGGCTACGACGGCGAAACCGGCTGGTCGGTCGATGTCATCCAAGGAGCCCGCGAGCTGCAGGGCGTCGAACTGGAGAAGTTCGTCGACGAATCGGATCCGGAGCGCGAGCTCAACTTGGGCGACCGGTACTCGTCGGCCAAGCTCGCCGCGAAAAGCCCCGAAGGCTGGGTGGTTGTCGAATGCGTCACCCGCATTGATGGCCAGCCAGAGACGCTGTATTTCGACCCCGAATCCGGCCTCATGCAAAAAAGAGACTACATCGAGAACATGGGCGAGCAGGGTCAAGTGCCAGTCTCCTCTCGGATCGTCTCCTACGAGAAGATGGGCGGGTTTCTCATGCAGGCGCTTATCGAAGCGGATATGATGGGGATGAACTCGATCGTCCGCATCACCGACTTCGAAGCGAATGTCCCGGTCGACGAAGCGATTTTCAAGATGCCGGAGTGACGTTTCCTCTGGAAATGTCCTTTACCCCGCTTAGCCTGGTCCACAGTCTCAAATGTGTCTAGTAAGTCGGTACTGCAACAATTCTTATGTAGGGCCTTCTCTTGCGAAGCGCCGCGTAGGTTGGATCTTATTTTCAGCCGCGGCATGGCGCAAGCGCCAGCCCTACGGATTCGACTCATTGATCAATCTCTCAGCCGCTTGAATCTCAATCAACCCAACAGCCTTATGAAAAGCACTCTGTCTCTCTTGATTCTCTCCCTTTTCCTTTCGCCGGTTTTCGCGGCGGACGCCCTCCCCAAAACGCCGTCGCCCGAAGGCGCTCGCGTGTACATCATCTCCCCCAAGGATGGGGCGACCGTTAAGTCGCCGGTTCGCGTTCGCTTCGGTCTTGTCGGCATGGGTGTCGCTCCCGCGGGTGTGGATTTTCCGAATACGGGCCACCATCATCTGATTATTGACTTGGACGAGTTGCCGAGCATGGATTTGCCGCTTCCCGCCACCGAAAACGTGGTGCATTTCGGGTTAGGCCAAACCGAAGCCAAAATCGAGCTCTCGCCTGGAGAGCATACCTTGCAGCTCGTATTGGGAGATAAAATACACCTTCCCCATTCGCCGCCCGTGATCTCAAAGAAGATCACGATCACGGTCGAATAAACGCGCTTGGCATTTCGCCCGGAGTCGTTTTGGGTGCTTTCCGGTTGCGGGACTCCTCCCGCAGCCGAGCGTCTCGGCGCTGCTCCTTCTTCTTAGAGAGTGTCTAGTTATTCGGAACTATGTAATTTCTTTCGTAGGGCCTTCGCTTGTGAAGCGCCGCGTTGGTTGAATCTGATTTTCAGCCGTGGCATGGCGCAAGCGCCAGCCCTACGTTTTCGATTTTACAGACACTCTCCTAACCTCAAAACCCGCAATTTATGGAATCTGACTCTCTAAATCCGGAGGCCGATCCCGCCGCCTCTTCAACCCCGCCCGCCCCGAAAGTCGAACCCGTGCCGATCGCGTTTACCTTCACAGGGAAGGCGGGCGAGTTCTTCCGCATCTGGATCGTCAACATGCTCCTCACGATCGTGACGATCGGGTTCTACTGGCCTTGGGCGACCGTCCGGACGCGGCGCTACTTCTACGCCAACACGCAGTTGGACGGGCACGCCTTCGATTATTTGGCCAAGCCGCTCAGCCTGCTCATCGGGTACGTACTGGTCCAGATCGTGGTGATCACCTTCTATGCGATGCCTTATTTCATGAGCTCTTCTCCGGAGATGCTGATTCTCATCCTCTATGGCTCGATATTCGCAGGCTACATTTTGTTTTTCCCGTGGCTGGTCTACAAAACGCTGAGATTCCGGGCCAAAAATACGATGTATCGAAATGTTCGATTCAAGTTTGGAGGCTCCCTGGGGGATTCGTATATCACGTTCGCCGCCTGGGCCTTTCTGGTGCCGCTGACCTTCGGCTTGATTATTCCTTACTGGGAGATGCGCAAAAAAGAATACGCGCTGAGCAACCTCCTTTTCGGCAAGACCCAGTTCGGCTTCAAACCGCAAGCGGGCGAGTACTACAAGTACTACTTGATCTTCATGGCTATCGGGATGGCGGTTTATATCGTGTTCACAATTGTGATATTTGTCTTGATCGCCTTTGCAGGTTTTGGCGCGAGCGAACTCGGTGGAACAGGCGAGATTTTCATTTCGATTTTGATCGCGGTCGTTTTTGCAATCGGTTACGCGGCTCTTATCGCTGCGCTGATAGCAATCCAGAAAGGGATTTGGCTGTATATCTACAATTATAACCTGTCGGTTTTGTCGCTGGGTCCCCTAAGGTTCGAATCGAGGATGGTCTTCAAAGAATACGTCCTCTTGGCGATCGGAAACATGTTCGCAACCCTCTTCTCGCTTGGCCTGCTCTATCCTTGGGCCAAGGTCCGGATAACTAAATACCAGCTCGAGAACGCCCTCGTCATTGCTCCGGGTGGTGATCTCGGGGAATACTTCGAAGCGGAGATCGAGGAAGAAGGCGCATTGGGCGAAGCGGCGACCGACGTGTTCGACTTCGATATCGGACTGTGACCGAACTGGAGGGAGTTTTGTACCGATCCGGATCGTCCCACGCGTACGCGGCGGACGTCGCCATCTCTGAAAACGGAACCTTCACCATCCAGGCGGAAGGCGCTGTAAAATCGTATACGCGTGCCGAATACACAATCGAGCCGAGGCTTGGAGCCACGCGACGCGTCGTACAGTTTTCCGACGGCGTGCGGCTCGAGTTGGAGAGTAGCGCGTCGTTCAACGCCTTTGAGGACCGACTGCCTTCCGGAAAGACCTTCCGCCTCGTCGACTGGCTGGAAGCCCGTTGGCCGGCCGCGCTCGCGAGCATTGTCGGAGTGCTGGTCTTCATTTTCCTCTTCATTGAGTTCGGAATTCCCGTGGTGGCGGAGTCAGTCGCCCACCGAGTGCCCCAAAGCGTGAGGCGGTCGCTTTCAGAGAGCAGTCTCGACACCATTGTGAGCTACGGTTCGATGGAGGAAAGCTACTCGATGAAAATGAATACCGCGGGAAACGCGGCCTTCGACCGCGCCTTGGGATTGCTGGACGGCTCTCTCAATCCGGATTTCGAATACGAACTCCGTCTGTTCAAGGCCCCCTACATCGGCCCCAACGCGTTCGCCCTCCCGTCCGGCCTGATCATCGCGACCGAAGAATTCATCGAACTGTGCGAGAACGAGGAGCAAATGGTCGCGGTTTTCCTACACGAGATCGCCCATGTGGAGGAGCAGCACGGATTGCGGGCCTTGATCCAGGATGCGGGGCTCGTTCTTATTCTATCGCTAGCTTTGGGCGACGTGTCCTCATTGGGCGGGTTCGCGGCGTCCTTGCCCGCGCTAGCCCTTGAGTCGCGCTATTCGCAGAATTTCGAGAAGGAGGCCGACTTGTTCGCCGGGCGAGTGTTGGAGGAAAGCGGGATCGGGGCGGAGGCCATGACGGATATTCTCATCCTCCTCCACGAAGGAGTGCCGGACATCGACTTAGTCCAGTTCTTCTCGACTCACCCCGGCCTGGAAGAGCGGGTGAACGCGCTCGAGGCGTTGAGCGACTCCGAATCGGAGGAGTAATCCGGGAGCTTGTATTTCGCGAGGAAACCGTCTAGCGCTACCGGTTCTTTGGGGCCGTACCCGACGGGTCGCCCGAAAAACCAGATTTTTAGACCACTACACTACTATGAGCGTTAAGAAAGTTGGAATCCTCACGGCGGGAGGCTTGGCCCCTTGCCTGTCCTCCGCCATTGGCGGACTCATCCAGCGATACACCGAGATCGCCCCGGATGTGGAAATCATTTGCTACAAGAATGGCTATTGGGGGCTGTTGAAAGGCCTCAGCTACACGGTTACTCCCGAGATTCGGGAAAACGCCGGCGTGCTCCACCTGTACGGAGGAAGCCCCATCGGCAACTCGAGAGTCAAGCTAACCAATGTCGCGGACTGCGTGAAGCGCGGCCTCGTGAAGGAGGGACAGGACCCACAACAGGTCGCCGCGGACCAGCTGGTCGCCGACGGTGTCGACGTACTTCACACCATTGGCGGCGACGACACCAACACCGCCGCCGCGGACCTGGCGGCGTACCTCGCCAAGAACGACTACGAACTGCGCGTGATTGGTATGCCAAAAACGATCGACAACGACGTGTATCCAATCCGCCAGACGCTCGGCGCCTGGACTGCGGCCGAACATGCGGCCAACCACTTCTCGAACGTCGTCGCGGAACACAACTCCAATTCCCGCATGCTGATGATCCACGAGATCATGGGTCGCCACTGCGGCTGGCTCGCGGCCGCCACGGCGAAAGAGTACCACGACCGCTTGAAGCACAAAACCTGGGTGCCCGAGATCGGGCTGAGCCGTGAGCGTCACGACGTGCACGCCGTCTACCTCCCCGAGCTGGAAATAGACCTGGACGAGGAAGCCGCCCGACTGACTCGGATCATGGACGAGCACGACAACGTGAATATCTTTTTGAGCGAAGGCGCGGGCGTTGACGCGATAGTCGCCGCGAAAGAAGCCGCGGGCGAAGAGATCGTGCGAGACGCGTTTGGACACGTGCAGCTCGACTTCATCAACCCCGGGCAGTACTTCGCCAAGCAGTTCGCTGAAAAGATCAACGCCGACAAGGTGCTTGTACAGAAAAGTGGATACTACTCGCGCGCCGCAGCCGCCAATGCCAAGGATCTCAATTTGATCAAAAGCTGCGTGGATACTGCGGTCGAATCCGCCTTAGCGGGACTGAGCGGCGTGGTAGGCCACGACGAGGACAACCAGGGGATCATGCGGGCCTGCGAATTCGAACGCATCAAAGGCGGCAAGCCGTTCAACACCGAACAGGATTGGTTCGACGAATTGCTAAGCGAAATCGGACAGCCTAAGGGGGTCCCCGCGGCGGCGCACTAGTATCTAAATGTAGGGCCTTCGCTTGCGAAGCGCCGCGTAGGTTTGATTTGGAGCTTCATTCGCGGCGTGGCGCAAGCGCCAACCCTACGGTTCGCCAACCTCGCTAGATATTGTACTCCGGCACTGTTGCTCGCTCGACTTCCTCGATGGTCGTCAATCCGAGCAGCGCTTTTTTGAGGGCGTCTTGGCGTAGCGACATACAGCCGATCTCGTTTGCGGCTTGCTGCAGTTTGTGCAGCGGTTCGCAGTTGGAAATCATGCTCCGCATCTCTTCCGAGATTTCGACAACTTCGTGGATGGCCACTCGGCCGGAGTAACCTGTCATGCGACAGGAACTACAGCCGCGGCCGCGGAAAAAGGTCGCTTCCCTGTAGGTTCCAGGAAGGAAGTACTTGTTGAGCACTTCCTCGTTGGGAATGTAAGCCTCTTTGCAGCTTTCGCAAATCCGCCCAACCAGTCGTTGCGACATCACTCCATTGATCGAAGGAGCGACCATGAAGGGGTCCACGCCGATTTCAGTCAGTCGCAGGATCGCTTGCACCGCGTTGTTAGTGTGAAGCGTTGATAGCACCAAGTGACCGGTAAGGGCGGCCTCTGTGGCGATTTTAGCAGTTTCGACGTCACGAATTTCCCCAACAAGAATGATATCCGGGTCCTGGCGAAGGGCGGAGCGTAGGATGGCTTTGAAGTCGAGACCCGCTTGATGGTTGACTTCGAAGTGGTTGATGCCCGGAAGCTGGTACTCGACCGGGTCCTCGATCGTCATGATGTTGCGATCGCGGTCGTTCAAGTAGTCGAGCGCTGAATACAGCGTAGTCGTCTTTCCGGAGCCGGTTGGACCCGTGACGATGTAGATGCCGTTTGGCTTGGAGACCGCGTTGCGGAATCGCTTCAAGTTGCTCTTGGCGAGGAAGAGCTGATCGAAGCCGGGCACGCCTTTTTGTCCGGCTTGCCCCAAGAGTCGGATAACGACTTTCTCGCCGTGGAGCCCGGGACAGGTGGATATGCGGAAGTTCTGCTCGAAGGCGGCCAGCTCCATGGTGAAGCGTCCGTCCTGCGGAGTGAGGGAGTTGGCGATATCCATTTCCGCCAGAAACTTGATGCGGACGATCATCGCGTTGGTCACCTTTTCGGGAAGGTGGACGATGTCGCGCAGGTGGCCGTTTACGCGGAACCGAAGCAGGCCGCTGCCTTTGTGGGACTCGAGGTGGATGTCGCTGGCGTCCTGCTTGAAGGCGGTGATGAACATTCGGTTGGTGATTTCGACCAACTCGCTGGACTCCACCATCTTGACGAGCTGCTCGCCGTCCATCTCCGCGAGGTCGCCGCCTTTGCTGAGATTCTCCAGCTCTTCCAGAGCGCTGTCGAACGACAGGTCCGTATTGTAGTGGAGCCCGATCGCCTGCTCAATGTCGTCGGGCAGAGCGAAAACCGGACTCACTCGGTATTGAAGGTAGCGCTCGAGCGATTCGACGACCTGCCGGTTCATCGGATCTTCCATCGCGAGCGTTATGTATCCATTGAATTCGTACAGGGCGATCGCTTTGACGCGTTTGGCCATGTCCAGCGGAAGCGTACGTTCGCCTTCGCAGGCGATGTTGATCGACATGGGATCCACGAAAGTCGAGCCGATGGCCCGAGCCCAGAGCTCGCCGGCGACGTCGCTGCGCAGGTAGCCTTTATCGACGATTTCGAGAAGCAAGGCGCTGTGGTTGTCCTTGTACTTGTTGGCCATGGCGCTCAGCGCCTCGGCCTCGATCTTGCCGGTTTCCTCGACGAGATCGATGAACTTTTCCGCCTTAATTTCTCTCATCGTCTTTATCCAGCTTGAAAATTTTGGCGATCGAATCCTGGTCGATTAGCTCGCGCGACGAGAGAGACGCGTCGAACTCCGACTCGGCTTGCGATCGCATTTCGGAGTAGTCGTACTTGAGGATGTGATCGTCCAGACTGAGAGTCTTTGGCTGCGACGAGGGTGTTCCGGGCGTGTCCATAGTGGGAGGGCGTTAGGCGAGGAGACCGATGGAATCGATGGCGTGCTTGAGTCGTTCGCGAATCTCGTCGGGAGTCTGCGTTTTGAGGATGTAGAAAGAGGCGCCCGTACGGCTGCACTGCTCGACGGAATCGCGAGTGGACACCGCGGTCATCATCACGACCTTGGTGTCAGGGTTGATCTCTTTGATCTGCTTGAGCGCGTCGAGGCCGTTCATTACGTTCATGTTGATGTCGAGAAGGACGAGGTCGGGTGTGTACTCGCGGTAGGCGTCTACAGCGTCCATCCCGTTCTGCATCAGGTACACTTTCTTCACTCCCAGATCCATCAGGAGGAGCTTCATGAAGGTGCGCATGTGCGCTTCGTCGTCGGCGATTAGTGCGGTGATTTCTCTACTCATTGATAAGTGCTCGGTTGAATGTAACAGTGAATCGGGCTCCGCCTTTAGAGCGGTTTTCTACGGAAATTTTCCCTCCGTGCCGAAGGACGATGCGTTGACAGACGAACAAGCCGATGCCGCTCGAGGATTCTCCGGCAGTGGGCAGATTTGACGTACGGCCGAATTCCTTGAAGAGCGCGTCGAACTCGTCTTCGGGAATCCCGGGACCTTGGTCCTCGACGCTCAGGGAGACAGACTCGGAATCGCTCGCTAGCTTCAAGCGGATCTCCGTTTCCTGCGGCGAGAACTTAATCGCGTTGGAAACCAGGTTGTCGATGACGCGGGAAACGAGTCTGCGGTCGACCTCGGCGTCCGTGTCGCTGGCGCTAGCAGCTTTGACAAGCCGTATCTGTTTTTTGGATGCGCTTGGGGAGTGAAGCGTGATGGCGTGGTCGACGAGTGATTCCAATGGCTGTATGTCTGGCTCGATACGCATTTGGCCAGACTCGAACATAGAGACGTCGAGGAGGTCTTCGACCAGGGTCAGCATGCTTTCAGAAGCTTGTACAATGGTGGCCACGAGCTCGTGCTGCCCTTCGTTCAGCGGGCCGAACTTCTCGCTCTCCAGATATTGGGAAATTCCTCGTATCGACACGAGCGGGTTGCGGAGGTCGTGGGAGGCGACTCCCAGAAACTTGGTCTTGGACTCGTTTTGCGTGTTCAAGCGCTGAATGCGTTTCTTCGCCTCCTGGCGCTGGCGGTACTCGTCGATGTGGCGCTCGACCCGGCTGAGCAGCTCTACCTCGCGGAGCGGCTTCATAATGTAGTCGTCGGCGCCGGCTTCGTACGCCCGCGAAAGCGAGTCCATGGTGGACAGGCCGGTGAACATGATCAGAGGGATTTCCTCGAGACGGGGCTTGAGGCGGATGAGCGAGCAAAACTCGATGCCGTCCATTTCCGGCATTTGAATATCGCAAAGGATGAGGTCGGGCTGGCGGTCCTCGATGAGTTCCAGCGCCGCTTCGCCGGATTCGGCCCCTTCGCACTCGATATTCGCTCGCTCCAGAATCTTCTGGACCAGCTTCTGCGTGACCGCGTCGTCGTCTACGACGAGAACGCGGGACCGAAGGGTCTCGCTGGGCGCGGGCGTGTCGGGAATCGGCTGTGAGTGCGTGTGCGGCATGCGAATGAACCTTAGAGAGTTCAATTTTCTAGGGTAAGTAGATCGGCGCATCTATACACCGGTTTAGGACGCGCCAGTGAATGGGCCTCAGGGTAATCGCCGATTGATCCTTCGATTTTCGATCCCTGCCAACCGGATCCCCTCGCGCAGTCGGAGAAGCGCTCTGGGAAAGGAAAGCCGCTCCCGAGCGTATTTACACTAAATTGACCTGCCTCAGGGGCTTAGAGGGCCGGTTCGTGGGCTATCGACGCTGATTCCATTCGTCCGACTCGAACTGGGAGACAAGTTGCTCGAGGTCGTTTTCGGGCCATTCCGGCCGGGGAACGAACTCGATGGGCACGTCGGCGAGCTGAGCGATCGCGTGCGTGAAATCGTTGTAGAAGCGCGTCCAGTCGAGGTCTGGGAGGATGGGTTTCCATATCGAGCCTTGTAGCAGGTAGCCGGCTTTAGTCCGCTTTTGGGCGGCTCCCGCGACTTTCGAAGGCAAATTGCGCAGCACGACATCATGCACTTCCGATTTTTCGAAGCACACGCTGGGCGCGGAAATGTCGGGGGCGTCGGTGTTGAGGACTGCGTTGGCCCCTTGCGCGGCGAGGGCGTCGACAATCTGCTGGTGAACGGCCCGGTAGGTTTCGGCCGGCTCGGCTCGAGCGAGCCCATGCTCGAACGGAATGACGAGGGAGTAGGTCCAGTCTTCCAAGTGGCTGACGACACCCCCGCCTGTAGGTCGTCGGCAGATGTCCGCCTTCTTGTCGGGGATCTCCGAAAGGGCGTAGCTGTAGGCCTGGCTGAGTCCGAAGGTGTACGCCGGCCGCGCCCACTCGTAGTGGCGAAAACGCAGGGCGTCGGGTGTCGAGTAGTTGTTCAGCAGCAGAAAATCGATGGCCATATTCTCGGCGGCGGTGCCGGTCGAGTCGGGCAGGAGTTGCAGGGAGTGCGGCATTGTCGGTTCGCGATTGGCTGCGCGGAGGAGACTAGAGCGCGTTGTACCAATCCCGGCAGGGCGGGGGCACGTTGAGCGCGTCGAGCTGGTCCTGAAAGGCTTGGGGGCGGGTTTTCAGTTTCCCTTCCATCGGCTGCAGATCGAGGGAAAGGTCCGCTTGCCGATGAGCGAATCGAGGGTCGGAATCGCGTGTGGTTCGTTTAACTAGGTCGTGAGGGAGTTTAAAGTGATCCAGAATTTGAATACCCATTTCGTAGCGGGAAAGTCGGGTTTCGCCTGCCCAGTGAAGAAGCCCCTGGAGGTCGTTTCGCTCGCAAAGCTCGACAAGAGCGTCCGCTAAGTTGCCCGTAAGGCAAGGCTGGCGGATCTCGTCTTCGAAGAGAGGTGTAGCGAGCCCTTGGCTCCAAGACCGAAACAGCTGTTCGTGCAGGCTCCGTTTCCCGGAAAGACTGTTTCCATTGAGGAGCGGTATCCGAACAATGGATGCGAATTCCGGATTGATCGCGGCGACTTTCTTTTCGGATTCGAGCTTCTGGACAGCGTATTGGCTGTTCGGATTCGGGGCGTCCCCGATCCCGTAGGGAGCGCCTTTCCCGTCGAAAACTTGGTCAGAAGAAATATGCACAAACCGGGCGAACAAGTGGCGGGAAAGCAAGGCGAGTTTCTCGGGAAGGGCGACGTTGATTCGTTCGCTCGCCTCCGGTTGCGATTCGCATTCTGCGGCGATCGAGAATGCGGCGCAATTGACAATCGCGTCGGGGAAGAGCTCCAACACGAACTGCTCGAGGCGCGGCAGGTCGGAGAGGTCCAGGGACTCTTGGCGGGCGAGCCCGTCAACGTTGCCAGCGTAGTTTCCCACCAGGCCGATTACCTCGTGTTGGCGACGGCTCGCCGCTTTAGCGAACGCGCTGCCGAGCAAGCCAGACGCTCCTGTGAGTAGAATCTTCATTGTCGGTCCATCGTATCCGCTATTTGAATAAGCGGTGGCTGATGTGCCATTCAATTTGCCAAGGAGTCGCTTGCGCTCCGACGTTAAGCCGGCTCAGGCAAAGAACGGACGCTTTGGGGAAAACGACGCATTGCAGTGTTTGAGTCCCGGATAAGAGGTAGGCGGAAAGGCTGGAGAGGTTGGGCTCGTGACCAACAACCATGAGATTCTCGTTGGACGCGTCGATCTGTTCCGCGGTCCCAATAGGATCGTCGAAAGGCGCGAGCCCGTCAACGCGCTGGAGTGGTGCATCTAGTGCAAGCCCGTCTTTGATCCGCTCCGCGGTCTCGATCGCCCGGACGAGGGAACTGTGCCAAATCACGTCGGGGGAGACGAGTCCTTTGCCGCGGAAGGCGTCGCAGATACGCTTCATCTGCCGCTCGCCTTTCGAGCTGAGTGTTCGCTCCTCGTCCACGTCGTTGTTCTCGGCGTGGGCGTGTCTTACCAAATAGAGTGATTGCTGCACGGGTTATTGCGGGTTCGCGTGAGAGGCGGCCCCGAGTAGGCGGGCCATGCCTTCTTCCATGGATACTCGCGGGCGATAGTTCAAGTCGCGTTTCGCCGCGGTTTGATCGAACCAGTGGTCCTTGGCGAGCTCGGACGCCACGAATCGCGTCATGGGCGGTTCCCCCCGGAGCTGAAACAGTTGCCAGACCGTTTCCATCACGGCGCCCGCAGCGCGGGCTTTCGAAAGGCTCACGCGTTTTTCGACGGGGTCGACGCCGTGGGCGCGGAGCAGGTTGTTTATCCAAGGCCACAGCTCGACGGGCTCGTCATTGGAAATGAAATACGCGTTCCCCCCGGGGTTGTTGGATTCGTTGTCGAGCGCCGCTTCCGCCAATAGATGGGCGTCCACGACGTTGTCGATGTAGGTGAGGTCGACGCGGTTGGCGCCTTCCCCGACGATTCGCAGCTTGCCGCGCCGGCCGCGATCGAGAACGCGCGGGACGAGGTTGGGGTCGCCCGGCCCCCAGATGAGATGCGGGCGCAAGGCAACCGTCTTGAGGTTTCCGGGAGGCTGGCCATTGGCGGCGAGGACTGCCTGTTCGGCGATCGCCTTAGTTGCTGGGTAGGGGCAGGGAATGTCGGTTCCGTAGGGGAGCGACTCGTCGGCTCCAGAGAGATCCGCGTCGTTGAAGACCACGCTCGGGGTGCTGGTGTAGACGAGTTTCGACACTTCGAAATCCCGGCATCCGTTGATGATCGACTGCGTTCCCACGACGTTCGCGTCGTGAAATTCCGGGTACTTGCCCCATATGCCGACTTTGGCCGCGGTGTGAAACACGGTGTCCATGCCGGCGCAGGCGCTCCGTGCCGCGCTGGCGTCCGCCAAGTCGACCGAGAGCATTTTCACGCCGCGCTTTTCGAGCTCGGGCTGGGGGCTGCGACAGAGCCCCGTCACGGAGCAGCCGAGTTCGAGGAGTCGTTCCACGAGACGTCGCCCGAGAAAGCCGCTGGCGCCGGTCACCAGTACCTTGCGCGGGACTCGCAGGCCGGGAAGCGTGGCTGACTCGTTTTGGACCATGGGAAGAGAGGCTTGCATGCCGGAGTGCCGTGTCAAGTATCGGAGTCGATCATGAAGGAAACTCTATGGGCGATTCGGATAAGGACGGCGACGGCGGGATAGTGCGGCGGCTTTCGCTCGTGGGCGAATACGAAGGCTTGGTCAAGCGTTTCGAGGGGTTCGACAAGTCGCGGCATACAGCGCCGAAGTTCGCCAGCGACCGGGCCCAGCAGTTTCTGGCCCGTCTGGCAGAGCCGGAATTGGTGGAGTGGGGAGAGGCGTTGTTCGCGTCCTACCGGGAGTCGATGGAGTATCGTCGCAAGGACATCGCGCTCGATGTGGGGGCGGGCGCGGCGCGTCTCGAGAGCAAGGATTTCGTTTTGGAGCGGAGGTATTCGCTTCTTGAGGACCGTCCCGACTGCTATCGGGTAGAGACGGAGCTTTTAAACGCGAGCGGGGTGGAGTTGCTCTGCCACGAACCGTTCAACCAGTCGACCGGCCCGCTGTTCGAGCGTATGCGCTGCGTGTTTGGGAGACGCGTCTCGGTCGAGGGAGTTATAGACGGGCTCGAAGACGCGGACGAAAATGGCGTGACGGTAGACTATCCTTCGTCGTACGACTTCTGCGACGCCCGTATCGATGGTTTGGATGCGGTATTCCGATTTGAGTCGATGACGTTGGAAATTCGCTTCCCGAGTCTAGGCATGCCGAAGCAGCTGATCGAAGCCTATCGGGCCATGGCCAAGGAGCTCGCCTCAGTCGAGGTTGTCAATGAGCTGGTTCGGATTATTTGAGGGAGGGTCCGAATCGATATGTAGGGGCGTTGCTCGCGACGCCCGCGTATGAGACTAGAACCTAACCGATGCGGGCGTCGCGAGCAACGCCCCTACAAAACAGGGATCTCTCATCCCTCCTCCTGCGGCAGATTTTGCAGGATGTTGCGGGCGTGGTTGCCGATGCGCTCGAATGTATTGACAATGTCGATATAGATGAGCTCTCCTTTGATGCTGTCTCCGTCGCGCATCATGCGGCGGACGGAGTTTTTGCGCAGTTTCGACCGGTTGAGGTCGATCTGCTTGTCGAGGGAGATGACGGTCTCCATGTCGGCTGCGGAAATTCCGGAGGAGATTCTTCGCCTGTAGAAGCTGATGATTTGCTCCACGAGTTCGGCGAAGCGTACGACGTCGTCTTCGTCTTCTTTCGAGATCGCCCGGTTTTTGCGATACCGTCGCACGGCGCGGGTGGTCATGCGGTGGCAGCAGTCGCAAATTTCCTCTAGCTCGGCGGCGACGCGGATGTAGGAGGTCGCGGCGCGGCGCGTGCTTTCGCTCATCTGGTCCGAGGAGCATTGTATCAAGTACTCGGTGAGTTCGGCGGTGAGGGCGTTGCTCTCGTCTTCCATGGCGTCGACTTCCTTTACGTGCGGCGTGAGGTCGACGTCGGGGTTGTTGTAGATGTGGACGAACTTTTTGAACATGTCTTCGCTCAGGTCGGTGAGGCGAGAGAGGGCGGAACGGGCTTCCGAGAAGTTGAGTTCGCCCGCGCCGAGGAAGCCGGTGTTTATGTAGCGGAACTGGGTTTCGCCCGATCTCGACTTCTTTTCTTTGACCATCCAAGTGGCCGTTCGGGCGAGCAATGGAGTGAAGCCGACGAGTAGGAGAATATTGGTGAAGTTGAACAGGGAGTGGAAGAGCGCCAGTTTGTTGGTGGTGTCGAGGCGGAGGCTCTCGTCGTACCGCGCCTCGAGTTTCTCCCAGGGGAGAATGTGAGTGCTGGCCTCGTAGATGCCGGTGACCATGGAAGTGAACGGATAGAAAAGCACGAGCATCCAAACTACTCCGATGACGTTGAAGAGGAAATGGGCTCGGGCCGCTCGCTTAGCGGCTGAATTCGCCGTGAGCGAGGCGAGGTAGGCGGTGATGGTGGTACCGATGTTCTCTCCGAGCACGATGGCCGCTCCTTGGTGGTAGTTGAGCCAGCCGTTGGCGATCATGGCGAACGTGATCACCATTGCGGCGGAGGAGGATTGCACGGTGATTGTGAGGAGAGTGCCGAGCAGGATGAAGATGAGGATGGAGAAGAACCCGAAGCTGTTGAGGTCGGTGACGAACTCCATCCACTGGGGGTTGCTCTTTACGTCCGGCGCCGCCCCTTTGAGGAGGCTCAGTCCGAGAAACAGGAGGCCGAACCCGACCAGGAAGTTGCCCGTGTTTTTTAGCCGGGCCATTTTCATGAAACCGAGAACGACCCCGATTCCGACGATGGGCACTGCGAAGGCGGTGAGCTTGAAGTTGAATCCGAAGGCCACGATCCACCCGGTCACGGTCGTGCCGAGATTGGCGCCCATGATCACGCCGATCGCCTGCACGAGCGTGAGGAGCTGGGCGTGAACGAAGCTGACGACCATGACCGTGGTCGCGGAGGAGGACTGGACCAGGCAGGTGATGAACAGGCCGGTCAGCACGCCGGAAAACCGGTTGTTGGTCATGGATCCCATGAAGGCGCGGAGGCGTTCACCAGATATCTTGAGGATGGATTCGCTCATGAGCTTCATCCCAAAGATGAACACTCCGAGAGCTCCGAGGATCTCGAAAAACAAGGCCATATAAACTGTGATTACGGGAGGGGAAGTCGCGAACGCGGGATTCGCGGACGAACGACCCAAATACGGCATCAGTGGCGGATGCAATCGAATTGTGGGCGCATTTTCAGTCTGTCGCCTCCGTGTCGATGACACAGGGCGCGCGGCGCGTTTTCGCTTTTTTTTGAATTTGCCCCGCCGTTTCGACCGTCTTAGTCGAATAAGCCCCAGTTATTACTATGAAAAAGTTCGCACTTATTCTCTCATTTGTAGGCCTTGCATTCGCGTTTCCTTCTGCGTACGCGGAGGAGCTCTTTCTCGACGGCGATTTCGAGGCCGCGCAGGCCGCCGCCAAGTCGGCTAACAAGTTGGTCATGATCGATTTCAAGGCGGAGTGGTGCGGCCCTTGCAAGATGCTCGATCGCACTACTTGGAAGGACGAAGATGTCGTGTCCGCCGTTAAAGAAAAGGCGGTGGCGATCAAGGTCGACGTGGATAAGCACCGCGATTTGGCCGCCCATTTTGGTATCCGTTCTATCCCTACGGTTATATTCATCGATGCGGACGGCAAAGAAGTGTCCCGGTTTATCGGCTACCGCGACGCGGACGGATTCCTTGAAGAGTTCGGCAAAATAGGGAATTCGTAGCGTTTGCAGGGCGAGTCGGCAGACGTTTCCCGGGAAGCGCTGTCGCGGATTGAGCGTGAGGGCGGTTGGGATTCCGCGCGTTTCCGTTCTTGCCAAGCGGGGAGCATCGACTTTTCTCTGGATTCAACCATTGAGAAGCGAGGCCTCGCGGGCCTTTGCTCCGAGCACAATATTCAACGAGCCGATGAGTCAGTCCGAATCTCCCTACGACAAGAGCAATCCCTTTCCAGCGACCCTGCTGAAGAAATACGACTTGAACGGAGAGGGCTCCGCCAAGGAGACGTTCCACGCGGAGATTTCCCTCGAAGGGTCGGGGCTGAGCTACGAGGCGGGGGACGCCCTCGCGGTCGTCCCGCTCAACGCTCCGGACTTGGTCGCCGCGTTTCTGGAGTCGTCCGGATTGGACGGTTCGGCGACGGTTTCTCTGGGCGACGAGTCTTCCATGACTTTCAAGGAAGCGCTGGAGGCGAAGTTCGATTTGCGCGTGGTTACCAAGGTCGTACTTACCAAGTACGCGAAAGCGGCGGGTCTCGAGGAGCTTTTGGAAAAGTGCGCCGACCGCGAATGGGTCGCCGACTACGCCTGGGGGCGCGATTGGGCGGACGTGGTCGCCGACTACCCGGCTCCCGGGTTGAGCCCGCAGGATTTCGTCGGGTTCCTTCGGCCACTGGCGGCGCGGCTGTACTCGATCGCTTCGAGTATTCTGGCTCACCCGAATGAAGTGCACTTGACGGTCGGGACGGTTCGCTACGAGGCCCACGGCCGTGCGAAAAAGGGAGTTTGCTCCACTTTTATTTCCGATATGTGGGACGAGGGAGCGACTGCGGGCGTTTACTTCCATCACAACAAGAATTTCAAGCTGCCCGAAGACGGCTCGCTGCCCATCATCATGGTCGGGCCAGGAACGGGCATCGCGCCCTTCCGCGCCTTCGTCGAAGAACGCGTGGCGAACGGAGCCACAGGGAAGAACTGGCTCTTTTTTGGCGACCAGCACGAGGCGACCGACTATCTCTATAAAAGCGAATGGGACGCCTATTTGGAGGCGGGCCATTTGGAGAGAGTGGACGTGGCCTTCTCCCGCGACCAGGCGGAAAAAATTTACGTGCAAGACCGCATGCGTGAAAACGCGGCCGAGATCTGGAAGTGGATCGACGCGGGCGGTTATTTCTACGTGTGCGGCGACGCGAGCCGAATGGCCAAGGACGTGCACCAAGCCCTTATCGACATTGCCGCCGAGCACGGAGACATGAGCCCTGAGGACGCGACTGCGTATATAAAGCAGATGCAAAAGGAAAAGCGCTACGGCCGCGACGTGTACTAAGCTTCGCTTCGCGCCTTCATAGGATCCTTGTCCCGCGCTAGCCACCGACATTGTCGGGGCCTTCGACGGGATCCTGGTGACGCGGGAGCGTCATTTCGCCGCAAGGCGACTGTTAAATTCATCGCCCCTCGAATAGAGATTTGCCTTTGAACAGTGATCTCTTCGAGATCAAATTCCGCGTTGCCACCGACGATGTCGGCGTCTTCGACGGAACAAGGATCCCGCATTCGCGGGACAAGGATTCGATTCGAATTGGGGTGTTTAGATTTCGCAAACAACGAATGTCCGGCGCGTTTTATCCTTCAAGAAAGCGCGTTCGTTAGCGCTTTTTTTAATTTTCTCGGAATATATTCTGAGGCTTCGGCCTCTCTCTTCATAAGCAACGGCCACCGCGTCCAACTGCGGAGGTCGAACGACAACAATCTCAAACCAATTACGCTTATGAACTCACTGATTCGACTGTTTCCCATCGCCTGCATCGCGGGCGCGGTTTCCTTGACCGGAAATACGGCTTTGGCGTCGTATATAGAAATCACCTACGAAAACCTCAGCGAAGAAGGCGGGCTTTGGAATACGCCTCTCTTTCTCGGCTTTCACGACGGATCCTACGATCTCTTCGATTTGAACGATCCACTCTCTCCGACCTCGGCTGGCTTGGAAGCGCTGGCGGAAAACGGGGACACGTCCGGGCTTCTGAGCGACATCGCCGGAATCGACGGCGCGAAATCGAGCGTCCTCGCGGGTCCGGGCGGACTCTTCAATCCCGGCTCCGAAAACTCGCTGACGATTAAGCTCGACGCGGTGGACAACCGCTACTTGACCTTTGCGTCCATGCTGCTGCCGTCGAACGATGCCTTCATCGGCAACCACAACCCGACCGCATACGCCCTTTTCAATGGAGCCGGCGTCTTCAACGACGGATTCGTCATCAACATCTTTGGCTCCAGCGTTTGGGACTCCGGAACGGAGGTAAACGATACCTTCGGCGCTCCCTTCTCCATGATCGGCGGAATGAGCACCGATATTCCGGGCGGCTACTCCGTCAATCACCCGGGTCTCGACAATTTTATCGGAACGGGCCTCGGCAACGGCTCCACCCTCGAGCGAGCGTTCGACTCCGACACCGCCATCGGTCGGATTACCGCTCGACGCGTTCCCGACTCCACCGCGGGCACTGGCTTGATCAGCATCTCGCTCCTCCTGATCCTCCAGCATTTCGCCCGTCGCCACAAGAAGGCGAACGCCTAAATCTAGGCGGCAAACGCGCCATTTTTCCAAGGCGGCCCCTCTGCGGGGCCGCTTTTTTTTGTCTTCACGCTTGACAACATACCAACCGGTCGGTTTCTTCCGATTCCACTGATGACTGAGACCCGACAAGCCGAAGACACGCGGACGCGAATCCTAGAGACTGCTCTGGATTTGTTCCACCGCGGCAGCTTCAAAGGAACCAGCATCAATCAGGTCGTAGAGCAGGCGGGTATTACGAAGGGGGCGTTGTTCCACTACTTCAAAGGGAAAAACGAGTTGGGGTATGCGGTAGTGGACGAGTGTATACGCTCCCATATCAACGAAACTTGGGTGGAGCCCTTGGCGACATCGGTCGACCCCATCGCGGACATCAAGGCGATTCTGGATCACTTCGACGAGATGATCGCGGAGCGGCCGGAAATTCTCCAGCTGGGCTGCCCGCTCAACAACCTGGCCCAAGAAATGTCGGCCCAGGACGACGCGTTTCGCGAGCGGCTACTCGGGTTGTACCGAATCTGGGAAACGGCCCTGGAAAAAGCGTTTCGCGCGGGAATCGAAGCGGGGAGCGTGCGGTCGGATGCGGATCCGGCCGACGCGGCTGCGACCATTGTCGCCCTCCTCGAGGGGTGCATCGGCATGATTAAGGTCAATCAAAGCAGGGAACACATGAGTCGGATAGATCGCGGGCTTCGACTCTTCCTCGACTTTTTGAGGCCGTAGTTGAAAAAACGCGACAATGGGCGAGTGACTGCCGACCGAATTTACTTCTTCAATAACACGGACTAGAAAACGAAAAGCGATGAGTATGGAAAACTCTAAGAGGGAACTGACTTGGGTCGAAAATCTCGCCCACAATATAATTCGATATCGATGGCTGGTGATCGCCGCCGCTCTCGCCGGCATTGTGTTTGCCATGCGCGGCGTGGTCACTTTCCAGGACGTCGACGGGGAACGCAAAATGGTCCCGGACATTCGCTTCGATTCGAGCTACCGGATTTTCTTTTCAGAGGACAACCCGCAACTGCAAGCCTTCGACGCTCTCCAAAATATCTACACGAAGGACGACAATGTGATGATCGTCCTCACCGCCAACAAAGACTCGATCTACGAGGCGGACTTTCTCGAGGCGGTCCAGTGGGTGACGACGCAAGGGTGGCAGGTGCCGTACTCGCGCCGGGTGGACTCCATCACCAACTTTCAAAATTCCGTTGCCGAGCAGGACGATCTATACGTTGCCGACTTAGTGCCGGAAGGCGAGGCGCTCGACCGCGAGCGGCTTGACGCCATTCGCGAGGCCGCCCTCGCGGAGCCCGCTTTGTACAACCGGCTCGTGAACGACGATGGCTACACCACCGGTATCAATATTACGGTGACGCTTCCCGGGCTAAACGACATGACCGAGGTCCCGGAAGTGGTGAACAAGATCCGCTCGATCGAAACCGAGTTCAACGAAAAGTTCCCCGGCATCGAAATGCGCCAAGCGGGTGTTGTTATGCTCAACAACGCCTTCTCGGAATCGTCCATGAAAGACATGGGAACGGTGATGATGCCGATGTTCATCGTGATCTTCTTGATCATGGCTTTTTTGCTCCGGTCGTTGTTCGCCACGGCGATCACGGGGATCGTGGTGATGTTCTCGATCATGGGAGCCATGGGAATGATGGGCTGGTACGGATACAACCTGAGCACGCCCATTATGAGTGCGCCGGTCATGATCATGACGCTGGCCGTAGCGGACAGTATCCACATATTCATAACGTTCTTCATCGAGCTGCGATCAGGACGAAACAAGGTCGACGCTATCGTCGAAAGTCTTCGCGTCAACTTCACGCCCGTGCTCCTGACTAGTGTCACCACCGCGATCGGATTCATGAGCATGAACTTCAGCGATTCGCCCCCGTTTCAACATTTGGGCAATGTCGTCGCCACCGGTGTTATGATCGCATGGGCGGTATCTATATTCGTAATACCAGCACTGGTCTCACTCTTGCCGTTCAAGTCTAAGGATTTGCAGAAAAAATCGCAGACCAATTTCTTCGATTCGTTCAGCGAGCTGCTCGCTCGCCGCAAGGAGCTGTTCCTGGGCGGTTCGGTCGCGGTCGTTCTCTTTCTCGGGGCAATGGTCCCGCGGATCGACCTCAACGACCAGTGGGTGAAGTACTTCGACGAGTCGATGGAGTTCCGCCAGGACGCGGATTACGCCGAAGAGAATCTCACTGGAATGAACAATTTCGAGTTCTCCATCCCAGCGGCGGAGAGCGGCGGGATCAGCGAGCCCGAGTACCTCGAGACCTTGGAAGCCTTCGCGGCCTGGTACCGGACGCAGGACGACGTGGTCCAGGTGAACTCGATCGCCGACATCATGAAGCGCCTCAACAAGAACATGCACGCGGACGAGCAGAGCTACTACCGAATCCCGGACAACCGCGAGCTCGCGGCCCAGTACTTGTTGCTCTACGAGTTCTCTCTGCCCTACGGACTGGATCTCAACAATCAGATCAATGTGGACAAGTCCACGAGCCGCGTAACGATTACCACTCGCGACGTGCCGACCAAGGAGTTGCGAGCGCTGATCGAAGATGGGGAAATCTGGCTGCGCGAGAACGCGCCGGAGTACATGCACGTGAATGCCGCCAGCCCGACGGTGATGTTCGCCCACATTTCGGAGCGCAACATCAAGAGCATGCTCGGAGGCACTTTTCTAGCGGTATTGGCGATTTCGTTACTGCTTGCAATCGCTCTCAGAAGCGCCCGCTACGGGCTGATCAGTTTGATTCCCAATATCATTCCAGCCGTGCTGGGCTTCGGTTTCTGGAGCTTGCTCTACGGTGAAATGGGGCTTTCGCTCGCGATGGTTTCCGGGATGACGCTGGGAATCGTGGTCGACGACACGGTGCACTTTTTGAGCAAATACCTGCGCGGTCGTCGCGAAAAGGGACTGGATGGACCGGAAGCAGTCCGCTACGCCTTTCAAACTGTAGGAAAAGCGTTGGTAGTGACTACGGTGATACTGACCATCGGCTTCTTCATCCTTGGCATGTCGTCTTTCCGCATGAACAGCTGGATGGGTCAGTTGACCGGAATCGTCATCGCCTTCGCCCTTATCGCCGACTTCATCCTGCTCCCAGCCTTTTTGCTCGTCATCGACGGAAGAAAGAAGCGAAAGGCTCCGCTGATTGACGCCGCTGCCGAACCCGAGGCGACCCCGGCCTAAGAATTAATACGTTCAATTTATATCGAAACATAGAAAAATGAATAACCAAACAAGCAAGTTACTCGCTTTCAAAATCGCGGCTTTGCTCGCAGCGGCCCCGGCATTCGCCGAGCTGACGCCGGAAGAAAAGGGGCTCAAGATCGCTCAAGAGTCGGACAGGCGCGACATCGGTTTCGGCGACACCATTGTGGACATGGAAATGGTGCTGACCAATCGTCACGGCGAATCGAGCACGCGAAAAATGAAGCTGCGCACGCTGGAAGGAGTGGGCGACGGGGACAAGACGCTCATCACCTTCGACGAGCCGCGCGACGTCAAGGGAACCGCCTTCCTCTCCTACACGCACAAAATTGAGCCCGATGATCAATGGCTCTATTTGCCAGCGCTCGGACGAGTGAAGCGAATCGCGTCGAACAACAAGTCGGGCCCGTTCGTCGGCAGCGAGTTCGCCTACGAGGACATGACCTCGCAGGAAGTCGAAAAGTACACGTACAAGTACATTGGAGACGTCGAGCTCGACGGACAGAAGTGTTTTCAAATCGAGCGCTATCCGGTCGATCCAAAATCCGGATACACGAGGCAAGTGGGCTGGGTCGACAAGGAGCACTACCGTGTGCTGAAGATCGACTTTTACGATCGGAAAAGCGTGCTGCTCAAAACCCTGAGTTTCGACGGCTACCAGCAGTACCTCGACAAGTTCTGGCGGGCCGACAGCATGAAGATGGAGAACCACCAGACGGGGAAGTCGACCGAACTGGTTTGGAAGAACTACCGTTTCGGCAATGGCTACACGGAGCGGGACTTCGATCAGAGGAGCTTGAGAAACGCCCGTTAGTGAGCGTCTCAATTGAATCGAGCGAATCTACGCTTGCTGCTCCCAAGGAGCTTAGAGATTTCCAATGAAAAACGGTTTTAGTCGAACGATCGGGTTAGCCGCCGCTGTTACGGGAGTCGCTTCCGCGACGGCGGGAGAATGGTCGGGGTACGTGACCGCGGAGTCCCGTCTTTACGAGCGCTCGCCTTTGCAGAGCGAACAGAAAGAAGGGCCCAGCGCAGCGGTTATCTTCGAGCCGGAGTACTACACCGACTGGGACGACGGCGACCGGGCGTTCGAGTTCACGCCTTACTTCCGCTGGGACTCGCACGACTCGGAGCGGAATCTGGTCGATGCGCGCGAGTTGTCGTACTTGATCGTCAATGGCGATTGGGAAGTTCGGTTCGGCGTTTCAAAAGTATTTTGGGGGGTTGCGGAGTCGCAGCACCTCGTGGACACGGTCAATCAGACCGACTTGGTCGCGAGCCCGGATGGGGAGGACAAACTCGGGCAGCCCATGGTCCACGTGGTGCGCGTGACTCCGCTTGGGGATTTCGAGTTCTTCCTTTTGCCTGGTTTTCGGGAGCGGACGTTTCCCGGTCGAGAGGGTCGCTTGCGGAGTAGTCTTTGGGTGGATACCGACAATCCGATCTACGAATCGGCGGCTGAAGATGGGCATGTGGATGGTGCGCTGCGCTGGTTCAACGTTATTGGCGATTTCGATGTTGGGCTCCACTATTTTCGCGGGACAAACCGAGAGCCAATCCTTACCCCAGGGATCGACAGCGGTGGCGCCACAGTTCTGCGGCCCTTCTACGAACAGATGGATCAGGCAGGCCTCGATTTGCAATATACGCGAGGCGGATTGCTCTTGAAGCTAGAAGCGCTCGCCCGTGAAACGACGTCGACGGAGCACAGCGCGATGGTGGGCGGATTTGAATACACGTTCTACGGTATCGGCGGCAGCGTGGTGGATGCAGGGCTGCTAGTGGAGGGACACTTCGACTCGCGCGGCGCCAACGCTCCCACCGCGTTCAACAAAGATGTTTTCGTGGGGACGCGACTCACTTGGAATGACGACGCGGATACGGCGGTTGTAGCGGGTGGATTCGCGGATCTCGACAATGGCAGCGTGTTTGCGCGGGTCGAATTCGAACGGCGGATCGGGAACAGTCGAAAACTGGAATTGGAAGTTCAGAAGCTGACCAATATTTCTACTCGAGACCCGTTTTTCGGCCTGCGCCGCGACAGCTATTTGCAGCTCAGCCTGAGCCAATATTGGTAGACGACGATTTCTACATTAGAGACCCGTCCTGTCAGCCCTACCTCCGTGTAGGGCCAGCGCTTGCGCTGTGCCGCGATGTTCGATCGCTTCTCACAAAACTTGTAGGCTGCCGACCTGCAGGCGGCTAATCACGGAACCTACGCGGCGCGGCGCAAGCGCCGGCCCTACTAGACGATTCTATTTGGCCTCCAATGTGCAGCATACCCTGTCAGTGCGATGGTAACCCCGATGCTCGCATTGGCCGTGTTTAAGCGGAGTTCCGGAACGTGAAAGAACCATTGATGTAGTGATCTTTGATGAGTACTTTCTTTGGCAGTGTCTCTTTTTTAATCCCGCGTCGTTTTTAGAATGATCCTCTTTTCCGATCCTCAGTGTTTGAAGTACCATTCCCATGGCCATCCGGAACGGCCGTCGCGGATCGAGTCGACCGTTTCATGGCTGCGTCAATCTCAGCCGGATTGGGAATGGAGGCCGGTCGAGAAGGCGTCCGAAGCCGCGTTGTTGCGCGCCCATCCGGAAAGCCATTTGCGCCGTCTGGAAATGGCCCGTGATTTCGACGCGGATACGGCGTTCCACACGGGAATTTTCGAGATCGCCCGTCTCGGAACGGGAGCGGCCTTAGCTGCCGTGGAAGTCGCCCGCGATGGAGGGAAGGCGTTTTCACTCATGCGACCACCGGGGCACCACGCGGAGGCGGAGCGGGCGATGGGCTTTTGTTATTTGAATCATATCGCGATCGCGGTGCTTGAGGCTCTGGAAACAGGTTTGGAACGGGTCGCGGTCTGGGATTTCGACGCCCACCATGGCAATGGCACGGAAGCCATTTTGGATGGAACGCCGGGCGCTCTCTACGTTTCGACCCACCAGCATCCTTGCTATCCGGGAACGGGAACGCGCTCCCGTGACAATCTGCGCAACTACCCGGTCCCGCCGGGAACGCCGGCGGCGGAGCACATGCGCATCCTGGAGGAGTCGTGGACTGAGCTAATCGCCTTCCGGCCCGAGCTGATTCTTGTGTCCGCCGGATTTGACGCCTACGCGGGCGATCCCCTGACTGACCTGAGATTGGGGCGATCGGATTTCGAAACCCTCGGCCAGTGGATCGAACAGGCGGGGATCCCTGCCGCGGCTGTATTGGAAGGAGGATACAGCGACGATTTACACTTGCTTGTAGAGGCTTTCCTGAAAGGGTGGTCGGGACGCTAACCCCTCTGGCGCTCGGGTATGCAAGACGGTTTATATGACTACATAGACACCCAGGATGGCTTGGACAGGCTGTGCGGATTGCTCGAATCGCAATCCGAAATCGCTCTCGATAGCGAAGCGGACAACTTGCACCACTACGCGACCCATCTCTGCCTGCTTCAGCTGCGCTTCGACGAGCGGACCTACCTGCTCGATATGCTCGCGGAAATCGACTACTCCCGCTTTTGGAACATGCTCAAGGGCGTCCATCTCATCATGCACGGCAGCGACTTCGATCTGCGTCTGTTCGAGGAGTTCGCGGGATTCAAGGCGGGCAGCCTGTTCGACTCGATGCTGGCTTCCCAGTTGCTGGGGATCAAGAAATTCGGCCTGGCGGCGTTGCTCGAGGAGTTTTTCGAGGTAAAACTGCCCAAGGACAGTCAGAAGAGCGACTGGTCCCAACGCCCGCTCCCCGAGAAAATGCTGCGATACGCGGCCAACGATGTCCTCTACTTGCACGAACTGAGGGACATCCTCCTGGGTCGCGTGCGCGAGCTGGGGAGAGAGAGCTGGCTGGAACAGCGCTGCCAGCGGCAGATCGAGACCGCCCAAACCGGATTCCCTGAGGAAAACGAGAATTCCTGGCGAATCGCCCGTTCCGACAAGCTCGACCCGCGCGGCAAGGCGGCCCTTTACGAGCTTTGGCACTGGCGGGACGATCTCGCCAAGCGCCTGGACCGCCCGCCTTTCAAAGTCTTGGGCAACGAGTACGTGCTCAAGCTCGCGGCCGCCGTGTCGGAACAGCGTTGGGAGAACGAATTCGAGTCGCTCCCGGCGGGAATCCAGCGCCGAAAGCGGCAGGGGCTCGTCGACGCGCTCCGCCGCGGAGCCAAGCGCGACCTGAAATCGCTCCCGAAACGCCCCCGTCGCGGAGATTCGAAAGGGCCCTTGAATCAGGCGGAGCTCGAGCGCCAGGAGAAGATCAAGCAGCACCGCGACGGCGTCGCCGAGTCCCTCGGGATCGACCCGACTTTGATCGCGACGCGGAGCCAGGTCGCTCTCCTCGCTCGGGATTCCAAGGACCAGGACGGCTTGCTCGACTGGCAAAAGGAGCTCCTCGCCCCGATCCTGGAGACCGTCGATACGGACGGAAGCCCGGAATCTGCAGAGGCATAACCTTGTTTAACAGTCGCCTTGTGGCGAAACGTCCCTGTCGAAGGCCCCGGCATCGTCGGGGCTCGGTCACCGACAACGTCCGGGTCAAAGACGGGATCTCAAGGACGGCTCTGGCGGGCCACATGGGTCTGTCGGCCGGGATGTAGGGGCGTTGCTTGCGACGCCCGCGTATGTGCTGGATCAACTCCTGCGGGCGTCGCGAGCAACGCCCCTACGGACCCTATTGGAATCCTTGTCACGTCCTGCTGAGCCACCGACGCGCTCGGTGGTCTTTGGCGGTCGAGGGAATTATGAAATCCCCGCCCTCATTTTCTCCGCACCACGCTAGCCGGACGGCTCTCTATGATTATTGCCTTGATGCCGCTGCGAGCCTCGGTTGTATTTGTTAGAAACGTGCTAATTCGCCCTCGAACGTCTGTATCGCTATGAAAACCAAGCTCTTCTCGATTCTGATTCTCTCAGCCCTGGCGCTCCTGATTTCCGGCTGCGCGACCACTCAAAAGGAGTACGGAGGCTCGAGCGGTACGCTTGGCGGCTTGGTCACGGTGGAAAAGAACACCTACAGCAAGACCGGCCCGCTCACCATCGGCGTAAAAACCTCGGAGCTGGTCCCGCGCAAAAACACCAATGGCGGACGGGTCCGCTTCCTCTACGGCATGTTCACCATCGCCGACGATTGAATCGACAGGCGGGATCAGTCGTTTCCCTCGAGCCCGGCAAGCGCTTTGGCGAGTGGTTCGCCTTAGCAGGGGGTGTTTGTGAATTCTGGAGAGTGCAACTAGCAACGCGTGGTGGATGACCAATCGAGCGGCCCGATCGCCAATGTTTCGCGCTACCTCGACCAACAAGCGGAGCGGAACGGACCGCTGCCGGCATTGAAGGTCCCAAAAGGCCGGACCGCCGACGGTCGCATCGACTACTTGACGCTCACCTTCGCCGAACTCGCGGCCGAGCAGGACAGTTGGGGAAAGCGCCTTCTCGAAAACGGCGTCGAACGCGGTTCGCGCGTCCTTCTAATGGCCCGCCCAGGCCTGCCTTTGATAGCGATTTGCTTCGCCTTGTTCAAGATTGGGGCGACGCCCATCGTCATCGATCCTGGCATGGGCCTGAAGTCCTTTCTAGCCTGCGTGCGTCGCTCTCGGCCGGACGCCCTAGTGGGGATTGGTCTGGCGATTTGGGTTTCCCGATTGTTCCGAGGCTCGTTTCGATCGGTCCGGTCGAAAGTCAAAGTGGGCGGCGGTTTCGCTCGAGCGCCCAAGTCGGCCGATTCCGGCCCGCTCAAAGCCGCCCGAACCACCTCGCGGGATTTGGCGGCGATCCTGTTTACGTCCGGCTCGACCGGTCCGCCGAAAGGCGTTTGCTACGAGCACGGCATGTTCGAGGCCCAGGTATCGGCGATTCGAGCTCAGTATGCGATCGAGGAAGGGGAGGTCGACCTGCCCATGCTGCCGATTTTCGCCCTCTTCAATCCGGCTCTGGGAATGACCACCGTCGTGCCCGAAATCAACCCCAGCAAACCGGCCACCGTGGATCCGGCGAAAATCGTCCAAGCCATTCAGGAATGCGGGGTCACCAACACCTTCGGATCGCCCGTTCTGTGGAAAAAGATCGGCGCCCATTGCGCGGAAAACGCGGTCACGCTGCCGACTTTGAAGCGCATTCTGATGGCTGGGGCGTCGGTTCCGCCGGATTTGATGCGCCAGTTCCGTTCCATCCTGGAGAGTGGGCATGTCCATTCTCCCTACGGGGCGACCGAAGTACTGCCGGTATCTTCAACTGTGGATACGATGGCGCTCGGCGAGACAGCCGCACTTACCGAGAAAGGTAAAGGAACCTGCGTCGGAGCGCCGCTTCCCGGCGTCGAAGCGCGGATCATTCCGGTCAGCGACGGTCCATTGGAGGGAGACGCCTTGGACGAGACTCTGCCGGTTGGCGAGATCGGCGAAATCGTAGTGACCGGGCCAAGCGTGACCCGCGCCTACGACGGACTGCCCGAGGCGACCCGCGATGCCAAGATCGAGCGCGACGGCAGTGTTTGGCATCGCATGGGCGATCTCGGCTATTTGGACGACCACGGGCGAATCTGGTTTTGCGGCCGCAAAGCGGAACGCGTGCAGACGGGCGGGAAAACCTATTACACCGATTGCTGCGAGGGCGTTTTCAATCCCTTGCCGCAGGTGTTTCGGACGGCGTTGATCGGGCTCGACGAGAATGGCTCCGTCCAGCCCGCAATCGTCGTCCAGCCGGTGGAAGGAGCGTTTCCTAAAAACGAAAGGGAACGTTCCGCCTTCATCGACGGTCTTCTAGAGGCGGGCAAATCGTCCGTCGTGACCCGGGACATCGATCGGTTCCTATTCGACCGCTCGTTTCCGGTCGACGTGAGGCACAATGCGAAAATCAACCGCATTGCCTTGGCCCTGAGATTCAATGGGCGATAGTTGTATTGGGAATATAATTGGGAGAGTCTGAATTTGGAAAACGCGCCATACAGTGTTGCGGGGCAGTGGAGCGAGCCCTGGGATAAGTCGGAGTTCAAGCGGTGGGGCCTGCGGCTTCGCCGGTCGCTGCTTCCACAAGAGGTCGATTTGGGGATTGTATTCATTTCTTCAGGATGGATCGACCATGCCGAGGACATCGTCGACGTGTTGAGAACCTCTTTGGGCGTGCCCACGCTGGCGGGTTGCGTCGCCAATGGAGTGATCGCCAACGAACGCGAGTTCGAGCGAGAGGGCGGAGTCGCTCTCGGCTTGTTTCATCTCCCGGGCGGACGGCTGGTCAATCTCGGATTCACTGAGAAGATGGCGGCGGACGCGACTCGGAAAACCGAGCCTGGATTCTGGCGCCGCCGGTTTGATCCTGGAAGCGAAGGAATCAACGGTTGGCTTGTATTCACGGAGCCGTTACACGTGAACGTAGAGGAGTGGATCGAGTCGTGGGAGCGGGACTTTCCTGGATTGCCTATCTACGGGGGCTTGGCCCACTTCGACAGCGAGTCTCGAACGAGCGCGGTGATCTGCAACGACGCGGTGGTTGGCGAAGGCGGCGTGGCCATTGGGTTTGGTGGCGGCGTGAAACTGGCCGGACTCACCGCTCAAGGTTGCACTCCGGTCGGGGATCCGTGGACGGTTACCAAATCGTCGGGCAACGTCTTGGAGCGCATCGGGAACCGGCCGGCCATGCGCATTCTGGAGGACACGTATCACGGAATCGGCGAGGAGCTGCGTCGGCGCAGCCGGGGCAACGTGTTCGTGGGTCTCGCGGTGGACGAGTATTTGGAGGAGTTTAAGCGGGGCGATTTTCTCGTTCGGAACTTGCTTGCGGCCGATCCGTCGAAGGGCTCGCTAGCAGTCGGGGCGTTCCCGCGCGTGGGCCAGTCGATCCAGTTTCAGATTCGCGACGGGCAAGGCGCCAGCGAAGAGCTCGCGGCCCTGGTGGAAGGTTGTCGCGCGGACTTGAGTTCGAAACGGGTGTTCGGCGCGTGCCTGAGCAATTGCTCGGGACGAGGGCGAGGCTTGTTCGGCTCGCCGGATCACGACGCCTCCGCGATCTTCGGCCTGCTGGGCGACAACGGGTTGGTGGGCTTTTTCGGAAATGGCGAGTTCGGCCCGGTTGGCGGCCGCAACTTCGTCCATGGATACACTGCTTCTGCCGCGGTGTTTGTGGAGTCCTGAACGACTGGATACGAGAGAAATCGCTCGCGATGCTCGTTACTCGGTGATCTGGATCGGCCGTATCATCGAAACGTATACCGCTTGGCCGTCGATCTCGATGGGGCGGTACTTCATGCTGCTAATCGCCCGCAGAGCCGCGTTCTCGAAGCCTTCGGTTGAGATGGACAAAATCCGCGGGTTGTGGACATCGCCGGTAGGAGAGATGACGAACTCGAGATTGATCGCGGCGGACTTCCCGCTGGATCGGAACTCTTCGGGATAAAATTTGGAAAACGGGGGGACGTAGCTGGGGAGCGGGTCCTTGTCGAGTTCGGACGAGGGCACGATTGGATCATTGAGCTGCACAAACACCTCGCGCCCCATCTCCACGTTCATCTTGTGCTCGAAGGTGATTTCGAACACAAACGGGAGCTTGGCTACCGATTCCACGGGAACGCCCTTCTGAGTGGCCGGCTCGAAAATCCATTCCGTCGCGGCTTGCATGGCGGACGTGCCAAAGGCTTCGTGAGTGGCTTCATCGACTTGAGGATCGATCGCGCTGCCGAAAATATCCACGGTCACGCTGACCACGGCGCTGCCTTCGATCGCCTGATTGTAGAGCTCCTCCGGATGCTTGGGAGAAACCTTGTAGATCGCTACCGGAGGAAGCGTCTCTTCCGCGTCGGCATCCGCGGCGTAGTGATACACGGTGTTCGCGAATAAAATGGCCGCCATCGCCGCGATTTGCCTTTTCCGGTTTCTCATGTGACGTAGATTCGAATGAGGCACGCTAGTGCGTTCGGATTGGAAATGCACGCGCGCTTGTCTGTAATTCGACGATTTAACGAGCGATTTAAGAAGAAACCAAGCTATGGACGAACCGGACCCAATTGAACTCCCGATAAACGGGGAACTGGACCTGCACACTTTCCGCCCGTCCGACGTCAAAGACCTGCTGGCGGACTACTTCGACGCTTGTTTGGAAAAGGGCATCCACCGCGTGCGGGTGATTCACGGCAAAGGAACCGGCACTCTCCGGGAAACGGTCCACGCCCAGCTTCGAAAAGACGAACGGGTCGAGAGTTTCCAGCTCGGCGACGAGACCTCGGGGAGCTGGGGGGCGACCTTGGTGTGGCTTAAGTAGAGGGGCAAAGAACCGCTTAAATGAGGGTGATTGTTGGGTAGGGCTGGCGCTTGCGCCATGCCGCGAATGGTGATTTGGTTCAACCAACGCGGCTCTTCGCAAGCGAAGGCCCTACGATTCAACGGTCGCTACGATTCCGCCGTGGCGTTCTTCTCTCTGAGCGATCGCTTGTACTCCTCCATTTCCGGGCGTACGTACTTTTCGATGCACTCCGGGCAAATCGAGTGGGTGAAGTCGGCTCCAGTGCGCTCGTTGACGTACTGCTCGATCTGCTCCCACAGATCGTCGTCGGTGCGCACTTTCTTGCAGTAGGCGCAAATGGGAATCAAGCTCTCCAGCGTTTTCACCTGCTGGTTGAACCCGAGAATGCGCTCGGCGACGCGGAGACGGTTCCAAATTTCGTCCGATCCAATCGGCTTCTTCAGAAAATCGTCCACGCCCGCTTCGATGGCCTGCTCCAAGTTGCCGCGCGAGCGACGTTGGGCCGTGACCAGTATGAAATAGGTGTAGGTGTCGGATTTCATGCCCCGCAAGCGTCGGCAGAGCTCGAGCCCGTCTTTGCCGGGCATCTTCCAGTCGCTGATGACGATGTTGGGGTCCTCGACGGCGAAGGCGTCCCACGCGTCGTCTCCATTGTCGTACGAGGCTACTTCGTAGCCGAGCAAGCTCGTTAGGTTTTCGAGAAGACGACGGGTCGACGGGTCGTCTTCGACAATGTGCACTTTGTGTTTGGGAGCCATAGAGTCTAAGTATTGCTACATCGACACGATCGACCGCCATTGAATCGGGGCTTTTGCTCGCTCAGGAATTTACAGATTTTTGTCGAAAGTGGGGCAGGCCCGCTGAACTTGCGGCGCTCCGTACGCTTTTAAGGATAAAGGCTTTCAATCGCCGCCCGATTTCGCCACCAATAGCGGGACGCGACCATGGCCTCCAGCACGGTAGAAAACTACATCAAGCAGATTTACACCCTCCAATACGAGCAGGGTAAAGGCGGTTTGGTGGGCATGGGCGAGCTGGCGACCGCGTTAGGCGTCACGCCCGGCACCGCGACATCCATGGTGAAGTCGCTGGCCAAGTCGGAACACGTCGAATACGTACCCCGCGTCGGCGTGAAGCTGTCCGAGTCCGGCGAGCGTCTGGCTTTGCTGGTCCTGCGGCGCCATCGCTTGGTCGAGCTTTTTCTCGTGGAGACGCTCGGTATGGAATGGCACGAGATTCACGAGGAGGCGGAGACGCTGGAACACGCCATTTCAGACCGCGTGCTTGAGCGTATCGACGCACATCTAGGCCACCCGCAGGTCGATCCCCATGGCGACTCTATTCCATCCGCGACAGGTGTGATCGCCCAAAGGGATCTCGTTCCTCTGGACCAGTGCGAAGAAGGGCAGAGCGTCACGATCAGCCGAATCGAGGACCAGGCGGAGGGCTTTCTCCAGTACCTCGTCTCTAACAACTTGGTGCCGGGGAAACGGATAACTGTCACCAAGCGGGATAGCCATGCGGGGATCCTGTCCGTTTCCTTCCCCAGTGGCGGGCATTGCAACATGGGTTTCCCGGCGGCGGGAAAAATCGAAGTCGAGATACGTGATTGAGGTTCTGGGAGAGTTTAGCTGGATTGTCGCCCTCTTGCTCGGTTTTGGAGGCGCCTGGGTGATACAGTCATTGCGTCTGGCGTCGGGGTCGAAGGCTTCTCAGGAAGAGCGAGCCGCGGAGAAAGAAGCGGCGGCCCGGTTGCAGGAGCGAGCGGATCGGCTCGAGGAGACGCTCGGCGAGGAACGGGCCGCGCTCGAGGAACTCAGATCCGAGAATACCGGCCTGCATGGAAAGCTGGCGGCGTCCAGCGAGCGGCTCGAGGCGCAGGAAAAACGGATTGCCGAGCAAAAAACGGAATTAGAAAGTATCCAAAAAAAACTCACAGCCGATTTCGAGAATCTCGCCAACCGCATTCTTGACGAGAAAAGCAAGAAATTCGTCAGCCAGAACCAGGAGAATCTAGACAAGCTCCTCAAGCCGTTTGGCGAGCGGATCAAAGACTTCCGGGAGCGGGTCGACACCGTGCACGAGCAAGGCGTCAAGGACCGGGCCGCCCTTAACGAGCAGCTCAAGAATCTGCACTCCCTCAATCAGCAAATGACTCAGGAGGCTCAGAATCTGACCTCCGCTCTCAAAGGGCAAACCAAGACGCAGGGAAACTGGGGCGAGATGATCCTGGAGCGTGTATTGGAAATGTCAGGACTCACCGCGGGTCAAGACTACGAAACACAGGCAAGTTTGACCGATGACGATGGCCGACGATTCCAGCCAGATGTGATCGTGCATTTGCCTGAACGGAAGCATCTCGTGGTGGACTCCAAAGTAAGTTTGATTGCGTACGAAGCCTGTGCGAACGAGGAGGATCCAAAAACCTACGACAGTCGACTCAAGGAGCACGTCGCGAGTGTCAAAACGCACGTCAACGAGCTGAACAACAAGAATTACGAGTCGCTTTACGGGATTAACTCGCCCGACTTCGTCTTGATGTTTGTCCCAATCGAACCCGCGTTTACGATGGCCATGCAAGCGGACGATACGCTTCTGGAGTTCGCCATTGGCAAGAGAGTGGTGATCGTGACCCCCTCCACTTTGTTGGCTACGTTACGCATGGTGGCCAATATTTGGAGACAAGAAAAGCAGTCGCGAAATGTGATGAAGATTGCCCAAAGCAGCGGTGACCTTTACGACAAATTCGTCGGGTTCTACGCAGATCTGGAGGCGATCGGCAAGAGCATTGGCAAGAGCCAGGAAGCCTACGAATCAGCCGCCAACAAATTGAAAACCGGCAAAGGCAATTTGATCAAAAGAGTCGAGGACATCAAAAACCTCGGAGTCAAAACGAAGAAATCCCTCCCTCCCGAAGCCGTCGAAGACTCATTGCTTGAAGAGTAAACAAGATCCTTGTGGCTCGCCAGAGCCATCCTTGTGATCCCGCCGAGCGGGATCATTTCGCCGCTAGGCGACTGTTAAAAATGGATTTGTTTTTTTAAACAGTGATCTCTTCGAGATCAAATTCCGCGCTGCGGAACAAAGATCCCGTCCCGCCGAGCGGAACGGGACAAGGATTCTTTGAGGTTTGAGATGGATCGATTGAGGGGTTACTTGTTAATTCTAGATTTCTTTGCAGGATTTAGTTGTAATCCGGAAATGTTGGCTATTGTTGATAGCCGAGTGTCCGATTGAAACGGGATAGGTATGATTGTCAGGAACGAGCAGCAGATGAAATCGATACGAGAGGCGGCGGAAGTCGCGGCGACCGTATTGGATCGAATGTGCCAGCTCGTCGCCCCCGGCATGAATACCTACGACCTGGACCAGTCCGGCCGCCGCTTCATCCAGGAGCTAGGCGCCGAGAGCGCTTGCTACAAATACCAGGTCGGCTCCCGGATCTATCCCGCCTACACGTGCTTGTCGGTCAACGACGAGGTCGTCCACGGCATCGGCAGCATTGACCGAGTCCTGCGCGAAGGAGATATAATCAGCGTGGACGTTTGTACCCGGTATAACGGATACATTGGCGACAATTGCCGCACGATTGCAGTGGGCAAAGTCGAGCCCGAGGTGCAGCGATTGCTGGAAGTGACCGAGGAGTCGCTCTACGCGGGGATTCGGGAAGCCCGTCTGGGCAATCGGGTCGGCAAAATTTCAAGCGCTGTCCAGCGCGTAGTGGAAAAGGCGGGCTTCTCCGTCATCCGCGACTTCGTGGGCCACGGTGTCGGCAAGAGTCTGCACGAAGAGCCGCAGATCCCAAATTTCGGCAAACCGGGCAACGGCCCCAAGCTGCGGGAAGGGTGTGTGGTTTGCATCGAGCCCATGGTTAACATGGGCAAGTACGGCGTCAAAATGGCGGAAGACGGTTGGACGGCTTTAAGCGCGGATGGCAGCGCCTCAGCCCATTTCGAGCACACGGTGATCATCACCTCGGACGGCCCGGAAATTCTCAGCGTGCCGGCTGGAAAAGAATCGCCCGCGCTGGTCTAGTTTTCGCGAGAATCTCGGCGCTTGCCCCCTGGGGGAGAGTGTGTTGAATGGTCGTTGCCCCGACCATTGTGAAACCCCTCGATACGTTTGTGTTCACCCTCCTCCTCGCTGTAGTGATTCCATCGCTACCAAGCGCGGCCGAGGATAATGGGATGCCGCTCGTCTGGGAGCCGGGTCGTTTATATACTCACGCGGCGCCGTATCGCTCGTTGTTCGTAGAGGTCGATTTTGTGGAACGTTCGAAACCGACCGAAAGGGAGCTTTCAACGCTCCGATTATTTTTGGAAACGCATTGTGACAAGCCCGACGGGATAGCGATCCAGGTGGATGAAAAGATTGAGCTGTCGAAAGCAAAAGGACGTTCTCCCAACTCACTTAGCTTGGAGTTCGCCGATGGCCCTGGGAATGATCAGCAGGCATACATTTATATCCTCTTTTTCAATCACAAGCGCATTGGCTGGGAGAAAGTGAACACCCACACAATGCACCTGCCTTATCCGTCGGCGATCCTCGTTAATCGAGGAGTAGATTCCACCCTCAAGTGGTTCGGGGCGACTCCAGACTGGAACCGTAAAGTGATGATTCACGAGTTGGCTCACGTGATTGGACTAGGCAGAAACCGAGCCCATGGGGACGGGAGTCATTGCTCCACCGAGGATTGCCTGCTCAACGCGGAGTTGACCGTTCGCTTGTCCAGCGTTTTGCCGGGAAAGGAACCCGTGAAGCAAAACGAGCTCTGCTCCTTCTGCCTTGCCGATGCGAAGCAATACCGGTCGGAGCCACCTGCGGATAATATTCGCTTCATGGGCCCGCTCATGGTGCGGTCGGAGGACGGCTACCAGGTTGTTAGTTTGCCAGGATTGCAGGCGGTTTTCTGGGGGGACCGAAACTCGATTGACGGGGAGTCAATTGAATCGCTGCGAAACGTGGGTATTCAGCATTTTGGAACAATGGGAGGTACGGTTACTGCTCACCAGAAGCAAGGAGCGAGCGAAATGCGGGAACGCGTCCCGATCATCGCTCGCGACCCGAATCCAGCCCTCTTCAACGACTACCTCGAGGACATCGTCGAGAATGCCGCGAACGCCGTCTTGGAAGACGATCCGCTTGCCAGTGAATGGGTTAGCGACTCGATGATCGAAGTAGTTCCAAATGCGGAGCTACAGTCCCAGTTGCTCGTCCTGCGCGAGATTCTAGACCCGCCGACGCCGGGTCCACTCTCGGCGTCGAGCGAGGACTCCGTCTACCTGTCCGACTTTGCTTGGGATTTCGCATCGGTGGGATGGGGGAGTCCGACTCGAAACCACTATTCGATCGAAGCCTGGAGGGACAACCCCTATAGCGGGATTTTTCTGCGACTCGGCGACCAGTTCTTTAGCAAGGGCCTATACGCCCATTCAAAATCTCAATACGTGTACGCTCTCGATGGGCAATGGATACAATTCTCAGCGATAATCGGTCTGCAAAAAGGCGCGAGTCCGCAAGGCTCCGCGATTTTCAGCGTGCATGGCGACGGAAACGAGTTGTTTCGGTCGGTGAAAATGCGAGCGGGCGATCAGCAGTCGATCGAACTGGACGTTGCGGGCGTGAGCCGACTCGAACTGCGAGCCGAGGGCGGGGGAAACCACGTCCACAATTCCTGGGCGATCTGGGCGGAGCCCATAGTGAGCCGCTAGCGAATGGCGGTTCGCAATCGCGTTTACCGACTTGTCGTTAACCCGACGTTCATTAACATTAGATTAATGGATTAATGGATACAGATTCGACTGTATAAAAAGTACGTGAGAATCGTCGATTCTCGAAAGGAAAGCCCACTTTCCGGTTGATTCTGAGAGAAGTTCGAGGAGGTTTTTCCATGTGAATGTCGCGCTGCGTTTTGATTATCGAACGCGCCTTAATTCTGACTCTCTGGTATGATAGGTTTGGAACTATTTATTCTGCAGGGCCCTTTTGGGCCCCCACCCACATTCGAAACGCGCTGTTCTCGGTGTCATCGATCGTTATGATTTGTCTTTATAGAATTCGCTCCTGTTCTCAAGCGCCCCGAATTGCGTTCGATCGGGAAACGGTTCCATCCGACAGATTGAGTCCATTTGACGGGAAAGTGAAAGATCGAAAGGTCGTGGACGAAGCGATTCCGGTCATCGCCGAATCCGCTTCGAATCTGTATCAATTCTATTCTTTGGATGAGGGTCTACTGGTATTGCCGAGCGCGGCGGTGGACGCGTGCGAGGAATTGTACTACTCGGGCTACTTGGGAAATCAAATCCTGAAGCTGCAGGATCGCGATCGGAGTTTTACCGGCCTCAATGTCGTCGAGTTCGCCCCGCCGGACAAGCGTGGCGTGGCGCCTTGCCGCGTGGATGCATTTTTTCGCCCCGTCTTCCGCATCGTTTCGGAAAACCCGTCTCACCTGTACTGTATAGAAGGACTTGGCGACCAATCGGTTCAGTTCAAACGCTGCTACGATGCGAACGGGTTTGAGGGACTGGTGTTTGAAGAGGTTTGGAGTGGGAGCTAAGAGAGTTGTTCTTTGATAGGTTGGTTTTTGGATACGTCTTGATGATGTAGGGGCGTCGCAAGCACCGCCTCTACAGAAAATGACGTATCAAGAATCTGGAAACGCCTTGCCCGTAAACGAGACGAACCCGGACGGATAATTCCGCCCGGGCTCGCGTATCAGTATGTTTCTCTGGCGACCGCCGGCTGCATAACTTCCGGCGATCACACAATAGGAAAGTGAGGGGAGATCAGGTCGCTGGGGCGGAGGAAGCAACTTCCTTTTGACCTTCTGAATTGAAAGTGACATCGCCTCCACTGTCTACCAGAGGATGAGCGAGCTTGAAGTCGACGTCTGTTTGCAAAGTGATGTTGCCTTGCGTGTAACCGGTGCCAATTTGTTTCACATAGTCGACCAGGTCGCCAGTGATCGCTCCGTTGGTGCTGTCGTAGGTGGCCGTTACCGTTGTGACTCCATTTTCCAGGAAGTACTGGTTAGCGGCCGTAGCCAACTGACGTGCGTCGTTCTCCATCGAGCTCTCGACCGCGTTTTCGCGGACGCGCTGGAAGGCCGGGATCGCCATGGCCGCGAGCAGCCCGATGATGACCACGACGATCATGATTTCGACGAGGGTGAAGCCTCGTTTTTTCTTATTCTGAATTGGGAGTGTCATAGTTGTCTGAATTTGAATGTTAGATGAATTTATTGGTTATAATCTGAAATAGATATGTCTGGGTTAACGTCCCTTAGAGGGCTGAACTTTAGATAAATTTTGCTAATTCTGCCATTATGGCATTGTTGAGAGGATTCGATATGGACTAGTTTAGGGATTCCCCCAGTGAGTTTTTTCATGCCCCAGTCATTCTCACACATGCTGAAACACCACCTTCTCCGGACGGGATTGTCGGAGTCGGAGATGCGGAAGCTGCTCCACGACGTGCCCTACCGCACCTGGAAGCGCTGGATGGACCGGGAGAACGTTCCGCCCGACTGGGCCCGCAATCTTATCGAGCAGACGTTGGAGGAGCTCCCGGATCACTCCTCGATCAAGACGATCGAGGATTTGTGGGAGGCCCGACGCCAAAAAGAGCAGTCCGCCTCCGAGTAGGACCTTGCCAGCGGCGCCGGGAACGGGCACAGATGCCTCCGGTTTGAAGAATTTTAAAGAACTCGGCGTTTCCGCGAAGCTCATCCGGGCTTTGGAGGAGAACAACATCGTGTCCCCGACTGAGATCCAGCAGGTGGCCATCCCTCACTTGCTTCAAGAGAAAGGGGACTTTATTGGGCAGGCCCAGACGGGGACCGGCAAAACGGCGGCGTTCGGAGTTCCCCTGCTCCAGTACATCGATCCCAAGCAGCAGCGGATCCAGGGCCTGGTGCTGGCCCCGACCCGCGAGCTGGCTAAGCAGATCGCCAAGCAGCTCTTTCGCTTCGCCCGCTACTCGCCTGAGCGAATTTTTACGGAAGCGGTCTACGGCGGGGATCCTATCCCTAAGCAGCGAGCGGCGCTGAATCGCCCAACCCACATCGTGGTCGCCACCCCGGGTCGTCTAATCGATCTGCTCAAAATCGACGCTCTCGACCTGTCCGCCGTTCGTATGACGATACTCGACGAGGCTGACGAGATGCTGAGCATGGGCTTTCGCAAGGAGCTCGACGCAATTTTAGGGGACTTGTCCGCGAAGCGACGCACCTGGCTCTTTTCGGCGACCATGCCAAAAGCGGTGCGGCAGCTGATCCGCAATCACATGTCGCCCGACGCCCATGTGGTCCGTATCGACCGCCGCAATGTGGTCAACCCCAACATCGAGCACCAGTACGTGATCTGCAAAATCGAAGAAAAGTTCGCCGAGATCGCCGCGTACTTGAAGGTGCAAGGGGAGGACCGTGGACTTGTTTTCTGCCGTTCGCGGGCCGGAACCGTCAAGCTCGCCAAGTATCTGGCGGACCAAGGGTTCGCGGTCGGCGTTCTGCAGGGAGAGCTCTCGCAGAAAGACCGCGAGAAAGTGATGCGCGGTTTCAAGAAGGGACGTAGCCAGATTTTGGTGTCGACTGATGTCTGCGCTCGCGGGATCGATGTCGAAGATTTGAAGTTCGTCGTCCACCACCAGCTGCCGGACCAGATCGAGTACTACACGCATCGTAGCGGGCGGACCGCCCGAGCGGGAAAAAGCGGCGTGTCGATCGCGTTTATTACCGGTCTGGACGTGAAACGCGTGCGAGAGCTCGAGCGCGAACTGGGGATACGTTTCCGCAAGATCAATCGCTAGGCAACGGTTAAGCGCGTATTCGCCCAGCAACTACTCGACGAATTCCAGAAACCCGAAATCCTCTGGTTCGTGTACGTTTGGGTGGTCTGGGTCCAGTTCGAAGAGCGTGCTCCAGGAGCGTCGGTTGCCAGTGGCGTCGTTGCGGTCTTGCCGGATCGCTTGAAACGCCCAGCGGTTTCCTGGGGCGACTGGACTGAAGGAATCGATTCCATTAAACAGTTTCAAAGGAATGGCCAGCTCCATCGTCCAGCCCGTGTCCTCGTCTGAGTTGTCGTTGAGAGTTCCTTCGATGGTCACTGCGACATCAAATTCGGGATCGTAGGACTTGATCAGGGCGTGCTTCCCCTCGTGGAAATTGTTCAGAAAGATAAAATCGTTGGACGCCATGTACAAGTTGAGCTCGAAGCCGTAGTGCATGTCGAGCTGGGCGTTGGCGGGAATCAGGAAGATCTCGGCGCAGTCGTCGAAGTAGGGCTGGCCATCGCGCTCGGTTTCCCGGGCGGTGATGAATCGGTCTGAGCACTCGAAGAAAACGTAGAGATTGTCCGCGTCCCAAAGCATGCGGAACTTCGACTTCTGGCGGTCCGAAGGCGACTCGTCGCGGCGATAGAAATCGAAGGTCCTGACCTCGGTCTTCTCCCAATCCGCGTCGAGCTTTCCGTCGACTTGGATCGGCTGCGAAGCCTGCGATACTTTGAACGCGGGAGGTGTGGCGGCAGCTAGCCCGAGAGACGCTAACAATACGACATACACGATCGATACGAAGTGAAGACGGAAGTGCATGAACACAACCTGAACCAAGTCACCGCTCCTTGCAAAAGCAATTTCCCTCTCGCAGCCCACGATCCGGCATCATTCACCCACTTAACTTTCCAACCTTGGAAAGTTAAGTGGGTGAATGATGTGCCCGGGCTGCGATAGGGGGTATTGCACGCGGTGGAGTGGATATTCGAATTTGCTTGGGAGGCGATCAGCACGTTGGCCGCGTCTGAGTATTGTTGATCTTGGACTTAGAGGGGGAAGACGAGGTCGACGACGGACGCAAGAACAGGGGGGTCTAAGCGCGGTTTCGGGCCACATAATACCACTTAACTTTCCAACCTTGGAAAGTTAAGTGGTAACATATAGGTTGGTGTGGAGGTTGAGGTAAGAGGATTACGGGGCGACGAGACAGGCGTCTATTTGGGCTTTGAGGGCTTCGCCGTCGAGGTTGATTCCGATGAAGGCGAGTTCCTGGCGTCGGTCGCCGGTTGGGGTGGCCCACTTGCGCAGCGCTTCAGGGGGGATCTGGGAACGGTCGATCTTCCCTTTTTCAAGGGCGGCGGCCCACCAGTTTCCGAGAAAATCACAACGTGTTGTGGATCCGGTAATGGAGAGGAAGCCGACCGCGTCGTCCTGCCCCTCGATCCAGCAATAGCCTTTCGCTCTTAGCAGGCCTGGTATCGATTTGTTGATTACGCGATTGAATCGTTCAGCGTCGAGCGGTTTACGGGCTCGGTAGATAAAGGTATCCACGAGACGGGCGACGCCGTTCTTTTCCCCGATCGCATGGCTCAAGCGAGGCTGTACGAGGGTGGATTGGGGAATCTCTATTTTGCGGAGATTGGCGAACGGCTCGTTTTCGTCCAAACTGGTTTCCAGGTAGCGAAACCAATTGGCTCCGGAGAACGTCTGCTTCGCGTCGAATCGTTTTCGTCCTAGTATTTGATTATTGGGGACGTTTCCCTTTGTGGTCGCGATGTACTCTGCCCGGTCGTTGAGACCGGACAGAATGCCTCGAATCTCGGTCTGCTCGGTTTCGTCGAGAAGGTCGGTTTTGTTCGCGACGAGTATGTCGGCGCACTCGACTTGCTCGATAAGGAGTTCGAATAGGGGGCGGTCGTCTTCCTGGCGCAGGAGCGACCGTTGCTCGCCTTTCTTTTCGTGCGCGTTCCACTCGTTTAGGATAAACCGGCAATCGACGACGGTCACGAGAGAGTCGATACAGGCGCTGTCTTCCAGGGGGCGTCCGGCGATGTCGTTGGCGAAAAAGGTCTGAGCGATAGAGACCGGCTCGGCCATTCCGGTCGATTCGATAATGAGGCGGTCGATCTGGCGATTCTGGACAAGTTCGGAGATTGCGGCGGCGAGGTCGTCTTGGATGGAGCAGCAGATGCAGCCTCCGCTCAGCTCGACGACTTGGTCGATGGCCCCGTCGAGTTGCCGCGCCTCGGCGCTCACGAGGGTGGAGTCGATATTCACTTCGGCGATGTCGTTGACGATTAGGGCGATCCGTTCCCCTTTGGCGTTGCGGATTAGATGGTTGAGAAGGGTGGTTTTTCCGGCTCCCAAGAACCCGGAGATGGGAGTGGCGGGGAGCTTCCCTGTTCGTTCGCGGTTCGGCATTGCGGGTACGATCCAAGCGCGGATGGGGTCGAGCGCAATCGTTGAGCGCCTTGCGCGGTTGTATTTTCGACCGGGACGTGAGGCTTGCGTTCGTTTGCGGGGGACGCATGATTTGCGACCGATTGCGATCGAGGGAACTCAATTCTCCCGGCGCGTATCTTAGACATTCTCTCATATCCCTTTTTTTGCGAATCCTGTTATGAATTTCTCTCGTTTCAAACGATTCACCTATTGTTTGGCCTCCCTCGCGTGCGGCGGGATTGGAACGGCGCTTAGCCAGGACTGGCAAATGGACGGTCCGCTGCCCGTGGACGAGAATATCACGACCGGGCAGCTCGACAACGGGCTCAAGTACTACATTCGCGAGAACCACAAGCCGGAAGGGCGGGTGTTCCTGCGTCTGGTAGTGAACGCGGGTTCTTTGCAGGAGAAGGAAAGCCAGCGTGGGTTGGCCCACTTTCTCGAACACATGGCTTTCAACGGGACGCGACGATTCGCCGAACACGAGATTCTCGATTTCATGGAGCGGGCGGGGATGCGCTTCGGCTCCCACGTCAATGCCTACACTTCCTACAACGAGACGGTGTACATGCTTCAGCTTCCGACCGACCAGCCGGAGCTGCTGGATACCGGATTCGAAATTTTGGAGGACTGGGCGGTCGGGATCACGCTGGACCCGATCGAGATCGAGAGGGAGCGCGGTGTCATTTTGGAGGAGTGGCGGTCGCGCCAGGGTGTGGGCGAGCGATTGAGCGAAGCGCAGCGTCCGTTCCTGTACTATAAGTCTGACTATGCGGACCGAAATCCCATCGGCTCGATGATCGTAGTCGCGAATGCTCCTCGGGAGCGGTTCGTGGAGTTTTACAAGGATTGGTACCGACCCAATTTGATGGCTGTGATGGTTGTGGGGGCGGTCGACCGCGACGCCATCGAACAGAAGATCATCGAGACGTTTGGGCCGCTCGAGAATCCGGAAAACGCGCCGGAGCGCGAGCCGACGGAGGTGCCCGATCATGAGGAAACGCTGTTTTCGATCGAGTCGGACCCCGAGCTGACCTTGGCCTCGTTTCGCATGATGATCAAACGCCCGGTGGGACCCGATCAAAGCGCCCGCGACTATCGTCAGATGATCGTGGAGCGGCTTTATTTCGGCATGCTCAATCGGCGGCTCGACGAGCGCGCCCGTTCGCCCAACCCGCCGTTTATCCAGGCGAGTGCCGGGGAGACGCGCATCGCTCGGGAAAAGGAAGCGTTGCAGCAAACCGTACTATTCATAGACGACCGGTATCAGGAAGGTTTGGACGCTTTGATGGGCGAGACGAACCGGGCGGTTCGGGATGGATTCACTGAAAGCGAATTGGTCCGTGTAAAGGCGGACGTGCTTCGCTCGCTCGAGAGCGCCAACGAGGAGCACGACAAGACGGATTCGGACACGTTCGCGGCGGAATACACGCGCGCCTTTACCGTGGATGAGCCGATCCCGGGTATCAAGCGGGAGCTGGCCATGACGCAGACTTTCCTGGCCGAGATCGACTTGGCAGAAGTGAACGCGGTCGGGCGTGGCTTCGCCCAAAAAGAGAATCGAGTCGTCCTGTTTAGCGGTCCGCAGAAAGAGGGTATTCGCTTGCCGACTGAGAATGAGTTGATCGCCTCTCTGGGTACGGCCAATCAAGTCGTTCTGGAGCCCTATGAGGACGAATTTCTGGACGCCCCTCTGCTTTCCGAAATCCCTGAGCCCGGGACCATCGTTTCGGAAGTGTATCAGGAAAGTGTCGACACGCACACCTGGGAGTTGTCTAACGGGGTCAAGGTAATATTGAAGGCGACCGACTTTCAGAACGACGAAGTTTTGATGACCGCGTTCAGCCCGGGCGGGCACAGCTTGGTGATGGACGACGAGTATATTTCGGCTCTCATGTCGACCATGATTCTAGGCGAGAGCGGGGCGGGTGTGTTCAATTCGCTCCAGTTGGAGAAGCGGCTGGCGGGCCAGTCGATCGAAGTGTCGCCGTATATATCGGACCAATACGAAGGCATTAGCGGGGCGTCGTCACCCAAGGACTTGGAAGCGTTTTTCAAGTTGCTCTACTTGCAGGCGACGCAGCCGAGGTTGGACGACGGGGCCTACGCGTCGTTGATCTCTCGCTTGCAGGCGACCATCGCCAATCGGGAAAAGTCGCCGCAATCGGTGTTTCAGGACGCGATAGAAAAGGAGCTGTACGGCAACCACCCGCGACACCGGCCGCTGAGCTTGGAGTTGCTGGAGGAGATCGATCCCGAGTTGGCGCTCCTAATATATAAAAACCGGTTCAAGGACTTCAGCGATTTCACGTTTGTGTTCGTCGGTTCGCTGAATTTGGAAGCGATGAAGAGGTATGCGACCACTTACTTGGCGTCGTTGCCGTCGACGGGCCGCGAGGAGAGAGGCGCGTACCGGGGCGACGACCCCTTGCCGGGCAAGCGCAACGTGGAAATTAGCTTCGGGCTTGAGGAGAAAACGAGCGTGCGGGTGATATTTACAGGCGAGGCTGAATGGTCTCCAGAAAATAGATACTTGATGAGCGTCGTGCGCGATTTGCTAAATATTCGGATGCGCGAGACGTTGCGCGAGGAGAATGGAGGCACGTATGGGGTGAGTGTCTACGCCAATCTGATTCGCGAGCCGAACGAGCGTTTCTCATCCGGATTCGGTTTTTCTTGCGATCCGGCCAACGCCGATCTGCTCATAAGCGCGGGCATTAGCCAGATCCTCGACCTGCAAGAGCGTGGAGTGCGGGTGAGCAATTTGGAGAAAGTGCAGGAGATCCACCTGCGCGGCCACGAGACGGGGTTGAAGGAGAATAGTTATTGGCTGCGAAATCTCGCGTCGGCGGCGCGGGAAGGGCGGGACTTTCAGGAGATCATCGATTTTCCGAAGCAGATCAAGGTATTCGATCCCTACGACATTCAGGAAGCGGCCCGCACGTACTTCAGCTTCGACAACGTGGTGGTCGCCAAGCTGAACCCGAAGCACGATTAGAGCGAGTGGTTTTTGTCATCGCTCTCCCGCAGAGCCACCGACAAGTCGGGGTCTCTGACGGGATCGCTAGGAGTCCCTGCCATCGGCAGGGACAGAAAGGATTCCGCCGCAAACTCCGACAAAGTCGGTGGCTTCGCAGAAAGTAAGGTTTTTTGGATACGCGTTGGTTTTAGTCGTTGTCGGTTTGACGCGCGATTCGTTTGCGGGCGAGGCTAAGTCCGATCAGAGCAAGACCGAAAAGTGGTAGGGTTGCGCTGCTGTCGGGGACGCTGCGAGGGGTGAAGGCGACGGTGTAGGCCCAGTAAAACGCGCCACTGATGTCCACGCTTCCGTCCCTGACCGCATTATAGGTTGTGTTCCAATATTTTGAAAGTACGAGATTGTAGCCGCCATCAAAGCCGTGCGCGAAAAAAACTGTTGAGCCATTCAATAGATTCGATTGGACCGTCCCCGCCAAGTAAGCCGAGAGTGTCTCGTCGCCATACCAATGTTGGCTCATGAGGGTGCTTGAATAGACGTTCCAAGACTTGTGATTCAATCCCAGTTCATACGTTCCCCATTTTGAACTGTCGGTGACCCCCGAGGTGGAGTCCACGGTGACGGTGATCGCTTGGGCGGTCACGGGCAGGAGGAACGCGGCGAGTAGGAGAAGGGTCCCTGCAACGGGGCCGCGGGTTGCGCGAGAGCGCAATGAATAGGGTGTGTGGTTGTTTGTTCGGCAGTCGTGCATTTTTTTGAGTGGTTGAATTCGAGAGTGTAGTTTCAGCAGGGGACGTGCCAGAATGCGCGACGACTTTGAACCCTTCTCTGGAGTTCATGTAAAATTAATTGAATTCAGTTTGTATTCATAAACTGGGAACGTTAAGAAATCTGACAGCCGTTGTCAGAGAGGGCTCATAAGTTTTTATGGGCGAGGTAATTGAGGCAGTTTTTAGGGGTATGTAAGAATCGCCGACAATTAAACGAATAATCTATCTATTTGATAAACGTTATGAGGGTGCGCGTATGGCGTGTTTAACGGAGCGCGGCCGCTTGGAGAGCGGCGATTAACCAAAACCGTCCTAGGGGTAGCGGCCGCTCGGAGATCGGCCATAATAAATCTGCTAGGTCTGGAGGATGGTCTTGAGGCGGTCGAGGTCGAGGATCTGGTTGAGCGAGTCTTCTTGGACGACTTCGTTGGCCAGGTTCTCTTTCTTCAGCTGGAGGCTTTGAATTTTGTCTTCGACGGAGTCTTTGATCGTGAGCCGGTAGGCGTTGACCGCGTTCCTTTGGCCAATGCGGTGGGTTCGGTCGATCGCTTGGGCTTCCACAGCCGGGTTCCACCAGGGATCGTAGAGAACGACGTAGGTGGCGGCGGTGAGATTGAGGCCGGAGCCGGCGGCGCGCAGCGACAGCAGGAAGGCGGTGATGGACTCGTCGTCCTGGAACTGGTTGACGAGTTCCTCTCGGTTTCGGGTCTTGCCGGTGAGCATGAGGTGGGCGCAGTCCATTTTTTCGAGTTCGGCGCGGATGATCTCCAGCATTTCGACGAACTGGCTGAAAATGAGAACCTTGTGGCCTTCGTCCTTGAGCTCGGCCACCAATTCGAGGAGGGCTTCGAGCTTCGCGCTGTTCATGTCCGCGTAGGCGGGGTCGACGAGTCTCGGGTGGCAGCAGATTTGTCTCAGTCGCAGAAGCGAGGAGAGAATGTTGAAACGTTCCCGATCGAATTCAGCGTCGGATTGAATCGACTGGAGGCGGGATTGTACATTCTTGAGCTCGGCGGTATAGAGATCGCGCTGTTCGCCTTCCATTTGGCAGGTAAGTGTTTCTTCGATACGGTCGGGAAGGTCCGGGGCTACTTGGGCTTTGCTGCGGCGCAATATGAAATGGCGGATTCGGTTGAACAAACGCTTGGGCGATTCCGGGTCGGTCTCTTTGTATTGACGCTTGAAGGACGGCTGGCTTCCGAGGAGTCCAGGCATGGCGAACGCGAACAGACTCCAGAGATCGAGAATACGATTTTCGATGGGCGTGCCTGTGAGCACGACGCGGTGTTCGGAGTCGAGGGCGAACGCGGCTTTAGCGGTCTGGGACTGGGGATTCTTTATGTACTGTCCTTCGTCCAGGGCGGCGACTGTCCACCGTTGGTTGAGGAAGAAGTCTTTGTTGATGCGTAGCTGGGAGTAGTTGGTGACGAGGATATCGGTCTCGGAAGCCTGCCATTTCTCGATGGAGGCGTCGAGGGGGTCGAATGACTCGATGGAAAGCAGTTGCGAGTGTCGCTCGACTTCCTGTATCCAAACATGGACGACGGACTTGGGGCAGACGACGAGGCACTTGAACGGCTCCCCTTTCGGGCGATGGAGTTTGAGCCAGGTTAGCCAGGTGAGGGTTTGCAGGGTCTTGCCCAGGCCCATGTCGTCAGCGAGGATTCCGCCGAATCGATTGTGGGAAAGGAAAGCGAGGAAGCGGAAGCCTTCCTCCTGGTACGGTCGGAGCTGGGTGGTGATTCCTTTTGGTAGATTGGCGGGGGTCCGGGCGGTGATTTCGGTGGCCCGCTTGCGGATGCCGCGGGCCTGAGTCTCGGCGAGAGCGTCTTCGAGCTGGGTCTCGGCAAGCTGCATGGCGTGGAACGAGTGCGTGTCGGAGGCCGATTCGCCGTCGGCGAGGCCGAGTTGGCGGAACAGCTCTTGCTGCCCCGCGGCGACATTGGGCTCGAAAAGTCGCCAGCCTTTGCCGGGGAAGTGGACGAACCCGCCGTTGGCTTTGAGCAGTACCTGTTGCTCGGCCTCGGTGAGGGTGGTGTCGAGCAGTTCGGGTTCGAGCTTCACGTTGAACCAATCCTGATTGTCGTTGGCCTCGATGTGGAGGCGGTAGCGTCCAGCGGGTTTGCGGTCGACGAGCGAGTCGAGTTCGTCGTCGGCGATTATTTGAAGATCGCTCGGGACGCCTTGTATCCACTCGGTAAATATTTCTGGAAACGTGTAGTCGATTGATCGGGTCCAAAGCCCTTGCTCGGTTTCGGAGAGATCAAATTGATGGAGGCTGGCGACGAATCGGGTAGCGTCCGGGTATTCGAAGAGTGTGCCTTCGTCGGCGGGCAGCGAATCCTCGCCGTTTTCCCGATTCGCAGATGGCGTCCATCCTTGCTCGGTGAGGGCGAACCAGTGTTTCTGGTCGCGGGACGCGGATACCAGAGAAACGCTGAGGTAGCGGCCGCCGCCGACTGCTTCCTTTGACTCTACTACTTCGCAGTAGAGGAAAGTCTGCAGGGGAACGGTCACGATTTTCCCTGCGAGGCGCTCGGGCAGGGCGAGTCCTTGGTTGCGGAGGAAGAGCAGTCCTTCCGAGCTTTCGATCGCTTCTTGCGGGATTTTGAATCCATTGTTTGGGTCGGCTTCCGCTTGAAGGAGGCTAGGCCCGGGATAGAGAGACTCGCTGTGGAGGTAGAGGGCGTTTTGCCCGGGCAGGTAGGTGAGGGGCAGCGGGGCGGGCTCGCCGTCTTCGAATATGAGTTCGAGATGGTAGTTTCCGGTATCGTCGGGGCCGGCTTCGGAGCCGCTCCATTTCAGTCTCCGGTCTTTGATCTCAAGAGGTTGACCCTCTTTGCCGACGATGCGGTCGTTCGTATCCGACCGGTGGATAAGGGCGTTGACGAACGAGCAGTCCTCGGCTTTATCGAGGTCGATCCGGGCTCGTTGCGTGGAGCGGAAGTAGTCTTGAAAGAGGGCGCAAATGGGTAGACTGACCGCGGCGAAGCGATCGAGGAAACCGAAGTCCTTTGCGAGCCACTGGGTGAGTTCTCGGGCCGAAAGGGGCTCGAAATCGGGATGGCCGATCGCGCGAGCCTCCCATTTGAGGGTTCGACCTTGGAGGCGAAGCCTGAGTTCGAGGTTGCCGGTGTGGCTGAAGTCGCGTCGCTGGGACAGGTTTCCGAGCCGGTTTTTCCAGAGTCGAGTTTCTTTCTTGCGGTTGCGAGCGTGGATGCCCATGCGCGTTTCGTCGAGATGGGTGTGGGCCTCGAGAAAACTGGGGATCGCGATCTTGCGATCGTCGAATACCAGAGCGATGTATTGCCAGAGCGAATACTCGTCTTCGGGCTGCTCGATCCAAAGGCCCTGGGTGAGCGCGGTTTGGTGGTTGCGCTCGATCGTGAGTATTTCGTTGTCGAGGAGGGAGAGATCCTTGGCGTTGAGGTCGTCTTTCCAGTCGAAGCGGTCGAGCAGTTCGGTGAGGGTTTCGAAGTACTCGTTCTCGTTTTTGGACAGCTTGCGATTCAAGCTCTTTTCAACTTCGACGATCCAATCCTGCAGTGACTTTCCCATACCGTGACTCAGCGGCCCCGCTGGGAGCGTGCCGCCGGATGGGACGCTAGGGTGGGGAGTCGCTTATGCAATCTGAAATTGCGGGGTGGTGAAGCGAGGTGGAGATTCGTGGCGTAGGGCCTCCGCTTGCGGAGCGCCGCGTATACACTTCCATTGAGCCAACGACGCGGCACGGCGCAAGCGCCGGCCCTACATTGGCAAGACTCTTAATAGGCGAGCGTCGACTCCTCAAAGCTGCTCGTCGAGGAAGGCGAGGAGTTCGTCTTCGGAGATGCGCTTTTGCTCGGTGGTGTCGCGGTCGCGCAGGGTGACGGTGCCGTCTTTCTCGACGGTGTCGAAGTCGACGGTGACGCACCAGGGCGTACCGATTTCGTCCATACGGCGGTAGCGGCGGCCGATGGCGCCGGACGCGTCCCAGAAGACGTTGTACCGACGCTGGAGCCTGTCGTAGAGGCTTCGGGCGCGTTCGACGAGTTCGGGCTTGTTTTTGAGGAGCGGCAGAACGGCGACTTTGTAGGGGGCGACGCGCGGATGGAATTTCATGAGCGATCGCTTTTCGCCGTCGATTTCGTCTTCGCAGTAGGCGGCGGTTAGGACGGCGAGGAGCACGCGGTCCACGCCGAGGGCGGGCTCGACGACGTGGGGGATGTACTTCGACTTGGTCGTCTCGTCGAATATTTCCATGGACTTGCCGGAGTGCTCTTGGTGCTGGGTGAGGTCGAAGTCGCCGCGGCAGGCGACGCCCCAGAGCTCTTGCTCGCCGAATGGGAATTGGAAGGTGATGTCTGTGGTGCCGCGCGAGTAGTGGGAGAGTTTCTCTTGCGGGTGGACGTCCTCGCCGAGCATTTCCTCGGGGATGCCGATAGACACGAGCCAATTCTTGCACCAGTCGATCCACTCGCGGTGGCAGGCTTTCCAGTCGGCCTCGGGCGAGATGAAGTACTCCATTTCCATCTGTTCGAATTCGCGCGAGCGGAAGATAAAGTTGCGGGGGGTGATCTCGTTGCGAAAGGCCTTTCCGATTTGGGCGATTCCGAAGGGGATTTTGACGCGCCCCGTATCGACGATGTTCTTGTAGTTGCTGAAGATGCCTTGGGCGGTTTCGGGTCGCAGGTAGGCGGTCGCGGTCGAGTCGCTGAGAGCGCCGACTTTGGTCTCGAACATGAGGTTGAAGTCGCGCGGGGCGGTGAGGGAGCCGGGCTCTCCGGTGGCGGGGGAAGGGATGAGCTCGTATTCGGAAGGGTCGGCCTCTGTGTACTCCTTGAGCGCGACTGGGGCGAGTTCTCCCTGCACGCCTTGTTTGCGCTTCATCTTTTCGGCGGCCGCTTGGGCGGTGGCTTCCATGTCGCCGTCTTCGAGCGTTGAGACGTAGCCGATGGTGTTTCCGTCGACGACGACGGGGGAGTAGAACAGCTGGTCGGCGCGGTAGCGCATCTTGGATGCCTTGCAGTCGACCATGGGGTCCGAGAAGCCGCCGACGTGTCCGGAGGCGACCCAGATTTTGGGCGACATGATAATGGACGAGTCGAGTCCTTCGATATCGTCGCGGCGGTGGACCATGTCCCGCCACCAGGCGTCTTTGATGTTCTTCTTGAGCTCGACGCCGAGGGGTCCGAAGTCGAAAAACCCGTTGTAGCCGCCGTAGATTTCGGAGGACTGGAAGATGAATCCCCGTCGTTTGCAGAGGCCCACGATGGCGTCCATGAGGGGGTTGTTCGCTGTTTTGGCTTTGGCCATAAGGCGTGCATAAATGGGTGTTTCGAATGGGCGGGTCAAGCTTCGGAATCCCTGGTTTCACGGCCTTGGATGCGAATTTCTGGAATTGGAGCGGGGAGTTGAAATGAGGCCTTAAATTTGGTTGCCAAGCGAGTTTGGATGATCTTTGACTCTCCAGCTACCGTATAACTTTTCAAATTTTTGCACCATGGCCGATCTTGAAGGAAATTGCCTTGTCGGGCAGTCGGGAGGACCGACAGCCGTAATTAACGCGACGCTCGCGGGCGTCATCGAAGAAGCGCTCAACTACGAGAGTATCGAGGAGATTTACGGGAGTCTGAACGGGGTTGTCGGGATTTTGAACGAGGAGTTCGTCGACTTGGCTTCGGAATCGCAGCAGGCGATTCGCGGTCTCAAAGTCACTCCGGGCGCTGCATTGGGAACGAGCCGGTTCCAGTTCAAAAAGGACGCGGATTACGACCGCGCTTTGGAGGTGTTCGAGGCCCACAACATCCGCTACTTCTTTTATATAGGGGACAACGATTCGATGGCTACGGCGGCCAAGCTGAACAGCAAAGCCGCGGAGCGCGGCTACGAGCTACGCGTGATCGGGATACCCAAGACCATCGACAACGACATCACGCGCACCGACCACACGCCCGGATACGGCAGCGTCATCAAGTACGTGGCGACGACGGTTCGCGAGATGGCTTCGGACAACGAGGCGGTGGGCCAGGGCGACTATGTTTCCATTCTCGAGGTCATGGGCCGCAACTCGGGCTGGATCGCGGCCGGGGCGGCGTTGTGCAAGCGCAAGGACCACCCGCACGACCCGCCGCACTTGATCTACCTGCCGGAGATCCCGTTCTCGAAGGAGAAGTTCATCGAGGACGTGCAGCGCGTTCTCCAGCGCGAAAAGTACTGCGTCATCGTGGTCGGCGAGGGATTGGTCGACGGCGACGGGAACTACGTCTCGCTCGGTTCTTCCAGCATCGACGCGTTCGGCCACGTGCAGCTAGGCGGTTCGGGCGAGTACCTCAAAGGGATCGTCGAGCAGAACTTAAACGTCAGCGCTCGGGCGTGCAAGCTGGGGATCGCCCAGAGGACGGCGGCTCATTGCGCGTCCAAGACAGACGCGGACGAGGCGTATCTCGCTGGCAAAGACGCGGTCATCGCGGCGGTCGAGAAAGGCGAGACTGGTAAAATGATCACTTTGCAGCGTTCCGAGGCGGATTCCTACGTTTGCGAAACGGGCTTGGCCGACTTGACCGAGGTTTCCGAGGGGACGAAGCGAATTCCTGAAGACTGGATTAACGACGACGGCGTCAGCATGAACTACCCGTTCGTGAAATACGCGATGCCGTTGATTCAGGGCCAGGTGGAAGCGCCGTTTGAGAACGGTTTACCTGTCTTCACCAAGCTGAAGCGCGTCCAGGTCGAGAAGCAGCTCGCGGTCTACGCCTTGTAGTTGGCGACGGGAGATTCTTCGAAAAGGGGATGCCGAAAGGCGTCTCCTTTTTTTGTCGAACGCCCAAGTGATCTAATGGAGTGTGGCCGCTCGGAGATCGGCCAAATTATTGTGGAGGGTGTGAAACACGGTAACTAGTTCGAGTAGGAATAGCGCTTCGATTACGCCGTTGATCTTTCCGCTCAATCTCGCGAGTCTTCCTTTTTCGCGTCGGCAAGTGACGTGCGGCGCGCCCACTACTCGCATGGAAGAGATCGCCTATTGGAAACGACCGGAGCGCTGGCTCGCGTTCTTTTTGACGCTGCTGGGAGTGTGCTCGTTTCTGGCCATGGTTCCGGTGACCCCCGAGTTGGCGCCGGATTTGGAAGAAGGGATCGTTCGCTCGACCGGCGGCGGCGAGAGCTTCGTGGATCGTCTCCGCGGTGGGTCGACTGCGCCGCGGCTGCTGGGGCACTGGACTTCGCTGGCTCCGCCGATGCTGGCGGTATTGGTGGCGCTATTTTTCCGATCGATGGTGTTCGCTTTGCTGACGGCGTTTATCGCGGGCTCGTTTCTGTCGTTCGGGTTGAACCCGCTGGTGGTGGCCCTGTTGGCCCTGCACGACTTTATTTGGAAGTCGCTCAATTCGAGTTTTAGCCTGCATATCTTTTTGTTTCTTTTCACCTTGGTGGGAATGGTTCACGTCTTGTCCCGCAACGGAGGCCTGGGGGGACTGGTGGATACGCTCGGCAAGTTGGCTACGAACCGCCGCCGGGCTCAGTACTCGATCAGCCTTGCGGGCATCGCCCTCTTTTTCGACGACTACTCGAACACGGTTGTGTTGGGTAATACGATGCGGGCGCTGGCGGACAAGTGGCGGATTTCGCGAGAAAAACTGGCGTACTTGGTGGATTCGACCACCGCCCCGGTTGCCGGCCTGGCCTTGCTCTCTACCTGGATCGCGACGGAGGCGCTGTGGCTGGGCGAGCAGGCAGACGCTCTGAATATAGAGCTTTCTGGATACGCGATATTCATCGAGCTTCTGCCGATGCGCTTCTATTGTATCGGGACGTTGATGTTCTTGTTCATCAACGCCTGGTCGAAACGGGAGTTCGGGCCGATGCATCACGCGGAAACGCGGGCTGCGCTCGAAGGCAAACCGAACGCGGACGACAGCGAGCTTCTAGGGATCCAATCCTCGGAGGGGATGGAGCCAGATGCGGACACGCCTCGTCGCTGGTACAACGCGGCGATCCCGATTGCGTGCGTTGTCCTGGGGATTGTAGTGGGAATTCTGATGCTGGGCCGATTCCGTTTGGTGTCGGCGGGCGGCTCGTTTTCGTTCGCCAGTTTCGAGGACTGGCGGCTGGCGTTCGGCTTGGCGGTTGGAGGTGAAGAGGGAGCCGGGGCCATGCCGGTGCTTTTCTACGCCTCGGTCCTGGGCAGTCTGGTCGCGTTCGGGCTGACTCTCGGACAGCGGTTGCTGACCCCGAGACAGACGTTCCAGACCTTCGTCAGCGGAATGCCGACCATGTGGATGGCGATCTTCATTCTTTTGATGACTTGGTCCATGCAGGACATTTGCGAGAACCTGGGGACGGCCCAGTATTTGATCGACCTGCTCGGGGACAGCATGCCGGTTTGGACGCTTCCGCTATTCACGTTCATCGTCGCGTCCATGATGGCGTTCGCGACCGGAACAAGCTGGGGAGCGATGGGGATCCTGATCCCGATCATCTTGCCGCTCGCTCACGGGATGGGCGCCTACGATAGCGGGAACGAAATCCTCTTCTTCCTAACGGCGGCCGCGATTCTGGATGGCGCGATTTTCGGGGACCATTGTAGCCCGATCAGCGATACGACGGTGCTTTCGTCGATATCTACGGGCTGCGACCACATCGCCCACGTCAAGACTCAATTGCCCTATGCGATGACGACGATGGCGATGTCAGGAACATTTGGATACTTAGCGGTAGCGGGCGACATGCCGGTCTGGCTGTTCTATGTTCTGTTTCCCGTTTCCGCGGCGGGAATACTCCTGGCGTTTGGCCGGAGGATTCCCGTTAAAGTGAACTGATAAACGGATACGGAATTAGGCGCGCCGGGACGTCGCGTTCCACCTTAAGCCCAACTGGATGAAGGTGGAACCCGCCGTCTCGGCGGGTTTTGCACTGGCGGGGTCAGCGCCTTGATAAAACGTACTACGGCATCGCGAACAGTTCGACGAGGGCGACTCCGGTGGTGCCGTCTTCGCCTCGAATACGCATTGTGTACAGTCCGGTTTCGAGAGTGACGACCATAGCGGCATCTTCGCTCTCGGGATCGAGAGGGAAGGCCCCGACGGTTGCGGCGGCCTCGCTGATCGAGGTAAGCCCTTGCCAGCTTTCATTGGAGGCGATGACTTCGCCTTGCTGATTCAGTAGTTCGAGTATTGGGTTTTCCAATACTCCCGGCACGTCGAATTGTTCGAGAGTAGGACCAATTGCCCGCACGAGAATGTCGGTAGGAGTGTCGCCGATGACGACGATGCCGGGCAGTACGACCTCGCTTCCCGTCCCGACGTACGCCCGCGAGGACAGATTGATCAGGCGAGCGAGGTTTTCCCCCACTTCGTAGACTTCGACCATGGCGATCCCGGTCGTGTTGTTCTCGCCCTTGACGATCGTCGTGTAGAGGCCCGGGTCGAGCTCGATCAACATTGCGGCGTCCTCGGAATCGGTCGGGAGGCTGAAGGCGCCGACGGATGCGGCAGCGTCAGCGATTTCGGTTTGATTCGATTGGCTGGCCCATCCTGAGTTTTCGGCGATAGTGCCGGCGGGCCCTTGCAGTGTGATCACAGGGTTTTCGAGGACGTTGTTCAATCCGTACTGCGCCAGTCCGGGTCCGATACCGCGGATGAGAACAGTCTTCTTTTCCGTCCCGCCGATGGCGAAGCCGGCGATGAGCACGTTGGCTCCGGTGCCGACATGGGCGCGTGTCGAGATGTTGACGAGACGCCTGTCGGTAACGAGGATCTCGGCGGTTTCGCTCTGGGCTTGTCCGGCGGCATTGGAGGCGATGACGTAGTAGCTGCCTTCGTCCTCGCGCATCGCGGGGTTGAGTGTGAGTGTTCCGCTGGTGGCTCCGGTGACGGGCGAACCGTTTTTATACCACTGGTAGCTGACCGGGGTAGCGGCGACGGCTCGGGCGTCGAGATAGGCGGCTTCACCCATGAATGCGATGTATCCAAGCGGTTGTTCTACCAAGACGGGCACGTCCGGAAGTTCGAGCACCGACAGACTGGCTACAGCGCTCTCGACTTCGCCGATGGGCGAGGTGATTGTTACCGAGTATTCGCCGGAATTAGCTGCGTCCGCTCCGTCGATGGTGAGCGTGGCGCCAGTGGCTCCTACGATGGCCTCGCCGTTGCGATACCACTGATAGAGGAACGGCCCTTGTCCGGTAGCGACGACCGAGAGCGTCACCGACTCGCCCATGTAGGTGTCGGTGTTTTCGGGTTGCTCGGCGATGGCCGGCGGAGCGGCGGGCTCGGCGATCGTGGTAGCGATAGCGGACTCGCCGTTGGTGAAGTTCAGCTTGAGAGCGAATTCGGAATCGTCGTTAAACCCGCCAATTTCGAATCCGGAGAGTGTGCGGAACTCGTTTTCGCGAGCTTGAATGGTGTTTCCCTTGCGTTCGACGAGAACGAGATTGCCGTCGGCGTCGTGGGCCCAGATCCCGGAGTTGGTGGTATCGCTCACCGTGTCGCCATCACCCATGAGAGTGGCGACAAAGGCGAGTTGCCCGTTGCTGTTTATTTTGGGAGAGTTGATAGCCTCGAAATAGGTTCCTGAGAAAGTTCCAACGGCTTGGTCGCCGGTTTTGGCGATGAGCTCGAGAGAACCACCTGACATGTATCTAAAAAGCGCATACTCCGTACTGGAATGCTCGCTCGCGATGGTCGCGAGAAAGGCGACGTCGCCAGCGGAATTGATCACCGGATTGAAAATCGATTCGACAGTGAGCGTTTCCTCGCCTGTTTCGACAGGAGTGTTGGCGACGAACAAAGGTTGGGCTCCGCTCTCGGTGACTAAGTAGACGCCTTCGGAGGCGGCGCTGTCCTGGGTTTCGATCCAGACGGCGGCCTGTCCCGATTCGTTTGCAGACGGCTTACCGATGGCGGTGATCGGCGTTCCGGTGGCGGAATCGACGTCGCCGGTGCGGAGAACTAAAGTTGAGTTTCCTTCGAGGACGACACGCCAGAGACCGATGTCGTTTTGGCTGGTGACGCCGCCACCTTCTTGGATTTTGGCGAGGGCGAAGCCTCCGGTTTGATCGATGGGCGCATAGGCGTCGATCCGGTCGAGAACGAGCGAGCTTCCGGGAAGCGGCAGGCCGGTAAGAGCGAGCAGCTTCGGCTCGGGAATATTCCAGGTTTCCGATCCACGAGCGTCTTGAAACCAAATTCCGGATACATCTTCATAGGGATCATCGTAGAGATCGCCCATGAAGGCGAAACTCAGAGGTTCGACGAGAATCGGCTGGCTCAGCAGGCTGTACTTGCCGCCTTCTTCGGATTCGTTTCCGAGAAAGTCGATGATGGCCCGGTCCCAGACGCGGGCGAGAATGTCGGTCTGGGAGTAGGCGCCTTCGGGGTCGTTGACGACCCAGCTGATCCAGATGCCGCGTTCGTTGACCGCCCAGCTCGACCCGAAGGGCTTGGCCCGGTAGGTCGCGATGCCGAGTTCGGAGATCACCGGGGCGTCGAAGAATTCGAATTCGCCGTCGTTCCCGGGTTTTGGCGCGGTTTCACCGGTAGCGGCGACCAGATGCAGGCCGGTGGAGTTGTGGATGAGCACGCTTTCGAAGCGGCTGGAATCGCCGGTTTCGACCTCTTCGAAGTTCGCCCCGAAGGCGAACTCCCCGTAGCGATTGAGGCTAGGGGTGGAGAATCCGTTGATGGTCCGATTCTCTCCGAGGCTTTCGCCTTCGAGGGAGATGATTTCCAGATCGGCGGATCCGATAGACGTCGCGGCGCATGCGATTGCGGCGGCGACAAAACGCTTTACCAGTTTATGTGTATTCATCTTCATACGAATGCGATCGGTTCAAAATTGACGGGTTGCGACGGGAAGATATCGGCCATGGCCGATGCGGGCACGCCCATCCAGTTTTGGAGGAGCGAGCGGTAGACCGTCCGGAAGTCCACGTTGTAGTCGAGGCTGTCGCGCTTGACGCGGGCGTCTTCCGCGAGGTCGGGAAACGTTCCGAAGAACTGTCCGCCGTTGACCGGGCCGCCCATCACGAAAAGGGACTCGGCGGCTCCGTGGTCGGTGCCGGCGCTTCCGTTTTCGATGACCTTGCGGCCGAATTCGCTGAAGGTGAGAATGACGACTCGGTCCCAGACGCCGGCCAGTTTCATTTCATTGGCGAAGGCGTCGAGTCCACCGTTGAGGGTGGCGAGCAGGTTCTGGTGCCGTCCCTCTTGGCCTCTGTGCGTATCGTATCCGTTCTGGTGCACATAGTAAATGGAGGTTCCCATACCGCCGCGAATGAGCTGGGCGACCTGTTGGAGGTCGCGGGAGAACCCGGAATTGGGCCAGTCTTCGAATTGGAGACTGCCTCCGTTTTCGATGGCGTCGCGCACGTTGCGCGTGCTGATCATGGCGTTGTGCGAGGACCGCTGAACGTAGGAAAGGGATTCGCTGCTGGGCGTAATGCCGTCGTCGACGAGGTGGTCGAGACCGATGAGTTTGCGGTAGAGCTCTTCGAGCGGCGTGTCGCGTCCGTGCGCTTCGAGATTGCGCCATCCGTAGCCGTTAGGCGTGCGGAAGGAGACGCTCGGGCTGACGCCGTCGCTGGAGCCGAAGGCGGTGGTCGGACGCGAGGCGAATTCGATCGCTTGGGTCGCGTCGCAGCCGCTGCATTGGCTGGAGAAGTAGCGTCCGATCCAGCCATCGTCGGATTCGCTGTGCGGCTTGGCGGAGCGCCAGTAGTCGAACGAGGTGAAGTGCGACAGGTTCGGATTCGGGTAGCCGACGCCATTGATGATGGCGAGGTCGTCTTCCTGCCAGAGCGTGTGCATTCCTGCGAGCGCGGGGTGGAAGGAGAGTTGCTCGGTACCGCCGAGAACGTTCTGGGTTTGGCCCAGAGCGAGCAGTTCGTCATCTTCGCCGAGGGCGAGACTGGGGCGGGCGCCTTGATAGACGGAATTGGTCCACGGGACGACTGTATTGAGCGTGTCATTACCTCCGCCGAGCTCGACGACGACGAGGATCGGCCCGTCCTGGCCGGGGGACGGCAAGGTCTGGGCGCGGGCGTCGAGGTTGAAAAGGGATTGCTGCAAGAAGGCCGGCAGGGTCAGCGTGGTAGCGGCTCCCCATGCGGATTTCTTGACGAATTCTCTGCGATTGAAATTGGTCTTCATAATGGTATGCGGCGTTGGAGGGTTATTGCATTTGGTATTCGGGGAGCGCGGTGATCATGCGCGTGAGCTCCTTGACCGCGGTGAGCGAATCAAGCCTCTGGGAGGTTTTAACGAAATGGTTGTAGAGGATTCGCACCTGGCTTTTGCGCAGCGGGCACAAGGGCAAGTACCGATCGGTGAGCCGGGCCATGAGAAGCGGGAAATTGTCGCTGGAGCGAAGCTCCGGCGGAGCGATCTCGTCCCAGTCGACTTCAGGATACTCGTCGAATGACCGGCGGGCGCTGTAGTCGTCGAAGATATCGTAGTTGTTTTCGCTCCAGATAGCCGGGGCGTTGATACGCAGTAGGAGCGCTCCGGCGGACATCCACTCGTTGCCGGTGGCGACGGGTTCGGGCCAGCCGGCGATGTTGGGCGGGTAGGCGACGTTGTAGTTGAGCTGGCTGTTAAGATTGTCCATGGCCCGGTCGGGGATGGTCTCCGCCTCGAATTGCTTTTGTAAGCAGATCATATAGTCGCCGGCGTCCTTGATCTGGTGTCCGATAGCGGATTCCGCGTAGAATTCTTCGGAGGTGAAGATTTCTCTCAGAAGCGGTCGAATCTGGTAGTCGTGCTCGTCTTTGAGTTTGGCGGCGAGGTCGTCGAGGACTGCCGAATCGATCTCGGGCGAGACGAAATAGCGCCATAGCTTCCAAACGAGGTGCTCGGCGCAGGCGGAACTATCGAAAATGAGTTCGATGATGTCGTCGCCACTGGAGATGGTGCGCCCGTCGGGCATGCGTTCGTGACCCATGAACGATTTGGGCAGAAGGTCCTGGCGATCGCGGTCCTGGTAGGAGCTGGCCATGGGTTCCCCTTCCGGAGCGAGGTAGTCGGGATTCACTTGGGAAGCCTCCGGGTGCGGCGACTGCATGCGGTAGAGTCGTCGTCCGGTGAAGGCTTCTGCGGCAGCTCCGACGTCTGCTTCGGTGTAGCCGCCGGTCACTCCGAGCGTGAAGAGTTCGAGGAGTTCGCGGCCGAAGTTCTCGTTGATTTCGTTGGCTGCGCTGTCGTCGAGGTCGAGCATCTTGATCATGGCCTCGGACCAGGAAACTTCGGTGATGAGCTTGCGGAAATTGCCGTCTTCGCCGATGCCGGCGGCGTGGCGCCGGAGCATTTCGAAGTAGCGGATGAAGTACATGAAGCGCGTCTCGCTCGAGCAGGTGCTCATGTCGATGGGCAGGTGGTCGAGGAGGAACTTGAGCAGCTTGGCGGCGAGAGGTTGGCCTTCGCGCAGCATTTTCATGTACCAGCCGACGAAGGAACGTCGCCGGTCGCTGTCGCCGTCCCAGAGGTCGCCATTGGGATCGACGTCCGTCGACCAGTCGGGTTTGGGGGCGCTCGCCCAGGTCTCGGTCGGGTTCACCAGCGAGTCGACGGCTGCGGTGATCCCTTGGTCATTGCCGAGTTGGTAGAAGGACTCGCGTTCGGCGGGCGTTCCTCCGAAGCCGGCTCGATGATAGAGGTGGTCGGACAGTCTCCGCGACCACTTGTCTTGGGTTAATGGCGTCAACATAGTGCTACTACTTTCTAAAACGGGTTAATGCGTTCCCCGGGCCATCGAGGAAGCTGAACACGTCTAACGGAAAGAGCGCAGCGGCTTTTGAGCGAAACCGTTTAATTTGCAGATGAACCCTAGAATCGTCAAAACGCGGGCGTCGCCATCGGCAGTTGTCTTAGGCCGGAGTTGCCAAGGGCGATAGGCGCTCTCGCGGGCATGTCCTAGGGACTAGCGGAGCGTTCGTCTGTGCAAGCGGTCGCGCGAGATTGAATGTCTGCGATTGTGGAAACAGAGCGCTAGATATTGGAGGATCCACATGTGATCCTTGTCCCGCCTGGGCGGGATCGTTGTGACGCGCCAGCGTCATTTCGCCGACAGGCGACTGTTGAGAGAATCAGTCCTTTAGTGCCTGCTGCTTGGACCAACAGTGATCTCTTCGAGATCAAATTCCGTCGAAGACCCCGACTTTGTCGGTGTCTTGCGCGGAACAAGAATCCCACTGACGCGGGACAAGGATCTTATGAGATATCCGCAAGATAGATCTCCCTCCGGGTTATCCGGACAATCAGTTTACTCGGCGCTTTATGGGCAGTCTCTTAAGGGACGGCGTAGACTTCGACGAGGGCGACGCCGGTCGTCTGGTTTTCGCCGGAGGTGACTACTGTATAGAGGTCGGGCTCGAGCTCGAGAATGATGGCGGCGTCGTCGCCGTCCGGATCGAGCGCGAAGGCGCCGACCTGGGCGCTGACTTCGGTAATTTCGCTGGGATCCCAGAGGTTTCGCCAACCGTCGTTGGTGGCGACGACTTCTCCGGCGGCGTTGTGCACGCGAATCACAGGGTGGGCGAGGAAGCCGGAGACGCCTTGATCTTCGAGCGAGGGTCCGACGGCGCGAATGAGGACACGGCTGCGCACGTCTCCTCTCACTACGAAACCGGGGATGACCACGTCGGCGCCCGTGCCGACGAAGGCTCGGGACGAGATGTTGATCATGCGGGTGAGGTTCTCTTCGACTTCGAAGGTCTCGACGAGGGCGACTCCGGTGGTTCCGTTTCGTCCACGCACGATGGCGGTGTAGAGGCCTTCTTCCAGCGTGACGACGAGAGCGGTGTCGTCGGGCACGAGGGTTCCGCCGGCGCCGACTTTGGCGCCGACTTCGAGGATTTCGTCGGGATCGGCGTTGGTCTGCCAGCCTTCGTTGGAGTGGATGAGTTCGCCGCTGCTGTTGTAGATTTCAAGTCGAGGTTGCAGCAATGGATCGGTGACGCCGAAGTCGACCAGGCTGGGGCCGATGCCTCGGATCAGCACTTGCTTGGGCTCGGGCCCGATGACTACGAAACCGGCGATAAGGACGTTGGCGTCGGTTCCGACTCGGGCGCGGGCGGCGATGTTGAACAGTCGTTTGTCGGTGACGAGCAGCTCGGACGGGGCGCTCTCCGTGGATCCGCCCGCGCTGGTGGCGACGACGTGATACGTTCCTTCGTCGTCTGTATCCGCAGGATTGATACTGAGGGTGTCACCCGTTGCTCCAGCGATCGGCTGGTCTTCGAAGTACCATTGATAAGTGATGGCGGTATTGGATACGGCGCGGGCGTCGAGTACGGCTTGCGTGCCGCGGAAGGCGATGTCCCCGAGCGGCTGCTCCACGAACGCGGGAATGTCGGGGAGGCCTTCGATGGTGAGGCTGGCGACTTGGCTCTGCACGGATCCGGCGGTGGACGTGACGGTGACGGTGTAGTCGCCGTCGTTGGCGCCGGAAGCGTTGTCGATGACGAGCTGGCTGTCGTTGGCGCCGTCGATATCGACGCCGTCTTTCTTCCACTGGTATTCGAACGGGCCTTGCCCGTCGACTTCGACAGACAGCGTCACGGTTTCTCCATCGTAGGAGGTTTCGCTTGCGGGTTGGAGCGAGATTGCGGGTGGCGGCACGTCTTCGACTCCGACGATGGCGATGGCGGTGGCTCCGTTTGTGAATTGGTAGTTGAGGGCGAGTTGATTCGCTGTGTTGAATCCGCCGATCGCGGTGGAGGCGATCGTGGCGGGGAAATCGGGACGGACGTCGATGGTGTCGCCTTCACGGGCGACGAGGGCGAGGACGCCGTTGGAGTCGACGGCCCAGGTTCCGCCGTCGGTGGTGTCGCTGATGCCGTCGCCGGATCCAGCGAGGGTCGCTTGGAATGCGACTTGTCCGTTTCCGTTGATATGGGGGATGCTGAGATTGGCGAAGGTGATTCCCGCGGCGGCGCCGGGGGCCTGCATGCCGGCTTGGGCGATGATAGACCAGGCGCCGCCGGCGGTCCGGCGGACGATAGTTCTCAGGTCGCCTTCTTTGGCGAGGGCGGCGAGGTCGCCGCTTGGGCTGAGCACGGGGTCGAGGAATTCGCTAAATGTCCGGTCGATCCCGAAGACGTCGACGGGCGCGGCGGAAGTGGCGAGGGCGCTGAGGACGCCGCCGCTGTAGGCGAACAGCCCTTCGTCTTCGTCGTCGTTGAGAAGGCTGGCCCAGAAGACGATGTCGCCGTCGCTGTCGATGGCGGGCTTGCCGAAGGAGAGGAAAGAGTCGGTGGATCCCGGCGCGGTGTCTCCCGTTTGGGCGACGCGGGTGGCGGCGCTGCTGGAGTCGAGGCTCCAGATTGCGAGTCCGTTGTTGAAGTCGTTCTCGTCGTCGTCGTCCAAGGTGGCGAGCAGAGCGCTTTCGCCGGTCTCGTTCGCGGACGCGGTTACGGGGAAGTCGATTGTGAGGCTTCCCCCGTTGGCGGTCGATCCGCCGATGGCGAGGAGTCGTTGCCCGTTTAATGGAGCGACAGGCGAGGTTGTATCGACAATCCAGATACCGGATGCGTCCGGATCGTTCCCGTCGCGCAGTCGCGACCAGAAGGAGAATGCGTTGCCGGGGGACGCGTTGAGCGATCCGAATATCTGGTGGTTGCGGCTCGAGTCGAGGGTGCCGCTAAAGTCGACGAGGGGGTCGGCGTCTCCGCTGGTGATCACGTTGACTGTCTGCGTGTCGGCGTTCGCGGTCAGAACGAGTTCGGTTTCGTCCTGGTCGAGAGTGCCGATGAGGGCGATGCCGGATTCTTCGGTGGCGATGATGGACCGGGCGCTGCTCAGGAGTTCCGCTTCCGCGGCTAGGCTGGAAACCGCGACGACTTGCCCGTCGTCGTAGAGCAGAGCGCTGTCCATGTCGGCGAAGTCGCGGCTAGCGACTTCGATCATGAGGTCGAGGCTGGCCAGGACTTGGGTTTTGGTTTCGGCGCCGAGCTGCGGTTCCGATAGCGGCGGCATCGGGTTGTTCGTGTTGTTGATGCGATTCCTGATATTCTGGATACGCTGGGGTCGGAGGAGAAGCTCCTGGACGTTCTCGATATGGGTAAGGTCGAAATTGTGTTGCTGTATGCCGCTTTCGCCGTGGCATTGAACGCAAGTCGATTCAAAGAGGGGCTTGACGACGTCGACGAACGCAGCCTCGACTTCCGGATTTGAGAAGCGGGCTCCGAAGGCGACGTTTCCGGACTCGTTGATCGAGGGGATGGAAAAGGACTCGTAGGTCTCGTTTTCGGCCCCGTCGGCCGCGTCGCCAGAAAGGGAAACGAGGGTGAACGTATTCGCGTAGCCGGCACTCAGGGCGAGCGTAGCGAGCGAGGCGGCAAGTGCGTTTGAAATCATCTTCATAGCGGCTTAATGATGTCGAGCGGATCGAAATTGACGGGCTGGGACGGGAATATGGCGGGCATGGCGGAGGCGGGAACGCCCATCCATTTTTCAAGCACGGAGCGGTAGACGGTCCGGAAGTCGATATTGAAGTCCAAGCTGTTGTTCTTGATGCGGGCGTCTTCCGCGAGGTCGGGGTATTCGCCGAAGAACTGGTTGCCGTTGACGCGTCCGCCCATGACGAAGAGCGACTCGGCGGCTCCGTGGTCCGTGCCGAGGCTTCCGTTCTGGATGACTTTGCGGCCGAATTCGCTGAAGGTGAGGATGAGGACTCGGTCCCAGTTGCCTTGCAGTTTCATTTCCTGGATGAAGGCGTCGAGGGAGTTGTTGAGAGTTTGGAGGAGCGTAAAGTGTCGGCCTGTTAGGGGGTCTCCGTCGAAGATCTGATTGTTGTGGGTGTCGTAGCCGCCTTGTCGGGCGTAGTAGATCGAGGTTTCGCTTTGGCCTTTGATGAGCTGGGCGATGGTCTGGAGGCTTCGGGAGAGCCCGTTGTCGGGCCATGAGTTGTTGAGGAGCGTCCCGCCTTGCTCGATGGCGGACTGAACGCTGGCGGTGCTGATCATGGCGCTGTGGGCGGCGCGCTGGACGTAGGCGAGGGTGTCGTCGGTCTGGCTGATGCCGTCGTCGACCGCATGGTCGAGCCCGATGAGGTTGCGGTAGAGGCCTTCCAGGGACTTTTCTTTTCCGAGGGAGACTTGGTCGTTCCAGTTGAAGTACTGCGGGTTGGCGAACGTGACGGTTGGACTGAGCCCTTCGGCGCTGGCGAACGCGAGCGTGGGGCGTCGGTTGATGTAAATCCCCGTTGTAGCGCCGCAGCCGTCGCACTGGTTGTCGAGGTAGCGCCCGACCCAGCCGTCTTTGACGACGCTGTTGGGCTCGGCGGAGTGCCAGTAGTCGAATGAGGTGAAGTGGGAGAGACTGGGGTTGGGATAGCTGACGCCGTTGATGATCCCCATTTCGCCGTCGTTCCAAAGGGTGTTGAAGGCGCCCAGGTTGGGATGGAAGGCGAGCGGCTCGACGCCGCCGGCGGCGCTGGGGGCGTCTTTGTCGGTGATGTTGATGATTCCGTGCTCGGCGCCCAGTTTAAGTGTCGGGCGGGCTTCGTTGTAGATGGAGTTGGTATACGGGACGAGCGTATTGAGCGTGTCATTACCGCCGGCCAATTCCATGAGCAGGACGATGGGTCCTTCCCCGCCGGGAGACGGAAGTGATTGGGCCCGGGCGTCGAGGTTGAGCAGCGTCTGTTGGAGGAAGCCGGGAAGCGAGAGGGACGCAGTGGCTCCCCACACGGATTTGGCGACGAAGTCTCTTCGATTTAGTTTTGTTTTCATTGTCGTATTCGTCGCTGTATTATTGAATTTGATACTCGGGGAGAGAAAGAATAAGCCGAACGAGCTCCTTGACGCCTTCCAGGGAGCCGAGCTGGCTGGATACGGAGGAGTAGCGGTCGTAGAGCGTGCGCACTTGGCTCTTCCTCAGTTCGCGGTTCGGGAGCATACGCCCGAGCAGGGCCTCCAGCAGGAGCGGGAAGTTCTCGACGGGGCGAAGGTGTGGCGGGGCGATCGTGTTCCAATCGACCTCTTCGAATTCGGCCATGGCGTTGCGCGTTCGGCCGGTGGTGAATATGTTGAAGTTGTGGTGGCTCCAGATGCTGGCCATGTTCATGCGGAAGACCATGGCTCCGGTGGAGAGCCAGGTGTTGCCGCTGCCGTCGGGCTCGGGCCAGCCGGCGATACTGGGCGGGAAGTAGATTTCGTAGCCGAGCTGCTGCATGATGTCTTCGACGGCGTCGCGTGTCGGGAGCTGGGTGCCGAGCTGTTTGGTGACGCAGACGAGGTAGTCGCCGGCATCTTTGATTTGCGCGTTGAGCACGGACTCGTCGTAGAATTCCGAGCTGAGGAAGATATCCTTGAGGAAGGGGCGGATCTCGTAGTCGTGGGTGTCGCGCATGCGGGTGGCGAGGGCGGCGACGAGTTCTTTTGAGGGGTCGGGGGAGGCGAAGTAGCGCCAGAGCTTCCAGCTCAGGTGCTTGGGGCAGCGGTCGGTTTGGAAGATGAGCTCGATGATGTCGTCGCCGTCGACGATGTTGCCTCCGCCGGGCATGGAGCTGCTGCCATAGAAGGTCTTAGCGCTGTTGTCTTGCTGGTTGTTGTTCTGGTAGACGCTGGCGGGAGGCAGTGGCGGGTTTTGGTTGGCGGCGTCGTTCCGGACGCCCCAGCGGAAGTTGTAGATCTTGCGGCCGGTGAAGGCTTTGGCGGCGGCGACGACGTCCTCCTCGGTGTATTCGTCGTCCAGGTCGGTGTAGGCTTGGCCGATGCCGAACGAGAAGAGTTCGAGGAGTTCGCGTCCGAAGTTCTCGTTGATGTTGTTGGCGGTGCTGACGTAGAGGTCGAGGGTCCGGATCATGGCGATCGACCATGAGACGTGGTTGACGAGGGTGCGGAAGTTGCCGTAGTGCCCGTCGGGGACGAGTCGCTCGTCGCCTTCGAATGGGTGGTCCTCGCCGGCGACGTTTCCGGCCGCATGCCTGCGGAGCGTCTCGAAGTAGCGCAGCAGTCCGATTTGGCGGTAGTACTGGTTGATGGTTGCGGAGTCGATGGCGAAATGGTCGGCGAAAAACTTCAGCAGTTTGGCGGCGAGGGGCTGGCCTTCGGTGAGGCACTCGAAGTACCATTGGGTGACGTCGCGGCGGCGGACGGCCTGGCCGGCGTAGTCGTCGCCGTTGGGGTCGGTCTCGCCACCTGCCCAGAAGGGCCAGGGGACGCTGGACCAGTCTTCGCTCGTCTCGAGGAGCGAGTCGACGGCTGCTTCGATGCCTTGTTCGGATCCGAGCTGGTAGAAGGCTTCTTGTTCATCGGGCGATCCGCCGAAACCGGCCCGCTGGAGCAGGTGGTTGGCGTTGCGGCGTGTCCAGGATTCTTGAGGCAGGGGGTCTAGCATGGTTGTCTCAGGTTTGAAAGTGGGGCTTGGGTAGTATCGACAGGCGGGGACGTAAAGATAACGCGGAACGCGTCTCTTCTCCTAACGATAGGGCTGGTAGGTAGTTTTTTGGACTTTTTTCGCGTTCGCGAGTTCCGATTCGGATCGGATGTCGGGGGCGCGTCTCTGGATAAGTTGCAGGTAGGGACTCTGGGTGTTCGGGCTCTTTGGAGGAGCTAAGAGTATGAAACGGCCCGAGATATCGGCTGTAAAGTGGGATTTGACGCAATTGCGAGAATTCGCGGCGACACCGGGATAGTGGCGAATTTGTCCAGGGTTGTCATTGGGATGACTAGGGGTTTCACCGTTTTGCGTGCTCGAACGGTGGATTTGGGAATTGTGTGGACGCGAATCCTCCGGGGCGATTTAGCATTAGAGTCGATGGAAGAAATCTGGACGCAGTTAAGGTGTTGGGTGTTGGAGGGAGTCCCGTTTGCCTTGGCGACTGTGGTGGAAGCGGCTCGGCCGTCTCCTCGAGGGGTGGGATCTGTTTTGGCGGTGCGAGCGGATGGGGAAGCATTCATCGGCTCGGTCAGCGCTGGGTGCGTGGAGTCGGAGGTGATCGAGGCGGCCCGGTCTTGTATGTCCGATGGAGAGACGCGTTGGTTGTCTTTCGGTCCGGATAGTGGGTTTCCGTGGGAAGTGGCGTTGTCGTGCGGCGGGCGTATTTCGGTGCGTGTCGAGCGGTTCGCTGGGCAGGCGACCCCTGAGATCTTGGAGGCTTTGATTCAGAATTTGGATACGCAATCGTCTGGATTGCTGGTCAGCTACGAAGGGAGCCACTGCTTGATTGACGAGTCGGGGGCGGCGAGCGGGGCGGCGGGCGGGTTGCCGGGCGATTTGATCGAGGCGGCGCGGTCGCATCTGGTATCGGTCGCGGAAACGGTCGAGATTGACTGGGGGGAATCTCGCGCGTTGCTACGCGTGTTGCGTCGGCCCAAGCGTTTGTTCGTCGTGGGGGCGGCCCATATTGCGATCCACCTGGTGGGGTTCGCGCGGAGTTTGGGCTTCGAGACGATCGTTATCGATCCGCGCGAGGCCTACGCCCGGGCGGACCGGTTTCCGCGGCCGCCGGACCAGCTCGTTTGCGCCTGGCCAGAGGAGGCTCTGGAAAGCTTTCGCATTGGCGAATCGGATTGTGTCGCGGCGATGACGCATGATCCGAAAATCGACGACCCGGCCTTGGCGGCGTTCTTGCTTTCGCCTGCCGGTTACATTGGCGCCTTGGGGAGTCGCAAGAGCCACGCGGCGCGTCTGCGTCGCCTAGGGAAAGCGGGCTTTGACCCGGAGACGCTGAAGCGGATTCACGGGCCGATTGGCTTGGATATCGGGAGCGAAACCCCGGCGGAGATTGCCTTGAGCGTCATGGCGGAGATCGTGCAGATCAAAAATTTGGATACAAAGTGACAGGAGCGGAGAGAATCGAGGCGATCGTATTGGCGGCGGGGCAGTCGACTCGAATGGGGGCGATGAACAAGTTGTTGTTGGATGTCGACGGGGCGCCGATGGTTCGGAAGGTTGTGGAAGCGGTTCGAGGAGGAGGCGTTGACGGCGTGACGGTTGTGACTGGGTTTGAGAGGGAATGTGTCGAAACGGCGCTTGCGGGATTGGATGCCCGTTTTGTGTTCAACGAGAACTACTCGGAAGGAATGGGGAGTTCGCTTGCGGCTGGGGCGCTGTCGATTGATGGGAGAGATGTATTGGGAGTTTTGATATGCTTAGCGGACTTGCCTCGTTTGAACGCAAAGGTGATTGATCAGGTAGTCGCTCGATTTCGGGATTTGGATGGGCAGCGCATAGTGGCTCCGGCATTCGAGGGTCGCATGGGCCATCCCGTTGTTTTTCCTGTCCGGTATCTTTCTTTCCTAGCGTCGATTAGCGGAGATCGGGGGGCGAAACAGCTGATGGAAGATGGAGACATGCTCGGTGTCGAAGTGAACGACGATAGCGTGATTCGGGATATCGATAGTCCGTCGGACCTTTAGAAGTCAGCAGAAGATCGCTTTTTCGAAGGAACCCTGCTCCCGCGATATGCTGTGCTTTATGGCAGAGAACGGTTTGAAAATCGGTGTTCCAATTATGAATTTTAGGTGTTTTTACTTTACACAGTTCCAATGAATGGCAGCTTGCTTGCGTTGGGTAGGCGTCCCGTTTGGTCGTCCTCCCAGGAATCACAAACCAATCTTGTATGTCTAAGACTATTGTATCGTTCTTATCAGGAATCCTTGTTTTTGGAGCTTCGGCTTTGGCTGGCTATCGGGGCGAGTTGAGTGTGGGAGCGGAGCTCCTCGACGAGCCGGACTTGGAGGGGGAGGGCTACGCGATTTCCGCTGCCGTTTTTACGCGGTCGATTACGCATGGCGGAAACGCGCCCAATGAAGAGATTTTGTTCTCGGAGCGAGTCGGCGTTTTGGCGGTCGCTTTCGGTGATTCGGAATCGGATTTTGACGACTTTGACGCTAGCGCGAAGAATGTCTCGTCTTACGGTGCGTCCTATCTCCACCGCGCGGCAAATTCACGGCATGGATTCGAGTTTGTTTGGGAGCGCGACAAGGAGGAAATTACGCTTCCCAACCTTCAGATTATTGGAGGGAGCCCCGTTTGGGGAGGAGCGCTAGTGGTGAATTTTGAATCGGAAAGTTTTGGCGCCGGGTACCATTATTATCTCGATGAAGGATTTACGGTGGGAGCGAGGGCTTCTAGGCTGGAGCTTGAGGGGGCTACTTTGGCGAGTCTACTTGGTTTCGATAGAGATGTCTGGACTTACAGCGTTCTGTCACGCCGGCTTTTCGAGCTGCTGAACGATCGTTGGTTTGCGATAGAGGGGGATCTGAATTGGGTGGAATTGGGATCGGACCAAAGCTTAGTGGCCCGAGTTAAAGGAACCTACTATTTTAGCCGGACCTTCGGCTTGAGCGTTGGCCTCAGCGCGAACGACGATTTTGAAAGTACAACCGCCGAGATTGGTGTGACTCAATATTTCCAGGACAACATCGGCACGTTTGTTACGTATGAAGATTTGGATACGCGGAAAGAGTTTCGACTGGGCGCGAAAGTGAGATTCTAGCTTGGCATCATAAGCGTTGGGAAACGGGATTTGCCTTCAGCCGCATTTTTGGCCCGTTCACGGGCGAGGACACGCGAATCAAGTACCAGATAGGACTGTTTTTGGTCCCGATGCGATAGGCGTCGCGAGCGGATTTCTGCAATAATCCGCTTCAATCCTCTCTAGCTACTATGAAGAAGATCTGCTCGACGACCCGCAGCGGCGACTGCCTTCAGGCGGTTCGCTCACCTCGACCAGCGTGCTTGCGCGGCGCCCTTTTAGATATGGAGGGTCGGGTTCGATGAGCATGCAATGGAAGGAAGAGTACGCGACGGGGTTGCCGAAAATCGACGACCAGCATCGCCAACTGTTCAAGTTCGTTAACGATCTCGAAGTCCTGGTTGCCGACTGGCCCTGCCATCAGGATCGGCTCGGGAGCCTGCTGAGCTTTTTAGACGCCTACACGCGTTCCCACTTCGTTTACGAAGAATCCTGCATGTACCGGATGAACTGCCCGTCGGCTAGGGATAACCGGGAAGCGCATAAGCGATTCCTCCGCTTCTTCGGCGATTGGCAAGAAGAGTATCGGAAGAACGGCGCGAGCGGCGAGACGCTCGACGAACTGCGAATGACCCTCGAGGACTGGCTAGCCAGCCATATTTGCAAAATCGATACGCGATTAAAGGAGTGCGCGCATACCGTTTAGGCGAAACGGAATTCTTGAATCTCGATGCCAATTTCCGGATACGTCGTAAAAGCGGGCGCGAACCGCATTGCGGAGATTCGAAGGCGGATTCGGGATATGGATGGGGTCGAGCTGGGCCCGGCAGTGGATGGGCAATTCGCCTTGGCGGCCTATTCGGAAGACGAGAACGGGGCGGAGCGTTTTGGGGAGTCGCTGTCGAGTCTTCCCGGCGTGGACCAGGCGCTGCTCGTGTATCACAATTTCGAGGACGTAGAATATACTGGATAAGCGACTTAGATGAATAGAAGATCCTTTTTGCTGAAGACGGCGTTGTCCTTCGCTGCGGGAATCGCGAGCGGGTCGACAAAAGGGTTGAGCTTGGGTCAACCTGGCGATGGCCTGGCGTGGCAGAAAGCGCCCTGCCGTTTCTGCGGTACCGGGTGCGGGGTAATGGTGGGCGTCAAAGACGGGCGCGTCGTCGCGGTGCAGGGAGACCTTGAAAACCCGGTCAACAAAGGTCTGCTTTGCGCGAAGGGCTACCACGCGGGCGCCGCGATGTACGGTCGGGACCGCTTGCGCTATCCGTTGATCCGTAAAGGAGGGAAACTTGTTCGGGCGTCCTGGGACGAGGCCGTTGACGCGATCGCGCGGCACATCTTGAAGAACGACGACACGTTCGCGATATACGGATCGGGTCAGTGGACGATTCCCGAGGGCTATACCGCAATGAAATTTCTCAAGGGCGGCTGCGGAAGCAACCACCTTGACCCTAACGCTCGACTTTGCATGGCGAGCGCGGTGGTGGGCATGCTCACGACCTACGGCGTCGACGAGCCCTCGGGGTGCTACGACGACTTCGACGTTTGCGATACCGTTGTGCTTTGGGGAAACAACATGGCGGAGATGCATCCCGTTCTCTGGTCGCGCATCGTGGACCGGCGGGCCAAGGGCGAGAGAGTCGAGATTTTCGATTTGGGCGTTCGCCGGACGCGTACGACGGAAAGTGCGGACCACTACCTTGAGTTCAATCCTCACAGCGATTTGGCGATCGCGAATGGCTTGTGTTACTTGCTAGTGAAGTGGGAAGCTTACGACAAGGGTTGGGTAGAGCGGCACTGTTCGTTCCGCCAAGGTGAAGATGGGGCGGGGAAGCCGATGACATTCGCCGAGTACGTGTCATTCCTCGAGGATTACACGCCAGAAAAAGTCGAGGCGATCTCGGGAGTGCCCGCTGCGAAGCTTGAGCTGCTGGCGAGACGGTTTGCCGACAAGAGTCGGAAGATCCTCTCGTTCTGGTGCATGGGCTTAAACCAGCATACGCGGGGTACTTGGGTCAACAATCTCGTATACAACGTCCATTTCCTTTCCGGCCAGTTCGGCGCCCCCGGAAAGACAGCTTTTTCGCTTACGGGCCAGCCGAGTGCCTGTGGAACGTGCCGGGAGGTCGGCACGCTGGCCCATGCGCTTCCGGGCGGGCGAGTGGTGATGAAGGACTCTCATCGCGCGGACATCGAGCGGGCCTGGAAGCTTCCCAAGGGGCGGATTAGCTCCAAACCCGGCCACCATGCCGTATCCATGTTTCAAGCGCTGCAAAAAGGGGATTTAAGCGGCGCTTGGGTGCAAGTGACCAATCCGGCCCACACGATGCCGAACCTCAACGAAGTCGCAGGCAATCTCGAAAAACGGTTCCTCGTCGTTTCCGACATTTACCCGACTGCGACGACGAAGCTCGCCTCGGTCGTCCTGCCATCGGCGATGTGGGTTGAGAAAAACGGGGTATTTGGGAATAGCGAACGGCGCACTCAGCAATGGTACAAAATGGTCGAACCGCCGGGCGAGGCTCGCGACGACGTATGGCAGATGCTCGCCGTGGCCCGGCGTCTCTACGATCTTGGATACAAAGGCATGACCAATGTGGACGGCGAGTTCCTCTTCACGTTTCGCGACGAGAACGGCGAATCGATCGAAGCCTGGAAGTGGGAGGAGTACCGCAAACGCAACGTCGACAGAATTCTCTACGAAGAGTATCGTCCGTTGACCCACATGAAACGCAAGAACGTCGCTCCGTACGACGAGCTCGCGGCGACGCGGGGATTGCGTTGGCCGGTGGCGCAGGACGAGCGCGGACAATGGCGCGAAACGAAGCGTCGTTTTGTCGAGGGCGAGGATCCATTCGTCAAGGAAGGCAGCCAAATCGACTTCTATTGGGGGCCGGACGGGGGCGGGAAAGCCCGGATTTGGGCCCGCCCCTACAAGCCCGCTCCGGAGGAGCCCGACGATGAGTACCCCTTTTGGCTCTCCACCGGGCGGGTTCTCGAGCATTGGCACAGCGGAACTATGACGCGCCGCGTGCCGCAGTTGCACAGCGCTATGCCCAAAGCCTACGTGGAACTGAATCCGAAAGACGCGGCGACTCTCAATATTTCGACTGGCGATCGGGTGAGGCTTGTCTCGCGACGCGGCGAATTGACGCTGCCCGCGTGGGTCAATGGGCGCTCGCTGCCCAAAGCGGGACTGGTCTTCGTCCCCTTCTTCGACGAGGACCTGCTGATCAACAAGGTGACCTTGCATGAATACGATGCGTTGTCCAAGGAACCCGACTACAAAAAGTGCGCAGTCCGCGTGGAAAAGGCGTGAGCGCGGCTATGGTCAAGGTGACAGCAGTATTGCGAATCGCGGCGCCGTTGAGTTTCGCCCTGTTGGCGATATGGTCCAAAATGGGGGCGGACGAGTCTGGCGTGGCGGGAAGCCAGTCGCCGGAGGCCGAGGCGGATTCGCCGTTTGTCACCGTTGAACGCGAGGCCCAGCTGGGCGATTCGATTACGAGCAGTCGTTCCTTTCTCTACGCTCCGCCGCCAATGCCTCACACGGGGATGAAACAGGACGATTGTCTGAACTGCCACGCTCCAGAGTACGATATAAAAAAGCGCTGGCGAGCGATCCGCCCCATTTCCCATCAGCTTTACTCCCAATGCCTTCAATGCCATGTGGAGCAATCCCGCCCTGCGGCGGTCCCCTTTGTTTTGAGCGATTTTCTCGCTCTTGATCTTCCAGGCAAAGGGTCGCGAAACAATGAATACGCCCCGCCGACCGTGCCCCACAAGGTCTTTATGCGGGAGAACTGCCTTTCCTGTCATGGCGCGACTGGATACAGTGACTATCGGACGAGCCACCCGGAACGGAGCCAGTGTCTGCAGTGCCACGCTCCGGAAGCGTCTGCGGATTACACGAGGCCGTGATGAAGAAATCTCGGTTGAAACTCGTCCTCTTCGTAGTCCCCGCGGTCGCCCTAGTCGCGCTGGTCTTGGAAACGCTCGCTCAAGACAAGCGAACCGGGGAGCGACCGGCTGCGACCCCTGACGAGGACCCGACTCTGTTTTTCGGGAACGACGAAGATACGCATCTCGACAAGACGCCGCCTCGGCTCGTGACGGGAATGGACTTGCATCGCCTAGGCTGGCGTTACGACTGTATGGAGTGTCACCAGCATGTCGATACGAAACGCTTTGATCGCGAGGAGATAAAAGTCGAGCACGAGAGGATTATCCTCGACCATGGAAACAACCGGTACTGCCTGAACTGCCATCACCCGGACAACCGCAACGCCTTTGTCGACTACGATGGCAGCGAGATCGCGGAGTCGAACGTCACGCTGCTTTGCGCAAAGTGCCACGGGCCAAAGCACCGCGATTGGGAGGCGGGAGTGCACGGGCGGCAAAACGGGTTCTGGGACGACAGCAAGGGGGCTCGCAGCAAGCTGCGCTGCATCCAGTGTCACGACCCGCACGCCCCCGCCTTCAACCCGATGGCCCCGATGGCCCCGCCTACGTATCCGAAACGCGCGCCGAAACCGGAAGGCGTCGAGCACTAACTGATCTGTATACGAATTTTACTTACATTATCGAATGACAGAGAACGGGCAGCCAAGAACCATCGGGGAGGGAGTCAAGGGCATCAGCCGCAGGACTTTTCTCAAGGGGTCCACGGCGTCGCTCGTGGGCATGTCGGGATTGGTGGCAGCGCTGCAGCCGTTGCTAAAGCTGGAGCGAGGGGAGATCACGCTGTCCGATCTCTTGCAAAAGCACTACAAAGAGCTCTCGCCGAACCAGATGGACCGTATTGTCGAGCGCCTTCGACAGAAGTGCGAAAGCGAATACGGAGTGGTTCCGAACCTGCGGGACATCAAGCCGCAGGATGGAGTGGGTTTCGCCTACGCCTTGAACCTGACGCGTTGCGTCGGCTGCCGGAAGTGTGCCCATGCCTGCATCGCGGAGAACAACCAGTCGCGCGAAAGCGCGGATGACATATCCATGTCGTACATACGCGTACTCGAGTTGGACAAGGGTTCGATTAATCTGGAAACGTCTGACCAGTACTACGACGCGGAGACGGTGCCGCGCGAGGGAAAGTACTACATGCCCGTCCAGTGCCACCAGTGCCGCGAATCGCCGTGTACGAAAGCGTGTCCGGTCAACGCGACTTGGCAAGAGGCGGATGGCATTGTGACTATCGACTACAATTGGTGCATCGGTTGCCGCTATTGCATGGCGGCCTGCCCGTACGACGCCCGCCGGTTCAATTGGGAGAAACCTAAGATCGAGGCCGACCAGATCAACCCCGACCAAAGCTACTTGAGCAACCGAATCAGGCCGAAGGGCGTGGTGGAGAAGTGCACCTTCTGCCTGCATCGGACGCGAGAGGGCAAGTACCCGGCCTGTATGGAAGTTTGCCCTACAGGGGCTCGCGTGTTTGGCAACATCCTCGATCCGGACAGCGAGATCAACTATATCCTGCGCAACAAGCGCGTCTACATCCTGAAAGAGGATTCCGGAACGGACCCGAGGTTCTATTACTTTTTCGACACCTGACGAGCGGGGAGCGATGAGAGACTACATCACATTTCTGGGCCGGATTTGGCTGCTTTCGTGGAGAGGGAGCTGGGCCTACTACGCTTGGATGGTTCTGCTCACCGTCTTGGCCCTCGTTGGATTGCGATCCTGGTCCTGGCAGATCGTCGATGGCTTGTCGGCGACGGGCATGACGGACCAGGTTTCCTGGGGGGCCTACATTGCCAATTTCACCTTTCTTGTCGGAGTCGCCGCGGCCGCGGTGATGCTGGTGATCCCCGCATACGTCTACAAGGTGAAGGCGATGAAGGACGTCGTCCTTTTCGGCGAACTCATGGCGATCGCGGTGATTGTGATGTGCCTCTTGTTCGTGACGGTCGACTTGGGCCGCCCGGACCGCTTCCATCATATGATTCCCCCGTTCGGGAAGTTCAACTGGCCCATCTCCATGCTGTCGTGGGACGTGATCGCCCTGAACGGCTACTTGCTTCTCAATCTGCATATCTGCGGCTACCTATTGTATTCACGTTACAACAACAGGCAACCGACGAAGCGATTCTACGTTCCAGTAGTGTTTATCGCTATTGTTTGGGCGATTAGCATCCATACGGTTACCGCGTTTCTCTACGTGGGGCTTGCCGGGCGGCCGTTTTGGAACCATCCAATCGTGGCCCCGCGCTTTCTCGCGTCCGCGTTTTCCGCTGGACCGGCGCTGCTCATCATCACCTTCCAGGCGATCCGCCGATTCGGCGGCTACTGGATTGGCGACGAGCCGATCTTCTTTCTACGCAAGATCATAACGGTCGCCTTGATGATCAACATGTTCCTGCTGGGATGCGAAGTGTTCACGGAATTTTATTCGGGCACCTACCATGTTGCCAGCGCCGAATACCTGTTTTTCGGCCTGCACGGGCATGATTCGCTGGTCCCCTGGATTTGGTCGGCGATTGCGATGAATTCGATCGCACTGGTGATGCTCCTTTCGCCTCTAACGCGAAAACTGGGATGGCTGAACGTGGCCTGTGTACTTCTCTTTGTAGGAATTTGGATCGAGAAGGGGATGGGTTTGATCGTCCCTGGCTTCGTACCCACGCCGTTGGGGGATGTAGTCGAGTACCTGCCGTCCGTGAATGAAACTTTGATCTGCATGGGGATCTGGGCTGCGGGCGCCTTAATGTATTCATGGATGCTGCACGTGGCGATTCCAATTATGAAAGGAGAGCTCAGAGCGAATCCAGGAAGTGACTAGGGCGCGAGGCGGGATGAAAATTCAATCAACCAAAAAAATGAAACGTATCCAAAAATATATAGCAGCGATCGTATTCGTGTGCGCCGCGGTTGAAGCGGCGAATGCGGGTTTTTCGCTGAAGAAAGTCTCGCCCCAGTCCCAGGCCTGTGTCGAGTGTCACAAAAACGAGTCCCGATCTATCTACGAGCAATGGGGCAACAGCCACCACTTCCGCGCAAACGTTGGGTGCTTCGAGTGCCATTCCGCGCTGAAGGAGGACGTCGACGCGTTCGAGCATTTCGGCGAGTATATCTCGACAATTGTCTCTCCCAGAGACTGCGCTCGCTGCCACGAGCACGAAGTGGCCGAGTTCAACAGTTCCCACCACGCCAAGGGCGGGCGTATTCTGGGCTCGCTCGACAACGTATTGGCGGAGGTGGTCGAGGGGAACAATGGCCTGGTTACGCCCGGATTCCCGCATGGAGTCTCGGCCGCGGCGGTCAACGGGTGCTGGCAGTGCCACGGCTCGGAGGTGAAAGTGATTGGCGACGGGAAGCTAGACCCTGCGACCTGGCCGAACACCGGCATCGGGCGGATTAATCCGGACGGTTCGGAAGGCGCGTGCACCGCGTGCCACTCGCGGCACGACTTTTCTGCGGCCCAGGCCCGGACGCCGGATACCTGCGGTAAATGCCACATGGGCCCCGACCATCCTCAACTTGAAATCTTCAACGAGTCCAAGCACGGCATCGCCTACTACGCGAATATTGACAAGATGGCCCTAGAGAGCCCGAAATGGGTGGTGGGCGAGGACTACGATGCCGCCCCGACCTGCGCGACTTGCCACATGAGCGCGACGACTGACCAGCCGGTGACACACGACGTCGGCATGCGGATTTCGTGGAACAATCGGCCGCCGATCTCCGTGCGGCCGGAAGTCTCGGACGCGAAACTCGGTCTTCCTGGAAAGGACGTTCCCTGGCAAACGCGGCGGGCCAATATGGAAAACGTCTGCCTCAGTTGCCACAACCAGAATTTCATCGACGCCTTCTATATTCAATACGACGGCTTGATCGATCTCTACCACGAGAAATTCGCCAAGCCCGGCTTGGCCCTCTACGAGGCGGCCCAGCCGCTTCTCAACGAGGTGAAGTTCAGCAACAAGATCGACTTCGTTTGGTTCGAGCTCTGGCATCACGAAGGTCGGCGGGCCCGGCACGGCGCCTCGATGATGGGCCCCGACTACACCCACTGGCACGGCACTTATGAAATCGCCAAGAATTTCTATACGGAGTACATTCCGGAATTGCAGGAACTGGCGAGCCACAATCTCCACTCGGAGGATCCGGACAGGAAGTCCGCCGCGGAAAAGCTGAACCGGCTGATCTTTCAAACCTTGGAGAGCGACAACCACCGTTGGTATATCAACAAGATGGATCCCGCGGAAAAAGCCCGCCGTGAACAGTCGCGAGAGGAGTTTCAAAAGAGATACAAATAAATAGTGAATAGTGAAGAGTGAATGGAATGTTTGGATACGGTTCTCTTTGCTATTCCTATCTCGTGAAATAACATGATTGAAGATCCGATAGAAGCGTTTCGGCGACTTACTCCCGAGGAGCAAATTCAGGAGGGAGAGGATAGTCTCTTATCGCACGTACTGGAAAAAGCGATACAGGCCCACGCGAAATACCCGTTGCTTGGAATGGACCAGATGGACGCGTTCCTGGCGGATCCGGATTGCCTGCGCTACCCGACCCGCTACGTCTACGAGTTCGGGTCGGAAATGGCTCCTCACCAATTCGCTCAGCCGGAGGAGGACTTTCGTTTGCCCGGCGGGCAAGGGAAAGTCGTCTATCTGCGGCCAGTCTTGAGGCAGCGGCCTGATTTTGCGGCTCTGGCCGTCGCTTATATGGTGCCGCCGATCAATTACGGGGACATCGCGAGCGATGCGCACTGCCTGGTCTACGCTGCGGCCTTGCTGGGGCTGACTGAGGACGAGTGCTATGAGCGCCTGTGCGCGGTGGCGGACTTTTGCGGGAGCGAGATCAAGTACGCCGGAGCTGCCGATTCTCCGACTCTAGATTGCGCCTCGGGGAGTTGCGCCTGCGCCGCGCCCTCCTGAAGGGGCGTTCCATTTTAATGGATACGCTGAACATTGCGGGGAAAAATCTGAATGAAATGACTAGAACCTATTGAAAAACCAATATGAAGATCCGACTCGATAAGACAATAGTGGCGACGGCCGTTTTTGGAGGCCTCTTTCTCGGCGACGCGTGGAGCCAAGGAGACGATGTATGGGAAAATGTGATACTGGACACGCGGATTCGGTACGAGGCAGTTGATCAAGAGTCTACCGGCGACGCGGACGCCCTGACTCTGCGGGCTCGCGTCGGCTGGGAAAGCGATTCCTACGAGGGCTTTTCCTTTCTGGTCGAAGGCGATTTCAGCGAGCCGGTCGACGACGATTCCTACGACGCGTATCCCGGAGCCCAAGGAGCAGTGGGCAAGGCCTTGATCGCGGATGGGCCGACTCGCGAATTGAATCGGGCCCAAGTCGCCTATTCGGGCGACAACGGCTTCTCGTCGGTTGTCGGCCGGCAGCGGATCATCTTGGGCAACGCCAGGTTTGTGGGGAATGTCGGCTGGCGGCAGAACGAGCAGACCTTCGACGCCGCGACCTTCGTCTACCAGCCCAGGGAGGAATACGAATTCACTTACGGATACGTGGACGGGGTGAACCGGATATTTGGCTCCGAGGCCGTGGTCGCTGCCCAGGAAACGCTCCAAACCGAAGCCCATGTCTTCAACGCTATTTTCGATATTGACGAGCAAACCGAGTTGGGGGTCTACGCCTATCTTCTCGGTGTCGATACCTTGCCGTCCGCTTCCAGCGACACCTTCGGGGCGTACTATCTAGGCTCGGGCGAGCTCGATAACGGTGTCCAACTAACGACGCGTTTGGAGCTCGCGCAGCAGCTGGATAACTCGCATTCTTCCGCTGGTTCGGATTTCGAGCTCAGCTACTGCTTGGCGGAGTTCATCGCGAAAAAGAACGCGATGTCGGGATCGATTGGATACGAATGTCTAGAAGGCAACGGATTTCGAGGCTTTTCTACCCCGCTTGCTACGCTGCACGCGTTCAATGGCTGGGCCGACGTTTTTCTCGCGACCCCCGTGAATGGTTTGGTCGACGTGTATGCGAGCCTTGGTTACACGTTTAGCAAGGAAGCCAGCGGCAAGCTGGTTTACCACAACTTCGAAAGCGAGTCTGGCTCCATTCGCTATGGGGACGAATACGACGCGGTTTTTTCCTGGAAGCTCAACGACCGCAACAAGCTTACCGCCAAATACGCCTTCTACAACGGCGCGGGCGGGGCCCCCGGAGCGCTGAAACTCGATAGAACCAAGTTCTGGCTCCAACTGGATAGCAGCTATTAGCGGCGGCGTGTCGTTTATTCGAACTTACAAGAAAGTATCGATTTACGCGACTCGTTGAGGTAGTGGCTAGGGTGATATGCGGAAAGTAAATACAAACGAAATGAAGCCCTACGATTGGGTGTCGCCGAAGGGTAAGTTCGCGATGTCGGGCAAGACGGTATCGATCGAGCTGGGCAGGGACGAGAGTTCGATGGATCTCTTGAAGCGTCATCCATTCGACGTTGAGATTTGCAGCATCCCTCCCGGGAAGGCGAATTGCCCCTATCACTCGCACAGCGCCCAGTGGGAATTCTATCATGTGCTATCGGGCGAGGGGAAGGCGCGGCATGAAGAAGGCGAGACTGAGATCGGACCTGGGGACGCGTTCGTATTCAAGCCGGGCGAAGCGCATCAGTTGATAAACGATGGTGAAGCGGACCTGGTTTTCTATGTGATTGCCGACAACCCGATTGGGGAGTCCTGCCATTACCCCGATAGCGGCAAGTGGCTTGTGCGTTCTCCCGAGCGGAGCCTGATCCGCTCGGAGGGATTGGATTACTTCGACGGGGAGGAGTGAAACTGGTGTAGCGGTGTCTTGAAAGATCATTGACGACAAAGCCGATGCTCAGAGCGAGCATCGGCTTTGTTGTTGAAACTGGGTTATATTTGTCGCTTTACGCTTCGACCTGAGGTCGGGCGGGGTCGGGCCAGTCGATGTGGTAGAACTGGCCGCGGGGCTGGTCGACGCGCTCGTAGGTGTGGGCGCCGAAGTAGTCGCGCTGGGCTTGCAGGAGGTTGGCGGGGAGCCGGTCGCTGCGGTAGCTGTCGTAGTAGGCGAGCGAGGCCATGAAGGTCGGGATGGGCACGCCGCTGGTGGAGGCGGCGGCGACGACTTTGCGCCAGTTGGTTTGGCAGCGGTCGATCTCGCCTTTGAAGTAGGGGTCGAGGAGGAGGTTGGCGAGGTTGGGGTCGCGCTGGTAGGCTTCGTAGATTTTCTGGAGGAAGGCGGCCCGGATGATGCAGCCTCCACGGAAGATCATCGAGATGGCGCCGAAATCGAGTTTCCAGTCGTATTCTTCCTGGGCGGCCCGCATGAGCTGGAAGCCTTGGGCGTAGGAGCAGATTTTCGAGCAGTAGAGGGCGTCGTGGATGGCTTGGATGAAGCTTTCTTTGTCGCCGTCGAAGGCGTCGAAGACTGGGCTGATGATTTCCGAGGCGGCGACGCGTTCTTCTTTTACGGCGCTGAGGAAGCGAGCGAACACGGCTTCGGCGATGGAAGGGGCGGCGACGCCCATGTCGAGGGCGTTGACGGAGGTCCATTTGCCGGTGCCTTTTTGTCCGGCGGTGTCGAGGACGACGTCGACGAAGGGTTGCCCGGTCGCGGGGTCGTCTTGCTGCAGGATGTCGGTGGTGATTTCGATGAGGAAAGAATCGAGGAGGCCTTCGTTCCATTTTCCGAATACGGCGCTCATATCCTTCGGGCTCATACCCAGGAGCTTGGACATGAGGGCGTAGGCCTCGCAGATCATCTGCATGTCGCCGTACTCGATGCCGTTGTGGACCATTTTGACGTAGTGGCCGGCTCCGTTTTCGCCGATGTAGGTGGTGCAGGTGACGCCGCCTTCGACGGGTTTGCCGGGCGCGGCGCCTTCGATGGGCTTGCCGGTGTCGGCGTCGACTTTAGCGGCTATAGCTTCCCAGATGGGTTTGAGCTCGTTCCATGCGGATTCCTTGCCGCCGGGCATGAGGGAGGGGCCGAAGCGGGCGCCTTCTTCGCCGCCGGAGACGCCGGATCCGATGAAGCGGAAGCCTTTTTCGTTGAGGTCTTTCTCGCGGCGGATTGTGTCGGTCCAGAGGGCGTTGCCTCCGTCGATGATGATGTCGTCGGGGTCGAGGAGCGGGAGGAGGCCGTCGATGACTGCGTCGGTGGCGCGTCCGGCTTGAACGAGGATGATGATTTTGCGGGGGCGCTTGAGCGACTGCACGAATTCCTCGATGGACTGGGCTCCGAAGAGGCCGCCGGGCGTGTCGGGATTGGCGTCGACGAAGGCATCGGTTTTCGATGTCGTCCGGTTGTAGACCGAGATGCGGAAGCCGTGGTCGGCGATGTTGAGGGCGAGGTTCTGACCCATGACCGCGAGGCCGACGAGTCCTATGTCTGATTGTGGATTTGACATCGTTGTTTCAGGAATTGAGCGGCCATACAAGGGCCGAGAACTCCGGCCATCAAGCCTGAAACAGCGTGGAGACAGAATTATTCACACACGTGTGTGATCAACGGGTCGGTTCGGCGACTTTTAGAGGGGGGCGCTGGCGTTAGACTTTGCTGGGCAGCCAGGGGGAGATCATGTCCACGATGGGCGTCAGCATTTCGGGTTCGTTGCGATTGTAGACCCAGTTGATACAGATGATGACGCAGGTGGCCCCGATAATCGGGTACATGACGAGTTTTGGGAGAGAGCTGAGGGTTTTGAAAACCGAGTACGCGAGAGCAACCCCGATCACGCCCAACGCATAGGGAAACCAAGGTTGGTTGTAGAGGGGTTGCAATGATTCGAATAGCCGTTCCACGTAGAGCATCTCTTGATTTTCGCTAATTCTCCATATGGCTTAACGACCTTAGCGGCGTTTACTTGAGCGATTAGGAAGTATTCGCTTGCGAGCAGTTGACCCATTCGGCGGGCCCGTCCGCGTAGTGTTCCCGTTTCCAGACGGGAACCCGGATTTTGGTCTGGTCGATGATGTAGCGGCAGGCGTCGAAGGCGGCGCTGCGGTGGGGGGAGCTGACGCCGACCCAGACGGCGATATCGCCGATTTCGAGCGCTCCGATGCGGTGGACGCAGGCGGCGGCCTTGATTGGGAAGCGGTCTTTGGCTTCCTGGACGATTCGGGCGCCTTCTTTTTCGGCGAGCGGCTGGTAGGCGCTGTATTCGAGGGCGCTGACGGGCTTGCCGTCGTTGTGGTTGCGGACCCATCCTTCGAAGGAGGCGTAGGCTCCGGACGCGTCGCTGGCGAGGCGTTTGCGGAGGGTGTCGGGCTCGATGGGGGAGTCGGCTATTTTGAAGGTTGGCTCCATAGCGGTGCTGAGGGCGGTTAACCGCCGGCGACGGGGGGAATGTAGACGACGGTGTCGCCGTTGGCGAGCGCGTGGTCCCATTCCGAGAAGTCTTCGTTTACGGCGACTTGCAGGGAGGCGGGGTCGAGGGAGAAATTGTGCCGGTCTCGGAGTTCGTCGTATAGGGCTCGGGGCGTGGGAGCGCTGGTTTCGAGCGTCTCGTTCGAACAGCCGCGTTGTTCTCTTAACATTGCGAAGTACTCGATGCGGATTTTCATTTGGCCGGGTGGACGCGGGGATTTAGCGGGCTTGGTAGTCGCTTTTGCCTCCAGTTTTCTCGACGAGCCGGATTTGCTCGATGACGATTCCTTTGGTGACGGCTTTGCACATGTCGTAGAGGGTGAGGGCGGCGCCGCTCGTGGCGGAGAGGGCTTCCATTTCGACGCCGGTTTTAGCGTCCGTCGCGACTTCGGAACGGACGACGACTCGGGCCTCGTCGAGGGTTTCTATGGTGACATTGCATTTGGTGAGCGGGAGGGGATGGCAGAGTGGGATGAGGTCGCTGGTTTTTTTTGCGGCTTGGATTCCGGCGAGGATGGCGGTGTGAAATACGGGGCCTTTTTTGCTTTGGACATCCCCGTTTTCGAATTTGGAGACGACTGCCGGGGTGAGGTTGACGATGGCCTCGGCGCGGGCGACTCGGTGGGTGACGTCTTTCCCTCCGACATCGACCATTTGGGGTTGGCGGCTTTGGTCTATGTGCGTGAAGTCGGGCATGCGCTTGGGTGGTTCTATTGTCTTTTAGGCCAGGTGGAGGGGGGTTGTCCAGAGCGGGGTTCTCGACTGTTCACGTTTGCCAGGAGTGGAATCGGTAGGGGGCGCCTTGAGGGAATTCGGTTTCACTCTCGGGGAGTTCGATGAATCCCTGTGTCCGGGCGACGGATACGTAGTCGCCGGAGGTGTTGAAAGGGAGCGGCTGGGCCCAGGTTTGGCCGGATTCGTCGTTGCGTAGCGTGACGGGCAGGAAAAGCGCGATCGGCGGTTTGAACTCGAAAGAGGAATCGAGTTTGGCGTAGCGGGGAGCGGCTGGGGGAAGGCCGGAGAGGGCGTCGAGCGCTGGGATTGTATAGCGGTGCAGGCAGGTGAAGCAGGAGACGGGGTTGCCGGGAAGGGCGAACACGTAGCGGGTTTGCCCGTTCGTTTGTATATTGCCGAACCAGAGCGGTTTCCCGGGGCGCTGGCGCACCCACTGGAAGGCTTTTTCAACGCCCGCGTTTTCGAGGGCGGCTGGGAGGTAGTCGCGTTTTCCTTTGGAAACGCCTCCGGCGAGAATGACAATGTCGGATTGCTCCAGGATGCGTTCGACTGCGGCTTCGGTGGCGGCGGGGTCGTCGGGGATGTGGTGTCGCTCGGTCCGGCTGTATCCGGCCGTGGCTAGGGCGACGTCGAGGGCGAGGTCGTTGGAGCGGCGGATTTGATGGGGCTCGGGAGTCTCTGAAACGGCTACGAGTTCGTCGCCGGTAGTGACAATGGAGATACGCGGCGCTTTGGCGACTGCGAGCTGAGTTTTGCCGATAGAGGCGGCGACGGAGAGTTCTTTGGCGGTGAGGCGGCATCCGCTCTGTAGAGCGACTTGGCCGCTGGGCATGTCCGAGCCTTGGGGATGGATTCCGTAGCCGCTTGTCGGCAGCGCGTTTTCCGAGAGGGTGGCGACTCCGTTTTCGATGGCGAGATCCTCGACTTTGACGACGCAGTCGGCGTTGTCGGGAACGGGAGCTCCGGTCATGATTTCGACGCAGTCGGAGGTGTTTTCCAGTTTGGTTTTCGGCGCTCCGGCGTAGGCGGTCCCGGCGATGGGGAAGGTTCGCTGGCCGGCGGCGACGGCGCGGCTGGAGACGGCGATTCCGTCGAAGGTGGAGCGGTTGAAGGGCGGGAGGTCTCGGTCGGCTTGTAGCGATTCCGCCAATACGCGTCCGCTAGCGCTTTCGATGGGGACGGTTTCGTTGGTAAAGGGGACGAGCCGCTCGGCGATTTTCTGTTCGGCTTCTTGGACGGAGATCACGGTCTTTTGTTTGACACTCTCTGAGGGCGTTT
>JANQSC010000014.1 GCA_028284235.1 Opitutaceae bacterium
CGACTCGAACCTGGATTGAACAACTAGCGCGGCGACACGACCTCGAAGTCGAACGACCTTTGATCGTATCAGCGTTGGACATACGTTACGCACGCCAAAAAGCGAACCTAAATCGCACCTACTGGCTCGTTGCGCTGCTGGCTGGAACAATCGTCGCCATCATTCTGATCGATCGGATTGTCCGCCTGCGCCAAATCGCCTCCATCAAGGAGCGGCTTGCTGCTGACCTCCATGACGAACTGGGCGCAGACCTTCACACGATCGGACTGTTGAGCGACCTCGCAGAAGAGTCCAAGAATTCTCCGGAAGAACTTGCGATGCTACATAAACGTATCCGAAAATTAACTATGCAGTCTGGCAGTGCCGTTCGCCACTGCACCGACATGCTCGAAGCCGCTGGCAGCAACGTAAGCATCAGGGATAATATATATCAAGCATCCCGTCGGATTATGGCTAAGCTCGAAAATAGTATTTCAATCGAGGGCGAAGAGTATCTCGACAATCTGAAATCAAAAACCCGTTTCGATTTATGCCTATTTTATAACGAGTGCCTCGTGAACATCAGCCGGCATTCGGGCGCTTCCAAGTTCGTCACGCAACTTATAGCGGACAAGAACAGTGTTCTCCTCGCAGTGAGCGACAATGGTCGGGGTCTTTCCAATACACAGTCTAAAGACGTCCCGAAGTCGCTCAAACGACGGGCACGCTTGCTGGGCGCTAAAGTCTCGGTTGAACAACCCGCCTCGGGCGGAACTCGGATCAATTTAAAACTGAAGACGCGCAAATGGGGGTTCAGGAAGTAATGCAGGAATCGACAAATAGAATCCAAGTCATGCTCGTAGAAGACCATCCCGAGTATCGCGAAGTGATCGAACTCGCGCTGGGCAAGGATCCTCAATTCGACTTGCACAGCCAATTCGGAACCGCGGAAAGGGCATTACGCAGCCTTCAAGAACGTCACCCAAATCAACAGCCTGATGTAATCCTGCTCGACCTAAACCTGCCCGGAATGTCAGGTCTCGATTCCATCAGCTGGATTAAAGACTATTCGCCGGACTCGAAAATTATCGTTCTTTCGCAGTCCGACAAAGATTCCGACGTCCTAAAAGCTATAAAGTTGGGAGCCTCCGGCTACCTCTTGAAATCCTCTTCCGTCGCCCAAATCAAGGAAGGCATCCAAGCCGCAGTGACCGGTGGAGCCTCGTTAGACTCCAGCTTGGCCAAGTTTATACTCAAGACCATTCGAGCGAATCTGCCCGAAACGGGTATAGAACACCCACTCTCCGATCGAGAAATGGATGTCCTCAAACTTCTCGCCGAAGGCTACTCCAAGAAGGAGATCGCGGCGATACTGGGCATCAGCGATAGCACAGTAGTGACTCACGTGGGACACGTTTACGAGAAACTCGACGTCCGAAACGCCCCATCTGCCGTCTCAAAAGCGTACCGGGCGGGAATTTTCTCCCCCGGAAACACAGACTGAATTCACCGGCAATCCCTCGTCTGCCAGCCGCAAGAGAACAGAGCTTCGAATCCTCGCGCCCCCTTCCCAATTCAACATTCACTCTTCACAATTCACCCCTCACTCCTCCACCCCGCGTCTCCTGCTTCGCTCTGCGAGCTACGCAGGACTATGCCGTAAAGGATTGGTTCGGCTTCACGCCGAATCGCTTCGCGACGACCTCCGGCCGCCCATCTGCGCTCGCCTGAACTCGCTCCGTCGAACCTAGTCGAAAGGAGAACAGAGGTTCGAATCCTCGCACACCCTTCCCAATTCAACATTCACTCTTCACAATTCACTCCTCACCCCGCGTCCCGTAAAGGATTCGAACCTCTGTTTCATGGATGAAATCCATGCGTCCTGAGCCTGACTAGACGAACGGGACCGTCGCGATAAAGGCCGCCGAACGTAAAAAGTCCCCTTTTTCATGCAAGTTTTTTTGCCTCCAGACGCGGGAACCTACCAGATTACCTCCGTTGCCACTTCTTAATTCATCCTTCCTACTTCTTCCTTAAAATCCGCTCGCTGGAGCTCGCTCCGTCAAACCCCAGCCGTGGAGAGGCGACAGGCGTTCTAATCCCGCACCGTCAAAACGCGAAAAAGCCGTCGCGCAACGGCAACGGCTCTTTCAGAAAAATGGCACCCCGTAGGGGATTCGAACCCCTGTCGCAAGGATGAAAACCTTGTGTCCTAGGCCTGGCTAGACGAACGGGGCGTCAGCAAGAGCCGCAGAACCTAAAAATCCGTCCCTCCCATGCAAGGCTTTTTTCGCGCTTTTCTTCATCCTTCCCCAATCGCCTCCCGAGGAAAGAACTTCTTTCCACCGCCGGAACCTTGCCATTTCGATAGAGATTCGCTTTACCCGATCATAGGCAACAAGTTGCCTCGCCAACCCACAGCAGACCTTCATGGGCCTTTTCGACCTCTTCCGGAGCTCCCCCTCCCTTACAATCGCCGATTGCCTCAATCGGAATGTAAACAACGTCTCCCGCTTCCCCGCCACTCTCAACGGCAAGTCGCCGGACGGCGAAACCACTCCCCTGTGCCGCGTCTCCGAGCGCCAGGGAAAATACTTCATCGACGCCCTCAACCCGAACAGCCTCCCCCTCCTCGATGGGCAGCCCATCGACTCGACCCATCCCATCGAACGGGACCGGACCTACGCCCTCAGCCTCAGCAGCCACCTTCTCGCCATTCGCGTCTCCACGAAAGAACCCGATCTCGGCAACGACTTCAACGCCCACAAATGGAGCATCGAGTCCACCACCGGCGACCACTTGAGGCTCCAGCTCAAAGCCGACGAGCTCAACCAGAACGCTCTCCAGGAACGCTTCATCCCCACCAGCAAATTCCTCGCGATTCCCGGAAGCCTCGACGTTCGCTTCCCCCTAAAGGACCTCATCAACCTGCTACCTAAAGAAAGCGCCTCCCCGCGCAGCGCCGCCCCCGCGGCCACGCCCGCCTACGGAAAAGACGCGGCCAGCCAGATCGAGCCCGACGGCGACCCAACCTGCCCGATCTGCTGGAAAACCTTCAACAAAGGCGAAGTCATGAACATCGCCGCCCACGAGGACCTGATCGGCGACGAAATACTCGGCCCCCACGCCAAGCAGCGATTCGTCGCAAAACGCTTCAACGAACTCGGCCAAGCCTTGGACGAACGCGGCGTGGTCAGCGTGGAACTCGCCTGCCCGCACTGCCGCGGCCGCCTGCCCACGTCCTTCCTCAGCCAAAACCACCTCATCTTCTCCGTCGTCGGCGCCCCCAGCAGCGGCAAGTCCTACTACCTCTCCACACTCCTCCAGCTCCTGCCGGAAGAACTGATTCGCCACCACGGCGCCGTCCTCCAAGACGGCGACCCCAGCGGAAACGTCCAGCTCAACGAGATGAAGAACCGGCTCTTCTCCGCCACCAATCCCGCCGACGCCTTCATCTCCAAGACCGACTTCGAAGGGCTCATGTACGAACAGCTGCCACGCAACGGCAAAACCGTCGCCCTCCCCCGGCCCTTCGTCTACCACCTCCGGCAAATGCAGGATGCCGACAAGCGCGTAGCCCTGGTATTCTACGACAACGCGGGCGAACATTTTAAACCCACGATCAGCCTCGACGACTCCCCCGGAGCCCTCCACGTCGCCGCCTCCTCCGCTCTCTTCTTCCTCTACGACCCCACCGCCAATCGTGCATTTCGCAAGCGCCTCCGCCGCAAACGCGACCCGCAGCTCCGGTCCCGAGCCACCGACGAGCAAGACACCATACTCGCGGAAATGGGAATTCGCGTAAAGAAGCTGAAAGCCAAAGACAGTCACGAACTCGTGGATACGCCCCTCGCGATAATGGTGGGCAAATGCGACGTATGGCGATCCATACTGCCAGAAAACGCCCTCGCAATTCCGGAAGGCCGGCCGCTCAACGAATCCGAAATCGAGCAGAACAGCGAGGCCGTACGGTCGTTGCTTCTTGAATACAGCCCAACAATCGTAGCCAATGCCGAGTCGATCTCCACGCGGGTTCGCTACTTCCCCATTTCCCCTCTCGGACATTCGCCCAAGGAAATCACCGAAGGCCCCCTGACCGGCAAGCTCGCTCCCTCGCCGCGGCGACTCAAGCCGCTCCTGGCAACCACGCCTACGCTCTGGGCGCTCGAGCGTTCCGCTCCCGACATTCTGAGTTCGCGGACGAACCCGACCGAGAACACCTACTAGCAGCGGTGCCCTACCAATACATACACACCAGTGCTCGACGCGGACTCGAACCCGGAAAATCCGGGTTCTGCTGCATCGCCCGGGATCGCGAACTCCCGCGCGACCTCGGTATCGAGCTGGAGCGCATGAGCCGATTCGACCCGACGCCCAACAAGCTCAGTCCAGTCATCTGCCGGCACTTGAAGCTGTCGATACGCAGCGGCGTTTTCCATGTTCTAACCCGTATTCAAGACGCCGGCATCGACTACTCCAAACGAAACAACCACATCGCCCACCACTTGACGTTCTCCCAAGCGGAGCTGCCCGGCCTCCCGGACCCCGCCACGCTGCTTCTCTATTGGAACGGATGGAAAAACGTCTGGCACGAACCTCCCCGCGTTCTCAACGAGAAAGATCAATTCAAAATCCAAGATTTGAATACGATCTCCGAAAACGGCGAACTCGAGCTCGAGTCCGGCCTGTCCTCCGACCAACCGGTCGAGCGCGCCTTCACGATTCCCGAAGGGAGCGAGCGCGACTTGCTTCTCCACATTCGAAGTCAGCTTCTCAGCCTGCCGGTGGGAGATCGTTGGGACGCGTCCTTCACCAACTTCATCCTCACTTCCGAGAACCCCACCCAGTACCTTTGGCGCGGCAACTGGAAAGGGCGCGCTCTGCCTTTTGAGTTCGAAGCCGTTTCCAAGCCTGCTGACGCATCGGAAGCACCCCCACCGTCCCCTGACACAGACGAGCCCGAACCGGCTCCGACTGTCGAAGAGGCCACTACCGAGTTTTCCCCACGGGCCCCAACGGTCGAAATTCCAGAGGAACTTACCGCAGAGCACCGTCGCCGACCCAAACGACGGTGGACCCAAAAACGCGTCTCCCGAACTCTCAACTGGGGGCTCGGAGTGATCGCTCTCCTCTGCGTCGGGATCTTCGCCTACATTGTCTCCGACTTCAGATCTCCCGGAGACTCACAAGAGCAGGCTCCCGCCGCGCCCGTTCCTGGTCCGGTCACGAAGACCCCAGCCCCTTCACAAGCGACACCACGAGAGCGCTGGGAAGCCCTCGCGGCCAAGACGCAAATCGGAGAGAACATCGAGGAAAGCCTTGCCATCGCTACTGAACTCGCCGCCGAAGGCGACCCGCTCCCCGAGCAGATCGTCCGAACGCTCGCTGCCGTCGCCCGCAGGCAAGAAGACCTATCGTCTCAATCTCCAGTGTTAATTCCCGTCGAAAACACCCTCGTCTTCCAATCCGAAGACGTATGGACCTTGCACCCGCTCCTGGCGGGGGAAACGGCTCCCTACCCACTCTCGCTAGTTCCCGAACCGCTTTTCCCGTTCTACACGAAAAACGAGGAATCCAGCCCCGCCCTACCCGCGCTCGAGCTCCCGCAGCTCCGCGACCAATTCATAGCGGCGGACGCCCTTATTCGACTGAAGACCCTGCAACGCCAAGCCAAAGACGCCCTGAATCAGAACGGAATCGAAGCAGTGACCGCAGCCGAAGACTACCTCGCAACCTGGAAAACGCTGGAGGGCGACAAGGACATGGCGAATATCCAAAAACTCGAGTCCTTGTTCGACATCGAATCGTACGAGGCGTTTTTCGCGGTGGACGAGAACAACCTCCTCTTAATGCCGAACCAGACGGATATCGCTCTGCATCTGCGGAAACTATACGAACAGTTCATATTGCCCCGGTTTTCCTCGTTTGGAACGTCCCCCGAATTTCGACTGGCCCTCAACGCCGCCGGCTCAGAGCACGATACCGCTATCTCTCTCGCCCGAGCGATCCACGAAGTATTCGCCCATGCCCAGCCCGTTTCGAGCGCCGTGGAATCCAAGCTCGCGCCCATACGGGACCAGTGGCGAGAGATCTTCATCCGCGACGACCTGATGGAAGAGACCATCATCAATTTTAACCTGGAGCGGCTTGCAAACAGCAAACGCGCGCTCGCCCGTCTCCAATTCCAGTTCCCGCCCAGCATGGTCGCCGAACTCGAAATCGCTCGGAAAACGATGCAGACCCTTCAAGACACGGAATCCGTGCTCGCCGAAATCGACTCTAACACCCGCTGGGCGCTGCTGCTCGATCCCGCGCCCCAACCCTAGCGTTTGCAACAAATATTCCGCGAGGAATGGGTTGTCATCCCGGAACAAAGGAGACAGCGTTTTCCCCATCCCACCCTATAGACACGCATGCGACCCGACGCTTCCAGACTCGTATACCGAATCAAGACCGCCCTCAAAGGCGAGTCCAACGGATTTGAGGCCGCCAACCTCGCCTGGCAGTACGCCGCGGAAGTGGAACGAAGCCAAAGCGCCCTCAACGCCTGCATCGAAATCGAGGACCCGCTTCAATCCTACATCGCCGCCCACAACGGTCCCAGCGTCCTGGATACCATCGACGCGCTGAACTTCGACGACTCCGAGCCCTGGCGACGCCGCTGCCGCTTGCTCGGCTGGAAAACCGCCCCGTCAATCGACGCCGAACCCTCCAAAACGCTGCGCGAGCGTTTCGCCTCGATCGAAGACCTGAAATCAAGCCTCCAAAACGAGTTCCGACTGCGGGCGCGGGAAAAAAAGACGCTCGAAGCCTACCAGATTGCCCGAATCTACGACGAGCAATTCGGGGACGACCCGGATATTAAAGTCGAGCGCGGCCGACTCGAATCCCTCTCCGTCGAGCAACTCGAGAGCGAGCTCTCCAACTCCCTGCAGGACCTCATGCCCGCCGAGCCCCCGGAAACCATCATCGCCCGGTACCAGCGTTTCGGACTGGAGATCCCGGAAAAGGACGGCCCCATCGCCGCCGCCATCGCCGCCCTCGGCGAAGCCAAGCTTCGAGAATCCACCGCCATCGTGGAAGCGCTCGTCGCCCAATCCGAGAAAGCCGAGTCCGACGCGGACAAAGCCGAGCTCGAAAAAGCCTACTTCGAATGCGATACCCAGCTCGCCCTCGACGATACGCGAGCGAAGCTGGATCCCGCCCTGCGGGACAAGCTTTCCGCGGTCGCTACGCAATTGTCGCACCATCGCGCCAGTTTCGAATCCAATATATTGATACGAAGCGCGATCGACGACCTTCGAAAAGTTCTGCAAGGGCTCTCCATCAGCTTTGGCAAGAAGAAGGCGACCGTCCACGACGCGAAAGAACGACTCAAATCGCTGCAAACCCAGGCCAGGAAACTGGGCCGCCCCATCCCCTCGGAGCTGCAAGACGAGATCAAAAAGGCCCTGTCGGAAGCGAACCGGAAACGCGCCCCCAAATACGCCATCCTCGCCGGCGCCACGATCGTCGCTCTTATCGCCATCGGCTGGTTCGCCAATACCCAGGTGCAAAACAACCAGTATGCGGAAAGCCTGCAAACCGCCACAGCCGCGATCAACCAAGCCGCCGCCACGCACGACATCGCCCAGGCCGAGCAAGCCCTAGCCGATTGGGACGAACTCATCCAGTCCGCGCCGGAATCGCATCCGCTCGCGGACGCCGCGCAGTCGCTCCACGGCTGGATCGAACAACAAACCGCGCTGCTGGAGGAGTATTCCCGCATCGTAGACCGGCTCGACGAAATCAAGTCGATACGCGGGGCGGATCCACACGCTGCGGAAATCCAAACCCTGCTCGACTCCGCCCAAACCACCCGAGCCGCTCTCGATCTCGATCCCGGGGACGCGGCCGACACGCGCGTCGACCAATTCAAATCCTGGCGCCAACAGCAAATCACCGCTCTCGAAACCCAACGCAAGCAAACGCTCCTCGGCCATATGAGCGAAGCCCAAGACCAGCTCGAACAAGCCGCCGCATCCACGGACCCAGCCGCTTTCGAAGCCCAGTCGAACGCTTTGCTCGCCGCCGTCGCCAGCGCCCGGGCGATGATTTCCAGATACCCCGAGCTCGACGCGAACGGGCTTCAGCAACGCAGCGTGAAACGCATCGAGGACTCCCTCAAAGCGCTTCAGGAAAAACGCGACACCATGGCCGCCGCTCAAAAGTCGATCAAGGGCGCCGACTCCCTCGCCGACTACCTCAAGTCGCTGGAGGCGATCTACAACTTCGACACGCTTCCCGCCGACGGCAAACGCAACATCGGCCGCGTATTGAAGTTGGAAAGCGAATACGAGCAACTTCTGCCATCCCTCGTTTTCCCCGGCAACTCCGACGGGCGCGAGGAATTCGCGCAGGCCGGCGACATCGCCTCCGCGAAAGTCGAAGTCGACGCGGACGAAAAGGCCTTCCTCGAACGACTGATCGGCGACACGCTCTTCCCCTCCATCTACGAGTCGAAGGTCAAGTACTTCGAAGGCGCCCCGGTCGCGAAAAGCGAGTACTCGCTCTTTCTCGCCGACCCGATCCAGAAAGGCGATACAGCGGGACTGAAGACGGGGATCAATTTCAGCTTCAAAGTGCGCGGGTTCGACGAAAGCGGGCAAGCCCAGGAAGCGCCTCTCGAGATCAACTTCCTTAGCCACCCTGACGGCACCTTCTGGGGCTTCTTCTACGAGCCCTCCCAACTATCGAACGAGTCCATCTATTATCAAGAGTCCCTCCGCCTGTCGCTCATGCGAATCCTGGCCGGCGGCCCGCGACTCGCCCCGATCCAACTCGTAGACGAGCTCACCGAAAAACGGTCCTTGTCGCCCGCCTTCCGGGCCTACTGGCAGAATCAGCTCATCGAGTTCATGCAAATAAACCCCTGGAAATGGGGACTCCCGCTCGTGCCGACACTTCAAGCTCAGATAGAGAACGTGGACGCAATCGGCCCCGGCGGAATCGACAATCGGCAATGGCTGTCCACCGTCGAGCAAATCTCCCCGTCCATCCAGCTCACCGACTACTTCCGCGAAGCCGCGAAAACACGCCTCTACGAAGAAGCGCTGGCCTTCGCCCGGCTCTACTCGAACGCCCTGCAAGGCGAGATGAGCTTGATCGGGCAAGCGGACGCGTCCGGGGCGATCGATTACGCGACGCCTGCCGACGAAGCCGACCTCGTCTGGATCGTCAACGGGCTCACCGGCCGCATCGAGCGCTTGGAAGCCAATACCCAAGTCGCCCCCTACTCCCCGGTGCTCGTCTATCGATTCGAAGGCCAGCCCGCCCGCCGCGTGCTGCAAAAGACGAGAACGCAGACCGGAATCGACCTGCAATCCGCGCCCTTCGCCGACAATCTGCCCCGACTGTTTCAGGCGAGACAATAGCCGACCGCCGGAGGTTCGACTCCACCGTCGGGAAGTCTTCGATCGCCCACTCCTCGACGACCCCGCGAATTCCTGCCTTTCGGAGCTTGACAGCCCCCCCTGGCGCTTCCCATTTTCTCCCTCTTTTTCCAATTTTTCGTCATGAGACCGACCTATAGACCACATCGACTGAAGCGAGTCCGCAAAATCGGCTTCCGCGCCCGCATGGGAACACGCGGCGGACGGGCCGTTATCAACGCGCGCCGACGCAAGGGTCGCAAGCGGCTCGTCAACGTATAACCGGGCCCCGGCTCATCCAGTCGGAGCACGCGCATGTCTCCGAAGCGAACACTACGGGCAGCCCAGCGACTGAAGCGGAACAACGACTTCATACGCGTCCGGCGGGCCGGAAAGACGTTCCGCTGCCGCTACTTCGCCCTTTTTTCCGTCGTCCGGGAAGCCGACGATCCCGCGAATCCGACCACCCGCATCGGTATCTCCGCTTCCCGCCGCGTCGGCAACGCCATCGCCCGCAACGCGCTCAAGCGTCGATTCCGCGCTATCTTTCAGGCAATCCAGCACGACATCCGCCCCGGAGCCGACATCGTCCTCAGCCTGCGCTCCCCCGCCAGCAGCGCTCCGTTCGCCGAATTGGAACAACGCTTTCACCAAGCGATCCAGTACAACGGGCTCCTCAGAAAACGTCCGGACCGACCCGACTGACGCCCGCCGAGCCGAACCCGGCTTTATTCTGCTTGCCTGACTATTCTCACCCTCTTTTATGACCGATCTTCGCCCACGCGAAACTGACTGACCGAATTTTTAGAAAATGGACAAGAAAAACACTGGAATCGGACTCGCGCTCCTCTTCGCCGCGTTCGTCCTGATATTCTACACGGCCCCCGAGCGGCCCCCCGAATCTCCCGCAACCGCTCCAGCCAATCCACCCGCGCAAACGCAACCCGGGCAGCCCGACGGCCAAGCGACAACCCCCGCGCCCGTCACGCCCGCCGCCACCCAGTCGATCGCGATCCCTCAAAACGGGCCCGGCGTGCTCGAGGAAATCGGGACCCACCTCGACGAACGCGTCCAGTCTATCGAAAACGGGCTCGTGACCGCCCGCTTCACCAACTACGGCGGGGCTATCCAGGAAATCGTGCTCAAAGACTTCGAGACTTCGAGAGACGACGACTCGCCGTACATAATGAACCACAACCGGGCCGGCCCCGCGCTCGAGATCACCGGCCTCGCCGGCCTCGACAAGGCCGAGCCCTACCAGCTCGTCCAGCCATCCAGCGACGCCAACACCGTCGAGTTCCGCAAAGTCGTTGGAGAGCAGTTCCAAGTCACCCGCCGCTACACGATCAACCCGGATCTCGAAAACGAGAAAGCCTACTTGATCCGCCACGAGCTCGAGTTTCGCAACCTCACCGACACCCCGCTCAACGTCGGCGACTTCAGCCTAAACGCCGGCACCGTGGCCCCGTCCGGCCCGCAAGACGTCCAGCTCCTCACCTTCGGCTACCTGGACGGCGAGGACACCAAATTCCTTTCGCTGGGCAAATTCGACGGGGGCGTGATCCCGTTCTTCAAGTCCGAGCCGCGCGACTACATCAGCGAGAACCGCAACGTGGACTGGGTCACCCTCAAGAACCAGTTCTTCATCACGATCCTCAAGCCCGACACTCCCGGCGTCGGCTTTTTCGCCCAGCCGATTCGCTTCCCCGACGCTGCCAATGGAACCCGTCCCCAGCGCGGCATGACCGGGTCCATGAAAGTGGACAGCTTCAATCTCGCCCCGCAAGACACCCACACTTTTGGCTTCGACTACTACATCGGGCCAAAAGAGTACAACCGCGTCTCCCGCGTCGGGCCGCAAACCGAAGAAGCCATGCAATTCGGGTTCTTCGGAGCCATTTCGAAGCTGCTCCTGACGATGATGAACGGCTTCAACGGGATCGTCGACAACTACGGCGTGGCCATCATTCTCCTCACCCTCGCCATCAAGATCGTCTTCCTGCCCATCAACCTCATGTCCTCCCGCTCAATGAAGCGGATGGGCAAGCTGAGCGAGCCGATGAAGACGATCAACGAGAAGTTCGCCGACAATCCCCAGAAGAAGCAGCAGCTCATGATGGAGATGTACAAGCTCAACAAAGTGAACCCCGTCGCCGGCTGCCTCCCCATCCTCATCCAGATCCCCATCTTCTTCGGCCTCTTCTACATGCTGCGCAGCGCCGCGGAACTGCGACTGGCCGAGTTCCTATGGATACCCGACCTGTCCATGCAGGAAGGCATCTTCACGCTGCCCTTCCACATTCCGCTAATGGGCGACCAGTTCAACATCCTCCCCTTCATCTATCTGATTTCGCTGGTCATCCAAATGGGCATGATGCCGACCCCGTCCGTCGACAACGCCCAGGTCAAGATGATGAAGTTCATGCCCTACATCTTCTTCCCGGTCATCTACGCATTCGCTTCCGGACTCGTTCTCTACTGGACGGTGAACAACATCTTCACCATCGGCCAGCAGTGGATGATCAACCGCAAGAAAGACGATTCCGAGATCATCCTCCCCCCAGCCTTGAAAAAGGCGATGGACGGAGGCAAAAAGAAGAAACGCAAAAAGTAGCGCCAAAACCGTTCTTAACTTTTACTTCTTAATTCTTAAATCAGACATGTCCGGACACAGCAAATGGTCGACCATCAAACGAAAGAAAGGCGCCGCTGACGCCAAGCGCGGGAAGATCTTCAGCCGCCTTTCCAAAGACATCACCCTCGCCGCCAAAAACGGCGGTGGCGACCCCGACATGAACCCCAAGCTCCGCACCGTGCTCATTAAAGCCCGGGCCGAGAACATGCCGCTCGACAACATCGACCGGGCCATCAAAAAAGGCACCGGCGAGCTCCCGGGAGTCGTCTACGAGGAGTTCGTCTACGAAGGCTACGCCCCCCACGGGGTGGCGGTCGTCGTCGAAGTGACCACCGACAACAAAAACCGAGCCGCGTCCGACGTCCGCTCCACCTTCTCCAAGAACGGCGGCAATCTCGGCGGAAGCGGAGCCGTCGCTTTCATGTTCCAGCGCAACGGCCAGTTCATTATCTCCAAAGACAAGACCGACGAGGAAACCCTCATGGACGTCGCTCTGGAAGCCGGCGCCGAAGACCTGAAAGTCGAGGACGAGTACTTCGAAGTGCTCGCTCCTTTAAGCGAGTTCGACCACGTCAGCCAAGCGCTCTCCCAAGCCGACATCGAACCGGACAACTCCGAGCTCGCCTACCTTCCCGAGAGCCTCACGCCGATTTCCAGCGCCGACGACGCCAAGCAAGTCCTGCGGCTCGTCGACGCCCTAGACGATCTCGACGACGTTCAAAACGTTTTCCACAACGCGGATATTCCGCCAGAATTCTTGCCGGAAGAGTAGGAATTGATAGGACCTATAGGTCTTATAAGTCCTATAGGTCCTATTCCAAACCCCTATGACTCAATCCCAGCTCGACACAACTCCTCCGCGCCGGCAAACCGAGCCCCTTAGCAAATGAATCCGGCAGAGGAAGACATAGCGCACGCCACCGATGGCGAGATTGGCCTGGTATCGCCGCAGGATTTCCGGTTTCCGAACCCGTTCGAGTTCGAGAGCGGGCAGTCAATCCCCGAATTCACACTTCGCTACGAGTCGTACGGCCGCCTCAACGCAGCCCGAGACAACGTGGTTCTCGTCGCCCACGCCCTTACCGGCGACCACCATTGCGCCGGCGTACACTCCCTCCACGACCGCAAACCCGGCTGGTGGAACAGCCTCATCGGTCCCGGCAAACCGATCGACACCAACCGCTTCTTCGTCCTCTGCGCCAACTGCATCGGCGGCTGCCAAGGCTCGACCGGCCCCAAGTCCATCAATCCCGCCACCGGGCAGCCCTACAACCTCTCCTTCCCCTTCGTCACCATCCGCGACATGGTCCGCACCCAGAAGATCCTGCTGGACAGTCTGGAAATATCCTCCCTTTACGCGGTCATCGGCGGCTCGATGGGAGGCATGCAAGTCCTGCAGTGGGCCATCGAGTACCCGGAATTCGTGCGGCGTATCATCCCGATGGCGACAACATGGAGGCAAAACGCAATGGCGATCGCGTTCGACGAAGTCGGCAGACAGGCGATCATGCAAGATCCCGAATGGGACCAAGGCAACTACGAGGAGGACCAGGGCCCGAACGTCGGACTGGCCATCGCTCGCATGATGGCCCATATCACCTATCTTTCCGACCAGAGCATGGATCGGAAATTCGGTCGAAAACGTCCTGAGGGCAAAGGCAAACGCTACTCATTCGACATCGAGTTCGAAGTCGAGAGCTACTTGAGGTACCAGGCCCAGAGCTTTATCAACCGTTTCGACGCCAACACCTACCTCTACTTCACGCGGGCCTTGGGCTATTTCGACCTCGCCGCCGCCTACGGCAGCCTCGACGAGGCATTCAAGTCGATCCAGTGCAAAGCGCTGTCGATTGGATTCACCTCCGACTGGCTCTTCCCTCCCGAGCAAAATAGGGAAATTGTATTGGCAATGCTGAGACAAGGAGTCGAAGCATCCTACACGGAACTCGGTTTGGATCTCGGTCACGACTCCTTTCTCATCGACTCCGAAGAGCTGTTTTCGCTCGTCCGGAACTTTCTTGATAATTAAAGAGTGTCCGCTCGGAGATCGGACGCTACCCGACTACTCAGTGCCGAAAAGGTAGCGTCCGATCTCCGGGCGGACACCTTCAATCATACGACTCGACCCATAAAGTCGGCCTACTCCGCGCTCAAGTCGTAGATCGCGTATCCACAAAGCAAATTCGGAAGCGTAGTTGTCACTCGCTTCCAGTCGCCTCTCAGATAAACGCGCCGTTCGATGCGAATGCGAGCCGCTTTGCAATACGCCTCGAACTGGTCGACCGACAAGGGGTTTCCCCGTCGCGACTGGGCCCAGGACGTCGGGAATACCTCGTTCTCCAAGCGACGCCCCTTTAGGAGCATGCTCATCCGGTTTCTCCAATACGCGAAGTTCACGAAGCCAATCGTCAGTCGTTTCGATACGCGCAGCGCTTCCTCAATCACTTGGGACGGATTGTCCAGTTCCTGCAAAGTACGGGAGCAAATAACCCGGTCGAAATGCCCGTCCGGAAATGTGGCCATGAACTCCATCATGTCGCCCAGATAGGCGGACAAGCCCCGCTTGACGCAGTCTTGGATTTTCTCCGTGCTCAGGTCGACACCGACTCCTTCGGTTTTGCGCGTCTGCTTCAGGTACTCGAGCAAAACGCCGCGACCGCATCCCAGATCCAACACGCGCGACCCGGGTTCGACCCAGTCGCGCATGATCTGCATGTCCACGCTGCGCCTGTCTTTGCTCTTCGCCATTTAGGCCCGAAGTTCAAGGCGCCCCCATGCCGACATCAAGAAAGAAACGGGCCTAGTCCGCTTTCCGCCCCGAATTCGCCAGTCGGTGAACGGTATCCAAAAACCACCGACCCTCCAGCGGCTTTGTCACATACTCGTCGATGCCGGTTTCGCGCCACTCCTCTTCCAGCAAGCTAGCGGGCATAGCGGTCAATCCGATGATCGGCGTGTCCTGATTCAGGCTCTCCTTGCGGATCTCCTTGGTGGCGTCCATCCCGCTCATTTCGGGCATTTGGCCGTCGAGGATTATCACTGAATACCGTTTTTCGCGGGCCTTTTCGACCGCTTCCACGCCATTCACGACGATATCGACTTGATAGCCCAGTCGCGAAAGCAATCCATCCACCATGGCCTGGCCCACAGCGCTGTCTTCGGCAAGCAAGACGGGAACGCCCTCCACGGTCGCGGGCAAATCGCTCGGGCGCTTCGATTCGGACCCAATGCCGAATTTAACTTCGAACCAAAACTCCGTGCCCTCGCCCACTTCGCTATTCACGCCAATCTCGCCACCCATCATAGTCACCAGCTCCTTGGAGATCAGCAGTCCGAGACCGCTTCCCTCCCGGGCGGTTTGCAGTTGCGAAAACGGCTTGAAGAGACGGTCGAGAATCCCCGCCGCGATACCGGCGCCGGAATCCGTCACCGAGAAACGCAGAGCGATGGGGTCGATCGAGTCGTCGAGAACTCGAATCCCGAGCCCGATCTCTCGCCCCGCGGCGCTGTACTTGATCGCGTTGCTCAGCAGATTGACGAGGATCTGCGACAAACGATCCGGATCGCCCAACAGACAGTCCCGGTCGCCCAACTCCGAGTTGAGAACGAAATCCACATTGGCCGCCTTAAACTGGAGGGCGAACGACTGCTCGATTCGCTCGAGCAGCTCTGAAAGATGGAATTCCCGCTCGTGCAAAACCAGCTTGCCCGCTTCCCACATGGAATAGTCGAGCGTGTTGTCGAGCACGCTGAGCAAGCCCTGGTTGACGACTTTGATCGAAGTGACGTACTCGCGCTGCTCCTCGTTCAGCTCCGAGTCGAGAAGTTCGTCCGAATAATTCAACGACAAGCCAATCGGCGTCCGAACTTCATGGCTAAGCGTATAGATGAATCGGTCCTGAGTCCGACGCGACTCCTCCAATTCCTGGTTCTTTAATTCCAGCGTGAGGCAGTTCCGGTTGCGCTCGTACTCTTGAGCGGCCTCCAAGAGCATAATCTTCAGCGAATCCGTGCTCCACGGCTTGCAAATATACTGGAAAATATGGCCGCCGTTTATCGCCTCAAGCGCGACATCCAAATCCATGTAGGCGGTGATCAAAAGCGAGACAATCTCCGGCGCGAACGACCGCGCTTTCTGGATCAGTTCCACGCCAGTCATCTCGGGCATGCGCTGGTCGGCGATCAGAACTCCGACATTGCAATCCTCAGCCTCCAATATCTCCAGAGCTTCCGCCCCTGACTCTGCCGTGGATATGTTGAAGTCCGAGGAGAACGTCTTCTTGAAATACCTTAGAGACTTCGGCTCGTCATCTACGTAGAGAAGTCTAAAATCGGGTTTACGTGACATCGATGAACAAAATTTGCAGCGGCTGCGCGTCTGGATTCGAAACGCGATACGAATAGGGATACCCGCGCGTTTTCCGAAATCAACAATCGAATTTCAGCGGCCTTCCGGGAATTACCAATTCTCAAATCGGGAGAGCGCTTTCTCCAGCCAGGAGAGGTCGCGGCTCGCTTCAGGGACATCTTGCTGGCGCAACGGCAAATGGACTTCGATCGTGAACCCGGAATCGCCGTCGTCTCCAATAACGAGAGCGCCGCCTTGGTCGTGAAAGGCGAAGTAGGCAGCCAAGAGCCCGGACGGGAAGTCCATCAGGGACGCCCCGCCCCAGGAACCGTTCTCGACCGAAATGCGAATGCAGGCCTTCCCGCCTTCCTCGCTCGCGCTTGCGGAGATCGAGCCGGACGCGGCGTTCGACGCCGCCCATTCAAGCAGAAACGACAACGCGGAAGCGAGCAACGGCGGGTCCACTTCGGACGCGACACTGCTCGCGGCCGGATCCGTCGAAACTCTGCCTTCCGGGTTCGACGCTTGTTCGAATAGCCGGGCAACGGGGACGGATTCAAACGCGCCGCTCTTGCCCGCGGCCAGCTTGTCGGTCACCTCGCGACCAATGTCCGACAACTTTTGCAAATCGCCCGGCACATGGGCCCACGAGCCGAAGTCGGATGTCGCGTCGCTCGGATGCTGCGTCGGGATTTGCTCGATGAAGGAGCGGGCCGCCCCAAGAGCGTCGCGGGCTACGGTCACCGAGCAAGCCATCGATACCATCTCACGGACGCGATTGACGCCTTCCAAGCGCTGCCAGGCGCTGAGCTTCTCTCGCAATAACTCGTCGCGCTCGCCGCGTATGAGGAAAAACTGCATCGCCTGCTTAAGTTCAAGCATCAGAGCGCTGATATCCCATGGCTTGGTCACGTAGCGGTGTATCTCGCCGCTGTTCACCGCTTCGATAGCATCGTCCAAGTCGGTGTAGGCCGTCGTCAAGATCCGCACGATGTTCGGATACTCTCTCCGGGCGTACTTCAAAAGTTCGACCCCGCGGGCTTCCGGCATTCGCTGGTCCGTAATCAAAATTGCAATACGCTCCGAATTTTCATCGAGAATCGCCATGCCTTCCTTCGCGCTACCGGCAGTCAATACGGGGAACTCTTTGCTGTATGCACGGCTAAAATACTTTGCCGTTTGCTCCTCGTCGTCGACGAAGAGGATTCCGAAATCGTCATTATCACTTTTCATATGTATCTAAATGCCTCTACTTTTTGGAAAGTCCGAGCAAGCCGCTGGCGGTGTCGAGATTCTCGACCGACTGGTTGCGGTCGAGCGGAAGGTCGAAGGTGAATGTAGCGCCTTGCCCCTCCTGACTACTCACCTGCATTTCGCCGCCGTGGTTCTTGATAATCGTGTAGCAAATGCTCAACCCCAGGCCCATTCCCTGCCCCACGTCCTTGGTCGTGAAAAACGGCTCGAAAACGCGCTCCTTCGTTTCCAAGTCCATCCCTCTCCCATTGTCGACAACGCTGACACGCATCCGATCCGCCAGCCGCTCGCTGCGGACTTCGATCGCGCCGCCCTCTTCCGAATCGGCGTCCGAAACCGCATGGCATGCATTTGTCAGTAGATTCACCAAAACCTGCACTATATGCCCCTGAGAACCCAATACAACATCTTCCTCGACCAGATTGCGGGTGAGCTTTAGTTCCGAAGTTTCGCTGGAAGTGAACCGTAGCGCCGTGTCTACGGCGGCTTTCAATGGAAACGCGCGGCTTTTCTCCACTTCGGACGGATGGGCGAACGTGTGCAAGTCCGTCACGATATTTCGTATACGCCCGACACCCTCGTCGATGTCGTCGAAGTACTCCGCCAAATGCTTGTTGCTCTTCACCTCGTCTTCCATCCGCGCGAGCTGGATCGCGGATATAACATAGTTGAGCGGGTTGTTCACTTCGTGAAGAAGCCCCGCGGCCAATCCGCCGAGCGCGTTGAGCTTTTCGCTCCGCACCAAATTCGCTTGCGTCTGCTTCAACTCCGTCAGCGTATTCTCGAGTTGCGTATTCCGGTCGACTAGCTCGGTTTCCAAGCGGGAGGTTTCCAGCAAGTTGCGCAAGCGCGTCTCTACCTCCGAGCGGCTGAAGGGTTTGGTGAGAAAATCGTCCGCCCCATTCTTGAGCGCGGTGATTTTCGCTTCCTCGTCGATCCGGGCCGTAAGCAAGATGATCTTTATATTCCGCGTTTCGGGATCGCTCTTGAGGCGCTTGCACACTTCGTGACCGTCCATCTCCGGAAGCATCAAATCCAGGAGCATCAAATTGGGAACGTACTTGCGGGCGAGATCCAAGGCCTGCTTCCCGTCGCGCACTTGAGAGATTCGGTACTCACCCTCGAGAAAGCTAACCAGATACTGCCTCATATCCGGTTCGTCGTCGACAATCATGAGAGACGGCTCCTCCCCTTCCGGGAGCCGCGACTCGATCTCTTCGAACGGCGAACTGATCGGCAGCGCCGCCCGCTGCTCGGCAGACTGATGGATGGCCGCCAGGCTGTCGTCTCCTCGATCCGCAGGCGAAGGCGCGCCCTCGACAGGTCCATCGTGAGCGGGCAGTCTTATTACTAAAGAAGTGCCAACGTTCACCTCGCTGCGGACTTCGACCGAACCGCCCATTTTTTCCGCGAGATCCTTCACCAAGGCCAGACCCAGCCCACTACCTTGATGCTTCCGCGTGCTCGAACTGTCGACCTGCCGGAAACGGTCGAATATATAAGGAATGTCCGCCTCGGGGATGCCCACTCCGGTATCCACCACTTCCGCAACCACTTGGTCGCCTTCCCGACGCGTTCGAACGGTAATGGCGCCGCCCGGGGTGGTAAACTTGATCGCGTTGCTCAGCAAGTTCAGGAATATACGCTCCAGCGCGTAGACGTCCGCCTGGACGATCAGCTCTTCGTCCGCGAGGTCCTGCTTGAGTTCGATCTCCCGAGGCTCCGCCATGTGTATCATCGAATTAGATACCCCAGACACGAACTCGTTAAGTTCCACACCGTTTAAGCTCAATGTAGACTTGCCCTCCTCTAGTTTGATCACGTCGAGGAGGTCGTTCACCAACTTCAAGAGGCGCAACGCGTTCTCGCGGGCCGTTCTCATGAGGCTGGCCATGCGAGTGGACAGCGATTCGGGCTGTTTCAGTACATCTTGTATGGGCGCCAGAATGAGCGTGAGCGGCGTGCGCAGCTCGTGACTGACATTCGCGAAAAACTGAGACTTCAGGCGGTCCAGGTCTTGCAGCTTCCGGTTCTGCGAGTCCAGTTCCTGGCGCAGGTTGAAATCCCGGATGCGGGCTTTCGTCGTGAAGAAGCTCGAAGTGGAGCTAATCAAGCCCGTGAGGAAAACAAAGAAGCAATTGTTGAACAGGAGGCTCCATTCGATCGCATGCCCGCCGAACACGCCGCGCGACACGCACGCGACGATGTACGACCCCAATGTCAGCAAGCACATGACCAGCATCTCTCGCAGCGTCCACGGCAGCATTACCCCTGCCCCGAGAAACACGAGATTCAGCCCCGCGTAGTACGGGGAACTCGCCCCCTCGGAGATGAAAACCATCACGCAAATAGACAGGTTCACGATCAGGGCCCAGGAAACATTGAGCATGACGATGTTTCGCCTTCCGAAGTCGGTCGCATGCAGCTTGAACACCAGGAAGATCAAAGCGACCGCGGACAATCGAGTCGCCAATAGCGGCGCTACACTATCTGGGTACAGTATGAGATCGAGCGACACGCCCGACCCCGTCCCAAACAACGCGAGCAAGCAAGCGATACGGTTTCTTCGTACGCGAAGTTCCGTGTCCTCCGCCTTGAAAGCGGGGAGGTGGATATCCTTCACTGTATCCGCGGTTTCCATCTAGTCGTCGGCACGCACGTCGAGAAAAACGTTTACACCTGTGTCGTCGCATTCCAATTCGAATTTCGCTCTAGGCGGCACCATGCCTTCCATGTCCTTCTCGTTTCGATACACCAAATACCAGTCGAGCAAGTGCTCCATGTGGAATCGATTCGGATTGTCCTTATGCACATTCGTCACGCATACCAAGCCTCCTGGGTTCAGCGACTCATAGTATATAGCTACGAGACGTTTGCAAATCGCGTCGGAAAAATAGTCGAATAGCCCCGCGCAGTAGACCATGTCGAATTTGCCGATCTGCATCGTGTCGTTCTGGTGTATCTCCTTCAAGAGCGAATCGATCGACTTGTGAACGAACTGGGTGACCGGACGCCTGCCACTGGCTGCGATGGCTTCCTCTATCTTCGACTCGGTGTATTCAAGGGTCTCCAAACTGAAATCCATCAACTGGATCGACGTCTGGCTCGCCAAATCGCTGTCCCGGACAAATCGCTGCACCTCCACAGCCGGTCCGCAACCGATATTTAGAACGGTGAACATGCGTTCCTCCTCTTCCACCACCCGCGCGGCTTCCGATTCCAAGCGTTCCTGCAACATCACCACGCGATGACGATGCGCCTTGGGGGCCGCCGCCTTGACATGAAACTCGTCGACAATGTTGGCGTAGATGCCGCGCACTTTCGTGTCGGATTGCCGAAGCATCATGTTCACCATCTCGTAGTCTCCCGCGTATCCAAGCGGCTTCGTGTAGGAGCGGTGGACGAATGGCGAACAGAGGACCAACGGGTGGAGTTCCCGTTGCACATAGGCTTTGTGCACCATAACCTCGTCCTCCGAGATCTCAGAAGCCGCCGCTTCGAATTGCATTACGAGCTCCCCAAACTTGGGCTCGATCGGCTCGCGCACGTCGTTCACGAACTCCGCCCTCAGAGACTCGTCCGCGACGCGCGGGCCCGGGCCGAACACACCCGCCTCCGCTTCGTCTAGCCAGCGGCTCAACTCGCTGAGGAAGTTGCGCAAGGTCCCCACGGCGACTTGGTAATTCATGTCGATTCGATGGCTCGACGCCCAGTCGTCGATGAAACGAACCGTCTCCGACTTCAACTCGCCGCCCGGCAGCAGCTCGTTGAGATCCGACCACGCGTCGACTAGCGTCGTAGACACGATAACCATCAAACCCGTGCTCAGCATGTGGCTCACGACCGCTTTGCCTTTGTAGACCGTGCGCGTCCCTCTCAAAATCTCCAGACGAGGCAGCACCTCGGACAACTGTACGATCGAGTAGGGATTGTATACCTCGAAAACCGCAGTGGTCCGCGTAATGTGGATCAAGGTGCCGCGGCAGGGCCGGCCTTGGCTATTCTTGAAAGATACAAGGCTGTCGATCCCGGATATCCGGGGTTCCCCGTGGTTGTTCTCATCAGTCGTGTCCATCGCTTTTTCGAGATCGCCTAGTCGAGCGCCTCCATGAGTTTTGATATAATTAGTTCCGCCAGTTCCGCAACATTGCCAACCTTCAGCAATTCCATCGTCGTCACGCGTACGCCAAATTCACTCTGAATCGTAATGGCCAACTCGATAAGCATCAATGAATCGATGCCCAGATTATCGAGGCTTTGCTGACAGTCGATGCGTTTCTCGCTGAGCTTCAATATCCCCGAGAGCCCGCGCCGCAGTCGCTCCTGTATATGCTCCTGGCGTTCCAGCTCTTCCATCTCCGCTACGCTCCGCGCCACTTCCACCGCCAAGTCGCTCGGCGCTCCGCCCGAGCCGCCCAGTGCGGAAACCAGATCCGCGAACAACGCCGCGTCCGCAATCTCCGGATTCGCCGCGCTCCACTCCTCCCAGTCGACATCGAACACGCCCACTTGCGCGGCGCCCGAACGCAAAGCCATCTCCAAAGCCTCCAGCGCCAAAGCGTTGGACATCCCCTTCAAGCCCTCGCGACTCAAATGCTCGCCCAAGGACGTGTCGCGAGCGACAACGCCCGACTCGCCGAGCACGCCCCAATTCACCGTAATCCCCGGCACGCCCTTTGACCGAAGATAGTCCGAAAACCGATCCAGGAACCGATTCGCCGCGATGTAGTTCCCTTGCCCCTTGTTGCCTACTAAAGTCGAGATCGACGAGAAACTCGCGAATACGCTCAGTTCGCCCAAGTCCAGATGCTCAAGCAGGTTCAACGCGCCTCGAACTTTGGGTCCCATCACGCGACCGAAACGCTCCCGGTCCAAGTCGGCGAGGAACGCGTCATCCAACACCATCGCCCCATGAAACACTCCCTTGAGCGGATACCCGTCCTTTGCAATCCGGTCCGCCAGCGCTCTCACCGCGGACGCATCGCATATGTCCGCCGCGACCGGCTCGACGACGGTTCCGCTTTTCGCTAGCTCCGCTCGAGCCGCCTCGAAATCCTCGGACGAACCGCCGCTGCGACTGGCAAGATACAATCGCCCGACCCCTTTGCTTGCTAGCCAGTGAGCCAAGGCCAGGCCAAACCCCTGAGTCCCGCCAGTGATCAAATAAGAACCCGACTGGGAAAAAAGCGACCCCTCCCCGTCTTGGACAATCGCGTCACCCTCGCCGTCGCCAATTTGGATCTGGATTTGCCCAACGAAGTCAGACTTAGATGCGTCATCAAACGCCTTCTCGCATTCACTCGATGGATACACGACTCTTCGCATGCCCGACATGACAGCCTTGAGCGCGTCTTCATCCAGCTTCTCCAAATTCGACTCTATCCATCCAAGACGTCTGAACCGGGCACTCTCGAAGTCCACGCAGGCGTACAACGAATTTGCGCCGAAAGAAGCGGCTGGGAAATACTGGTCCGCCCTCTCATTGGAAGACCGAATATCGACGAATCGACCTCCACTTTCAAGAATAGCTAAACTCTGGGCGACGGCCTCGCCCGAAATGGAATTGAGAACGACATCGACCTTCCCCCCCTTCAGGGTCTGATCCATGAAATCCACAAACTCCAAAGTCTTGGCATCGAACACGCGCGCAATCCCCGCCCGTTCGAGAAACTCACGCTCCGCCTCGGATGAAGCGGTTGCAACCACCCTCGACCCTCTCCTGAGGGCAAGCAAGGACACCGCCAACGGGAGCCCCGCCGCCGCTTCATGAACGAGAATCGACTCGTCCGGGGCCAAGCGCGCCACCTCGTCCAGCAAATACGCGGCTCGAGCAATCGTCAGGCGGTCGGACGCATCGTCAAGCGACACACTTGAATCCAATTTTTGGATACATTTTCCATTTACGCATACGAATCGGCTCAACAATTCACTCGTTTTCGCCACGACGCGATCGCCCTCCACCAATCCTTCCACGCCGTCGCCCACGCGACGAACAACGCCCGTCGCCATTCCATCTTCGATCTTCCCAGATTCGCCGCCGCCCGAAATTTGAATACGCCGAACCTCGATCTCCACTTCCCCCGCGCTAGGGGGAACCCCCTCGAACGACTGGAAGGCCGACTCGTATGGAGTTTCCTCCTCGCGCTCAGCGAGTCGAACCAACTTGGGAATATAGCTCCCTTTTTCCTCGACAGAAAGAGTGTCTCCAGAAAACGCGTACACCCGATCCAGAACGGAATCCAGAAACTCCAAATCGTAGCCCCGCGGAAGATCGACATACGAACAGGACAGATTGGTCAACTCGTTCACCGCCAGTCGAGCCAATCCGGAAAGCGGAGCTTGATCGATTTGAAGATCGACACTCTCAGCCGACGCCGACTCCACGCCCTCCGTCACTATCGACAGTCTGCACGGGTCTGACAGCTTAGACAATGACCCCGCCAATCGCGCGAAGGACGCGCAGTCTCGGGCCATCGCGTCGAGTCGATCCTCAACCGTCGTCGCCTGACGCGACCCAACGTAGAAGATCCGCTGAATGCCCTCAAAACGCGTTGAAGAGAGAAGCTCGTCAACCTGGCTCTCCTCCTCGAGATCGAGCGCGTATTCACTCTTCGACTTCTCCTGGAACTCCGAACCCGCGATTGCCCTCACGACCCGGGCGCCCCGTTTCTCGAATACGCTTTCCAATCGACGGATTGCTTCCGCGTCCCGGGAAACCAGCAAGCACGATACCGAAGAGTCGACGACTTGCTCTTCACTCTCGGGTTCGAACTCAATCCACTCAGGAACATACAAACACTCCGCGCCGCCTCGCTCTCCGCTCCGGTTGTCATTGTTCAAGCGCCGGCTACTCAAACGGTTTACCTCCCCGATCGAATCGCTGTTTTCGTCCAGAAAAACCAAGTCCGCTTCCACGACTTCGTCGGTTCGCTTCGTCACCAAGCCATAGCACCAAAGATTCTGAGGAATCGACTGCCGCAAAGTAATCCGGTCGATCGAAATCGGAACAAACGGCGAATCGCCCGGAATCACGGACAGCGTACAGTGGATTGCCGTATCCATTATGGCAGGATGCAAGGCGTACTCGCCCGCGCCCGAATCTAGCTGGCATTCCGTGTCGATCTTGGCAAGAAACTCGTCGCCCTCCGCATGGAGCGACAAGGTCCTTCGAAACTCGGGACCATACTTCAAGCCACGACGATCGAGCATCTCATAAAGCTCTTCTGTCGGCACTTCCTTGTCTAAACGCGCCTGCAGCCTACCCAAATCGGCTCGTTTGGCGGGTCCCAGATCCGCATCCATAAAAGACCCGCGGGCATGCAGTTTTCGAGAGCCCGAACTATCCCCAAATACGGAGAATCGGTTAACCGATTTCTCTACAACTGTATTCAACTTTTGGGTTTCATCGGATTTCAAAAACAAAATATTGTGAAATTCAAGATCCCTCAGAGAGCAAACCGGACGGTCGAATCGCTGCCGATACGCTTCCAGCCCCGCTTCGACGTAGCCCGCGCCTGGAAACACAACCTCCTCATTGACCACGTGGTCCTTCAAATAAGGAAACTGACCCACTCCCACCTCGGACCACCAGCTGTCGCCTGCAAGATCTCCTTCGCTTTGCAAAAATGGAAATCCGGATTCCCCAATGCGGTCCTCGAGCGAGGCGTGGGACTCGATCCAGAAACGCTCGCGCTGCCATGGGTAGAGCGGAAGAGAGACCAACTCGCCCCCCGCGGGAGTCACCGCTTCCCAATGAACCGACTGCCCTTGCGTGTACAGCTGACCGAGCGACTCCCACATGCGTATTCGTTCGGGCAGCTTTCTGTTCAGAGAGGGAGTGAGTCGAATGTTCGCATTTCGTTCCCCTGCAATTTCCCGTATTGAGTGGCCCAATACAGGATGCGGACCGACTTCCAGAAAATCCAGGCAATTCGCGTCCAGCAATGCGTCGATTCCCTGGGCGAATCGGACTGGCTGCCTCACGTTTCTCCACCAGTAGTCGGCCGATAGCGATTCGCCATCCACGCGCTGGCCCTCTACCGTCGAATAGAGTGGGATGCGAGTCTCGCGGGGCTCGATTTCGGCCAAAGCGTCCTTGATTGCGTCTTCAATCGGCGCCATTTGACCACTGTGATACGCGACTTCAACATCGAGCCTCCGATTAAATGCGCCACGCTCGGTCAGTCGCTTGGCCAATTCGTCGATCTGCCCTTCATCGCCCGACAGGGTCACGCTCCCCGGAGAGTTTACGGCGGCGATGGATACTTCTTCGAAATCGGAAATCAAATCGAGCGCATCCTCCTCGCTCACACCCGCCGCCAACATCCCTCCGGAACCCGCCAGCGTTTGCTGCAAACGACTCCGGTGAATACTAACTGTAATCGCGTCGTCCAAAGACAGCGCTCCCGACACATAGGCAGAAGCTACTTCGCCGACACTGTGCCCAATAACCGCATACGGCTCGACGCCCCACGACTTCCACAGTTCGGTCAATCCGACTTGGATCACGAAATTTGCTGGCTGGGCGACTTCGGTCTTCCCCATGCGGGACTCCGATTCGCTCGCTGTCAGAGCGTCCAAAATCGACCACCCCGCTTGGTCCGCGAATATCGCGTCGCACGCCTTGATCGCGTCGCGGAAAACCGGTTCTTCCTGCATCAACTCGCGTCCCATTCCCCACCATTGCGGGCCCATCCCGGTATACACGAAGACGAGCTTCGAAGCGCGGGCCTCGTCCGCGAGACCCGTCGACGCTTGGTCCACAATCTCCCCTTCGCTGAACAGTTGGAGTCGGTTTCGAAGCGTATCCACATCATCCGCTACAAGAGCGGCGCGATGAGAATGATGAAAGCGCCGCTGGGTCAAAGTGTAGAAGAGGCTCGCCACCGATCGCGCCTCCGGGTTGCGAGCGAGGTTGAAGGCGAGCTTCGCCGCAAGCTCCCGTACCGCCTCTTCGCTCTTACCCGAAAGTGGCAAAAGAGCGGGGCCGTTCAACGCCGAATCCGCTTCCGATTCGGGCGAGGCGACAGGTTCGGGCGCTTCCTGCAAAAGCACATGGGCGTTGGCGCCTCCGTAGCCAAACGAGTTCACTCCCGCATAGCGCGTCTTGTCCGATCGCTTCCAATCGAAAACCTGAGTGGGAATTTGGATACAGACATCGTCCCACGGGATTTTCGGGTTGGGATTTTTGAAGTGCAAATTAGGCAGTATCTTCTCGTTGTGCAGGGAAAGCGCCGCCTTTATGAGGCCCGCGATCCCAGCTCCCGCTTCCAAATGCCCGATATTGGTTTTGACGCTCCCCACGAAGCACTTGTCGTCCGTGCCCCGGTTTTCGCGCAGGACCCGATCCAAAGCCTTGATTTCCGCTGGATCGCCCGCCTGCGTTCCTGTGCCGTGAGCCTCGATGTAGCCGATTTCAGACGGCTTCACGCCCGCTCGTCGATACACGTCGCGGGCCAGGAGCTCCTGCGATTCGGAATCCGGCAAGGTGATGCCCGCCGTTCGTCCATCCTGGTTAATCCCGGTCTCCTTGACGAGACCGTAGACTCGGTCCTTGTTCGCCAGGGCCGCCGACAGGGGCTTTAATATGACCGCGCCGGCGCCCTCCCCGCGAGCGTAGCCCGCCGCGTCCTCGTCAAAGGCCTTGCAACGGCCGTGGGGCGAAAGGAATTTTCCTTTGCTCATCACGATCGGGAACTCGGGGCGGAGCATCACGTTCACTCCACCTACAATCGCGACCTCGGACTCCCCATTCCAAATACTCTGGCACCCGAAATGGGTCGCGACCAGCGACGATGAGCACGCGGTATCCATCGTCACACTCGGTCCTTTCAAATCGAAGGTATAGGAAATCCGATTCGAAAGCATCGTCATGGTGGAACTCGCCGCCGAGTGCGAATTCGCCAGTTCGCGATTCAGTTGCCCAAACCGCATCAGCATTGCGTCCATGCAAAAGCCGCCCACGAACACTCCGGTTCGACTCCCTTTCAAATCGGACTCGACCAAGCCGCCGTCCTCAATCGCCTCCCAGGTGACCTCCAAAAGCAAACGCTGCTGCGGGTCCATGCTTTCGGCTTCACGCGGCGAGATGCCGAAAAACAGCGGGTCGAATCGGTCGATCTTCTCTTTGAGGAACCCGCCTTGCTTCACGTACATCTTGCCCGGTTTTTCGGGGTTCTCGTCGTAGAACCGCCGCAAGTCCCAGCGATCTTTCGGCACGTCGACAATCGCGTCCTTCTTGCGCTTGAGCATGTTCCAGAAAACGCGCGGGCTGGACGCTCCGCCCGGGAAGCGGCAGCCGATACCGACAATGGCGATCGGTTCTTTCTTTTCGAGGGTCATCTATTCACAGGATCAGTCTACCGATTGCTCACCCGTCCACCCACGGAGTGAAGAAACCACTCCGAGTCGAAGAAACAGCCATTCGAGAAGGGCCTAGTATTCAGTCAGCAAGCAGGCGCGAAATCGCTACGATCTTCTAGAGATCTCTTCAAACCGAAGACAATGCAAAGTTGAATCCCGCGGTTTATTTGCAGACGAATCGGGCATTCCCCTAGCGAAAACCGGGGGAATAGGCTTACTTAAACGCCCACTCCGCCTGTTCCTTGCGCAACTTGGCGGTATCGAGAATCGCTCTACCGATCGCCTCGATCACCGGGGCGACCACCGCGTTGCCGAATTGCTTGTACGCCTGGCTCGGGCTCGGGTCGATCTTGTAGGTCTCCGGGAAGCCCATCAAACGGCGACACTCGACCGGATGCAGTTTGCGCACGACGCCGTCCACCAGGTAGGCGCCGGTTTTCGCCGCCGCTCCGCCCCCGTGGGCGGAAAGGGTGATCCCGTGCCCTTCCGGCGAGTAAATTCGCTCGCCCTGCCCGCCTTTGTTGATGATACCCACTTGCAAAGGCCGGTTTCGTTCGTCCTCAGACAGGTCTTGCAATCCGGTTTTTGTAATTTGAATGTCACTACGATCCAGAACCTGACCACCCGCTTCCTCGTTCGGCAAAAGCAAGCCCTTCAATGCCACTCTCTGTCCCGTAGGCAGTGGAAACTTGAACTCTCCAGCGCCGAGGTCTTTCCGAATTCCCACGATATACAACCGCTTGCGGGCCTGAGGAACTCCGTAGTCGGACGCGTTTAAAACCGAGTAGGTCGTATCGTATCCCTCCCCTTCGAGCATCGCCACCGTTTTTTTGAGAGTATCCCCATTTTGGTGACGCACATAGTTCGCCACATTCTCCAGGAAGACGGCCTTCGGGCGCTTGGCCGCGACGAGCCGCATCACTTCGAAGAACAACGTCCCACGAGCGTCCTCGAATCCCAACTGCTTCCCGCTCACTGAAAACGGCTGGCAGGGGAATCCGCCGCAAAGCACATCGTGGGAAGGCACATCCACCGCGTCAATTTGGGTGATGTCCCCCGCCGGCTTCTCGCCGAAATTCCGTTCGTAGGTAGCGGCCGCGTGCCGATCGATCTCCGAACTGAAAACACAGCGTCCACCGACCTTCTCCAAGCCAATTCTGAATCCACCAATTCCCGCAAAAAGATCGATAAACGTAAACATACTGCCTAAACAATTCGCTCCAATGTCTTGGGCGACACCTCCGTCACCGCGCGCAAAACAGTACCGGGACTGGAAACGCGTTTCCGAAAATCCGCCCGAGCAGCGTCCGACTTGAAGTCGAACCCGATCAGCGCACGCCCGACGCGCTCGCCCGTGTAGTTATAATTAAAATACACGATGCTAGCGCTCTGGCAGCTACTCTTGAGAAAATCGTACAACGCCCCCGCTCGCTCTGGAAACTCGATCTTGATGAAACACGGGAACGCGATCAGGGAGGCGTCGTAGCGGATGATCCGAAACTCCACATCCTCGTCGCCCGTGGCGTCCTCGAACGCGACGCCGAGAGACTCCAGCTGCCGCTCGAGCAGAACGAACTGCTGAGGCATCGCGTCGATCCCGATCACCGGCTGGGCATCCTCGCCGCTGACCAGCCCGTGCTGAAACTCGATAATGTTCACCGATTCCAGGAAAGTCTCCAGCAAGTGCAGCAACGCCCCCGCCCGTTCGGGGATGCGGAACCGATAGTAGCGTCGATGGGCCGAGCCGATCCCCGCATGGCGCACCACGTACGACAGCTGGCCGAAATCCATATTGGAGCCGCAGATAACCGCTAATGCCTTCTTGTCGCCCACTGCGTCCTTCTCCTTCAGCCAGCCCGCCAAGCCCATGGCGCCCGCCGGTTCCGGGATCAGTCGCTGCTCTTCCCAGAGCAACTGGATCGCCGCGCAAACCTCGTCGTTCGTCACCGTGATCAGCCGGTCGACCAACTCGCGACACATGCGGGTAGTCAACCGGCCCGCTCGCTTGACCGCCGTCCCGTCGCAAAACACATCCAAGTAGTCGAGCTCAACCGGATCCCCCGCTTCGATCGCCGCCGCCATTGACGCCTGGTCCACTCCTTCCACGCCCACGATTTCGATTTCCGGGTAGTAGCGCTTCAGCCAGCAGGCCACACCTGCGGCCATTCCGCCGCCGCCAATCTGCAAGTAGGCCACGTCGAACGGGCCTTCGCCCGACATCACCACCTCGTCGGCCAAAGTCCCCTGGCCCGCCATTACCGCGAGATCGTCGTAGGGATGAATGAACGTCTTGCCCGCTTCCGCGGAGTACGCGTGGGCCGCTCGGGACGCGTCGTCGTAGGAGTCGCCTTCCAGCCGGACGTCCACCGCGTCCCCGCCGAGGGATTTGACCGCCTCCTGTTTCATCAATGGCGTCGAACGCGGCATGAAAATCACCGCTCGCGTTCCCAGTTTCCGGGCCGCCAACGCCACCCCCTGGGCATGGTTGCCCGCCGAGGCGCACACAACGCCGTCCGTTCGCTCGCCATCGTCCAGCAGTCGCATCCGATTGTAAGCGCCGCGCCACTTGTAGGCGTGGATAGGCGACAAGTCCTCGCGCTTGATGTACACGTTTTCCGTCTCGTTCAACCGGTCGAGCGGCGTCGGGCGGGCCATCTCGTACACGCGGTGGCGCGCCTCGAGGATCGCCTGGAACAAGTCGTCGACAGATGGATACGAGGGAGCGTCCGCCGTCGCCATCGCCTTATCTCCGGGCATGGTTCAAAATTCCCCAGACCGTGAGCACCGCGAAGGTTCCCACCCACGCAGACACGTAGGCGTAGGGTCCCAATTTCGGGACGAGTACCGCGATCGCGACTGCGAGCAAGGTCGCGACGATCAGCGGGAAGATGATGACTTTGCCCAATGGGGGAGGCGAGCGCATGGCCACGATCCAAACAGCTTTCCAAGGGTTGGCGACCCCTTTTTTGCGCGGCTCCGGCAGCCAAATGAGCCTAGTCGCCCCCAAGCAAGCGCTCGATCTCCCTTCGGTCCCGCTTGGTGGGACGCCCGAGGCCGCGATCGCGGCGCAGCACTTTCTGGGCGGCCGTCTGTCGCAGTAGTTCATACTCTTCGGGAGGGGTGAGATCCGCGCTGAACTCGGACACCAGTTTCGCTCCGACCCGTTTGTCGATTAGGCCCAAAACTTCGATCCGCTTGGTAATCGGCCCAGATTGGATCTCCACGATCTCGCCGACCTTTACCCCGTAGGACGGCTTCACCTTCTCGTCCCGAATACGCACCTTTCCGCCTCGGCAGGCCTCCGTCGCTAGCGTTCGCGTCTTAAACTGGCGAACCGCCCAAAGCCAACGATCGAGACGCGTTTTTTCAACACCGTCCCCAGCCATGCCTTTCGCTCGCCGCAGCGGCCCATCGATCCCGATTAATCATGCCCCCTAGCCTAGGCTGCGACGCATTTCGGCACAATGGATAAATCGGGAAACAAAAAAACCCTCGCGGCGCCGCGAGAGTCTTTTCTGGATCTAATTTCACGAACCAGTCACACCTGACCTGATGGCCTGTAAAACAGAGTTTCCGGATTTCCGGCCCTCTGTTACGATCAATACGACACCCGCTGCCCATTTAGTTTCCAAAATTCGCGATTTTCCTTTCAACCACTCGGGGCCTCGTCCAAGAATCGACCTGCCCGCCCCCGCCTGCCCACGTGTCACGCCCTTCACTCAGCTACAAGGAATCCCGGTTCGATCCGATCTCGCCGCTGTGCGTCGTCGCCCTCTCGGTGATCGGCGTGTTCTTTATATACAGCGCCCAGCACTACCAGCAAAGCGACGACTGGCTAAAACAGTGCGTCTACATCGTCGCCGGGCTAGGGGCGTACACGGTGATCTCGCTGGTCGACTACAAGATATTCCTGCGGTACTCGCACTGGCTCTACTTTCTCGCGCTGATTCTCCTCATTCTCGTCTTCAGCCCCCTGGGCGTGAAGCACTACGGCGCTCAAAGGTGGATCAGCATCGGCGTCGGGCCAACGCTCCAGCCAGGCGAATTGGCGAAACTCGCCTGCATCGTAGTCGGCGCCAGCCTCCTCACCCGATCCGAGGTAGGAACGCTGGCCGAATCGCGCCTTACGCTGGCTAAAATGGCGCTTGCGATTTCCATTCCATTCTTGTTCATCTTGTTCCAGCCCGATCTAGGATCGGCGCTAGTCATACCTTCCGTCGTGTTCGCCCAGCTCTACGCATCCAATTTAACGAAGAGATTCTTCACCACCGCATTCGCAATCGCCGCGGTCCTGGTGGGCTTTGTGGTGCTCGATACTCACAACTACAGCGAGTACGTGATCGCTAAAGCGGAGACGAAGGAAGCGCAAGTCGCTGAACCCCACTATTGGATTCCAATCGAGGACTATCAGCGCGAGCGTATTATGGGCTTTCTCTATCCCGACAAGGTCGATCGCAGAGATGCGGGCTGGAATCGGGAACAATCAATTATATCCGTTGGATCTGGAGGCGTGTTCGGCAAAGGCTGGCTGAACGGCAACCAGGCCCAACTGGGCTACCTGCCCCGCGCAGTGGCCCACAACGACTTCATTTTCTCCGTTATCGCGGAGGAAACCGGCTTTCTGGGAAGCGTAGTCGTGGTATCTCTATTCGGCTTGCTGATTGGCAACAACATCCGCATCGCCACAATCGCGCGCGACCGCTTCGGCACGCTGCTCGTGATTGGGGTCGCGACGTTGTTCACCATACACGCATTTGTGAACATCGCAATGACGATTGGAATGATGCCTATAACCGGACTACCGCTCCCGTTCTTAAGTCACGGAGGCACCTTCATGGTGAGTTGCTGCGTCCTGCAAGGACTGGCGCAAAGCGTGTACCGATTTCGAAAGGAGTTCTAGCGATGAGTATCCCCCGCCAGAGCCTAGCTGAAACGCCAACAACCCATGTACCGGAGCCTTCTGTAAACTCAGAAACGTTACAGAATGAGCGAAAAGAAAATCAAAACCGAGTCATCGGAACCTTCCAAAAACGAGCATGAAGAGGAGCTTAGAAAACCGCCCTCACGCAAGCCCGCCAAACCCGTCGATCAGAAAGAGCTTAAGCGCGACGCCGCCAAACGGTCCAAGAAACGGCCGCTCCTGACGAAGATCGTCGAGAAATTCAAAAAAGAGAAGAAGCCCTACCGGGAGCTGATCATCAACTCCGAACCGCTGGAAACGCGGGTAGGACTGCTCATCGACGGCATTCTCGACAAGTTCGACATCGAACGCCGCCGCAGCGCCCAGCGAATCGTCGGCGGGATCTTCAAAGGGCGGATCAAGAATCTCGACCCCGGCCTCAAAGCCGCCTTCGTCGACATCGGCCTGCCCAAGAACGCCTTCCTCCACTACTGGGACATCCTTCCGCAGGCGGCCGACTCCTCCGTGGAAGTCGTGCGTGTCAATCGCTCCAGCAAGAAGAAGAAGCAGAAGAAAATCACCCTCAACGACATCCCCAGCCACTACCCCATCGGCACGGAAATCGTCATCCAGGTCACCAAAGGGCCCATCGGAACCAAAGGTCCCCGCACCACGACCAACCTTTCCCTTCCAGGGCGCTTCCTGGTCCTCATGCCCTACTCCGACCAGTGCGGCATTTCCCGCAAAATCGAGGACGGCAAGGAGCGCAACCGCCTCAAGAAAATCATCCGAGACCTGACGATTCCGGAAGGTATGGGCGTCATCGTCCGCACCGCTGGCGAAGGCAAGAAAGCGCGGTACTTCGTGCGCGACCTGCACATCATGCTCCGGACCTGGGAGAAGATCCAAAGCAAGATCGACTCCGTCAAAGCCCCCTCGTGCCTCTACAAGGAGCCCGACTTGAGCGAACGCACCGTCCGCGACTTCCTCACCGAAGACATCGACCGCGTGCTCGTCGACAACAAGGACGACCACCAGGCGATCATCCAGGACGTCAGCCAAATCTCCAAACGCTCCACCAACAAGATCCACCTCTACGAAGACAGCATACCGATCTTCGAGCGCTACAATATCGAGAACCAGATCGAGCAAACCTTCCAGCGGGCCGTTCCCCTGCCCTCCGGCGGCGCCATCGTCATCGACGAAACCGAGGCCCTCATCGCTATCGACGTCAACACCGGCTCCCACAAGAACAAAGGCAAGGAGAACGACACCATTTTCCAAGTCAACTGCGAGGCCGCCGCGGAAATCGCCCGGCAGATTCGCCTCCGCAACATAGGCGGGCTGATCATTATCGACTTCATCGACATGAAGCAGCGCAAGCACCGCAACGCCATACTCAGCCGCATGCGGGAACACATGGCCCTGGACAAGGCCAAGACCCACATCCTCCCCATCTCGGCGCTGGGGATCCTGCAAATGACCCGACAGCGAATGCAGGAAAGCGTCTCCTCCGGCCTGTATACAGATTGTCCCTACTGCCGCGGCAAAGGCATCGTCAAATCCGCCACTACCGTCAGCGTCGAACTCCAACGCAAACTCTCCGGCATCGTCCGGCGCGCCCGCAACCGGACCGCCGACATGAACAAGGCGATCAAGCTCCGCGTGCTCGTCAACCCAGCCATTATCGACCGCTTGCGCGAAGAAGACGCCGACTTGCTTATCAGTTTGGAAAAAGACTACAACGCCCAGCTGACCTTCCGCTCCGACCCCCACTTCCACGTGGAAAACTACCGCGTAATCGACGTCGACACCGGCGCCGCCTACGGCTAGTTCGGAAAACGACAGTCTATCTACCCTTCGAACCTCCATGGACCCGGAGCCCATCGATCCTAAATCGTTGATTGAAGAACTCGGGGTTGAGGGGCTCAATCGGTATTCGGACGAGTACTACAAACGACTATACGACTCGAACATACAGCTAGGGAAGCCGTTCTCCATGTTCGAGCAAACGCCCCAGCTGCTCGTCCGGCTCGGGCTGATCCTCGAAAGCCTGCGTTTGAAGCCCGGCATGAAAGTCCTCGATTTCGGGGCGGGCACCTGCTGGATCTCGAAAGCCCTGTGGCAAATGGGCTGCTCGGTCGTCGCTACCGACGTGTCCGAAGAAGCCCTTCGTCTCGGCCGGACGCTGTTCGAAGAATACCCCATCCCCAATACGCCGCCCTGCTCGTGGCAAACGCGCCTTTTCGACGGGTTTCGAATCCCCTGCGAAGACGAGGAGATCGACCGCATCGTCTGTTTCGACGCCTTCCACCACGTCCCCAACCCGGAGGCGATCGCCAAAGAGTTTCATCGCGTCCTCCGAAACGGCGGCAAGATCGGGTTCAACGAACCCATCGGCGACCACTCGACATCGACCGACTCCCAGAGGGAGATGCGCGATTACAAAGTGCTCGAGAACGACCTCGACATGCCCACTCTTAAAATGTGGTTTTGCGACGCCGGCTTCCAGCCGCCGACCTTCAAAGCCGCGGTCAACCCCGACTACTTTCTCGAATACGACCAATGGCAGCGCTGCGCCGCCGGGGAAGTGCTCAAGACAACCGGGACCGCGCTCTCCGAATTCGCCCGTGTTAGCGGCATCTTCTTTTTCCAGAAAGGGAACCCGCTGAACGACAGCCGCCAGATGGACGGGCTCGCCCACACGCTCACGGTTGACGCGAAACGCCTCGACCTAACCGTCGGCGAATCCAAACGCGCGTGCGTCTCCGTTCGCAACACCGGCGAAAACCGATGGCTCTGCCAAAACGAGGCCCACATCGGCGTCGTCCACATAGCGTCGCGACTTTTCGACTACGATTCCATGGAGCTCGTTTGCGACAACACTCGCTTTCGAATTCCCCACGAAATGGAGCCGGGCGACCAATTCGAGGGCGATATTCCCTTGTCCGCAAAACGCCCCGGGCGTTACTGGCTCAAACTCGATCTCGTTTCCGAAACCGTTTGCTGGTTCGAGTCGCTCGGATCGAAACCCGCCCTGGTAGAAGTCAACGTATCCAGTTAACGGTTACTTTTCGGGAAGCTCCTCTTTTTTCACTTCCTCCACCACTTCGATCTCCCCGAGTTCGACGTCCGCCGGACCCAAGTTCGTTTTGGTCTTCCCCAGCTTGCCGTCAAGATTCGTGCCGAAATAGTTGGCCGCGCCACGGCTCAAGGCGAAATGGGCCTCCCTGAAATTCGTACCGATCGCGTCCAGGCTGAACCGCGTCGACCAAATCAAATCGTACTCCTTCTCCGCTCGCAGTTTCTGCCAGTCGTAGGCCATCAAAATAATGAAGTAGCGCTCGTCCTTGAGCATGTCCCTCAGCTCGTACTCGTCCTGCGGCATCAAGCCCTTTCGTTGCAACGCCCGGTCGAACCCGATCAAAGCCGCGTTATCCTTGTCCGCGTTCGTCGGCCCGCTCCGATCGAAGGACTCGTAGTCGTTGACCGCGTCCACGGAAAAATCCTGGGCGGTGTTCCCCCCGTTTTGGCCGCCGCTGAAGATAATGTCCGGCGCGTCGATACCCGTATCGACCGGCTCGTTGAGAAACAGCTCGTCTAGCGGTTCCTCGATCCCCGTCACCCCCCAATGCACGGTGATAATGAAATCCCCTTTCTCGGGATCCGTCTCCGGGTAGTAGTTCCGCTGCTGCAACTCCACCGCGAGAGTCTCGACCACTTCCAGGAAGCTGACATCGCGCAAACTCGGGTCGCGAATGTTGCCGCCAAAATGGCGGCCCTCGTAGAAGTGATAGGTTTCAAGCAGAGGCTCGTCGCCCGCGTTCTTCGCCTCGACGTACGACTCTTTCGCGTACGAATCGACCAGCACCCGGGCTTGTCCGCGGTCGAACAAACCGGCGTCCAGATCCACGGCGGGAAGCGCTAACAACGCCGCCCCAAGAAGTACGTTAAACACGCGCGTATAGCGTAAACTAAGAGTCTTCATAGTTTTAGAACGGATTCCGCTGTGAACTTCATGAAAGATACTCAACTGAAACAAGCGAAAAAACACCCCTCACTCTTTCCTCTTACATTAGCGCCCCGCTGTCAGAACCCGAGCCCGATCGTCTTCGTCTGAATCCGGCACACGAACATGTCGACGGTCATATAGAGAGTCGATCCATCGTCTCCCCAGGAACAATTGCTCGTGTGCTCCCCCATTTCCAGGCGTCCCAGCAGGTCGCCCTGAGGGGAGAAAATATACACCCCCGCCGGACCTGTCGCCCAAATATTTCCCGACCGGTCGATGGCCATGCCGTCGGGGTTGCCCGGGCCGTCCCCTTTGTATTTCAACGCGTTGAACAGCAACTTGCCTTTCCCGATCGTTCCGTCGTTTTTAATTGGATACGAACGCCATATTGGAGCGGCGCTGTCGGATTGGGCCACGTAGAGAGTCTTCCCGTCGGGCGAAAGGCCGATCCCGTTGGGTCGCGTAAACTCCTTAGTCAGTAGAACGACCTCTCCGTCGGGCCGCAGCAAATACACGCCGCAATAGTCCATCTCCCGCCGCGGATCGTCCGCCCGCTGAGGCAAGCCGTAGATTGGATCCGTGAAATACAGGTTCCCATTCGAGTGGTAAACCAAGTCGTTCGGGCTGTTGAACCGCTTGCCCTGGTAGTTGTCGGCCAAGGTCCGCTTCCCGCCTTCCTTGGTCAAAACCGAAACGCGCCGGTCGCCGTGTTCGCACAAGGTCAGCCGCCCCTGGGCGTCGAAAAGCAGTCCGTTGCTGCCCGGCTCGAGCCCGTAGTCCGTCACGCCGGTGTACCCCGCCGGCTTCATGAATACGCTCACGCCCTCGTCTTCTTTCCACTTCATGACCACGTTGCGCGGGATGTCCGAAAACAAGAGGTAGCCGCCCTCCTTGTCCCAAGCGGGGCCTTCGGTCCACTCGAAACCGGAGGCGATCACTTCGATTTTCGCGTCCGCCGCGAGCAGACCCTCCAAACGGTCGTCGAACTTCGATATCTTGCCGATGGTCGGATAGCTGCTGGGAACCTTGGCGCCGCCGAACGCGTTCGAGCAAAGAGCGAAAGCAAGGATGGAAAGAAGGGCAATGGGGAGGTACTTCATGGAACCAATTCATCCCGCATCGTTCGATATGTCCATTTATTTATCGACGAGACATCCCCGGATTCACGGCAAAACGGGATCGCGCATTGACTAACGGCGCGCCCCTTGAAAAATAACCTGAGCATTCAAATACCTGGACAATGAAGACCTTTTTTTTCGCGCTTATCTTAGGAATATTTATCGGAGCCGCTCTGACGTCCTACTACAACTCGCCCGAATCCTTCGAGGCGCTGTTCCAGAAGACTTCCGATAAGATCTCATCGGCGAAGAACTCGGAGACCGGCCAGAAAATCGCCGAGCAAGCCAAAGAGTCGGCCGAGAACATCGCCGAGGAGGTGAAAGAAGGCGTGAAGAACTTGGTCGAAGAGACCAAAGACGAACGCGAGGCGCTGGTTGATACCGCCAAGGACGCCGGAATCAAAACCGCCATCCTCGGCAAGCTGAAGCTCGACTCCGCGATCGACGCCAGCCGCATTCAGGTGGAAGTCGAAAACGGCTCCGTCGTCCTGTCAGGCGAGATCGCTTCGCGAGCGGAAGAGCGCAAGGCTCGCGACATCGCCCTCGACACGCGCTACGTCAAGGACGTCACCTCCAATCTGCAGATCGCCCCGTAGGCGCGTCCTAGTCATGCGAGCCCTCGTCGCGTTCGATAAATTCAAGGACGCCCTAACCGCTGTCGACGCTTGCCAAACCGCGGCCGACGCCCTGTCCCGCTGCCAGCCCGACTGGGATATCGAAACCGCGCCGCTCGCGGACGGGGGCGACGGATTCTGCGACACGCTCACCAATTACGTCGGCGGCGCTTTCCACAAGACCACCGTGACCGGTCCCCTCGGCGGTCCCGTCGAGGCCCAGTTCGGAATTGTATCGAAGCAATCGATACACCTCGACGCTCAGGAACAACTCGACTGGGCCGGTCCCGTCGATTCCATCGCGATCGTCGAACTCGCCCAGAGCAGCGGCATCTCCCTGACCCCGCTGCGCAATCGTTCTCCCTGGACCACAACCACCGCCGGGCTGGGGGAATTGCTCCTAGCCGCGATAGCGAAAGGCGCCCAAGGAGCGATCATCGGACTCGGCGGGTCCGCCACTCACGATCTCGCTCTCGGAGCGCTTTGGAAACTCGGCTTCACTTTCCGCGACGCCGCAGGGGCGCTCGTCGACACCGTCCCGACCCCGGAGCGATGGGAACGGATCGAGTCTATCCAACTTCCTCTGGAAGGCCTCCCCCGCGAATTCCAAATCCGCATCGCCTGCGACGTCGAAAACCCGCTTCTCGGCCCCTCCGGCGCGGCCGCCGTGTTCGGCCCCCAGAAAGGTCTCACCGAGGACCGCTACGACGCGCTCGAAGCCGCCACCGCCCGCATGGCAAATCAACTTCTCGATGCGAGCGGCCAGCCTCGCGAATCACTCGACGCCCCAGGCACCGGCGCTGCCGGCGGCGCCGCGTTCGGACTGCAAGTCGGGCTCGGGGCCCGTCTCCTCCCCGGCTACGAACTCGTCAAACGCTGGATCGGCCTCGACGCGAAATTCGATCGGTCCGACTTGGTCCTTACCGGCGAAGGACGCTTCGACGCCTCGTCGCTGCAAGGGAAAGGCCCCGGATCGCTCGCGCTCGAAGCGACTCGCCATGGCAAGCCCGCCTACGTTTTCGCGGGCAGCCTCGGCGACTTCGACGCGCCCCCGCCCGCGACTGAGAAAAGGGTCGCCGTGTCCCCGCCGGAAATGCCGCTCGAGGACGCCTTGAAGTCGACCGCCTCGAACTTGGGCCGGTCCATCCAGGCGGCATTCGCCACGGATTCGGAATAGGCCTCTGCCGACTCAACGTTTTCGGACGGTTCCGAGACGATATTTCGGATCAATCTCATCCGATCCCGGTCTCCTGCGACTAGCCGCCCGGGTAATGGCTTCCGGATACCGCTGGCAATCGCCCGGCGCTCCCTAAAGTGACGCGCCCGATGAGCCGATCTATTACATTCTATAAACAATCGTTAAAACTAAGCGACAGACGCGTAAAAGACTAGCCGATCCAAATGAACTCAACTACACGCTCCCCCGAATGCCGGTTTGCCGGCTCCCCCGCTTAGAAACAAACGCGAATCCAATGAATCTCCTGGAAGCAGATCCTCCCATCGACCGAGCGTCCCGCGCGCGTCGTCACGACCGGATCCGGAGAGCCAAGCAGTTCCTTCGCCCCCTTCCTCGCAAAGCCACCCTCCACCGCTGGCCCATACTCAATCGCTTCGCCAAAACTGCCCGCAAGCGCCCCTACCTTTGGTCGTTTCGCGAACGCGAAGTCAGCGTCGCTCTCTACCTCGGGTTCGTCATCGCCTTTCTCCCGCTGGTCGGAATCCAGTTTCTCCTCGCCCTCGCCGCCGCGTGGACCCTGCGAGCGAATCTGCCCGTCATTATTGGAGCCCAGCTCACCACCAACGTTCTCACCATGGGGCCGATCTACTTTGTCCTCAACCGGTTCGGCAGCGAGCTGATCGGGCTGTTCGGCCTGACTCCCGTCGAAGCGACGTGGAGCCACAGCGTCTACGCAAGCGTACTCGGCGGGCTCGTCGCCGGCGTCGGAATCGCGTTCATTCTCGATCTGGTCTACCGTTTCGTGTTCGCCCAGGCGAAGAAACGGCCGATCAATCTCAAGAGAATGGGCAAAAAGTAGCATTCCGGTTTGCCCCAAGCCGAATTCCCGCCCAATCTCCGCAGCAAACGCAGGCCCGTCTCTACCGAATTCCCATATGTCACGCGTCGTTCTCCTATTTGCGATACTAGTCGCCACTCGATTCTCGTCCCTCATCGCAGCGATTCCGTTTCCCCAGATTTCGAATACAGCTCAACTCGCGCTGCCAGCCCAGGCCGCCAGCTCCTACCTGAGACCGCAAATCAAGCTCGGCATCGACGTGCTGGCGGAGCAGCGATTCGCCCCGCTGCTAGGCAAGCGCGTCGGCCTGCTCACCCACCCCGCCGGCGTGAACCGGCTCGGCATCTCCACTGTCCGCATCCTCCACCAAAATCCCTCCGTAAACCTCGTCGCTCTCTTCGGACCCGAACACGGTATCTACGGGAACGAAAAAGCCAATGTGCCCGTCGACAACGCCGTCGACCCGAGAACCGGGCTCCCCGTCTACTCTCTCTACGGCAAGTACCGCAAGCCCACTCCAAAAATGCTCTCGGGCCTGGACGTCCTCGTCATCGACCTCCAGGACATCGGCACGCGTTCCTACACCTTCATCAGCTGTATGAAGCTGGCCCTCGAGGCCGCCTTTGAAAACGGAGTCGAAGTCGTCGTCCTCGACCGCCCCAATCCGCTCGGCGGACTCAAAGTCGACGGCCCACTCATCGACCCGCCCTGGAAAAGCTACGTCGGCGCCTTCACCGTGCCCTACGTCCACGGGCTCACCATCGGGGAACTCGCCCGCATGGCCGTTTCCCAGCCCGGCGTTCTCGACATCCCCGACGCCGTTCGTCGCTCCGGAAAACTCACTGTCATCACGATGGACGGCTGGCGACGGTACATGAGCTGGCCCACGCTCGGGCTCAAATGGATCGCCCCGTCCCCGAACATCCCCGACTTCCCCGCCGCGGTCGGATACGCAATGACCGGACTCGGCGCCCAGCTCGGCAGCTTCAAACACGGCATCGGCACCGAATACCCGTTTCGAATTCTCACCCACAAGAACGCCAGCCTCGATCAACTCGAGCGCGAGCTGAACCGCCGGGCGATTCCCGGCATCGCCTTCGAGCGAAAAGCCTTCAAAGGCGGCGCCGATACCGGGCTCTATGTAAAAGTTACCGACTGGGGAGCCTGGCGACCCACGGAGCTCAGCTTCCACATGATGCAAATCGCCGCGCTCTACGACCGGCCCAGCCCTTTTTCCACCGCGACCGACAACCAGCGCGAGCTGTTCAACAAGCACGTCGGATCGACCAGCTGGTGGCGGGAACTCTCCCAGAAAGGGGCCCGGGCCAACCGAGCCGGTTTCATCGGCGTCTGGGAGCGCCAGTCGAAGCAGTTCCAGATTCAGAGCCGCAACTACTGGCTCTACGACTGAGACCGGGCAAAGAGCCGAACTGCGTTTTTTTCGACGTAGGGCTGGCGCTTGCGCCACGCCGCGTTGTTGGAGCGCAACCAGCATTCGCGGCACAGCGCAAGCGCTGGCCCTACGACTAACCGAGATTCTCTTATACCACATCGCAGGGGCGTTGCTCTTGTCTCGGCGTAGCTTGGAGAGCGCAGACGGATGCGACGCCCGCGTATCCAATATCCAACTAAGCTTATCCGCCCGTCTTGGCGTAGCTTGTAGAGCGTACCGGCAAGCCTCTGGCATATGTAAGAGAACGCACTCGGTTGCCCACCTCGACCGCTCGATATTTCTCATTGATTCGAAGCGGGGAATAAGTCAGAAACACCGCTCGCCTATAACACTCAATCGATAAGAATAACAGAAAACGAATCGCGCTATGTCACGCCCCGTCACACTATTCACCGGCCAATGGGCCGACCTCTCCATTAACGAGCTTGCTCCATTGGCCAAGGACATGGGCTACGACGGACTCGAGCTCGCCTGCTGGGGCGACCATTTCGACGTCGACCAAGCCGCCCGCAGCGCCAAGTACTGCAAAGAACGCTGGGAACTCCTCGCCGACCACGGCTTGACCTGTTTCTCGATCTCCAACCACCTCGTCGGACAGGCGATTTGCGACAACATCGACGAGCGCCACAAGGCGATCCTCCCGCCCGACGTCTGGGGCGACGGCAAACCCGAAGGCGTGCGCCGACGCGCGGCCCGGAAGATGATCAAAACCGCCAAAGCCTGCCGCAAGTTCATGGACGCCAAGCCCGGCAAGAAGAAGCGCGACAACTCCCCCGGCATCGTCAACGGCTTCACCGGCTCCTCCGTCTGGCACGCGCTCTACGCATTCCCGCCCACCGATCAGGCGTTCATTGAAAAAGGATTCCAGGACTTCGCCAAGCGCTTCACCCCCATCCTCGACGAGTTCAACAAGGTCAACGTCAACTTCGCCCTCGAAGTCCACCCGACCGAAATCGCCTTCGACATCGCCTCCGCCGCCCGCGCCGTCAAAAGCCTCAAAGGGCACAAACGCTTCGGATTCAACTACGACCCCTCCCACCTCGGGTACCAAGGAGTCGACTACGTGAAGTTCATTCGAACCTTCGCCGACCGAATCTTCCACGTCCACATGAAGGACGTCTGGTGGGGCCACGGGAACGGCGACATCGGCGTGTTCGGCGGCCACACCGACTTCGGCGACGCCCGGCGCTATTGGGACTTTCGCTCGCTCGGGCATGGCGACATCGCGTTCGAAGACATCATCGTCGCCCTGAACGACATCAACTACCAAGGGCCGCTTTCCGTGGAATGGGAAGACATCCGCATGGACCGCGTCCACGGCGGAGCCGAGGCAGCCGCATTCGTCAAGTCAGTCGATTTCCCTTCCAGTTCGATCGTGTTCGACTCCGCCTTCGACAAGGAGAACCAGTAATCCAACCCAAGGAACGTATCCTTAAAACTATGAGCACTAAAGTAGCAATTATCGGAGCGGGCGGCATGGCCCAGTACCACATCGACGGCTTCCGCCAAGCCGGCGCGGACATCGTCGCCATCGCCGACCTCAACGAAGACGCGGCCAAAGCCACCGCGAGCCAATACGGCGTCGAACAAACCTTCGGGTCCGTCGAAACGATGTTCGAGACCCTCCAAGACCTCGACGCCGTCTCCATCATCGTCCCCAACAAGTTTCACGCCCCGCTGGCTATCCAGGCATTGAACGCCGGAAAGCACGTGTTCTGCGAAAAGCCCCCCGCCCTCAACGCTCCCGACGTGGAAGCAATGAAAGAAGCGGCCGAAAAAGCCGGCAAGCGTTTGATGTTCAACTTCAACAACCGCGCCCGTCCCGAGTCCTACGCAATGATGGAGTACGTCGCCGACGGCACGGTCGGGAAAATCAACTCGGCCCAGGCAAAGTGGATTCGCCGCACCGGCATCCCCGGCTTCGGCGGATGGTTCACCAACAAAAGCCTGTCCGGCGGAGGCCCGCTGATCGACCTGCTCCACATGGTCGATCTTTCCATGCATCTCATGGGGTACCCAGAACCTGAATACGTGATGGGCAAGACCTTCTCCGACTTTATAACCGACAAGAACTTCAAGGGCCCTTGGGGCATTCCCGACAACGAGGAAGGCGTCAACGACGTGGAAGCCGCCGCCCATGGATTCGTCACCTTCAAGACCGGGCAGACGCTCAGCTTGCAGGTCTCCTGGGCGGAGCTGGTCAAACGCGAAGAAGTGTCCGTCGTTTTCCAAGGAACCGGAGCAGGCGGGAAAATCGAACGCCTCTTCGGCAGCGACGGACTCGACGAGACCTGCATCGACAGCTGCGAACTCTACGTGCAGGAGAACGGCAATTCGGTCAACCGGGAGATCAAAGTCGACGCCTGCGAAGACATGGGCCGGTCCCGTTCCGCCGCCAATTTTATTCTCACCATCGAGGGGCAAGAGGAGCCCCTCAACACACCCGACCAAGCGGTCTCACTCATGAAAATCATCGACGCGATCTACGAGTCGGCCAGCACCGGCAAGCCCGTAGCCTGCTAGACAACTACCCCAGCATACAATGAATCGAAAACTCAAAATGGGCATGGTCGGCGGCGGCCGCGGAGCCTTTATCGGAGCCGTACACCGCATGGCCGCCAATCTCGACGGGAAAATTGAACTCGTCGCCGGCGCGTTCTCGTCCGATCCCAAAAAGTCGAAACTCTCGGGCAAGGACTTCTTCCTGGACCCCGCCCGCGTCTACGGCTCCTACCAGGAAATGGCGAAAAAGGAGGCCGCCCTCCCCGTCGGCGAGCGCATCGACTTCGTCACCGTCGTCGTGCAGAACCACCTCCACTTCGCGGTTTCCAAGTGCTTCCTCGAGGCGGGATTCAACGTTATCTGCGACAAGCCCCTCGCCTTCGACATGAAAGAAGCCCGGGCCTTGAAAAAACTCGTCGAGAAGTCCGGCAAGGTTTTCGCCCTCACGCACAACTACACGGGCTACCCGATGGTCAAGGAAGCTCGCGACATGGTGAAGAAAGGCAAGCTCGGGCGTATCCTGAAAATCGTTACGGAATACCCCCAAGGCTACGCCGTCGGCGATGTCACCTCCAAAGACAAAGGGAAGATCGCCTCTTGGCGGACCGATCCGAAAATCGCGGGCATTTCCAATTGTATCGGCGATATCGGTACGCATGCGGACAACTTGGGCGCCTACATAACCGGGCTGGAAATCGACGAAATGTGCGCCGAGCTCACCGCCTTCATCCCCGGCAGGAAGCTCGACGACGACGGGAACATCCTCGTCCGCTACAAAGGCGGAGCCAAAGGAATTATCTACGCCTCGCAAATTTCGAACGGCGACGAAAACAATCTCAACATCCGCATCTACGGGACCAAGGCGTCGCTCGAGTGGCATCAGGAAGACCCGAACGAATTAATCGTTAAATACCACGACAAGCCGAGGCAAATCGTCCGTCGAGGCAACGACTACGTATCGAAAGCGGCCGCCGAAGTGACGCGGACCCCCTTTGGTCACCCGGAAGCCTTCATCGAGGCCTTCGCCAATGTCTACATGGCAGCCGCGAAGTCGATCGCGGCGGAAGTTTCCGGGAAGAAGCTGCCGAAGAACGCCGACTTCCCCACAGTCGACGACGGCGTTCGAGGCATGGCGTTTATCGCTACCGCAGTCAAAAGCTCCCAGAGCAAGTCCAAGTGGACCAAGATGATAAAGTGAGCGAATCAGTATTCACCTTTTAACGAAGAAGCCAATCGATCATCGATTGGCTTCTTCGTTTCTATCAACGCCCTTCCCTCCGCAAAAACTACGGACCGAATCCAGAAAGGCGTGCGCTCCGGACGAGAGATAGCGCTGTTCGTGGGTTAACGCGAATACCAGTCGCGTCATCTTTGCGGATATCAGATTCTTGAATACTACTCTCCGAGAGGAATGCTCTTCTCGAGCCATTTCCGGCAAAATGGCCAAGCCCATGCCGCTATCGACCAGCTCTTTCGCCGTGCTAATTTGAGAACACAATGCCGCGATTTTCGGTTCGAAGTCGTTCCGCCCGAACAACTCCAGCGCCTTTTCTCCTACCACTGAAGACTCCCCCAAGACAATGAGCGGCTCGTCCTTAAAGTCGTTAATCGAAATCTCCTTCTTGGCCGACAATGGATGATCCGAGGGAACCACCAAATTGAGCGACTCCTGCAAAATGGGCTCCGCGTTGATTCGGTTCCCCCTCCCGGGATGAGACGAGATCACCACCTCCAAGTCACCGCCCAGCAGATTCTCAACTAGCGAACGCCGCATATTCTCCTCCACTCGAAACTCCAGTCGCGGAAAACGCTTGCGACAGTCTTCAACGACTGGCGGAAGCAGATACGGCGCAACCGTCGTGGAAACGCCAATACGAAGCACGCCTTTAGGCTCGCCCTTCCCCTCCTGTAACTCCCGGAGCGCGTTGTCCGCCTCCATCAAAATCGAACGAGCGCGTTTTTCGAAGAACCGTCCCGCCGCCGTCAGCTCCACGCGCCGCCCGAGTCGATTGAACAGCCGCTCCCCCAGCTCGTCCTCGAGCTTGATGATCTGAGCGCTCAACGAAGGTTGCGACACATGGCTCCGCTCCGCCGCCCGAGTGAAGTTCTCCTCCTCGACTACCGCCACGAAGTATCTCAATTGATGCATTTCCATAGTTTAAACCTATGGTTACGATAAGATATAAGTATTTCAAGTTATAACGATTTTGCGCGATACTCTGACCGTCAGCGAAAACTGACTGAAAAAATGAACACACAAACCAAGAGTAACCTAATCGCATCAATAATCCTGGCGCTCGCGCCTTTCGGGCTATTCGGATTCGCAATGCCCGCGGGGGAGCTCATCGCAGGAGTGGCCATCACGGCCGCGCTTGCCGGGCTCGCTGTGATGGATCTCAAGCAAGGGGGCTTCAAAGCCTTCAAGCGCTCGACCCATCCGCGATTCTAGGAATCCGATGCGGTTATTCTGAAGTAGAAAACAAACCGGCGGTCGCTTCGCAAGGGGCGGCCGCCGCGCAAAAACGACGCCCAGGGAGGGGGTCACATTTCCAAGCCATTCGCTCTTCGAGCGAGTGGCTTTTTCGTCGCTACGCGAGCTCCGCCTTGCGGAGCGCCTTGGAAAACGCGGAACGGTAGAAGAGGAAATTCAGCAGAGCCATAAGCGGCACGGCGATAATCCCGCCCGCCAACACTTGGAGAAGCGCCAGAACGAGCAGGCACAGACGGAGAAGCCACTTGGTAAGGAAACTCTGCCCGAACGTCAGGTAGCGGCGGAAGGGGGCGACCAGCCGCAGGCGGTAGTAAATCACCCCGGCAATGAGGCCGAGCACTGGCACGATTCCCAGCAAGGCGCTGACAAGCAGTACCTTGGGAAGTTTTTCGTTTACCGATCCGATATAGGCTTTGGTCAGTTCCGAGTCCGAAAACGCTTTCGTCCCGTCCGCTTCGCAGGTGAGAACGACTCCCTTGCCTTCGAATCGCTCCCCGGAAAGCGGCGAACGCTTCAAACGCATAAGGCGAAGCTCCTGGTCGCGAATCGATTCCGCTTTCTCATCTTTGATCCCGCCCAAAAAGCCGAGAATGTTGGGGTGGTCCACTTTCGTTCCGCAGTGGTGGCAACCGGTGGCGAACGAGTGAATGCGCTCGCCGCAGTTCGAGCAGGGGACTTTCGCTTCTTCGAATTTGCCCTCGTGGTACTTGCGGATCAGATAGAGCCCGCCGAAAAACGCCAGAATGACAACGAACGCCAACAGCGGCGCGGCGAGCAGGTACCGAACGCCGAACACGACGAGAAAATCCTCAATCCAACTGAGAAAGCCCCGAATTTTGACCGTGTCGTCGGGATCGGCCTCGTTGAGCACGCCCATGACTCCACCCCGGATTTGGGCTCCGAAATAGGTCGCCGCCGCCGATAGAACCGCTGGCAGCGTTTCGACAAACCCCGCTTGCTGCAGCACGTTCCCCGCAAACTCGGCGTCCGCCGTGTTCATCACGCCGAGCGTAGTAAGGCCCGACAGGCCCGTTTTCGCGTAGACCGAAAAGTCGTCCATGAGCTCGCGGGCTTCCGGCGACTTGTCAGCCACGAATTCTAGGGCCGACAGAACGCCCAACGCCGTGATCATGCCGCCGCTCGTGAACCAAGTCGGGTGGTCGGCCGCCTTCGCCGCTAGCTCCGAGAGAAACTCGATGTTTTTCAATAACGGCCACGCATGGCCATATTTCATGAAAAGGGCCGTCACAAAAGCCGGCAGAAATATCCGAGAAGAGAACAAGCCGGACAAGCCGAGCGAGTATAGCAGTGAATTGATATTCATGAGAAAGGGGTATTGACAGATCTAAGATATAAATTGTCTGAGAAAAGGCCGCCAAGCTCGAATTCGTCATTTATCTTTTAGAACGCGACCGCAGTCTCCCAACTCAGCAAACCACATCGATTTCACTTTTTTCACACAACTAAAAATCCTTACCCACCATGTGCGGAATAGTCGGCTATATTGGAAAACGGGAAGCCTCTCCCATCTTGCTAGAGGGCTTGAAGCGCCTCGAATACCGAGGATACGACTCAGCAGGAGTCGCTGTCCTGAAGGACGATGCGCTCACTATCAAAAAACACAAAGGACGCGTCACCGACCTCGCCAAAAACGCATCCGCCCACGGGCTCTCCGGGATGCTGGGCATTAGCCACACGCGCTGGGCGACCCACGGGGCGGTCACCGAAGCCAACGCCCACCCGCACGTCAGCCACGACGGGAAAATCGCCCTCGTCCACAACGGAGTCATAGAAAACTACCTTTCGATCAAGAAATTCCTCGAAGGCGAAGGCCACACGTTCGCCTCCGAAACCGACTCGGAGGTGTTCTCGAACTTGATCGCCTACCACTACGCGAAAGAACCCGTCGACTCTCCCAGCCGCTTTCTCGACAGCGTACGCCGCACGCTCAGCCACATCGAAGGAACCTACGGCATCGCGGTCATTTGCACCGAACGCCCCGACGAACTCGTCGGCGCCCGTAAGGGCTCCCCGCTGATCGTCGGAATCGGCGCGGACGAGTACCTCCTCGCCAGCGACGTGTCGGCGATCATCAGCCGCACGTCGAATGTTGTCTACCTCAACGACGGCGAAATCGTCAGCCTCAAGGACGGCGAACTCAACCTCCTCACCAGCGACGAGGAAATCCGTACACCCGAAATCCAACAGATCGACTGGGACATAGCGGAGAGCGAGTTGGGCGACTACGAGCACTACATGCTCAAGGAGATTTTCGACCAGCCCCAGGCGCTCGAGAACGCCATGCGCGGCCGATTTTCCGACGACGGCAGCACCGCGAAATTCGGCGGACTAAATGTCAGCGCTCAAGAGCTGCGACAGGTCGACCGCATCCTTCTCTGCGCCTGCGGCACTGCTTGGCACGCCTGCCTCGTAGGCGAGTACCTGATCGAACGGTTCGCCCGCATTCCAGTGGAAGTCGAATACGCGTCCGAATTCCGATACCGGAACGCCCCCCTGGACAAGAATACCCTGGTCCTCGTCATCAGCCAGTCCGGCGAGACCATCGACACCTTGGCCGCCCTCCGCGAGTCCAAGCGAAAAGGATACAAGACCCTGGCCATCAACAATAGCGTCGGCTCCACCATCGCCCGTGAATCCGACGGCGGCATCTACCAGCACGCCGGACCCGAGATCGGCGTCGCCTCCACCAAGGCCTTCACGTCCCAACTGCATATTCTCTCAATGCTCGCGCTCTACCTCGGACGCCTCCGCGACATGTCCTACCAAGACGGGATCAACTACGTCGCCGCGCTTAAGCAGGCTCCCGAACTCGTGACCGAGACCGTGAAGCTCAACGACGAGATCCTCGAGATCTCCAAAAAGTACAAGGACATGAGCGACTGCCTGTTCCTCGGCCGCCAAGACATGTTCCCCATCGCGCTGGAAGGCGCTTTGAAGCTGAAGGAAATCTCCTACATCCACGCTGAAGGCTATCCTGCTGCGGAGATGAAGCACGGCCCCATCGCCCTGATCAGCGCCGAGTGCCCCGCTATCGTCCTCGCCACCCAGCCCGACATTCACGGCAAGCTCCTTTCCAACATTCAGGAAGTAAAAGCCCGCGGCGCGCCCGTCATCGCTATCGCGAATCAAAGCAACCCGTTGCCGCCCGAGCTCGTGGACGACCAAATCCTAATCCCCGATTGCCACCGCGCAGTGCTGCCCGTGCTCGCCAGCATTCCGATGCAACTGCTCAGCTACCATATAGCCAAGCTCCGTGGATGCGACGTCGACAAGCCTCGCAATCTGGCCAAATCAGTCACCGTGGAATAATAGAGTCAGGTGGTAAATACGACCAAACCTTGAAACGAAGTCTACTTGGTTTTCGATCTCAGGATCGGAGTTTCTCATCTTTGGCTTGCACCGTACAAAGAGTATCAGCAGATCCTGTTGATACCATTGCTAGTCTCCGAACAAGTTGAAGGAGACGAATCGATCGGCTTACGTCTTTAAGTCCGTCGAAGTTGGACTCTGGGGAGGACGTCGCGTCTGACAAACAACGCGTTGCAGAATGATCCAAAGTCAGAGGTTCTCATCAAATAGTGAGTTTCATAGAAACCACATGGCAAAAAATTGTATTCCGACAAATATTCCAATATATCACTAAACTGTGACTGGCATGAGTTTTCTTCATCAAAAGTGACCTCCGAAAGAACCCCTGAAATTTTCCCCCGCTTCAACATGTTCGATGCTCCTTTGAGGACCTCCAAATCGTACCCCTCTGTATCCGTTTTTAGAATATCTATTTTCGAAATACTGTTGTCTATACAATATTGATCTACAGTTTTAACTTCAACGACTACCTCTTTCGCATCGGGGTGGTTGTCCAGCAATCCAGTCTCCAGCGAATTCATCACGTGGTTTGGTACCACTCTAATTTTTAAATTCTTCTCTTCCGCACCCATCGCGAACTTATTGCACCGAACGTTGGATATTCTCGACATTCGTCTCGTGAGAGTTTCGAACGTCTCGGGTATTGGTTCGAATGAATGAATGACGGCAGTCGGGAATCTCTCATGGATACACAAAGCAGTTTGTCCGACATTCGCGCCAACGTCGAAAAAAGCGCCCGCCTCCAAGTCGGGTATCCATCGTTTGATGTCCAAAGGCCAATCGATTCCTGCTGGAGTTCGATTGGAACGTCTGACACTCCAACCGAATTTCAATAAAATGCGTTTGATTGCGGCCTTCATGGAGTATGAGAGTCGAGGAAATTGTGGAGTTGACAATTGTTTTCTTCGAACGAAGAAAATTTTCAATTGACGTTCATTTGATTGCGGAAAGTACCTAGTATTTGAATACTGATTATCAGATGAAATAACCAGAATGTAACCGACTATAGCCAGTTCGAAGGTCATTGCGCAAACAGTACATTTTAAAAAATCAATACAAATTGAAAAACGATTACAGTGCCCCGGCAAAATGCCCCGAGAAACAATCTGATATCGCAATTTTCTTGATAGAAAAAATAGTCAATGTAGCTCGCAATCGAGATTTTTTCATTCGGTCTGAAGTGGCCTGAGTTTTATCGAACCGTGGATCTTCTTAGGTTGTATTCTTTATATAACCGCTAACATAACCCGGCTCGCTCAAGGGTAAGGAAACTAGCTACCACTGTTTTGTTCCAACGTTTGCAATGTCTCTGGTCAACGATGGGATCGCGTATAACAATCCCGAAGATGAAATTGCTCGACACTAAACTCAAGAGCTCTCAGCGCTCATCAATAATTACTCTTTTATTTGGATAACATATGGACAACAAAAACCCCGCAAGGAAGCAGGGTAAAAAAGACGAAAACAGTTCGCCAAAAGTCAATCCCCAGCGATTTCGGAATATCGATTTCGTATCGCGTTTCAATCGAACACCAATCTCCACTGTGAATGAGCAGTCGAGTGACCCTGTCGCCAGACGGCTACACTCTCTCGGATATGTGCTGGCCCACGGTATCTTCCGATCCCAACGCTCCCAGCCGATTGTAGCCGAGCTTGACGGTAAGCGCCCCTCTAAGCTTCTCCCGAGCGAACCGATTCACAGCGGCTTCGGAAATGTTGACCGACTGGACCGCTTTCGGGCCCGTTCGGTCAGACCTGTCGGCGCGTTCACCCAAAACGCCGAAACGCTCACGCGAGCGGTCGGCAGCATTGACGGGAATAGCGTCCGAGAAAGCCACGCGAAAATCTTAGAGAAACGTCGTCAAATGACAATAGAGTAAACTACTCAAAATCAGCCCTTTTTTGAAGGAATTCGCCCATTTTTGCATCGATCCGGGCGAGAATCCTACCCAGATCGTTAGTCCGCGGCGTCTAAGGAACGCCCGAATTACTCTATCCTAGATTCGACTCGCGAGGAGTCGCAGGGCGGACGCCCCGAAACGCTGGGCCGTATTCACGGCTCTAGGCCCGAAACGTCCCCCTCCACAATGAGGCGGACCGAGTCGAGTCGCAACCGCGCTTCCTCGATGGAAGCCGAAAGCCCCAGAATCTCCTCGCGAGCGAGATCGAGCTCCTCCTCTCGGACGTTCTCGTTGATCTTGCGCAAATCCACCAAGCGCTGCAGCTCCGTCCCCAAAACCCGCTTCATCGTCGTCTTCGCAGCCGATCGGATTTGGTCCGCCTCCCGAGAGACAATCACCTCCGCCTGGTCAATCATCGCCGCGACAGCGTCTCGACCGACCGCGCCGCGCTCCAAAAACCGATTGACGGACCCGTCGCTCAATCGCGTTTCGACCCACGCCCGGTCCCTCTCCTGGCTCCTGTCCTTGCCGAACATGTCCACAACCGCCCGCAACGGAGTGGGGGCGACGAACCGCTCGACGTGCAGCTTCGACTGAGCAACCGGCTCGAGCACGAAAACCGCCTCGAGCAACAAGTTCGGCTCGTCCGACTCGAAAATCGAAAAGGCCGAAGCGCCCCGATCCGAATTGATCAGCAGCGCCATGGACTCCTCGACGAGCGGATGATCCTGCGAGACAAAAACGATATCCTCGCGGGCGATCGCTCGCGACCGCTGAAAGGTCGCCAGCATCCCTTCCTCCGGGATCTGCGGAAACGAATCCACGTAGGCGTGCCGCGCGTTCAAAAACACGTCGCCCGCCTCGTGCTCTTCGATCCTAACGCCAAAATGATCCATGAGCTCGAAAACGATCCGCTGGAACGAATCCGACGCCTCCGCCGCGCGTATCGACTCCACCACTTCAGTGGCGACCGATTCGTTGAACGAGTTGAGCTCCAAGAGGCGATCCCTGCCGTGCTTGAGGGTTTGGTCCAGCGACGTGCGAAACGCGACCGTCTCTTCGATAAACGCCTCCAGCAATTCGCGCCCCACGCCCTTCTTCCCGCGCCCATAGTCGGTCGCCTTCTCGAAGAGCCGCTCCTCGAACGCTTTCCGATACTCCGCTACGCCATGGACGCAGGTTTCAAACGCGTCCAATCCTTGGTGGTACCAATCCGCCACAAACTCTTGAGGGCTGCCCACTACGTAAGGCACATGAATCTGAATTGTAGCCGTCTGCCCAATACGGTCGAGTCGGCCAATCCGCTGCTCAAGCAAACCCGGGTTGGAAGGCAAGTCGAACAAAACCAAGTGGTGGGCGAACTGGAAGTTGCGCCCCTCGCTGCCAATCTCCGAACAGATAAGAATTCGAGCCCCGTCCGGCTCCGAAAACCAAGCCGCGTTGCGGTCTCGCTGCACCAACGCCAAGTCCTCGTGGAACAGGGCCGCCTTTACATTCATCCGCTCCCGCAACGCCGCCTCCAAAGCCAAGGCCTTGCGCTTCGACTTGCAAATGAGCAAGGCCTTCGCTTCGCGCTTCCCTTTCAAAAACGAAATCAGCCAATCCAGACGCGGGTCCTCTTTGAACGAATACCGAATGGAACGCTCATCGTCCTTGTACTCCGCTTCGAACTCCTTCGATAGTCGCTTGGATAGGGTGTCGGATGCGTCCTTAGAAGCCAAAGGCGCCGGGCAGTACCTCCGTTTAGCGAAGCCTTCCATATGAGCCCGAGTGTTGCGGAAAACGACCCGCCCCGTCCCGTGCTCGTCCAGCAACGCCTGCAGCAACGCGTCTTTCGCTCCCGCCTCGCCTGCCTCGAAACGAGCCAGCTTGGACTCGAGACCCTCCAAGTCCTTGTCGAAAATCTGCCGCAACGCGCCACGGTCCGCCGCTTTCAACCCGCTCCCGTCGACGATCTTGCCGGCGATGCGCGCCACGTCGCCATAGTCTTCCGCCTCCTTCTCGAAGGACTCGAAATCACCATAACGATCCGGGTCGAGCAACCTCAAACGAGCGAAGTGGCCCGCCAGCCCGAGCTGCGTAGGCGTCGCCGTCAGCAATAATAGACCCGAGCTTTGCCGGCCGAGACGTTCGACCAATTCGTATTCAGAACTTGAATGCTCCGGCGTCCATTCCAAGTGATGGGCCTCGTCGACGACTACTATGTCCCACTCCGCGTCGACCGCTTGCTCCCCGCGCAATTCGCTCCCCGCGAGAAAATCCACCGAGCACAGCGCCAACTGCTCGTCCAAAAACGGATTTTGACCGCCGCTGCTGCTCTCCGCCGCGCGGCACCTCTCCTCGTCGAAAATGCTAAACCACAAATTGAACCGTCGCAGCAGCTCGACGAACCACTGGTGTACCAGCGATTCGGGTACAAGAATCAGTATCCGCCGAGCCCTCCCGATCGCCCGCATCCGCTGAATGATCAAGCAGGCCTCAATCGTCTTCCCCAGACCCACTTCGTCGGACAGCAACACGCGCGGCGACTGGCGAGCCGACACTTCGTGCAGAATGTACATTTGATGCGGAATCAAGTCGACGCGCCCGCCCATGAACCCGCGCAAAGGCGATTGCAGCAGAGCGCTCTTCGCTCGCAAAGTCCGATAGCGGAGATCGAATGTCTCCCCCGAATCCGTCCGCCCCCCCAACAGCCGATCGTGCGGCGCGCTGAACGTGGCTACGCTGGAAAGCTCGCTTTCGCAAACCGAAAGTCCGTCGCCCGAATACTGGAAAAGACCGGACTGCTCCTCGACGCGCTCGATCCGAAACGACTCCCCGTCGCGGGTCGCCACGCGTTCCCCCTCATGGTAGCGGACCCGTTTCAATACCGGCGTTCCGGCCGCGTAAGCCCGTTCCTCGCCTGCCGCCAAAAAGGAAATGCCCACCTGGAAATTGTCTACGCGGACGACCGTTCCTAGCCCGAGCTCGGGTTCCGGTTCGCTCACGTATTTCTGCCCGATGACAAAATCGCCCATAGCCCATGCACTGAACACAGAATCGAGACCAAACCAATTAAAATCTAGCGAGACCGTTCCCGCGCTTGAAGTCGTTGTCCGACCGCTACAACTCCGCGGACACCTCGGGTTCGGACGCGAGCGAACCTGTCCCGTAGTCCCAAAACGCGAAGTTACCCGCTTTCAACTCCACCCCGCCAATCCAACGCGAAGGGAAATCGAGAGATGTGTAGCGCTCCCGGCCCTCCAGCACATCCTCGCCGACTGAAGTGAGTTGCAAAACCTGCGCATCGAACGCCTTCCACGCGAGGGCCACGGGCGGGCGCTCAAACAGTTTCCCGTCCGATCGCTCGAGAAGGGGCGTTCCGCCTAGCGTCAGCCGCTCCACGACGACCCAAAACTCCCAATCGTTCAAAAAGGGCGACGCTTCGGTCTCCCGAATACGCTCAAACAAAGAACGCGGCTCGCGGACCCCAAGCGCCACCGAGTCGAGGATCTGGGCCTCCGTCAGGGAAAGCCCATTCTCGAGGCTCGGATACTCGCGCAGCATCCGATTCAGAGCCCGTTTCAGGCATCCACCCTCGAGCGAACGAGTCCAGTCGCAAAATCCGATCGAGTCGGAGCCCGCAAACTCCGACCACGCCCGCGCGTACCGCTCTTGCTCAATCAGGCCGAACGGGCACGCGTTCTCCACTCGCTCCGCCAATTGTGTCCCCGCAATATCGGAAACTGCCCCGTCCACCGAAGCCAGCAAGAGCGACTCGGAGGCCGCCTCCGGCGATTGAGTAAAGAAATGGGCCATCCGCGCCAGCGTCAGCTGGTCCCGCGGGGAATGGCCGAAAAGCAGAGCGATCGATCGCCTCTCCGCGAGCGCGTTCGCCAGAGCGGCGTTCCTCAACCGGAAGTCCGCCTCCAGCTCATCGCTCTCGTCCCAGCCCAAGGATTTGAAGTACGTCGCTCTTTCCCGGGAAAATGTTTCCAAATCGCCGGCCGGAGCGACCGGACCAAAGTGTGGCGAGTCCATCCAAGCCCAGGACTCCCCCTCGAACGGTGATTCCGAAAGGGCGTTCACTGCGGCCTCCTCGCTGGTAAAAACGATCATACGTCCCGAAAGCTCTGAAACCAAATGACTGCTGGGTCAAATCCGATCTAGCCCACTGTTGCTAGCCTCAATACGGGATAAGTGATAACACCTAAAATTGAGCGGGAGTTGCGACGCCCGCCGAACAGGCCGGCCCCCCCGAGAATCGCCTCTCCCAGAGGGGAAGTGGTCCGATTCGAGCGCCCGCGCTACAGACTACGAGCGCTGAGGAAACCCCTTAACAAATCCGATTTCGAGCCGATTTAAAACAAGCGCATAAATTTCAACGCCAACCGGACGGCGGCGCCAAGCCGTTCTTCCACCAGAGCATATGTCCCAAGACTCCCAGCCCACCGCTTCGACCTCGCCCAAGCACCAAATCGCAGCCGAACTCGAAGAAGGCCTCAAATCCTCGAACCTCGAACTGCCAGTCATGCCGCGGGTCGCCAGCAAAGTATTCACTTTGACCAACGATCCGAACGCTGAAGTGAGCGATCTCTCGAAACTGATCCACAGCGACCAGTCTATCGCCTCCCACGTCCTGCGAATCGCCAATTCCGCCGCTTACGGCGGGGGCGACCAAATCGTGTCTCTCCAACAAGCGGTGGCCCGTCTCGGAATGAACCTCCTGGGCGAAATCGCCATCGCAGTGTCCGTGCAGAGCGACCTGTTCAAAGCGCCCGGGTTCGAGGCCCAGATTACCCAGCTCTTGCGCCACGCGCTCGCTTCCGCCGCCTACGGCAAGGAAATCTCCCGCAAGCGGCGCCGCAACGTCGAAGGACAGTTCCTTTGCGGACTCCTCCACTCGGTCGGAAAACCAATCGCGGTTCAGCTGATCGCGAAAATCTGCAAGAACACCGATCTCACCCTCGACAAGAAAAGCGTCGCCCAGCTCGTCGGAGCCTTCCACCGGAAAATCGCGGCGAAAGTCGCCGTCGACTGGAAACTCCCCGAGCAGCTGCAAACGACGACTATCTACTACAAGCGCTACGAGTCCGCCCCGGCGTTCAAAGACGAGTCCGCCGCCACCTACCTTTCACAACTGCTCGCCAGCTGGGTGATCAATCCCGCCAATTTCAAAGCAAACGAACTCATTAAGGACCCGGTCTTCGGCTATCTAAATTTCTATCCAGACGACGCGGACGATCTCCTTAACAAGAAAGACGACGTCAAAGCCATGGTATCGGCGATGGAGATATGAACATAGACGAAGAATTCGACTTGATCGTGATCGGCTCCGGACCCGGCGGCCAGAAAGCGGCAATTCAAGGCGCCAATGCTGGCCTGAAAGTGGCCCTCATCGAGCGCGAGCGCAAAGTCGGCGGCACCTGCGTCCACCACGGCACCATCCCCAGCAAGACGCTTCGCGAGGCAGCTTTAACAATTACGACCCTGCGACGCAACGCCGACGTCTTCGACTTCAAGCTGAAAGACGACATGGAGGTATCCACGCTCATGCGACGCCTCGACTCCGTGCTCGGCTCCTACACCGACTTCATCGCCGAGTACGTGGCCTCGCAAGGCATCTCCTACTTCCACGGACGCGCCGGCATCGAAGACGCCCACACCGTGTCCCTGAAGACCTTGAAGGGCTCTGTTAGCTACCTCAAAACGAAATACCTCGTCATCGCCACCGGATCCCGGCCGAGAACGCCACCGGATATCGACGTCGACCACGAGAACATTCTCGATAGCGACTCCATCCTGAGCATGATTTACCTCCCGCGGTCGCTGACTGTCGTTGGAGGAGGTGTCATCGCTTCGGAATACGCGTCCATTTTCTCACTACTTGGCGTCAAAGTGACGATGTTCGATCGCACCTCCAGGCCCCTCATGTTCATGGAGCCGGAATGTACCGAAAAATTCCTTAACCACTTCACTACGAACGGCGGCGAGTACATCGGGGAAACCAAGTACGAGAACATCCAATGGGACGGCGTTTCCCAAGTCGTCACCAAGCTCGACAACGGAACCGAAATTTCCAGCGACAAAATGCTCGTCGCCCAAGGCCGTATCGCCAACACCGACGGGCTCGGGCTTGAAACCCTCGGCATCGAACTCGGCCGCAACGGCACCATTCCCGTCGACGACAACTACCAAACTCCCGTCGAGAACGTCTATGCGATCGGCGACGTAATCGGACCGCCCTCACTGGCGTCCGTATCAATGGAACAAGGACGCCGCGCGATTTGCCACGCCCTCGGAACCGATCCAGGCAGCAAGTTCGAACTCGTCCCCATCGGAATCTACTCCGTCCCGGAACTCTCCAGCGTCGGCATGTCGGAAGAACAAGCCCGCGAAAAGCACGGCGACGACATCATCATCGGACGCGCCAGCTTCGACGAAGTCGCCCGCGGACAAATCGCCGGCATCAAAGACGGCCTCCTGAAGATGATCGTCGACTCCAAGACTTTGAAAATCCTCGGCATCCATATCGTTGCCGAAGGTGCGACCGACCTCATCCACGTCGGCGAAATGGCGATCATAAACAACAACGACGTGCGCGTCTTTCTCGAGAACGTGATGAACTTCCCCACTCTCGGAGAAGCCTACCGCATCGCCGCGCTCAACATCGTGACCAAGCACGCGGAACGATCCGCTCGCCAACCTGAGTCGCGTATCAAGAACCTCATCGAGCAAGCCGAGTTGAATTAAACGTTTCGCTCGGGAGGGTCAGCGTCCGTTGAAAATGCGTTGCCCGCGCTCGAAGATTTCGTAGCAATGGTCCCTCGGAATGGACGATCTACGAACGCCGCGAGTTACCATACGCTACTGCCGCCAATGCCGCTGGATGATGCGGGCCGCCTGGCTCGCTCAAGAAGTCCTCACGACGTTCGCCGAGGACCTGGGCGAAGTCGCCCTGCAGCCAGGCGAGGGAGGCGTCCTCGAAATTCGGCTCGACGACGTCCTGATCTACTCGCGAAAGGACACCGGCCGCTTTCCCGAGGCCAAGGAGATCAAGCAGCTCATCCGCGACCGAATCGACCCCGACCGGGATCTCGGCCACAGCGATCGGTAATCCACTCCTGATCCTACTCATAATCTTAATCCTAATCAAAAAAACCAGGCGAGGTTTGGAGTGGGATTGAGATTAAGATTAGGAGTAGGATTAAGAGTATGAGCTAAAGCCCCAGCCGAACCTCCCACTCCTCCGGCTTGAATCCGACCACTCCATTTTTTTCCCCAAGAGCGAACGGCCGCTTGACCAGATTGCCGTTGCTCGCGAGCAAGTCGATCGCCTCCGCGTCGCTCATTTGCGGCAACGTCTCTTTCAATCCCATGCTCCGATAGTCGCCACCCGAAACGTTGAACAACCGTCGCAACGCGCCGTCGTAGTAGCCGAGCATCCGCTTGAGCTCAGACTTCGAAGGCGGCGTCTCCCTAATCGGAATATTCGTGAACGAGATGCTCCGGCTCTCCAGCCACTTCAACGCTTTGCGACACGAGTCGCATCCTTTGTATGAATACACGCGCAACATAAGCGTCCAGATTGGGCGAATCCCGAGCGGCGGCAAGCATTGGATCTCACTCGTCGACGCGCCTTTCGAACCGAGACAGCCATTCATCCCAGAAAGCCGGCGGTTCCGCCACAATATCCATCCCATTCGAACCGTTCGGGTGAGCGAACTGAAGCCGACGCCCATGCAGCGCCAATTGATCGCCGCTACCGGGAGCATAGAAACGATCACCCACGATCGGGTGACCGGCTTCCAAACAGTGCAAGCGAATCTGGTGTGTCCGCCCCGTCTTCGGAAGCGCCTGGATCCAAGAGTGAGACGCGTCCCGGCCCAAAACTCGGAAGGTCGTCTTCGCCGCCTTTCCGCCGGGACCGCAGGCATAGCGGCCCTCGCCGATACGCTCGATTGCGGCCTCGATCCGGTTGACGCCGCGATCCCAGAGACCCGAAACGATCGCCCAGTACTCCTTGCGAATCCGCTTCTCCTCGAACAGCCGATTCCACTCTCGATTCCAACGCGCGTTTCGGGCGAAGAGAACCAAGCCACTCGTATCCCGATCCAGTCGATGCAGGGGCCGGGCAGGACGACTCGAGAACGCCTCGACCCAGCTTTCCAGCGTCTCCGACTCCGAGCTAGCGCCCTCAACCAAGACTCCCGGCGGCTTGTTCACCGCGAGAAGGTCCTCGTCTTCGTACACGACCTGAGGCGACAACGGATCCAAAACGCGGCCCACCTTGGCGTTCGCGCCGATCCAGGTCAATCCCGGCTACTTTCCAGTAAGATCGTAGATTTCCACCAAGGCGACCCCAGTGCCCCCGTTGTTCCCGCCCACGATCACCGTGTACAGTCCGGGCTCCAGCCAGACGAAGACAGCGCTGTCCGCGCTCCCCTCGTCCAAGGCGAACGCTCCAGCCGCGCTCATGAACGACTGGAGACGATCGCTGTCCGGATGCGATTCCCAGTCGTCGTTGAACTCGATTTCAGTGTTGCCGCGCATCAGCCGCAACGTGGGGTCGACCAGGACATTGTTAACCCCTTGAGCGACCATCCCGGGACCGATCGCTCGCAAAAGCAATCGCTTGGGCAAGTTCCCTTCGATTACGAATCCGGCGATGAGCACTTCCTGCCCCGTTCCCGAAGGACCGCGCATCGAGACATTCGAAAGCGACGCCTCCGAGTCGTCCGGATCCGCGTTGTAAACCTCAATCAAGGCGACTCCGGTCTCCGCGTCGCCCTTTCCCATAATCGCAGAATAAAGTCCGCTCCCTAGAGTCAGCAAATCCGCGCTGTCGCTCGAACCCGTCTCCAGGCTGAACGCGCCGACGCGCGCCATCTCCTCCGGAAGGACGGCCGACGACGCGCTGTCGCCCCAATCGTCATTGTCTCCGAAAGAGCCATCCTTGTCGTAGAATACAACCGACGGATCTTCCATGTACTCCGTCACTCCAAAGTCCGCGAGTCCCGGTCCCACCGCCCGCAAGAGCAGCGTTTTCTGCCCCGTCCCTTCGATGGCGAAACCGGTAAAAATATCCTCTTCGCCTCCGAGCGGGGCGCCGCGCAAGGCGATGTTGTAAAGCCGCTCTTTATTCGCAACCGGGGGTGAATACCCTTCGACGCTCCCGCGGGCGGCGACGCCCGAGCGGAAGTTCGGCCATACTGAATTCGACAAGCGGGCTCCATTTTCAAACGCGTAGAGTCTTCCGTCGTTGTTTCCCAAATACAGCTGGGCATCCGAGCTAAGAGCGATCGACGAGTCGATGATTCCAGTAAACGGCACTCTCTGGGCAATTACACCGTCGGGCGTAAGCACGTTGAGATAGCTCAGTGTTTCATCGATGTACGAACTCGCGTATATCCGTCCCAACTCGTCCACTACAGCGGATGTGTAGTAGTTCGCTCCGATATCCGTTCGCCACGCCAAGCTGCCGTCCGGATTGAATGCATACACGTAGCCGTCCTGGGAAGAAACGATGACGCTGCCGTCAACACCTCTCGTAGCCGACGCCTCGATAATTCCCCCGGTCTCGTATCGCCACCTCACCGATCCGTCCGCAGTGTCGAGCGCATAGAAAAAATAGTTCTTAGAGCCGATGTAGACGCTTCCATCCCCCTCCAGCACGCAGCTCGCGGTAATCTCCGTGTCCCGATCCGAGGCCCCGGGCTCCGTCGGCAATTCGAACGACCACCGAATCTCTCCCGAATCGCTTGCGATCGAATAGACGAACCCCTCGCTCGTGGCCACATACAAATGCCCTGAAGGTCCAATCGCGACCGAGGAGTCGAGCTCCCCTCCGAGAAACTCCTCCCAGTTCAGTTCCCCCGCGGGCGAGAGCGAATAGAGGAAGCCGTCCGAGCCGCCGAAGTAAATGGTTCCATCCTGGGCGACCGCGGGCGAGGAGAACACGAGACTGCCGGTCTCGTAGGACCAGAGAACCGCGCCCGTTTCCGACGACAGAGCGTAGAGCCGATTGTCCCAGGACCCGATGTAGACGACCGACTCGTCCGGGCTCAAGGCGGCGGACGATTCAACCCAGTCGCCCGTCGGTCGCGACCATCGCTCTACACCGTCCTTATCGAGTGAATACACATTTCCGTCGATGGATCCGAAATAGACATTCCCCGAACTGTCGAGAGCAGGCGAACTGACAACCGCGTCCCCCGTTTGGAAGCTCCACGCTTGATCGCCTACACGGGCAAAGGAATTTGAAACGATGGCCAGCGCAAATACAGCCCCGACCGACACTATTCTAACAAAAAACGTATTCATAATATGGAACTCAGTTTTCGAGCGGGTACAGAAAGTCGAATCTCGCTTCCCAAAGAAGACGACCGAACTAGTTCCAAATCGGCGCCCAAATGCCGTGCCAGTTGCTTGCTAATCGCGAGCCCAATACCCGCTCCTTTCGCTTTCCCGCTTTGCACCGGGGCGAACAAGTTTTTCCGGGCATCCTCCGAAAATCCAGGACCCGTATCCACGATTCGGAATACAACCCGATTTTTATCCATCGCGATTCTGGCTTCGACTTCACCACCGACCGCGACTGCGTCGATCGCATTGTCGATCAGGTTCGAGACAATCAGCTGAGCGATATTCGCGTCTCGAGCCGACAGCGAGACGCCCGATTGCGACCAAAACCCGATATCCAGCTCTTTCTCCTCGACCCTCGACTCGAATTTAGACCTCAGGAATCCGCAGATTTCTTCGCCCGACAAGGTCTCTTTCTCGTCGAACTGCTCGTTTTTCAGTACATCCACCACCTCGTTGACCATCGACTGCATTCGCAACGTGGCTTGTCTCGCGTCATCCCAATCGCCGCTTTCAAGTTGGTCGGAATTGCTGGCGAATTGCTGGCGGATACCCGCGAGCGGATTCTTGAGCCCGTGAATCAAGTGGGAAGCCACCGCTCCAATGGCCGAGGTTTTGGCTACCATCGCTAGTTCCGCGTTGGCTTCCGACAATCGAGCCGCCCGCTCGGCGACTTCGTTGTGAGCGCGGCGCAGGCGCCAAAACGACCAGAGCAGGACTGCGGACAGCAGAACCGTCCCGCTGCCAAACGCCAAGGTCGCCTGCCAAGCGAGATTGCGGTCGACCTCGTTGAACTCCCTCCGCATCGGCTCCCCGTCCATAAAGTACCGGGCCATCGCGGCCAGCTGTCCCGTCGCGGGATCGAAAACGGGAATGTTCAACTCCACCTCCGGCCGACCGTTCAGATCGGACACAAAACGCCCCCAAGGCTCTCGTCCCCGAAGCCGTTCAAGCTCCGTCGGGTCCAAAACGAGCTCTTCTTCGACAAACGGGATTCCATCCAGAAACCTCCCCTCAGCGCCGAAAACCTGAATTCCGAGCGCCCCTTCGATCTCCTGGGCGGACATGAGCGAATAAGCGACGGTGTCCTCAAACTCGAGAATTCCCAAAAGCTCGTCCTCCATCCCCTGGGCTACGTGAAACTGCGAGATCGGGGCCCAAATATCGGCGTGCCGCTGCACGATCTCGCCTCGCAAGTCCTTTCTCAGCTGAAAACTCGAGACTCCGACAATTCCGCCAAAAATCGCCAGCACCATCCCCAGCGCCAGCACGGGTACCAGAAACGGCCCCTTGGAACGGGGCTTCTCGCCATTTTGATCAGTCATCTGGATTGCGAAACGGGGTATTACTGTAAATCGACGCTATCTAACGCATCCGAAGACCTAACATCAAACTATTCGACTCGTAACTGAAGAAGGCCTCGTTCGAATCGGAGCGGTCGCTGGCGAACGTGGCGAACAAGGCCCACGACTCGCTCAAATCCCGCTCCAGGTCGATCGACCAGATCCAGTCCTTCGATTCGCGGAGACGCCCGTCGTCCGCGATCTGAGATTCGTACTCCCGATCCGAAAACGCCAAGTCCGCCCGCAATCGCCAAACCTCGCCGCTGGCCCGAACATCCAGGAAATACTTGAGCCGATCGCGGTCGTAGTAGCCGAAATGGCGGTCCCTCCGGCTCTCGAAGTCCAAGCCCAGCTCCGACTCCCAGACCACTCCCGCCCACTGGACCGGATGCTCGATGGCCACTTCGAACCCGACTTGGTCCAAACCGAGAACGACGCCGTCCATCCGGACGCCCTCCTCGTTTCGCGCCACTCGGTCCGTGTAGTCCCGGGCAAAGCCATTCACCGCGAACACAAGATGCGATTCCCCGCTCAAAACGTAGTCCGCCTCGAGCTCCCAGTCGATCGTCTCGTAGTCGTCCTCGGGGTCCTTGAAGTACATCCGGGACCCGCCCACGCTGGCCCCGTACTCGAATTGCCAGAAAAACCCTTCCCACTCCAGATAGAGCCGCGGCTCCTGCGCCCGGATCACCACTTGAGTGACGTCGCGGATGTCGAATGTCGTGTCGAACGCCTGGTTGAAGTAAATATACTGGACCCCCGCAGTCAGCTTCCCGTCGACCGTGACGAATCGGCCAAACTCCGAAAGCAACAAGCCGAAGGTCTCGTCAGACAGGTCCCCGCCATCCAGATAACTCCGGTTGTCGAGCAAGTACATCGTCGTCCACTCGCCGTCGACCGCCAGAAAATCGCGCTGGGCGATCCCCTCCAGGCCCACGTAGGCAAACGATGAATCCACCGGGACAATCTCGCTGAATAAAACGTTTTCCTTGTATCCGAAGCCCGCGCTCGCGGACCACTCTCCAGCGCCCACCTTGAATGCGTCTTCCGTGTCTCCCCCCAACGCGGTCGCTCCCAACGCCACCGCTAGCGAAAAATTCAACACCCTTTTCATCTATCTTGTATGCACAGAGAGCGGCCCGCATGCGAACATGCGGACCGCCAACTATTAGATCTAAAAGTCTCTGGTGTGGCTACTCGTCGGCGTCCCCGCCTCGATTGCGTCGGCGTTCCCGCGCTGCATCTCGACGAGATTCCTTGATCGCTTCCAGCTCTTCCGCGAAGGATTCGCGAACGCTGTCGCGAGCCGCTTTGCGCTCTTCGTCCGTAGCGTCTTCCCCAAGCTCAGCTAGGGCGGCGCGCAAGGCTTCGCGGATGTCCGCCTGCAGCGTCAGGAACTCGAGGCGATGCTCGAGAAACGCGCGCTTGCGATCGGAGAGGCCTTCCTTTTCGAGGGCCGCTTCGATGCGATCTTGCATGCGTTCCAGCGCCCGGCGGTCCGGACGGCGGTCGTCCTGCGCATAGGCCGACGCCGAAGCGATCGCCAACGCGAGTAGTATTGTGATGTATTTCATGTTTTCCCTTCTGGTTTAACTAAATTAACGAGTTCTCTTCCTTTGAAAATTAATCGCTTCCAATGCAGGTTGCGCGCCAATTAATCATCGGACTAATTTAGTCATTCATAAGCAGCGAGTTACGCAAGATAAGCCATTCGGACGCGCATCGGAATCACTGACTTTCGGGAAATAGTCCCCAAATTTGGAAGAAACTCGTCGTTAGATTTGGGAAATACTCCCCAACAGCGCCCTACTCGCCCGCCCGTTTCTTTTTCCGGTAGCGGATATAGTCCCGAGGCACCCGAAGCAGTCGAGAAGCCCTGGAAACATTCCCGCCCGCCGCTTCAATCGCCCGTTCGACTAAACGATCAATCGCCTCCTCCAAATCGATTCCCGTCTCGGGGAACTCCCAGAGTGGATTGAGCCAGTCGGACGACGGCCCTCCAGCGGCCTGCGCGGGCGAGCCTCCTCCCGTATCAAGCGAGGGGAAATCCGCGTTCGACGGGTCGCCGAGGACGATGGCCCGCTCCACCTCGTGGGCCAGCTCGCGCACGTTCCCCGGCCAGTCGTGATCGAGAATCTGCCGCTTCCCCAATTCCGAAAGCGCGAACCCGTCGATCTGATAGCGCTTGGCCAGCCCTGCCGCGATATGCTTCACGAGCGCCAGCAAGTCCTCCTTTCGGTCCCGCAAAGGCGGGATGCGCACTGTCAGGAGATTCAGCCGGTGGTACAAGTCCTCCCGAAACGAACCCTCCCGCGCCAGCTCCTGCAAATCGCGGTTGGACGCGGCGATCACACGCGCGTCCACCAAAATTTCCCGCGCGCCGCCCACTCTCCGGATCTTCCCCTCCTCGATCGCCAGCAAAACCTTGGCCTGCAAGGCCGGCGAGAGACTCGCGATCTCGTCGAGAAACAACGTGCCGCCGTCCGCCGCCTCGAAGAGCCCGATCCGCTTCGACTTGGCGTCGGTGAACGCCCCTTTCTCGTGACCGAAAAGCTCCGACTCCGCCAGCTCGTGAGGAAGCGCCGCGCAGTTCACCACCACGAGTTCCGCGCCCTTCCGGCCCCCATTGGCGTGCAGCCAACGAGCGAAGGTAGACTTACCCGTGCCGGTCTCGCCCTCTAGCAAAACCGGAGGGAGCCGGCCCGTCACGCGAAGATCCGCCGCGAGAATCCGCTCCAGGCTTTTTTTCAACCCCTGCAGCGACTTCCCGAAATACAAGCCGTCGCCCCCGTTCGACCCCGCTTCCATCTCGATGCGGTGCTCGCGCGAGCGATCGGTCCGTTTGGCGCTGGCGCAACGCCCGAGAATAAGAGGCACTTCCTGCAACTCGAAGGGCTTGGCCATGTAGTCGGCCGCTCCACGCTTTATCGCCTCCACCGCGGTTTCCAGTCCGCCGTCCGCAGTCATGACCACGCACGAGACGCCTCCAGCGAATTCCAGCAGATCCAAACCCAGACCGTCCGGGAGATGCACGTCCAGAAGCGCGAAGTCCAGAGAGAGCGAACGCAACGCGTTCCTCCCCTCTTCGAACGTCGACACCGCCGTGACACTCGCCCCTTCTTCCTCCAGGAATCGGGCCAGTCGTTTCCGCAAAAGCGGCTCGTCTTCAACGACTAAGATCTCTCTGCCAGACAACAAGGGGTTCATCGCGAGGCCCAATGAAGCGAAGGAGACCGGCCTTTACAAGCGCCGATTGGACGCTGTCGAATCGAACGCTCTACCGTATCCAAAATACTGATTCATCCCGCAGGGACTTCGACGGGCGCTTGCCATCCCCCAAAACCAGAGCCGATTCGGGCCCAATCGAAGCGGTAAAAAATATTAAACAAATGTAAATCTTGCTTGTCATATTTTTTACAACCCGCAAAAATCCGCGTCATTCACCGACCATGATCCAGCCTACCGACAATTCTCTGGATAGCCATTCGCCATTGCGAAAGGAGTATCTGGAACAACTCGCTCAACTCGAGACAATCGAGAGTCGTCTGGGAACGGTGATGGAACGGGAAAACGATCTCAATATCGCCCAGGAAATCGCCCATCGCCTGTCGAATATTCAGATGATTCTCGCTATCCGCGACGGCAAAGTGTCGGATCCCTCGCTCTAGAGCGTAAATACTGTGGCAAACACGCTCCCAACGCCAAATCGCTGTAATCAAAGCGCCTGAAAATCCGTTAAATAAAAGACATCCCTAACGGCATTCGAGCCGGAACGAAACCCCACTTTTTACGGTCACACTAAACCGCTGCTCCCGCATCTAGCCAAGCGTCCAGTGAAGCCACTCAATTCAACAAGCAATTCCCTTTTTCATCCGCTCCTCGGAGTGCGGGAACTCGTTGCTTTCGACCTCGAAACCACGGGGTTGCGACCCAAGGAAGAAGAGATCACCCAGATCGCCGCCGTCCGTCTCGGCGGAATGCGCATGGCCGTCGAGGACTCGTTCTGCACCTACGTCAATCCAGGCAAGCCCATTCCCAAGCGGATCCAGAAACTGACCCGGGTGCGCGACCACCACGTGGCCGGCGCGCCAACGCCTGTCGAAGCAATCCAAATGCTGTCGGACTTTGCCGGGAACGCGACCCTCTTCGGGCACGACATCTACCGCTTCGACTTCCGCTTCATCCGCAAGCACGTGGACCCGGATCCCGCCCGAAGCCGCACGATTCAATTCATCGACACCATGGACATCTTCGAGGTGCTCTGGAGCGATTTCTCACGACTGCGCAATTCGCTCGACGACATTGCGGAACGCCTTTCCGCCGGGCTCTCGGCCATCCGCCGGCACGACGCGGAAGGGGACGCTACCCTCTTGGCTCAAGTCTACCAGCGTATCCAGAACCACCCCAATCTGGACAAGCTCTGCTCCAACATCCCCATACACGAAGCCCAGCTTCCGAAAATCTCCGTCCCCGCAGAAACGACCGAGGAGAAAACGCCCGCGCAGGCGGCGAGTAGCCACGCCTAGCAGCCGCCTCTTGACATCGCGGGTCCGCGGCTTCGACTCTCAAGCCGTGCCCGCCCGCATCGCATACGTCATCCCCGCATTGAACGAGGAAACGTCGCTCGAGCCGACGCTGCAAAGCGTGTTCGCCCAAGCCGGCGAAAAAGAGGTCGTCGTATCCGATGGCGGCAGCGCCGACCGTACCCGCGAAGTCGCCGCTTCGTTCGGCTGCCGCATCGTCCAAGGCGCGCCCGGACGCGGACCGCAAATGAATCGGGGCGCTCGCGACTGCGACGCGGACATCCTGATGTTCCTGCACGCGGACACGGTCCTTCCATCCGACGCGTCACGGGCCATCACTCAAATTCTCGACGACAGGAGCGTCGTCGCCGGGTCGTTTCGGCTCTCTTTCAGGGAAAAGCGTCCCTCGCTCGACTTCTACGCGAAATGCTCCGCCATCAACCACCCGCTCCTCACCTACGGGGACCAAGGGCTATTTCTACGCCGACCTACATTTGAAGCGATCGGGGAGTTCAAACCGTATCCGTTTTTCGAGGACGTTGAAATTCAGTCGCGACTCCGGAGGCAAGGGCGATTCAAAAAGTCGAGTCTCGCTGTAACCACATCGTCCCGACGCTTCCAGAGGCGAGGCCCTATCGCCCAGCAATTCGTGAACATCGCTCTCGTATCGGCCTACTACGCAGGGATCAGCCCTAACGCCCTCGCCCGCTTCTACCGCCACATTCGGTAGGCGAAAAAAAAAAGCGCCCAGGCCAGCCGGGCGCGGCTAATCGCGAGGCCATCGGCTCGACGACCCCGCTGATTCAAAATCAATCCCCGTTTCCTAGAGTTATTCAAGCGGCTGCGGGCCGCCCAAATTCAAATCCAAGGCCAGCATCCAAAGCGATGCGGCGACAGCGATTGCGCTAATGATAATTGCGGTCATAGTTCCCTCCCAATTTCGTTGTTTCCCTTTACCGCTAATTCGTTGGTGTCGCGGCAATAGATTCAGATTTCTTACACGGCAAAGTGTTCTCTAAAATAGCATCTAAAGGAATTGACGGTTCACGGCGCTTTTCCGAAAAGGACGACAATGAGCATCTCCGAATCTCTCATCGAGGCCGCCCAGGAACTTTCCAGGGCGACGGGGCAGCTGGAATTCGCCCCGCCAGTCGCCTACGTGTACAACCCCCTCGACTACGCTTGGAACGGGCATCGAAGCTACTTGCAGCGATTCGGGAATTCGACCAAGCGAGTCGTCTTCATGGGCATGAATCCAGGCCCTTGGGGAATGTCGCAAACCGGCGTCCCCTTCGGTGAAATCGCGGCCGTACGCGACTGGATGGGTATTGACGAGCCGATTCGCTCGCCCGAACCCGAGCATCCCAAGCGGCCGATTCTCGGTTTCGCTTGCGAGAAGTCGGAAGTGTCCGGACGACGGCTCTGGGGACTGTTTTCAGAGCGCTGCCCCAAGGCTGCCGACTTCTTCGGCGAGCATTTCGTCCTCAACTACTGCCCGCTCGTCTTCATGGAAGAGAGCAGCCGCAACCGCACCCCGGACAAGCTGCCTGCGAGCGAAGTCGAAGCTTTGTTCGCCGCCTGCGACGCGCATCTCCGGCGATGCGTCGAGATTCTCGCGCCCGAGTGGGTCGTGGGAGTCGGTGGATTCGCTCAAGGACGGGCCCAGTCCGCCTTGGAAGGGGTCGACGTGAAACACGGTAAAGTGCTCCACCCCTCGCCCGCCAGCCCAGCGGCAAATCGAGGATGGGCCGAAGCCGCCACTAAGCAGCTGACGAATCAGGGGATATGGTAAACGCCTGCGACGCGGAGCGCGCCTACTTGCTCCAATCGATGGAGTCGAAATTGCTCCGGAACTCTTCCGAGAAAATATTGCGAGGCCCGTCGCCCTTGCCGTTCTGACCCGCAGGGCTGCTTTTAGACTTGGGCGCGCTGTCACTGGAAGCCGGCTTCGATTTCTCGGCCTTTTTCGGTGAACTTTTCTTTTCGTCTGCCATGGATCTAGTCAATTCTCAACGGGCACTTAAAAAAAAGGCGGCAACCCCGTGTCAACGCCAATTTTCCAGGGGCGACGCCCTACAATTTTGCCATTTCTGTATTCGAAAACTCGCGACTTCGACTCTCCCGAAATAATCGATTCGCAATCCGTCGGCAACCCCTCCAAAACCAGAACACCATGCCTACGCTACAACAACGCCTCGCCGAGCAACCGCCGAACACCTCCGGCATACACGAAGGAATGGCCCTGCACTGCGAGGACGTGTTCGACTCCTTCAATGGAATCCTCCCCTTGCTTCTCGGCAAACGAAAGGGAGGCCCCTTCATTTCGCTCACCCTGCCGAAAACCTGCCTTCAATCCCGAGCCTCGCTGCTGACCGCCCTGTCCGATCTGATCGGCGTCTACGACCTCCAGCTCGTCTCCTTCGTTTCCGCTGTGCAAACCCGTGTCGCCGAAAACGACCCGCCCCGGCTCGGAGCCATACTCGTCACCGCCGACAACGCGGACTCCCTGTTCCAGCTTCCCTGGGAACTCGAGTTCGACGCGGAGTCCAACCTGCGCCAGCACACCCGCAGCGAAGCCAGCGGAGAAATCGTGTCGCGCGACACCTGGCGGTCGCTCTTCGACCAGCAACTGGATCGGGCCGAGAAGGACAACGCCTACCAGCAGCTCCTCGAGAACTTTGGCGACCCTTCCCAGCTTCCGAAATACGCTCCGTGAAGCGCGTCTCCTTCAAGGCCCCGGCCAGCGCCTACACCTTCCCGGATCCCGAGCGAGCCGGCGAAGAAGGCCTGGTCGCCGTGGGAGGCGACCTGCATCCGCAACGAATTCTGCAAGCCTACACGCAAGGAATTTTCCCTTGGTACTCCGAAGACCAGCCCATCCTTTGGTTCTCGCCCGGCACGCGAATGGTTCTCTACCCCGAAAACTTCAAGCGATCGCATACACTGGCTCGACTCGTCCAGACCGATCAATTCCAGTTGCGAGTCGACCACAACTTCGAAGCCGTAATACAAGCTTGCGCGCGCGTCAACCGTCCCGGTCAAACGGGCACTTGGATCACCCCCGACATGATCCGAGCCTACATCGAGCTGCACGAGATGGGCTTCGCGCACTCGTTCGAAACCTACGAGGGCGAGCAACTCGTCGGCGGCCTGTACGGACTCTCGCTCGGGAACGCCTTTTTCGGGGAGTCTATGTTTCACACCGCCAACAACGCCTCCAAATTCGCCTTCCACCACCTCGTCGCATTCTCGCAAACGCACGCGTTCGAGTTCATCGACGCCCAAACGCCTACCCGCCACCTGGAAAGCCTGGGAGCCGAGAACTTGCCTCGCAGGCGATTTCTCGCCGAGCTCGACAGCGTCTTGAAGGCCGATTCGCTCGTCGGCAAATGGACCGTATAAAGCCTAGTCCCGAACCACGCACTCGATCCGCATCGACTCCCAGCTAATCTCGAACGGAGTGTCCGGACCCCGATCGAGTTGGCCAAGGAAACGCCGCATTTCCGAAGCGCTCATCCGCTTTTCCCCACTCGCCCCGATATCGTGAATACTCCTCAACGCCTCGCGGGCGTTGCGGAACGACGCCCGATCCGAGCGCGTGTCCCAGCGCGAAACGCGAAACCCCGCGCGTTCAAACGTCTCCCGCCACTCGTCGGGGCTTCTCCAGTCCAGGGCCGCGAAGCGGCCGTCCACCTGTTCGAACTCGCGCAGTGATCCCGAGACAAACATGCTCGAGAGGATTTGCCCTTCCGGGCTCAGCATGCGCCTCCAGTTTTTCAATACGCTCACTGGATCCTTCGCCCATTGCAGCAAACTGCAGGAATAAATCCGATCCACCTTGCGACCGTCCCCATTCCAGGCGTCCAAGCGTTCCCAATCGACCGCGGGCAATCGACCACGGCCCTCCCGCAGCATGGAGTTCGACAAGTCCGTAGCGGCTAGATTTCTAAACCCGCGCAAAGCGAGATGCCTAGTGAAATGACCCGTTCCCGCTCCCAACTCCAAGCCCGAATACGGCGAGCAATCGAGCCCGATCCACTCCGAGCACCAGTCCGCCACCACTCTTTGGATGTCCGCGCGGTTATGATACAGCGACGCTTTGCTGTCGAACTTCATAGAGAAATCCTCCCTTTCTCCAGTAAATCCCTCAAATCGTGCCCCGCGCCTTCGACCGCGCGAAGCTCCGGATTCAGTTCGCGCGACCGCTCCCAATCCAACAAGGGGTCGACGGTCCCCATCCAGCAATCGAAGTCGCCGAGAACACTCGGTTCGACGGCCCCGTCGAGAAGCGTTCGAATTCCCCAAGCCAGCGTTTCTCCCGACTCCTCCGGAGCCGAATCCGAATCGACTCGAATCCCCGAGCGATCCCAGAAGTCCGACAGCGCCGCCTCCCGATCCCGCTCCAGCCATTTCAGCAAGTAGCGCAGCTGCCCCGCGCGTACGCGACCCCCGCAACCCGACTCCCGTTTGAAATCGGCAAACGGCGCCAGCAACAATGCGCGCCCAAAAAGCTCCGCCAATTCCGGCCGTTTCAATATGAGGAAAGCTCCGAGCGAGTACCCAATGAGTACCGCCTCGTCTGCCCGAACGCGCGCAGCGCTCTCCCAAGCCGGACTCGGGTTGACGACCGTGTGACGTATTTCTGGGTACAGCTCGTCCGCGATACGGGAAACATAGCTCTCGCCAAGTCCCCATCCATTGATCCAAACCGCTTCCATCGCTACGCGCCTGGTTCGAGCTCCTCTACCGCGCCAATCAGTCGATCGATCGACTCGGGCGACAAGTCCGCCTTGAGGGAAATCCGCAAGCGGCTCGTTCCCTCCGGAACGGTGGGCGGACGCGCCACGCCCACACGTATGCCCGCCGCCTCCAGTCGCTGGGCCGCATCCATCGCCCGCGTCGCGCTCCCCAAAGGAATCGAAACGATCGGCGAATCCGTCAACGCGACGTCATAACCGATAGTGCGCAGTCGCTCTCGAATCGCCCGCGAGGACGCCCGCCCACGCGCCCGCAGCGCGCCCGCAGCGGCAACATGCTCGACCGCTCGTTCCGCGATCGCGGCGCTCGAAGGCGGCAAATACGTCGAGTAGATAAACTCGCTCGCGAAATTCACCAGAAAGCCAGCAATGAGGCTGTCCCCAAAAAGCGTATACGCGCCCGCGGACCCCAAGGCCTTGCCGAGAGTACCCACCAGGGCGTCCACCTGTTCACCCACGCCGCTTTCCTCTACCAAGCCACTGCCGTTCTCCCCGTACCAGCCGAGAGCGTGGGCTTCGTCGACAATCCAAAAGAAGCCGTATCGCTCACGCATTTCCGCGAGCCGAAACAAGTCCGGGTAGTCGCCGTCCATGCTGAATACCGATTCAGTCACTACAAATACGACTTCGGCCCCCGTTGCCGACTCTTGCAAAAGAGATTCCAAATGATCCAGGTCGCAATGCCGGTAGCGTTTGAGCCGGGCGCCGCTCGCGAGAATCCCCGAAATCATTGAATTGTGTATCAGGCGATCCGCCAAAACGAGATCCGCTTTGCATGGGAGACCGCTCAACAAGGCCTGATTGGCAACGTATCCGGAATTCCACAACAAACCGGCTTCGAACTGATGCCATTCTTTCAACACGCCAATCAAGGAATCGTGGGCGGGTCCATAGCCGGATATGAGCGGCGAGGCGGAGGCGGAACACCCAAAACGGTCCAAGGCCGCGGATCCCGCTTCCCGCATGAACGACGCCTGGGCGAGATTGAGATAGTCGTTGTTGGCGAGATTCAACATCTCGTCGTTCGGATCGCTCACACGAAGGGAACGATACTCGCCCGAAGCCTTGCGCTTTTCCAAAGGAGCGCTTAATCGGTCCTGCAATCGCTCGTTCACAGCCATCCCGCTTCAATCGATTCCGCCTTCGCCTTTCCGGGACCCGACAATCCCCAAATGGGGATACCCAGATTTTCAATACCCGATAGCGAAGACTCTTTTTCAATCGTCGATTGCTCCTTAATTTCGTTCAGCCAAATCCCGCAGCGCAGTTTTTTTGACAAACCAAACGCGTAGACCATCCGGGCCTGGCCAATCGCCCCGACTCGATTTTCCACCACTAGCACGGTCGCCTCCGCATTCAAAGCGCTGGCAAAGTCCCCCCAATCCGCGCCATCCTCGCTTACCGGGGTCGCCAAGGAGCCAGCGCCTTCCACCAGCCTCCAATCCGCGTCAGTCGGCAGCGCTTCGATCTGGACCAGCAACTCCGAATACTGCAAGGGCCGCCCCTCCAGCTTCGACGCAAGCGCCGGCGCGACCGGCTCGCGAAAGGTCTGCAAGGTGTATCCCTCGAACCCGGGTGAGTCGCAAACCGACCGGATTTGGTCGACATCGCCCACGCGCAATTCCCCGACACCCGTCTCAACCGGTTTCACCACTTGGACTGAGTGACCCGAATCGAGCAGATGCGACGCGATAGCGGCGGTCGCCCAAGTTTTGCCTACGTTGGTGTCGCTTCCGCCAACAAAAACCGTTTTCATCGGGACTAGGCGAGACTCGCCGACTCGGCGTCCGCCCGGGCGTGGATGGCTCGAGCCTCGTCCGGGTCGAGCGCCTTCAATCCGAGCTTGTTGAGCAAGCGATAGTCGTCGCTCGTATCCGGGTTTGCAGTCGTCAGCAGCTTGTCTCCCAGAAAGATGCTATTGGCACCGGCGAGATAGCAAAGGGCTTGGAGCTCGTCGTTCATCTCCGTGCGGCCCGCCGACAAACGCACCATCGTCTTGGGCATGAGGATACGAGCCGTGGCGATGATCCGGACGAACTCGAAACTGTCCACGAACTTCTGGTCCTCAAGCGGCGTCCCCTTGCAGGCGATCAAGGCGTTGATCGGAACTGAGTCCGGGTACGGGTCCATGTTCGCCAGCTCCTGGAGCATCTTCAATCGATCGTCAATCGACTCCCCCATTCCGATGATGCCGCCGCTGCAGACTTCCATTCCCGCCTCGCGCACCTTGCGAATGTTGTCGAGCCGCTCGTCGTATGTACGCGTCGTAATGATCTCGCTGTAGAACTCTCTAGACGTATCCAAATTATGGTTATAAACGTCGCAGCCCGCCTCGCTCAAAGCGTTCGCCTGATCCTGTTCGAGGGATCCCAGCGTGCAGCAAACTTCCAGGCCCATTCCGCTAACCGACCGAACCGTCTCGAGGAGGGAGTCGAATTGCTCGCCGTAGGGAACGCGCCGCCAGGCGGCTCCCATGCAAAAACGAGTCGCTCCGCCTTTTTTCGCCGCCACCGCGTCTTTCATGATTGTCTCCGTATCCAAGAGCGCCTCGCGCTCCAATCCGACATCGCTGTGAGCGGATTGCGGACAGTATTTGCAGTCCTCCGGGCACGCGCCGGTCTTGATGGATTTCAAAGTGCACAGTTGCACGCCCGACGGGTCCTGGTGCTTTTGATGGGCCGTTTGAGCCTTGTGAATCAGAGTCGTAAAGGGGAGATGATAGATCGTTTGGATTTCTTCTAGTGTGTATCGCATAATTGGTTACGTTAACGTTTCATGACCGCTTCGATGGCAGCCTTGAGGTTTTCAAACAGAAAATCGATTTCCTCAGTGGAGATCACCAAGGGCGGAACAATGAGAATCGAGTCGAGCAATGGCCGGAGCAAAAGACCGTGTTTTCGGGCCTCCAGGCAAACTTGCAAACCGACGCGATCATTCAAAGGCCAGGCTGGCTTCCCGTGTCCTGGAGTTAGATCAATCGCAGCAGCCAAGCCGCGCTGGCGAGCGGGCGCCACGTTGGGATGACCGTTGAAGACGGCCGCGAAGCGCTCCCCAAATCGACGAATCGTCGCGTCCAGCTTCCCGGATTCCATCAATGCCTCCAGTTTTTGGAGACTTGTCAGGGCCACGCGGGCGGCGAGCGGGTTTCCAGTGAATGTGTGTCCGTGATAAAATCCGTTCCCCGAATCGAACGAGCCCAGAAACGCGGCGTAGACCGATTCCGTGGTGACGGTTGCCGCGAGAGGCAGATAGCCCGCAGTCAAGCCCTTGGCCAGGCAGAGGAAATCGGGTTCGACCGATTCCTGTTCGCAGGCGAAAAGCGTTCCCATCCGACCGCAGCCGACGAAGACCTCGTCCAGGATCAGATGAACCTCTTTTTCGCGACACATCGCCTCGACCGCTTTTAAAAATCCGCGCGGCATCAGCTTCATTCCCGCCGGTCCCTGAACGAGCGGCTCGACGACCAAGGCGGCAATTTGCTCCGACTCTCGATCCAAAACAGCTTCGAGCGCCGCCAGGCTCCGCTGGAAGTCGGAGGACTCCCCCTCGCCATTCACCTCCAAGCAATACGGAGCGGGAATTGACCGCGACTCGAATAGCCAAGGATCGAAACGGCCATGAAATCCACCGCTGTTCCCCGCCGCCATGGCCCCGAAGGTGTCACCGTGGTACCCGTTTTCCACCCCCACTACGAGCCGCTTCTCATGACGCCCCACCAATTGCCAGTACTGGAAAGACAACTTTAAGGCGATCTCCACCGCGTTCGATCCGTTGTCGCTGAAAACGACCCGATCGAGACCATTCGGCGACAGTTCAGCCAGACGCGCCCCCAACTCCGCTCCTGCGGGGTGGCTCAATCCCAAATAGGTGGAATGGGACACTTTTCCGACCTGGTCGATCAACGCCGCGTTGATGTCGGGATCATTGTGGCCGTGGGCGTTCGTCCAGATTGAAGCGTTTCCGTCGAGATAACGGTTCCCTTCCGTATCCCAAAGCCAGCACCCCTCTCCACGTTCGATGTGAAGCGGCGGCGTCGCGCAGTACTCCGCCATCTGGGTAAACGGATGCCAAGAGTGGTCCCGATCCCATCGGTCCACAGTTGTGTCCGCCTCGACAGCGCCGTTTGCGTGAGCAAGCCCCATAAGCGGGAATGTTAAGGCATATTCTGGCTCACTTAACAAGCCTGATGAAACGGGCCCGTTTTAGAGGGACTCGAGCAGCGCGACGACTTGCTCCCCGTGTCGCGCCGCGTCTACGTTTTCACACAGCGCAACCAGCGTGCCGTCCTTGTCCAAAACGTAGGCCGATCGGCTGGGGCCCCAGAAAACGCGGCCGTACATTTTCTTCTCGATCAGCGAGTCTGTCGCCCGGGCGAACGCGTGTTCCGGATCGGACACCAATGGGAAGTCGATTCCGTGCTTGGCAGCGTATTTCAAGTGGGAGCCCGCCGTGTCCTTGCTCACCCCCACTATGGCGAATCCGAGCTCGCGGATGCGCGGCGCGGCTTCCGATAGGGCGATCATCTGCTTGTCGCAGCTGCCCGTGTTGTTCCGCATGTAGACCGAGACCACGGTCGGCCTATCGATCAGGTCCGCGAACGACGCGCGCGACTTCGCCCCGTCCATCGCGACCGCGACTTCAATATTCAACTCCAATCGCTCTCCGACCGCTTTCATCGAACGCTCTTATCTCGACTGACGCGCTCCACTACAATCCCAATTGCGAGGCCCGCCAACATGAGAACGTCCCGAGCGATAGGCCACGCGTAGCCGGATTCGGACGCCATCTCGCTCCCTCCGAAACATCCGCAATCCGCGTCCAATCCCCGAATTGCGGCCTGGACCAGCAATACGACGAACGCGATGAGAAGAGCAATCGCGATCAGGCGGGAGCCCTGCTTGAGCGTCCCAAACACAAGCCCCGCACCCACGCAAACTTCCAGGTAGGGAACGAGAAGAGAAGCGACCACCGCAAACGCGTGGCCAAACACTTCATAAGTCAAAATCGCCGCCAGAAACGCGGACGGATCCATCAATTTGACGACTCCCGCCCAGGCGAACGCCAAGCCCACCAGGATCTCCGCCCCGCGCCCCAGGTAGCTCATTCGTCCGCCTCCTCGACCAAACCCGCTTCGACCAAGGCTTCCCAGCCGCCTTCGAGCACGAGCACATTTTCGATCTCCAGTTCGCTCTTCAACCGCGCCGCCACTTCGTGGGAACGCGGACACGCCGCGCTCGAACAGTAGATGACCGTCGTCGCGTCCGGCGACCACGCGTCCAGGAAGCCGACGATCAACTCTTCCCAGCGATCCTCGTTGAGGAGAATCGCTCCTTCGAAATGCGCTTTCTCGTAATCGTCGTCGCTCCGCGCGTCCACCCAGAACACCTCCGGGAGAGCGAGTATCGCGCTCAAATCGCGGTCGAGCCCGCTCGCTCGAAACGACGGGGCCTTCGGATGGACGAAAAACGCCGCCACCGAACACGTGAACGCGATCGCCAACAGTAAAGCCGCTTCCTTGACAGGTCTCATCTAGAGACCATCGCTATAGACCTCCCGCCGCGATTCCAAGCCGCAATCGGGCGATCGGCGGCACTATCGGCTTCTTCTTACAGAGCCGGCGCCAGGCCGAACTTACAGCGGCTGGCTAGTTTTGCAGGCCCGCGTACTTGCTTTTGACTACTTCGGTCGACTCGAGAAACGCGTTTTCCGCCTCAAGAAGAGAGGCCTGGAAAGCCTCGAAGGAGATGGTTTCGATATTGTCCTCGATGTTGGCCAGGGCCGAAGCGACGCGAGCGTAGCCGAAATTGCTAGAGGACCCTTTGAGTTTGTGAGACTCCTTGCCCAGCATGTCCTTGTCCGACTCGAACGACGCGGCTTTGAGCGTTTCGATACGGCCGACGCTGTCTTCCACGAACTCGTGGAACAGCTCCGCCATATCCTCGTCAAATTCTTCGTCTTCTTCGCCGAAGATCATCTCCAGCTGTTCCCAATCGATTAGTCCTGAGTCGCTCATATTCGTTAGTCGTTGCTTCTAGCGACGGAGGGATGTCGCTTTCTCTAAAGTCATTCCCGGGGGGCAGGACCGCATTTTACGCGCGATTTATATCCGAATGCTACCCGTGCCGTAGCCCAAATTCGTGGCGATCGCCTTCTTGGCCCGCTCTTTCACCACGCCGCTGTTTTCGGCGTCGCCGCCTTTGCGAACCCGCTTGTCGGTCACCAGGCTTTCCGCCTTCTCGAAGCTGACCCGCAGCTGTTCCACGACTTTCAGGTACTCTTCCTTGGTCAAATGGAGGAGAGCGATCAGGAGCGGATCCGGACCGACTGCCGCCGCTCCACTCGCCGGGTCGTTGATGATCGTGTTAATCATGCGCTTGGCGAAGGAGACCAGGCAGGCCATCCGCTCGTGCTTGCCGGCTTCCGACGGCTCGAACTGGTTGAGGACCGGGATTACGATCTCGTCGGAGAATCCCCACTCGCGCATCATGGCCGCGCCGACCTTGGCGTGGTTGATGCCGAACACTTCCATTTCCTCATTGGCCAGGGCCACGTCGCCCGGAAGCGAGTTTTTAAACTCGATGTGCGGAGCGTTCTTGATCTCGCGTTCCAGGAAGACCATCCCGATCCCGTGCAACAGTCCCACCGTGTAGGCCACTCCGGCGTCCTCGCTGTACTTGCGAGCCAGTCGCTCCATGGCGAAGGCGCACGCGACCGAGCGGCGCCAGAAATCGCCGGCGCTGATCCCGTAGGACTGCAACGGCTCCGCCAGCAAGTCTGAAAACGCCAGCATGGTGACGATCTGGTAGACGTCGCTGAAGCCCAGGTGCATGATCGCGTCGTCGATGCTGTCGATGTGGTAGCCGGGGTTGAAGTAGGCGCTGTTGGCCGTCTTCAGAATCATCGAGCTCAACGCCGGGTCCATCCGAATCATGTCCCGGATCTCGTCCGGGTTCGTGTTGCAGTCGGAAATCATCTGCTGCAACTTCGGGAGCAACTGGGGGGACACCGCAATGCCGTCCAACTCCGTTTGCATGTCTTCGATATCTATTGGGTGCGGAACCATATGCTGAACTGTTTGATTTGAGTTCTGAAAATGAGTTATTCGGCTCGATCCTGCGGGGCCTCAAGCCAAGCAGACGAATCCACGCATAATAACGGTCTTTCGTCTCGCGAACTTGAGGTGCATCCGCGCAAAAACTCGCCCTCGATGAGGCCAAGACCCTATCCCGTCCGAAAATTACCTAAAGCCGCGATCGCCGCCCGCCGATAGACTCCTTCGTGATTATGAAGATAGAAGTGCCCCTCAACGAAGAAGAATGGTCCATGCTGAACGCCGCCGCGGACAGCATCTCGTCGAGCCCCGAGGAGCTCGCCCGCGTCTCCCTCATGCAACGCTGCCTGGTGATGTCTGAAGACGACGAGATCTGCGACCGCACGCGACAGATGCTCGGCGTCCAGTTCGGCTTGAACTGAGTGCCCCAAAAACCGGGTAGTCGGACCCGAAAGCGGGAGCTCGCCTACTCTTTAAGCTCCAGATCGCTGTCGTAGACCGTCACCGTTCCCAGCACCTCAAGCGACTCGGCGATCTCCTCGCCCTTGCCGACGATGCCGATCACGCTCTTTTCTGGCAGAATGTACTTTCGCGCCAGTTCCCCCGCCAACTCCGGGGTAACCGACATCAGTTGGGAAACGTAGGTCTGGTAGTAGTCGGGCGCCAGTTCGTAAATGTCGATCTCCTGCACGAGGCGAGCAATCGTAAGCGGGCTCTCCAAACTGAGCATGTAGTTGCCCGCCAAATACTTCTTGTGCATCTCCAGTTCCGCCTCGGGAATGGGCTCCTCCCGAATGCGGCGCAGCTCGTTGAAAATTTCAGAAACCGCGTCAGCGGTGACCTCGTTGCGCACGTCCGAATACGCCACGATCGCCCCCTGCTTCGCCGCGTTGGCCGCGTAGGCGCCCGCTCCATAAGTATAGCCCTTGTCTTCGCGTAAATTCTGGAAGAGCCTCCCGGAAAAGCCGCCACCCAAAACCGACATTACCACCCGTAGCTCCGGTGTATCCGGATTGGACTTAGCGACTGATTGCTGGGCCACTCTCACCGTCGACTGCACCGAATCCGAACGGTCCACCAAATGCACCGTTCCCCCTTCGAGCTCTGGGAACTCTATCGGCGGCAACGAAGGCAACTCGCCCGATTTCCAGTCGGCGAATCGATCCATCACGCGATTCACTTCGTCCTCATCATCGACATCCCCGACGATCGCCAAAGACGCGTTGTTCGGGTGAAAATGGGCTTGGTGGAAAGCGATCAAATCGTCGCGGGTGATCCCGGCCACGCTCTCCTCGGTCTTGTATGCGCCGTAAGCGCCCTCGCCGTAAACGAGTTTGCGGCGCAACTTGCCAACCAGCGCGTCCGGCTCCGTTTTCTCCGAAACCAGGTTGGAAAGCGTTCGCTGCCGAAGCTTCGCCAGTTCCTCCTCCGGGAAGACCGGCTCCCGAACCACGCTGTACAACAACTCCAGCAATTGCTCCTTGTATTTGGAAAGTCCGGACACTGTGACGGAAATGAAGTCCGACGATGCCGAGGCAGACAAACTTGCTCCGATAAAATCGACCTCGCTCGCCAGCTCGAACGCGGACTTGCCTTCGACCCCTTTGTCCAACATGGCAGCGACGAACTCGGCTAGGCCCGTTTCCTCTCCGTCGAACAGCCCACCCGAACGGAAGAGAAGCCGGTACGTGATCGTGGGCTGCCGATCCGATTCAATGACGTAGAGCGTCAGTCCCGAATCAAGTCTTACCGTTTCGTACTCGGGGAATGACGACGCGGGAGCTGGACCGGGAGCCGGGCGAACCGAACGATCGAACACCGCGGCAGAGTCCGCGTCCCCGCCGCCTCCACAACCCGCGACCAGCCCCACGAGGGCGAGCGAAAGTATCAGCGCGTATTTCTTGTCCATCTGGAAAATCTTTTTTGTATTCATCTTTCAGGTACGGGATAGTGCAACGTGTTCCTGCCCTCTTTCGTCAAATAGGTTTTCGCAACCCGCTGGAGATCCTCCTTGGTGACTTTCAAATACGACTCGAGTTCGTGGTTGACGCGGCTGGCGTCGCCGTACCACTGATGGTAGTAGGCGAGCGACTGGGCTCGACTGCTCATCGTGCCGAGGGAGGACGCCAGCTCTGCTTCTTTTTGGTTGAGCGCTTTCTGGAGTTCCTCGTCGGTCACGCCCTCTTCGATCAGCTTGTTCACCTCCTCCTCGATCAGCTCGTCGAGACGCTCGATGGTCACGCCGCGGTTGCCGATCGCGTAGGCCGCCACCAGTCCAGCTTTCTCCTGCAGCCAAGTGAAGGCGGCGGAATTCACAGCGGCTCGTTCGACATCGACCAATCGTCGGTACATTCGGGAGCTGTTCCCGTTGGCCAGAATAGTGATGAGAAGATCAACCGCCTCCGCGTCGTCGTGGGTCATCACCGGGGCTCTCCAGATGTGGACGGACGCCGGGAGCGGCGTCATCGGCTCGACCACCGTCTGAGCCGTGCCGGGAGCGGACACGTCCCATTCGATATCGACCCGCGAAGGGTCCTGCCCGCGGGGAATGTCGCCGAAATACTGCTCGACCAACCGCTTCGTCTCCGCGATGTCGATATCGCCGGCGATCGACAGAATCGCGTTGTTAGGTACATACCACTTTTTGTAAAACTCTCGAAACTCGTCGATCGTCGCCTCGTCGATATACTGGACCGACCCGATAGGCGTCCAAGAATAAGGCGTCCCCGCGAACACCGCCCCCGCCATATTCTCCATCAGCGATCCGTAGGGCTGATTGTCGTAGCGCGAGCGCCGCTCCTCCTTGACGACCTCCCGCTGGGTTTCCACTCCGACTTCATCGACGACCGCGTGCAGCAAACGCTCCGACTCGATCCATAGCGCCAACTCGAGCTCGTTGGACGGAAGGTTGATGTAGTAGTCCGTCCGGTCGAACGAGGTGGACGCGTTCAAGTTCCCGCCCGCGCCAGAGATCAACTTGTCGATCTGCCCCCGCTCGATGTGCTTGCTCCCTTCGAACATGAGGTGTTCGAAAAAGTGGGCGAACCCCGTGCGGTCCGAACGCTCGTCCTTGCTCCCGACATGGTAAAGCACGTAAGTCGAGACAACCGGCGCGTCCGTATTGCGATGGAGGATGACATGGAGCCCGTTCTCCAGCTCATACTCCTCGAATTCGATATTCACCGACGCGGCGCTGCCCATGCAAACGAGCGCCGTCAGGCCGAAGTACACCGCCAAACGCGGCAAATAAAATCGCTTCATAGTTAGTTTCTCGAAATTAAATCGTGAACTTGGGACAAGGGTGACCGAGAATGCGGCATCCCGCTACAAGCGCAAACGCAAAGAGAATGGATCCGACCGCGCTCAATCACCTTAACGATTGCCCTTTCCAAACGCCGGCCCTAGGGTTGCCGAACGCTATCGTGAATTCCCAACCCCGCCACGCATGAATCGCATTCGTCTCACCCTTCTCGCCCTCGCGGCTACCCCTATCATCGCCGCCGCGCGCGCAGAGGAGTTCCTTCCTGTGCCCAACGTCGACCTGCAACCGCTCGTTTCCGCAACCAACCGTCTCGTCGAAGCCATGCAATTCGCCGGAACGCCTATCTCGCCCAGCGACGTCGAGGCGATCCGGAACGCAGCCCAGAAGCGCGATTCCGCAGACGCTGTCTTGGCGATCCAGTCGATCCTCGACCCATATTGCGTCGCGGGCGTGCACATCAATCCGGAAAGCCGCGTCCGTGTCGAGGACGGCCCGGCCCGAAAGACGCTCATGCAACAAGGCTGGCGCTCCTTCCTCGTCAAAGTCCACAACGAAGCCGGCATCACGCCCGTCCTGCACGCGGACAGCCCCAACGCGGCGCTCCCCTTCCGCCGCAGCACCGCCGCCAAGGCGCCCTCGAACGACATTTCGCAAGCGGACGTGGCCAATCGCTGGCTCGACATCGAAATGCTCGACCGGCGACCCCTCAACCCGCGACTCTCGGGACTCGCTGTGGAGTACCGAATCATCCAGCTGTTCAGCCGGGACGCAGGAAAACGGGAGGCGAAAATCTCCTTCAACGTCGGTCAAGGGACGCAAGACATCGGTTTTCGCAACGAAGTCGCGATCCTATTCAACTGCGCCCCCGCCTCGCGCGTCGCTTTGAAGGTGCTCGACTTCGACGGGACTCCGACCAGCGCCGGATTCGTCGTCAAGGACGAGCGCGGACGCGTCTACCCGAATCCAGCCCGGCGTCTCGCCCCGGACTTCTACTTTCACGAGCAGGTTTACCGCGCCCATGGCGAGGCCATCGCCCTCCCGCCCGGAGAGTTCGAAGTCACCGTGACCCGCGGACCCGAATACCGCGTCCAAACCAAGCCGCTTGCCGTCGTCGCCGGGAAACCCGACCAGAAATTCGAAATCCAACTCGAACGGTGGATACACCCGGCAAAGCGCAGTTGGTTTTCCGGCGACCACCACGTCCACGCCGCAGGCTGCTCGCACTACGAAAACCCCACCGAAGGCGTTTCCCCCAGCGACATGATGCGGCACATCCTCGGCGAGGATCTCAACGTGGGCTGCGTTCTCACCTGGGGGCCGTGCTGGTACACGCAGAAACAGTACTTCGAAGGCAAGGACTCCGCGCTCTCCCAGTCGAAGTACCTGATGCGGTACGACATCGAAGTCAGCGGCTTCCCTTCTTCCCACGCCGGACACCTCTGCCTCCTTCGCCTGACCGAAGACGACTACCCCGGCACCACGCTCGTCGAAGAATGGCCCAGCTGGACCCTTCCCGTGCTCGAATGGGGCAAGCGGCAAGGAGGGGTCGTCGGCTACAGCCATTCGGGCTGGGGACTCGGGCTTCCGGACTTCGGCCCCGCCGGCAATCGCCTCCAATACATGCCCTATCGAAACCCCGGGCGGGCCCAGGCCCGAAGCGGGCGAGCCGCCAGCGAACTGCCCGACTACGCCGTCCCCCCCTACGACGGTATCGGGGCGAACGAGTACATCGTCGCCGCTCCCCACGGCGTCTGCGACTTCATCTCCGCCGTCGACACTCCGCCAATCTGGGAGCTGAACATCTGGTACCACACTCTCAATTGCGGACTCCGAACCCGCATCTCAGGCGAAACGGACTTCCCTTGCATCTACGGCGACAAAGTCGGGCTGGGACGCATCTACGTGAAACTCGACGACGGTCAGCCCCTCGACTTCGACCAGTGGGTCCTCGGGCTCAAAAACGGGCGCAGCTACTGCGGGGACGGGATGAGCCACTTGATGGACTTCACGCTCGACGGCGTCGCCGTGGGCGAACCCGGATCGCGGGGGGAAATCAGTCAGCTCGACCTCGAAACGCCCGGAACCGTGAAAGTCCAAGTGGACGCTGCTGCCCTGCTCGCGGCTGAAATCACCCCGGAGACCGAGCGGATCCGATCCAGTCGGCTCGACGCGAAACCCTACTGGCACATCGAGCGCTGCCGTATCGGCGATTCGAGGACAGTCCCTGTTGAAGTAGTTGTCAATGGGATACCTGTTGCCAAAAAAACCATTGTAGCCGACGGGACGACGCGACCGTTGGAATTCGACATCGACGTCCGTCAATCCAGTTGGGTCGCGTTGCGCATACTGCCGAGCGTCCACACCAATCCCATTTTCGTCGAAGTCGGTGGTTCTCCTATCCGAGCCAGCAAACGCAGCGCCCAATGGTGTATCGATTCTGTAGATACTTGCTGGGAATCGAAAAAGGGCCTAATCGCTGCAAGCGAGCGGCCGCAAGCGAAAGCCGCTTACGACGAAGCCCGGCGCTACTATCAACGCGCGCTCGCCGAGTCGTCGACTCCTTAAACACAATGGCTGACACGATCTCCAAACTTCACCGCTCCTGGGTCATGAGCCGCGTGCCCAGCAAGCACACCAAGCCCGAGCGAGTCGCCCGGAGCCTGCTGCACACTCTCGGTTTTCGGTTCACGGTGAACGGCCCCCGCAATCGAACGCTGCCCGGTAAGCCCGACATCGTTCTCCCCGGTCGCAAAGCCGTGGTGTTTGTCCACGGCTGCTTTTGGCACCGGCATCCGGGATGCAAAATCGCGACCACGCCCAAGACCAATCGCGACTATTGGCAAGCGAAGTTCGCCCGCAACGTCGAACGCGACCAGGCCAACCAAACTGAACTCGAGCGACTCGGCTGGAAAGTAATCGTCATCTGGGAATGCGAACTCAAGAATCTGGATACAGTCGCCGCCCGGTTGATCAACGAGCTTCCGCGAAACGCCCCTTACGCCCTTCCCGAGGACATCGAAGACGCCTCGCTAGTTGCGGAAGCGAATCGGCGGTACGGGCGGTAGTAGGGTCGCCTCTCATTTTGGATGTAGGGCCTTCGCTTGCGAAGCGCCGCGTAGGTTGATTTGGGAGAAGCACACGCGGCATGGCGCAAGCGCCAGCCCTACACTTTGAACAATACGGCTTCCTAAGGCCGCCTCACATTGGGCTCTTTGACTCCCTTGATCGCATTCGCGTCGTCCACCAAAACAAGCTTGGGCTGAAACGAGTCGACATCTTCTTCCTCCACCTCGATGTAGCTGGCGATGATCACTCGCTCGCCTGGCTGGGTCAGATGGGCGGCCGCCCCGTTGATGCAAATCTCCCCGGGCTCGCCCCAAATGACGTAGGTGTGGAAGCGGTTGCCATTGTCGCAATTGTAGACGTCTACTTTTTCAAATTCGACCAGATCCGCGGCCGCGCACAGGGCCGGGTCGATGCTGATCGAGCCTTCGTAGTTCAGATCCGCGTCGGTGACGACCGCGCGATGGATCTTGGACTTGAGCATGGAACGTTTCATATCTTCGCGATTCGCGTATTCCTAATTTTCCTCCTCGGGATTGAGGTCAAGCATGGTATTCACGCCTTGCAGCACCAAATCCGGTACAATGTCGTCGAACAAGTTCTCGTTTTCGTAGAGCTGGGAGTAGCCGCCGGTCGCCACCACCGTGCTCGGGCTGTCGCCGAACGCTTCCCGCCCGATTTTCCCGACCAGCTCCCGGACCAAACCGAGGTAGCCGAAGTAGAGGCCGCCTTGAATGCTCTCGATCGAGGAGCGCCCCAGAGCGTTGGGTGTCCGCACGATTTCCACGTGCGGCAGCTTGGCGGTTTTCGTCCCCAAAGCGTCCATGGCCAAGCCGAGCCCGGCGCAGATGGAACCCCCCAGGTACTCGCGGGCCTCGCTGACCGCGTCGAGGGTGATCGCCGTGCCGAAATCAACCACGACGACGTTACGGCCCGGATACAGCTCCGTCGCGGCGATCGCGTTCGCGATTCGGTCGGCCCCCACTTCAAGCGGGTTTCGAGTTTTTATCTTGAGCTTGGTCTTCACGCCCGCTTCAAGGAAAACCGGCTCGCTTCCGAAATACTCGCGACAGGCGACGCGCAAAGTGAATTTCTCCTCGGGAACGACGCAACTGACCCCGATGCGATTCACTGCTCCGGGATCGATTCCCTTTTCCCGCAGGGCGGCGACGAGAAAAAGGCCCATCTCGTCGCTGGAGACGCGATGCGACGACTCTTTGCGAAACTGCATGGCCAGCGAGCGGTCCGTACCGTAGACGGCTCCGTGTAGTTGAGAATTACCGACGTCGATGCACAAGTTCATGTCGAATGCCCTCCTTAGGCCTTCTCGAGCACGCTCAAGGCCCAGTTGTCGATCAGCCGCACGCCTTCCAAGCTAACCGCCCCGAATCGACGTCCTTCTTGATCGACAACATACTCGACGACGAAGCCAGCCTCTTCCAACGCGGCGCGAGCCTCCTTGGCGGAATCGGCCGTATTCAAGATTTTGGGAAACGCGGCCGCTTTTTGGCGGGCCGTGGGCGACAGGCGCCGATTGCGCGAACTCAAGGCGAGCCCGTCTTCCGACCGCACGGTCGGACAGGCCACGATTTCCACTGGCAGGAAAAACGCTTCGGCCATTCCTTTTACCAGTTGCAACTGCTGAAAGTCCTTCTCGCCGAAATAGGCCCGCGTCGCTCCCGCCAGAACAAGCAGCTTCAGAACCACCGTGAGCACTCCGTCGAAATGCCCGGGCCGGCTCTCCCCTTCCATCGATCGCGACAAATCGCTTTCCGTTACTCGGTAGCGATAACTATCTGGATACATCGACTCGTATTCGGGCGCGAATACGGCGTCCACGCCCAATTCTTCCAGCAGGGCCAAATCCTGTTCGAAATTGGCGGGGTAGGTTTCGAAGTCCGACGCTTTGTTGAACTGGGTCCGATTGAGAAACACGCTCGCCACCGTGACATCGTTTTCCGCGATGGACCGACGCGCCAACGCGCTGTGCCCGCGATGCAAGCCGCCCATTGTGGGCACGAATCCCAGGGTTTGACCGGGTTCAATCGCGTCGCGAAAGCGTCGCCATTCCTCCACTGTTCTCAGTACCGGTATCATGGTCGAAACTCCCCTTCTTTCGGATAGTCGCCTTCGCGCACGTCCTCGCAGTAGCCTTCTACCGCCCGCGAGAACATCTGGTCCGCGTCCATGTAGCGTCGGGCGAATGGAGGCGAGAATCCGGGGTCCATCCCGAGCAGGTCGTTGAGCACGAGCACTTGGCCGGACGTGCTCGGCCCGCTGCCAATGCCGATTGTGGGGATGGCCAAGGCGTCCGTCACCCGCTCCGCAACGTGGCTTGGAATGCACTCGAGCACGATGGCGAAGCAGCCGGCTTCCTCAAGTTCGAGCGCTTCGTCGAGCAAGGTTTGAGCCGCGCTTTCGTCTCGGGCCTGAATCTTGAACCCGCCAAATTCGTTGACCGACTGAGGGGTCATTCCCAGGTGGCCCATGACCGGCACGCCGGCGTCGACCCAATTGCCGATGAGCTCCGCGTTGCCGCGACAGCGCTCCACTTTGACCGCGTTGGCCCCGGCGCGCATCAATTGGGCCACCGACCGCGTCGCCGCGTCCGCGCTGCCCCGATAGGACAAGAAAGGCATGTCGGCGACGATTACTTTGTCCGGAGCGCCGCGCCGCGTCGCTTGCGTGTGGGTTTCGATCATGGAAACCGTCGCCTGAAGCGTGCTGTCGTAACCGTGGACGACCATCGCGCAGGAGTCGCCCACCAAGAGCGCGTCCACGCTCGTCTCGTTGAGAATCTTGGCGGTCGCCGCATCGTAGCAGGTCACCATGGTGATGGGCGAGCCCGCCGCTTTCCGCCGTTGGAAATCTGGAATAGTTTTCATTTCGGGTGCCTGTCTCGAGGATCAGGATCCTAGTGAATGGGATTTTTTGTATTTCTGATTTTAGCCGATTCGCGATCCACGGGAGCTACCCTCGCGGTCGCCAGGCAAATGTTTCATGAGGATAAACGAGCGGGAGGCAACCTTTATTGACCGTGTCCACTGTCATACTAAGCCGTTTTGGTGATCTCCACGAACGCGGTCACCAGGGGCTGGTCCCGGTGGTAGCACCAGTGCTTTTCGGCGAAATCCGGCGCCGCTCTCTCCGAGGTGACCGGATAGGGCGAGACCAGCACCTCCAGCTCGTCGGGCGAAAAGTAGCGGACCCCTTCGCCGTACGGCTTGCCTTCGGGTGTGCAATCCGTCGTGAGAAGGAGCTTCCCACCGACTTTCAAGCAGCGATACATTTCCGCGACCGCTTTCTCATAGTCGGGGATGTGCTCGATGACCGAGATGGAGGTGATCAAGTCAAAGGAGCCATCGGCGTACGCCATGCGGGTGAGGTCGATGTTCTTCACGCGGACGCTCCCGTTCGCGCGAATGGCCCGGTACCAGGTTTCAATGTTCGCCTCGCTGGGCTTGCGGGGCAAGAGGCGGGCGCGGCGGAGCAGGTTTTTGCAAACACGTTCGACCATGAGGTCCGACACCGTGACGTCGGGGCAATGCTGGGCGAGCCACAAGCCGAAGAACGTATTCACGGAACCGGTATCGAGGCAGCGCTCGAGCGGGCCCTCCCTGTCGATCGATTCGATTACCTGATCGAGCTCCCAATTGCGGAGGCGAATCGGGTAGCCGTACTCCGGCCCAATCGTTTCACGCACGTAGTCGTCGTAGACTGCCATCCGCTCAAAGTGCGCTTTATCAAGGTCTTCATGCCGGAAATACTTCATTGAGGAGCACGATTCGTCGCCGCCCGGGGGGAGGCAGCGCCATCGATGGGGCGCACTAAAATTCCTATTTCCGCCGATGTCCAACAAACTATCTCCGCGAAAGCGAGCAAGCCGCATTGATAAATATAGATTGAAAAGGCTCCGGCGACCCACCTCTAGGCTCGCATTGCGGTCGGCCAGAATCAGTATTCACGGGAAACAGCACCTCCTTTTTTTAACAAACTCGCATGGCGGATCTAATCGTACACGGCGGCAAGCCCCTTTCTGGAAACATCACCCCTTCGGGGAACAAGAACGCGGTTCTGCCCATACTCTGCGCGAGCCTCCTCTCCTCCGGGCCGGTCGAGCTTTCCAATATCCCCGCCATCACCGACATCGAGAAACTCGTCTCCTTCTTCCGACAAATTGGCTCCCAAATCGTCTGGAACCGCGAAGAAGGGACCATGCGGCTGGACCACTCGAACCTGGGCGCTACCTTCGACGCGGACGACTTGCCGCAAGGCATGCGCTCGTCCGTCCTCCTCTTCGCTCCCCTGCTTTTCCGTTTCAAACGAATCTCGCTCGACTCCAACCCGAAAGGCTGCGCCCTCGGAATTCGCGAGCTGGACCCGCACCTCGAAATCCTCTCCAAGCTCGGCGCCAGGATCGAGCACAACGGAACCCTCGAGATTTCCATCGCCGACCGCTTCCAAGGGGCCGACCACTGGGCGGACTACATGTCCGTGACCACGACGGAGACCTTCGTGATGGCCGCCGCGCTAGCCCAGGGCGACTCCACGCTGACCAACGCCGCCAGCGAACCGCATGTCCAGGACTTGTGCCGTTTTCTCGAGACCATGGGCGCCCGTATTCACGGTATCGGCACGAGCGTGTTGAGAGTTTCCGGCATCGAGGGTCTGGACGCGGCGAGCGCTCGAGTTTCGTCCGACCATCACGAGGTGGCGACCTTTCTCGCCCTCGGAGCCATCACCGGCGGCGAAGTGAAAGTCCTGAACTCCACCCCTGAGCACTTCGCATTAATCGGCCGCAGTTTCGCCAAACTCGGGGTCGAGATCAGCCACGAGGGCGACACAGCCATTTGCGCCGCCGACCAGTCCTTCCGTATCCAACAACCGTTTACAACCAACCTTCTGCCAAAGATCGAGGCCGCGCCTTGGCCCTATTTCCCCGTCGACTTGCTCCCGCTCATGATCGCCCTCGCCACCAAGGCCGACGGCGTCATGCACTTCTGGAACAAAGTCTACGAAGGCGGCTTTTCCTGGCTGCCGGAGCTGACCAAGTTCGGGGCCCACGCAGTCATGAGCGATCCGCACCGGATCATCGTTTTCGGGAATCGCCCCATGCGGCCGGCCTCCGTGGAGCCGCCCTACATCATCCGCGCCGCCGTAGCGCTGTACATGATGGCGGCGAGCATCGAGGGCAACAGCGTGGTTCGCAAAGCCGACCCCATCCGCCGGGCCCATCCCTATTTCGCCGAGAACCTGCGCAAGCTCGGCGCCGATATCGAGTGGGACGAGTGAGCCTTCTCGCCGGATCTACGAACTAGTCGACGAGCGCGAACAAGCGGTCGGAGTCCTCCCAGAGGTCGACGTGATTCGCCTCGAGATCGACCGAGCGGTCCGCGCTTTTGAGGGCGGAAAGCGGGCCCTTCAAAGCGGCGATGTAGAGCGTACACAAAGCGCCCGTGCTCCGATTCCGGACCTGCACGTGGGCGGCCTGCTGGCCTTGCAACTGACAGTAGCGCGCTCCCAGCACCTCGTAGGCGGAAAGAATTTTCTGCTTCATCAGCGGGGTCACCGAGAACCCAAGATCCTCGAGCTCGTTTTGAACCCCGTCGAACGTGGCCGCTTTGACGTCGAAATTCGAATAGGCGTTGTGTCGCATGGCGATTTCGCCCGCCACGTCGAAGTAGAACTCCTCTTGGCTCGGGGACTGGTTGCGGGCCAGTTGGAAGGACAGGGCCATGACGACGGCCGCGGCCGCCGCTACCGGCATCCAGTATTTCCACCAAGTGTTATTGCGAGCGCTCGTGGTCGACCGGGCTTGGGTCCGGCTCTCGTCCAAGATGTTTTGCACCTTTTCCGCAGATAGTTTCTGGCTGAGAAACAGGTCTCTTACGTGTTTGTCTATTTCTTGCTCGTTCATGGCAATCGTCTCCGTTCGCGCTTATTTGGTTTCGCGGAATTCGCTTCCCAACGCTTTGGCGAGTTTTTGCCGGGCGCGGTGAATGTGGCTGAGAATGGTGCCGCGCGGCGACCCGGTTTGTTCTGAAATTTCACTGGCGGTATACCCTTCAACGACATTGAGGTAGAGGGCTTCACTTTCTTCCGGCCGCAATTTGCTCATCAGCAGCTCCATGTCCATGGAAACGCCCTTCGACTCGGACTTCCCGTTCTCGGGATGCGACTCGAGCGGCTCGAACTGGACGATCTTGCTACGGCGCTTCTGGTCGTAAAAGAGGTTGCGCACCGCGCGGAACAAGACCGGCGTCCCCTCCACTTTGCCGTAAGCGCGGGTCAATTTCATCCACGCTTGCTGCACCAAGTCCTCGGCATCCTGATGGTGCCGGGCGATAGACAACGCGTACCGATAGCCCGCCTGCACCAGTTCGGTGTCGCTCAAGGCGCTTTGAGTATTGGGTTTATCGGATGTCATGGTCTGGGCGCGAGGTAAGTGATCCGACATAGAAACCGCTGCGGCGCTCATTTTCAAATTCCTTTTCCGTTCAATTTTAGATTCGTGTGGAGGGCGAGCCCGTCAATGGCTCGGTGTGGGTAAAACGGCCCTTTCTCGCGGTTGATTGCTTGGCATTGAAAAGGAGGATCTCAAATCGATGTCTGGCTATCTGTAAACTATTGTTCATCAGCTATTTAAGTTTAATATAGATCCTTCTCTGCAAAACGGACGCGAAAAAAGCCTAGCCCGGTCGCCCAACAAGCGATTAGCTCGACGCCATGACTGCCCTTATCATCGTCGCCGCCATTCTCCTCCTCGCCGTAATCGTCGTCGTCCTGTGGGCGATCGGGGCCTACAACGGACTCGTCCGCCTGCGCAACCGGTTCAAAAACGCCTTTTCCCAAATCGACGTACAACTTAAGCGCCGCTACGACCTCATCCCCAATCTCGTCGAAACCGCCAAGGGCTACCTCGCGCACGAACGCGAAACGCTCGAAGCGGTCATTTCCGCTCGCAACGCCGCCCAGTCCGCCATCGGCCAAGCAACCGCCAATCCCGAGAATGCCGACGCGATCAAAGGTCTGCTCGGAGCGGAAACGGTGCTTGCCGGAGCCATGACCAAGTTCATGGCCCTGGCCGAAGCCTATCCCGATCTCAAGGCCAACCAGAACATGATGCAGCTCACCGAAGAGCTCACCTCGACCGAAAACAAAGTGGCCTTCGCCCGGCAGTCCTTCAACGACAGCGTCATGGCCTACAACACCGCCCGCGAGACCTTCCCGACGGTCGTAATCGCCAACAGCATGGGGTTCAAGGAAGCCGCCCTCTTCGAAATCCAGGACGAGGCCGAAAAAGAGGCGCCCAAAGTATCGTTCGACTAATAAGCCCGCGCCCGAACCGAACCGTCCCGCATGGATTTTTTCGAGGCTCAGGACAACGCCCGGCGCAAGACCAAGACACTCGTCGCCCTCTTCATCGTCGCCGTTTTCGCAATGGGCGGATTGATCTACTGCGGAACGACTTTCGCGCTGATTTCGCAAGTCGACCCGCATCTTCCTTGGTTCAGCGGGGAACGCTTTTTCTGGGTCATGGGACCCGTCGCCCTGTTCGTGTTCACCTGCTCGATGTGGAAGATGGGCTCGTTGAAAGAAGGTGGCAGCTCCATCGCCCTCATGCTCGGCGCCGTCAAAGTACCGGCGAATCCCGACGACCCCAAACTGCAGCAGTACCGCCACGTCGTCGAGGAAATGGCCATCGCGTCCGGAATTCGGATACCCGAAATCTACGTTCAGCCCGACGAGCATAGTATCAACGCCTTCGCCGCCGGCTACGCGCTGCAGGACGCGGTCGTCGCGGTCAGCCAAGGCTGCCTGGACCAGCTCGACCGCGACGAGCTGCAAGGAGTCGTCGCCCACGAGTTCAGCCATATTTTGAACGGGGACATGCGAATCAACACACGGCTGATCGGCGTCCTCTTCGGACTGCTCGCGGTCGCGGTCGTCGGACGGTTCTTCCTCAGAGGATTCGCCTACAGCGGGGGGAGCCGCTCCCGCCGCAACAGCAAAGGAGGCGGAGGAGTCATTGTCATCATCGCCATCGTTGTCATGATCGTTGGATACGTGGGCGTCTTTTTCGGACGGCTCATTCAAAGCGCGATCTCCCGCCAGCGCGAATTCCTCGCGGATGCCGCCGCTGTGCAATTCACTCGAAATCCGGGAGGGATCGCCAATGCCCTTCGCAAAATCAATTTAGTTAAGAACGGCTCGCGAATCAACCACCCCGACGCCATTGAAGCCGGTCACCTATTCTTCTCCAACGCGTTTTCGCGGCCCTTCGCCAGCGCCTTCGCTACCCACCCGCCGCTCGCCGATCGCATCGACGCCATCGACCCGCGGGGTGACACGGTCAAGAAACTCACCGTCAAGAAACGCGACGAGACCTCCAAGCAAACCCGCCGCCGAACCGCCAGCGATCTCGTTTCCGGACTCGGCTCCCTGGACGAGGATTCTGTCGCTCAAGCAGAGGCAGCAATCGGTTCGCTTCCCGCCCATCTCTCCCAAATGGCTCGCGAGCCGCTCTCGGCCTCCGCGATATTGCTCGCGTCAATCGGCCATGGTGACCGTGTATCCGAGTATCAACGACTCACTCCCGATCAGCAAAATTCGGCATTCGAAATCGCCCTGAGCGCGATCAAGGAGCTGACCCCGCAGAAACTAGAAGTCGAGCTGGCGACTCTTCGCCAACTCGCCCAAGCCGATCGCGTGGTCGACTTCAACGAGCATTGTCTCCTCATGGCGATCGAACGGAATATCCACCAGTTCCACACGAATTCCGATGTCGGGAAGCGGCCCTTTCAGGCCATTCGCCCGGAAGTCGAAACCGTTCTTTCCGCGATTGCCCTCGCGGGCGCGTCCAGCGACGCCGACGCGGAAACTTCGTTTGCCGCAGGCGCGGTCGCCTTCAATCGATTCGGCGCCCAGCTCCGAGCGAACTTCGAGGCGGCCCGCCACCCGGGCGCCCTCAACGCCGCGCTGACCAAGGCCAGCGAAGGAATCCCCGTCGCGCGAAGAACCCTCTTGCAGGCCGCTGTGAAAGCGGTCGCCCACGACGAAACGCTGACTCGCGAAGAAACTCAATACCTGCGGTCGCTCTGCGCAGCGCTAGACTGCCCCGCGCCCGCTCTCTAAGCGATTGTCCAACAATCCTAAAATGTAGGGCTGGCGCTTGCGCCACGCCGCGGATTCAACCAGAAACTCGACCTACGCGGCGCTTCGCAAGCGAAGGCCCTACGAGAGAGCTCGGATAGTTCCGGCTATGGAGACTTTTTTGGGCTTACGCGAGGCGGGAGGAACGGCGCTTCTCCGCTCGCCAAATACTCTGCAAGGCCTCGAAATCGGCGTCCTTCGACGACGAGCGAATCACGTAGTCGAACGACCGCCAGGCCTCGACCTCCGTTTCCGCCGACCGGATTCTCCGGGCGATCTCCTCCTCATCGTCTTGCCCTCGACCGCGTAACCGATCCTTCAATACATCGAAGCTTTCGGGCATAATGAAAACGGTGACCAGTCGGTTCCCAATCGAAGGATGATGCCCGGCAGCTTCCTGCACCGAGGCGACTCCTTGCACATCAATATTCATGACAAGATCGATCGTCTTCCCTAGTTTGTCTTCAATCACGCTTCGCAAGGTGCCATAGCGATTCGCGTGCACTTTCGCCCATTCGAGAAACGCCCCTTCCTCGATGTTCCGGTCGAACTCGTCGTCAGAAAGGAAAAAGTAGTCCTCGCCATCCACTTCGCCGCTTCGCGGCGGACGCGTCGTACAGGTCACCACCCGCTCGACCTGCTCGTTTTCGCCCACGAGTCGATCGCAGAGCGTAGTTTTGCCGCTTCCCGCGGGCCCCGCGAGAACGAGGAGCAGCGCGATATCCTTCTGCGGCAATGTATCCATAAACTAGTAGGCAAATGCGATCGCGCTGACCAAACTTCCGTAAATAAGGAAAGCCAGGCCGAGCGTTCGCGGCCGAGTTGGAGTGGCGAACAGCCAGCCGAAAAAGTCTCGCATCTTGAAAGGCGAATAGCCGAGGTAGAGCGACAGAGCGATCCCGACGTAGATCGGCGTCACCACGAACAGTCTCAACGGCTCGTCGTAGCGCCCGAACGCTCCGTCGAGGATCACGTTGGCGGTAAGCAAATACAGAATACACGCGCCACGAACGGAGAGAAAATCTGGAGCGTACTTGAACGAGAGCAAGCCGACAAGAGCGAAGCCGACGAAGATGTATTGCTTAAAATCGCCGTAGTTCGCTTTTCCCAAATGGGCGACTTCCCACAACGTCCACGCGCCTCCCAGCCCCATAGTCACGTAGGCCGCCAAAGTTGATCGCGGGAAGCCTCTGACGATCATCGACACCGGTTTGCTCGGCAGAGCGAATAAGGCCCCAACCGCGATAAAAAGAAGGCCTGCGAAAATAGTAGATTGAAAAAGAGTCAGTTCCATTGCGTTAAATCGTATCCACTCCAGCGAGTACAAGGTCGCCGTAAATCGTGCTCGAGGTTGCGCGCTGCACTTTCATGTCGACCAATTGGCCGACGAGACGTTCGTCCCCGTCGAAAATAGAATTCCGGTAGCCGCGCGTCTTGCCCACGAATTTGTCCCCTCTTTTAGCAGGGCCCTCGACCAGCACTTCCTGCACCGTACCTACTAGTCCTTCGTTTCGCTGCAACGAGCGTTTGGCGAGAATGTCCAGCAAGACGTGGTTGCGGCGCTCCTTCTCCTCCGTCGGAACCTGGTCGGCCATCGTTTCGGCAGGCGTTCCTGACCGAATGCTGTATTTGAAAATAAACGACATATCGAATCCGATCTCCTCGAAAAAGGCGGCGGACTCGTCGAAGTCGGCTTCGGTCTCGCCCGGAAAGCCAACAATTATGTCGGTGGAGAAATACATTTCCGGCACCACAGCCCGAAGCGATTCGACGATCTCTCGATACCGTTCTTTCGTGTACGGGCGATTCATCGCCTTCAGGGTCTTGTCGCACCCGGACTGGAGAGGCAGGTGGATGTATTCGCAAAGCTTGGGCACGTCGCGATAGGCCTCCACCAGGTCCTGTTTAAACCCGCGGGGATGAGGCGAGGTGAACCGGATACGCTCGATGCCGTCGATGTCGTTGATCGCCTCGATGAGCTGCACGAAGGGCGACTTTCCTCCGACTACGGGGAACTCGCGTCGGCCGTAGCTCGTGACGATTTGCCCGAGGAGCGTCACTTCCTTGACGCCTTGCGCGGCGAGTTCCTCCACTTCGTCGACAATCTCGCCAATGGGGCGGGACCGCTCCCGGCCCCGCGTTTTCGGGACGATGCAGAATGCGCAATTCATATTGCAGCCCTGCATGATGGAGACAAAGGCGCTCACTCGATTCTTCTTCGGCAAGTGGTCCTTGATGGTGTTTTGCGAGCCGGCTTCTTCTTCGAGATCGATGACAGTAGCCGGCTTGGGCCCTTGGGCCGCGTAGCTTTGGACCAAGTTGTCGAGATGATCCGGGACCGCGTGGAATTTCTGCGTGCCCACGATCAAATCCAAATCGGGCAGGCGGTCGACGAGTTCGGATCCTCGATTCTGAGCCATGCAACCCATGACCCCGATCATGAAGTTCGGATCCGTCCGTTTGCGCTTGGCCAAGTAGCCCGCCTTGCCGATGGCCTTCTGCTCCGCCTGGTCGCGCACGCTGCAGGTGTTGAGCAGCACGACGTCCGCGTCGAATTCGCTCTCGACGACCGAGTAGCCGCGATCGCGTAGCGAGGACGCGACTTGCTCGCTGTCCCGCTCGTTCATCTGGCACCCGTAGGTCTTAATGTATACGCGATTCATTGCGATGGAAGAGAGAACCCAAACGGGATAGGGCCCGCCGCTCAGAGGTCAAACAAGAACCAAGCAAGCACCCGTCGCTGACCGGAGCGTTCGCCCTACTCCGAAACCGCTTCCGCCGCTTCCTCGGCGCCCGACTCGCTCGTCATGTCCTTCTTAAGTTGCACGGAGATAAACGCCAAAACGGCTACAATACCGAGGATGGTCGCGACTACCCATTTGCCGTTGTTCTTGGCCATGCCCCACTAGACCGCAGAATTCCGCTCGTCCGACAAGCCGGAAATCCGCTTGCCGCGCCGCGCCTCCCCAGCTTGGCTGAGGGAATGAGCGAGCCCTCAGCAGGAAGAGACCAGGTTTTCGCCGCGCCGATGGACGCGATCGGAGGTTTCGTTTTCGACGAGTCCGTCGCGTCGGTCTTCGAAGACATGATTCGACGATCGGTGCCGGGCTACGGGATGACTTTGTCGCTCATACCGCTCATCGCCCGGCGATACGGGCAGCCGGACAGCCGCGTCTACGATCTCGGCTGTTCTCTGGGCGCCGGGCTTCTCGCCGTCGCCCCGGCTTTGCCCGCTTCGTGCGAACTCGTCGGAATCGACAACGCCGCCCCCATGCTCACGCGTTGCCGCTCCAATCTGAATTCCGCCTCCCTCGCCCAATCTTGGTCGCTGGCGAACGCCGACGTGGCTGATTCGCCCATTGAGAACGCGAGCGTTGTCCTCTTGAATTTCACCCTGCAATTCGTTCCCGTCGACTCCCGCCTGGACCTGCTAACGCGAATCGCCGACGGGCTTCGGCCGGGAGGCGTCCTTCTCCTCTCGGAGAAAGTCCGCTTCAGCGACGCAAACGCCCAGCGCGATCTGTTCGAGCTCCATCACGCGTTCAAAAAGGCGAACGGATACAGCGACTTGGAAGTGAGCCAAAAACGGGCGGCTCTCGAGGACGTGCTCATCCCCGAGACGATCGGCGAGCACAAATCCCGCCTGACCGAAGCGGGATTCGACCACTGCGAAGTCTGGCTCCAATGCTTCAACTTCGCCTCCTTGATCGCGGTCAAAGGAGAACGAGAGCCGGCCGAATGATCGAATCCCTGTACCGGCCGCTCCTGGATCTCGTCGCCGATACCGACCTCGCTCCCTGGGTCGACGCCCTTGCGTCCGCCCACCGCCCGCTCACGGACAGCGACAACGGACATCTACCGCGCTGGTCACACGCGTTGTCGGCGATGCCCGACGTCGCGCCCAGCTCAGTGGATCTCGGCACGGATGCCGTCACAATTGGACAGCGCTCGGACCTGACCGCCTCCGAGTTCGACGCGCTCGAGGAGACGCTCATGGCCTTTCATCCGTGGCGCAAAGGGCCGTGGCGGTTCTTCGGGATGGAGATCGACACGGAATGGCGTTCCCAGCTGAAATGGGGGCGGATCCGCCCCGCCATCTCCAATCTGTCCGGACGGCTCGTTCTCGACGTAGGAAGCGGCAACGGCTACTACGCCTATCGCATGGCGGCGGAAGGAGCCCGGCTCGCTCTCGGGGCCGACCCCTACCTGCTCTACGTCATGCAGTCGCTCTTGGCCCGGAAGTACCTTCCCGACAGCTGCCCCGCATGGGTGGTCCCACTCGGGATCGAGGACTTGCCTCCACCGATTCCGGTGTTCGACACTGTCTTTTCGATGGGTGTGCTCTATCATCGTCGCTCCCCACTGGACCATCTACTGGAACTGCGCGAGCTTCTCCGGCCCGGAGGGGAACTCGTCCTCGAAACCCTCGTCGTGGATGGAGACGCCGGCTATTCTCTCCTACCGGGGGGCCGCTACGCGAAAATGCGCAACACCTGGTTCATCCCCTCGCTCCCGACCTTGGAGCAGTGGCTCACACGCTGCGGCTTTTCCGAACTCAAACAAGCCGACGTGTCCGCCACGACGGTCGAGGAGCAGCGCTCTACCGACTGGATGACGTTCGACTCGCTCGCGACCTTCCTCGACCCGGACGACCCATCGCGGACAATAGAGGGCTATCCGGGCCCCAAACGGGCTCTCTACGTCGCCACCAAGTAGCTGACCACAGCGGCCCTATTTCCGCGCGAATCGCTTTCGAAGTCCCACCATCGCTAACAATCCCAGGCAGAGCATCAAAAACGTGGAGCCACCGTCCGGGACTTCGCGATCGTCGGGAGCGTAGTCGCCCCACACCTCGAGCTTCGCTTCCTTCAACCAAACGTCCCCATGGCGCCGGCCGCGATTTGGTTCGACAAAAACCGTATACTGGAGCACGCCGTCCTCCAAATCCGCGAGCATCGAGCCGCTCAGGCCACGCCAAATCCAGTCGAAGCCGTAGTAGTGAGTCCCGTCGACCTCCTCATGGTCCCACAATTGATCGGCCCCGATCCAGACGTCGACCCACTCGCGCCCTCGGTCGCCGCTGTAGTAGCCGTCGGAAAACGAGAATCCCACCGTGGCGTGGGTGATGACGTGCTCGACTGGATCGTAGCCGAGGCCGGAAGCGCGAATATCGAACTCCCCCGTGTAGGAGTCGCCCTCTTCCATGAAGCGGCTCATGCTGTGGTAGTCTTCCCACATCAAAGCGCTCGACGTCGAAGCGGCGGCGACCGCGACGAGTAACGGTATCAATCTATGCGTCAGTCTCTTCATTTCCCTACAGATACGACGTTTAATTACGGATGAACTCTACCTGAGCTGAAGAGATACCGGCGGGCGGCGACAAAGCGGAGATCTACGTGGCGTCACGCAACTCACTCGAGTAAAGCAACTTACGAACGAACTAGCGAGGGAGGAGTCGATTCACATTTGATCCGCGCGAAATCGACTCATTCAATCCGCGGACCCGCCCGTTTTCTTGGGCACGGAACCATGAATATTCTATTTGTCTACAATGCCGACGCAGGCGTCTTCAACGCCATCAGCGATTCCATCCACAAAGTCATGTCGCCCGACACCTACGAATGCCAGCTGTGCAAGATCACCTATGGCATGACGAGCATGCAGAAGGAGTGGCGCCAGTTCCTCGACGGCCTGGTGGCGAAAAAGACCTTTCTCCATCGCAACGAGTTTCAAAAGCAGTATCCCGACATTCCATCGAATCTTCCCGCCATCTTCACGGAAGAGGCCGGACAGCTCTACCCCTTTCTCAACGCCGACGAAATCAATCAATGCGAGGATCTCGACGCCCTCATTGAAGCGGTGAGCACTCGAATAGCAGCAATGAAGTAGGGCGTTGACGCTCCCACAGTCGAATCGAGCCGATCGTCGCTGAGAGGATCGGTCGGCGACCCTCCCCGCGCACTCGGCGCGGACGCGGGTTGAAAAATAGGTTGCGGAATGACCCGTTGCATCTGAGCATGCAGCCCCTATAGCAGGCTCGGCTCGCCCGAGTCGGCGAACCAGATTCCTACCCCATTTCAACGACCGCAAACTGCCCATGCTTAAAATCGTCCGCCCTCTTCTAGTCATCCTCGCCGGCGCTGTGCTCTCAAGCTGCGGAGGCCCCGCGTCCGACCCGTCCGGGGAAACTCGATCGACCTCCCGCAAAACGCGGATCGAACTCGCCTCCTTCGTTCCCATGTCCGTCAACGTGCTTGGGGAGCAAATGGCTCATATCAAAGAAGAGCTGAGCGCCATCAGTGGGGGCAATCTCGAACTCGAGGTTTTCGAGCCGGGGGCGCTAGTCGGGCCGCTGGAGATACTGGACGCGGTTTCCCAAGGCAAGGTCGACGCTGGCTACGGGGCCTCGGGGTTCTGGGCCGGGAAGATCAATGCCGCTCCGCTCTTTTCCGCGATCCCGTTCGGTCCAGACACTTCCGAGTTCATCGCCTGGCTCTACCATGGGAATGGAATGAAGCTGTATCAGGAAATGTACGACAAGAACAATTTCAACGTGAAGGTTTTCGTATGCGCCATGATCCCTCCGGAGACGAGCGGCTGGTTCGCGAACGAAATTACTTCGCAGGACGACCTCAGAGACTTGAAGATGCGTTTCTTCGGACTCGGGGGACTCGTCATGGGCAAGCTCGGCGTATCCGTATCTGTACTACCCGGAGGAGAGATTTTTCCCGCTTTGGAAAAAGGCGTGATCGACGCCACCGAGTATTCCCTACCCACCGTCGACGAGAGCCAAGGCTTCCACAAACTGGTCAATTTCAACTACTTCCCCGCCTGGCACCAACAATCCACTACACACGAAATAATTATCAACAACGACGTGTGGAACCGGCTGAGCGACACGCAAAAGGCCCAGATCGAGACGACTTGCAAATCCAGCGTCCTCCACTCCATCGCCTACAGCGAGTCCATCCAGTCCGCCGCGATGAAGCGGAACATCGAGCGCGGGGTGCAAATCAGGGAATGGTCGCCCGAGATGATCGAACTGTTTCGGACAACCTGGGAGCAAGTCGCCGAAGAAGAATCGGCCAAGGATCCGTTCTTCAAGAAAGCGTGGGAGGATCTAAAAGCGTTCCGAGCGGACTACGCGATTTGGGCCGACCGGGCGTTCCTCAAATAAGACACGATGCTTGAATCGGCCGATTTCGACTCAATTCGACTCAAATGAGAGCGCTCGCAGTCCGTATTGAAAAACTAGTTACGATAATCGGAACTGTGAGCTCATGGTCGATTGGAGTCTTGCTGGTGGCGATCGTGGCCCAGGTTTCCTTTCGCTACGCCCTGGGCATGACCAACACCATGCTCGAAGACTCTCTCTGGTATCTCTTTTCCGGGACACTCGTGTTGGGGCTCTCCTACACGATGACGCACGACGCCCACGTTCGCGTGGACTTTCTCTACCAGCGCTACTCGGCAAAAACAAAGCGGATCGTCGACATTTTCGGCATCGCCCTGTTTCTGATGCCCTTGTACGCGTTTCTGCTCTGGCACGGCTGGGACTACACAGCGAATTCGTTCGCCATCAATGAAAGCTCCCCCAATCCGGGCGGAATGCCTTGGCTATGGATAGTCAAAGGACTTCTCCCCCTGAGTTGTCTGCTGCTGCTGGTCGAATCCGTCGCGCGGATTGTCTTGCTCGCCACTCAACCTAACGAAGAGGCCGACGCCACTCATGGATCCTAGCACGGTTCTCATATTCGTCCTGATGGGGCTTTTTATCGGGATGCTTTTCCTCGGAGTGCCCGTAGGGTTTTCTCTTGGGGGCTCGGCCATCGCAGTCACGGCAGCGGCGGTGGTGCTGGACGAAGTTTTCGGCCTGTACACCGGGCTCAACTTCCTGCGCTTCTCCATCACCGTCGACCGGGTTTTCGGCATTATGAAAAGCGACGTCCTCGTCGCCCTGCCGATGTTCATCCTAATGGGCAACATCCTGGACCAGTCCGGCGTAGCCGAGCGCATGATGAAGGCCCAGCAGCGGCTCCTCGGCCGCGTGTCCGGCGGATTGGCCTTGGGAGTCACCCTCATGGGTATACTTCTCGCCGCCTCCACCGGAATAATCGGGGCGTCCGTAGTCCTGCTCGGCACGCTCACATTGCCCGCCATGATGCAGGTCAAATACTCTCCGTCGTTCGCTACGGGCACCGTTTGCAGCGCCGGAACGCTCGGGATTCTCATTCCGCCGAGCATTATGCTCATTCTCATGTCCACGCAGCTGGACGTCTCCACAGGAGACCTGTTCATGGGCGCAGTCGTCCCGGGTCTCCTCCTTTCGGGCCTCTACTTGCTTTACATATTCGTCTACGCCCGAGCCAATCCCAAGGCCGCGCCCAAGCCTAAGGAAGTAAGACGCCTGACTTTGAAGGACTGGATCGACCTGGCGCTCGCGATTCTGCCCGCCGCGTTCCTAATCATGCTCGTGCTGGGTTCCATATTCTTCGGCGTCGCCACCCCCACGGAATCGAGCGGAATGGGAGCCCTCGGCGCGATGCTGCTCGCGTTGTCCAACAAGCGCTTGAAACTGAGCGGATTCCTCAAGTCGCTGAAGGACACTTTGAGCACGATGGGATTCCTCGCCGCGATATTCATCGGGGCGACCTGCTTCTCGCTCGTGCTGCGACGCCTCGGCGGCGACGAGATGATCGCCAACGCAATCGTCGGAGCGGGGTCCGGGGAGTACGGGACGATCCTGATCATCCTCCTCATCATATTCGCCCTCGGTTTCTTTCTTGAGTGGATCGAAATCACCATGATCATGCTCCCGATCGTCGCCCCCATTATCGTAGGAATGGACTTCGCCTGGCTGGCCGAAAGCGGCATGGACGCCTCGTCGAAACCGGTTCTGATCTGGTTCGCAATCCTTTGCGCGGTCGCCCTGCAAACTTCGTTCCTAACGCCGCCGGTGGGCTTCGCCCTCTTCTATATAAAAGGAGTGTGCCCCGAGGGCGTCACTCTCAAGCACATCTATCGAGGAGTCATTCCGTTCATCGTCATTCAACTCATCGCCCTGGCTCTGGTAGTCGCCTTCCCGAAACTGGTCACTTGGCTCCCGGGCATAAGCTACTAAAACTCGTACCCAAACCCATGCGCGCGTCGTTGCGAGCGAGACCGCCCGGGAAAGCCGAATGATCGACCCCAAGGATATCATAGCGAAGTACTCGCCGGAGGAGATCTGCCGCGGGGCCGAAGCCTACTATGCCGCCAACAGCGATCCCGAAATTCACATACAAAAGCCGTTCCGCTCCTTCACGGAAGCTTCGGAGTCCCTCGAAAAACTGGGAATGCTTTTGAGCGGCTTGCAGCTCGGTCGCGGCATGCGGGTCCTCGACTTCGGGGCGGGAACCTGCTGGATTTCCGCCTACTTGCAACAGCTCGGATGCCGCGTCACCGCTTGCGACCCGTCGGGAACCGCTCTCGAGATCGGCAAGAAACGGGTTGAGTCCAACCCCTTCATCGCCGCGGATTCCGCAGTATACACCGTTTTCAACGGCAGAAAAATCGACGCTCCCGACGCGAGCTTTGACCGTATCGTCTGTTTCGATACGTTTCACCATATACCGAACTGGGAGGCAGTATTGTCCGAATTCGCGCGAACGCTCAAGCCCGGAGGCAGTATCGGATTCAAGGAGCCGGGGTACCGACACTCCAGTGCCGCCAGCTCCCAAGCCGAGATGCACAATCACGTCGTATTGGAAAACGACATATACATGGACCAGATCGCCGAATACGCCCAAACGGTCGGACTGGATTTCCTCCATTGGCGAACTGTGACAACGCGGCGCTTTACGCTTTCCCAGTACCATGCGGCGCGGCGAAGCTCTTTCTTCAGCGTCGCCCGGCAGCTGCTCGGGAGACGGTTGTTCCGAACGCTGAGACGTGGGCTCGAAGACAACAGCATTTTCTTTCTCTCAAAAGGAGCGCCCGCGCTCGATTCACGCTCGGGCGAATCGTTGCAAGCGGAAATCACACCAACACTCGCAAAATTCTCGGCTCAAGGAGGCGAACCCGTGTGTCTCGAAGCGAACATCGTCAACCGCGGGAGGGCGATCTGGCTGCATGCGACGGAGGACCTGATCGGAACCGTCATGCTCGGGGCGCGCTTGTACAATTCCAACGGCGAACCGGTCTCTCTCGATTGGGCTCGCGCTCGAATTCCTCGCGACATCGCGCCCGGCGATTCCGTTTCCATGGAATTGAACGGTCCAACGCTGCCAGCCGGCTCGTACATGGTTGAATTGGACATGGTATCCGAAGGGGTCAATTGGTTTGCCTTCGCCCCTTCCGCTCGCGGGCCGCGCGTTCGGGTCGAACTCGAGATCGTGTAAGGGCGGGCCAACGACCCCATCCGATCTGATCTTAATCCTAATCATACTCTTAATCATAATCTAAGTCTTAATCACCCAACCCTTTCCCGAATGGATTGGGAGTAAGATTAGGATTAGGAGAAAGAGTATGATCGACTACTCGCTCTTGAGGTCCCGGCTCATCAAGTCGTTCAGCGCGGCTATGGGCGACTTGTCTTGGTAGAGGATCTCGTAGACTTGATCGAGGATCGGGGCTTCCACACCCTTCGCCGCGAGTGTCTCGTGGAACGAACGCGCGGTGCGGTAGCCTTCCACCGCGGTTTTTTGCGACGCAATAACGGAGCTCGCGTTTTTCCCCTTGGCAATCGCTTCACCGAAGGAGCGGTTTCTGCTCCAGTCCCCATGGCAGGTCGCCACCAGGTCGCCAAACCCGCTCAATCCGTAAAACGTCTCCGCGTTCGCCCCGAGCCCCTGACCGACTCGGACCATTTCGGCCAAGGCCCGCGTTAACAGGGCCGCCTGCGCGTTGTCGCCGAGCTCCAGTCCTTGGCAACAGCCCGCGGCGATGGCGTAGACATTTTTGAGGCAACCCCCGAGCTCGACGCCTTTCAAATCCTCGCCGAGGTAGATCCGCATGCTCGGACCGCTCAAGGCGGCTTGCGTTTGCTCAACGACCGGATGCGTTTCGTTGCACGCCAGCGTCATCGCCGCCGGCTTTCCGCTGGCCACTTCTCCGGCAAAGGTCGGGCCCGACAGGCAACCCACCCGGTCGTCGGGAAATCGCTCCGCGATAATTTCGCAGGGCGTTTTGCCGGTATCCAGCTCGAGCCCTTTGGCCAGGCTCACGAAGAGCCGCTGCCCATTCGAGGAAATCGCCGCGATGCGGTCCAGCCAACTTCGAAGAGCGTAGGACGGCGCCCCCATGAAGACGATATGCGTCTCCTCGAGCGGCGTTTCGTCCAAAGTTTCGACGGCGATCGATTCCGGGAGAGCGTGGCCCGGAAGGTAGTCCGCGTTCACACGCGTTTCCCGAATTGATCGAGCCTGTGACTCGCGACGGGCCCGCAGAGAAACGCGATGCCCCTGACGATCGAGATGGAGGGCCATCGCGGTTCCCCAGGCGCCGGCGCCGCATATCGCTACGTTCAGTTTTTCGGACATCGGTCGGTTTCTACCAACGGCATCGTCGCGAAGGCAATCCGCGAAACCGCGTTTTGCAGACCCGGTGTATCCAAAAGATGGCGAATAGCCCCCATCGCGTCGGTCGCCGCCTTAGAGGCAACCCCTCAATTTGCGACTTCGGAACGAAAAGATAAATGGAATCATTGAATATTGAACGGAACCCTCCGATTAACGTCTTGATAAATGTGGGCGCAGTCTCTTAAATAAACGAATGTTCGGTTTCCTTTCTAACAAGCTTCGCAGAAAACGCGTCAAGAACGACGCGCTGCTCGATAGCAGTTCAGAGGACTTCCGGATGCAAAACGCCCAGTTTGTGAGCTTTCTGCAGAAGAGTGGATTCCGCAAACGCCAGCTCGATCGCCACGAGCGATCGAAGCGCTTCAAGAAGCTCGTCACCATTGGATTCGCGTGGGCCATCTGCGCCGGAGCCCTATGGGTCGCGGTCGAAAGCGCTCAAGCGCTTTCTCTTTTCTAGCTCTGCCGGGCCAAAGGCGTGATATCGCCACGGGGCAGTAACTACACTGTGAATCCGCTGTAGGGGCGTTCCGAAATCCTCGCCTAGAGTGCAGTCGCTTTGAACACGCTCTTGACGCTAGCCGTCATGTAGTCGCGATTCAGCTTGGATATGAATTCTTCGCTGATCAGCTTCGGGCAGGCCGCCGAGCATTCATACTGATTGGTGCAATTGCCGAATCCGGCTTCGTCCATGGTGGCGACCATGTTCAAGACGCGGGAGTCCTTTTCGGGCTGACCTTGAGGCAGCAGATTGAGCTGACCGGCCTTGGCGGACACGAAGAGCATGGCCGACGAGTTTTTGCACGCCGCGACGCAAGCGCCGCAACCGATGCACGCGGCGGCGTCCATCGCCAAGTCCGCCACGTCTTTGCCGATCGGCAGCGCATTGGCGTCTTCGCAACTTCCCGCCCGGGCCGTGATGAAGCCTCCCGACTGCATGATCGAGTCGAAGGACGATCGGTCGGTAATGAGATCCTTCTGGACCGGAAAGGCGCTGGCGCGAAACGGCTCAACCGTGATCCGGTCGCCGTCCTTGAAGCTCCGCATGTAGGTCTGGCAGGTCGTCACTCCAGATTCGGGCCCGTGCGGCTTGCCGTCGATCATGCAGGAGCAAGTGCCACAAATGCCCTCTCGGCAATCGTGGGCGAACGCGATCGGGTCTTCGCCCTTGGTGGTCAGATCCTCGTTGACGACGTCGAGCATCTCGAGAAACGACATGTTCGGATTCAACCCATCCGCTTCGTACTCCTCAAACTTGCCGGCGGAATCGCCGTCCTTTTGTCGCCAAACTCGTAGTGTTACTTTCATTTTTTAAAACGGTGTTGAGGGAAGACCTTGTCGTCTACTTATAGCTTCGCGTTACCATTTTGACCGACTCGTATTCCAGCTTTTCGCGATGGTGGGTCGGCTCCTCTCCTTTTCCGTTCCATTCCCAGGCGGATACATGGCCGAATCTCTCGTCGTCACGCAGGGCCTCGCCATCGGGATACTGGTACTCCTCGCGGAAGTGGCCGCCGCAGGATTCATCCCGCGCCAACGCGTCGCGGCACATCAGCTCGCCCAGCTCGAAGAAGTCCGCCACGCGGCCGGCGATTTCCAGGGACTGGTTGAGGGAGTCCGCCGTTCCCGGAACACACACATCCTCATCGAATTCCTGGCGCAACTCGGGGATCAGCCGGATCGCCTCTTCCAGGCCCGCCTTGTTGCGGGCCATGCCGCACTTGTCCCACATGATCTTGCCCAAACGTTTATGAAAACTCTTCACCGTCTGCTTGCCGTTGTTCTCAAGGAGAGCCCGAGTCCGGTTCGCTACTTCCTCTTCGGCTTTGGCGAACTCTGGATGATCGGTCGGTGGAGCGGGATCGCGCGGCACGTCCGCCAGGTAGTGGGGAATTGTATACGGCAAAACGAAATAACCGTCAGCCAGCCCTTGCATGAGAGCGGACGCCCCCAATCGGTTCGCACCATGATCCGAGAAGTTCGCTTCGCCGAGAACGAAACAGCCCGGAATGGTGCTCATCAAATTGTAGTCGACCCAAAGCCCGCCCATCGTGTAGTGGACGGCAGGATAGATACGCATTGGCTGCTTGTAAGCGCTTTCGCCCGTAATCTCGTGGTAGATGTCGAACAGATTCCCGTAGCGCTCGCGAATCGCGGGCTCGCCTAGACGATCAATCGCGTCCTTGAAATCCAGATACACGCCAAGTCCCGTTTCGCCGACGCCGCGACCCTCGTCGCACGCTTCTTTCGCCGCTCGCGAGGAAATATCGCGCGGCGCGAGATTTCCAAAGCTTGGATACTTTCGCTCCAGGTAGTAGTCGCGTTCGTCTTCCGGGATCTGGTCCGCGGGGCGCGTGTCCCCTTGCTTCTTCGGCGCCCAAATCCGGCCGTCGTTGCGGAGCGACTCCGACATGAGCGTTAGCTTGGACTGGTAGTCGCCGGAGACGGGAATGCAAGTCGGGTGGATCTGCGTGTAGCAAGGATTGGCGAAGGCCGCCCCTTTGCGATGGGCCCGCCACGCCGCCGTGACGTTGGAATTGAGAGCGTTGGTGGACAGGTAGAAGACGTTGCCGTAGCCGCCGGTCGCCAGGACCACCGCGTGGGCCGAATGGCGCTCGACCGCTCCGGTGATCACGTTGCGGGTGATGATGCCGCGGGCGTGCCCGTCGATCAGAACCAGCTCGAGCATCTCGTGGTTCGCGTTCATGCGAACGTTGCCCAGGCCGATCTGGCGGCTGAGCCCCGAATACGCTCCGAGCAGGAGCTGCTGGCCGGTTTGGCCTCGGGCGTAGAAAGTGCGGGACACCTGAGCCCCGCCGAAGGAACGGTTCGCGAGCAAGCCTCCGTACTCGCGGGCGAAGGGAACGCCGAGAGCGACGCACTGGTCGATGATGTTGGCGCTGACCTGGGCCAGGCGATAGACGTTTGCCTCGCGCGAGCGGAAATCGCCCCCTTTTACCGTGTCGTAGAAAAGTCGAT